>NZ_BBIQ01000017.1 GCF_000730565.1 Pseudomonas fulva NBRC 16637 = DSM 17717 | reverse complement strand
CACCTCCCTGCGCAAGCCCTGCGCTCGGCCTCCTGAAGTCGCGATCTGCGGCGCCTGAGCTACCGCGCACTTAGAAGCAAAAGCAGATGCAAAAGCATGGGCATGGCATGGCATGGCATGGGCACTAGGATGGAGGGGGGTATACTGCGGGCTTGCCAGCAGCAAGCCCTTGCGCGATGGCCACGCACAGGTCCGTAGTCCGCCGACCAGGCCACCTCCCGCGCTGCAAGCCGAACCACATCCTAATGTCGCGGTCTTCATAAGCGAAGGATCCGCTTCATACCTTGGCCCAGTGGGTTTGCCACCGCGCTTGTGTCATCATGCCCCAACCGCCGGTGAGTCTCCTTATAAGCCCTCTATGAACAGACCCTACGCATTGCTGCTTGCCTTCGCCCTGCTCCAGGGTTGCCAGAGCCTGCCCGCGCACAAGGCCGAGCCGGCTGCCGCCGACGTCGGCAAACCCGAAGCCGAGAAGCCCATGGTGTACGGCTCGTTCAAGCAGGATACGCTCTATAACCTGTTGGTAGCCGAGCTCGCCGGGCAACGCAATCGCTTCGACATCGCCCTGGCCAACTACACCGACGAGGCCGCGCGAACCCAGGACCCAGGCGTCTCCGAGCGCGCCTACCGCATTGCCGAATACCTGGGCGCCGATGAACCGGCGCTGGACAACGCCCTCATCTGGGCCCGCAACGACCCGCAGAACCTCGATGCGCAACGCGCCGCCGCCATCCAGCTGGCCCGCGCAGGCCGCTATGACGATGCCATGGCCTATATGGAAAAAGTCCTGCAAGGCCAGGGCGATACCCATTTCGATTTTCTGGCCCTGTCGGCTGCCGAAACCGACCAGAGCACACGCGACGGTCTGCTACAAAGCTTCGAACGCCTGTTGGCCAAGTACCCCGACAACGGTCAGTTGATCTTCGGCAAGGCCTTGCTGCTGAACCAGGACGGCAAGGCCGAAGAGGCGCTTGAGCTGCTCGAATCGCACGCGCCACAAAACGGCGAAATCGCCCCCATCCTGCTGCGCGCTCGCTTGCTGCAAGCCCTGGACCGTGGCCCTGAAGCCCTCCCCCTGCTGCGCAAGGCGATTCGCGACAACCCCGACGACAAGCGCCTGCGGCTCACCTATGCCCGGACCTTGGTCGAACAGGACCGCATTGCCGACGCCAAGGGTGAATTCGTCAGCCTGGTCCAGCAGTATCCCGAGGACGATGAGCTGCGCTATTCCCTGGCGCTGGTGTGCCTTGAGAACAAGGAGTGGGACGAAGCCGAAGGCTACCTGCAGGAGTTGGTCGAACGCGACAGCAACACCGATGCGGCGCACTTGAACCTTGGCCGTATCCGCGAAGAGCGCCACGACCCGGCAGGTGCCCTGCGCCAATACGCCCTGGTAGGGCCAGGGCCCGATTACCTGGCCGCGCAGCTGCGCCAGGCCGATATCCTGATCGCCAACGGCCGCGGCACCGAAGCCTCTCGCCTGTTGGCCGAAGCCCGCGAGGCCCAGCCCGACTACGCGATTCAGCTTTTCCTGATCGAATCGGAAAGCTACAGCAATAACAACAAGGACGCCCAGGCCAGCCAGGTGCTGCAACAAGCCATCCAGCGCTACCCGGACGACCTCAACCTGCTCTACACCCGTGCCATGCTCGCCGAAAAGCGCGATGACCTTGCCCAGATGGAAAAGGACCTGCGCGCCATCATTGCCCGCGAGCCGGAAAACGCCATGGCCCTGAATGCCCTTGGTTATACCCTGGCCGACCGCACCACCCGCTACGCCGAAGCCCAGGCCCTGATCGACAAGGCTCATCAGCTGACCCCGGACGATCCGGCGGTGCTCGATAGCCTGGGCTGGGTGAACTATCGCCTGGGCAACCTCGACAAAGCAGAGGATTACCTGCGCCAGGCCTTCGCCAGCTTCCCCGACCATGAAGTCGCCGCCCACCTGGGCGAGGTGCTCTGGGCCAACGGCAAGCGGCGCGAAGCCCGCCAAGTGTGGGCCAAGGGCTTCGAAGCCCAGGCCGACAGCCCTGTGCTGCGCAAGACCCTCCTACGCCTGACCGGATCCGAGACCCTTTAAGACCATGCTATTGCGCCACTTCGTTACCTTCACCCTCATCGCCCTCCTGGCCGGCTGCGCCGGCATCGGCAGCCGCGAGGCCCTGCAGGGCCACGGCGACCCGCAGCAGTGGCGTGCCCACAAACAGCAGTTGAGCAGCCTCGACGGCTGGCAGATCAACGGCAAGGTGGGCATCCGTGCCCCACGCGACTCAGGCAGTGGCACCCTGTTCTGGCTGCAGCGCCAGGACTATTTCGACATTCGCCTGGCCGGGCCACTGGGCCGTGGGGCCGCACGCCTGACCGGCCGGCCTGACGCCGTGGTGCTGGAAGTGGCTAACCAGGGCCGCTACGAAGCCACCAGCCCCGAAGCGCTGCTGGAAGAACAACTGGGTTGGAAGCTGCCCGTTTCCCACCTGGTCTGGTGGGTGCGCGGCCTGCCAGCACCGGATACCAAGAGCAAGCTGACCCTCGACGGCGACAGCCGCCTGGCCAGCCTCGAACAGGACGGCTGGCAGGTCGAGTACCTGAGCTATGCCGAGCACAACGGTTACTGGCTGCCCGAACGCCTCAAGCTACACGGCAAGGACCTGGACGTGACCCTGGTGGTCAAGGACTGGCAGCCCCGCCAGCTAGGACACTGAGTCGATGCAAGCGCTCACCCTGCCCGCGCCGGCCAAGCTGAACCTGTGGCTGCACATCATTGGCCGCCGTGCCGATGGCTACCACGAACTCGAAACGGTCTTCCAGTTTCTCGACCACGGTGACGAGCTGAGCTTCGCCGTGCGGGAAGACGGTGTCATCCGCCTGCACAGCGACCTCGATACCGTGCCCCATGACAGCAACCTGATCGTGCGTGCCGCTCGCCAACTGCAGGCCCAATCGGGCACGCCCCTGGGCGCGGACATCTGGCTGAACAAGGTGCTGCCGATGGGCGGCGGCATCGGCGGCGGCAGCTCGGATGCCGCCACCACCCTGCTTGGCCTTGCTCACTTGTGGCAGCTGGAGTGGGATGAAGATCGCCTGGCGGCCCTGGGCCTCGGCCTGGGTGCCGATGTCCCGGTATTCGTGCGCGGGCATGCCGCCTTTGCCCAGGGGGTGGGCGAACAGCTCACGCCGGTCGATCCGGAACAGCCGTGGTATGTGGTGCTGGTTCCGCAAGTGTCTGTAAGCACAGCAGAAATTTTTTCACATCCGCAGTTGACACGTGATTCTCTCCCACTTAAGATGCGCCCCGTTCCCAAGGGAAACAGTCGAAATGACTGCCAACCGGTGGTAGAGCAGAATTACCCGGAAGTTCGCAACGCGCTGAATTGGCTGGGGAAGTTCACAGAGGCTCGACTAACCGGAACTGGAAGTTGTGTGTTTGGGGCCTTCCCAAGCAAAGCCGAAGCTGATAAAGTTCTGGCCCTTCTTTCAGCGACCCAAACAGGGTTTGTGGCGAAAGGAAGCAATATTTCGATGTTGCATCGCAAGCTGCAAAGTCTGGTCAAGAAGTCGAGTGCCTAGCGCTCGCAGCAACAGATACAGGGGCGTCGCCAAGCGGTAAGGCAGCAGGTTTTGATCCTGCCATGCGTTGGTTCGAATCCAGCCGCCCCTGCCATTTTCCTTATACTCATCCAGGTATACCCTCAGCCTTCAGGTACTGCGCGTGTCCAAGATGATGGTCTTTACGGGGAACGCTAACCCCGATCTGGCTCGGCGTGTCGTACGTCAGCTGCATATCCCTCTCGGTGACGTCTCTGTCGGTAAATTCTCCGACGGCGAAATCAGCACTGAGATCAATGAAAATGTCCGCGGTAAAGACGTCTTCATTATTCAGCCGACCTGTGCACCGACCAACGATAACCTGATGGAACTGGTAGTGATGGCCGACGCCTTCCGCCGCTCCTCAGCTTCCCGAATCACCGCCGTGATTCCTTACTTCGGATACGCCCGCCAGGACCGCCGTCCGCGTTCGGCACGTGTAGCCATCAGCGCCAAAGTCGTCGCTGACATGCTCACTGTCGTGGGTATCGACCGTGTACTCACCGTCGACCTGCACGCTGACCAGATCCAGGGTTTCTTCGATATCCCGGTCGACAACATCTACGGCTCGCCCGTACTGGTCGACGATATCGAAGACCAGCGTTTCGAGAACCTGATGATCGTCTCCCCGGACATCGGTGGTGTCGTGCGCGCACGCGCTGTCGCCAAGTCCCTGGGTGTCGACCTGGGTATCATCGACAAACGCCGTGAAAAGGCCAATCACTCCGAAGTGATGCACATCATCGGCGACGTCGAAGGGCGCACCTGCATCCTGGTAGACGACATGGTCGACACCGCCGGCACCCTGTGCCATGCGGCCAAAGCCCTGAAAGAGCACGGCGCTGCCAAGGTTTACGCCTATTGCACGCACCCTGTCCTGTCGGGCCGCGCGATCGAGAACATCGAGAAGTCGGTATTGGACGAGCTGGTGGTGACCAACACCGTTCCACTGTCCGCCGCTGCTCAAGCCTGTGACCGTATCCGCCAGTTGGATATCGCACCGGTTGTCGCTGAAGCGGTTCGCCGCATCAGCAACGAAGAATCGATCAGCGCGATGTTCCGCTAAGCGGAACGCACGCTGACGAAAAGCGCCCCGCCCCAGCACATCCGCTGGGGCGGGGCTTTTTTGCCATCCCCGTTGGCGCTGGTCGCAAACGCCCTCGGGGGGCTATTTTGGAGAAACAAAATGACTGATTTCACTCTGAACGCCCAAGCGCGTACTGACCTGGGGAAAGGTGCGAGCCGCCGCCTGCGTCACTCCGCCAGCATCCCAGCCGTAGTCTACGGTGGTGATAAAGAAGCTCAATCCCTGACCATCGTGGCCAAGGAAATCACCAAGCTGTTCGAAAACGAAGCTGCCTTCAGCCACGTCATCGAACTGAACGTTGACGGCGTCAAGCAGAACGTCATCATCAAGGCCATGCAACGCCACCCGGCCAAGCAGTTCATCATGCACGCCGACTTCATCCGCGTCGTTGCCGGCCAGAAACTGACCGCCAAGGTACCGGTTCACTTCATCAACGAAGAAGGCCCGGTCAAGAAAGGCGGCGAAGTTTCGCACGTTGAGTCGGAGCTGGAAGTTTCCTGCGAAGCCAAAGACCTGCCTGAGTTCATCGAGGTCGACCTGGCCAATGCTGAAATCGGCACCATCATCCACCTGTCGGACCTGAAAGCGCCTAAAGGCGTAGAGTTCGTCGCTCTGGCCCACGGTGATGACAAAGCAGTTGCCAACGTTCACGCCCCACGCGTGTCCGCTGAAGCTGAGGAAGAAGGCGCTGCCGAGTAATCCACTCGCACGCCGGCGTTGATCGGGTTACAGTGCCGCGCGCCCTGTAACCCACCAACTCCAAGGAAGAGCCCCTGACGTGACCGCCATCCAGTTGATCGTCGGCCTGGGTAACCCCGGCCCCGAATACGAACAGACCCGGCATAACGCAGGGGCTCTTTTCGTTGAACGCATTGCCAGCGCCCAGCGCATCTCGCTGACCGTTGACAAGAAATATTTCGGCCTGACGGCTAAGTTCAGCCATCAGGGCAACGATGTTCGCCTGCTGATCCCCACCACCTACATGAACCGTAGCGGCCAGTCCGTGGCGGCGTTGGCCAATTTCTTCCGGATCAAGCCGGAGGCCATACTGGTGGCGCATGACGAACTCGACCTGCCTCCCGGCGTTGCCAAGCTCAAGCGCGGCGGCGGCCATGGTGGGCACAACGGCCTGCGCGACATCATCGCGCAGCTCGGCAACCAGAACGACTTCCATCGCCTGCGGCTCGGTATTGGCCATCCAGGTGATGCCAAGCTGGTCTCCAACTTCGTCCTGGGCCGCGCACCGCGTGCCGAGCAGGAGAAGCTCGACGCCAGCATCGACTTTGCCCTCGGTGTGCTGCCGGACGTGCTCGCTGGCGACTTCGCCAAGGCGATGCGCGAGCTGCACAGCCAGAAGGCCTGATTTCCTTTAGAGAGGGGAATACCCATGGGTTTCAATTGCGGCATCGTCGGCCTGCCCAACGTCGGCAAGTCCACCCTGTTCAACGCCCTGACCAAGTCTGGCATCGCGGCAGAGAACTTCCCTTTCTGCACCATCGAGCCGAACAGCGGTATCGTGCCCATGCCCGATGCGCGCCTCAATGCGCTGGCTGAAATCGTCAAGCCCAACCGCATTCTGCCCACCACCATGGAATTCGTCGACATTGCAGGCCTGGTGGCCGGTGCTTCGAAAGGCGAAGGCCTGGGCAACAAGTTCCTCGCCAACATCCGCGAAACCGACGCCATCGCCCACGTGGTGCGCTGCTTCGAAGACGAGAACGTGATTCACGTTTCCAACAGCGTCGATCCCAAGCGCGACATCGAGATCATCGACCTCGAACTGATCTTTGCCGACCTCGACAGCTGCGAAAAGCAGTTGCAGAAAGTGGCCCGCAACGCCAAGGGTGGCGACAAGGAAGCCCTGGCGCAGAAGGCCATTCTGGAACAGCTGATCCCGCACTTCACCGAAGGCAAGCCAGCGCGCAGCCTGATGAAGAACATGAGCGCCGACGAAAAGGCCCTGATCCGCAGCTTCCACCTGCTGACCAGCAAGCCGGTGATGTACATCGCCAACGTCGCCGAGGACGGTTTCGAGAGCAACCCGCACCTGGACGTAGTGAAGGCCATCGCCGAAGAAGAAGGCGCTGTGGTCGTACCGGTGTGCAACAAGATCGAAGCGGAAATCGCCGAGCTGGACGACGGTGAGGAAAAGGACATGTTCCTCGAGGCCTTGGGCCTGGAAGAACCTGGCCTGAACCGTGTAATCCGTGCCGGTTACGAGTTGCTGAACCTGCAGACCTACTTCACGGCCGGCGTGCAGGAAGTACGTGCCTGGACCGTGCGCGTAGGCGCCACCGCCCCACAAGCGGCCGGGGTGATCCACACCGACTTCGAGAAAGGCTTCATCCGTGCCGAAGTCGTGGCCTATGACGATTTCATCCAGTACAAGGGTGAGAGCGGCGCCAAGGAAGCCGGCAAGTGGCGTCTGGAAGGCAAGGATTACATCGTCAAAGATGGCGACGTGATGCACTTCCGCTTCAACGTCTGATCCGCTGACAACCACGGCGTAAACAAGCAGGAACGTTCAGTAGCCCAATCGAGGGCCTGCCGAACGCTCCTGTTTTTATTCAAGCCCGGAAAAAGCAAGAGCATGGCACCGGTGCATTGTGCCTACTCACCTCCCCCAGACCGCTGCTCGCCTGCCAGCATCACCAGCAAGGCGATCACCATCACTGCGGCACCCAGGTTGTAGAGCATGCCAGCCACAAACCCATGCACATACTGACCGGCCTGAACGAATGAGCCCTCCGCCCCTGGCAGGGCCGCCGCGAAGAAAATCCCAACTACGGCCACCCCCAGCGCCGCACCGACCTGCTGCACGGTTGAGATCACGCCCGAGGCCATGCCCGCTTTCGCTTCGTCAACCAAGGCCAGCACCAGGTTGAGCAAAGGGGTCATCACCAACCCCTGGCCCGCCCCCCACCACGATCAGTACCGGGATCAGCCGAACGGCTACCAACTGCGCGCCTGCCGTCTGCACCTGGGCAATGAGCAACCCGATCGATAGGGCATACAGCAATGCCCCTGCCACGATGGCACGTATTCCCCAGCGCGCAACCAGCCGCGGGGCAGCGAGCGATGCCAGCACGAAACCAACACTGCAGGGTGCGAAGATGCTGCCGGCCCTGAAGGGATCCAGACCCAGCCCGCTTTGCATCAACAAGGCGAAACACAGAAAGAAGGAACTGGATGTGGAATAGACCACCAGCACCAGTAGCGCACCCAGTGCAAAGCGACGCTGCGCCAGCAGTTGCATATCCACCAATGGCAAGTTGCCGGTCGCTCGTCGCCGTTCCTGCTGTCGCTTGAACAGCGCGAGCAAGGCCAGTGCCAGGCCGAGCGCGCAGAAACTCCAGGCAGGCCACCCCTGCCCCGGTCCTTCGATCAGCGGCACAAGCAGCAATGCCAGGCCCAGGCTGACCAGCGCCACGCCTGCCCAGTCCAGGTCCGGCCGCTGGGGGGCGCGGCTCTCGGGGATGTAGCGCGCCGCCACGATGGCCAGCAACCCAATAGGCACATTGATCAGAAAGATGCTGCGCCAGCCTGATCCGAACAGGTCAGCATGCACCATCCAGCCGCCCAGCACCTGCCCCGCTATGGCAGACAGCGCCAGCGTCATCCCCAGCAAGCCGAACGCGCGGCGGCTGTCCTGGGCATCGAAGTTGACCCGGATCGAAGCATAGACCTGAGGGAACAACAGCGCGGCGGCCAGCCCCTGTACAACCCGCGCACTGATCAGAAAAGCAGCACTGGGCGCCAGGCCGCATAACGCCGATGCCACGGTAAACCCTGCCATACCGACGATGAACAACCGGCGACGGCCAAATACGTCCCCCAAGCGCCCCCCGGTAATCAGCAACACGCCGAACGCCAGCTCATAGCCGGCCACGATGAAACCGATTTGCGCGAAGCTTGCGTTCAACCCGGTCTGCAGACTCGGGATGGCGACGTTGACCACGAACAGGTCGAAGATCGTCACGAAGCCTGCCAGCAAAAGTACCGACAGACCTACCCACGGCGGGCTTCCAAGGCGATGTGGGGGCGTTAACGGGAGAGGAGTATTGGCGTTCATCGTGCCTTTCCAGAATTTAGACACAGGCATTCTGGGATGGCCCATAACCCATTACAATTTAACCATTTATGCTATTACTCAAAGCAACGAGACACGCCATGCGAACGCTGCAACGTACACGATCCGATCTGGCCGACTTCCTGCGCTCGCGGCGCGAGCGCCTGTCGCCCGAGGACGTCGGTTTGCCAAGCGGCGGCCGCCGGCGCACACCTGGGCTTCGACGCGAAGAGGTTGCCGCGCTCGCGGGTGTCGGACTGACCTGGTACACCTGGCTGGAGCAGGGCCGCGACATCGGCGTGTCGGCCAGTTTTCTGGACAACCTGGCGCGGGTATTGAAACTCGATGCCGCCGAGCGTCGCCATCTGTTCCTGTTGGCACATGCCCGTCCGCCCGCTGAGCCAGGCAAGACCTGGTGTGTCTTGCCGTCGCTGGTACGGCGTTTGATGCACGACCTGCCGCACGCGGCCTTCGTCCTCAACCTGCGCTGGGATGTGCTGGGGTTCAATGGGCCTGCCGACGCACTGTTCGGGTTCGCCGCGCACCCGCCTGAGCGGCGCAATCTGCTCTGGCTGCTGTTCACCGACCCAACAGTGCATGGGCGCTTGCACGACTGGGACAGCCAGGCCCCGCTGATGCTGGCAAGCTTTCGCCGCGACTTTGCCCGGGCCACGCAAGAGGCCGATATCCACGCGTTGGTGGACGAACTGGAGCACGTCTCGCCAGCCTTCAAGGCCGGCTGGCGCACCCACGACGTGCACGCGCCCTGCAGCGGTGTGCGCCAACTGGTCATTGATGGGCAGGCCCAGCCGTTCGAGCATACCTCGCTGACCGTCGATGAAGACCGGCACCTTCGGCTGGTGGTGTACGCACGTCAAGATGGGCTGCCAGGCAGCCCATAGGTCACGCGTCTTTTTCAGCGTCGTCCAGGCGTTGCCCGTCCTGCAGCAGCACCATGCTCTGCGGCGCCGACAGGGCGATACCTTCATCGCGCAGGCGCCCCAGAATGGTGAACAGCAGGTCACTGCGGGCCCCGCCCACCAACCGCGGTCCTGCCACATAACCGCTGACGCCAATTACCATGCCCGCATTGGTCAGGTCCTTGAACGACACCGATGGCGCCGGTGCTTCGAGGATGGCCTCGTGCTCCTGGAAGGCGGTCAGCAGTAGCTCACGGACCCGGTTGGCGTCAGTGTCCAGGGGCAAGGTCAGGGTAATACCGACCACACCCAGGGCATTACCCATGGTCACGTTGCGCACGTTCTGGGAGATGAACTGCGAGTTGGGCACGATCACAGTGGAGCGGTCCGACATCTGGATCTCGGTGGCGCGCACATTGATACGACGGATATCTCCCTCGACACCCGCCAAGCTCACCCAGTCGCCCACCTTGACCGGGCGTTCGGTGAGCAGGATCAGGCCGGAGATGAAGTTCTGCACGATCTGCTGCAGGCCGAAACCAATACCGACCGACAAGGCACTCACCACCCAGGTCAGGCTGGTGAGGTTGATGTGCAGGGTCGACATCACCAGCATGGCCAGGAAGAGGAAGCCCAGGTAACCCACCAGGGTGACCAGCGAGGCGCGCATGCCGGCGTCCATGTCGGTTTCCGGCAGCAGGCGTTCACTCAACCAGCGCTTGACCACACGAATGGCCAGCATCCCGCCAGCCAGGATGCCAAGGGCCAGCACGATGTCCTGGGGCACGATGTTCAGGTTGCCGAGCAGCTTGCCGCCCGTGCCGTCCCAGTCCCCCAGGCTCAGCAACAGTTCACTGGGGCTGGTGCCCGACGGCATCAAAGTCAGCAGCAGGGCCAGAATCACCACGACGGTGCGGCCAATGCCGGCCAGCACCGTGCTCGCCTGCGCCTGGTGCCGTGGTGCCAGGCCCAGCGTGGACGCCAGCGCCAGGCCACCCGGTTGGCGAGGCGAGAGCAGCATTTCGCACAGATCACTCAGGAACGTCGTGAGCAAGTAGGCGCACGTGACGACCAGGCTGACCCACAGCAGCTTGGCGGTCAGGTAATAGGCCAGGGTCAGGTAGCCGGTGATCAGTGATAGCAGGATCGCAGCCAGCCACACCACCATCACGAACGGGATCAAACCGGCCAGGCCCGTTGCCCGGTCAATACCATGCCGACGCCGAGCACGGCGGTAGGCCATCAGGGCGCCGGCGAAAATCAACGCCACCACCAGAGCGGTAAGGCCATTGACCGCTACGGTCAGGGCCAGGCTGACGCCGATCACACTGTTGACCCGCTCCAGGGTCATCATCACCATCAAGGCCAGTGCCAACACCTTGGGGAACCAGCCCAGGGCCTCGGCCACTTCATCCGCAATCGCCGGCAAACGCCAGGAGGGGCGCTGCAACATCAACAGTGCCCGGCCAAGGCCGGTAATGAAGGCGCTGAACACCACCAGGGCAAGGATGTGGTCGGTCAGGCTGGCCAGGTCCGAACCCAGTAGCGCACTGCTTTCAACGCCCCAGCGCAGCAACGATACCGAGCCGGCAATGGTGCCCAGGGTCGCCAGGCTTACGCCCACGGCCAAGGCACTGCGACGCAAGCGCCCCTCTGGCAACCAGCGCACCATGGACCTGGCCAGCAGCCGCTCCAGCAACCCTCGCACCAGGGTCCATACCAGGATCGAGGCGATCAGGCTGGCGAAGAAGAGCCAGCGGTGTTCGGCGCTCAGGGCACTGTCGAGCGCATCCGTGATCTCGCCACGCAGGTCATGCAGCCGTGCCACGTCGTCCTGGGTCGGGCGGATCATGCTCTGCCAGAACGCAGGGCTCAACGGCGACGCTGCCCGGCTGGATATCTGCGAGTTGAACAGGCTGCGGCGCAGGTTGACGATCTGCGTGGACAGGTCCCGCGCCGACTGGGTCAGCTTGGTGGCCTGGTCCTGCTGGGCCATCAGGGTTTTCTTCTCGGCCTCCAGCGCCTTGCGCTGCTGGGTCAAGGGCGCAGGCTCGTCCGGCTGCGCCGGGCCGATGACTTTCAACTGGTCATCCACCTTCTGCGCATCGGCTGCACGCTGGGTGCTCAAGGCATCGGCCTGGCGCTGGACCTGCACGGCCGCCATGCGCAATTGCGCCAGCAGGTCATCGTTGGCGTCACTGGTGACGCCCTGGCGAATCTGGTCCAGCCGGTCGCTGAGCTGGTCAACGGTCGCGGTTTCGTCCAGTGCCGGTGCGTCGGCGGCAGCCTGCGCCGTCGCCGCAGGGGCCGGCGCCGACCAGGCTGGGTTGGACGCTGCCACGATCAGCGCCAGCAACAGCATCAGGCTGTGACTAAAGCGGGCAAGGCTGACACGCCTCATCGAACATTCCTCTTTGCAATTCGATCTGGCAAGCGATTCTACGCCGCTTCGGGCCTTCAGGAGAGGGCTGTTTCGCGTGCCAACAATTGCCGTTTGCGCTCGATCCCCCAGCGGTAGCCACTGATGTCGCCGTCCCGGCGCACCACCCGGTGGCACGGAATGGCCACGGCAATACGGTTGGCCGCGCAGGCCTTGGCCACTGCCCGCACCGCCGTGGGGGCGCCTATGCGCTGGGCGATGTCACTGTAGCTGACCCGGCAGCCGGCAGGTACTTCACGCAGCGCCTGCCACACGCGCTCCTGAAAGACGGTGCCCTGCACATCCAGCGGCAGGTCCAGACCGAGCGCCGGCGCCTCGACGAACCCGATGACCTGCGCCACGACCCGTTCGTACTCGGCATCGGCACCCACCAGCTCGGCGTTGCAGAACTGGTCTTCCAGGGCGTGCACCAGCGCCTCGGGCTCATCGCCAAGCAAGATCGCGCAGATGCCCTTTTCGCTCTGGGCGACCAGGATGGCACCTAGCGAGCACTGGCCCACGGCGAAGCGGATGGTCACCCCGGCGCCACCTGCGCGAAACTGCCGTGGTGGCATGCCCAGGCGCTGCTCGGCGCCGGCATAGAAGCGGCTGCTGGAATTGTAGCCCGCCTCGAAAATGGCATCGGTGACCGAGCCCTGCCCCTGCCCCAGGCTGGTCCTGAGGCGTTGGGCGCGGAAGGCCTCGGCATAGGCCTTGGGGGTAAGGCCGGTTTGCGCCTTGAACAGCCTATGTAAATGGAACGGGCTGACGGCCAGGCGCTCGCCCAACTGCGCCAGGCTGGGCGGTAGATCGCACGCCTCGATCAGGCGACAGGCACTGCTGACCAGGCGCCGCGTACGCGCCGACATGGCAGGCGGGCCCGCGCAGCGCTTGCAGGCGCGGTAGCCTGCTGCCTCGGCCAATGCCGGGGACTCGAAGAACTCCAGATTGTTACGCAGGGGCAGCCTGGCCTTGCAGCCTGGATAACAGTAGATACCGGTGGTGCGCACGGCATAGACGAAATGGTCCGCCGCCTCGGCAACACGCGCCGCGACGGCCTGCCAGCGCTGCTCGGGAGTGGTATAGGTTGTCATGTTCATCTTCCGGGCTAAGTGCAGTTCGGCAGGCGCTCAGGTCCGCCACAAGTACCAGGCAGCGATGGTGCGATAGGGTCGCCAGGCGGCGCCCAACGCGCGCATCTGTGCAGGCGTCGGCGCTTTTTCCATAGCCTTGAGCCGCCGATAGCCCTCGCGTACGCCAAAGTCGTCGACCGGCAGCACATCCAGACGCTCCAGGCTGTAGATCAGCAGCATCTCAACCGTCCATCGCCCGACCCCACGCAGGGTCACCAGGCGCTCGATCAATTCGTCGTCGGTCATGCCCAGGGCCTGCTCGCGGGTTGGCACGACACCGTCCAGGCGACCTTGGGCAATGCCCAGCACCGTGCCCAGCTTGCTGGCCGAAAAGCCGCAGCTGCGCAAGGCGGCAGGGTCCGCTGCCAGCAGTTGGGTGGGCGTGGGGAAAACCCCTGGCCCAAACAGCGCCAGCAGTCGTCCAAGGATGGCGTCGCCTGCACGGGCGTGCAGTTGCTGGTAAGCGACCGACCTCACCAGTGCCTCGAAGGGTTCGCGCCCCGGAGTAGTACGGTGGCGGCAGGGGCCGACGGCGGCGATGTGCCGTGCCCAGTCCGCATCCAGCCCACTCAGGTACTCGGCCGCTTGCCGGTAGGCGACAGGTTCGGCGTCGATCAACATTGAAGCGGCTCCATCGACCAGAGGAGATGCCAGCTTAACCCAGCCACTCATCGGCCGACTGCCAGATCTTGCGCAAGTAATTCCTGAGGGAGCATTGCTCGCCACAGCCCTACCCGCATAGAATTGAGAACCATTCACAATCACACCTGACAGGAACCGACCGTGGCGACGATGCAGCTTCCCGACACGCTCAAACCGACCGAGGTCGCCCTGCTCTACCAATCCCACCATGCGTGGTTGCGCGGCTGGCTGCGCAGTCGCGTCGGTTGCAGCGAACATGCAGCCGACCTGGCCCAGGACACCTTCGTGCGGCTGTTGCGCGCCCGGCAGACCTCGCCTTTGAAAGAGCCTCGCGCCTACCTCAGCAGCATCGCCCGTGGCCTGATGATCGACCAGTTTCGTCGCCGGGCGCTGGAGCGGGCCTACCAGGACAGCCTGGCACATCTACCCGAAACCGACATCCCGAGCGAAGAACACAGGCTGGTCATCCTCGATAGCCTGGAGCGGCTCGACCGTGCCCTGCACCAGCTCAAGCCGCGTGCTCGCCAGGCCTTTCTGCATGCGCAACTGGACGGGCTGAGCATCATCCAGATCAGCTTGCTGCTAGGCGTTTCGAAAGCGACCGTGGAGCGCGACCTGGCCAAGGCGCTCAAGACTTGCTACCGGTTGCGTTATGCCGACGCCTGACCAAGCACCGGCCCAGGCCCGTGTCGACCAGGCCATCGACTGGTTGGTCAGGCTACGCTTCGGCAGCCCCGGCCCGGATGCCCAGGCGCAGTTCCAACGGTGGTTGTCCTTGCACCCTCACAATGGGTTGGCCTGGCAGCGCGTCAGCAACCTGGGCGATGAGCTCGCCGGGCTGCCCAAGGACCTCAGCCGTCGTACCCTCCAAGGCAGCGAACGCCAAGGCATCAGCCGGCGCGACCAGCTCAAGCTGGGGGCCTTGCTGGTGGTCGGCAGCGGCCTTGGGTGGATGGCGCGTGAGCCGCTGGGCCTGCCAGAGCTGCTGGCCGACAGTGCCACGGCCACCGGCGAGCGCCGACAACTGCAAGGCAGCGATGGCAGCCGCATCCAACTGAACACCGCCAGTGCCATCGACCTGCGTTTCACGGCGGGCCAACGCCGCCTGGCGCTTCTGCGCGGTGAAGTCAGCCTGGACAGCAACCCTGCCGACAAGCGCCCGTTCTTCATCAATACCCGAGTGGCCACCCTGCGCACCCTCGACGGGCAACTGCTGGTGCGCCAGAGCGATCATGACTTACTGGTGGCGGTGCGCCGGGGCGAAGCCACGGTGATGACCGGTGCCACGCCAGTGCGGGTACATTCCGGCGAGACCTTGCGCGTGCAGGCCAATGGAGGCCATCAGGCCATCACGCCGCCCAGTGACCCTTGGGGCTGGACGGAAGGTGTACTCAGCGTTCGGCAAATGCCGCTGGCGGATTTCGTCGCCGAGCTAAACCGATACCGCCCCGGCCTGCTGCGCTGCGCGCCAGCGGTGGCGAACCTCAAGGTTTCCGGGACCTACCAGCTGGCCGACACCAATCAGATCCTGCAGCTACTGGCCCGCAGCCTGCCGGTGCGTATCGATTACCACACCCGGTATTGGGTCAACATCGATGCCGCTTAGGTCTCGGCATGGCCGTCAGGGGCGCCAGTTGGCAATCACTTGGGTAACCTGCAAGGCCGTTCCTGCACGGAAGTCTGCTAGTTTTCAGAGGGTGTGCACGACGGCTGCTCACGCCGATGAGACTGCCGTGCAAAGCACACGAACAGACCGGCCATCAATGCCAGCGCCATGGGCAGCCCGTGGGGCGCGACGTCCATGGCGGCACCGCTGATCAGCGGCCCTACCAGGCTGCCGACGCCCCACAACAGCCCGACGCTGGCATTGGCGGTGACCAGGTCCTGCCCTTTGAAACGCTGGCCTATCAGCACCAGCGCCAGGGTATAGATACCGCCCGCGACCGCGCCCAACACCACCAGCAACGGCCACAACAGCCACGTCATGTTCAGCAACCAGGGCAACCCTATGCCAATGGCCATGGCTACTACCCCGCACGCCAGGTGCAGGCCAGTGCGCTCGATGCGGTCGGCAAGCCAGCCCAGCGGCAGTTGGAACAGCATGTCCCCTGCGAACACCACGGTCACCATCAGTGCCGCCACGCCCACGGCAAATCCGTGGCTGCTGGCATACACCGGCAAGAGCGAGAGCACCACCGCATCGAAAAACGAGAAGAACAGCACGGCCACGCACAGGGCCGGGGCCACGCGGAAGAAGCCGGCCAGTCCGAAGCTCTTGTCGTCTTCAGCGTGCAGCACCCGGTCATTGGGAACCGTTACCACAATGCACGCCAACGCCAGGCCATAGCAGGCCGTGACCACGCCAGTGATCCATGGGCTGTGGGCACCGAGCACCGCCAGCATCGCCGGTCCAAGCACCTGGAAACCGGTAAAGCTGGTGGCGTAGAGGGCCATGATCTTGCCGCGGTTATGTTCCTGGCACAGTTCGTTGACCCACGATTCCCCGAGAATGATCGCGATACCCATGCCAAGGCCCAACGCCAGGCGCAAGACCGCCAGCCCCCACAACGAGGCGAATGCAGGCTCCAGCAGGCCGATGCTGAGCGTGCACAGGCTGAAACACAGCAAATAGAGCGTGCGTCGCTTGAAATACCGGCAACAGGCATCCACCAGGAATGCCGACAGCATCATGCCGGCCGCGGGGATGGCGGAAATCATCCCGATTTCGAGGGTGCCTGCGCCAGCCTCGTGCAGACGCAACGACACCAGCGGCAGGGTCGCGCCCAGGCTGAATCCCACGACCGAAACGGCGAACAGCAAGCCCGCCAGCAAACGCATGTTCATGAACCACTCCCAGCAAACCGATAAGACGTGCAGACAAAAACGCACCCACCAGCACGGCGGACGCTGTTCAAATGCTGATCAGTTCAGGTGTGGCGAGAAGGTGAAGGCAAACAGGACGCTGCGGCGGCGCTTGAGCACGGTGTCACTCGGCCAGGCACGGCGCAGCCCATCCAGGGCAGGCTGACGGCAACAGGGCAAGGACTGGAAACGGCGCATTGCTTTGGCTACTACGCAGAAAGTGAGCAAGAGGCGGCACTCTAGGCCAGAGCAGGCGATACCGTCAATCGCCCCAGTGACTGTGGCGTCAAGGGGCATCCCTGCCCCGTTGATCATCAGCGCTTGCCAGTGCTCGGCAGCAATACCGCCAGCACCCCGAACAGGGGCAGGAACGAGCAAAGCCCGTACACGTATTCGATACCGCGCAAGTCAGCCACATAGCCCAGCAATGCCGCGCCGATGCCGCCAAAGCCGAACATCAGGCCAAAGAAGATGCCCGCGATCATGCCTACGCTACCGGGCACCAGTTCCTGGGCATACACCACGATGGCCGAGAATGCCGAGGCCAGGATAAAGCCGATCACCACGCTCAGTACCGTCGTCCAGAACAGGTCCGCGTAGGGCAGTGCCAGGGTGAACGGTGCCACACCCAGAATCGAGAACCAGATCACCGCCTTGCGCCCGATGCGATCGCCGATGGGCCCGCCAAAGAAGGTGCCCGCCGCTACCGCGCCCAGGAACAGGAACAGGTGCAACTGGGAACTGGCGACCGAAACGCCGAACTTCTCGATCAGGTAGAAGGTGAAGTAGCTGGTGAAGCTCGCCATGTAGAAGTACTTGGAAAACACCAGCAGCCCCAGCACCACCAGCGCGGCAACCACGCGTGCGCGGGAGATGCCATGGGTAGCCTGTACGGCCTTGCGCGCCTTGGCCTTGCTCAGGTGCTCGATGTACCAGCGGCGCAGCATCAGGGTCACGGCGAGAAAGAACAGTGCAGCCACGCCAAACCAGGCGACGTGGGTTTGCCCGAACGGAATGACGATGGCCGCTGCGAGCAACGGACCCAGGGCAGACCCAGTGTTGCCGCCTACCTGGAAAGTCGATTGCGCCAGGCCAAAGCGGCCTCCGGAGGCCAATCGCGCAATACGCGAGGTTTCGGGGTGGAATGTCGAAGAGCCGATGCCCACCAGGGCCGAGGCGAGCAGAATCATCGGGAAGCTGCCGACGAATGCCAGCAGCACGATACCGATCAGCGTGCACACCGTGCCCATGGGCAGCAGATTGGGCGTGGGCCGGCGGTCGGTGAAAAAGCCTACCCAGGGTTGCAGCAGCGACGCGGTGATCTGGAATGTCAGGGTGATCATGCCGATCTGGGCGAAGCTCAAGTCGTAATTGGCCTTGAGCATCGGGTAGATGGCCGGCAGCACCGACTGGATCAGGTCATTGATCAGGTGCGCCAAGGCGCAGAAGCCGATGATGCGCATCACCAGCGGTGTAGCGGTGCTCGCCTGCGCTTGAGTGGACGCCGGGGCGGCGCTGGGGATGGCCATGGCCTGGATCTCCGTCGGAAAGCTGGGCTCCGATTATCGGGATACAAATAGATACATAGCTACCTTTTTTTCCAGATCCAGTCTGGCAGCCATTTTCCCAGGCCTGTGGTGGGCGTCAGATAGGATCAAGCGGATGCGCGGTACGAAGAGGTAAAGGCCGTAACTGCAGCTGATCACCCCTACGATTCGGGCTTTTCAGAGGATGGATAACACTACGCATCACGCGATCGATCGCTAAGTTTTTGAAAGCGTGTAAATTTTTTTTATAAATCGTGTTGACAGGGGGGCCGTTCAAGAGAATAATGCGCGCCATCGGCTACATAGCTCAGTTGGTTAGAGCATAGCATTCATAATGCTGGGGTCCGGGGTTCAAGTCCCTGTGTAGCCACCAAACAAGACGAAGGGCTTACCGCAAGGTAAGCCCTTTTTCTTTGCCTGCCAGAAAGTCAGGCGGTTTTCGGCAGCCGGTGCAATCAACCCACACTGCTCATCGCCACCATCAGCCCCAGCGCAATGAGTGCCACCCCGATCACCCGGTCTGCGATGATTTGCCGCTCGATCATTGCCTTGCGCAATACGGTGTTGGAAAAAAACACAGCGACCAAGCTGAACCACGCCCAGTGCGCAAGCGACATGAATGCGCCGTAGGCCAGGTTGAGCCACAGCGGGCTGCCCTGCTCCACCACCTGGCTGAACGCACTGATGACGAACAGCATGGTCTTGGGGTTCAGGCAATTGGTCAAAAACCCGGTGCGCAGCGCTTGCAGCGCCCCGCCTGCAGCACCTTTGTCGTCAAGACGCACGCGCACAGTGTTGGTCAAGGACCGATAGCCCAGGTACAGCAGGTAGCACGCACCAACGGCCTTCATGCACAAGAACAGTGTCGGGCTTTGAGTCACGATGATCGATAGCCCGAGCACGGTGTACAGCACATGCACCTGAACCCCAAGGCCAATACCCACGGCAGCGGCCAGGCCAGCAATGCGCCCTTGCGCATAACTGCATCGGGTGACCATTGCAAAGTCGGCGCCGGGGCTGATGACCGCTAGCAGGGTGAACAAGGCGACAGCGAAGATTTCAGTCATTCATGGACTCTCGATAGGCGATGAACATGCACAGGTCAGGCATTATCGAACGCTTATCAGGCGCCTAAAAACGATTTAAAGTGCGTGAAATCGGTGAGTTTTCATCGTGCTTCATCACGCGTATCGGCTGGTTTTTCCTTACGCGCATACCGCACCCATCAGGAATCCATCCCTGCCATGAAGCTTCCACCCCTGGCCGCCTTGCGCTACTTCGACGTCGCAGCCACCACCCAAAGCTTCATCCGCGCAGCCGAGTGCCTGCACGTCACCCATGGCGCCGTCAGCCGCCAGGTGCGCTTGCTCGAGGAAAGCCTGGAGGTGGCGCTGTTCGAACGACGCAATCGCGCCGTGTTCCTGACTTCGGCGGGGCGAGCACTGCATGCCACGACCCAAGCCATCTTCGAACAGCTCGAAAGCACGGTGCAGCGGCTCAAGGACAGCGATGACAATCCGGTGTTGGTCGTCTCCTGCGAGCCCACCATCGCCATGCGCTGGCTGATCCCGCGCCTGCCGCGTCTTAACGCTGCCCACCCTGATCTTCAATTGCAGCTGGTGGCCGCAGGCGGCCCGCTGGACTTCGCCCGCACAGGCGTCGACATCGCTATCCGCCGCGACGACTTTCATTGGGGCATGACGCTGCATCAGCAGAAGATCTGTGACGAGTGGATTGGCCCTGTGGGGCGTCCGCCATTGTCGCCGAAGCTGCAAGGCCATCGACAGTTGCACAGTGCGACCCGCCCCGACGCCTGGGCCACTTGGCTGCGGCTTACAGGTGAGACAGCCATCGCGGGCGAGCGTAGCGACTTCGAGCACTTTTACCTGTCGATTCAGGCGGCCAGCGCAGGGCTGGGGGTCGCGATGGCATCCGCCTTGATGGTGCGTGACGAACTCGATACAGGGCAGTTACAGGCGCCCCTGGGCTTTGTACGCGATGGCTCGGCCTACCACCTGTTGAGCCCCTGCCCTCTGAATGATGCAGGCAAGCGCCAGCGGTTTGCCGAATGGGTGAAACAGGAATGCCAGGGCTGCCTGACTCACCTGGGCTTGCTGCAAAAGGATGACGCCGCGCTGCCATCGCCGCCCCAGGTGCGGTAGCCGGCCGTGTCCAGGTGGATGCGACCGCTCGGGTAGCGGCCAAGGCCCATGCCTGGCCGTGCTGCTGCCAGAACCGGCACAGCGGGTTGGGGCCGGCCCAAGGCGCCAGCAGGACATCCACGGCGAATGCTTGTGTATGCGCGCTGCCGATCGCCCCGCCGGCACAGCGGTTGAGGCCCGGGTCACGGTAGGCGGAGACCACTTCGAAATCGGGTAAGGCCCCTTGCTCACCCAGTGTTCGGAGCAACGACAGCGTAGCGCGCACAGCCGGCCAATGTTGCTTGGGCGGCACGGCAAACGGTGAAGCCCGGCACACTTTCCAGTCCGAGGCCGAGCGCAGGAGCTGATGAATCGGCACAACACCGTACAAACGTGCCTGCACGAGCATGTCGCGAAAAGGCCGCGTCGGGTGGTCACCTGCCCACTGGGCGAACATCCACAGGTCGCGCTCATCGGCCACGGCCCCGCTGGGCACTGAATTTACCGCCAGCAGCAGCGCGGCGACCACACTCCGTTTCTTCGACATGGCCCACCCCTGCACGTCACGGCAGCGGCACCCTGCCGCTGGCTCAGTCCGGGAACAACGTGCAGGCCATCACCAACGCATCCTCGCGACCACCCGCAGCTGGATAATAGTCGCGCCGGCGGCCGATTTCATTGAAGCCAAAACGCTCGTACAGGCGATACGCCGGATTGCTGGCCCTCACCTCAAGGAAACACTCGCGGCCGTTGAGCTGGTAGGCGCGCGACATCAGGTGTTCGAGCAGCCGCAGGCCCAGGCCGCGCCCTTGGTTCTCCGGCTTGACGGTGATGTTGAGCAGGTGGGCTTCGTCGATGATCACGTTGATCACGCCGTGGCCGACCTGTTGCTGCCCATCGAACATCAGCCAGACTTCATAGGATTTCAGGGCATCCAGAAAGATGCCGCGGGTCCAGGGGTGGCTGAACGCGGCATATTCGATTTTCAGCACGGCATCCAGATCCGCCTCGGTCATGGGGCGAAAACTGATCGAGTCACTCATTCAACGCGTTTCCAGCGCGCCATCAGCTGGCGCATGGCTTTCCAGACGTCCGCTTTACGCTGCGGCTCGTCCATCAACAGTTCCAGGCCCGGCAAGGCCCAGGCCTCGCCCAGGCCGTCGAGCTTGAGGGTTTGATAATAGGCCTGGTCGTCGGCGCCGGCGGCAAAGCGCAGCGCAGGCATGCCCACCAGCCACAGGCAGGTGCAGGGCGCTTCCTCCAGGCGAGCCTGGACAAAACCCTGTACGAAATCGCGGGCCGCGTCCGGGCCCTGGTCCATGTTGCCGCGCATCAGCAGCGGCCAGCGCACCGGCTCACCCACGATTTGCGGGGCGTCGGGCAGGCCGGCGGCGCGCAGCATATCCTTGAGCAGCAGGTAGGACGGGTCACGGCTCTGGAAAGGCTGGCCGGTGGCCAGCTCGACCAGTAACAGGCAATCGCCGGCACGCAGCAATTGCAAGGCAAAACGCGGAGGCGGCACCGGCACTGGGCGAGGTGTCGCAGCCTGCTCGGGCGCCTCTACAGGCTTGGCCGCAGCCTTGGCGGAAGCGCCCGGCCGCGGCACCTCGATCTTCGGCCGCTCGATGACACGGGCCTGGGGGGCGACAGGCGATTGGTCGGGTACCTGGCGTGGCGGCGGCTCGAAATCGATGTCCTCGGGCGGCGCCAACGGCAGCAGCAGTTCAGGCCGTGACGGCGCGGCGAACGGCAGCTCGGCGCGCGGCAGCCAGTGCACCACTTGCATGGCGGACAGGTAGGCGCGGCGACGTTGTTCGGTAAGCAAGGCGGTCATCCGAGGGGGGTTGGGACAGGTGCGCATTCTACCGCCGATAACCTGCCAGTGCCGCATCTGCTCAGCGGTTTTTTACGCATGCCCTGCCTGCCTGGGCAAGCCACAGCAGGCGGGCGGCTCGATCAGCCTGTCGCACGACAAGCCAAGGGGATAAGAACCAACCCGTCGGATGCAGTACAATCGCCCCCTTTTTCTTGGCAACGAGTCCAAGCCGATGATCGAACCCAAGCGCGTCCTGCGTGCCCTAGCCGAACACTGGGCCCTGATCGAGCCGCTGTGCGAGCGTTTCGACCAGGGCACCCTCAGCCTGGTGGAGCTGCGCCAGCATGTGGCCCGCCAGCAGATCGAGAGCACCCCGCAGGACATCACCCAACTGCTCGATGTGTGGATCCGCCTGGACATCCTGGTGCCCGTTGCCAAGAGCCCGAACCGCTTCGAGCTCAACGCCCAGATCCACGACTTCCTCGCCTATCTGCGCCGTGAGCATCGCCTTGGCCTGTGCCTGGAGATCGAGGCTTACCTGCGTCACCTGGAGCGCCTGGCCGGGCACATCCAGGATGCCTTCGACAACCGCGACAGTGACGATCTGGCGCGGCAACTGCGGCTCCTGGACATGCGCGTGCGGGACGTGCTGAAAAAGCTCGACAACGATGAGCAGGCACTGGTGGCCGTAGCCGAGCGGGCCAAGACCAGCAGCCGGCAGATACCCTTGCGCCAGCGCTATGCCGAAGTGCTGGCCACCTGGGATGAATACGTCGAGCCGATGATCCAGCTGGTCAACGCCGACGGCGCCTTCGAGCAAGGGGTGCGCAAGGTCGAGACCGTGCTGCTGAAACTGCTCGGGGAACAGGCGCGCCTTGGCCACCTGGTCGACGACGACATGCTGCTGCGCACCCATGCGCGTATTCTGGAGATGCAGACCAGCGCCCAGCTGACCCTGCGTCATGCCCGTGAACTGCTGCTGCCGCTGCGCGAGGAAGCACGGCGTCACAACGCGGTGACCCGTGGCGCTGCCCTGGCCCTGTCGGTGGTGCGCCGCAAGGGCCTGGACGCGCTGCCCCAGGCAGCCATGCCGTTGTTCACCCGGCCGCAAAGCACTTTCCTGGGCAGCGCCAGCCAGGTCGAAGCCTATGTCTATGCCTTGGCGCGCTTCGAGCCCAAGCCGGCGCGCTTCCCCAAGGCGCACAAGAGCGCGTCCGAAGACAAGCCTCGCGCACCGCGCACGGTCAAGGAAATGACGGAACGCTGTGAACAGGCGCTGCCACTGCCAGACCTGATGGTGTGGCTGCTGGAGCAGGAGCCCGAAGGCGCCACCGACGAACTGCTGTACTGGTTCTCGCGCTTGTCACGGGAAAAACGCTTCAACCGCGAGCGCCTCGAGCGCCGTGACTACGACACCCAGGAACACCGCGTCAGCCTGCGTTCGTACGCCCTGACCTCCAGCCGCGAAGACGCCCCCAGTGCGTCCCCAGAACCCCACGCGAGCCCAGCCCATGCATCTTGATCTTTCCGAACTGTCCCAGCTCGCACCGATCTTCCGCGAGCTGTTCAAAGGTTTCCACATCAGCCGCCGCGACCCGGAGCTGTACGCGCAGTTGTCCAACTTCCAGGACCAGTACCGCAGCCTGTTCAAGGCCCTGGGCTTCGAGCTGGTGTGCGACACCCGCGGTTTCTACTACTTCGTGCCGGACATGACGGCGGCCCAGGTCAACAAGACGGCGCAGCGCCTGTCGCTGTTCACCTTCATCCTGGTCGAGCACCTGGCCGATCAAGGCCGTGACCCGATCGCGGTGCTCGACGGCGGCAGCGTTGGCCGCGACGAATTGCCTTCGTTGCTCGACAAGTACCGGGACCTGTTCGTGCAGGCCGAGGTGCAGACCGTCGAGGACCTGGAAGAAAAGATCCTGCGCCGTATGACCCAGCTCGGCTTCGCCCATGAAGAAGGTGGCATTTACCGTTTCCTGCCGCCGATGCACCGGTTCCTGGACGTTTGCCTGGCCGTGCAGCAGGACCGGGACCTGGCGGCAACGCTGCACAGCGCCCTGCCCTTGCCCACGCCAGTGCTGGCCGAAGACCCCGCCGAGCCAATGCCTGAACACACCGACGACCCGCTCGACCTGACGCCGTTCGAGGCTGAGGAAGACGAAGAGCAGGCCTTGGCTCGTGCCATTCGCCAAGAGCAACAGGAGATCGACGCATGAGCCAGGAACGCTACGGCATCCGCCGCTTCGCATTGCTCAACACGGCCGGCTACAGCCTGGGCTTGTTCCCACTGGAGCATCCGCTGTCGGTGTACGGGGCCAACAACCTGGGCAAGTCGGCATCGATCAACGCCCTGCAGTTCCCGATCCTGGCCCGCATGTCGGACATGAGCTTCGGCAAGTACAGCCTGGAGCAGTCGCGCCGCTTCTACTTTGCCAGCGATACCTCGTACATCCTCTGCGAGCTGAGCCTGCCCCACGGCCCGCACGTGATCGGTGTCGTCGGCCGTGGGCCGGGTGGCGGCTTCGGGCACCAGTTCTTCGCCTACCAGGGCGAGCTGGACCTGGCGCACTATCAGAAAAACGACACGTGTCTGCGCCAGAAAGAGCTGTTCACCAACCTTGAAAGCAAAGGCATTAAAGCCTACGAGCTCAAGCCGGACGAGCTGCGCCGCCTGTTGGTCGGCGGCCATACCTCGGTGCCCCTGGACCTGACCCTGATCCCGCTGCGCTCGACCAGCGAGCAGAGCCTCAAGACCTTCCGCGCGCTGTTCATCAACCTGCTGCACATGCGCGAAATCACGGCGGCCAAGCTCAAGCAGCTGTTCCTCGATGCCTTCGAGCACAGCCTGCGTTCTGGCAGCGTCGACTACATTGCCGCCTGCGAAGAAGCCTTCCGCGATGTGCGACGCATGGAACAGGACTACAACGCCCTGGTCGCCGCCGGTCCGCTGGTCGAGGCGCTGGCCGGCGGCGTCGCCCAACGCGACATCCTGCGCGGCAAGCTGCACCGGATTTCGCCGGTACTCGACAACCTGCTGGGTACCTGGCAGGACTACGCCATGGCGCGCAAGGAAGAACTGGTCATCCAGGCCGAGCATTACCGGGGTGAACAGGACCGCTTGCAAAACGATCAGCGCGGCGGCACCCAGGAGCTGATGCGCCTTGAGCGTGAGATCACTGGCATCCAGCGCTGGCTGGGCGAGCTGTCGGTGTTACGCCATCGTTTTGCGTTGGTCGATGACGTCAAGGTGCTGGAACAGCAGTTGCTGGCGGCCAAGGATGCCCATGACGAGCTCGCAGGCGCCCTGGCCCAGTCCCGTCAGTTCAGTGCCGAAGACCTCGACCAGCGCGTTGGCGACCTGGAAAAACGCCTCAGGCAGGTCAAGCAGCAGCTCGACCACGCCGACAACAACAGTTACGCCCGCTTGCGCGAAGAGTTCTCGCAGCAGGATGTCGACCGCCTGATGCGCCTGTTCAACGGCGCCCTGTTCAGCCTGCCATTGGGTGAGCGTGGCATCGAGCTGGACGACAGCGACCTGTGGGTGAAATCCCTTGAAGCGGTGCTCGACCGCTTCAAAGGTGAGCGTTTCGAGGCGCCGGGTCTGTCCATCGACCTGACCCACATCGACCCACCGGCTTTGCAGGCGCTGGCTGACCGCGCCGCGCTGCGTGATCAGAGGGAGCGCCTGGACAAGGAGCTGCGCCAGCTCAAGACCCAGCAGGCAGTAAGCGCCGACCGCTCGGCTTCCAAGGCGCAGACCGAAGCGCTGTACCAGCAGGTACTCGACGCCCAGAAAGCCCTGGAAGACTACCGCCGCAGCCAGACCCTGGCCGCCGAAGAGCCTGCCAAGCTCGAACAGCTCGCACAGATGGAGGCCGCCCAGGATGAGCTCAAGCGCTCCAGCGATGCGTTCACCGAGCGCGTGCAGCAGCTGTCGGCCAAACTGCAACTGGTGGCGCGCCAGTTGGGCGACCTTGAGTCCAAGCAACGTACCCTGGACGACGCACTGCGCCGCCGTCAGCTGCTACCGGTCGACCTGCCCCTCGGCACCCCGTTCATGGAGGCCATCGACGACTCCATGGACAACCTGCTGCCATTGCTCAACGACTACCAGGACAGCTGGCAGAGCCTGCAGCGGGTGGATAACCAGATCGAAGCGTTGTACGCGCAGGTACGCCTCAAAGGCGTGGCCAAGTTCGACAGCGAGGACGACATGGAGCGTCGCCTGCAGTTGCTGGTCAACGCCTATGCCCACCGCACCGACGAGGCGTTGACCCTGGCCAAGGCGCGTCGCGCTGCCGTGACCGACATTGCCCGTACCCTGCGCAACATCCGCAGCGACTATGACAGCCTCGAGCACCAGCTTGCCCTGTTCAACCGCGAGATCAACCGGCGCCAGGTCTCGAACCTGGAAAGCTTCCGCGTGGTGCTGGCACCGAACAAGGAGGCACTCAAGCACATCGACCAGATCATCCACAGTGCCGGCCAGTATGAAGAAGGCGAAACCCTGTCGGTGTTCGACCTCACCCAGAACGCCGACCAGGACAACCGTAACGAGCAGGCCAAGGAATACCTGGCGCGCCTGGTCGCCGCGAACCATAACCAATTGGGGTTGAAGGACCTGTTCGAGCTGGCGTTCGAGATCACCAAGGTCAACGGCCAGCCGATCATCCACGCCGACATCGACGGCGCGGCTTCGAACGGTACGACCATGACCATCAAGGCGCTGACCAACATGTATTTGTTGCTGCACCTGATGGACCGTGACTTGGCCGGACGTGTGCGCCTGCCGTACTACCTGGACGAAGCGGCGGACATCGACGAACGCAACCAGGCGGCACTGCTGGAGACCAGCCTGCAGCTGGGGTTCGTGCCGATTCTGGCGAGCGTCAAGCCGCAGGTCTCGGCACACGTGGCCATCGACCTGGAAGGCGGCAGCGGCCCCAACGGCATCTATATCGACGAATCGGACTGGAAGTTCATCAGCCCGCTGGAGGAGGTGAAGGTGGTGGTACGCGAAGATCAGGGTGAAGTGGTTATCTGACGGAGATTGTGGGGCCGCAGAGCGGCCCCGACAGTGGGCGTTGCGAAGCCGAGATGCTGGAACTGTTCTGCCTCCCATAGCGGCCCGTCCCGTGTCATGCCGAGGCCACCGTGGCAAACGACAGCCTCTAGATGCGGTTCACGTCAGTTGCACGTGCCTCGACACCTGCACGTTTTCAACTCGAAATCGACCAGGCCTACCCGTCACTGAGCCCACGGCAGAATCGGAATCGCCGTCACGGCATTCTGCGGGCTGCCTTCGACGATGCGGTCGCTATACACCAGATACACCAGCGTATTGCGCTTCTTGTCCAGGAAGCGCACCACCTGCATGGTCTTGAACACCAGCGATGTGCGCTCCTTGAACACCTCATCGCCATCCTTGAGCTCGCCCTTGAAACTGATCGGCCCTACCTGGCGGCAGGCGATCGAGGCCTCGGCGCGATCCTCGGCCAACCCCAGTCCACCCTTCACTCCCCCCGTCTTGGCCCGCGACAGGTAGCAAGTCACACCTTCGACCTTGGGGTCGTCGAAGGCTTCCACGACGATGCGGTCGTTCGGCCCCAGGAACTTGAAGACAGTGGACACCTGGCCGATTTCCTCGGCGCCAGCAAGCATCGGCAACCCAAGGGCTGCCACGACAAACAGTTTCTTCAGCATGTTCATACCAGCACCAGATTGTCACGATGCACCAGCTCAGGCTCGGCGCTATAACCCAGGATAGTCGCGATGGCGTCGGAGGATTGTCCAATGATCTTCTGCGCTTCCAGGGCACTGTAGTTAGCCAGGCCCCTGGCCACTTCCAACCCGTCAGGGCCCACGCACACCACCATCTCGCCACGTCGGAAGCTGCCCTGGATAGCCTTGACGCCCACTGGTAGCAAACTCTTGTTGGCCTGGCGCAGCGCCTGTACCGCTCCCTCGTCCAACACCAGCGTGCCGCGGGTCTGCAGATGACCCGCCAGCCACTGCTTGCGGGCTGCCAGCATGCCGCGCTCAGGCGACAACAAGGTGCCCAACCGCTCACCGGCCTTGAGACGATCGAGCACGCGCTCGATGCGCCCGCCAATGATGATGGTATGGGCACCAGAGCGTGCCGCCAGGCGTGCAGCGCGCAGCTTGGTCTGCATACCGCCGCGCCCCAGTGCACCACCGGTGCTGCCCGCCACGGCGTCCAGCGCCGGGTCATCGGCACGGGCTTCGAAGATCAGTTGCGCATCGGGGTTGTTGCGCGGGTCGGCATCGAACATGCCGTCACGGTCGGTCAGGATCACCAGCAGGTCGGCTTCCACGAGGTTAGCCACCAACGCCGCCAGAGTGTCGTTGTCACCGAAGCGAATCTCGTCGGTCACCACTGTGTCGTTTTCGTTGATCACCGGCACCACGCCCAGCTCGACGAGGGTGCGCAGGGTGCTGCGCGCATTGAGGTAGCGTTTGCGGTCGGACAGGTCGTCATGGGTCAGCAGGATCTGCGCGGTATGCTTGCCGTGCTCGCCAAAACTCGACTCCCAGGCCTGCACCAGGCGCATCTGGCCGATGGACGCTGCTGCCTGCAGCTCGTTCATCGCACTGGGGCGTGACGTCCAGCCCAGCTGGCTCATGCCGGCAGCCACGGCGCCCGAGGAGACCAGCACCAACTCCACGCCCGCCTCACGCAGCGCGACCATCTGCTCGACCCACACGGCCATGGCGCCGCGATCGAGGCCTTTGCCATCGGCGGTCAGCAGCGCACTGCCAATCTTCACGACCCAGCGCCTGGCGCCCGTCACCTTGCTTCGCATCGTCTTCCAACCTATGTCGAATCTGTAGATACCGTGGATACAAAAACGCCGCTCAAGCGAGCGGCGTTTAGTGTACTGCAACCGATCAGTCGCGCACGTAAATGATTTCCGGACCGTCTTCGTCGTCCTCGAAATCATCATCCCAGTCATCGTCATCGCCGATGTCGTGCACGCTCTTGACACCGGTGCGGCGCAAGGTGCGGGCATCGTCCAGGGCCTGCAACTGGGCGCGAGCCTCGTCCTCAATGCGTTGGTCGAGGTCAGCCAGCTCCTCGGCATAGGCCGGGTCGTTGGCCAGGCGGTCGGCGCGGTCTTCGAGGTAGCGCATCAGGTCGTGGCTGAGCTTTTCGGTACCTTGCTTGGAGATGGCCGAGATCACATACACAGGGCCCTCCCACTGCAGGCGCTCGACCACTTCCTTGACCCGCTCGTCGCGCTCGTCGTCCATGACCATGTCGGCCTTGTTCAGCACCAACCAGCGCTCACGCTCAGCCAGCGACGGGCTGAAGCGGGTCAGCTCGTTGACGATGACTTCGGCGGCATCGGCCGGGCTGCTCTCGTCCAGCGGCGCCATGTCCACCAGGTGCAGCAGAACACGGGTACGCGCCAGGTGCTTGAGGAAGCGAATGCCCAGGCCAGCACCGTCGGAGGCACCTTCGATCAGCCCAGGAATGTCGGCGATGACGAAGCTTTTCCAGCGGTCGACACTGACCACGCCCAGGTTTGGCACCAGGGTGGTGAACGGGTAATCGGCCACTTTCGGCTTGGCGGCCGATACCGAGCGGATGAAGGTGCTCTTGCCCGCATTCGGCAGGCCCAGCAGGCCTACATCGGCCAGCACTTTCATTTCCATCTTCAGGTCGCGCTGATCACCCGGTTTACCTGGAGTGGTCTGGCGCGGTGCGCGGTTGGTACTGGATTTGAAACGGGTGTTGCCAAGGCCGTGCCAGCCGCCCTGAGCGACCATCAGCTTCTGCCCCGGCTTGACCAGGTCACCGATCACTTCCTGCGTGGAGGCATCGATGACCGTGGTGCCCACCGGCACACGCAGGAACAGGTCTTCACCCTTCTTGCCGGTGCAGTCGGTGCTGCCGCCATTGGCGCCGCGCTGAGCTTCGTGGTGACGGGTGTAGCGATAGTCGACCAGGGTGTTGAGGTTCTCGTCTGCCACCATGAACACCGAACCACCGTCACCGCCATCGCCGCCGTTGGGGCCACCGTTCTCGATGAACTTCTCGCGACGGAAGCTCATGCAACCGTTACCGCCGTCACCGGCTTTGACCCGAATGGATACTTCGTCAACAAACTTCATTCAAAAACCGCCTCTCGCCTTCCGACGAGTTGAACACTGATAAACATGAGGCTCTTGCAAAAATGAGCGCGGCGGCCCCGTACGACCGTAGAAACCCACGCCGGCAACCCATACAAACAGCTTTGCAAGAGGCTCACCACAAACGAAAAAGCCCCGTCGCATGACGGGGCTTCTGGAGCGACGTCGCGATTAGGCTGCGACGATGCTCACGTAACGGCGGTTGAACTCGCCTTTCTTCTCGAACTTGATCACGCCTTCGATCTTGGCGAACAGGGTGTGATCTTTACCGATGCCCACGCCGTAGCCTGGGTGGAATTCGGTGCCGCGCTGGCGGACGATGATGTTGCCTGGCTTGATAACCTGGCCGCCATACATCTTCACGCCAAGGCGTTTCGATTCTGAGTCGCGACCGTTACGAGTACTACCACCAGCCTTCTTGTGAGCCATGGTTCAATTCTCCAAATAAATTCAGGGGATCTAGGGGATTAAGCCTGGATGCCGGTGATTTTGATCTCGGTGAACCACTGGCGGTGGCCCATGCGCTTCATGTGGTGCTTACGACGACGGAACTTGATGATGCGAACCTTGTCGTGGCGGCCTTGCGAAACGACTTCGGCCACTACTTTAGCGCCAGCAACAACTGGAGCACCGATGGTGACTTCTTCACCGTTGGCGACCAGCAGAACGCGATCGAAAGTCACGGATTCGCCAGTGGCGACTTCCAGTTTCTCGACCTTGAGGAATTCACCTTCAGCGACTTTGTACTGCTTGCCGCCGGTAACGATTACTGCGTAAGACATGGTATTTCTCCGATAATCCTGCTCACCCAGCGCTTTATATGATGAGTATTGGCTGGCATGGCTGCACAGGGCTGGAACGGCCCGGCGCAATTGCGTAAGGCAGGTGCTGCCCAGGAAGTTAGGGTGCGCGATTGTACGCAACACAGGTTTTGCTTGCAAGTGCAGCGCCCGACCGACTGGCACCGTGCCTTGACACACCGGGACCCGCAACCTAGCATGCCGCGCAACCTCACTGGAGCAGCCGATGCAACCCCAAACCTTCTACCGTGCGGTGGCTGACGATTTCAGCGCCGTCGACGAGATCATCAAGAAGCAGCTGACCTCGCGCGTGCCGCTGGTATCGAAGATCGGCGACTATATCACGTCGGCCGGTGGCAAGCGCCTGCGCCCATTGCTGGTGTTGCTGTGCGGCAAGGCCCTGGGCCACCGGGGCGACGACCTGCGGCTGCTGGCGGCAACCATCGAATTCCTGCACACCGCCACCCTGCTGCACGATGACGTGGTCGACATGTCGGGCATGCGCCGCGGCCGCTCCACGGCCAACGCCCTGTGGGGCAACGCCCCAAGCGTGCTGGTCGGTGATTTCCTCTATTCCCGCTCGTTCGAGATGATGGTCGAGCTGGGGTCGATGCCGGTCATGCAGATCCTGTCCAGGGCGACCCGGGTCATTGCCGAGGGTGAAGTGCTGCAGCTGTCGCGGGTTCGCGACGCCAGCACCACCGAGGACGTCTACATGGACGTCATCCGCGGCAAGACCGCCATGCTGTTCGAAGCCTCCACCCACAGTGCTGCGGCCCTGGCCCAGGCTTCCGATGCCCAGCGCGAGGCCTTGCGCATGTTCGGTGACCACCTGGGCGTGGCTTTCCAGTTGGTCGACGACCTGCTCGACTATGAAGGTGACGCCGAGGCACTGGGCAAGAACGTGGGCGACGACCTGGCCGAGGGCAAGCCCACCCTGCCCTTGATCTACACCATGCGCGAGGGCACTGCCGAGCAAGCAGCACTGGTACGCCAGGCCATCCAGAAAGGCGGCCTTGAAGACCTGGAGCAGATCCGCGCTGCGGTAGAGGCATCGGGTGCGCTCAAGTACACCGCAGCCCTGGCGCAGGATTACGTCAAGCGCGCCATCGAGTGCCTGGAAGTGCTCCCTGCCAGCGAATACCGGGATGCGCTGGTCGAACTCAGCCAGTTCGCCGTCGCACGCACTCACTAACGGCACGTCCCTTCCCCACACGCGGTTCGTCCCTCGAACCGCTGCGGACTTTTGTCCGGACATAATCACTTCTGAAACCAGACCTTCTACAATGGCGGCTTTTTCCGCCTGTCTGTTCGAGGAACCCAAGTGAGTACGTTGCCACCCTGCCCCAAATGCAATTCCGAATACACCTACGAGGATGGCACGCAGCTGATCTGCCCTGAATGTGCCCACGAGTGGTCGGCCAGCGGCGAAGCCGAATCTGCCAATGACGACGTGGTGAAAAAAGATTCCGTCGGCAATGTGCTACAGGACGGCGACACCGTGACCGTGATCAAGGACTTGAAGGTCAAGGGCTCGTCCCTGGTGGTCAAGGTCGGCACCAAGGTCAAGAACATCCGCCTGTGCGACGGTGACCACGATATCGACTGCAAGATCGACGGTATTGGCGCGATGAAGCTGAAATCGGAATTCGTGCGCAAGGTCTGATTTCATCCAGATCCGCCAATTGGTTCTTGCTATTTTGATAATAAGAATTATTCTCATTGGAAAGTTATCCAAGGAGAATAGTCATGACTTATCTGATCGATGCCTGGCTGGACCGCCCTCACCCATACCTGCGCATTCTTCATCGGGAGACCGGTGAGGTGTGCGCGGTGCTCGAAGCAGAGGCGCTGGATGAACTGCGCGACCAGGGCGACCTGGACCTGCGCGGGCTGAATTCGAATGAGCCTGGGGTACTGAAGGAGCTGGTGCGCAACCTGTTTCTGTTCTGCTACGCACGGGCGTTGCGCCCGATGGGGACAGACTGGAACTGACACATCTGGCGAGCTGGGAAAGGGCCGCAATGCGGCCCCAGCGGTATTACAGAACGTCGAGCAATTCGACGTCGAACACCAGTACGCTGTGCGGCGGGATGCTGCCGACACCCTGGGCACCGTAGGCCAATTCGCTTGGCACATACAGGCGCCACTTGCTGCCGGCGCTCATCAATTGCAGGGCTTCGGTCCAACCTGCGATCACGCCCCCAACCGGGAATTCGGCCGGCTGACCACGATCGTACGAGCTGTCGAACACGGTGCCGTCGATCAGGGTGCCGTGGTAGTGCACACGCACCTGGTCTTCGCGCGATGGCTTGGCGCCTTCACCGGTGTTCAGCGCTTCGTACTGCAAGCCCGAATCCAGGGTGACGATGCCGTCGCGCTTGGCGTTGTCGGCCAAGAACTGCTTGCCGGCAGCCGCTGCAGCCTCGGCCTTGGCGGCTGCCTGGGCTTGCATCACTTCACGGATAACCTGGAAGCTGGCCGACAGATCGGCCTCGCTGACGCGGCTGTCTGCACCGTTGAAGGCGTCGGTCAGGCCGGCCACGATCGCTTCCAGGCTCACCCCTGGCGGCGGGTTGTCGCGCAGCTGGCCACCCAGCTGACGGCCGATGCCGTAGCTGACGCGGGTTTCGTCGGTAGACAGGTTGATCTCGGACATTGTCATGCTCCACTGCAGGGCGCAGCGCAGCCACGCCCTTGATGAAAAGGGCGAGCAGCCTAGCATATCGAGAGGCACCTAGCTGCACGCGGCAGACCCCCGCGTGCAGCTGAAGTCGAGGCTAGTGCTTGGTGAGCTTGTCCAGGTAACCCATGCAGAACGCCGAGACCACGAAGGTCATGTGGATGATGACGTACCACATCAGGTAATCGGTGGAGATGTTCTGGGCATCCATGAACACCCGCAACAGGTGGATGGACGAGATGGCCACGATCGACGCAGCCACCTTCATCTTCAGCGAGGAGGAGTCCATCTTGCCGAGCCAGTTGAGCTTTTCCTTGCTCTCGTCGATATCCAGCTGCGAAACGAAGTTCTCATAGCCGGAAATCATCACCATGACCAACAGCCCGCCGACCAGCGACATATCGATCAGCGACAGGATCACCAGGATCAGGTCGGCTTCGCTCAAGGCAAAGACGTTGGGCAGGACATGGACCACTTCCTGGAAGAATTTCAGCGCAAGGGCCAGCAGGCCCAGGGACAGGCCGAAGTAGATGGGGGCGAGCAGCCAGCGGGAGGCATACATCGCATTTTCGAGAATACGTTCCATGGAGGATGGGGACTCGTAGGTGGCTGGAAAAACGACCGCGAGTATAGCCAGCCGCCTCATGCAGCAAAAGCTGGATGACCGTCCCGGCCTGTTCAGGTCTCAGGATGGAACTGGTAGTCGCCCAGGTTTTTGGTGCGCTCGCCGTTCATGCGCCGCAACTGCGCCTGCAGGTGCAGGCACCAGATGGGCGGGTCTTCGTTGAGCTGATACCCGTGCAGGGTCAGGCTGTCGACGATGGCATTGAGCACGGACTCGGCCACCTGCGGCCCGTGAAACGGCCCTTGGGCCTTTACTGCCGAGGGTTGCTCACCGGCCATGCCGGCGGCGAACAGCAGCGTCCACATACCGGTATCGCCAGCCAGTGGCCGGATACTGCATTCGATGCGGGTCACAAGGCCCAGGCACTGACGTGTAAGGCTGAGGTTGCGCATGGCCGCGTCCTCCGAAAGCTCCGTTCAGCCCAGCAAACGGGCTGTCTTCATCCTGAACACTGATGTCGTCCTTGGTTCAGCATAGAAGAGCGTCAGCACAAGATGGAAAACCGGCGCCGAACGGTAGCCATTGGCCGCCAGCGCCGGTTTCTTGACTCAAGCAGGCTTGGCTTGCGCGATCACCTCTTCAAGGCGCTCCTTTTCCGCCTTCTCGATGTCTTCCTCACTGATCATCTCGGCAATCTCGCGCAGCCGTTCGACGACGCGTGCATTGACGCTACCCTCGGTGAACTGCCCTTTCTCGTCAGGCACACCCGCCTCCTCGCCTACCAGCAGGCTCAACGCCTCATCTGCCTGGCTGACCGCATACACATGGAAGGTGCCACTCTCGACCGCCTGCAACACACGTTCGTCGAGCATGAGCGTGGCCACGTTGGCGCGCGGGATGATCACCCCCTGCTCACCGGTCAGGCCACGGGCTTCGCAGAGCCTGAAGAACCCTTCGATCTTCTCGTTCACACCCCCGACAGCCTGCACTTCACCGAACTGGTTGATGGAACCGGTGATCGCGAAGCACTGCTTGAGCGGGGTGCGCGAAAGGGCCGAGATCAACGTGCAGGCCTCACCTAGCGAGGCGCTGTCGCCGTCCACGTAACCGTAGGATTGCTCCAGGGCGATGCTGGCCGAGATCGCCAGCGGGAATTCCTGGGCATAGCGGCTGCCCAGGTAGCCGGTCAGGATCATCACCCCCTTGGAGTGGATAGGCTGGCCCAGGTTTACCTCGCGCTCGATGTCGACGATACCGCTACCGCCCGGGTACACGGTGGCCGAGATACGCGCGGGCATGCCGAATGCCGAGTCGCCCACCTCCAGCACGGTCAGGCCATTGCACTTGCCGATGGCCGCGCCCTGAGTGTCGATCAGGATGATGCCGGCCAGCATGTCGTCCAGCACCCGCTGCGAGACCCGCCCGGTGCGTGTGGCCTTGGCCTTGAGTGCACGTTCGATATGGCCAGCATCGGTCATTTCGTCGTTGGCCAGCTGACGAATGAAGTCGGCCTCGCTGACCAGCTGGAACAGGTCGCCGATCCGGGCCGAGAGCCGTGCCTGGTTTTCAGCCAGGCGAGCGCTGTAGGTCGCTAGCCGGGCCACGGCGTCGCTGGTCAAGGGCGCCATGCCCTCCTCGTTGGTACGGGTGCGCAGCAGTTGGGCGAACTGCTCCAGGTTCTCGTCGACCATGGGCATGTCTTCGTCGAAATCCACCAGCACCCTGAACATCTCCTGGAAGTCCGGGTCGTGGTCCTGCAGCGCGTAATACAACTGACGCGAGCCGATGATCACCAGCTTGACGTTTAGCGGGATCACCTGCGGGGTAAGGCTGACGGTCGCCACCCGGCCAAGCTCGCCCAAGGGTGACTCCATCTTGAGCTTGCGCGATTGCAGGGCGCGCTTGAGCGCATCCCAGACAAAGGGCTCACCCAGCATTTTCTCGGCTTCCAGGATCAGGAAGCCGCCGTTGGCCCGGTGCAGGGCTCCCGGACGCAACTGCCGGTACGACGTGTAGAGCGCGCCCTGGTCGGTGCTGTACTCGATGCGACCGAACAGGTTGTCGTAGGTCGGGTGCGGCTCGAACACCACCGGCGCCCCGCCGTCATGATGATGGCCCACGACCAGGCTGGGTGCGTACTGCTCCTCGAGCATCTTGCGCGCCACGGCGTCTGTCTTGCTGTCCTCGACCAGTTGCTCGACCACCGTGCGCAACAGGTTCAGTTGCACCGATTGCAGGTAGGCACACACGGCAGCGTTCTCGGCGTACTTTTCCGACAGCGGTGCGAGCAAAGGCTCAAGTGCCAGGGTAATGGTTTCTTCGTTGAGCTGGCGCAACTGGTTGTTCGACTCACGCTTCCATTGCGGAAGGCTGGCCAGCTCTTCGTTCAAACGCTCCTCGAGCAGGGCGATGTCTTCGTGAAACTGTTCGCGCACGTGCTCAGGCAACTGGGCGAACTCGGCCTCATCCAGGGCCTTGCCGTCTGCCATCGGCGTGAAGGCCACGTTGCTGGCATCGCGGTACAAGGCCACGTCCTTTTCCAGCGAAGCGCGCTCGATCACATCCAGCGCGCGGTCGTAGCGCTGGTTGAAGGCGCGGTCGATGGCGCCTTTTTTCTGCTGGTACGAGGGGTGTTCGAACACGGCCGGGAATGTCGCCAGCAAGTTGTCGATCAACCCGTTCATGTCAGCGATGAAGTCCCCGGCACTGCCCGATGGCAATTCCAGGGCTCGCGGCTCGCGGGTGTCGTCGAAATGGTTGACGTAAAGCCAGTCGGATGGGGTCTGCTGACGCTTGCCCTCCGCCTTGAGGTAACGCTTGACGAACGAGAACCGGCCGGTACCGGGCTCGCCCATCACGTATACGTTGTAGCCGGGGCGCGGCATGGCCACGCCGAATTGCAGGGCCTCGACAGCACGCTCCTGGCCCAGTACGCCGCGAAACGGCTCCAGATCGTCGGTATTGGTGAAAGCAAACTGCTCGGGAGAGAAACGCCGGGTGAGGGCTTCAGGCGCAAGACGCAGGCGCGCAGCGACAGGATCGGGCATTGGGTTTCCTTACTTCGGCGGGGCAGATACGCAGCATTCTGGCGCTGCCTGCGCGCGGGTTGCAAGGCTCCTCGGGATTTATGTCGCAGGCGCGACGGTGTCTTGTACAAGCAAATTTTTCGCAATCGGTAACGCAACCTTTGGAACATGCCTAAACTCCAACTTGCGCGGGTGGGTGAAATGCTTTCCCGACCTGGCACCCGAGTTGCCAGAAACCTGACCCTTGGTTTAAGTCAAATAGAGAATAAATGCTATGAAACGGATTCTTCTGGGTACTCTGTTCACCGTCGCTTCGCTCAACGCCATGGCCGACGCGCCAGGCGGCCCGAATTGCGGCTGGGGCAACATGCTGTTCGAAGGCCAGCGCGGCACTCCGGCACACTTCCTGGCTTCCACCACCAACGGCACTTCCGGTAACGCCACCTTCGGCATGACCTCCGGCACCAACGGCTGCTCCACCAAGTCTGCACTGACCTACGGCGGCAAATCGTGGTTCGCCATGAACGGCATGATGAACGAGCTTTCCGAAGACATGGCCATGGGTCAGGGTGAAGCACTGACCACCTACGCCGTGGTACTGGGCGTGGCGCCGGAAGACCGTGCGCACTTCGCATCGGTCACCCACGATCACTTCAACCAGATCTTCAGCAGCGCCGATGTCAATGCTGAAACCGTGCACAGCAACACCCTGGCCGTTCTGAAGAACGACCCACGCCTGGCCAAGTACGCTACCGAAGCCTAAACGCGCGTTTCCCGCCCCGGTTCCGGGGCGGGTCTCTCTTTCTTCGGCATCGTCTGGAAGTAGTTGCCCGATATGCTCAAACGCCTTGCCTCTCTGGCGCTGTTGTTCTGCGCCCCTGTTCATGCTGCGCCGATGCTGGATCAAGGCCGTCTCCAGCAACTGGCCAGTACCCCCTACTGGATTGCTTTGGGCCATTACGAAACCGGTAAGCTCGGTGGCTGGCGCAGCTACGTAGACGATGACGCATTCTTCCTTGCCCACGATGGCGCACACCATCCGGACCGTGAGCTGAAAGCGACGGTGCAGGCGCTGTATGCCCCGGCAAGCCTGGGCGACAAGCACGCTCAGTGTGTATTCCCGGCCCGCACTCGCTGGCTGAAAGAGCAACTTGGCCTACAGGATTTGCCGCAACCCCAGTGCCAGGAATTCAAGACCTGGTACCAGTCGATCGACCCGCACAGCGCTGCGTTGATCTTCCCGGCTGCCTACCTGAACAGCCCCTCGTCGATGTTCGGGCACACGCTGCTGCGCATCGACCAGTCCACTACCCGCAGTGACGCCACCACGCTGCTCAGCTACGCGATCAACTTCGGCGCGTACATCGAAGGCAGCGACAACAGCATTCTGTATGCCTGGAAAGGGTTGGCCGGTGGTTATCCCGGCCTGTTCGCGCTGATGCCCTATCAGGAGAAACTGTCGGAATACCGCAGCCTGGAAAACCGCGACCTGTGGGAATACCAGCTAGACCTCACGCCGGAAGAAACAGGCCGCATGGTCGAGCACGTCTGGGAACTGAAACAGATTCAGTTCGACTACTTCTTCTTCGACGAGAACTGCTCCTATCGCCTGCTGGAGTTGCTGCAGGTGGCTCGGCCAGGCCTGGACCTGACCTCGCAGTTCCCGCTGACCGCCATACCGACCGACACCGTGAAGGCGGTGAAACAATCAGGCTTGGTCGCCAGTGAACTCTACCGCCCCTCGCGCGAGCGCGAACTGCTGGCGCGTGCAGCGCCACTGGACCATGACGAGAAACGCCAGGTGCTGGCCGTAAGCGCCGACACTGCGCAATTGCAAAACCCCGCGTTCAAGGCCCTGCCCCGCGAGCGGCAGGCCTTGATACAAGACGCTGCCTACCGCCTTGAGCGCTACCGCGCCAATGGCCAGGAACGTGACCCCGGTCAGGCCAAGCGCAGCTTCGAACTGCTACGCGCGATCAACAGCAACCCGCCGCCGCCGTTGGCCATCGAGCGCCCGGGGTTGCCCGAGGACGGCCATGACTCGCGTACCTGGCAGTTGGGCGTGGGCACGCGCGAAGACCGCGCCTATGCCGAATATGGCCTGCGCATGGCTTACCATGATCTCAACGACAACGCCTACGGCTTCCCATTGGGGGCGCAGATCGAGATCTTGCAACTGAAAGTGCGCCAGTACGAAGGCAATGACTGGCAAGTGCAACGCCTGGACCTGGCGACCATTCGTTCGCTGACACCGCGCAACGAACTGCTCAAGCCGTGGTCGTGGCAAGTGGCCGGCGGCCTTGAGCGGGTGCCGGGCAAACACGATGACGAGGTGCTGGTGAGCCACGTCAATGGTGGCGCCGGTGGCACCTGGCAGCTGGGTGATGACTTGCTGGGCTTTGCACTGGGTACAGTCCGTGTAGAACACCACAATGACTTCGCGCAGTTCATCGCACCTGCCGCAGGTTTCAATGGCGGGCTGCTGTGGCGCAATGGGCTTGGCAACATGACGCTGGAGGCCAAGGGCGATTACTTCACCAATGGCGAAGTGCGCCGTAGCGTCAGCCTGAACCAGCAGTGGGAAATCAGCCAGAACCTGGGACTGCGCCTGAGTGCCTCGCGCCAGTTCAGCCACCTGTCCACGGCGCAGAACGAGGTGATGCTGGAAGTGAAGTGGTATCACTACTGAGGGTCTGGTCTGGTGTGAAAGCGTTCATGTTTACGGCGATGTTCCGGCCTGTGGCCCGCCTCAACCAGTCTTTGACACGGTTTTGACAGCACGCCCACAACTGGCCCTCTAGACTTCACCTGGACGGCATGAGGGCAAGGTCTATGTGGCGGTTCTGGTTGGGTCTGTGCGTGGCGATGCTGCTGTCGGGGTGCGAAACGACTCACGAGCAGATGCTTGGCCAGGGGTTTCCCCCTGCCTACGCCGATGGCTTCGAGGACGGGTGCAGCAGCGGCCGTCAGGCCGCGGGCGTGCCGGCAGGTGATTTTCGCAAGAACGTGCCGCGCTACCTTCAAGAACGGCAGTACGAGTCCGGCTGGGACGATGGCTTTCGCCAATGCCAGGCCATGCAGGAGCGGGCCGAACAGCAGCGCTACCACGAGCGTTTCTGGGACGAACGGGACCGTGAGTGGCAGCAGGAGAAAGACCGCGGCGCTGCCCGCGCCTGGCGTTGAAGACGTCGCAGGTGGGCATTGCTTGAAACCCCGCCCCTGCCATGATGGTCTTCTGCACAAGGAGGCACTCATGAGCCGAGCATTTGTCAACGAAGACCAGGCCGCCGCCCAGGCCGACCAACCCGTCGAGCGGCGTGTCAGCGACCAGCCCAATTACGTCACCGCCAACGGCCTGCGCCAACTGCAGCAACGGCTGACCGAACTCAATACGTTGCGCAGTGAGTTGCAGGCTCAGGGCGAGCGTGCCGACAAACAGCGATTGGCCGAAATCGAGCGTGATCTGCGGTATTTCGCCGCGCGGGTACACAGTGCCCAAGTGGTGCCGACAGCCCTGTCCACCGAAAAAGTGCAGATAGGCAGCCGCGTCAGGTTCATCGACGATCAGGACCAGGAACACTTGGTGTGCCTGGTAGGCGAAGATGAGGCTGACGCGGCGCGTGGATTGATCAACTGGGGCTCACCCCTGGGCAGGGCCTTGCTGGGCGCAGCCCCGGGAGATGAGGTGACATGGCGCCGCCCCGTCGGTGAACAGGCTATCGAGATCATCGAGATCGAAGGGGCGGGCTGACAGCCCACCGCAGCCGACCCGGCGAGACCTCTCCAATATGCCTGTAACTGGTGTACCGACGATGGGCTGCCAAGCCTCACGCGATCAGACGACCCCTTGGGCCAGCATCGCATCGGCCACCTTCACGAAGCCCGCAATGTTGGCCCCTTTGACATAGTTGACCCGGCCATCGCCCTCTTCACCATAGTGAACGCAGGCGTGGTGAATCGACTGCATGATGCCATGCAGCTTGCTGTCCACTTCGCCAGCAGTCCACAGCAAGCGCATGGCGTTCTGCGACATTTCCAGGCCCGACACCGCAACGCCACCCGCATTGGACGCCTTGCCCGGCGCATAGAGGATGCCAGCTTCAAGGAAGATGTCCACAGCCGCCAGGGTCGTGGGCATGTTGGCGCCTTCTGCGACGCAGATACAGCCGTTGGCCAACAGTGCCTTGGCATCCTCGACGTCCAGTTCGTTCTGCGTCGCGCATGGCAGCGCGATGTCGCAGGCCAGGCTCCACGGCGTCTGGCCCTTGCGGAACTCCAGGCCGAATTGCCCGGCCAGCTCGCTGATGCGGCCGCGCTTGACGTTCTTGAGGGTCATCACCGCTTCCCACTGCGCGTCGGTGAGGCCCGCTTCGGCGTACAAGGTACCTTCGGAATCAGACAGCGAGATCACCTTGCCCCCCAGGTCCATCACCTTGCGCGCGGCGTATTGCGCGACGTTGCCCGAGCCCGAGATCGCCACGCGACGGCCGTCGATGCGCTGGCCCTGGCGCTTGAGCATCTCCTCGGCAAAATACACACAGCCATAGCCCGTGGCTTCCGGACGAATCAGGCTGCCGCCATAGGTCATGCCCTTGCCGGTCAGCACGGAGGTGAACTGGTTGGCCAGACGCTTGTATTGCCCGAACATATAGCCGATCTCGCGCGCCCCTACTCCGATGTCCCCGGCCGGAACATCGCAGTCGGCACCGATGTGACGGTACAGCTCGCTCATGAAGGCCTGGCAGAAGCGCATCACTTCGGCGTCGCTCTTGCCCTTGGGATCGAAGTCAGACCCACCCTTGCCACCGCCCATGGGCAGCGAGGTCAGGGAGTTCTTGAAGACTTGCTCGAATGCGAGGAATTTCAGAACACTGAGGTTCACCGAAGGGTGGAAGCGCAGGCCGCCCTTGTAGGGGCCAATGGCGCTGTTCATCTGGATACGGTAACCGCGGTTGACCTGAACCTTGCCGTGATCGTCCACCCACGACACCCGGAACAACACTGCACGCTCAGGCTCGACCATGCGCTCGAGAATGCCCGCTTGCAGGTAGTGAGGGTTGGCTTCCAGAAAGGGCCACAAGGTGCGCAGCACTTCTTCGACGGCCTGGTGAAACTCGGGTTGGCCAGGGTCACGCTGTTGCAGGCGTGCAAGGAAATTGTCGACGGATTCGATCATGGTAGACATCTCACCAAGAGGATTGGACTTATTGGTTTTTCCCGAATGTACCAAGAAGCAATTGCCCTGCAACAGGGCGAAATGTCGTTTTATTGAAATAATTTGGTGCGTTTTATGTAAATGTATACAAACCGCTCAGACGGCAACTCAGGCGCGGCCCACTAGATGTCAGCTACCAGAAGGCCTGCCGTAGCCCTTCATGACCTATGGACAGAATCCGAACAAATTGTGAAGCACGCACGAAAATGGGGCCCCTGAGGGCCCCATTTCTGTGCAGCAGACGCTGGCTTATTTCGCCAGCTTCTTGTGACGCACACGGTGCGGCTGTGCGGCGGCATCACCCAGGCGCTTCTTGCGATCGGCTTCGTACTCGGTGTAGTTGCCTTCGAAGAACACCACGTTCGAGTCGTCTTCGTATGCCAGGATGTGAGTCGCGACGCGGTCCAGGAACCAACGGTCGTGGGAAATCACGATGGCGGCGCCGGGGAAGTCCAGCAGTGCCTCTTCCAAGGAACGCAAGGTCTCGACGTCGAGGTCGTTGGACGGTTCGTCGAGCAGCAGGACGTTGCCGCCCTCTTTCAAGGTCAGGGCCAGGTGCAGACGGCCACGTTCACCGCCCGAGAGGTCCTTGACGAACTTCTGCTGGTCGCCCCCTTTGAAATTGAAGCGGCCCACGTAAGTGCGCGATGGGATTTCGTAGTTGCCGATACGGATCATGTCCGAGCCGTCGGAAATCTGCTGGAACACGGTCTTGGCGCCGTCCAGGTCCTCGCGGCTCTGGTCGACACACGCCAGTTGCACGGTTTCACCGATCTCGATGCTGCCCGAATCCGGCTGCTCCTTGCCCATGAGCATGCGGAACAGGGTGGATTTACCGGCGCCGTTACCCCCGATCACGCCCACGATCGCACCCTTGGGCATGGCGAAGGACAGGTTGTCGATCAGGACGCGGTCGCCATAACCCTTGGTGACGTTCTTGAATTCGATGACCTTGTCGCCCAGACGCGGACCGGCCGGGATGTAGATCTCGTTGGTTTCGCTGCGCTTCTGGAATTCCTGCGACTGCAGTTCCTCGAAACGCTGCAGACGTGCCTTGGATTTGGACTGGCGGGCCTTGGCGCCTTTGCGCACCCACTCCAGTTCTTCCTTCATGGCCTTTTCATGGGCGCTCTGCTGTTTGGATTCCTGGGCCAGACGATCGGACTTGGCTTCCAGCCAGCCCGAATAGTTGCCTTCATAGGGAATACCGGCGCCGCGGTCGAGCTCCAGGATCCAGCCTGCGACGTTGTCGAGGAAGTAACGGTCGTGGGTAATGGCCACCACGGTGCCGGGGAAATCGTGCAGGAAACGCTCGAGCCAGGCGACCGAGTCAGCGTCCAGGTGGTTGGTCGGTTCGTCGAGCAGCAGCATGTCGGGGGCCGACAGCAGCAGGCGGCACAGGGCGACACGGCGCTTCTCGCCACCGGAGAGGTGCTCGATGCGTGCATCCCAGGCCGGCAGGCGCAGCGCGTCGGCGGCGACGTCCAGCTGGCGTTCCAGGTTATGCCCGTCGGCGGCCTGCAGGATGGATTCGAGCTTGGCCTGCTCGGCAGCCAGCTTGTCGAAGTCGGCGTCCGGCTCGGCGTAGGCCGCGTAGACCTCGTCAAGACGCGCCTGGGCGTCCTTGATGACGCTGACGGCTTCCTCGACCACCTCACGGACCGACTTGCTCGGGTCCAGCTGAGGCTCCTGGGGCAGGTAGCCCACGTTGATGTCAGGCATCGGACGGGCTTCGCCGTCGAATTCCTTGTCGACGCCCGCCATGATCCGCAGCAGCGTCGATTTACCTGCGCCGTTGAGGCCCAGCACGCCGATCTTGGCGCCAGGGAAGAACGACAGGGAAATGTTCTTCAGGATTTCCCGCTTCGGCGGCACGACCTTGCTCAGCCGATGCATGGTGTAGACGTATTGAGCCAAAACCAAGCCCTCTAATTCAGATAGGTAAAGACATCGACGATCGCCCCAGCGGGTCGGCCAGGGGTCGGGTGTCGTTGAACAAAGTGGACCATTCTACGCCAACGCGCAGTATTTGATAGGAGGCGCCGCGCCGGCGGCGCAGGCCTGAAGCGGTGGTCCGGCAGCAGCAGCCTTGCCCTGTAGTCGCGCCTGGCGAGCAGCCCTTGTTCAGACGTGACGCTGGCGCGCCTTGCCCCGTGGCAGCCGGCAACGGTCGCCCTGCTCGGCCAGGCGCGCGGCCCAGGCGGACTTGACGCAGAACCCGTCCGGGCGCGCAGGTTGCGCAGCGGCGACACGATTGACAGAGGTGCCGGACGTGACCGATGCCGCCGCCGGGCGCGGTGCGTCGGCAACGACTGCAGCTGGGACGGGTGCCTTGGCAGACGTGCGCAGCTCGGCCAGCGATGGCGCCTTGCGCTTGGTTGACGTGGCCGCCTCGGGCTTTGCCAGCGAGCGTTGGCACGATTTGCAGGATACGTCCTCGGTCACGGCAGAGCTGACAAGGGTCTGACTGCTGCGCCCACAGGCGGAATCGAGGCCATTGATGGAAAAATGAGTAACCAAAACCGAACATCTCCCAAGCAGTGTCATGTAAAGCGGGCGGCATTCTCGCACAGCAGGCACGTGCTTGCCGAATACGAGCGGTCGGAAGCATGAATGGCACTGGCACTTTGCCATAATGCGAGGCATGCTAGCCGGTTTCGAGTGGTCGGCTTATAGTGCGCCACCGCGCATCGGTTACCTCATAAAAAAAGCATACGCCATGCCCGACCCCTCCCTGCCATCGCCAGGCCCATCGCAGGATCGACGCTTGATCAAACTCACTCCACCGCCGTCATCGCGTAGCGCGTCCAAGGCGCCCGCTGCCAGTCTGCGCGGGTCGATCAAGGGTGCGCTGGCACTGCTCGCCCTGATTCTGCTCGGGTTGCTGCTGTGGCAGCTGTTCGCGCAGTTCAGCCTTACCCAGGCCGAGCTGCGCGACAAGCGTTTGGAAGACACGACCGAACTGGCGGACCACCTGGGTTTGAACATGGCGCTCAAGGCGCAGCAAGCCATCAACCTGCTCCAGCCCTATCCCACCGTGGCGGCACCGACAGCTGGCGGCTTGGTGGATACGCTGCGCGAACGAATGCCCGCGCTGCGCAGCGTGGTCTGGATAGACGGAGCCGGGCAAATCGTTGCCGACAGTGCACCTGCCAGCGACGATCACGCAGTCGTCGGTGAGGTGCTGAGGCTCAACCAGGAGCGGCCCTATTTCTTTACCAATGCGCCCAGCAACGCCAGCGTGTACCTGTTGCTGAGCCAGTCGCCAGGCCAAGGCCATTGGCTGCTGCGCTTGTCACCTGATTACTACCGCGCGCTTACTGGCCATCTGCATGAGGCCGATCAGCTGTTGTGGCTGCTGGAAAACAGCCGTACGGGCGAGGTGCTGCAACGCTACCTGGCCTCCGAGCGCCCCGACGCGCCCTTGCAGAGCGTCATGCTGGCGTTCATCGACAATAGTGCCTGGCAACTGCGCGGCCTGTTCGATGCTGAACAGGCGCGCAACGACCTGCTGCCTGCCTTGATAGGCAAATGCCTGCTGGTGCTGTTCTGCGCCCTGCTCCCGGTCCTGGCCCTGGTCAACATGCGCCGCCGCCAGCGGGCCTTGCAGGAAGATCGCCGACGCTATCAAGAGATCTTCGAAGGCACAGGTGTGGCCCTGTGCGTGCTCGACCTGTCCAGCTTGCCCGGCCAACTGGACCGCTATCACCTGCGCAACCGCGCCGCACTCAAGCACAGCCTGATGCTGGACCCTCAACTGCGCCGCTCGCTCCTGGCGCAACTGAAGATCACCGAAATCAACCAGGTGGCGCGCCAGCTGCTTCATATCGAAGATCACCAGCAAGCCTGGCAGCGCCTGATCGACGACAGCGGCGACGGCCAGGACAGTGTCGGTATGCAGTTGCTCGACGCCTTGATCGACCAACGCCCGTCCCTGGAGCTCGAGGTGCGCCTGCCTGCTGCGCATGGCGGCGAGCTGCACCTGTGGCTGACAGCGCGCCTGCCGCAATTGCGCCGCAATTACCAGGCCGTGATCCTCAGCATCAGCGACATCACCAGCCGCAAGAAAGTGGAGCTCTCGCTGCTCGAACGCGAGCGGTTCTGGTCGGACGTGGTGCGTACCGTGCCGGATCAGCTCTACGTCCAGGATATCCACAGCCAGCGGATGATCTTCAGCAACCGTCACCTGGGCCAGACGCTGGGGTATGACCGCACGGAACTGGCCCGCATGGGCGACCGCTTCTGGGAGCTGCTGCTGCACCCCGAAGACGCTGCGCATTACCAGGACCTGCGCCAACAGCAGCTCGACAACGGCCATGACTTGCCGCTGCATTGCCAGCTGCGTTTCCGGCACCGCGATGGCAACTGGCGCTGCTACGACATACGCGAGCAGGTGCTGGCGCGTGACGCCGACGGCCGGGTGACGCGCATCATCGGCGTGGGCAAGGACGTGACCGTGCAGATCGAGGCGAGCCAGTCGCTGCGCGACAGCGAACAGCGCTACCGGATGCTGGCCGAAAGCATCAGTGACGTGATCTTCTCCACCGACAGCCAGCTCAAGCTCGACTACGTAAGCCCCTCGGTGCAAAGCGTGCTGGGCTATCACGCCGACTGGATCTTCGCCAACGGGTGGCATTCGATCATCGCCAACCCCGCCCAGCTCACTGGCATCTACGGGTTGATGGAGCGGGTAAGCAAGGCGATGGACGATCCGGCTCAACTGGCCGAACTGCGTGGCCAGTTGCCGACCCAGCTGTTCCTGTTCGACTGCCTGCGCGCCGACGGCCGCAAGATCCCCATCGAGTTGCGCCTGGTACTGGTCTGGGATGACGATCAGCGTTTCGAGGGCGTACTGGGGGTAGGTCGCGACATCAGCCAGCAGCGCCGGGCGGAGAAAGACCTGCGCATGGCCGCGACGGTTTTCGAGCACTCGACTTCGGCCATTCTGATCACCGACCCTGCCGGCTACATCGTGCAGGCCAACGAGGCCTTCAGCCGGGTCAGCGGCTACGCAGTCAGCGAGGTGCTGGACCAACTGCCGAGCATGCTGGTGATGAACGACCAGCAGCAGGCGCACCTGCGCTATATTCTCAAGCAGCTCAACCAGCGTGGCAGCTGGGAGGGCGAGGTGTGGCTCAAGCGCCGTGATGGCGATCACTACCCGGCCTGGGTAGGCATCACTGCCGTGCTGGACGATGAAGGCGACCTGGCCAGCTACGTGTGCTTCTTTACCGACATCAGCGAACGCAAGGCCAGCGAACAGCGCATTCACCGCCTGGCCTACTACGACGCCCTGACCCACTTGCCCAACCGTACGTTGTTCCAGGACCGGCTGTACAACGCCTTGCAGCAGGCCGAGCGGCAGAAGGCCTGGGTGGTGTTGATGTTCCTGGACCTGGACCGTTTCAAGCCCATCAACGACTCCCTGGGCCATGCCGCGGGCGATCGCATGCTCAAGGACATGGCCCTGCGCTTGCTGGCCTGCGTGGACGAGGACGATACGGTCGCGCGCATGGGCGGCGATGAATTCACGCTGCTGCTCCAGCCTCGGCCTACTCGCGAGCTGGCATTGAACCGCGCCATTCACGTGGCCGAAAACATCCTGGGCAGCTTGGTCAAGCCGTTCGTGCTGGAGAACCGCGAGTTCTTCGTCACGGCCAGCATCGGCATCGCACTCAGCCCGCAGGATGGCGGCGAGTTGAGCCAATTGATGAAGAACGCCGACACCGCCATGTACCACGCCAAAGAGCGCGGCAAGAACAACTTCCAGTTCTACCAGGCTGAAATGAACGCCAGTGCCCTGGAGCGCCTGGAACTGGAAAGCGATCTGCGCCATGCCATGGAGCAGAACGAATTCATTCTGTATTACCAGCCGCAATTCAGCGGCGACGGCAAGCGCCTGACCGGCGCCGAGGCACTGCTACGCTGGCGGCATCCTACCCGCGGCCTGGTGCCACCGGGGGACTTCATTCCCGTCATCGAAGAGCTGGGCCTGGTGGTGGACGTGGGTGACTGGGTACTGCGCGAAGCCAGCCGACAATTGAAGGCCTGGCACAAGGCCAAGGTGCGTGTGCCGAAAGTGTCGGTCAACATTTCCGCGCGCCAGTTCTCCGATGGTCAACTGGGCACGCGGATCGCCAACATCCTGGAAGAAAGCGGCCTGCCACCGGCGTGTCTTGAGCTTGAGCTGACCGAAAGCATCCTGATGCGCGAAGTAAACGAAGCGCTGCAGATTCTGGCCAGCCTCAAGAACCTGGGCCTGAGCATCGCGGTGGACGATTTCGGGACCGGCTATTCCTCGCTCAACTACCTCAAGCAGTTCCCGATCGATGTGTTGAAGATCGACCGCACCTTCGTCGACGGCCTGCCCGAAGGTGAGCAGGATGCGCAGATCGCCAGGGCGATCATCGCCATGGCCCACAGCCTGAACCTGGCGGTCATCGCCGAAGGCGTCGAGACCCATGAACAACTTGAGTTTCTGCGTGAACACGGGTGCGACGAAGTACAGGGCTACCTGTTCGGGCGACCGATGCCGGCGCATCAGTTCGAGGCGCAATTCGCCAATGAGACGTTGTTCATGTTCAATTGAGTCGCCCCTGGCCCTGCCCTCATGCTGCTGCCGAAACGCCAGCGGGGCCCGTCACGCCCGGCCCGCCACCACGCGCAGGCAACGCCAGAAACCGGACCTGAAAGTCAACTCGGATGCCCGCCCAGCCCAGCAACGGCGCGGGATGCAACATGAACCCCACTGGTCCGCGACTTGATGCCACTTCATATGCCAGCGGCGGATCAATGGGGTAGAATGCCCACCCACTTCACCCCCGATCCTTGAGGACCGCCATGTTCAGCCGTGATTTGACCATTGCCAAGTACGACGCCGAGCTCTTCGAAGCCATGCAGCAAGAAGCTCTGCGCCAGGAAGAGCATATCGAGCTGATCGCCTCGGAAAACTACACCAGCCCGGCCGTCATGGAAGCCCAGGGTTCGGTACTGACCAACAAGTACGCCGAAGGCTATCCAGGCAAGCGCTACTACGGTGGCTGCGAATACGTCGACGTCGTCGAGCAGCTGGCCATCGACCGCGCCAAGCAACTGTTCGGTGCCGACTACGCCAACGTCCAGCCGCACGCCGGCTCCCAGGCCAACGCCGCTGTCTACCTGGCCCTGCTGTCGGCCGGTGACACCATCCTGGGCATGAGCCTGGCCCATGGTGGTCACCTGACCCACGGTGCCTCCGTTAGCTCGTCGGGCAAGCTGTACAACGCCGTGCAGTACGGCATCGATGGCAACGGCCTGATCGATTACGACGAAGTCGAGCGCCTGGCGGTCGAGCACAAGCCGAAAATGATCGTCGCCGGTTTCTCGGCCTACTCGCAGGTGCTGGACTTCGCCCGCTTCCGCGCCATCGCCGACAAGGTGGGTGCCTACCTGTTCGTCGACATGGCGCACGTGGCTGGCCTGGTCGCCGCCGGTGTCTACCCTAACCCGGTTCCTTTCGCCGACGTCGTCACCACCACCACGCACAAGACCCTGCGCGGTCCGCGCGGCGGCCTGATCCTGGCTCGCAAGAACGAAGAGATCGAGAAGAAGCTCAATTCCGCTGTCTTCCCAGGCGCCCAGGGCGGCCCACTGGAGCACGTGATCGCGGCCAAGGCCATCTGCTTCAAGGAAGCCCTGCAGCCGGAGTTCAAGGCTTACCAGCAGCAAGTGGTGAAAAACGCCCAGGCCATGGCCAGCGTCTTCATCGAGCGCGGTTTCGACGTGGTTTCCGGTGGCACCGAAAACCACCTGTTCCTGCTGTCGCTGATCAAGCAGGACATCTCGGGCAAAGACGCTGACGCGGCGCTGGGCAAGGCGTTCATCACCGTCAACAAGAACTCGGTTCCTAACGACCCGCGCTCTCCGTTCGTCACCTCGGGCCTGCGTTTCGGCACCCCGGCCGTGACCACCCGCGGTTTCAAGGAAGCCGAGTGCCGTGAGCTGGCTGGCTGGATCTGCGACATCCTTGCCGACCTGAACAACGAAGCGGTGATCGACGCCGTGCGCGAGAAGGTCAAAGCCATCTGCAAGAAGCTGCCGGTCTACGGCAACTGATCGCTGATCGCCCACTGGAAAGCCCGGCCAAGTGCCGGGCTTTTTGCATCCTGCGTCTGGAACCCGTTCCGGTTAGTCCCCTCGCGCGTGTCGGCATAGCCTCCTGAGTGTATTCATGAACACTGGAGGTATACGATGAATCACAAAGCGCACTCTTTTCTCGCGACACTGCATGCAGCTGATTGCCCGTTGAACACCTTCGACAGCATGACGAACGACAATGTGGTACTGGCAAGCCCCCTGACCACGCCCGGATATGCCGTGGACGGCGCCGCTACGCTGGGTGCACTGAATTGTTCCGAAGACGATTGGCACCACGGTCAAGAACTGGGGCTGGTCAATTTCGAGAAATCCTCTGCTGTCCTACCCCTGTTGCTGTATTTCCGGCACAGTGAGGACGGCTACCGCCTCTACGTTCGCAGCGGAGCACATCTTCGTAAGGGGATTTTCGCGACAACGCATGGTCTGGTGGAAGTGAAGCGCATCGAGCAGCAAGACCCTACCGCTTGGAAAATCACCGAGGCGTCGAGCGGTAACGCGTTTGATCTGACAACCAGCGAAGGTGACCAGGTCGATATCAAACTGGAAAGCAAGGCAGGGCCGTGGGGACGTCATGCGCTCTACCCTGTTGGCGACTATTCGGTATGTCACGCCAATGCAGTTGGCCGCTCGCTCAAATTGGTCATTCAGGAGCGGAATGTAGATTGGCTCAAGCCAGCGTAGCGCTTTGAATGATGATCGTCGGCTGAAGACCGATAGATTGCCCAGCGAGTAGCTGGGCTTTTTGCGCTGCGGGTCCAATCGTCTGTACGCGTGTCATCAGGGCCACGCACCGGCTGGGCAACGCCTCGCCAAGCACAGAACCTCGTTACTGAAACTGCCTGGATTCGATACAGTAAGTCAGCAAGTCCTGGTCACTGTCGACGTTGAGCTTGCGCATCGCCGACACCTTCTGGGCGCTGACTGTCTTGTTGCTGCGCGACAGTTGCCGCGCGATATCACCTACGGTCATGCCAGTGACAAAGAGCCGGACGACTTCGAGCTCCCTGGGGGACAGCTGATTGAAGCGGGCCTCGACCTTCACTGCTTCGCGTACCACGGATGTAGGTGGCGGCAACGGGCTTCGGTACCGACGCCGCTTGCGGATGGCACTCAGCGCTTTTTCGATTTCATCATGCAGGTGGTTTTTTTGAATGACCCCTGCCACACCCAGTTCCTGAAGCCGGGAAAGAATCAACCCATTGGAAATCATGGTCAGAATGAGGACCTGGGTGTCCGGGAAGTGACGCAGAATGTACTCGATGAGCTTGAAGCCATCTCCGTAGGTACAATCCCCCGGCATATTGAAGTCGGTGATCAGGGTGCGGGGGTTGTGCAGGCGCAGTTGATCGATCAATTCCGATGAGTTGGTGGCTTGACCGACGACTTTATAGCGCCCGATGCGTTGAACGACTTCACGCACCCCCAGCAGGACGATGGGATGATCGTCAGCGATGACAACCTTGTGATGAGGCATGCAGAATTACTCCATTAGGGGACAAGGCTCATCCGGGAATCTCGTCTGACAAGCGCTGCGCGACCTTGGCAAGCCGCCTGCACAGAGCACGGACTTGCCCGCCCAGGCGTGCGTCGAGCGGCAGCTCCTGCAACATGTTTTCCAGCCGTTGACATGCGCCGTACAACGCCGTGGCATTGATGCTGGCCAGTGCACCGCTCAAGCTGTGCAACCGTTGTTCGACCAGAACCGCATCGTGCTCGATCACCCCCTTCTCCAACTGCTCGATATCGCTGGCCAACGTCTGGGCAAGCAATTGGCGCATGGGCTGGGACAGTTGAATCCAGCCTGAAAAATCATCCCTGCCCGGGTCGGGTGCAACGTGAGTGTCAATCGTTCCAGGGCAGTGGTTCATCAGTACCTGCCGAAGGGTACCAAGGCTCAGAGGCTTGACTATCCACGCGGTCATACCCGCTTGCAGGCAGCGCTCACCTTCTTCGCGCAGCGCATTGGCGGTGATGCCGATGATGGGCGCTTCGACACCTGCCTCTCGCAGCGCGCGGGTCAGCTCGTAACCGTTCATCCTGGGCATGTTGATGTCGGTGATGACCATGTCGAAACGCTTGGATTGCCAAAGTTGAAGTGCCTGGTGGCCGTCAGCCGCGACGGTTGGGTAAGCCCCGATGGCTTCGAGCTGCTCACGCATGACCGCCTGGCTGACTGGGTTATCCTCAGCCACCAACACGCTCAAGTTCAACGGCGCAGACGGCGCCTGCGAACCCTCTTTCGGCACAGGCACCAAGACCGGCGAGGAGGCCACAATGGGCAAGCGTATGAACAGGGAAAAGCTGCTCCCCAGACCGGGCTCACTGACCACGCGCATGGTACCGCCCATCGACTCACTCAAGCGTGAACAGATGGAAAGCCCGAGCCCTGCACCCCCACCTTCCTGCCCTGCGGACACCTGATAGAACGGTTTGAACAGATGCTCCAGGGCTTTTTCAGGGATACCTTTTCCGGTGTCCGTCACTTGCCATTGCAACAACACATCCTGGTCGCTTCGCTCTTGAACGATCAGGCGCAGACGTACGCGTCCGGAGGGGGTGAACTTGATCGCGTTGCCCAGCAAGTTGTGCAGGATCTGCCTGATTCGCCCGGCATCTCCTTCCACCCGTGCAGGCACTTGTGCGTCGATTTCAGCCTCAAGTTGCAGCCCTTTACTTTGCGCTGTGGCCTCGAAACTGGCATGCGCATCGTCGACCAGCTGACGCGGATCGAATGCGGCATGCTCGAAGGCCATCTGCCCAGACTCGATCTTGGTCACATCCAGAACATTACTGATCAGCTGGAACAGGACTGTCGACGAGGTTTCGATGATTTGCAGGTAATGCCTCTGGCGTTCGCTGAGTTCGGTCAGCGACAGCAGCTCAAGGTTGCCCAGCACACCATAGAGCGGGGTTCTTATCTCATGGCTCATGGTGGCCAGGAAAACGGTCTTGGCTTCATTGGCAGCCGTTGCACGCTGGTGGGCCTGATTGAGCTGCAATTGCTCGCCAACGTGGCGGGTGATGTCGTTGCAGCCGCATAGAAACACGTCTTCTCCGTCATAACGGGTAGCGACCGCCACCACCTGGACGTAACGCCCATCCACCAGCAGGCACAGTTCGCCCGGCGCCTGGTCACCGTGGTTATCACGCAGCAGTTGCAGCACCGCTGCGGTAACGCCCAGTTGTACCGCGCATTCGTTTTCCAACAACACCCTGTGATCATGTCGCCTCACGACGCACAGCCCGACCGGCACGTTGTGAAGGATGATGCGGCTGAAGGCCTCGCTTTCTGCAAGCCGGACTTGTGCTCGTTGGGCGGGCCGAACAATGCGCGACTTGTACCAGTGATTGACCCAGAGCCCTAGCAGGATCGCAGCGATGATTGTCAACGCCAGGCCAAGCAGCGGCCATTTGGCGTAGCGCAGAAAGTCCCCGTAACTGATGGCATAAAGCCCAGTCCATGCGTCTCCCGACGACGACATCATCTTGAAACGCAAGCCGCTACGGTTGAAGCTCAGGCCAAGCGGCGCCAGATCACCCTTGCTGCGCTCTCCCATCAAGACCTTGCCATCCGGGGAAATCAGGGTGAACTGGTTGTAGACCGATAACCTGAGCACACGCTCGAATTCGTCGATCTGCTCCGTATCCATTACGGCAGCCAAGACCATTGTCCGGTCGCCCGTCGTACTCGGCTTGAGGGTGTGCTCAGCCCCCAACTTCAGAAGCGCCACCATGCGCAGGTTGTCATTGTAAAGGCGTGCTGGCGCTCGCACCCAGTGGACATGCTGATCGGGTAGCAGGTCGGGTTGAGCCAGTAAGTGCTCCAAGCGATCAACCACGGTCACATAATGGTGAGGCAACAGCGGCTGATGCTGACGTTGGTCGCCAGCCGCGGGGACGGCAATGCTCGCGCCGGTTCCCCGTTCGAGCACGAACAGCTGAGGCGATGCGTAGAACGAGCGGGCCCAGAACCCCCCGTAGTAGTCGGTCATACGCAACCCCAACCCCAAGGCGCCGCGTATCTCCTGAGCCCGAAAGTCGCCGGTGTAGGCCAGGGTGAAGGGCAAGGAGAGTTCGAAGCCTTTTGCCTTGACCAGTGTCTTGCCATCGACGCTGGTCGAATCGAGCATCATGACGCCCTGCTCCACCGGCGCAGGAAGCGCGCGACCGGCTGGCATGCTGTTGGCGAGATTGCGCAAGAAGATCTCATGCTCATGGATGATTTCGATCACCCGGGCAAAATGGAGCTCCAACCGCTGCTGTTCCGATTCCAGAAGGCGCGATACTGCCCAATAACAGGTACTGGACAACAGCAGCATGAGCCCGCTGAGCAGCAAGATGGCTTTGTTCAGGCGCTGAGAGCTGCGCGCAAGTTTATCCATGCGCAGGCTGGCATTTTTCATGGTGTTGATCGTCGACATCACGTTATGAAGATGAGAGTGCTCAAACAGACACAAAATTCATGCCATATGGCGGCACATTGCAGATGCTGAAACGTTTCTTCGCTAACTCACCCCTCATTCGGAGAGCTGTCCGTTCAGCAATGGGAGCATGCCGTCTCGGTTCACAGCCGGGGAGATGATGAACCCCTGCACCTGATGACACTGAGCCTTGCGGACAACTTCCAGCTCATCACGCGTTTCAACGCCTTCTGCTACTGTCACAAGCCCCAGTGCGCGGCCGAGGTGGACGGCACTGGCCAAAGCGATAGCCATGTCAGGATTGCTCGCACAACCACTGACCAGAGAGCGATCAATCTTCATTTCGGTGAAGGGCGTGGATACCAGGTTGGAATAGGAACTGTACCCCTTGCCGAAATCATCCTGGGCCAGGCCGAAGCCCATCATGCGCAGCCGGCACGTCCCTGCAAAGTAATCACTGGACCGTCGGGTGGTCGACGTTTCGGTCAGCTCGAAGGTGATGGTCCTGGGGTCGGCACCTCGCTCTCGGACCGTTCGGTACAACGTGTCGACCAGATCAGGACGGTCCAGCAGGTGTGTAGGCAGATTGATCGAGACCGGCAGCCTGTATCCTGCTGCGGCCCAGCGTGATTGAGCGGTGAGCGTTTGCTCAAGCATGTTGTACAGCAACGGCAAATCGAGCCTTGCAGATTCCAAATCGGCCAGAAATGCCCGCGGCAACAAAAGACCTTCGACCGGATGCAGCCACCTGGCCAGGGCCTCGGCACCGACGATCCTGCCGTCGAGCATGGATTTCTTGGGTTGAAACCACGCCTGGATCTCGCCCGCCTGCAGTGCACGGGTAAGCGCACTGACCGAATGGCCACCGGAACAGGATCGAGGTTGCAGATGGCCTTGATCGCAGGTGCTATCCATGTAGCGACGCAGTGCAGCGACATGATGACCCTGCACGGGCTTGCTGATCATGCCGGCCAGGCGGATACCGAGGTTTTCGGCGACCTTGCCAACGCCTGCGAGCACGCGCGCAGGGGCAGCGGTCATCAGCCCCAGCGCCGGAGGCGACGGTAGCAGGCTCATTCTCTGGATGAACTGTACCCCATCCAGTTGCGGCATCATCAGGTCAGTGACGACAAGGTGGAAGGCTTGATTGCGCAACTGCTCGATCGCCAGGTTGGCATCGGCTTGCAGCTCGACGTCGAACCCACCGACGGACCGGAACAGCTGAGCCAGGTACTGGTGTTGAAAGGGATGATCCTCGACGATCAAGACGCGGTGGATCATCAGGCCGAGCCCTTGCGATACGGCAGCAGGCACTGATAGAGCGCGTGCAGAGTGAAGGGCTTGACCAGAAACTGATCCATTCCGGCGCCCAGGCAACGCTCTGCCTCATCGAGCATGGCGTTGGCAGTTGCGCCGATGATGGGTAGGGCATGGCCCTGTTGGCGCAAGTTCTGCGCCAACTGATACCCGTTGAGTCTGGGCATGTTCACATCGGTCAGTACCAGGTCGAAGACCTCCTTCTGACACAGGGCCAGCGCTTGCTCGCCATCGTTGGCAAGGGTGACCGTGCAGCCGAGCTTCTCCAGTTGATCCCGCAGTATCAACTGGTTGATGACATTGTCCTCCGCCACCAGCACATGAATGCACAGTTTGGTTTCGATCATTGCCTGACGGGCCGTTGCGCTGTGTCGTGCCTCGATGCCCTGGGCCTGGCTCACCGCCTGGTTAAGGCACTGAAGATTGTTCAGCCCCACCTGCCAGTATTGAGCCGAAGGACGCGAAAGCGCGTGCTCATCGGCGCAGGCCAGTACCAATGGGCCAGGCCATTGCCTGATGACAGCCGAGCTGGCAGGCCCTGGACATAACTCGACCAGCACGATGCCCGGTTCATGACGGACGTCCGGCACGGCAATCACTTGCGCCCGGGCGCCCCAGCGACGTAGCCAGCCAGCGGCATGATCGGCCAGTTCGGGCACAGGTGAATAAACCATGACGCCCTGGTTGAGCAAAGGCTGGGCCCAGCTCTGGTCCTCATCGAGCGCCAATTGCCCCAGTGGCAGCGTGAACGAGAAGCTGCTGCCCAGACCCGGCTCGCTGAACACACGAATCGACCCGTTCATCAACTCGACCAGCCGCTTGCAAATGGACAGGCCAAGGCCGGTCCCTGCCACCGTGTTGGTACTGGGACCGCTCTGGAAGAACGGTTCGAACAAGTGTTGCTGGTCTTGCTCAGGGATGCCCTGCCCCGTGTCCACTACCTGCCAGCGCAGCATCATGCGATCACCTTCGACCCCAACCAGGTGAAGCCTGACCATGATTCGGCCACTGCGAGTGAACTTGACCGCGTTGCTAAGCAGATTGCCAAGGATCTGGCGCGTACGCGTCGTGTCACCCACTACCTGTTCAGGAAGCTGCGGATCCATGCAACTCAGCAACTGCAACCCTTTGGTGTGTGCGGCCCCCATATAGCCTTGCATGACGTCCTGGGTCAGCTCGACGGGTGAGAACGCACTGACCTCCAGCGCCAGCTGACCAGCCTCGATCTTGGACACATCCAGCACATCGCAGATCAGTTGCAGCAAGGTAGCCGATGAACCTTCGATGGCATTGAGGTACCCCCTTTGCTGGCTATCGAGGTGGGTGCGTGAAAGCAGTTCCAGCGTTGCCAGCATGCCGTAGAGCGGCGTGCGGATTTCATGGCTCATGGTGGCGAGAAACAGCGTTTTTGCTTCATTGGCAGCATCGGCCAGTGCCCTGGCCTGTTGCAGCGACAGCTCGGCGGTTTTTCGTTCGGTGATGTCGCTGAAGGCGCAGATCAGAACATCTTCACGTCGATAGCGGGTAGGTGCGTAACTCAGACACAGGTGACGGCCATCGGCCATTTGCAGCTCTTGTGTGCAACTGGTCTGCGCAGGCTTGCCGAACGCACGGGTAATCCAGTCCTGACAGACTCGGGTTCGCTCATCACCCATTACAAGCCACTGCTCGCTCAGCCGATTGGCCAGCACCACTGCACCGTCACTGCGGCGCAACACGCACAGCGCAACCGGGGCGGTGCGGATGACGGCACTGCTGAACGCTTCGCTCTCGACCAATGCCTCGATTCGAGCAGCTGCCGGGCGGATGAGTCGCACGTCGACCCGGCGGACCAGCCACAGCATCAACAGTGTGACGGCAACGCTGATCAGCACTGCCAGCCCGAACGGCAGAATCAGCGCCGGAATGATAGAGGCCAAGGGTGCGCTGTAGATGATCTGCCAGTCCGAATGGTCGAGCTGTTTGCGAATGGTCAGGCGGTCCGGGAGCCAATAGCCGCCCTCCCAACCGAAACCATCATCCACGCGCGTTGCCGTATGGCGCTGGGAAGTCAATTGCTGCTCGCGGTCCTTGCTGGCGATGATCTGGCTTGCGCTGTCGACCAGTTGGAAGTCACCAGCCTGCTCATGGCGCAACGCTGCGACCAACTGCGGGCCCTCTACTTCGAGCCCCAGCCAACCTGAAGCGCGGTCGCGCTCATCCATGGCAGTGAAAATGTAGAGCGAAGGCGGTTTATCGTCTCCAGGCTCCGCCAGCCAGATTTGCTCGTCCCCAGGTTCGCCGGTCGATCCACGCAGACGTTGCAGCACGGCGTTGGGGACCAGGGGTGGGACCTCAGGCCGGCTGTAGAGCCACTGCACCGAGGCATCCAGGGCGTGCGGCACGTAGACCAGGTTGGTCTGCTTGGCGCGTAGAAAATCCAGCATGCGTGGCGTCAGCCACAAGCTCCAGGTACCCCCGGGCTGACGGAGGAAAATGTGGACTTCCTCGCCTGGAATGTAGGTCTCGCTATCGCCCGCAGCAGCGGCGTGCTTGACCGTCGAGAGCCCCAGCGATCTGAGCAGGGTCTGACGGCTGACAAAGAAATCCTGAGCGTTGAAGATGGCCTCGTTCATGTACCTGCGCCGGGACGAAATCTCCTCGTTCAGGGTCATGCGCATGTAACCGTAGGCGCCGACATAGACACCCGCTACGAGGGTGATCGCAAACAGGCGTAAGAGATTACGCGCTGCAATAGGCGTCGACAGGTTCCACTGGGCGGCAGGTAACAGGTTGGCTAGCTTCATCCAGCCAGCCTAGGGGCGGCACCGACAGACCTGAATAGGACGAATCTCAATCTGGCGAGACGGTATGTGGCCTTACGGGCTGATGGACACCGCGTGCGTGATGGGCCGCTCACCGCGCTGCGCATTACCCTCATCATCCAGCCATGAAAAGCGAAACGTCGCGTCGCTCGGCGCGGTGGCCGGTGCCGTCTGATGCTGCGTACTGAACGGTGCCAGCATGGGCGCATCCAGAATGATCGAACGCTCGCCTTCGCCGATCTGTGCGTGGGAGAGGGAGATGTAGAACGGCGTCGGATTACGCAACTGCACACGGCGACCCTGGACCCTGACAACCAGGTGCGAAGGCGCTAGCTCGGCCTTGTTTGACAAACCCTTGGGCCGGTAGATGACTTTCAGCTGAGTGCGCAGGGTGATCGTCAGGCGCGTCGCGCCCTCCTCCAGCACCTCGCTTGGCCGAGGTGGAATCTCGTACACATTAAGCCAGTACAGCGACTCTCGGTCCTGGGCAAGCACCTGCCCGGTCGTCACGAGGCGCACGCTTCGCTGCTGTTGGGGTTCAAGCCTGAACATCGGAGGAAGCGGCATGATCGGTGCGCTTGCCGTGTCCGGGGTAACAGCCAGATCCCCATTGTCGATCCAGGTCTGGACCACGACCGGATAGGCGTTTTGATTGACCAGCGCCAGTGAGGTTTCGCGCTGGCCCTCATGCACGATGACCCTCGTACGCTCGGCAGTGACCCCAGCATCGGCGAGGGTGCTGATCAGCACGGCGACCAGCAGCAGCAGACGCTGCCCGCAGCTATTGAACACGTATCACCACCTGCGCTGTGGCCTCGACCCGGCCGGGCCTTACGGTAGGCATGGTGCCGGTGGAGAGTTTCTCCAGACGCGCTCGGAATGTCTCGGTGTACTGACCGATGCCATTGACGGTACCGGTCAGGTTGGCAGCGCTGCTGATCACCGGGTACCAACCCCGGCCAGCCGCGCCGCTGCCATTGGCAGAATCCTCATTGGCCAGCAAATTGATGGGCGCACCGTCGCGCAGCAACTGTATGCCTACTCCCTGCGCCACACCTGCCTGGCCATAACGGTCCGCCAGCAGGTAGGTAAGGCCGCCCTGGGCATTGACCAAACCCAGGGAAGACGACGCAGCCAGGGCACCGGATGAAACCTTGATGCCAATGGCCGTGCCGTTGGCGCTGGTGCTGTTGACGATGTTGCTCTGGCAGCGAAAGTTGATCTGAAAAGGCATTTCGCGGCGCCCGCCCGCGTTGATCTCGCTCACGCTGATCGAGGGAAACACCACATAGGGGGTGACACTGGTGACGCTGCAGGTGGGGTAACGCTTGAGCGTGACCTTGTTGTACAAGCCCAACGCTCCCGGCCAGTTTCCGTACCAGCCACTCCAGTTTCCATAGTGCGTTTGACCCACTGTTGGATAGGCCAGCCCTGGCCCCTTGATGGCGATATAGGCCGCCGCCTGTGCGTAGGCGTAGAGCTGCGATGGGACGGTTTCGCTGTAGTAGTTGTAACTGGGGTCTTTCGGTGCACTGTATAGCTCCGCGCGTACGGCACTGAGGTTCTTGGCCTTGACCAACTGGAAGCCGCGAGAATCGATGTCCAGGCCAGTGAGCCTGCGCTCACGCCAAATGTGGGTGAAAGGCTCGCCGCTTTCGAGATGAAATAGCTTCAACAGCACATTCGGCCAGGCTGTCCTGTAGGCGTCTTGCAAACCAATACTTTGGCCGACGCTGTCACCCCCTTGGTACCAACCGCTGTAGAGGTCATCGCCATTGGTGGACCACATTTCGTAAACCGCATCTTGCCCCGCGCAGCGAAAAAATACGTACTCCGGATTGTAGCCAGCGGTCACACCATACTGCGTGAAGGGCACTACGGAACTCGCAATCAACGTGCCATAGGGTTGAAAGCTTGGATCACTGACGTTGATCACACTCGGTAAGCCCAATGATCCATTGCAGGTATCGCACGCCCCGGCCCAGCTGCCGGCAGTTCCCTCACCAGGCCTGATAGCAGTGTTGGCCGTGGTAGTGGCGCCCCCCACAGAGGTCACTTTGTAGCAGGTCGCCCAGGCGTGCTGAACGGTTACGAACATGAAGGCTGCCAATAGCCAGGCCCTGAGCGTCATGTGGGTTCCTCGTTAGGCGTGCATATACTTTTCAGATGAATGAAGCCCTGGCTGTCATGGGCGTTGCTGCTGTTGACGTCGAAGGGCAACAGGCATGCCTGGTCAGGGCCTGCGCCCCAGCGAACCTGCAGGCGCCCGCTATCAGCCTGGGCGCGTGCATACACCTGCCCTCCCTGCCCCACCATGCCAATGATGGTGCCGTGCTCATCCAGCACATCGGCGCCCAGCGCGATAGCCCCACCGCCCGGCAAGCTGGCCTGGATCAACAAGGCATGGCCGAGCAACGTCTTGAAATCCACCACCACCGCAGCACCGGCGTAGGGCGCGACCTTTCGCTCCGTTTCGATCAGCTCGGCCTGATCACCCATGCCGCTGGGGTCGAGCCCTACCGGGTTGTACCGGTAGGGCGACAACGAAGGCACCAGCGCATAGCCATCAGCGTTCACACGAGCCCCCTGCCCGCCCCGGATGGTCGCGCCACCTGCGCCTTTGGCCCGCACCAGCGCGAAGGTGTCGCCCACATAAGGCCCCAAGGTCAGACCGCCTTCATGCAAGACAGCTGCACCGCGAATGCCGCCATTGATTTGCCGGTAATCGGCGCTTTGCGAGTAGCCACCGTTGAAGGTGGCAACGGCGCTCTGTGCCTGGAGATTGCCAGTCCAGTTCGTCCCGCGTCCGGCGCTGTCACGACTGGCTGCGATTGCGTAGCTCATGTCGCGTTGGGCGCCCAGGGTGCCGTTGATCCCCGTCTGGAGACTGCTGCCCCGGGTATCACCTGAGCGCTGCGTCAGCATCGAGCTGATGCTCGGTGCCCGGGTCGAGTTGCCCAGGGGCATGGAGAACGTCAGCGTCAGGGTGTTGGTACGACTGCTGGTGTCGCGCTGGTCTGCCGGGTTTGCGAAATCGGGCACGGCACTGGTTACCGTGTCCCGGTACCACGTCGTGCGCTGGCGTGAATAGGCCAGGCTGTAATTGAGCTGCCGCCAGGTGTTGGAATAACCGAACTGCACCTGCGTATCACGGCTTTTGCCGTCGTAATAGTCGCTGCTCGAGCCAGACAGGTACAGGTTTCCGTACCCCCCCAGCCCCTGGTTGACCAGCAAGGTCAGCTGGTTACGCTGCTTGAAACTGGTCGAGTCCCAACTGTCACCGCGCTCGGAGGCCTGCCGCGCACCTAGCGCATCGGCCAGATCCCGGTACCCTTGGGTTGAGTATCGATAGCCGGCAAGGTTGAGGGTGGTGTTGGTTGGCTGGAAGGTACGGCTGTAGCTAAGCCCCATGCGCCAGCCTTGCTTGCGCTGTTGGTTTTCAACGGTGGCGCTGGAAAACGTGCTGTTGACCCCGAAGGCACCATAGGGCGTTGCCAGTACGCCACCGCCCAGCACGGCGAGATAATCCTGCGCTACCCGAGCGCCCAGGTTGGCGGAAAGTGCATTGCTAAGGCCCCGTTGATAAGTGGCCTCGGCAAAAGCCCCTTGGTTCGCGCCCGTCTGGCGTACCTCACCGAGCGTGGTGCTGTAGCGAGAGATACCCGGACGGATGGAGTCGGGCACCGCCGCATAGGGGACAGTGAAGCGCGTGACGCTGCCGTCGGCCTCGATTACCTGAACGTCCAAGTCACCGTTGTAGGCCGTACCGTACAGATCGTCGATGACAAAGGGACCCGCCGCCACTGTGGTTTCATGCACCTTGCGGCCGTTCTGGCTGATTACCACGCGCGCGTTGCTCACCGCCGTGCCGCGCACTTGTGGGGCATATTGACGCTGAGAGTCGGGCAGCATGCGATCGTCGCTGGCCAGGCGCACGCCTCGAAAGCCGATGCTACCGAACAGGTTGCCCTCGGTAAAACTGTCACCGACCGTCAGTTCGCTCTGCCAAGGGGCAATGGCACGCTGGGCATAGGTGCGAATGCTGTTCCAGCGGCTGACCGCGGCGCCGCCGAAGCTTGAGTAGCTGTAGTTGGACTGATGCCGCAAACGCCAGAGCCCAACGTTCACCCCCGTGTTCAGGCCCAGGTAACCGTAATTGGCCGCCTCGCTTGCTGAGGCTTCGTAGCGCGAGTTGTACAGGCTTGCTTCGTAGTTGACGAAGCCCATCGTACCGCCTGCGTCCCAGTCCTGCGGATCGACGTAGCCGCGCGGCTTGATGTCGAGCAATGCCTGGGGCACGGAGAGGTCCAGGCGCAAGCGGGCTGAGTCATATTGGAACGTTGACCCTGGTAGCCGCGTGCTCAGCGCCAGGCACTGGCCCGCGTCGGCGGTAGGGGTTTCAAGCTTGCGGGCGTTCATGTGTCGATGCAAAAACCGTTCGGAAAAACAAGGTTCGACAGCATCGTCTTGCAGTCGAAAACTCACTTCGCTTCGGTTCACGTAGTGCGTGTTCACGTACACATCGACCAGGTAAGTACCCGGGTCGATCTGCTGCACCCGATTGAAGCGCTCCAGGCTGCCACCGGCCAGCCCCGAGCCCAGCAACAGGCTGTCGTCGAAACGGTAGTCGCCTTCGCCGTGGGCCAGCCGGGCCATCATCCAGGCAATGCTGCCCAGCAGGACCGAGGTGCGCCGCACATTAGCGCTGCAAGGCATGAGTGATGCCCACACGTGCACCATAGTCGTTGATCAACTGCGCCGTGAGCTGCGGCGCTGTACCTGTGAGCGCTCCGGTAGCCTCTGGCGTCCAGTGCACCGAGCCGTAGGGCGGCACCATGGCAGCATGGAGTTTCACCTGTCTGTTGCCGACAGTGATCGTCGCAGCCCCGAACGAGGCATAGAAGCCCGTCGGATTATCGACGAGCACTTGCCAGCTGGCGCCGTTTTCGACCAGCCTGAAGCGTAGTTTTTCAGGCAACTGCTCGACCGCGCCTGCGATGCCAGCAGGCCGGTAGAACAGCTTCAGGCGATTGCGCAGGATCAGCAGCATCTGGCTTCTGTCGGCCTGTGCAGCGTTGCGCGGGGGGATCTGGAGCACGTTCAGATAGAACACCGACTCCCGGTCCTGGGGGAGCGCGGCGCCGGTATATATGAGCCTCAGGGATTGTCCGCTGCCCGAAGCCACGCGTGACACGGCCGGATTGACCATGAACGGAGCCTTGGCGGTTTCAGGTGTGGAGGCGGGGTCATCGACGTCCACCCAGGCCTGCACCACATTGGCGAAGGGGTCCTGGTTGGTGAGCTGCAGGGTTTTTTCCTTCGCATTTCCGGGATAAATGACCCGCGTCCCCGTCACTACCACGCTGGCCTGGACGAGGGTGGCGCCCGTCATGCCGAGCACGAAGGCAAGCGCAATGGCGACCAGCCTGAACCGGCCCACTGGCAAAGTTCTCATGCAGATACCTCGAAGGCCTGCCGCTCTGGATACGAGCCCCATGGCGGCAGTCGGAAAAAGTGGCGTGCGCCAATCACTCGTAACGCAGGGTGTAAGTAACGGCTCCAAGGACAGGGCCTGCCGTAACGGTGGCGGCCTCGGACACGTAACGCACGGCATAATCGTGGCTTGTGGAGGTCTGGCCGGAACTCAGGATGATTTGTCCGGCGGTGACGGCTGCACCACCTGCCAGGTCCACCGGGCTGCCGCCGGGTGCGTCGAGCAACTGCAATGCAACGCCGGTCGCGCCATTGGTGGCGGTGTTGGTCAGGTTGCCCAGCGATGTCGGGTTGGTAGCCTGGAACAGCGTGGTGAATTGCTCGTTGGCGTCGGTCGGCGCGGCGCAGCCGGTCAGGCGCAGGGTGAATTGGGTTTCCCCGGTGTTTTTGCCGATGCTGCCGTTCAGCGCACTGGCCGGAACGCTTTGCATGACAACGGTTGGCTCGGTGTTGCCATCGACGACAGCCGAGCAGGTCTGGTCGGTGACCTCGCCGCTGAACGTGATGGTGTTGGCCGCGTTCGCCAGGCCAGGCACGGCCAGGGTTGCAGCTGCAGCAAAAGCGATAGCGCGAATATTCATTACAGCGTCCTGTGGTTGTTATGTGGGCTGCGCATAGAATGCAGCCCTGGCGCTGTTGGATAACTCAGACGAGTCTTAAAACGGCTACACGCGCTCAATTGCCGCATCCCCCTGCAGCGCTGCGCCTTTTTCCAAGCAGGTACGCTCTTGACCAAAGACCAACTCGAAACCCGGCAGACACCCGTGTATTTCGCCACCGTGCTGGCAGCCATCGCCTTCGGCCTTGTAGCCGATACCACTAGCGCTGTTCTGGAAGCACTGATCACACCAGCCATCGCCGTGCTGATGTACGCCATGTTCCTGCAAATCCCCTTTCTGCACCTGCGCGCAAGCCTGGCAAATCGGCGGTTCATGACAGCCTTGCTCCTGGCCAATTTTGTGCTGGTGCCCGTCCTGGCTTGGGCGTTGACCCGTGGGCTGACAGGCCACCCGGCCTTGCTCATCGGCGCCCTGCTGGTCCTGCTGGCACCCTGCATCGACTACGTGGTGGTGTTCACGCACATGGGCAAGGGCGATGCACGGCTCATGCTGGCCGCAACACCCGTGCTGTTGCTGCTGCAACTGGTGCTTCTGCCGCTTTACCTGACGCTCATGATCGAAGAGGACCATGCGATAAGCCTGACGGTCGGGCCTTTCGTGCAGGCGTTCTTGCTGATGATCGCCGTGCCATTGGCCTTGGCGGTGCTGACCAGTGCACAGGTGGCCAAATCAGAGCGGGTCAGTCGCTGGAACGACGCCTGGGCGTGGATGCCCGTGCCGGGGATGGCACTCGTGCTGTTCGTGGTGATCGCTTCGCAGATCGGCATGGTATTGCACAGGCTGGACCAATTGCTGCCGGTGGTGCCGGTGTACCTGGGCTTTGCGCTTTTGGCACCGGTCATTGGCTGGGCGACGGCAAGGTTGATGGGCTTGCCTGTACAACAAAAGCGCGCCGTGATGTTCAGTGCTTCGACGCGCAATTCGTTGGTAGTGTTGCCGTTGGCGCTCGCCTTGCCAGAGCAGATACGAACGCTGGCAGCAGCGGCGGTGATCACGCAGACATTGGTCGAGCTGATCTGCGAGTTGGTGTACGTGCGGGCGATTCCAGTGATCGCCCGCACGTAGGCGGCTTCAGCTGACCACGTGCAGGTAGTGCAGGTGGCGCTCGTACTGGTCGAGGATGTCGCCGATCACATCTTCACGGCTCCAGCCCATGACGTCGTAGTCCTGCCCACCCTGGCGCAGGTACACCTCCGCACGGAAATACTTGCGTGAATCATTGCTGTCGTCGGTTTCGCGCAACACGAAGCTCGGGGTGTTGAACGCACGCGGGCGCACTTCGTACCGGAAACGGCCTTCGCCAGCATGGGACAGTTCCAGTGCAACGCGGCCGTCTTCACGTTCATCGACAGTGACGTCATAGCCCTGCTTGCGCAGTTCCTGAGCAACTTCCTCGCAGGCTGGCTTCACCACCTCACCAATGAACCGGGTGACGTGAGCGCGACGCGGCATCATGGCGATGTTGCGCAGACGGCGCTGCCATCCACCGTGGTTCTGCCGGTGCTGACGCTGGCCAGGTAGCGCCTGTGTGCGCAGGCCGCGGCGCGTGGCGTCCATGCCTAATGCCTTGAACAGCCCCCACATGGCCACCAGCAGGATGATCGCAAAGGGTAAGGCACTGGCGATAGTGGCCGCCTGCAACGCCTTCAATCCATTGGCCAACAGCAGGGCAATGGCCACCGCGCCAGTTGTGATCGACCAGAACACGCGTTGCCACAACGGCGATTGCCCCTTGCCGGTGGAGGCCAGCATGTCGATGACCAATGCACCCGAGTCGGCGGAGGTGACGAAGAACACCACCACCATCAGCACTGCCACCATGGAAATGGCCGTTGACCAAGGGAATTGTTCAAGGAATGCAAACAGGGCCAGTGAACTGTCCTTGTCCACCACCGCCGCGAGTTCCTTGACACCCCCATGCAGAATCATATGGATGGCCGAGTCGCCGAATACCGTCATCCACAGCAGGGTGAAACCGGCAGGCACGAACAAGACGCCGCAGACGAACTCACGAATGGTCCGGCCACGCGAGATGCGTGCGATGAACAACCCGACAAAGGGCGACCAGGAAAGCCACCAGCCCCAGTAGAGCAGGGTCCAGCCACCAATCCAGTCGGTGGGTTCGTAGGCGAAGAGGTTGAAGGTCTTGCTGACGATGTCAGACAGATACGCGCCAGTGTTCTGCACATACGCTTGCAGCAGAAATACCGTCGGCCCTACGGTGAGCACGAACAGCATCAGTATGGCGGCAAGGCCAAGATTGACCTCGGACAGAATCCGGACGCCCTTGTCGAGCCCGCTCGCTACCGAGAGCGTGGCCAAGGTACACGTCACGGCAATGAGGATCACCTGGACGGTCGTGTTGATCGGCAAGTCGAACAACTGGTTGAGGCCGCTGTTGATCTGCAGCACGCCGTAGCCCAGCGATGTCGCGACCCCGAAAACCGTACCCAGAATGGCGAAGATGTCTACGGCATGGCCGATGGGTCCGTAGATGCGCTCACCGATCAGCGGATACAGTGCTGATCGCAGCGTCAGCGGCAGGCCGTTGCGGAAACTGAAGTAGGCCAGGATCAACGCCACCATGGCGTAAATGGCCCATGCATGCAGCCCCCAGTGGAAGAACGTGATGTTCATGGCCTCCCGGGCAGCGGCAACGGTGTTGGGGTCGCCCACAGGGGGGTTGATGAAATGCATGACCGGCTCGGCTACGCCAAAGAACATCAGGCCGATGCCCATACCGGCAGAGAAGAGCATGGCGAACCAGCTCTTGTTGCGGTAATCCGGCTCGCTATGGTCAGGCCCGAGCTTGATATCGCCATATCGACTGATGGCGAGGAAGACCACGCAGATCAATATCAACGCGACAGACAGAATGTAGAACCAGCTGGCATTGGTGATGATCCATTGCTGAACCGCTTCGAACACACCTTGGGCATGCTCTTGAAACAAAGTGGCATACAGCACCAATAACAGGATCAGTACGGCACTGGTGAAAAAGACAGGTGGGTTGATGGTGCTCGTGCGTTGTTGTTCTTCAGGCATAGGCATTGCTCCTTCTGACGTTCAGCGCTGCGCTCCATGGTTGGGCAGTCAGAACACGACTGCCCGTGGCGCATGATGAATGGAAGATGCTGAAACCTTACCGTCAGTTCCAGCATTTCCCAAACTTAAACGCTTCGTTTGCCTTGCAGATGCTCTGGAACCCGTCAGCCGAGGCTTAATTTGAGCTCGGCAATGTGCTCAGGGCCAATGCCGCAGCAGCCACCTACCAGGCTGGCGCCGCGTGCGCGCCAGTCCTTGGCCCAGGCCAGGTAGCCCGGTGGGTCCAGGTCTTCGCGCAGTTCGTCCAGCCCGTCGTTGGCGGTGGCTTCCTTGGGCTGGGGCGGGAAGGCATTGGCATAGGCACCGATGGCGACTTCTCCACCCTGCTGATCGATGACCGAACGGGCGACATCGATGGCCGCGCCGATCACTTCTGGCTGGCTGCAGTTGAACAGCACCGCTGCCGCGCCGAGCTCGATCACCGCTTGCACCGCCTCGGCCACCGGCTCACCGGAGCGCAGGCGCGGCACCGTATCGACGTCTTCGTCCTGCAAGGTGAAGGACACCCAGAACGGGCGACCGTCCTCGGGCAGGTGGGCACGTATGGCGCGCACTTCAGCGATCGCGCTCTGGGTTTCGGCAAGCCACAGGTCAACGTGTGGCGCCAGGCCCTCTAGCAGCGGCCGCAGGACTTCCTCGACGCGCTCAGGCTGGAACAGGTCGGGACGATAGGACCCGAACAACGGCGGCAGCGAACCGGCCACCCTCACCGGGTGCGGGCCGGTGTCGGCCGCGTGGCGGGCCAGTTGACCGGCGACATTGGCCAACTGCCGGCCCTCTTCGGCAAAGCGCGCTTCACCAATGTGGAAGGGGACGACCGCATAGCTGTTACTGGTGATGACCTGGGCACCTGCGGCAATGAACGCCGCGTGCACCCCCACCACCGCTTCCGGGGCCTCGGTCAACGCCAGTGCGGACCACTCTGGCTGGCGGAACGGCGCACCGCTGCGCTGCAGTTCGCGGCCCATGCCACCGTCGAGAATCACCATCGCTCGCTCTTTCATATAACTACTCTGAAGGTGCTTATGAATAAAATTCATTATGTGGGTTGGATATATAACTATTTAATACCCTAATACTCATTTGGCCAACACTTCAGGTATGAACATGCGTTTTTCCACATTGCTCGGTGCAGGCCTTGCGCTGCTTGCGACCGCCACTCAGGCTTTTGCCGGCGCTACGCTGGAGCGGGTCGAATCACGCAAGGAACTGGTCAATGTGCTGATGGAGAGCTATCCCCCGTTCTCGTTCCTCAATGACCAGAACCAGCTCGACGGCTTTGACGTGGATGTTGCCAAGGCGGTGGCGGATAAACTGGGCGTGAAGCTGCGCCTGGAGACCCCTTCCTGGGATGTAATCGCCGCCGGTCGCTGGAGTGGGCGCTACGACATCTGCATCTGCTCGATGACCCCCAGCAAGGCCCGCGCCCAGGTGTTCGACTTCCCGGTGGAGTACTACGCCTCCCCGGCCGTCATCGTGGTCAATGCCAAGGATGAGCGCATCCACGGTGCAAAGGACCTGGACGGGCGCAAGGTCGGCCTGACCAGCGCGTCGAGCTATGAAAGCTACCTGAACAAGAACCTGGTCATCGAGGGTGACGAAGAACGCGCCCTCGACTACCCCTTCGATTTCGTGCAGATCGCCCCGTATGACACCGACAATGTGGCGTTCCAGGACCTTGGGCTGGGCGCGGGCGTGCGCCTGGATGCGATCCTGACCAACCTGGTCACGGCCAAGCCGCGCCTGGACCAGGACAAACGCTTCAAGCTCGCCGGTGCGCCGCTGTATGAAGAACCCAACTCGGTCGCCATCGAGAAGGGCGACCCGGAGTGGGATGCCAAAGTTCGCCAGGTGTTCGCCGAACTCAAGGCGGACGGCACCCTGAGCAAGCTCTCGCAGAAGTGGATCGGCGCCGATATCAGCAAATGAGCACCTTTACGCCCTCCCCCAAGCCCGTGGCCAATACCACGGGCACACGCCTGCTGGGTTTTCGCACACGGTTGATGCTCACCTGGCTGGTGATGTTCGCCCTGTTCGTCGGGTTCTTCCTGAGCTTCGACCTCAAGTTCTCGATCATCCTGGAGAAGTTTCCTAACCTGGCCGGTTTCAAACTGGGACCCAATGGTTTTCTGCAGGGCGCAGCGCTGACGCTGTTCCTGTGCATGTGCTCGATGGTGGTGTCGGTGGCGCTGGGCTTTGCCGCCGCGCTGGCACGCTTGTCCGGCAGCGCGGTGCTGGTGGGTGTTGCCAGTTTCTACACGTCTTTTTTCCGTGGTACACCGCTGCTGATCCAGATTCTGCTCATTTACCTGGGGTTGCCCCAGATAGGCCTGGTGCCCGGCGCGATCAGTGCCGGTATCATCGCCCTGTCGCTGAACTACGGCGCCTATCTCAGTGAGATCTTTCGCGCAGGCATCCTGGGTGTTGCCCGAGGCCAACGCGAAGCGGCGCTGGCGCTGGGCATGCGCCCGCCGCAGATTTTTTGCCACATCGTACTGCCGCAGGCCATGCGGGTGATCATCCCGCCAACCGCCAACCAGTTCATCTCCATGCTCAAGGATTCGTCGTTGATCTCGGTGATGGGGGTGTGGGAAATCATGTTCCTGGCCCAGTCCTACGGACGGTCGAGCTACCGCTACCTGGAAATGCTGACCACCGCTGCCGTGATCTACTGGGTGCTGTCGATCGCGCTGGAGCTGGTGCAGGCGCGCCTTGAGCGGCACTACGGCAAAGCCTATCAGCGCTGAAGGTGCGTAGCGCCTGCCCCGGCCACTGCGCAGGGGCGAGCGTAGCAATCAATCGCCAGTCAGACGCCGATGGGGCTAACGTCCCGCCTCTGCCACCAGTTTCGAGGAAAACTGGCCCACGGCAGTGACCACCTCCTGCGCACCTGATTGTATTTCCGTGATCACGGTACCTGCCTGCTGGGCCAGGCTCAGGCCCAGCTCAGCCTGCTTCCTGCTCTCGCCCATGCTGTGTACTGCCTCCTCCACCAAGGCGTTATTCTTCTGCACCACCTCGACGATTTCCTGGGTCGCGGCACTGGTTCGGCCGGCCAACTTGCGCACCTCGTCCGCCACCACGGCAAAGCCCCGCCCTTGGTCACCTGCACGCGCAGCTTCGATGGCCGCGTTCAGGGCCAACAAGTTGGTCTGTTGGGCGATGCCGCCGATGGTCGACACGATGGACGTGATCAGGTGCGACTGATGCCCCAGCGCCTCGACGCCGCTGGATACGTTCGAGACCTGCTCGACGATGCGGTTCATGGTTTCTACCGTGTCCCTGACCGCCTCAGCGCCGCGCTGGGCGGAGCTGTCGGTCTTCATGGAGATCTCGTAGGCAACGTCCGCCGCTGAGCTGACCTGTTTCTCGCTTTCGACCTGAGCGGTGATATCCACCGCAAATTTCACGACCTTGTACAGCCGCCCCCGGGTATCGCGCACGGGGTTGTAGGAAGCTTCAAGCCACAGCTCGCGGCCGCCCTTGTCGAACCGCTGAAAACGTTCGGCGACGAAGCGACCATCGTTGAGGCTGGCCCACAGTCGCTGATAGTCCGGCGACTTCATGTAGGCCGGATCGCAGAAAATACTGTGGTGCTTGCCGACGATTTCCGGGAGCGTGTAGTTCACCGTATTCAGGAAGTTCTGGTTGGCGGTGAGTATGGTGCCGTCCAGCCCGAACTCGATCACCGCCGTGGAGCGGGAAAGCGCCTTGATCAACTCATCGTTTTCCCGGGCCTTGTCGATGGCAGCGGTGACCTCGGTGCCGTAAGCCGTCATGTGGGTCACCTCGCCGCTGGGGGTCTTGACCGGGCACCACGCCGCGCGCATCCAGACCAGGCGCCCATCGGCCGCGATGTAGCGGTAGTCGTCGCTCACCCCAGTGCCCTGGCTCATCGCGGTCTGAAAATCCTCGTAGCATGGCAAGTCCCTCACATAGTCAGGCGTGAGCGTGCCCATCGATGTACCGACAAGCTTCGAAGCGTCGATACCTACGAAGCTGGAAAACCGCGGATTGACGGCCGTGATCAGCAGGTCACGGTCCACGGTGATTTCAAGCATCTCGTCGGACCTGCTCTGTTGCGCAGCCCTGAGCCCATGAAGCTCCCGTTTGAGTGCCTCGACCTCATCCCTAAGCGCTTTGTTGAACATGGCGATCCTCGTCATTGCGGATGACAACTGTTGGGAATGAACAGGCGCTGTCAGGCAGCGCACACCGAGTGCTGCTTCACACAACGTCAGGCTTGCCGCGGCTGACACAACCATGTCGCCAGGTCATCTGCCGAGAGGGGCCTTGCGTAATAATAGCCTTGTCCTTGATCACAGCCCCATCCCCGTAGCACATGATGGTGCAGGTCCGTCTCCACGCCCTCGGCCACTACCGTCAGGCGCAGGTCACGCAGCAGGCTGACCAACCCGCGCACGATGTGCCAGTCGTTACCGCCTGGCTGCAGTTCGGCCAGCAGGGAGCGATCGAGCTTCACGCTGGTGGCGGGGATTTTGCGCAGGTAGATCCAGTTACTGTAGCCGCTACCAAAATCGTCGATGCCAATCGAGATACCCAGGGCGCGGAAGCGCTGGAGCTGTTCCTGCACGGCATCGAAATCGGCCACCAGGGCGCTTTCGGTGAACTCAAGTTCCACCAGGCTCGGGTGGACCTGGTGTCGGGCCAGCGCTCGGGTGACATCTTCGTACAACTGGCCATCACCCAGGTCCAGGGCCGAGATGTTCAGCGAGACCTGCAACACCACGTTGCTGGCCTGCCACTGGGCGATCTGACGACACACCTGCTCCACGACCCAGCGCGTGATGCCGCGGATGGAAGCGGTGGTTTCTGCCAGCGGAATGAACTCGGCAGGGCTGATCACACCCAGTTGCGGGTGCGTCCAGCGCAAGAGCGCCTCGACCGCCACGCAGCGGTTGCTGCCAAGGTCGATCCTGGGCTGGTAGGCCAGGCTCAACTGGTCCGGTGCCAGCAGTGCGGCTTCCAGGGCGTTGAGTATGGCGGTGTTGCGACGCAGGTTCGCGTCCACCACCGGGTCGTACGCCAACCAGCGCTGCTCGCTCTTGCGAGCGGTGTCGGTCATGCTGGCCATCAGCCGCAGGATGTCCGACGAGGCGCTGGCGTCCACACCCAACGTCAGGACGCTGATGCCAACATCCGGCGTAACCGGTATGTGACCGCTGCGCAGCGGCCCACTGAGCGAAGCCACCAGCGTCTGAAGCCAACCGGCGAGAAAGCGGGTATCGCACGCATCGATGACCGTCATGAAGCCAAGGGTGCTGGCCCGATAAAGGCGGCAACCGGGCACAAGTGCCGTGAGCAGCACTTCTTTGACTGCCAGCATGAAATCGGTAAAGAACTCGATACCCAGCGCCTTGAACAGCCGGTCCATACCCGCAGCCGACACCGGCTCGATGAAAACAGCCACCTGCCCGGCCGTCACGGCACCTTCCTTGAAGTCCGTCTCGAAGCGCCGCCGATTGGGCAGCCCGGTCATCGGATCGTAGAAGTTCTGCCGGTGGATCGATTGCAGCCGGGCCACCACCACGTTGGCGGCGTTGGTCAGCAGGTTACGGTCGCGCTCCGACAAGGCTTCGCGCGTGGCATGGTCGATGATGCACAGCCCACCCAGGCTGACGCCTGGCCGAACGATCAGCGGCGCGCCGGCGTAATAGCGAATGTGGGGGGCCGATTGCACAAGGGGGTTATCCACCGTGCGGGGATCCTGCAGCGTGTCGCAGATCTCCAGCAGCGTTTCCTGGCGCAGGCCGTGGGCGCAGATGGACATTTCGCGCGGCGTGCGGTCGTCGGCCATGCCGATCTTGGCCTTGAATACCTGGTAATCGCGGTCGACGATGCTGACCAGCGCGGTCGGGACGTCGAAGTGCGCACAGAGCATGTTGACGACGCCGTTGAGCACCGGATCCTCTCCATTTGCCAGGTCCGATGTAAGGCGGTCCACTTCAACCAGGCGCAAGCGCTCGTCTCGAAGGGTCGTCAAGTTGTCCATGAAAACTCCGGTCGCGGTAACAGCAAATTCTAGCCCATAAGGCACATTGCCAGCTTAGCTGTGATCGGTTTCTCTCGACAATTGAGCGCCCCCACCGGTGGTCGGCCAAAAAATCTATTGGACGCCTGCGGTCAGCTAGCCTAAAAGGCTGTCAGCCGCGCTTGGCACGGCAGATTGCATAGATGATGCTCAGCCTGTTACGGAGTCAGCCTTGGCCTGGTTCAAAGAAAGGATTACCGCCATCCTGCAACGCCTGCGACGTGCCAAGCCGAGCACGGCCAGCCGCTACGTGGGCGCCGCGTTGATCATCGCTGCGTGCTCCCTGGCGCGCGCGCAGATGTCGCCTGCCGCGCTCCCGTACCTGTTTTTCATTCCTGGCCTGATGCTGATCGGGTTCTGGTTCGGCGCAGGCCCGTCACTGCTGGGCTGCATCATGGCGGTGCTGATCGCCCAGTATTTCTTCATCGGACCGCTGGGTTTCGATGCTGACTGGACCACATGGGCCAACAGCCTGAGTTTTGGCGTGGTGACCTTCGCCATGGCAGTGGTGTGTGCTTCGCTCAGGCGTAACCTGAGCGCCGTGGAACGGCTCAATGAAACGCTCGAGCAGCAAGTGCAACACCGAACGGGTGAGCGCGACAGCCTGTGGAACGTGTCCCCCGACCTGATCTGCACGTTGTCCGAAAACGGTCAGGTGCTGTCGGTGAACCCGGCATGGCAGGTAGAAACGGGCTTCACTGAAGAGCAACTCAAGGCTGGGACGTTCTACAGTTTCATCTCCCCCGCGCAATTGGCGAACGCGTTACGTGAGCTCAACCACAAGCCCATCGTCGAGCTCGACACCCAGAGCGTGCGCAGCGATGGCCAACCCTTGCTGCTCAACTGGCGCATAGCCAAGTTCGAGGGCCGTTACTTCGCCGTGGCGCGGGACGTCACCCAGTACCGCGAGCGGCAGCAGGCGTTCGAGCAGGTCAGCCAGCAACTGCAGCAAAGCCAGAAGATGGAAGCGCTCGGCCAGCTCACCGGCGGCCTGGCCCATGACTTCAACAACCTGCTGACCGTGATCACCGGCACGCAGGACATGATCGAACAACGCCTGGCGCAAGGCCGGCACGACGAGCTGGGTCGTTACCTGTCGTTGGCCAGAACTGCCACTCGCAAAGCCAGCACCCTCACCCACCGCCTGCTGACCTTCGCCAGACGACAACCGCTGGCCAGCGCCACGGTCGATGTGGTGCTGCTGGTGGACGACATGAAAGAGCTGCTGGCCAGAACCCTTACACCCAAGATCGAGTTTCAGCTCAGCCCGCATCCGTCGCCAGCCTTGTGCTACTGCGACCCTCATCAACTGGAAAATGCGCTGCTGAACCTGTGCATCAACGCACGTGACGCCATGCCCCAAGGGGGCCGTTTGCAGGTGCGGGTCAGCAAGGTGACGAGCGGCACGGCTGAGTTGGAGCAGCTTGGGCTACGCGCTGGCGAATACATTCAGGTGAGCGTCACCGATACGGGTCTGGGGATGCCGGCCAGCATTGCCGAGCGGGCCTTCGAACCGTTCTTCACCACCAAGCCGCTGGGGTCGGGCACGGGTCTGGGGCTGTCGATGGTCAGGGACTTCGCTCGCCAGGCGGGCGGCACCGCAGTGATCGAGTCGGTGATGGGCAGCGGCACCACAGTCAGCCTGCTGCTGCCCGTCCACCTTGAGTCCGTTTCGTCCAGTGTCACAGCGATCACGCACGCCACCCTGGCGGCCCGCACCGACCACCGCGGCAGTGCACTGGTGATCGAAGACGAGGGCGCGATCCGGGAGCTGGTCAGCGAAGCCTTGCAGGAGCTGGGTTTCGACGTAATCGAAGTCACTCATCCTGCCGATGCGCTGCACCTGATCGAACAGTGCCAGGACCTGCAGCTTGTGGTAACCGACCTGGTCCTGCCCGGCGGCTTGACGGGAGACAACATCGCCCAAGGGGTGCAGGCGCTCGTGCCAGCGGTGCGGGTGCTGTTCATTTCTGGGTTGATCGAGGCGCCGACCAGCCTTGCCGAGCAGCAGCCGCATACGCGCTTGCTGCCCAAGCCCTTCACGCTCGGCCAGTTCAAGGCGTGTGTCGAAGGGATGCTCGCTGACCCGCAGGATGCGCCCCCATTGCGGGACCAGGCCACACGACGCTAGCGCCATGGTCGACGCGCGCTACATGCCAGGGGACGGCGAATCGAGCGATGCCAGAAACTGACGCGTCTGCCGGTTGGAGCGCAGGTGCACTACCTGACACCCGGGAGGCGCCGTCGCCATCAGGTGCTTGATCTTGTCCTGTGAAGAATGCCGCGTGGACCAGATGAACCGGATGAAGCCAGGCAAGTTGCGTAGCGACTCGGGGCATTCATCTGGCAAGTCCGGACGTGTGCGGCCCAACTGGGTCAAGGTCCTGACCAGGACACGCCACAGTCGGACCGTCAGGGAACGGTCAATCCAGATAAACAGGTCGGCCCTGGCAAGACGGTTCTCCCAGGTTGCCGAATGCCCGCCCTCGAAAATCCACCGCTCGCGCGCCTCCACTTCATGGCACAGGCGGGTCTTTTCGTCCCGACTGCGCTCGACCCAGCCGGGTAGCCAGTGAATGGTATCGATATGCACGACCGGCAAGCCGGTTCGCTCGCCCAGCTGGCGAGCAAGCGTGCTTTTGCCGGCGCCTGGCTGACCAACGATCATGACGCGTTTCATTGGGGGCTCCTTTTCAGCCCGCCATTTTGAACGTCAGGTCAGTGTTGTAAAGCCGCGTTGCGCTGGCAGGCAATGGATGGAACGGTTCAGAGCCGGGACGCACCGTCGAGTGCATGCAGGCCAACGCCAGCACATGCTGAATACGGGTAAGCCATCCGGCTCCTGATGGAGCTCGGATGGCTTGAAGCGCCCACGGCGCGGCATGCTACCCCGCCGAGCACTAGGCTCAGCGCTGTGCCAGGGTACGGTGCGTACCTCCCACGGAACTGAACCGGTGCGCTGCGACGGGGCGCAGTATGATCAGAACTTGTGCTGTGGAAAACGCGAGCGAGGATAGGCCGTGAGCGGTGGTTGATCCTTCGACGCTTGGGAATGATGGGTAAGTATCTGCCATATCCCATTGCCATATCTCTTCCTCACGTTATCATCCCATGTGACTTCTTCTCCCATGTTCTGGAGGTAGGTATGGAACATGGTGCCGTTTTTTTGAGTAATCGTAGCCAAGCTATAAGACTGCCCAAAGCTGCAGCATTTTCGGAAGACGTCAAGCGCGTTGACGTCGTCGCGATTGGGCGCACACGCATCATCACACCTGCCGGGGAAGCGTGGGATAGCTGGTTCGACGACTTAGCCCCTACAGAAGATTTCATGACAGAACGTGATCAGCCGGCTGATCAAGAGCGCGAGCGTTTTTGATGCTCAAATTCATGCTCGACACAACTATATGTATTTTCACTATCAAAAACCGTCCTATCTAAGTACGCGATGCCTTCAAGCGGCATCATGACTAGATGTGCATAAGCACCGTCACTTTGGAGTTGATTTATGGTGCTGAGAAATCCTCGAATCCCGAGCGTAATCTAGCAGCGGTTGAAGACCTGGCAGCGCGCTTGGAAGTTCTTACATATGATAGAAACGCTGCCGCCCACACTGAACAGCTCCGTGCTGAATTGGCACGTTTGGGCACGCCTATTGGCCCTTTCGATCAAATGATCGCTGGTCACGCTCGCTCACAAGGTCTGATTATTGTCACTAATAACCGTCGTGAGTTTGAGCGAGTACCTGGACTGCGGAGCGAAGACTGGGTTATCCGATAATGATCGATGGCCGTGGCAAGGATCTCATGGGGCAGTGATGTTGAATCCGACCACGCTTGTCAGCGCAGCGCCGTGTTGCTAGTGTCGGGCAATGATCATCTACCATTCGACCACCGCAACCACCACCACGACCGCCCATGGCGGAGCGTGCGAGGTGTCGTGAGCAGATAGCGAACAGACTTCAAAGGCCCGCCAGCGATGGACAGGGCCTTTTTTGTGCCCTTGCCTCAATGGCCTCATGCAAGGAAACGCACGAATGTACGCGCTATTGATTCTGGATGTTCAAGTTGGGTTGGTGCATGGCCAGGAAAAGCCCTGGCGTTGCGAAGCATTGTTGGCAACCGTCAACGAACTGATGGACAAGGCGCGCAATGCTGGCGCGCCGATCTTTCTCGCCCGTCATGTAGGCCCCGCTGGCTCGCCGATTGCGCCTGACAGTGTGTTGACGCAACTTGCGCCGGAACTGAGGCTTGCGGGTGGCGAGGTGGTGTTCGAGAAGCACCGGCCCAATGCGTTTACACGGACGGCGCTCGCTGAGGATTTGCGGGCACTCGGGGTGACTGGGGTGGTGATTGGCGGTATGAAGACTCAGTACTGTGTGGACAGTACCTGCAGGGCTGCTCGGGATCTCGGGTTCGAAGCGGTGCTGGTTGCGGATGGACACAGTTGTACGGATACAGCGCAGATGCGGGCTGAGCAGATTGTTGCGCATCATAATGCGACGCTTGAGGGGGCGTTTTGTGAGGTGGTGTTGGGGCGAGATTGGACTTTTAAGTGATTGGTACGGTGATGCCTGCTTAGGCGGAGGTTAAAAATCGCATTGCGCGAGAGCGACGACCGCCGTGGCATCAACGTTCATGCCTTGATGAATGCGTAGGTCACCCACATCCAAGCGAAGCCGAAGGCCGTCAGCCACGAGGATATTTGTAGAGCCAACTTAATTTTTGCAGGAAAGTTTTCGAATTCTTCAATGTCCAGATGCCCCCTGCGCATGTGTATGCCAGGCCAAATGAGTATTCCACAAAGAAATGTTATCAGCAGCCACCGAGCGCGAAAGCGCCGCGTGCCCAAAAACAGTTTCATCTGTTCCAGGCCGGGATTACTTTGGATAGCCGAGGTTGCAACAGTGAAATGTCTTGTACCCGCGATGAATGCACTGATTGCACAACCGGCCGACGAGATCACGAACGGACATGCCAGCATTATCCACTTCAGCCACACGGGCCAATTCTCGAACTCAGTCATAATGTGATTCGTAGATCAGCTCGCCCACTTGCTCACCGCCCTGCGCACCGGCGATGCTCCCAGCTAAAGACCCTCCCCCGACCAGCGCAATGCCACACACTGGAGCTCCGAGACCCGCGGTACCCGCAGAGAACACCCCACATACAGCGAGCGCAGTGATCCCAGCAATCTTGCCACCCGCGGTGCCTCCCACTAGCCCCCCAGTGAAAGCTCCTGCCTCAGACAAACGAATTTTTTTGCAGGCCTTTGTTTCCCCTGCACGGCAGGCCTCCTGGACTTTCAGATAGGACGATGTCCCACCTAAGCCAATTCCGACATACCCACCATACCTGAGGTACTTACTAAGTTTTGCCACTTTGTCCAAGTATGTGGCGTATCCAGGAATATGCCCTGGCCCACCGGCTTTCGACCAATGATGCACAAGGCTCCTGGTGGAAATATTCAAGCTTTTCTTCAGCTTCTCGTAAGCCCCAAGATTCAGATGTTTATTAAGAAAAGTCGCCTTCAGCTGACCATTTAGCTGCTCCAATAACAGTCGTCGCTCGGCGAAGAACGATGGGCTATTCAGATGGCCATGGCGCAGAAATTCTTGCTGATGCAAACGCTCGATATTGCCAAGTGTGCTGCGAAGCTGCCGAAGGCCGTGATCCATCATGTCCTTACCCACACCCATTGCGAGACTGGCGTCACTAAGCAGTCCGGCAATTTCAGCCTGATACTCCATCATGAAATCTGACTCGGCAAAATCGAGTACAGCCAAGGAACGTCGCGCGTGCTCAGCGGCTGCCATGAGTTGGCCCTCCTCCTGGGTGCAGGCATAACCGTTATCCGGATCGCCGATGACGAAGATTTCCCCTGCCTTGAACCCCTGCTCGAAAGTCGGGTTCAGGCGTTGAAGGTACGAAATGGGCAAGGTCGGATCATGTCTAGCCAGCTCCAACAGAATCTGCGGGAACGACATGCTCCGGGGCACCACATAGAATCCCGGCTGCATTTGCCCAGGCAATCCGCCAACCCTGGCGGGCGAGGCCCCTGCTAAAGCGCTAGAGCTCCCAGGGCCAGCGGGCTCGACGCTAATGCGTACGGCAACCGGTAGCCGCGGCGGGGGCATCTCCCCTAAAGGCGCCACCACCCGGTTGCTACCCTCTGGGCAACCGCAATCAACTAACGCCCCATCCATCGCGACTGGCTGGCCATCCGAGATGAAGTGCCAAACCCCTTCGACGACCTTTCCTTCCAGCCCGCACAGTGGACAAGGTGTGGTGGGATCCCCCAGCCTCAGGACCATTCGCCCCTTGTCGAGGTAATCTTCCCCGGTGGCGATGCAATTGCACCTGTGGTGGTCATATCACCATCTACTGCTTGGCCAAGCCCATCCAGACTGACGCGCATTTAGAGTCCCTTGCGAATTGTAGGATCGAGAGAACCTAACAGCTAAGAAGGGGCAAATGAGGCCTCAAGCAGCTAACGAGACGATTCCTACGAGTAACGCGGATTTTGGACTAGGGCACGACTTGGCGGTTTGGGAGCTACGCACAACAGAAAAACCCGCATGAGGCGGGCTCCTATTGATGCCAGCTAGCGAGACATCGCTATAGGCCAAGTGATACTGGTGCGGAACAGAAGAACGGTTGTTGGACGTGAGCGCCAAGTTTTCGCGGGGCTGGCATCTTGCAGCGATCAGCGTGCCCTCCTTGCCGCTGGGTTTGAAATACCGCAGCCGCCAAGTCTTCAAGCCACTGGGCGCGACTTATAGGTAGATACGCCCGTCGTCGAACAGTTTGTATGCACGATCACGCGGTTTGGCCGTACAGCATTTTAGGTCGCTGAGCGGAATGGCTAGGCGTGGCATAGGGGTACGTTCTCCATTCAGGAAAGACGCTGTACCCCAAAAACACCCCCGTTTATTGGGGATTTTGTTGGTTCCCGACGGAGGGTCGTGGAAAAGAAAAACCGGCCAGAAGGCCGGTTTAGAGGGCTTCCAAAGCATTCAGCGGAATGCAGTGGAGCTGGATGTGGTGCCGGAGACAGGAATCGAACCTGCGACCTTCGCGTTACGAGTGCGCTGCTCTACCGACTGAGCTACACCGGCGTGTAGCGCAACGTACCACTGCTACACCCGTTACGCAAACCCCTGTTTCCGCTCATTTATTCCGCCACCCTCACGGCGCGGCGCAGCCTTTGGGTGCGAGGTCGGTTTCGATGTCGGTGGTGCAGGCCCAACCGGTCGCTGAGCGGGTCAGGGTCAGGGCCTTGCCCAACACGGTCGCGGGGGCGTCGACCAGGGTGCAGACGATACGGCCGCTGGCATCTGTGGCCTTGCCGGTGGCGGTGATCGCGCAGTGGGCGGTGCTGGGCTGGCCGCCGAGGCTGGCGACGTCGGTGACGTCGCGGCCTTCGTTCAGGCGCAGGTCCATCGCGGTTTTCAGGGCGCTGATTTCCAGCAGGGCGGCGGCGGCCTTGGAGCGGGCTTGGTGGTTGGTGTACATCGGTAAGGCGATGGTCGCCAGAATGCCGATGATCGCGACGACGATCATCAGTTCGATCAGGGTGATGCCGCGTTGCCCTTTCATGAACAATTTCCTTTTCGATACGCAGACTCAGTGAGGTCAGGCTTGCCTCGACCGGCAGCGGCGCAGTAGGCCTGAACAGACACCTTTTGTCACCCCTGCCCGCTTGGGCTTTGCCCTCGCTGCACTACTCTAGTGACCATCGGAAAGGCGCGCCTTTCCAGGGACGGGGCAAGCTGTTTCCAGGCTTGTCGCAGGGACGAAAAGGACATGTGAATGACGTCATCTACGCATCTCTACACCTGGCAGGGAACGGACGCCAGCGGCGCCCACGTCAGCGGCAAGACCACGGGGCGCAGCCCGGCCTATGTACAGGCTGCGCTGATTCGCCAGGGCATCACGGTGGCGCGGGTACGGCCAGCGGGTGGGCTGGCACTGAGCTGGCCGCGTTGGCAGGCCAGGCCGGACACTGCGGGCTTCAGTCGGCAGCTGGCAACCTTGCTGCGAGCGGGGGTGCCTTTGTTGCAGGCGTTCGAGGTGATGAGCCGTAGCGGCTGCCCCGAAGGGCAGGCGGCGGTGCTGCTGGCGCTGAAAAAAGACTTGGGCGCAGGGTTGGGGCTGGCGGATGCCTTGCAGCGCCATCCTCACTGGTTCGATGGGTTGTACTGCAATCTGGTGCGGGTAGGTGAGCAGTCGGGGACGCTGGATCGGCAGCTCGAACAGTTGGCGTGCATGTTGGAGCAGCGGCGTACGCTTGAGAAGAAAGTACGAAAGGCGATGGCCTATCCCATTCTGCTGTTCCTTACAGGGTTGGGGGTTTCGACCATTCTGTTGCTGGAAGTGATTCCGCAGTTCGAGTCGATGTTCGCTGGCATGGGTACGGCCTTGCCCGCCCTCACCCAGTGGGTGATAGACCTGTCTGCGGGGTTCGGGCAGGTGGCGCCCTGGATGGCGCTTGTGGGGGTGCTGCTGGGCGTCGGAGGGCGCCAGCGGTATCGCCAGCATGCACCGACACGCCTATGGTGCGCACAGCAACTGCTGAGAATGCCGGTGTTCGGGGCGCTATTGGGGCAGGCCGCGCTGGCACGGTTCGCCCGCAGCCTGGCGACCAGTTATGCGGCTGGGGTACCGTTGCTGGACGCGCTGGGCACAGTGGCCAGCGCGTGCGGTAGTGAGCTTCACGAGCAGGCGGTGATGCGGTTGCGGCAGGCAATGGAAAACGGTCGGGCGCTCAATCAGGCGATGGCCGAGGAACGCGTGTTTCCTCCCTTGCTAGTGCAAATGACGGCGATCGGCGAGGCCAGCGGGACCTTGGACCAGATGTTGGACAAGGCTGCGAGCCACTATGAGGACCAGGTCAGCCAGGCTTTGGACCAGCTGGCCAGTCTGCTGGAGCCGGCCATCGTGCTGGTGATGGGGGTGCTGGTCGGTGGACTGGTGGTGGCGATGTATCTGCCGATTTTCCAACTGGGTAGCCTGATCTGATATGACGGTATGGACACTGCAGGGCATGGAACCTGCGCACTTCATCGCCTGGGCCGCGCTGCTCGGTCTGCTGGCAGGAAGCTTCATCAATGTCGTGGCGTATCGTTTGCCGATCATGCTCAAGCGGCAATGGCGACGCACTGCGCAAGAGGTGCTGAAGTTACCTTTGAGTACGTCTGCGCGGTTCGATCTATGGTTGCCCGGCTCGCATTGCCCTCTATGCAACCACGTCATCCGTGCGTGGCAGAACATCCCTGTGCTCAGTTACCTGGCACTCAATGGCCGTTGCCGGGGGTGCAAGGGCCAAATCAGCGTGCGCTATCCGTTGGTCGAGGTGGCCTGTACTGTGTTGTCGGTGGCGATTGCCTGGCGCTTCGGCCCGTCGGAGCAAGCGCTCTACGCGCTGCTGCTGACCTGGTGCCTGCTGACGCTGAGCCTGATCGATGCGGATCACCAGCTGTTGCCCGACGTACTGGTGCTGCCGGCAGTGTGGCTGGGGCTGATCGTCAATGCTGGCGATGGGTTCGCGCCACTTGGCGATGCGCTATGGGGTGCCGTGCTGGGTTATCTGAGCCTGTGGGCCGTCTACTGGACGTTCAAGCTGCTGACCGGCAAGGAAGGCCTTGGGTACGGTGACTTCAAGTTGATGGCGCTCATCGGTGCCTGGGGTGGCTGGCAGGCATTGCCGCTAACCCTTTTGCTGTCCTCGGTGGCAGGCGCATTCATAGGGCTGTGCCTGATCGCGTTGCGTCGGCATGCCATGGGGGCGGCAATGCCCTTTGGGCCTTATCTGGCCATTGCAGGGTGGATTGCCGTGCTCTGGGATGATGAAATATCCCCCTCCTACATGCAACTGCTTGGATCCCAATGACCACAGCGGCCACAACACCCTGGATTCTGGGCCTTACCGGCGGCATCGGCAGCGGCAAGAGCGCCGCAGCCGAGCGCTTTGTCGAGCTTGGCGTGCACCTGGTCGATGCCGACCAGGCGGCGCGCTGGGTGGTCGAGCCCGGACGCCCGGCTCTGGCGAGCATCGTCGAGCACTTCGGCCCCGCCGTGCTGCAGGCCGATGGGCAGCTTGACCGTGCCGCGCTGCGCCAGTTGATCTTCACCGACCCGGCGCAGCGCAAATGGCTGGAGCAATTGCTGCACCCGCTGATCGGCCAGGAGATTTTCAGTTACCTGGCCAAAGGGCAATCGCCCTATGCGGTGTATGTCTCGCCCCTGCTGATCGAGTCGGGGCAGTATCGAAAAACTCAGCGCGTACTGGTCATCGACGTACCGCAAACACTGCAGGTAGCACGCACCCTTGCCCGTGACCACACCAGCGCCGAACAGGTGCAGGCCATTCTTCAGGCCCAGCTGCCGCGTGAAGAACGCCTGCACCATGCCGATGACGTGGTGGTCAATGACGGCGACCTGGGCCATTTGCATGCGCAGATCGACCGATTGCACAACTTTTACCTGACTTTACGAGGAGGCCAGCCATGAGCCAGCCATTGACCGTCGATTGCCCGACCTGCGGCGCACCTGTGGAATGGAACGATAAGAACACCTTCCGGCCATTCTGCTCCGACCGTTGCAAACTGATCGACCTGGGCGCCTGGGCGTCCGAGGAGCACAAGATTCCCGGGGCCGAGGACTCGGAAGACGAATTGTATTCGGGGGATCTAGAGCCTCGTCACTGATTCTTTGGAGAAATACACCCCGTAGACGCTGTGCAGGGGGGCATGGCTTTCAGTCACCCCCTTCTTTCCAGGGGGCCTGCAGGTATCGAGTGCGGTTGAACGTCTCCAGCCATTCAGGGCAAAAGACCACCAGTGCGCTGATCACGGTTCCGTTGATGAACGCTTCGGGAAACATCATCAGCCACAGGTAGCCCACAAAATCACTTAGCCACTCCGGCATGGCGAACAGGCCATCGAGCCAGAGCAGCCCCAGCGCGGCGGTGAGGCACACGACCACCGTCAGTGCCGCCGGGAAAAACCCTGAGCAAAAGATGTACACGAAAAGATTTCGCGGCTGCGCTCGTTCCACCGCGATGGCACAGGCTTCGGTGACCAGGACCGGCAGGCCGACCAGCAGCAGACCGTTGACCCCTAACCCAGCCAACGCCTGACGCCCGAGCAGCAGCAGGCCCAGTTGCGCCATGAAGCCACCCAGTACCGCCAGCGGCCAGTCCAGCAGCAGGGTAACGGCGGTCATGCCGATGAAGTGGTAGGACACGCCCGTGTCGAAATCGCGCCGAACCAACCACAGCGCGAACAACCCAACCACAGTGCCGAACAGCAAGTGCTGGCGCCGCCGGTCCGTGACCAGCTCGACCCAGCGGGCTTGACTGGCGGCCCACGCGAGCAGTGGCCCGTAGCCTAGCCAGCCAACGGTCAGCGTTGTTGCCGACAGCACCTGCGCGCTGATCATGTAGGAATAACCTCAAGCAATGCATGGATAAATGCGAGTCTACACGGATTGCCATCAGCGTGCTTTTGGCCCAAAGGGCAGGTAATTCATTGATTCAAGGCGCGATCAACTCCTGATCGTCATCAAATTACAGCTAAGCTTGCTTCATGGATGACTCCGATTACCTGCGCCTGCTTACCATCCAGGCCGAACAAGCCAACGCCTTCTTGTCCAATGCCCGCAAATGGGAGCGCGAGCGTTGGGTCTGCCAGCGCCTGCTCCAAGGCCTGAATATCGCCTATCGCAACGACGACTTCACGCCCGCCGGCCAGGAGCCGCCTGACGTACTGTTCCGCGATGCGGCCTTCGAGGTGTTCTTCGTGCTGGACGAGGGTCGCCGACTTAACGATGAATGGCGAGAAGAGCTGCAACGCAGGCGCAGCGCCTTTTCACTGGCGCAACTGGTGCGACGCGAAGCACGCCCTCGCCGCATCAGTGCGACCGAGTTGCTGGGCAGGCTGGCGCCCACCCTGCGCAAGAAAGCGCACAACTACCGTGAACGCGGGTTAGACCTGAACGAGCTGGACATCATTGCCTTCGCCAGTCTCAAACGCGAGGTGCTGGACCTCAACACCCACTTCCCGCCGCCCACCGAGTACTTGCGCCAGGGCTGGCGCTCACTGTCGCTGGTCGGGCCAACCTTTGCCCGGGTGTTGTTCGCCCACCCAGATGCGCCGGATTTCCTACGCGGTAACCTGGGGCGCAGCATCGTCTTCGATGTGGGGATCAGTCTTTGATCCTATGCAGTGATCGCTTGCGATGACGTACACTCGGCGGCGCCGATAGAAAGGATTATCATTTGTCACAGCCGCGTGCGCGAGCGCTGTAGCGTTTGCCGATGCGCGAACGTCTATGCCTAGAGGCCCAGCATGACCCATCGCCTGAACCCTGCGTGTCAGCCAGTGTCGATGATGACCTGCAAGCCCTTGGGACGCTGTGTCGAGTACCTCGCTACCCCCGTCGTCTTGGGTCAGGCACCTGTTGAGTGGACCGGAGCTATGAGCTGCCTTGCGCTCGCCCTCCCCTCATGCCCCGTGCGACCGGCCCGTTGGGCCAAGAATTCCGTAAACCTTATGAGATATTCCCATGACTCATCGCATCGTGATTGTCGGCGGCGGCGCCGGCGGCCTGGAACTGGCGACCCGCCTGGGCAAGACCCTGGGCAAGCGCAAGCAAGCTGACATCACCCTGGTGGACACCAACCTCACCCATATCTGGAAACCGCTGCTGCACGAAGTGGCCGCCGGCTCGTTGAACTCCTCCGAAGACGAACTGAACTACGTAGCGCAAGCCAAGTGGAACCACTTCAACTTCCAACTGGGGCGCATGAGTGGCCTGGAGCGTGAGAGCAAGCGGATCCAGCTGGCTGCCACGCTGGATGAAGATGGTCGCGAGTTGCTGCCCGCGCGCACCCTTGCCTACGACACCCTGGTCATCGCCGTCGGGTCCAACACCAACGACTTTGGCACCTTGGGTGCGGCGCAGCATTGCCTGTTCCTGGACACGCGCAAACAGGCAGAGCGCTTTCATCAGCAACTGCTTAACCATTACCTGCGCGCCCATGCAGGCGATGTGGCCAGCGAAAAGATCAGCGTGGCCATCGTCGGTGCGGGTGCCACGGGCGTGGAGCTGGCTGCCGAGCTGCACCACGCGGCGCATGAGCTGGCGGCCTACGGCCTGGATCGCATCCAACCCAAGGACATGCACATCACCCTGATCGAGGCGGGCCCACGCGTGCTGCCGGCACTGCCGGAGCGCATCAGCGTGCCCGTGCATCAGACCCTTGAGAAGCTTGGGGTGAAAGTAATGACCAACGCGGCTGTCAGCGAAGTGACGGCTGAAGGTCTCAAGACCAAGGACGGCGAAGTGATCCAGGCCAGCCTGAAGGTCTGGGCAGCGGGCATCCGGGCGCCGGGCTTCTTGAAGGAGATCGATGGCCTGGAGACCAACCGCATCAACCAACTGGTCGTACGTCCTACCCTGCAAACCACCCGTGATGACGATATTTTCGCCTTCGGTGACTGCGCCGCCTGCCCGCAGCCAGACAGCGATCGCAACGTGCCGCCCCGGGCGCAGGCAGCTCACCAGCAGGCTTCAATGCTGGCACAGAGCATCAAGGCACGCCTGGAGAACAAGCCGCTGCCGACCTACCAGTACAAGGATTATGGCTCGCTGGTGTCGCTCTCGCGATTCTCGGCAGTGGGTAACCTGATGGGTAACTTGATGGGCAATGTGAAGCTCGAAGGCTGGCTGGCAAGGATGTTCTACGTGTCGCTGTATCGCATGCACCAGATGGCGTTGTACGGATTCTTCCGCACGGCCCTGATGATGCTGGGCAGCAAGATTGGCCGCGGCACCGAACCAAGGCTGAAGTTGCACTGACCTGGCTGCTGACCGGGTGCGTTCGCAGGCGCCCGGCTAGCTTCGCGTTCGTACGATTTCCTCGGCTGCCAGACGGCCGAGGTGGGGTGCAAGCACGATCCCAGGGTGTGCCACCAAGGTATACAACCCCTCGACACCAGGAAGGTAACCCATCACAGGCTTGCCTTCCGGGGTCATCGGTCGGTGCCCGATACTGACCGCGCGCAGCGAAAGCGCCGTGGCGCCGATGAACATCTGCCGGATGGCCTTGGTCGTAAGCTCGACCAAGGCTGGCAACCCTGCCTCACCCTCGGCGGGCGCTTCTTCGGCGCAGGCCACGCCCCCTTCCAATGCCGGGCGTAACTCCAAACCATTACCGTAGACCAGGTGCCGCACTACACCGGCAGGCGCCGCGAAGCGCATCAGTACGGCAGGCCGGGTAAGCAAGGGCAAGGGCAGACCGACACCCGCTGCAAGGCCGATAGCGGCACCGGCATTGGCCAGCACCACGGTATCGGCGGCGTAGGTTTGCGCTGCGCACCTGGCGGCCGTCACGCGTCCGTTGTGCGTGTCTATGCCATCGACCCGCCGGCCGTAGAGAATCTCTGCCCCGGCCTGCTCAGCGCCGCTCAACAGCATCTTCGCCAAGGCAACGGGCTCCACGGCAAAATCGTCCGGCGCCCACGCCGCCAGGGCCGGTGGCGTGATCATGCAAGGCTCAAGGGCGCTTATCTGCTGGGCATTCAGGGGTTGAAGGTTTACGCCGGCAGAACGTTGCTGATTGATAAGGGCGGACGTTTGTGCATCGTTTTCCAACCACACCATGGCGCCACGTGCGGCAATCGGCAAAGGCCCGAGGTCAAGCGCCAGCCGTTTGAAATCGGCAATAGCCTGCAACGTGGAGGAAAATGCCGCCGGGTTGTCCGATGCACTGGCGCTGGCGGTGCCTACCCAGCCATAGGACCAACGGGTAACGCCACTGGCGGCGCGGGACCCTTGCTCCAGAACAGTGACCCGGGCACCGAGCCTTGCAAGGTGCCACGCAATGGAAGCACCCATGATGCCTCCACCCACGACCACGACACTTGATGTGTTGGCTCCCATGCCAATAGGTCCCCAGACTGCCAAAGACACAGGGCAGAATAGCGGATTTGCGGGAAAATACAGGGCTTTGGAAAAACCGAGACAAAAGAAAAAGGGCATCTCATTCGAGATGCCCTTCTTACATGGTGGGTCGTGTAGGATTCGAACCTACGACCAATTGGTTAAAAGCCAACTGCTCTACCAACTGAGCTAACGACCCGGAAAATGGTCGGGGTGAGGGGATTCGAACTCCTGACATCCTGCTCCCAAAGCAGGCGCGCTACCGGACTGCGCTACACCCCGAGATTGGCTCCGCGACCTGGACTCGAACCAGGGACCCAATGATTAACAGTCATTTGCTCTACCGACTGAGCTATCGCGGAACTGAACTTCGGTACAACCTTACATCTTCGAAGCTTGTGTTAACTTCGGTCTCTTTGGCTATCCGCTTTCGCGTTATCGCTGCTGAGGCCGGCTATTCTACATTCTTCGTTTTGCTTGTCAACCACTTTTTTTCATTCAACTTACTGATTTCTAAGTTGTTTTGCGGTCACCGTTGTTGCTGGTGATTCGCTTAGTGCCTGACAACGCGGCGTATATTAGGGCCACTCGATTGATCATGCAAGCATAAATTTCAAAAATTTCAGCGAGTTATCTTGGATGGGTACAAAGGCCCGGATTTACAGGGGTTAGCTGGTCTCCTTGAAGACAGCATAGAGGTTGTTGGGGCCGCGTTGCGTCCCATCACGGCCGGTCCGGCGCCCCGGCAAGGGCGCGCCTACATTGACCGCGCGGGGCCTGCCTGGCCCATTGGCCGCGAGACGGCCCCAACAACCCTATGCGACCAACATCACGCAAACACGATTTCGTCGCCTTCCACGGTGGCAGTGATGGCCGTACCTGGCACGAACTTGCCCGACAGGATCAACTGCGCCAGCGGGTTTTCGATCCAGCGCTGAATCGCACGTTTGAGCGGCCGCGCGCCATACACCGGGTCGTAACCGACTGCGATCAGCTTGTCCAGGGCCTGCGGGCTCAAGCTCAGCGAAAGCTCACGCTCCATCAGGCGGCTGCGCAGCCGTCCCAGCTGGATCTCGGTAATGCCGGCGATCTGCTCGCGGCCCAGCGGTTCGAACACCACCACTTCGTCGATCCGGTTGATGAACTCGGGACGGAAGTGCGCACCTACCGCATCCATTACAGCGGCACGTTGCGCCTCGCGGTCGCCCACCAACTCCTGAATCTGCGCCGAGCCCAGGTTGGACGTCATCACGATGACCGTATTGCGGAAGTCCACGGTGCGGCCATGGCTGTCGGTCAGGCGTCCGTCTTCCAGCACCTGCAACAGCACATTGAAGACGTCGGGGTGAGCCTTCTCCACCTCATCGAGCAGCACCACCGAATACGGCTTGCGGCGCACGGCCTCGGTCAGGTAACCGCCCTCCTCGTACCCCACGTAGCCTGGCGGTGCACCGATCAGCCGCGCCACGGAGTGTTTCTCCATGAACTCGGACATGTCGATACGCACCATGGCTTCCTCGGTGTCGAACAGGAATTCGGCCAGCGCCTTGCACAGCTCCGTCTTGCCCACGCCGGTCGGGCCGAGGAACATGAACGAGCCGCTGGGCCGGTTGGGGTCGGACAGACCTGCCCGGGACCGGCGCACCGCATTGGCCACGGCAGTGACGGCCTCGCTCTGGCCAATGACGCGCTGGTGCAGCAGCGCTTCCATTTTCAGCAGCTTCTCGCGCTCGCCCTCCAGCATCTTGGACACTGGGATGCCCGTCCACTTGGAAACCACTTCGGCAATTTCTTCCTCGGTGACCTTGTTGCGCAGCAACTGGTTATCGGTCTTGCCGTGCTGGTCGACCATCTGCAGGCTGCGTTCCAGGTCCGGGATTACCCCGTACTGCAGCTCAGCCATGCGGCTCAGGTCGCCTTTGCGGCGGGCGGCCTCGAGCTCCTGGCGCGCTTGTTCGATCTTCTGCTGAATCTGGGCCGAACCCTGGACTTCAGCTTTTTCCGACGCCCAAATCTCCTCGAGGTCGGAATATTCACGCTCCAGGCGCTCGATTTCCTCGGTCAGTTTCTCCAAGCGCTTCTTGGCAGCCTCATCCTCTTCTTTCTTGAGTGCCTGGGACTCGACCTTCAGCTGAATCAGACGGCGGTCAAGACGGTCGAGCACCTCCGGCTTGGAGTCGATTTCCATCCGAATACGGCTGGCTGCCTCGTCGATCAGGTCGATGGCCTTGTCGGGCAACTGACGATCGGTGATGTAGCGGTGGCTGAGCTTGGCCGCCGCGATGATAGCGCCGTCGGTGATGGCCACCTTGTGGTGGACTTCATAACGTTCTTTCAAGCCACGCAGAATGGCGATGGTGTCCTCTTCGCTAGGCTCCTCCACCAGTACCTTCTGGAAGCGACGTTCCAAGGCCGCATCCTTCTCGATGAACTGGCGGTATTCGTTCAAGGTGGTGGCGCCTACGCAGTGCAGTTCACCACGGGCCAGGGCAGGCTTGAGCATGTTGCCTGCGTCCATGGCACCCTCGCCTTTACCGGCGCCGACCATGGTGTGCAATTCGTCGATGAACAGGATCACCTGCCCTTCTTGCTTCGACAGTTCGTTGAGCAGGCCTTTGAGGCGCTCCTCGAATTCACCCCGGTACTTGGCGCCGGCAATCAGGGCCCCCATGTCCAGGGCGAGCAGGCGCTTGCCTTTCAAGCCATCTGGTACTTCGCCGTTGATGATGCGCTGGGCGAGGCCCTCGGCAATGGCGGTCTTGCCCACGCCGGGCTCACCGATCAGCACGGGGTTGTTCTTGGTACGGCGTTGCAGCACCTGGACGGTGCGGCGGATTTCGTCGTCACGGCCAATCACAGGGTCAAGCTTGCCTTCTTCGGCACGCTTGGTCAGGTCGACGGTGTACTTGTCCAGCGCCTGGCGTGATTCCTCAGCGTTGGCATCGTTTACGGCCGCGCCACCGCGCAGGTTATTGATGGCGTTTTCAAGGGCTTTCTTGCTCACGCCCTGACTGAGCAGCAACTTGCCCAGCTTGCTGTTTTCATCCATGGCCGCCAGCACTACCAGCTCGCTGGAAATGAACTGGTCACCCTTTTGCTGGGCCAGACGGTCTGCCTGGTTGAGCAGGCGCGCCAGATCCTGCGACATGTTCACGTCGCCCGTTGGGTTCTGGATTTTCGGCAGTTGGTCGAGCTCCTTGACCATGGCCTGACGCAGGCTATTGATGTCGAAGCCGACCTGCATCAGCAGTGGCTTGATGGAGCCACCCTGCTGTTCGAGCAGGGCCTGCAGCAAGTGGACAGGCTCGATGGCAGGGTGGTCCATGCCAACGGCCAGGGATTGCGCATCGGATATTGCAAGCTGGAGCTTGCTGGTCAAACGGTCTATTCGCATGATGTACCTTCCTGTAAAGGGCAGGTCGGAGCGATGGACAGCGCCTGTTTATGAAGAAACCTGCCTGAGATGTCTTATAGATAAGGCTGATTCTGGAAGATTCAAGCGTAGCGCGGTTGACGGAGGTCAAGCTGCTGGATTTGCACAGGTGTAATGGCAGGTACAGCCTATTGCGCGCTAGCGCGGCGCCAGCCACACCAAAGAAGCGAAACGCCCGCCTTGCGGGGTACGCCGATAGGAGAAGAACCGCTCGTCGCTCACCGTGCACAAGCCGCCACCGTAAACCGCCGTGACCCCACGGGCTGCCAGGCGAATACGGGCCAGGGCGTAGATATCGGCCATCAGCTTGCCGGGTCGTTCGCCGTCGACGAATGCCCGTGCGGCCTCAGGGTGCACCGCAGTAAAAGCATCGCGCACCTCCAGGCCCACTTCGAATGCCTGCGGCCCAATGGCCGGGCCCAACCACACCAGCACCTGAGCCGGTGGTACGTTCAGACGATCCAGGGTGGCTTCGAGCACACCGCCGGCAAGCCCGCGCCAGCCTGCATGGGCGGCCGCCACTTGCGTACCTGCCTGGTCACAAAACAATACAGGCAGGCAATCGGCGGTCATCACCGTACAGGCGATGCCTGGCCGGTTGGTCCAGCTGGCATCGGCTTCGACCACGCGGGAAGGGTCTGCATCGGCGACGGCCAGACCGTGCACCTGCTTGAGCCAAGCGGGCTGGATGTCGAACTCGCCGCTTAGGCGCAGGCGGTTCTGGGCAACGGCCGCAGGGTCGTCCCCCACATGGTCACCCAGATTGAAAGTATCGAAAGGCGGCAGGCTGACGCCGCCCTGGCGGGTGGTGACGCAGGCGCGAACCGAAGCTGGCGCAGGCCAGTCCGGCGTCAGCAGCGACTGCGTCAAGCCACTCATCCGATGAAGCTCTCGCGATCCTGATTGAGCAGCGACAGCAGCCAGACGAAATCGTCGGGCAGTGGCGATTCCCACTCCATGCGCTCGCCCGTCGCCGGGTGCACCAGTGCCAGGAAGCGTGCGTGCAGGGCCTGCCGCGGGAAGGTCTTGACCGCCTCGACCATGGTCGGGCTTGCCGCAGGCGGGATGCGGAAACGCCCGCCGTAGGTCTGGTCACCGACCAGGGGGAAGCCGACGTGGGCCATGTGCACGCGAATCTGGTGGGTACGCCCTGTTTCGAGCTTGACCCGCACGTGGGTGTGCGAGCGGAAGCGCTTGAGCACACGGTAGTGGCTGACCGCTGGCTTGCCGCCGTCGGTGACGGCCATGCGCTGGCGCATGCCGCCGTGACGACCGATGGGGGCGTCGATCTTGCCACCGGCGGTGACCACGCCCACCACGATGCATTCGTAGATACGGCTGACCGACCGCTTCTGCAACTGGTCGACCAAGTGGGTTTGCGCCTGCAAGGTCTTGGCCACGACCATCAGACCGGTGGTGTCCTTGTCCAGGCGGTGGACGATGCCGGCACGGGGCACGTTGATGATGTCGGGCACGTGGTGCAGCAAGGCGTTGAGCAAGGTACCGCTGGCATGGCCGGCAGCCGGGTGCACCACCAGGCCCGCAGGCTTGTTGATGACCAGGATCTGGTCGTCTTCATAGACGATGTCCAGCGCGATGTCCTCGGCCTCCCATTCGCCCTGGGCCTCCTGCTCGGCTTCCAGGGCCAGCACGGCACCGCCATGCACGGTGTCACGCGGGCGCAGGACAGCCCCGTCGACCGTCAGACGGCCATCTTTGATCCATGCCGTCAGCCGCGAGCGCGAATACTCGTCGAACAATTGGGCGGCGACCTGGTCGAGGCGTTGACCGCCCAGTTCGGACGGGACCTCTGCGCTAAGTTGAATGATCTCGGACATGCTCGATTCAGTGGGCGCACAGCCTTTGGTTTCAGCTGCGAGCTTGTGGTTAAATACGGCTTCTTTTGTCCCGGGGTTGGCCGGGGCGCTCATCATAACAGGACGGCCCCGCCCAAGACAGCGGCCGTCAAAGGGACGCAAGCCGCCATGCAAGTGAAACACCTGCTGCTGATCGCCATCCTCGGGCTCACCGCGGCCTGTTCCTCTAATAAGGAAGTCATCGACGAGAACCTCAGCGAGGCCGAGCTGTATCAACAGGCCCAGGCTGACCTGGACAATTCCAGCTACACCAGCGCCGTGAACAAGCTCAAGGCCCTGGAGTCGCGTTACCCGTTCGGCCGCTATGCCGACCAGGCGCAGCTGGAGCTGATCTACGCCAACTACAAGAACGCGGAGCCGGAGGCTGCCAAGTCTGCCGCCGAGCGCTTCATCCGCCTGCACCCGCAGCACCCGAACGTCGACTACGCGTACTACCTCAAGGGTCTGACCTCCTTCGACCAGGACCGTGGCCTGCTGGCGCGCTTCCTGCCGCTGGACATGACCAAGCGCGACCCGGGCGCGGCCCGCGACTCGTACAACGAGTTTGCGCAGCTCACCAGCCGCTTCCCCAACAGCCGTTACGCCCCAGACGCCAAGCAGCGCATGATCTACCTGCGCAACCTGCTGGCCTCCTATGAAATCCACGTGGCCGACTACTACCTCAGCCGTCAGGCATACGTGGCTGCCGCCAACCGTGGCCGCTACGTGGTCGAGAACTTCCAGGAAACGCCCTCGGTTGGCGACGGCCTGGCGGTGATGGTCGAGGCGTACCAGAAGATGCACCTGGACGACCTGGCTGCCACCAGCCTGGAAACCCTGAAGCTCAACTACCCGGACCACCCAAGCCTGGCCGATGGTGAGTTCCAGCCCAAGCAGACCGAGTCTGACGGTCGCGGCTGGCTGTCCAAAGCCACGCTGGGCCTGATCGAAACCGACACCCCGCTGCCACCGGGTCAGACCCGCGCCAACCAGGACGTGATCAAGCAGTTCCAGGATGCGCGTGATGAAATGCCCAAGGAGCTGCTGCCCAAGGATGAAAACGGCGACCCGATCGAGCCACCAGGGCCGAAGGAAGCCGACAGCAACCGCTCCTGGTTCAGCTACATGACCTTCGGTCTGTTCGACTGATTCAGCCGTTGCATGAAAGGGAGGTCTGGGACCTCCCTTTTTTTATGCCTGCGCCCTAGACTGTCATCCTCTTTCATTCGACAAGCTGAACACCATGGTTCGCCTACTTTTCTGGATCGTCCTGATCGCCGCCGCGTTCTGGCTGTGGCGCAAATTCAAACTCAGCCAGCAACCGCGCCAAGAGGCCAAGCTCGACGCGCCGCTGAAAATGGTTCGCTGCGCGCATTGTGGCGTGCACCTGCCCACCGACCAGGCATTGGCGCAGGGCAACACCTGGTATTGCAGCCAGGCACACTTGCAGCAGGGGCCTGGCCGACAGGGCTGAACGGGCGGTTAGCCAAGGCGCCCCTGCGGGGCGTAGGGTGCCGGATCGATGATAGGCTCGGCGCCATTGAGCAAATCGGCCAGCAGTTGGCACGAGGCTGGCGCCAGCACCAGCCCGTTTCGATAATGGCCGCAGTTCAGCCATAGGCCCTCGAAACCGGGCACCGGCCCGATAAACGGAACGCCTTCAGGCGAACCTGGCCGTAGCCCGGCCCAGTGGGCAACCACATGCGCGCCTTCCAGGCCGGGCAGCAGATCCACTGCCGATGCCTTGAGGCTTGCCAGCGCCTCATCGGTGGGTGTTTTGTCGTAGCCGGCATGCTCCAGCGTACTGCCCACCAGAATGTGACCATCCCGGCGCGGAATTGCATAACGACCTTTGGCAAGCACCATGCTTGGCAGAAAGTCTTCAGCGCATTTGAACAGGATCATCTGCCCTTTCACCGGCTCGACCGGAAGCTCAAGGCCCAAGTGGCGCAGCAGTTCGCCGCTCCAGGCACCGGCGCTGAGTACGACTTCGTCGGCCGCCAACTCGCCTTCAGCGGTGCTCACCCCAATGATACGACCGCCCTGCTGCACGAACCCCGTGATCTGGCAGTGCTCCCGCACACTCACATTGGGCAATGCCTGCAACGCCGCCTTCAGCGATTTGACCAGGCGCGGGTTGCGCACATTGGCCACGCCCTCCATGTAGAGGGCTCGCTCATAGCCTGGCCCGAGCACAGGGACTGCGTCGTACACCGCCGAAATGTCCACGGCGCTCAACGGCCGCTGCTGACGGTCCGCCCATGCCAAGGCCTGGGCTTGATCATCCAGGTCAAGCCAGTACAGCCCGGTGGTATGCACTTCAGGGTCCAGGCCCGTGCTGGCGAATAAGCGCTCACCCAGCTGTGGATAAAAGTCCTGCGACCAATGCGCCAGGGCGGTCACTGCCGGGCTGTAGCGCCAGGGATACAGGGGCGAGACGATACCGCCCCCGGCCCAGGAGGACTCGCGACCTACCTCGCCTTGGTCGCATATCACTACCTGGTCGACGCTCGCCGCCAGGTTGAATGCCGTCAGCAGGCCAATGACCCCGCCACCGACCACCACTACTTGCTTGCTCATCTGTCGATTCAACACCTGAAGTAAAAAACCGCGATGCACCGGGCACCTGTGACCGTTCAGCCTCCCCAGCAGCGCGCGCTGTCGATGGCGCCGTGGTTGCGCCCTACCCCAGCTTGATCAAGCTCGAAATCGCCACAGCGGTCTTCGGCCATCAGCCCTTTTGGCAAACGTCGGGCGCGCAGGGTGAAGGTCTGGTCTTCGCGCAGCGCTTGCAGGCTGTAGTAGCGGTTGCCCGAAGGCAGGCTCGGGTCGCCTTCGGCATACTGGCCAGTAACCAAGCGATGGCGTTCCAGGCGCAATGCAGCATCCTGCAACAGGGCGACCACCTCGTGGCGCGCTGCCTGCCGCAGGTGGTCGTTGTAACGGGGGTAGGCAATGGCTGCCAGAATGCCGGTGACGGCCAGCACAATCAACAGCTCGATCAGGCTGATGCCTTGCTGCATGTCAGTCTCCTCTGAATCTTTGTCGCCACGTCATGCGTACAAGCGCACTACCATCGCTGGCATACACCGCTTCCACCACCTGACGAGGATGACTTAGCTGGCTGACCGCGGTTACCCGGAACACTGTCACTGATCGCCCGGCCGGGACACCCACGGCGCGTTGCGTGGTGCCCAGGTTCTGCACCTGAAAAAAGCCTTCTGGCCCGGCTTCCCAGACCCCGGCCAGGCGATGCGGCTGCTCAGGCGGCGGGCACACTTCACATGGCGGTGGCCGTACCTGCATGATCGACTGCTTGCCAACGTCCAATGTAGCTTCGGCCTGCTCGAAGGCCAGCTGCCCTTCTTTGAACAGGCCCACCATTTGCGTCTCAACGGCGGCCGCACGTAGCGCCGAGGTGGTCAGCACACCCAGCAAGAGGCTCAGCACCAATGCCAACAGCAGCACCACCCCACGTTCGCGTGTCATGGCTCGCCCCCGTTGCGGCGGGCCACACTGACAACGTACTGCTGCTCCAGCGCCAACACGGGATCGAACAGATCCAAGTGCAGGTCGATGCGCTGGCCATCGGCCGCAGCCACCACGTGCAGACGGCGCACATGCTCAAGCAGGGGCTGGGTGCTGCTGCCACGGGTGAAGTACAGGGTAGCGCCCCTGACGGCGTAACGATGTCGGGTGATGGGGATGGCCATCAGCGGCGCGGCGGCTTGGACATGCCCTCGATGTACCTTGGCGTACCCCACGCAGTCAGTGAGCAGGGTCCATTGAGGCTTCAGCGGATGGCCAGGAAGGTCGGCCACCACCACCTCAAGGTTTGAGCCCTCTACTTCCAGAGGTCGGCTAAATGCGGTAAAGGTGTCGCCGTCTGGCAGATCCGCGGGCTCCAACCGCAGGCAGCCGAACATGCCAGCCATGCGGATGTCCTGGGCCATGCGCAACAAGGCCAGCCGTGCATCTTCCTGCATGCGCAGCGCTGCCCCTTGCAGCTGCCACGCTCGGTGGGCAGAGGTGAACAACTGGCTGGCGCCGGCCAACAGCATCAACCCGAGTGCCAGCGCCAGTAGCAGCTCGAGCAATCCGACCCCTTTTTGCCAGGGCCTCATGGCAGCGCCTGCTCATGTGCACTGGCAGATGCCAGCACCGCCTGCACCTGCTGCCGAGCGTCTTGCGAGGCCTGCAAAGCCTGCATGTGCAGCGCTGCTGCGGCAAACATGCCCACCGCAATCACCACCATGGCCAACAGCGTTTCCAGGAGCGTCATGCCCCGTTGCGTTACCTGCATCCCTGCAGCTCCTGCGACTTTTCATGCATTGTCGATGTACGCCTGCCACTGGAAGGGTGACCCAGCGTGCGTGAAGCTAAAGCCAAGCACGTCCAAGGAGAAATGCACGGTGAAGCAACAGGGAGTAACACTGATACAAACGGTGTCGGCATTGGCGGTGCTCGCTGTCCTGACGCAGCTGGGGGCGCCTGCCTACGTCAAGCTCAGCGATGACGTGCACCGCGCTGCCGTCACGCGAGACTTGTCGCAAACGCTGCGGAGCGCGCGTGGGCGCGCCATGCTGCTGGGTGAGGCCGTGCGGGTGCAAGCGCTGGACGAAGCATGGGGCAATGGATGGCGAGTGACGCTGGAGCAGGATTCGCGGGTGCTGCATGAACACCGCCTGCGTCGGCCTCTGCAGATCGCCGCGAACCTAGGTACGACGATGACGTTCACGGCCATGGGCCTGCCAGTGAACCCCGCCGGCAACTGGCTGGCGGCGACTTTCGAAGTATGCGCGCGGTCGGCTGGCACCAGCCAGCATCAAGTGGTGATGGCGTCCAGCGGCAGAGTCAGGGTATCGAATGAAACTCGCGACACCCGAGGGTGCGCAGGTGCAGGGGCCTGAGCGTTCGCGGCTAACCGCTCAGGCCCGCGCAGGCGATCAGATCAACGAGCGCACACGCAGCTCTTTGGGCATCGAGAAGGTGACGTTCTCTTCACGCCCGTCCAGCTCCTCGGCGCCCGTAGCGCCCCAGGCCTTGAGCTGTTCGATGACGCCGCGCACCAGCACTTCCGGCGCGGACGCGCCTGCGGTGATGCCGATGCGGCCAACCTGGTCGAACCAGGCCCGCTGCAGGTCTTCAGCGCCGTCGATCAGATGGGCTGGGGTACCCATTCGCTCGGCAAGCTCACGCAGGCGGTTGGAGTTGGAGCTGTTAGGGCTGCCGACCACCAGGACCACATCACACTCGTCGGCCAGTTGCTTAACGGCATCCTGGCGGTTTTGCGTGGCGTAGCAGATGTCGTCCTTGCGCGGCCCGCCGATGTTCGGAAAGCGCGCACGCAGCGCGTCGATCACGCGGCTGGTGTCGTCCATCGACAAGGTGGTCTGGGTCACGAATGCCAAGTGGTCAGGGTCTCTCACCTGCAGATTGGCTACGTCGTCCTCGTCTTCTACCAGGTAGATGGCCCCGCCGTTGCTAGCGTCATACTGCCCCATGGTGCCTTCGACTTCCGGGTGGCCGGCATGGCCAATCAGGATGCACTCACGGCCATCGCGGCTGTACTTGGCCACCTCGATGTGCACCTTGGTGACCAATGGGCAGGTGGCATCGAATACCTTCAGGCCACGCCCACCGGCTTCCTGACGCACGGCCTGGGAAACCCCATGGGCGCTGAAGATGACGATGACATCGTCAGGCACCTGGTCCAGCTCCTCGACGAAAATGGCGCCACGGCTGCGCAGGTCCTCGACGACGAACTTGTTGTGTACCACTTCGTGGCGCACATAGATGGGCGGGCCGAACACTTCCAGCGCGCGGTTGACGATTTCGATCGCCCGGTCGACCCCCGCGCAGAAGCCGCGCGGGTTGGCGAGTTTGATTTGCATGATCGGCTCCAGGCCTACAGGGCCTTCACCTCGAGGATCTCCACCTCGAAGGTCAGGGTCTTGCCAGCCAGTGGGTGATTGAAGTCGATGGTCACCTGATCGTCGTCGAAGGCCTTCACCACGCCCGGTAGCTCGGCGTTGGCGGCGTCCTTGAAGATGATCAGCAAGCCATCGGACAGCTCCATGCCTTCGAACTGAGACCTTGGCATAACCTGCACATTCTGTGGGTTAGGCTGGCCGAAGGCGTTCTCCGGGGCCACCTCCACGGTGCGTTTGTCGCCAGCCTTGAAACCGAACAGCGCGGCCTCGAAGCCCGGCAGCAGGTTGCCGTCGCCCACCTTGAAGGTGGCAGGCGCCTTGTCGAAGGTGCTGTCGACCGTGTCACCGTTTTCCAGGCGCAGTGCGAAATGCAGGGTAACTTCGGTGTTCTGGCCGATACGAATGTCAGTCATGGACCGGCTCCTCGGATTTCTTGCTCTTGAACATGTCCAGCGCCAACATGATTGCGCCGACGGTAATGGCACTGTCGGCCACGTTGAAGGCCGGGAAGTAGTGGCGGTTCTGCCAGTGCACCAGGATGAAATCGACCACATGGCCCAGCACGATACGGTCGTAGAGGTTGCCGATGGCCCCGCCCAGCACCAGGGCCAGCGCTACGGCCAGCCAGGTTTCATGACGGCCGAGGCGCTTGAGCCACACCACCAGCACTGCACTGACCACCACGGCGATCAGGGCGAACAACCAGCGCTGCCAGCCTGCGCCATCGGCCAGAAAACTGAACGCAGCGCCGGTGTTGTAGGCCAGGGTCCAGCTGAAGTAGTCGGGGATGACGACAATTTGCTGGTACATGGTCAGGGCGTTGTTGAAGTACAGCTTGGTGGCCTGGTCGACGACCAGGACCAGCAAGCTCAGCCACAGCCATACGAGGCGCCCGAAGCGCCCCGCTGCAAGGTTAGGCATAGTGGCGCACCTCGCCGGAGCCGGTCAGGTTTTCCACACAGCGACCGCAGATTTCCGGATGCTCCGGATGGCTGCCGACGTCTGCACGGAAGTGCCAGCAACGGCCGCACTTGGTGTAGCCGGACTTGACCACTTTCAACTTGAGGCCTTCGACCTCGGTCGCCACCGCTTCGGCAGGCGCCTGCGCGAACGGCACCACGCTGGCAGCCGAGGTGATGAGCACGAAACGCAACTCATCGCCCAGCTTGTTCAGATCGGCGCTCAGGCCCTCGTCCGCGTACAAGGTGACTTCGGCCTGCAGGTTGCCGCCGATGACCTTGGCGGTACGCTGGTTTTCCAGTTCCTTGTTGACCGAAGCCTTGACCGCCATGACGCGGTCCCAATAGGCACGGTCGAGTTCGGTGCCTTCCGGCAGCTCGCTCAGGCCTTCATACCAGCCATTGAGCATGACCGACTCGTTACGCTCACCCGGCAGGTACTGCCAGATTTCGTCGGCAGTGAAGGCCAGGATCGGCGCGATCCAGCGCACCAGCGCTTCGCTGATGTGGTACAGCGCGGTCTGGCAGGAACGGCGGGCGACGCTGTTGGCACCCGTGGTGTACTGGCGATCCTTGATGATGTCGAGGTAGAACCCACCCAGCTCCTGCACACAGAAGTTGTGCACCTTCGAGTAGACGTTCCAGAAGCGGTACTCGCCGTAGTGCTCTTCCAGCTCGCGTTGCAGCAACAGGGTGCGATCCACCGCCCAACGGTCCAGGGCCAGCATGTCCTGCGGCGCGAGCAGGTCGCGTGCCGGGTCGAAGCCGGTCAGGTTGGAGAGCAGGAAGCGTGCGGTGTTGCGAATACGCCGGTAGGCATCGGCGCTGCGCTGCAGGATCTGCTCGGACACTGCCATTTCACCGGAGTAGTCGGTAGCAGCGACCCACAGGCGCAGGATGTCGGCACCCAGGGTGTTGTTGACCTTCTCCGGCTCGATGGTGTTGCCCAGCGACTTGGACATCTTGCGGCCGTTCTCGTCCACGGTGAAGCCGTGGGTCAGCAGCTCGCGGTATGGCGCGTGGCCGTCGATGGCGCAGCCGGTCAACAGCGACGAGTGGAACCAGCCGCGGTGTTGGTCGGAACCTTCCAGGTACAGGTCGGCGCGGGGGCCGGTGGCATGGCCGATGTCGTGGGAGCCGCGCAGTACATGCCAGTGCGTGGTGCCGGAGTCGAACCATACGTCCAGAGTGTCAGCGATCTTGTCGTACTGCTCGGCTTCGGCGCCGAGCAGCTCGGCGGCGTCCAGCTTGAACCAGGCCTCGATGCCCTGTTGCTCGACGCGCTTGGCGACCTCTTCCATCAGCTCGACGGTCCGAGGGTGCAGCTCGCCCGTCTGCTTGTTCAGGAAGAACGGGATAGGCACGCCCCAGTTACGCTGGCGCGAGATGCACCAGTCAGGCCGGTTTGCGATCATCGAGTGCAAGCGTGCCTGGCCCCACGCCGGGACGAACTTGGTGTCCTCGATGGCCTTCAGGGCACGCTCGCGCAGCGGTTCGCCGTCGCGTGGCTGCTTGTCCATGCCGACGAACCACTGTGCGGTGGCACGGTAGATCAGCGGCGACTTGTGACGCCAGCAGTGCATGTAACTGTGGCTGATGGTTTCGGTGTGCATCAGCGCACCGACTTCGCCCAGCTTCTCGACGATGGCCGGGTTGGCCTTCCAGATGAACTGCCCGCCGAAGAACGGCAGCGATTCGACGTACACGCCGTTGCTCTGCACGGGCGTGAGGATTTCATCGTTGACCATGCCGTAGCGCTTGCAGGTCACGAAGTCGTCTTCACCGTAGGCCGGCGCAGAATGCACCACGCCAGTGCCTGCGCCCAGTTCGACGTACTCGGCCAGGTAAACCGGCGAAAGGCGGTCGTAGAACGGGTGACGGAAGTTGACCAGCTCAAGGGCCGAGCCTGGGGCGGTGGCAATCACCGAACCTTCCAGTTCGTAGCGCTTGAGGCAGGATTCGACCAGCTCTTCGGCCAGGACCAGCAGGCGCTCGCCGATGTCGACCAGGGCGTACTGGAACTCGGGGTGAACGTTCAGCGCCTGGTTGGCAGGGATGGTCCACGGGGTGGTGGTCCAGATCACGATGGCGGCCGGTTTTTCGAGTGCCGCCAGGCCGAAGGCTGCGGCCAGCTTGGCGTCATCGGCGACAGGGAACGCCACGTCGATGGTCTGCGACTTCTTGTCGGCGTATTCGACTTCCGCCTCGGCCAGTGCCGAGCCGCAATCGAAGCACCAGTTCACCGGCTTGAGGCCCTTGAACACGTACCCCTGCTTGACCATCTCGGCCAGGGCGCGGATTTCACCGGCCTCGTTGGCGAAGTTCATGGTCTTGTAGGGGTTGTCCCAGTCGCCCAGCACGCCCAGGCGAATGAACTCGGTCTTCTGCCCTTCGATCTGCTCGGCAGCGTACTCGCGGCACAGCTCGCGGGTACGGTCGGCGGTCAGGTGCTTGCCGTGGGTGACTTCGACCTTGTGTTCGATCGGCAGCCCATGGCAGTCCCAACCCGGCACGTACGGCGCATCGAAGCCGGCCAGGGTCTTGGAGCGGACGATCATGTCCTTGAGGATCTTGTTCAGCGCATGACCGATGTGGATCTTGCCATTGGCGTAGGGCGGGCCGTCGTGCAGGACGAACTTGGGACGATCCTTGCCAATCTCGCGCAGCTTCTGGTACAGGCCAATGCTGTCCCAGCGCTGCAGAATCTGCGGTTCGCGCTGAGGCAGGCCGGCCTTCATGGGGAAGGCGGTGTCCGGAAGGTTTAGCGTGGCTTTGTAGTCGGTCATTTCAGGCTCTTGGTTAGCGGTTGAGCGTGCCAATGTGCACGTGCGGCGGCGATATCCGCATCGATCGCCGACTTCAGCGCCTCCAGGGAGGCGAATCGCTGCTCTTCACGCAGCTTGTGGTGGAACACCACCGTCAGACGGCGACCATAAAGGTCACCGGCATAGTCCAGCAGATGGATCTCCAGGTGCGGGCGCCCGTCACCGGCAACGGTAGGACGCACGCCAATGTTGCCGACACCCGCCCAGGCCTTGCCGTCGATCTCGATGCTGGCCAGGTAGACACCGGCCAACGGTACGCGGCGACGCTTGAGCTGGATGTTGGCAGTGGGTGTGCCGAGCTGGCGGGCCAGCTTCTGGCCATGCAATACGCGGCCGGTGATGCTGTACGGGCGGCCCAGCAGATGCTCGGCCAGCTCGAAATTGCCTTGCGCCAGCGCCTTGCGTACTTCGGTGCTGCTGACCCGTAGGCCGTCCTGGATCACGGTGTTGGCGGCTTCTACGGTAAAACCATACTGCGCGCCGGCCTGGACCAGGAAGGCGAAATCGCCTTTGCGATCACAGCCAAAGCGGAAGTCGTCACCCACTTCGAGATGCTGCACGCCCAGGCCATCGACCAGGATGGTCCTGACGAAGTCATCGGCGTCGAGCTCACCCAGGCGCTGGTTGAAGGCCAGGCACAATACGCGGTCGATGCCTTCGCCGGCCAGCAACGCGATCTTGTCCCGCAGCCGGGCCAGGCGGGCCGGCGCGGTATCGGGCGTGAAGTACTCGCGCGGTTGCGGTTCGAAGATTACCACGCAGGTCGGCAGGCCCAGGGCCTGGCCTCGCTCGCGCAGGCGCGCCAGGATTGCCTGGTGGCCGCGGTGAACCCCGTCGAAGTTGCCAATGGTGGCGACACACCCCCGGTGCTCGGGGCGCAGGTTGTGAAGACCTCGAACCAGCTGCATAACGCGCTTCTTGCTCATAAAGTGGCCGATTATAACCACACCCGGGCGCCGGTGACAGGCAGCAGCGCCCAAGGGCGGCGTGGATTGCGAAAAACCGACGCCTGACGCGCCCGCAGCCTTAGTGCAAGGCTTTGCGGGCGAACTGCCGAGGTCGGAAACCGCACAGGTACAGGCAACCAAAGTAGGTGACGACGCCTGCCATGATCAGCGCCATCAGCCGCATCAGTCGTTCAAGCATGTTTCCCTCGACCCAGGCCGGCAGGTAGTGCATGCCAGCCAGCAGGACACCGGACATCAGGCCTGCCGCCAACACCAGCTTGAGCAGAAACATGGCCCAACCTGGTTGCGGTTGGAATAGCTGCTGGGTGCGCAGCTTCCAGAACAGCAAGCCGGCATTGAGGCAGGCGCCAAGGCTGATGGCCAGGGCCAGTCCGGCATGCGCCAGCGGGCCGATGAGCACCAGGTTGAACAGCTGCGTGCAGACCAGGGTGAAGACGGCGATCTTCACCGGCGTGCGGATATTCTGCTGCGCATAGAAGCCCGGCGCCAGCACCTTGACCATAATGATTGCCAGCAGGCCGACGGAATAGGCGATCAGCGCCTGCTGGGTCATGGCGGCATCGGTTGCACTGAACTTGCCGTACTGGAACAGGGCCACGGTCAGCGGCTCGGCTAGGATCGCCAGCCCCAGCGTACACGGCAGCACCAGCAAAAAGCACAAGCGCAGGCCCCAGTCGAGAATGCGCGAGTACTCTTCCCGGTCCTTGTTGGCGTAGGTCTTGGCCAGGGTCGGCAGCAGGATGGTACCCAGAGCCACGCCCAGAACACCCGACGGCAGCTCCATGAGCCGGTCTGCGTAGTACATCCAGGAGACGGAGCCTGCCACCAGGAACGAGGCGAAGATGGTATTGATGATCAGCGATATCTGGCTCACCGAGACGCCGAGGATGGCAGGGAGCATCTGCTTGAGCACCCGCCACACGCCTGCATCTTTCAGGTTCAGCCGCGGCAACACCAGCATGCCGATCCTTTTCAGGGCCGGAAGCTGGTAGAGCAGTTGCGCCAGGCCACCGGCCAGCACGCCCCAGGCCAGCGCCATGATCGGCGGATTGAAATACGGCGTGAGCAATACGGCGAACACGATCATCGCCACGTTGAGCAAGGTCGGCGTGAAGGCCGGCACGCTGAAGCGGTTCCAGGTGTTGAGGATGGCGCCCACCAGGGATGACAGCGAGATCAGCAATATATAAGGAAAGGTGACCCGCAGCAGATCGGTGGTGAGCTGGTATTTCTCGGCGTTGTCGACGAAGCCAGGCGCCGTGGCCCACACCACCCAGGGCGCGGCCAGGATACCGATGCCGGTCACCACGGCCAGCACCAGCGTCAGCAGGCCGCTGACGTAGGCCACGAAGGTACGCGTGGCCTCTTCGCCCTGCTGGCTTTTGTATTCGGCAAGAATAGGCACGAATGCCTGGGAGAACGCACCCTCGGCGAAGATGCGGCGCAGCAGGTTGGGTAGCTTGAACGCAATGAAGAAAGCATCGGTGGCAACGCCGGCGCCGAAAATACGCGCCAGGATGGTGTCGCGGACAAAACCCAGCACCCGCGAAATCATGGTGATCGAGCTTACCGCAGCGAGGGATTTGAGCAGGTTCATCGAAAAGATTCACGCCAATGACAGAGGACGCTGCCAGAGCGCGTCCGAATGTGCGATACTCCCGCGCCTTCGCAGGGGAGCCAAAAATTCCCGAGTGTACAGGTCGCGCAGCAGAAAGGAATCTTTCCCGCTTGTTGGCGCACCGCTCGGCGGAACCTTGCAAGTGGCCTTGACATCCGCCCGACTGATCGGCATGATTCGCGGCCTATTTTGTTTGCTATTTACCTAAAGTCTTTCGAGGAGCTCGACGGTGGCCAACTCACCTTCCGCCAAGAAACGTGCAAAACAGGCTGAGAAGCGTCGCAGCCACAACGCCAGCCTGCGTTCCATGGTCCGCACCTACATCAAGAATGTAGTCAAAGCCATTGACGCAAAAGACGCCGAAAAAGCGCAAGCCGCTTACGTTCTGGCTGTACCTGTAATCGACCGTATGGCCGACAAAGGTATCATCCACAAGAACAAGGCTGCTCGTCACAAAGGCCGTCTGAATGGCCACATCAAGGCGCTGAAAGAAGCTGCAGCTGCCTAAGCGACGCGCTAGTCAAAAAACCGACCTCAGGGTCGGTTTTTTTATGCCTGGGTTTTGTGAAGTGCCAGGCTCGCGGCTCAACGCACGCGCTGTAGAGTGGCAGGGCCGCATGGCGGCCCTACCCTGCATTACTTGGCGATCTGAATCTTGGGTGCCCACTGCAGCCATTCGTCTTCAGCTTTTTCGAACAGCGGGAACGTTTGCCTTGGCCGGGCCGGAGTGCCCATGCGTTCCCCCTCGGGCGTCGCGAAGGCAATACCACCATCGATCAGTGTTTCCAGCGACTCCGTGCGCACGGTAGCGCCCTTGAACAAGCCCCAGTCGAAGCCGAAACCGCTGCTGTTCCAGAAGCGGCTGCCGCTTCGTACAAGGCTGGCATAACGCGGCTCGATCAGAATGTGGATCAGCACCCTGTCGGCACTCTGGCCCAGCTCGACGTCGGTCACCTTGCCAACCGCCACCTCGCGGAATGTCACGGGCACACCGGGCTTGATGGAGCCTAGCCGAGGTGCGCTGAGGGTCACTGGCAGCCCCACCTCCGGCCCGGCAACTTCGGGCGCTTCGGCCAGTGCGATGAAGTCACGCTGCGGGCCCCTGTCCTTGACCGCAGGCTGTACTTCCAGGTACTGCCCGCCCACCAGCGTGTCGAGGTTTTCGGTGCGCACCAGGCCGAAGGATGGCTTGACCACCCAAAACTGGGTGCCGGCACGGGCAATGCGCTCTGCAGCTTCGGTAATACGTGCCTTCAACAGCACGGCCTGCATGTCCTTGGTAAGGTCGACACTTTCCACACTGCCCACATCCAGCCCCCGGAAGCGGATGGCGGTGCCTGGCTTGAGCCCATCGGCGCGCTCCACACGGATCGTGATAAGGGTACCGGCACGGTTGGCTGCCTCCTGGCTTTCATGCAGGCGGAAACGCGGGATATGGCGCTTTAGCGGCACATTGGGCCTTGGCGTGTCGAAGGCGATGCCCCCTGCCATCAGGGTTTGCAGGGACTCACTCTTGATCTTGATGCCGGACAGGCCACCGGTGAGGGTAATGCCACTGGCGTTCCAGAACCGTGTCGAGCCGTTTACCAGTTTTTCGTATTCTTTCTCGATGTGAACACCGATCAGAATACGGTTGCTGTCACGGGCGAACTGATAGCTTTGAACGCTACCTACCTTCACCTGCTTGAAGGTTACGGGGCTACCCACCTCCAGTGAACCCAGGGTATCTGCGAACAGCACCATGTGCAGGCCCGGCGCCTTCAGGTCCAGCGGCGGCGCCTTGGCGCGCGCTTCGAACTCCCGTTCAGGTCGAGCACCTTTCTCCCCAGGGCGGATGGCAATGTAGTTACCCTTGACCAGTGCTTCCAGGCCCGTGATACCCGCCAGGGAAATGGAAGGTTTGACCACCCAGAACTGAGTGCCCTCCACCAGGTAGTCTTCGGTCAACGGGTCCAATGTCAGCTCGGCAGTGGCGCTGGCAAGGTTGTCCTCCATTTTCAGGGTCTTCAGAGAGCCCACCTGGATGCCTTTGTACATGACAGGCGTACGCCCGGCCTGCAGGCCCTCGTAGTCGCTCAGCTTCACTTTCACCCGGATACCGGCCTGGGCTGCATCGAAGTCCTCGTACAAGCGAAATGGCAGGCTTGGGTCGGTAGGCGGGCTGTCCTTGCGGTGCTCTGGCGTGGCAAAGGCGATGCCGCCGGCGACGATACTCGACAGCGATTCACTGCGCACCTTGACCCCCGATAGCGAGGCATCGATGCTGACGCCGCTGGCGTTCCAGAAGCGCGTATGCTTGCGCACCAGGCTCGCGTAGGCAGGCTCGATGAAGATTTTTACCTCGACTGTGCTCTGGTCGTCGGAAAGCCGGTAGCTTTTCACGCGGCCGACCTGGATCTGCTTGTAGAAGATCGGGCTGTCTTTATTGAGCGACCCCAGGCGCTCGGCCTTGAGGGTGAGGTGCAAACCAGGTTCGGAATCCGACAGGGGCGGTGCCACCTTGAGCGCGGTGAACCGCTTGGTTGGCTCACCCTCTCCGGGGCTGACGGCAATGTAGTTACCCGATACCAACGTCTCGAGGCCGGAAATGCCCGCCAGGCTGACGCTCGGCTTGACCAGCCAGAAACGCGTGCCTTTGTTCAGGTGCCCTTCAGCCGCCTGGTTCATCTCGATGGTGGCGATGACACCCTGATTCTCGCCCTCGGCATCGAGTACCAAACTCTTGACCTTACCGACCGGCATGCCTTTGTAGATGACTTCGGTCTTGTTGGCGACGATGCCTTCGCCCGATTCGAAACGCACCTCGATCTGCACCCCGGCCTCACGGTAAGCCTGCCATGCGAGCCAGCCTCCGATCATCAGCGCGATCAAGGGCAGGATCCAGATGGCCGACCAATTGGAGGCAGGCCGGGTTTTAGCCGTTGGCAGGTCACTCATGGTCGTCATCCGACTCCGTGTTATCCCAAATCAATCGGGGATCGAAGGTCAAAGCAGCAAGCATCGTCAGGATCACCACAGTTGCGAAGGCGACAGCGCCCAGATTGGCTTCGACATTGGCTATCCTGCCGAAATTCACCACTGCCACCAGAATGGCGATGACGAATATGTCGAGCATGGACCAACGTCCTATGAATTCGATGAAACGGTACATCCAGATCCGTTGCCGCGCCGACAGGGGCTGTCTGCGCTGCACGGAATACAGGAGCAAACCGATTCCTACCAGTTTGAACGTAGGTACGAGGATACTGGCCGTAAATACCACGGCCGCAATCGGAACCATGCCGTGCTTGAGCAGGGCGATGACGCCCGACATGATGGTGTCGGGCGTGCCTTGACCAAATGAGCTGACGGTCATGATCGGCAGCACGTTGGCCGGAATATAGAGAATGGATGCAGCGATGAGCAGCGCCCAGGTGCGCATGATGCTGTTCGGTCGACGCGGATGCACCCTGGCACCGCACCGCATACACGTTTGGGATGCGTCACCTGTGGTTTGCCTGTTCAGTTCATGACACTCGTTGCAGACAACGATACCTGCATCAATCGCCCGCATGCGGGTCCTCCCCCGATAACGCACTCCAGACCTGGTGCGGTGACATGACAACCTCCAGCCAAACCTGAATCAACAGCAAGCTGATGAAGCAGAACAGACCAACCCCTACGGTAAGTTCTGCCAAGTCCACCAATTTGACGATGGCCACGAGCACGCCCATGAAGTAGACCTCGAGCATGCCCCAGTCACGCAAGTGGTGATAGGTTCTGTACAGCAACAAACCTAACCTGCGCCCTGTGTTGAGCCGAATCGCCAGTAGAACGGCCAGCTGACACATCAGTTTTGCCAGCGGTATGGCCATGCTGCACAGGAAAACCACGATGGCCACCCCCTGCATGCCCGAATCATATAGCCCCAGTACGCCGCTCCAGACCGTGTCGTCCGCTGTCTGGCCTAGCAGATGCAACTGCATGATCGGCAGGAAATTGGCTGGGATGAACAGCGCGAGCGCCGTCAGCACCAACGCCAGGCTGCGGTTGACCACATTATGCCGGTGCGCATAGAGCTCGTAGCCGCAGCGCGGGCAAAGCGCTTTTTCACCGGGGTGGATCACAGGTTTGCGCAAGAGCAGATCGCATTCATGGCATGCGACCAGGTCTTGGAGTGGCAGATCAGCCAGCGTTTCTGGCTCGACGGGGTTGGACATAGGACGCTTCTGAGTAAGTGCGTGGGGTTATTCTAGTGATCTTATGGAGGCCGGCATAGGCTGGAGATTGCGGTTCGAATGGCCCGGCGCTCGAAATGCGGGCTCTTGACGAACAGGAAGGGGTGCCTTGAGCGACAGGCAGGCTAGAAAGGTTTTTTTCAGCCC
>NZ_BBIQ01000018.1 GCF_000730565.1 Pseudomonas fulva NBRC 16637 = DSM 17717 | reverse complement strand
CAACGGCAACGGCAACGGCAACGGCAACGGCAACGGCAACGGCAACGGCAACGGCAACGGCAACGGCACGAGTCGGCCTGCTATCCAGCCTAATGTCAATTTAGTTGAAGGCAGTACAGGCTACAACTGACTCAACCTCCCAGGCCAGCCAGACCCTCACCGCCCCTTCAAATCAACCCGCCGCAAATGACACGTCACCTCCTCCCGATCGTGATACAGCTGCTTGCACGCAATCTGCACCCTCACCTTCCGGGCCTTGAACGTCGCCTCCATGCGATCGAGCAACCGCCGCACCTCAGCATACCGCTGCTTCATCGGCAGCTTCAGGTTCACCACCGCCTCGCGGCACAACCCCTCCCCCAACCACGTCTCGATCAACGCCGTCGTCCGGGCCGGTTTCTCGACGATGTCGCACACCATCCAATCCACCGGGTGCTTGGGCTGCCACGTAAAGCCATCGGCCATCAAATGCTGGACCAGCCCCGTGTCCATCAGGCTCTCGGCCATCGGGCCATTGTCGATGGCCGTTACCAGCATACCGCGCCGTACCAGCTGGTACGTCCACCCACCCGGCGACGCACCCAGGTCGACACCGGTCATGTCATCGCCCAACCGCTGCTCCCATTGCTCGCGTGGGATGAACTGATGCCAGGCCTCCTCTAGCTTCAAGGTCGAGCGACTGGGCGCTTCACGCGGGAATTTCAAGCGGGGAATGCCCATCGGCCATAATGCACTGTTGTCAGCCAGAGCCTGACCGACGAACACCCGGCGGCCACTGATGAACGTCAGCAACAGACGCGGGCGACTCGAGTCGTCCACCAGGCGACCGGCCTTTTCCAGCGCCTTGCGCAACGGCGCTTCGAACTTGCGGCAGAACGTCGACAACTCCTTGCCCTCGTTGCTGTCGAGCACCTCCAGCCACAGGCTGCCGAACACCGGCTGGTCCGCCAAGTGCGCCAACAATACGCTGATGCGATCGCTCTCGGGCAGCTCGATGAACGCGCCACGCGCCCACTGCCTTGGGAAAATCAGCTGATTGAACCGCACCGCGTGCATCAACCGATCGGCACCGCCTTGCTCGCTGCAGACGAACTCGGCGCTGGCGCTGCCAGGCTTGCCTTTGGCATAGCCGGCAATTCCCAGGCGAGCGGCATGTTCACTGATTTCGGCGCACACCTCACCCTCGAAGCCGGGCCGGCAATGCATGAACAGGGTTTCCATCTCTTACTCCACTACGGCTGGCGCGACACAGGCGCCGGCAGGGCGGCGATGATAAAGGAAGATCGGAACCTGGGACATGCCCCGCTGGTCCAGAAAAGGGTCAGGTCAGGCAAACAGGACTAACCTGACCATTCAGTCGGACCCGTGCCGTGCGGGCCTGTACACAGCGGTGCTACCGGCAGCCCTTCGAGACGTTGCCGGGCACCGGCTCAGAAGGAGTTGGCAATGCCCTCGCTCGATAGCCTGAATACCCTCACGTCGCTCAATGTCGGTGACAAGACCTATCACTATTTCAGCTTGCCGAAAGCTGCTCGACAGCTCGGCGACCTGCAGCAATTGCCCATGTCGCTGAAGGTGCTGCTGGAGAACCTGCTGCGCTGGGAGGACGGCAAGACCGTCACCGGTGAAGACCTGCAAGCATTGGCCCAGTGGCTCGTTGAAAAGCGCTCAGACCGTGAAATCCAGTACCGCCCCGCGCGGGTACTGATGCAAGACTTCACCGGTGTGCCTGCGGTGGTGGACCTCGCCGCCATGCGCGCGGCCATGGCCAAAGCGGGCGGCGACCCCCAGCGCATCAACCCGCTATCGCCCGTGGACCTGGTGATCGACCACTCCGTGATGGTTGATCGATACGGTACACCGCAGGCCTTCGGCGAGAACGTCGACATCGAGATGCAGCGCAATGGTGAGCGCTATGCGTTCCTGCGTTGGGGCCAGAGTGCCTTCGACAATTTCAGTGTGGTACCGCCTGGAACTGGCATCTGCCACCAGGTGAACCTCGAATACCTGGGGCGGACCGTGTGGACCCGCGAAGCCGACGGCCGCACCTATGCCTTCCCGGACACCCTGGTCGGCACCGACTCCCACACCACCATGATCAATGGCCTGGGCGTGCTGGGCTGGGGCGTGGGCGGCATCGAGGCGGAGGCTGCCATGCTAGGCCAGCCGGTGTCGATGCTGATCCCACAGGTCATAGGCTTCAAGCTCACGGGCAAGCTGCGCGAAGGCATCACTGCCACCGACCTTGTCCTGACGGTCACCCAGATGCTGCGCAAGAAAGGCGTGGTCGGTAAGTTCGTGGAGTTCTATGGCGACGGTCTGGCCGAGCTGCCCTTGGCCGACCGCGCTACCCTCGCCAACATGGCGCCAGAGTACGGTGCGACCTGCGGTTTCTTCCCGGTCGATCAAGTAACGCTGGATTACCTGCGCCTGTCGGGTCGCCCTGAAGCGACCGTGCAACTGGTCGAGGCCTATTGCAAGGCCCAGGGGTTGTGGCGCCTACCTGGCCAGGAGCCTACCTTCAGTGACACGCTGGCGCTGGACATGAATGACGTCGAATCCAGCCTGGCGGGCCCCAAGCGCCCACAAGACCGGGTTGCGTTGGCCCAGGTCAAGCAGGCCTTCGAGCAGTTCGTCGAGCTGCAACCCAAACCTGCCGCCAAGGAAGTCGGCAGGCTCGAGAGCGAGGGCGGAGGGGGCGTTGCCGTGGGCAATGCCGATCAGGCGGGCGAAGCCGACTACAGCCATCAAGGCCAGACCCATACGCTGCGCGACGGGGCCGTGGTCATTGCGGCCATCACCTCCTGCACCAACACCTCCAATCCCAGTGTGATGATGGCGGCTGGGCTTGTGGCCAAAAAAGCCCTCGAGAAAGGTTTGCAGCGCAAGCCATGGGTTAAAAGCTCGCTGGCACCGGGGTCCAAGGTAGTCACCGAATACTTCGACGCGGCCGGTCTCACGCCCTACCTCGATGAGCTCGGGTTCGACCTGGTCGGTTATGGCTGCACCACCTGCATCGGCAACTCAGGTCCGCTGGACGAGCCTATCGAAAACGCCATCAGCAGCGCCGACTTGACCGTCGCCTCGGTATTGTCCGGCAACCGCAACTTCGAAGGCCGCGTGCATCCACTGGTCAAAACCAATTGGCTCGCCTCACCGCCCCTGGTCGTGGCTTATGCACTGGCTGGCAGCGTGAAAGTCGACCTGACACACGACCCACTGGGCACTGACAAGCAGGGGCAGCCGGTCTATCTGAAGGATATATGGCCTAGCCAGCAAGAGGTGGCCGAGGCTGTGGCCAAGGTGAGCACAGCCATGTTCCACAAGGAATATGCCGAAGTGTTCGCAGGCGACGAGCAATGGCAGGCTATCGAAGTGCCACAGGCTGCCACGTACGTGTGGCAACCGGACTCGACCTACATTCAACACCCGCCTTTCTTCGAAGGCATCGAAGGACCGGCGCCGCGGATCACCGATATCCACAGCGCCCGCATCCTGGCCCTGCTGGGCGACTCGGTGACGACCGACCACATCTCTCCGGCCGGCAACATCAAGGCCGATAGCCCTGCGGGTCGTTACCTGCGCGAAAAGGGCGTGGAGCCTCGCGATTTCAATTCCTACGGGTCACGGCGCGGCAACCATGAAGTCATGATGCGCGGTACGTTCGCCAATATTCGCATCCGCAACGAGATGCTTGCAGGCGAAGAAGGCGGCAATACCGTGCATGTGCCAAGCGGCGAGAAGCTGTCGATCTACGACGCCGCCATGCGCTATCAGGAGCAAGGCACGCCCCTGGTCGTGATCGCCGGCCAGGAATACGGCACAGGGTCCAGCCGCGACTGGGCTGCCAAGGGCACGAACTTGCTTGGCGTTAAAGCAGTGCTGGCCGAAAGTTTCGAGCGTATTCACCGCTCCAACCTGGTTGGCATGGGCGTGCTGCCGTTGCAGTTCAAGGCAGGCCAGGATCGTAAACAGCTTGGCCTGACAGGCAGAGAGCAGATCGATATCACTGGCTTGGAGGGGACGGCCATTGTGCCGGGCATGAGCCTGGCACTGACCATCACCCGCGAAGACGGCACGAAGGAGCAGGTCGAAGTGCTCTGCCGGATCGACACCCTCAATGAAGTCGAGTACTTCAAGACGGGTGGGATCCTGCACTATGTGTTGCGTCAGTTGATCGCCGCGTAGGCCCCGCGAGGGTGCCAGTCTGCGCGCAGGCTGGCACCCTCTTCCCAAGCGGGCATTGCTAGCCCATGCCACCTCAAGGTACTCATGTAGAACCCCGTGCGAACCAACGGCGAGCAACTGCCAGTAGCTCACCCGTACCTGCCATGCACTGCCATGGATCAACCCCTGTAAATATCCCCTCAATAATCCGCGCACCGTGCCGATACCAATCCAAAGCCCTGCGGACATCCTAGCCATGCGCAACAACCAGCCCATTACCCAGAGAGAACGGACTTTCCCTGCCAAGCAGCGGTTGATTTCCACCACCAATGCCAAAGGTGTGATCACTTACTGCAACGATGCCTTCATCGAAATCAGTGGTTTCACCCGCGACGAATTGATGGGCGCAGCGCACAACCTGGTCCGTCATCCTGATGTGCCGCCCGCCGTGTTTGCTCACATGTGGCAGACCCTCAAGCAGGGCCAGCCCTGGATGGGCATCGTCAAGAACCGCTGCAAGTCGGGTGACCACTATTGGGTCAACGCGTATGTCACACCGATTTTCGACAACAACCAAGTCGTCGGCTTCGAGTCGGTGCGCGTCAAGCCCACCGCTGAGCAGATTCGTCGTGCCGAGGCCCTATACCTGCGTATCAACCAAGGTAAACCGGCAGTACCGCGGCGTGACCGGTGGCTCCCCATCTTGCAGGACTGGTTGCCCTTCATCCTGATCAGCCAGATCGGCTTCCTGATCGGCAACTGGCTTGGACACTCATGGGGCTTTGCCTTGGCAGCAGCGTTATCTGTCCCCCTGGGCCTGCTTGGGCTGACCTGGCAACAACGTGGGCTCAAGCGCTTGTTGCGCCTGGCCGAGCAGACCACGTCCGATCCGCTGATTGCGCAGATGTATACCGACAGCCGCGGCGTGCAGGCGCGCCTGGAAATGGCCATGCTCAGCCAGGATGCCCGGATGAAGACCTGCCTGACACGGTTGCAGGATAGCGCCGAGCATCTGAGCGATCAGGCCCGTCAGTCCGACGAGCTGGCGCATATGAGTTCATCAGGCCTGGAACGCCAGCGCGTGGAAACCGAGCAGGTCGCTGCCGCAGTGAACCAGATGGCTGCTACCACCCAGGAGGTGGCCAACCATGTGCAACGCACCGCCGATGCGACCCAGCAGGCCAATCGCTTGACTGGCCAGGGCCGTCAAATTGCCGGAGAGACGCGCGCAGCCATCGAACGCCTGTCGGCGGCCGTTGGAGAAACTGGGCAGACCGTGACGCAATTGGCCAAGGACAGTGACGAGATCGGCGGTGTGGTCGATGTCATCAAAGGCATTGCCGACCAGACCAACCTGCTGGCGTTGAACGCCGCCATCGAAGCGGCACGGGCAGGCGAAATGGGCCGGGGCTTTGCCGTGGTTGCCGACGAAGTGCGGCAGCTGGCCCAGCGCACGGCTGAGTCGACCGGGCAGATTCACGGCCTGATCGCCAAGCTCCAGCAAACCGCCAGCAACGCCGTGACGACCATGGAAAGTGGTCACCGCCAGGCCCAGGAGGGTGTCGATCGGGTGATGCAGGCTGACGAGGCGCTAGTGGGCATCAGTGAAGCTGTGGCGAACATCACCGACATGGCCACGCAAATTGCCGCTGCGACCGAGGAGCAGACTGCGGTAGCCGACGAGATCAGCCGCAACATCAGTACCATTGCCGACCTGGCCGACCAGACGGCCGAACAGGCACAGCATTCGGCGGTGTTGAGCGAGGCCCTCAACAGCACGGCGGGTAGTCAATATTCACTGGTAGAGCGTTTCAACCGCTAGACCTGACAGCCTGCGAGGGGTCGGCATCGCCGGCCCCTCGTATTGACCAACGCTACCAATCAAGCCGCAGTTGGGTTTCGAAATGGCGAGTTTGCCCGGTCAACGGGTCATCGAAGCGCAGACTTTGCGCCAACAGTTTCAGCGGCCGTTGATAGTCATCCTGACCCTCGAGCAATGACGGATAGAACGGATCATTGCTGATGCCCGCCCCCAGCGCAGCCATGTGCACCCGCAGCTGGTGCGTCTTGCCCGTGATGGGCGAGAGCTCATACCGCCACTGCTCCCCGTTCTTTTCCAATACGCGGGCGTGCGTCTCGCTGTTGGTCGGCCCCTGCACCTCATGCATGCGAAAGAACGGCTCTGCGTGTTCCAGGCGGCTGCGGTGCACCAATGGAAACACGTGTTGCTCGAGGGGGGCAGCAATGGCCTGGTAGCGTTTATCGATCCGCCGCTCTGGAAACAAGCGTTGGTAAGCGCTGCGTGACTCAGGGTTGGCTGAAAACAGTACCAGCCCGGCGGTGTGCCGATCGATACGGTGCAGGGGCACCAGGTGCGGATTGTCCAGACGATGAATGAGACGGCGTAGCAAGGTCTGCTCCACGTACTCACCCCCCGGCGTTACCGGCAGAAAATGGGGTTTGTCAGCCACCACCAGGTGGTCGTCCACATGCAGTATCGCTTCCTGCACGGGAATCACCCGCTCGTTCGGCACCTCGCGAAAATAGTGCAGGCGCAGGCCGCGCTTATAGGGATGATTTGCCGAAATGGCCTGGCCGTCGGCGCTCAGCACACGCCCCCGGGCAAAACGGTCCACCCACTGGCTACGGTCGATGGCCTTGAAGTGATCGCACAGGCAATCGAGCACCGTAGCCCATTGACCTGGGGGCAGACATACCGTGCTGGCTTGCAGTCGGGCGGGGTCGAATGAGGTCATCGTTGGGCTCGGAACCTGGCTTGGCGGCGTATTATCCTTCAAGCCCCGCCGATCAGCCAGCCTGGGCCAGCGACTCGCTGCGCGCCTTGAGCCAGCGCAGCACCTGAACAGGCTCCCAGCGGCTGGGGTCGTACAGCGCATACACCAGCCCTTCATAACCCACCACATCCAGCCCTCGGTGATAGCCAGCCCGCTGAAACAGCGCCTCGACCTCGGCGAAGCAGGTATTGAAATGCACCTTGCCGAAAGGCGTGCGATCATCGGTGACCAGGCCTTCAAACCGAAGCTCCAGGACAGCGTCGGCCACCCTGTCGACGGGCATCCGGTTGACGCTGTACTTCAATTGCTCGACGTTGAGCATGGGCTCACCCTAATACTGTATTTATGTACAGCATACGAATATCCTTCCGTTGCCGTCAATCGATGTCATACCAGCCCAGGCAGGTAACCGTCCCCCCCGCGCAAGGTGAGTACCTGTCGGCGTGGTACGCCATGGGTCACGGACAGATGCACCCATTTGTCGAATTCCAGTATGAGCTGATCGAATGCGATCGGGCTTGTGCTTATCCGGCGCGCCGTGTCCCTGGGGGATAGCCCGCTGACCGTAAAATCAGCGGCAAGCCCTTGCAGGTGCTGACTACTGGCGGCGCCACCCACTAGCCGATTGAGGTGCTCGCTGCGATAGCCGCTGCTGATGATGATCGGCGCCGCGAGCAATCTGCGCACCTGCTCAAGGGTGGTGCAGAGCATTCGAAGGTTGTCGATGACCGGTTGCGGTGGGGTGTTGTCCAAACCTTCCCGAGCGGCGACCCGAGAAATGATCATTTCATCGAGCGTAAAATGTGGAGTGAGCAACATGGCATAGAGGTCCGATGGCGATTGGCGAGGTCGGCACCAGAGGCTTGGTAGGTGCCTGGACGCGATCATCGGACAGGCGCCCGCTGCAATGGAGCAGGGTCACGGCTCCTATAGAGGGTTGATTACCTCAGGAAGGCCGCTACTTGATCGGCATCGAACGGCCAGGCTAATTCAGCCTCGTTATCGCAGCGGCGCAGGACGGGGATGACGAGACCGTAGCGTTCAAATAGCGCTTCGCTCTCGGCGATGTCGACCAACTCGACCAGTAACCCATGGTCGACGAAAGGCATCAGCACGGCCTCCGCCACCTCGCACAGGTGGCATCCCAAGGTGCTGAACAGCTGGCATTCTGGCAACATGACACGCATCCCCAATGGCTTTCGCAGGTCATTATTCTAGGCCGCACTGCCGATGCCTGCACCTCTAGCCTGTCAGTCCTGGCTTGTGGCGCCTATGCGATGCAAGGACAGGTCAGCCCCTTCGAACTCCTGTTCGTGACTGAGTCGCAACCCCAGCACCTTGCGGATCGCGCCGTAGACCGCCAGGCCGCCGATCAGTGCCACCCCTACCCCGGTCAACGTTCCCAATAGTTGACTCCAGACGCTGACCCCACCCAAGCCACCCATCCAGACCTGACCAAAAACGCCGCAGGCGATACCGCCCCACACCCCACACAACCCATGCAGGGGCCAGACACCCAGGACATCGTCGATCTTCCAGCGATTCTGCGCAGCGGTGAATGCCCATACGAACAACGCTCCCGCCACCAGACCCGTAGTCAGCGCGCCCACGGGATGCATGAGGTCGGAGCCTGCACAAATGGCGACCAGCCCGGCCAGCGGGCCGTTGTGCAGGAAACCCGGGTCGTTGCGACCGACCAGCAAGGCGGCCAAGGTGCCGCCGACCATGGCCATCAAAGAATTGATAGCGACCAGGCCGCTGATGCCCTGCAAGGTTTGCGCACTCATCACGTTGAAGCCGAACCAGCCGATGATCAGTATCCAGGAGCCCAAGGCCAGAAAAGGGATACTCGATGGCGCGAACGCGACCAATCGCCCTTCACGGTAACGCCCGCGCCTGGGGCCCAGCAGCAGGACCGCAGCCAGTGCCAGCCAGCCGCCCATGGCATGCACCACTACCGAGCCGGCAAAATCATGGAACGGCGCTCCAAAGTGCTCATGCAACCACCCTTGGACACCGAAGTTGCCATTCCACACCATCCCCTCGAAAAACGGATACACCAATGCCACGATCAACGCCGTGGCGCACAGTTGCGGTGCAAAGCGCGCTCGCTCCGCGATCCCGCCCGAGATGATCGCCGGTATAGCCGCTGCAAACGTCAGGAGGAAAAAGCATTTGACCAGGCTGTAGCCGTTATCGATAGCCAGCGTGGCAGCAGGCTGAAAAAACTCGACCCCGTAGGCTACCCAATAACCGATGAAGAAATAGGCAATTGCCGACACGGCAAAATCGCTCAGAATCTTCGACAGTGCGTTGACTTGATTCTTGTAGCGCACGGTGCCGACTTCAAGAAACGCGAAGCCGGCGTGCATGGCGAGCACCAGAATGGCGCCTACCAGAATGAACAACGTGTTAGCACCGTTGACCTGAGACTGCATCGCGCTTGATGTCATATCCATGAAGCAAAAGCACCTGTCGGCACCATTAACGCTCAGTCGAGGCTCACCCTGCACCGATTCGGTGCCAGGCAAGGCGGGCTGGGCGCTTGCCACGAATGGATGGACGCCGTATCTGGCAGTCTGGGCATTTTGGGTTAATGTTTAGGCATGGCGGTGGGTACACGCCCCGAAGCGGCGCAGTGCATTCAACAGATGCCCTGCAACGATGCAAAACTTAAGCAAAGCCTGTACCAGTGTGGTGACTTGAACCTTCCAGCAGCCACGTCACTCGAAGTACCAACATCAACCGACAGGGAGAGACACATGGCCAGCAATTCGGCAAAGCATGCACAAGATGTACTGATGGCTGACTTCCAGGCACTGGTCCGCGACACGGAGAAGCTGCTGGCCGATACCGCCAACTTGGCAGGTGACCAGGCGCAAGCGCTGCGCGAACAGATGCACGAGCGCCTGGCGCAGGCACGCGAAACGCTGGAAGTCACACAGGAATCGTTGCGCGAACGCAGCCAGGAAGCACTGGGCAGCGCCGAGCAGTATGTCCAGGAGAAACCCTGGCACGCCATTGGGATCGCAGCCGGCGTGGGCCTGGTGATCGGCCTGCTGGCGAACCGTCGTTGAGGGGTTTTCATGGACAATGACGCCATCGGCACCGGCGCCACCGGCAAACGGCTCGGTGCAGCTGTTCTGGGGCTGCTACACAGCCATATAGAACTGTTCGGCATCGAACTGCAGGAGCAGAAAGGACGCACACTACGCCTGTTGCTGTTCGCAGGTCTGGCACTGGTTTTCGCGCTGCTGCTGTTGACAGCGCTTTCCGGGTTGGTGCTGGTTTTGCTCTGGGACACCTACCGCCTGGCCGGCATCATTGGTCTGTGCGTGTTTTATGGACTGGCAGCGCTGTATTGTGGCCTGCGCCTCAAGAGCGCGGTGTTCGACGAGTCCTCGCCCTTCCACTCCACGCTTGAGGAACTGGCCAAAGATCGGGAGCGCCTTCTGCCATGAACCTGCCTGACTTGCCCAATACACGTAACCCGCGGGAACTGCGCAAGGCGCTGCTGCGCTTGCGCATGGAAATGCACCGCCAGGAAATCCGCCATGAAACCGGCCAACTGCTCGAACCTGTACGGCGCATACGCGGCATGGGAAGCTCGCTGCATGCCGGGCTCGGCATCAAGCATGCGCCACTGTGGGGCATAGGGGCGGTAGTGGCCATGGGCTTTTTGACTGGCAAGGGTGTTCGAAGTGGTGGCCTTCCCCGCCTTGTGCGCCTGGGTGCCAGTTTGATTCCCCTGGTGAAGCTGTTCATGCAGAGCAACCGTCGGCGCCGGTAACCCACACCTCACGCCGCGTCAGGGGTTCATCGCGCACAGGAACCCATGACACGGCGTATGCTCGGATCTACCCCTTCAGGAGACTGCGCCTTGGATTGGCATACCCTGCTTACCCGCGAACGCCTGGGCAAAGCGCTATACAGTGCTGAAGAATTGGGGCGCAGCCCTTTTCACAAAGACCATGACCGCATCATTTTCTCCGGCGCTTTTCGTCGCCTGGGGCGCAAGACACAAGTTCATCCTGTCACCAGCAACGATCATATCCACACGCGCCTGACGCATTCGCTGGAGGTGAGTTGCGTAGGCCGCTCGCTTGGCATGCGCGTTGGGGAAACGCTACGTACGAGCCTACCCGACTGGTGTGAACCGAGTGATCTGGGCATGGTGGTGCAGTCAGCCTGCCTTGCCCATGACATCGGCAATCCCCCCTTCGGACACTCCGGCGAAGATGCCATCCGTCATTGGTTTCAGCAGGCCGCCAATCGTGGTTGGCTGGACGACATGCGCGACGATGAACGGGCTGACTTCCTCAATTTCGAAGGCAATGCCCAAGGCTTTCGGGTACTGACGCAGCTGGAGTACCACCAGTTCGATGGGGGCACCCGCTTGACCTATGCCACCCTCGGAACCTATCTCAAGTACCCCTGGAGCGCTCGTCATGCCGATGCCCTGGGCTACAAAAAGCACAAGTTCGGGTGTTACCAAAGCGAATTGCCTCTGTTGGAGCAGATTGCGAGTCGTCTGGGCCTGCCCCAGGTAGATGATCAGCGCTGGGCACGTCATCCCCTGGTGTATTTGATGGAGGCTGCCGATGACATCTGCTATGGCCTGATCGACCTGGAAGATGGCTTGGAGATGGAGCTTCTACAGTACGCTGAAGTCGAAGCGCTGCTACTCGATCTGGTGGGCAACGACCTGCCAGAAACCTACAGGCAGCTCGGCCCAGGTGACTCAAGGCGTCGTAAGTTGGCGATCCTGCGCGGCAAGGCGATCGAACATCTGACCAATGCGGCGGCACATGCCTTCGTGGAACAGCAAGATGCACTGCTTGCCGGCCAGTTGACCGGCGATCTTGTCGAGCACATGCACGGCCCCGCCAAACGCTGTGTACTGCACGCCAAGGCGATGGCGCGGAACAAGATTTTCCAGGACAAGCGCAAAACGCTTCACGAGATCGGTGCCTACACCACGCTGGAGATCCTGTTGAACACCTTCTGTGGCGCCGCATTGGAACAACAGGGTGGCCGCACGCCCTCGTTCAAGAGCCGCAGGGTGTTGGATCTGCTCGGCAACAATGCCCCCGACCCCCATGGTTCGCTTTATCAGGCCTTCCTGCGCATGATCGATTTCATAGCCGGGATGACGGACAGTTACGCCACCGAAATGGCACGGGAGATGACAGGTCGTTCCGGTCCTGCCTAAACACGCCTGGAAAGTCGCCGACCTTCGCCTTCAAACGGTCCAGTAGGGAAAACCTTACTTCAGATTCAACCAACGCTGGACACTGAGTTGAAACCCTAAACATCAGTTAACAAACAAGGTTTGACTTTAGCTATTAATGCAATTGTACGTAAGTAGTTTTGGTTAAGTTTGTAGGCCATTTCCTATATACGGTTATTGAGCCGCCCTCGCATTACTTGCCGCTTTCAACTGGGTTAAGGTGCCAACTGTCACCCTCATTGATAGCAGGGAAGTAAAACATGTACTCCATATTCATCGTCGACGACCATCCGGTGATCCGGCTGGCAGTGCGCATGCTTCTGGAAAATCAGAATTACACAATCGCTGGCGAATCGGACAACGGCGTGGACGCCATGCAGATGATCCGCGAAACCAACCCAGACTTGATCATCCTGGATATCAGCATCCCCAAGCTCGATGGCCTGGAAGTGTTGGCAAGGTTTCAATCCCTGGCAATGCCACAGAAAATCCTTGTGCTGACCGCGCAGTCGCCGGCGCTGTTCGCCGTGCGCTGCATGCAATCAGGGGCGGCGGGCTATGTCTGCAAGCAGGAAGACCTGAGCGAACTGCTCAGCGCGGTAAAGGCGGTATTGGCTGGGTACAATTACTTTCCCAGCCAGGCCATGCAGCCTCATCTACCTGTTGACAACGACTTGCAACTTCTAAGCACTGTCAATGATCGGGAACTGATGGTTCTTCAACTTTTTGCACAAGGGCGGACCAACAAGGAGATTGCAAAGGGCATGTTTCTAAGCAGCAAGACGGTCAGCACTTACAAGAAACGCCTCATGCACAAACTCGAAGCCAGCACGCTGGTCGACCTGATCGACATGGCCAAGCGCAACGCACTGGTCTGAGGGCTCCATGGCACGTTCTATCGCCCTCCTGCTCCTGGTCGCCATGCTGCTGGGCAACCTGGCTAACGCCGGGCAGCAAGGCGCGTCCCAGTTGTCCTTGGTCGCCCGCTCCACTGCGCGACCCGCCATACCTGCAATTACCCCAGAACAGCAGCAATGGTTGAATGCCCGTCACGAACTGGTGATTGGAACATCTGCTCCGGATTATCCACCTTTCGACATCAGCAGTGGCGGGCGAGACTATCAAGGGCTCACCGCAGAGTACGCCAGCCTATTGGGCAAGGCGCTTGATCTGCCGGTCCGCGTGCTGCGCTATTCAAGCCGCCAAACGGCGCTGCAAGCGCTTAAACAAGGCGACATCGATCTGCTGGGCAGTGCCAACGGCTATGACGCCAACTATGAAGGCGTGGTGCTGTCGCATGCCTACGCTATCGACCAACCCGTGCTGGTCACCCGCGAAGACGAACACCGGGCGCTGGATACTGGCCTGTCAGGCATGCGCCTAGGCATGCTGTATCACTACCTGCCAAGGAAAGAGATACTCAGCGTCTATCCCGATGCCAAGGTCCTGGCCTTCGGGTCATCCAGCGAAGCCCTGAATGCGGTGGCGTTCGGCCAGGCGGACGTCTTCATCGGCGATACGATCTCCACCCACTACCAACTCAACCGCGGGCACCTTCCAAGACTGCGCATGGCCAGCTTTGGCAACCATGAAGCGTTTGGCTTCGGCTTCGCCCTGCGCGAACAAGACACGGTGCTGCTCGCGCTGGTCAATGCGACACTCGACAGTCAGTCCTCCGCCCTGCGGTCGAGCATATTCAAACGCTGGAGCGCAGGCAGCGATCTGCTTCTGACCGATCGCAAGCTTCGACTGACGCGTACCGAAGCGCAGTGGTTGCAGCGACATCCGGTCATGCGTGTCGTTGTCGACGGTACGGCAGCGCCATTGTCCTACTTCGACAACTCGGGTTATTTTCGTGGCATCACCGCCGACCTGCTTGAGCTGATCAGCCTGCGTACGGGCTTGCGCTTCGAGGTGCAACGGGCCAGTGGCATCGCGGACATGATCGCACGGGTCAAGGACGGCCGCGCCGATGTCATCGCCGCCTTGGCAAGCGGCAGCATCGACCAGAACGATCTGCAGATCAGCCAGACGTATCTGGACAGCACTTATGTGCTGGTCAATCGCAAGGGCAACGCGGCAGCCACTTCGCTGGACGAACTGCGCGGCAAGCGGATCGCAATCACACGCTACAGCGCCCTGGACACCATGCTCTCGCGCTATCACCCGCAATTCGGCTGGATCGAAACGGAAAGCTCGTACTATTCCATGGCCCTGCTCAACAGCGGAGCAGTGGACGCCGTCATCACAACGCTGATCGACGCCAACCACGCGTTGGCCAGCAATCCTGACCTGATCATCCGCACCACAGTGGGCAGTGAGCCTGCCAGTTATGCCATGGCCACCAGCACACCTTCCAAAACCCTCATTTCGATTCTGGACAAGGCGCTTTCGAGCATTTCACCTGAAGAGCTGGGGGTGATCAACAACCGCTGGCGAGGCTACACCCTGTTCGAAGATACCCAGGGCGAGGGCTTTCGCCGCTTGACGGTACTTGTAGCCCTGGGTGCAGCGGTATTGCTGTTGCTGGCATTGCTGTGGAACGCCCGTCTGCGTTTGCAGATCCATCAACGCCAGCAAGCGGAGCGCGCCCTGAACGATCAGGTGGCATTCATGCGTGCATTGCTCAACGGTACGCCACACCCGATGTACGTTCGTGATCGAGAGGGTTGCCTGCAGAGCTGTAACTACAGCTACCTCGAAGCGGTGCAGGCCAGTGCCGAGGAGGTCCTGGGCAAGCAACTGGAGAGCAGCCTGTTTGCCGACCGCGAGCAGACCCGACAGATCCAGGACGACTATCGCAAGGTGATGGCGGCCGGGTCGCCCTTGATCATGGACAGGCCCTTGCACATCAAGGGCCGGGAAATCACCATCTACCACTGGATCCTGCCCTACCGGGATTCGCTGGGCGAGGTCCAGGGCATCATTGGCGGATGGATCGACATCAGCGACCGCCGCCAGTTGGTCAACGAGTTGCGCCAGGCCAAGCAGCAGGCCGATGACGCCAACCGAGCCAAGAGTACCTTCCTGGCCACCATCAGCCATGAAATCCGCACGCCCATGAACGCAGTCATCGGCATGCTCGAACTCGCCGTCAAGCGTGCCGAGCAGGGCCAGGTCGATCGCGGCGCCCTTCAGCTGGCTCACCATTCGGCCAAGGACCTGCTTGGCTTGATTGGCGACATACTGGACATCGTGCGCATAGAGTCAGGGCACCTCACCCTGGTCCCCGAGGTGGTGGATCTGGCTGCATTGCTCGAGTCGGTGGGGCGTATCTTCGAGGGCCAGGCCCGGCAGAAAGGGTTGGCGCTGGAAGTCATCATCGAGCCAGCGGCACGTTGCCATGTGCTGCTAGACCCCTTGCGCTTCAAGCAGGTGCTGTCCAATCTGGTGAGCAATGCCATCAAGTTCACCGAGCACGGCCAGGTACGCATCCACGCCAGGCTTGTACAAGACACAGACAGCGCCAGCTCGCTGCTGGACATGGAGGTGCGTGACAGCGGCATCGGTATCCACCCGGACGACGTACAACGGCTGTTCAATCCTTTCGTTCAGGCGAACCCGCACAGTCAGGGGGCACGCGCCGGTACGGGCCTGGGCCTTACCATTTGCCGTACACTCTGCGAAATGATGGGCGCCGACCTCAGCATCAAAAGCCTGGAAGGCCTGGGCACCCAGGTCCGGGTGAAGATGCCGTTGCAACAAGCTGATCCTGTAGTGCGATCGACACCGGCAGTCGAGCGTTTGCAGGCACCTGACCCCCACCTCAACGTACTGGTGATCGATGATCACCCTGCCAACCTGCAACTGATGGCACAGCAGCTCGGTTACCTCGGGCTGCAGCACGCCACGGCCACGGACGGTCGCGAAGGCCTGATGGCCTGGCGTGCAGGCGACTTCGACGTGCTGGTGCTCGATTGCAACATGCCCCACATGAACGGCTACCAGTTGGCGACGGCGGTACGCACCGAAGAGCAGCGGACAGGACGAAGGCGCTGCACGATCCTGGGCTATACCGCCAACGCACAACCCGAGGTACGGCGCAAATGCCTGAGCTCGGGCATGGATGATTGCCTGCTCAAGCCCATCAGCCTCAGCACCCTGAGTCAACGCCTTGCAGCAGTGAACATGCAGCGTCGGAAAAAGAACCGGTGCAAGCCGTATTGCCTTAATGGGCTCAGCGCGGTGGTCGGGCATGACCCGGCTGACCATAGGCGATTTCTCCAGACGCTGCTACAAAGCCTGGAGACAGACTTCACGCTTTTGATGGAGCTGCAGCCTGATAAAGATCAGCAGGCAATCGCCGCTCATGCGCATAAAGTCCTGAGCGCAGCACGCATGCTAGAGGCGGCAGCGCTGATGCGAGCGTGCATCGCCCTCGATTGTGACGAACTCACACCTGCCCAAGTGCGACTGCGACGGCAAGCCCTAGCCCGGCACATGCGGCGCGTGCACCGAGCGCTGACGCTGGACCTGTCGACAACCACGTGCACGCAGGCGGGCAACCGGGCGTGTTAACTGATAGACTGCGCGGCGTTATTACCTAAGAGGATTGTTTCATGGCCACAAACCGCTCCCGTCGTCTGCGCAAGAAGCTGTGTGTCGACGAGTTTCAGGAATTGGGCTTCGAGCTGAACCTGGAATTCAAAGAGGATCTGGATGACCAGGCAATCGATGCATTCCTCGACGCGTTCCTTGCCGAAGCCATGGATGCCAACGGCCTCGACTATGTCGGCGGTGACGATTACGGTCTGGTGTGCTCGGTCAAGCGTGGCTCGGTTACCGAAGAGCAGCGCGCTGCCGTTGAAAGCTGGCTCAAAGGCCGCAGCGAATTGACCAAGGTTGAAGTCAGCCCGCTGCTCGACGCCTGGTACCCGGAAAAGCCGATCAACAAGGCAGAGTAATGCTCTGTCGGGTTCGTTCGCAGAAGGCCACCCCCAGGGGTGGCCTTTTTTCTTTCGGGTCTGCGCAAAAGCTGCGTTGCTTAACACACACTCGCCGCGGCGGCCTGATGTGAAACCCATGTGCATCGAACTGGCGCAACCCCGGGGGGCTTGGGGCATAATGCGTGTGCATTCGTTCTGGGGCCATCATCCATTTATAGCCCCAATGCCCTTTCTCCTCGTTGCAGGGTATCTGTTTATCATGATCAAAACGCTCCGCCCCATCGTACTCGCCGGCCTGTTGCTGCCTTTGGCCCTGACCAGCCAGGCAGCTGCGGTCAATACAAACCTTCCACCCAAGGTGCAACAGGCACTCAAGGCCAATAAGCTGCAAGACACGGCATTGTCATTGGTGATGCTGCCCTTGGATGGCCCCGGTACAGCCACGGTGTTCAACGCCGACGTGTCCGTCAACCCTGCCTCGACGATGAAACTGGTCACCACCTATGCCGCCCTGGAGCTGCTGGGGCCGACCTACCAGTGGAAAACCGAGTTCTTCACCGACGGTACGCTCAGCAACGGTGTACTTAACGGCAACCTCTACCTCAAGGGTGGGGGCGATCCGAAGCTGAACATGGAAAAGCTGTGGTTGCTGATGCGTGACCTTCGCGCCAACGGCGTGCGCACCATCACAGGTGACCTGGTGCTCGACCGCAGCCATTTCGTGCAGCCCAACCTGCCGCAATTCAATGACGACGGGGGTGATCAGAACAAGCCGTTCCTGGTGAAGCCTGACGCGTTGCTGGTCAATCTCAAGGCCTTGCGCTTCGTGGCGCGTAACGACGGCGGCAGGGTCAGCGTTGCCGTGGAGCCGCCGATTGCCAGCATTCGCATCGACAACCAGGTCAAGGCTGTCAACAGCAAGAATTGCGCCGGCGACGTACGCTACAACCCCGTGCCACAGCCCGACGGCATCACCGTGACCGTCAGTGGTCAGTTGGGCGATGGCTGCAACTCCCAAACCTACCTCTCGCTGCTCGATCATCCGACCTATGCCGCCGGCGCGGTGCGTGCCATCTGGAACGAGCTGGGGGGTACCATCCAAGGTACCGACCGCATCGAAAACGTGCCTAAAAGCGCACGGTTGCTGGCGCGCGCTTTCTCGCCGGACCTAGTGGAAATCATCCGTGACATCAACAAGTACAGCAACAACACCATGGCTCAGCAGTTGTTCCTGAGCCTGGGTGCCCAGTTCCGTACCGATGCCGATGGCGATGACGCCCGTGCCGCGCAGCGTGTCGTGCGTCAGTGGCTGGCCAAGAAAGGCATCACCGCGCCGCACCTGGTGATGGAAAACGGCTCAGGGCTGTCCCGCGCCGAACGCGTGAGCACGCGTGAGATGGCAGCCATGCTGCAAGCGGCCTGGAAAAGCCCCTACGCGGCCGAGTTCATGAGCTCGCTGCCGCTGGTGGGTATGGATGGGACCATGCGCAAACGGCTCAAGCGCACCGCCATGACCGGTGAGGGCCACATCAAGACCGGCACGCTCAACACCGTACGGGCAATCGCGGGTTTCAGCCGTGACAGCAACGGCCATACCTGGGCAGTGGCCGCTATCCTCAACGACCCCAAACCGTGGGGCGCCTCGCAGGTGCTGGACCAGGTGCTGCTGGACCTCTACCGCCAGCCCAGCGCAAACGCCAGTACAGCCGCCAAGTGACCTGCATGGCCTGTGCCCCCGCAAGGGCACAGGCGTCGGCGCATCACCGCAACTGCAGCTTCCAGGCGCGATGGATGCGGTTGTTGCGGGCGAAGTCCGGGTCAAGCGTCTGGGCGGTGATCTCTTCCACGGCGTAACGAGCAGACAGGTGCTCGTCGAGCTGGAACTTGCGGAAGTTGTTGGAGAAATACAGCACACCACCCGGGGCCAGCCGCGCCATCGCCAAGTCCAGCAACTGAACGTGGTCGCGCTGAACGTCGAACACACCTTCCATGCGCTTGGAGTTGGAGAACGTGGGCGGATCGATGAAGATCAGGTCGTAGCTTTCACGCTCGGCCTCCAACCACGTCATGACATCCCCTTGTTCCAGACGATTGCGCTCTGAAAAGCCGTTGAGCGCCAGGTTGCGCCGCGCCCAGTCCAGGTAGGTTTTCGACAGGTCGACGCTGGTGGTGCTGCGCGCCCCGCCCTTGGCTGCATGCACGGTAGCCGTCGCGGTATAGCAGAACAGGTTCAGGAAGCGCTTGCCGGCCGCCTCACGCTGAATGCGTAAGCGCATCGGCCGATGGTCCAGGAACAGGCCGGTATCGAGGTAGTCGGTCAGGTTGACCAGCAGCTTGACCCCCGCTTCCGACACTTCCTGAAAGCGACCTTCCGTGGCCTGGCGCTCGTACTGGCGGGTTCCGCTTTGACGCTCCCGGCGCTTGAGCACCACGCGTTGTGGCGAAATACCAAGGGCCTGGGGGATCGCCGCCAGCGCGTCGAGCAGGCGCGCTTGTGCCTTGTCGGGATCGATCGAACGCGGCGCGGCGTATTCCTGCACGTGCACCCAGTCCTGATACATGTCTACAGCCAGGGCATACTCGGGCATATCCGCATCGTACAGTCGATAGCAGCTGACCTGTTCGCGGCGAGCCCACTTGCCCAGCTGCCGAAGGTTTTTCTGCAGGCGGTTGGCGAACATCTGCGCACCCTCGGACAGGCGAGCAGGCTGGCTGGCCACCTGCGCTGGCTGGTGGGCTTGCAGGGCTTCAGCCGGTTCGGTCCGGCGCTCGCCGGTCACGAACTGGTCCGGCTGGACCTTGAACAGCAACAACTTGCAGGGCAGTGCACCGTTCCAGAATGCGTACTGCTTGTGGCTGCGCAGGCCCATGCGCTTGCCCAGTTGCGCAGCGCCCGTAAAGACGGCGGCTTCCCAACCCATGCATGCCTGACGCAGGCGTTCGCCAAGGTTCTGGTAAAGGTAAAGCAGGCTGGCTTCGTCACCCAGACGCTCCCCGTAGGGTGGGTTGCTGATGACCAAGCCTTTCTGGTTCTGGTCCGGGCGCGGCTCGAATGTACTCACTTCACCCTGATAGATCTTCACCCAATCGCTCAGGCCTGCGCGTTCGACGTTGTTACGCCCTGGTTGTATCAAGCGAGGATCGGCTTCATAGCCGCGGATCCACAACGCAGGTTTGGCCAGGCCAGCTTCAGCCCGCGCCTGCGCCTGATCATGCACCTTGCGCCAGAGCGCAGGCACATGGCCCAGCCACGCCGTGAAGCCCCAACGCTCACGCTTGAGGTTGGGGGCGATGTCCGCGGCGATCATTGCCGCCTCGACCAGGAATGTGCCGACACCACACATGGGGTCGGCCAGTGCGCCGCCCTGGGCAGCGATGCGTGGCCAGCCGGAACGAATCAACACGGCGGCAGCGAGGTTTTCCTTGAGCGGTGCTGCACCTTGCTGCAGGCGATAACCACGCTGATGAAGGCTGTGACCGGAGAGGTCCAGCGACAGGATCGCCTCACCCCGGTCAAGGCGCAGGTGCACGCGCACATCCGGGTCGATCTTCTCCACCGACGGGCGTAGGCCTTCACGGTTGCGCAGTTTGTCGACAATGGCGTCCTTGACCTTGAGAGCGCCGAAATGAGTATTGTCGATCCCTGACCCATGACCGCTGAACTCAACGGCCAGGGTGCCATCAGCGGCCAAGTGGTCAGCCCACTCCACGGCATTGACACCGTCATACAGGTCGTCGGCGTTTTTCATGGAAAACCGCTTGAGCACCAGCAATACGCGGTTTGCCAACCTGGACCACAGGCACAGACGGTAGGCTGTCTCCATGTCGGCAGCCCCGCGAATAGCCGAGGTGTGTTCACGCACCTCATCCAGGCCAAGGCTGCGGGCCTCTTCTGCAAGCAGGCTTTCAAGGCCTTTGGGACAAGTGAGGTAGAGTTCGAAACGGTCCGACATGAGTTATCCAGCACAGTAGGGCTATTAGACTGGCGCTGCGACGCATCGCGACGCCCTGTTTACCTGCACCCTTTTCCGACAGGTGTGCAAGTGGCCACGCTCCCCTTACGCAAGAGCGATGACCGGGCCGCCCGACTTACCCATCCATGCCTGACGGCACAAACAGCTTAGATCATCGAGCAGTACATACATTCTCGCGATACCGGGGCCTAGGTGACCCTTCGTCGCATTTCGAGGTATTTCAAATGCCTCACAGAGGCGATGGCAAAATGGCGTCAAACTTCGGCTAACCCCCGATCCTGCGGGGCTGCGGCGGGAATAAGGATGAGTCGCATTTATTTACTTATCCCCTGACCCTTGGAAAGGTTACGTGCTTATGACAAATCGATCATTCCCACCGTCACCTGCATTGGTTAGAACTGAGCACAGGCCGCATCGCAACGAAGCGGCACTTCAGGCTCGCGACGCCGGCAGCGAGCCCATACCGGCAGAACGATTCTGCCCGGCCTCCATGAGGCCGACGGGACATTACAGTCAACAAGTGAGGGCAACACCCTATGAGAAGACTTAAGCGTGATCCGTTGGAAAGAGCATTTTCACGTGGCTACCAATATGGAGTCACCGGCAAATCCCGGGAGCTTTGCCCCTTTACCCTGCCATCTGTTCGTCAAGCCTGGATCAACGGCTGGCGGGAGGGCCGTGGTGACAACTGGGACGGTATGACTGGCACCGCCGGTATCCACAGGCTCAACGAAAATCACGCCGTAGGCTGATAGAGGACATTCACGCGATTTACCAGGCACGCCCCACCAGGGCGGCGGGCTGAGGCCCAAGGGCCCCTTCATGGGGCCCTTTTTTTGCGGGCAAGCTTACCGCTTGGGCATGGCGGCGATGGCGTCCACGGCTTCTCGAATGAGCGCCGGCCCTTTATAGATGAAGCCCGAGTAGATCTGCACCAGGCTCGCACCGGCGGCGATCTTCTCGGCCGCATGTTTTCCTTCCGTGATGCCCCCTGCGGCAATGATTGGCAGCTTGCCGCCCATCTCACCGGCCAACACTTGAACGATACGTGTGCTCTTCTGGCGTACGGGGGCACCTGAGAGCCCGCCTGCTTCACCGCCATACGGCAGGGCCTCCACGCCTTCGCGCCCGAGCGTGGTATTGGTCGCGATGACCGCGTCCATGCCTGACTCGACAAGCGCAGCGGCCACCAGCGCCGTTTCTTCATCGCTCATGTCAGGGGCAATCTTGATGGCCAAGGGCACATGCCGGCCATGACGGGCGCTCAGCTGTGCCCGACGTTCCGCCAAGGCATCGAGCAATTGCTTGAGCGAATCCCCGAACTGCAGGCTGCGCAGCCCCGGTGTGTTGGGTGAGCTGACATTGACAGTGACGTAGCTGGCCGCGCTGTAGACCTTGTCCAGGCAGATCAGGTAATCGTCCACCGCGCGCTCGACTGGCGTGTCGAAGTTCTTGCCAATATTGATACCCAGCACGCCCTTGTAACGGGCAGCGCGTACACGGCCCAGCAGATGATCAACCCCAAGGTTATTGAAACCCATGCGGTTGATGATGGCAGTTGCCTCTGGCAAGCGGAACAGTCGAGGTTTGGGGTTGCCAGGTTGCGGGCGAGGCGTGACAGTGCCGATCTCGACGAAACCGAAGCCCAGCTGGGCGAAGCCGTCGATGGCCGTACCGTTCTTGTCCAAGCCAGCCGCCAGACCTACCGGGTTGGCGAAATCCAGGCCCATGACCTTGACAGGCAATGAGGCCGGGCGCTTGCACAGCTTGCCGTTCAAGCCAAGCCGGCCGCCGGCACCGATCAGGTCCAGCGATAGATCATGAGAAGTTTCCGGTGACAGTTTGAACAGCAGCTGGCGGGCCAGGGTATACATGGGCAGGCAAGACTCGGGGTGAGTGAGGGGGCGATTATAGCTATCACCAACGGCACAGGACAGCCCGATGTTGGCCTGCAGGTTTTCTGCGGAGGGCTGCCTGGGCAGATGAACGTACAGACAAATGTCTAGCAGGCAAGCACTGCCTTGGCTGGGCCTTACACCAGTGCTTGCCTGCTAGACATCACATGCTGTCATGCAGGCAAAGAAAAACCCGGCCGAGGCCGGGTTTTTCATGAAGCTTCAAACCAATTACTTGGCCTGGGCTTCTACCTGAGCTTCAACGCGACGGTTGATAGCACGGCCTTCTTCGGTGGCGTTGTCGGCAACCGGACGGGTTTCGCCGTAGCCAACCGAGTCAACACGGCTGGATTCTACGCCGTACTGCTGGGTCAGGACCTGCTTGACAGCGTTGGCACGACGCTCGGACAGCTTCTGGTTGTAAGCGTCTGGACCTACGGAGTCAGTGTGACCTTCAACCACGGTGGTGGTCTGTGGGTACTGCTTCATGAAGTCAGCCAGGTTCTTGATGTCGCCGTAGCTGTTAGGCTTGACGACCGACTTGTCGAAGTCGAACTTGACGTCCAGCTCAACGCGAACGACTTCGGCAACAGCCGGGCAGCCGTCGGCGTCAACAGTGACGTTGGCCGGGGTGTCTGGGCACTTGTCGACGTTGTCGCAAACGCCGTCGTTGTCGGAGTCGGAGCAGACTTCAGCAACTGGAGCAGGTGCAGGAGCAGCCTGGTTCTTCGGGCTACCGCCGAAGTTCAGACCAACACCAACGCTTGGAGCCCACTCGGTGTCGCCCTGGTCGATGTTGTACTGAGCTTCTACGCCGGCACGGGCGTAGAACATGTCAGTGATGTACCACTTGGCGCCAGCGCCAACGTTGGCGAAGGTGGAGTGGTTACGACCACCACGGCCGGTCTGGCCGATCGACTGGTGCGAGAAACCAGCGGAAACGTACGGACGGATGGCGTCGTACGGGTTGTTGAAGTGGTAAACGGCGTCCAGGGCGGTGTTGGAGCCCTTGATGTTCTTGCCGTCGTCGCCACGAGCGTTGTGGACTTCGTCGTAGCCCAGACGCAGTTCAACGTCGTCGGTCAGGAAGTAACCGATGGAGCCGCCGAACAGGTTACCGTCGTTTTTGAAGTCGCGCTGGCTGTCGAAGAATTCTTTCTTGTAGAAGATTTCAGTTTCGACGGCGCCTTGGCCTTGTGCCATAGCGCCAATCGAGGTGGCGGCTACGAGCGAACCAATGGCCAAGCCCAAGGTGTTTTTCAGTTTCATCCGTTAAATCCCCATCTGGTGATAGTTAAGCAGTCCCACCAAAACCGGGGGGACAACTCGTCGGCGAGTCTAGCAGAACTCGCCGGTTCGTTAGAGATATTTGCTGGTCGTTAAGTTTCATCCAGACCGGCAAATTTCTCCCGAAGCTTGTCAAGCGCACGCTTGTATCGCATTTTCGTCGCGCTGAGCCCCATGTGCATGATATCCGCGATCTCCTGGAACTCCAGCTCGGCGACGAATCGCAGCACCAGGATTTCCCGATCGATCGGGTTCACATGGACCAGCCACTTGTCCAGCCCGCCCTTTTCTTCGGCCTTTGGGGCCTTGTCCTCGGACGCCTCTTCAACAGGGTCCAGGCTCAAGGCATCCATCAACCTGCGCTTGCGGCGCTCCTTGCGGTACTGGGTGATGCATTCATTGTAGGTGATGCTGTAAAGCCAGGTCTTGAATTTGGATTTTCCCTCGAAATTCTTGAGACCATAGAGCACTTTCAACATGACTTCCTGACAGACATCATCCGCGTCCCGGTCGTTCCCCAAATAACGTGCACATACGTTGAACAGGGTTCGCTGATAGCGACGCATGAGCTCCTCATACGCGCGGGTCACGTGATACAGCTCCTCATGCGAGCGCGCCACCAACTCTTCGTCGGTGAGTTCGCGGGGGTCGTAGCGCATGGGCGGCGTGGGGACTTTATTCAAAACGAATCTGGCCGACAGTCAGGTCAATGTCGCCGCAAACGCCCAGGAGGGTCGGTTTTTGCGGCGGCATACATTAACAGCTTTGTGCGGTCAGCGGCTATTGACCCGCTGCTCAAGCAATTCTCGGTTGGACAGGGAAACCAGCTCGTCATCGTCGGTGAGGATCACCGTCTTGACCGTGCCGATTTCCTCGATATGCCCTTCTACCTCGCCAATGCGCACCTGCTGGCCCACCTGGAACAGCTCGCGGACGTAGATGCCCGCCAGGATCTGACCCGCGATCTCGCGGCTACCCAGGCCCATGGCCAGCGCAACGGCCAGACCAACGGTAATCAGGCCGATAACGATCACATGGTTGAGCAGGTCGGTCTTGACCTCCAGCTGGCTGATAGCCACTGAGATGCTGATGATGATGACAAGGCCCTGAACGATGCGTCCAAGCCCCGCGGCGTACTCAAGCCCCACGCCTTCGGCAGCGCCGCGCACCAGGCCGTTGGCCACCTGCGCCAGGAGCACGCCCGCGAGCAATATCAACGCTGCACCGAACACCTTGGGCAGGTACAAGGCCAGCATGTCGAGCGTGGCCGAGACGCGCTCCAGGCCCAGCGACTCGGCGGCCGATACGAGGAAGATCAGCAGCACGAACCAGTAGACGATCTTGCCGATCAGGGTAGAAATCGGTACCTGAATGCCAACCCGGCCCAGCATCTTGGTCAGACCCGTACCGGCCATCAGGCGATCAAGGCCAAGCTTGGCCAGCAGTTTGGAGAGCAAGGTATCGAGCAGCTTGGCTACCACAAAGCCCAGCAGCACCACCACCAACGCGCCGAACAAGTTGGGGATGAAGTTCGCCACCTTGGTCCATAGGGCGGTCATGGCGGTGACCAGGCTCTGGGTCCAGAGATCGAGTTCCATATTCAGTCGGCCTTATCAGCTTTGCTGCCAGCGGCAGCGTTGCGGGAAGAATGTCTGCGCACCGGCGCGACGTGCGCCGAGCCATTGTTGATGGCGATCATCAGCGCCTGGCTCCAACGGCCAAGCAAGCTGAACAGATCACCGGCGCCAACCTGACGGTTGGCGGTCTTGAGCACGCGACCCAGGCAGGCGGCATCATCCTGGTCATGGCGGTCATTGCCGGACGGGGATGCCTTGAGCAGGTCACGCAGGGATTGTTCGAACGGATCGTGCATGGGCACCTCGCGTAGTATCAGCAAGAGACGAGACGGCCTGGCGACGGGTCACACCTTGTGTCGACCAGGCTGCTGGCGCGCTGGCGGCTATACCCACTGCAAGCGCCGGAACAACCACCATTGCCCTGCTGCCAGCCCCACCACCACCAGGCACGCCATGAGAAACCCGTAAGGGTTCTGCGCCCCAGGAATGCCACCCACGTTGATGCCCAACAGCCCGGTGATGAAGCTCATTGGCAGAAAGATGCAGGTGATGATGCCAAACCGGTACATGGTGCGGTTCATCCGTTCGCTGCGGCGGCGGTCTTCGCTCTCAAGCACCAATGCCGCACGTTCGCGGGTCAGTTCGAGCTCTTCGAGATAGCGGATCAGGCTGTTGTTCAGCTCGTTCCAGTAATCGGCATCGACCTCGGCAAACCAGCTCCACTTGCTGCGTGAAAGATGTGCATAGATGTCGCGCTGCGGGGCCAGGAAGCGTCGCAGGCCAGCCGCGCGGCGGCGGATCTGCTGCAAGCTGCCCTGATCAGGCAGGTGTCGCTCGTCAACCTCTACCTTTTCTTCTTCGAGGTCGACCAATTCGGACAGATCGCTGACCAAACCCTGGACTTTCTCGGTCAGCAGTTCGCCCATCAGCAACAGCAACTCGGAAGCTGTCTTCGGCCCCCTGCCCTGCTCCAGTTGCAGCAGGACTTCGTCGCTGGCCCGGAGCGGGCGCAAGCGCAGCGAAATCACGCGCTGGGCCTGGGCGAAGATTCGCACCGAAACCATGTCCTCAGGCTCGGCACCAGGGTTGAGGTTGACCCCACGCAGAAACAGCAACAATTGCTCGTCGGCCATCGGCAGCAAGCGCGGCCGAGTGTTCTCTTCCAGCAACAGCTCGCAGGCGAATTCACTAAGGCCACTCTCGCTCAGCAGCCATGACCGGGTTTGGGGGTGGCTGCGGTCCCAGTGCAACCAGAGGCTTTGCTCAGGTTGCAGTTGCAAATCGGCCAGCTCGGTTCGGGCGATGGCGCGTGCCCCGCCCTTGCCATCGAGCACCAGGGCATGCACCAGCCCCCACTGCGCGTTGTCTTCCTCGAACATCAAAGCTCCATCAGCGCCAGCGGCGCGTCACTCCGGCATCTGCAACGGGCTTGGCGAGACCAGTACGCCGTTGTTGTCGGCGTACACGTATTCACCGGGCCTGAAGGTCACGCCCGCGAAACTCACCACGACGTTGAGGTCGCCAATGCCACGCTTGTCGGTTTTGAGCGGGTGGCTGGCCAGCGCCTGCACACCCACGTTGGTCTGGATCAGTGCGTCGACGTCGCGCACGCAGCCGTAGATCACCAGGCCTTCCCAGCCGTTTTTCGCCGCTTTTTCGGCAAGCATGTCGCCCAACAGGGCGCGACGCAGCGAGCCGCCGCCGTCGACCACCAACACCTTGCCCCGGCCATCGAGTTCGACCTGCTCACGCACGAGCGAGTTGTCCTCGAAGCACTTGATGGTGACGATCTGGCCACCGAACGAATCGCGGCCACCAAAGTTGCTGAACATCGGCTCCAGCACCTGCACGAGGTCCGGATAGGCGTCACACAGGTCGGGCGTTACGTAATGCTGCATGGCAAGCTCCTGTCAGTCACAACGAAAGCGATTGAGGGCCAAGGCTACACCTTGGAGCACACCGCAGTCACCCGAGACCGCACGGTCAGCGCCTTTCATAGCGCGGGCACGAGCGCCAAGGCCTCAATGGACGCATGCACCGGCAACCTGGGCTCACGCAGCCAGCGTTCTACCAGCGGCCATACCTGCACGTGGGCAGCCTGGCTTGCAAGCATGTCCGCATGGCCAAAGGCATCGAAGCCCGCCGCAGGCCCAAGGCAGAGGAACTGCTTGTGCGCGCCACCGAGTTGCTCGAACAACGTGCGGCAGGCCCACGGCGGGCTCTGCTGGTCGGCCGTGGCTGCGACGGCCAGGGTCGGCACGTCGACTTGAGCAAGGCCTGCCCACCAGTCGCCCTGCTTGTCGCCAAAACGCCCGAACAATCCGTGCCAGCGCATGTGTTCCAAGGCAAGGCCGACGGGTTCATCCTCTGGCCCGCGCCCAAAGCGCGAGCCAGACAAATGCCCCCAGCGGCGCAGCAGCCAGCGCATGCCCCACACCACCGGAGGCACTTTCAACGGCCAGTAGCTGCGGCTTACCTGGGAACCGAATAGCGCCACACCCGACACATGCTGCGCAGCCAACGCGCCGCTCCCCAGGGCGACCGCCAAGGTAGTGCCGCCCAACGAATGCCCAATCCACAGGGGCGCCCTGCCCGCTTTCTCATGCACGAAGGCACCGATGGCCGGTACGTCGTCGCGCGCGTAGGCGGCCACCGTGTTCTGTGCCCAATCCCGATTGCGCGGCGACAGCCCGTGACCACGCATCTCGGGGATCCATACATCGAAGCCGGCCCGGGCCAGGTAGGCCCCAAGGCCACCGCCCTTGGGTGAATACCAGAAACGCCGATTGGAAAAGCTGCCATGCAGCAAGATGACCGGAATACCCTGGGCGGTGTTCTGGTCAGCCAAGCCCAGCCGGGTCACGGCCAGCTCCACGCTGGGATCGGGACCCAAGCCGGCCTTGATGCGATAGACGTCTTCACTGAGGTCGCCGCGACGCTCGGCACTGAGCAAGGCGACGGGAAATAATGTACTGCTGCTTTGCATAGGTCGGTTGCTTGTCGCACAAAAAAGGGCGAAATCCATCGCTGGAACTCGCCCTGGAAAAAACCAGGCGAGGGACGCCAGACGCCCCTCGCGTTTTGCGGTATCAGGTCGCGCTTTGGCCTTCGGCCAGGTAGAACCAGGTTTCGAGCACCGAGTCCGGGTTCAGCGATACGCTGTCGATGCCCTGCTCCATCAGCCATTTGGCCAGGTCTGGGTGATCCGAAGGGCCCTGACCGCAAATGCCGATGTACTTGCCGGCCTTGTTGCACGCCGCGATGGCGTTGGCCAGCAGCTTCTTGACCGCAGGATTTCGCTCATCGAACAGGTGGGCAATGATGCCCGAATCACGGTCCAGACCCAACGTCAGCTGGGTCAGGTCGTTCGATCCGATGGAGAAACCGTCGAAGTATTCGAGGAACTCGTCGGCCAGGATGGCGTTGGACGGCAGTTCGCACATCATGATGACGCGCAGGCCGTTGTCGCCACGGGCCAGGCCATTTTCAGCCAGCAGGTCGACCACTTGGCTGGCCTCACCGAGGGTACGTACGAACGGCACCATGATCTCGACGTTGGTCAGGCCCATTTCGTTGCGCACGCGCTTGAGTGCGCGGCACTCGAGTTCGAAGCAATCGCGGAACGCCTCGCTGATGTAGCGCGAGGCCCCACGGAAGCCCAGCATCGGGTTTTCTTCTTCGGGCTCGTACAGCTTGCCGCCGATCAGGTTGGCGTACTCGTTGGACTTGAAGTCCGACAGGCGAACGATCACTTTCTTGGGATAAAACGCCGCTGCCAGGGTGCTGATGCCTTCGACCAGCTTCTCCACATAGAAACCGACCGGGTCGTCATAACCGGCGATGCGCTTGTCGACGCTGTCCTTCAGGTCGGCCGGCAGGCCGGCGTAGTTGAGCAATGCCTTGGGGTGCACGCCGATCATGCGGTTGATGATGAACTCCAGGCGGGCCAGGCCTACACCGGCGTTGGGCAGCTGGGCGAAGTCGAAGGCGCGGTCCGGGTTGCCGACGTTCATCATGATCTTGAACGGCAGCTCAGGCATGGCATCCACTGAGTTCTGCTTGATGTCGAAGCCCAGTTCACCCTCGAAGATGAAGCCGGTATCGCCTTCGGCGCAGGAGACGGTCACGCCCTGCCCATCTTTGAGAATCTGGGTAGCGTTGCCGCAACCGACGACCGCCGGAATACCCAGTTCACGGGCAATGATGGCCGCATGGCAGGTACGCCCGCCACGGTTGGTGACGATGGCACTGGCACGCTTCATGACCGGTTCCCAGTCCGGGTCGGTCATGTCGGAGACCAGCACGTCGCCTGGCTGGACCTTGTCCATCTCGGACACGTCGTTGATCACGCGGACCTTGCCGGCGCCGATGCGCTGGCCGATGGCGCGGCCTTCGACCAGCACGGTGCCCTTCTCTTTCAGCAGGTAACGTTCCATGACGTTGGCGCTGGCGCGGCTCTTCACGGTCTCAGGGCGGGCCTGGACGATGTACAGCTTGCCGTCGTCACCGTCCTTGGCCCACTCGATGTCCATCGGGCGCTGATAATGCTGCTCGATGATCATCGCCTGCTTGGCCAGCTCAACGACCTCGTCGTCGGTCAGGCAGAAGCGGGCACGCTCGGCGCGATCGACTTCGACCGTCTTGACCGAACGACCGGCCTTGGCTTCTTCGCCATAGACCATCTTGATCGCCTTGCTGCCCAGGTTGCGGCGCAGGATGGCCGGACGGCCAGCCTGCAGGGTGTGCTTGTGTACGTAGAACTCGTCAGGGTTGACCGCGCCCTGGACCACGGTTTCACCCAGGCCGTAGGCACCGGTGATGAACACGACGTCACGGAATCCCGACTCGGTGTCCAGCGTGAACATCACGCCGGCGGTGCCGGTTTCGGAACGGACCATGCGCTGCACGCCAGCCGAGAGTGCGACCAGCTTGTGGTCGAAGCCCTGGTGCACACGGTAGGAGATGGCACGGTCATTGAACAGCGAGGCGAACACTTCCTTCGCAGCACGGATCACGTTGTCCACGCCGCGGATGTTGAGGAAGGTTTCCTGCTGGCCGGCGAACGAGGCGTCTGGCAGGTCTTCGGCGGTGGCCGAGGAGCGCACGGCCACGGCCATGTTGTCGTTGCCATTGGCCATTTCGGCGAAGGCGGTACGGATCTCGGCATCCAGACGCGCCGGGAATTCGGCTTCCATCACCCACTGGCGAATCTGCGCGCCGGTCTTGGCCAGGGCGTTGACATCGTCCACGTCCAGGGCATCGAGCGCCGCATGGATGCGGTCGTTGAGCCCACTTTGCTCGAGGAAATCACGGTACGCCTGAGCCGTAGTGGCAAAGCCGCCCGGCACGGACACGCCGGCACCGGCAAGATTGCTGATCATCTCGCCCAGGGATGCGTTCTTGCCCCCCACATGCTCCACATCATGGACGCCGAGCTTTTCGAGGGAAACTACGTACTCTACCAAGGTGATCTCTCCACTAGCTGTATTGGAAAAGCTCAACGGCGCCCGCCTGTCTTCTTGACTGGGCCGGACGCATGTGGCCTGTACCTGGAAAATAAGTGAGAATGCCGACAGCCGCATTCGGCAAAGCGAACTTATCATAATCAAGAAACGTCATCATCACTAAGGCCCCGATCGCAAATGAAACGAACCGCGTTCTTCATCTCCGACGGCACCGGCATCACTGCCGAGACCCTGGGCCAGAGCCTGCTCGCGCAGTTCGAGAGCATTCCTTTCAGCAAATTCACCCGGCCCTACATCGACTCCCCCGAAAAAGCGCGCAACATGGTTCAGCAGATCAATGCGGCGGCCGAGCGCGACGGCATGCGGCCGATCATCTTCGACACCATCGTCAACCAGGACATCCGCGAGATCCTCGCCACCTCCAACGGGTTCATGATCGACATCTTCTCCTCGTTCCTGTCCCCGCTGGAGCAGGAGTTGACCGCCCATTCCTCGTATTCGGTGGGCAAATCCCACTCCATTGGTGGCAATTCCAACTACATGGAGCGCATCGAGGCGGTGAACTTCGCCCTGGACAACGATGACGGCGCTCGCACCCATTACTACGACAAGGCCGACCTGATCCTGGTGGGTGTGTCCCGTTGCGGCAAAACCCCGACGTGCCTGTACATGGCCATGCAGTTCGGCATCCGCGCGGCCAACTACCCGCTGACCGAAGACGACATGGAGCGCCTGCAACTGCCGGCGGTGCTGAAAAAGCACCACAGCAAGCTGTTCGGCCTGACCATCGACCCCGACCGGCTGACCGCCATTCGCCACGAGCGCAAGCCCAATAGCCGTTACTCGAGCTTCGCCCAGTGCGAATTCGAGGTGCGAGAAGTCGAGAGCCTGTTCCGCCGCGAGAACATTCCCAACATCAATTCCACGCATTTTTCGGTGGAAGAAATATCGGCCAAGATCCTGGTGGAGAAGGGTGTGGAGCGGCGGTTCAAGTAAGGCAGTGGCGGGCTTGGTCTGGTGATGTCGTAGGGTTTGAGCGCAGACATCGTGAGCAACGCCTGTCTCTATCGTTGGCTTATGGGTGCTGCTCGGTGCCGGCGGCGGGCATCAGCGGCCTCGGTACTTGAGTTCTGCATCACAGATCACTGGGGCCGCTGAGCGCCCCGTTGACCGTCATTCCATAACCAATCGCCCAACACCTCACCCACAAAAAAGCCCCGGCATTACGGCCGGGGCTTTTTCATTTCAGCAATGACTCAGGACGGCATTACAGTCGCCTGCCCGCTCATGGCCAGATCGACCAGTTCGCGGTTGGCCACTGCATACATCGCGTAGTCATGGCCCGAGGCGCTGCGCAGGTCATCGAGCATGGCGCGCCAGCGCTCCACCATCACCCGATGCTGCTCGGCCCACAGCGCGACGCGGGCATCCATGTCCTGCGGTGCATCGGCCATCTGCAATACCGAGATGGTGATGGCGCGTTGTTGCAGGTCGATGTCGTCGCGGAAGGCTTCCCGGGCCAGGGCCTGCCAGTTGTTCTCCACCGGCAGATTGCTGATTTCCTGCAAGTACCAGGTCAGGTCAAGCGCGCTGCCCACGGCGAAGAACGCCTTAGCCACCTGCGCCGGCTCGTGACCGGTCACATCAGCCGCCTCGATGATCGGCAGCAAGGTGTACAGATGGCTGGTACCGGCCACCATGCGTGCCAACAGCTCCTGCACCCCCGCATCGACGAAGCTCTGGTAGCGCACCATCCAGCGTTCGCGGGTCGGGCCTTCGAGCAGTTCGTCGAGCTTGAGCCCAAGCTGGGCGATCTTCGGCCCAAAGTGGGCGCAATCACGGCCAGCGTCTTGCTCATTGCGACGGCTACGCAGGAACCAGCGCGTGGCTCGACGACCCAGGCGCATCAGTTCGTCCATCAGGGTCAGCTGGATCTCGGCGGGGACCTGGTAATCCAGCGCCTCGATCTGACGGAACCAGTGCGGCAGGTGGAAGATGTCGCGCACGATCACGTAAGCCCCGGCCACGTTGGCAGGGCTCATGCCGGTCGATTCCTTCAACCGCTGCACGAAGGTGATGCCCATGTTGTTGACCAGGTCGTTGGCGATCTGGGTGCTGACGATCTCGCGCTTGAGGCGGTGGCGGCGCATGGAGTCGGCGAACTTGCTGACCAGCGACGGCGGGAACGCGGTTTCCATGTCACGGGTCAGGTAATCGTCGTCCGGCACCTGGGACTTGAGCAACTGCTCCTTCAAGTCGATCTTGCTGTAGGAGATCAGTACCGAGAGCTCTGCACGGGTCAGGCCCTGGCCGGCGGCGAGGCGCTCGGCCAGCTGTTCCTCGGAAGGCAGGAACTCGATGGCCCGGTCAAGCTTGCCACGGGCCTCGAGGTCGGCCATCAGGCGCTTGTACTCGGCAATGCGCTCGCGCACGCGACGCGCTGCCAGCGACAGCGCCTGGGTCTGCTTGTAGTTGTTGCCCAGCACCAGGCCGGACACTTCCTCGGTCATGCTACCGAGCAGCTGGTTGCGCTGCTTCTCGGTCATGTCACCACCCTGCACAACCTCGTTGAGCAGAATCTTGATGTTGACCTCGTGGTCGGAGCAATCCACGCCGCCAGCGTTGTCGATGAAGTCGGTGTTGGTGGCGCCGCCGTGCAGGCCGAATTCCACCCGGCCAAGCTGGGTCATGCCCAGGTTGCCGCCCTCGCCTACCACCTTGCAGCGCAGCTCGTTGCCGTTGACACGCAAGGCGTCGTTGGCCTTGTCGCCAACGTCGGCGTGGCTTTCGCCACTGGCCTTGACGTAGGTGCCGATGCCACCGTTCCAGAGCAGGTCAACGGGTGCCTTGAGCAGTGCATTGAGCAGCTCGGTGGGCGTCAGGCGGTCGGCCTCGATGGCGAAGCGTTCCTTCATCTGCGCCGTGATGGCGATGCTCTTGGCGCTACGCGGGAAAATGCCACCGCCTTCGGACATGATGCTGGTGTCGTAGTCGGTCCACGCCGAACGCGGCAAGTCGAACAAGCGCTTGCGCTCGGCAAAGCTGGACGCCGGCTCGGGGTTGGGGTCGATGAAGATATGCAGGTGGTTGAAGGCCGCTACCAGTTGCAGCTTGTCGGACATCAACAAGCCATTACCGAAGACGTCGCCGGCCATGTCGCCCACACCGATCACCGTGATCGGATCTTCCTGCACGTTGATGCCGCGCTCACGGAAGTGACGCTGCACGCCGACCCAGGCACCGCGGGCGGTGATGCCCATTTTCTTGTGGTCGTAGCCTGCCGAGCCACCCGATGCGAAGGCGTCACCCAGCCAGAAGCCATAGTCGATGGCGATGCCGTTGGCGATGTCCGAGAACGTGGCGGTGCCTTTATCGGCCGCCACGACCAGGTACGGGTCGTCATCGTCGTGACGCACCACGCCGACCGGCGGCACGACGCCACCGTCCTTGAGGTTGTCGGTAATGTCGAGCAACCCCGAGATGAAGATGCGGTAGCACGCCACGCCCTCTGCCGCGATCTCGTCACGCGTGCCACCCAGTGGCAGACGACGTGGCAGGAAACCACCCTTGGCGCCGACAGGTACGATTACCGAGTTCTTCACCTGCTGCGCCTTGACCAGGCCCAGCACCTCAGTGCGATAGTCTTCCTCGCGGTCCGACCAGCGCAGGCCGCCGCGCGCAACGTTGCCAAAGCGCAGGTGCACACCCTCGACCCGAGGGGAATAGACGAAGATCTCGAACTTGGGCACCGGCTTGGGCAGTTCGGGCACAAGCTTGGGGTTGAACTTGAAGCTGAAATACGACTTGTTTTGGCCGTTGGCATCGAGCTGATAGAAGTTGGTGCGCAGGGTGGCCTTGATCAGGTCCAGGTAGCGACGCAGGATGCGGTCCTCGTTGAGCACCTGCACCTCGTCCAGCGCATTGAGGATCGCTTGCTCAAGGCGCTGCTGCTTATCCTCGAGGTCGTCCTGGGTCAGCTTGCGGGCCAGGTAGAAACGCGTCTTGAACAGGCGGGTAAGCTCGCGCGCGATGTCGGTGTGGTTGTTTAGCGTGCTGGCAATGTAGCCCAGGTCGAAGCCCAGACGGATTTGTTTCAGGTAGCGTGCATAGGCACGCAGCAATGCCACGTCGCGCCACGGCAGGCCCGCGGTCAGCACCAGGCGGTTGAAGGCATCGTTTTCGGCATCGCCGCCGACGATGTGGATGAATGCATCCTGGAAGGTGTCATTGAGCTCCTGGATGTTCAGGCTCAGGCCTTCGCTGTAGGTGAAGGCGAAGTCGTGAATCCAGTATTCGCGGCCATTGGCGTGGCGCAGTCGATAGGGGAACTCTCCCAGCACGCGCAGGCCGAGGTTTTCCAGAATCGGCAGTACGTCCGACAGCGCCAGAGGGGTGTCGGCGTGGTACAGCTTGCAGTGCAGGGTGCGCTCGCCAACCCGCGTGAGCGGCTGGTAGAAACTCATGGCCAGTGGCTTGCTTTCCGACAGGGCCAGCACATGCTGCAGGTCCACCACCGCCGAATGGGCGGCGAAGCGCTCGCGGTAGCCAGCCGGGAAGCCTTTGGGGAAATCGGCCAGGATGTTGGTGCCTTGGGCTTCGCCGAAGTTCTCCACGACCAGCGCCGAGAAATCGTCCTGCCAGGAACGGCAGGCCTGGATGACTTCACGCTCGAGCTGCTGCGGGTCGATGTCGATACGGTTCTTCGGGTCCACGCGCAGGATCAGCTGCACACGGGCCAGTACCGACTCGGAGAAGAAGGTCCAGAACTCGCAATCGCTGGCCTTCAGGCGTTCCATCAACACCTGCTGGATTTTCTGCCGAACCTCGGTGGAATAGATTTCACGCGGTACATAGGCCAGGCAATAGCAGAAGCGCCCGTACGGGTCTTTGCGCAGGAAGACGCGAATCTTGTTGCGCTCCTGGATCTGCACGATGGACATGACCGTGCTGAACAGCTCATCGACCGGCGTCTGGAACAGATCGTCGCGCGGCAGCACCTCGAGCACCTGCGCCAGTTCCTTGCCCAGGTGAGCCTTGGTATCGAAGCCGGAACGGCGCTCCACTTCGGCGACCTTGACCCGGATGTAGGGGATGGCGTGCACGCTTTCGCCATACACCGTGGAGGTGTAAAGGCCCATGAAGCGGTGTTCCTTGAGCACGTTACCCGAGGCATCGAGCTGACGGATGGACACGTAGTCAGGGTAGCCCGGGCGGTGTACCCGGCTTGGCAGCGCAGCCTTGGCGAAGGAGAGCAGCAGCGGCTCGGCCAGGTAGGCCACGGCGTAGTCTTCGATGCGCAGCTCTTCGGGGGTCAAGCCAACGCGCAGGCGACGCGGCAGCCCAAGGAACGACTGCGCGTCGTAAACCATCTGGCCACCGGCCTGATCGGCCTGGACGGTGAACTCTTCGTATCCCAGGAAGGTGAAGTGGTTGTCCAGCAACCACTCCAGGAACGCCTTGACCTCGCCCTTTTCGTGCTGGGCCGGCCCGTACGGGGTCTGCTCGACCAGCGCCACGACTTCACGCAGCTTGTCCTTCATCGGCTCGAAATCATCGACCGCCACGCGGACCTCGGCCAGCACCTGCTCGATTTCCCGAGCCAGCACGCTCAGCTCCGCAGCGTTGGCGCAGCGATCGATCTCCAGGTACATCAGCGACTCGTGCCCAACCCCTTCACCGTGGGTACCCTTGGGCAGCAGCTCCAGCAATTCGCCCTTGGCGTTGCGGCGCACGCTCAATACCGTGGTCTGCAGCGTATGAATGCTGTAGCCACGGCGGTTCAGCTCGGTGCGGACCGAGTCCACCAGAAACGGCAGGTCATGGTGCAGCACCTCGACGACCGTGTGGGTCGACTGCCAACCGTTGCGTTCGTAATCGGGGTTGTACACGCGCACCTGCGGGTGCTCGGGGTCGAAACGCTCGACGATGCGCCAGGCCGACAGGGTGCAGCCGGCCAGGTCGGAAAGCCTGCGCTGGGTGAGTTCGTCCAGAGAGATGATGCCGAAGAACTGTTCGGCGAACAGCGCCACTTGTGGCAGGGACTGTTCGCTGATGTGCTGCGCCAGGGCCGCTTGCAGTTGATGCTGGAAGTCGGCTTTGCTGGCCGCGGTGAAGAACGCCATCTGTGGTACTCCGCTTGGGCTTTGTAATAGTTGAAGCGTCGCTGCGTGCGCCGTGCCGGGATCAACGATAGACGATTGCAGGCAGGGCGAACGATGAAAACCAGGCGTTGAGCGTGCGCATGCACGCCCAGGACTGGGCGAAGCTTAACGACTGACCGGTCATCAAGGCTTGCAGCGCTGCGACAATTTCGTTCAAGGGGCGGTAACTTTACGTTTATGCATGTAAGCAAGACTGTCAGAATTCCCTTCCGTTTCCTTTGATCCGAGCCCGCCATGCAAATCGACACCGCCGTGCTGTTCGCCACCCCCTGCGATGAAGAGGAGGACAACATGGCCACCCTGTGCTGCCACAGCGACAAAGGCCAGATGTTCCTGCTGACCCGCTACCCCGACGAAGACACGGTCGACCTGACCCTGGATGATGAGCCCTCGACCCTGGACGGCTTGAAAGTGACCTTGAGCGCAACTGGCCTGTTGATCGAAGTGGCGGCAGGTGACCGGGACGCCTTGCGCGGTGATGAGGTGCTTCAGATCAACCTGACCAGCACGCTGAGCGATCTGGACGAGATCAGGCAAACCTTGGAAAACATCCTGAGCGGCACCGGCACGTTCATCTGCGAACTCTAATCCACCGATCACTGCGCAGGCTTGCCACAGGCCGCAGGGGCTAGGCCAGTGCGCGCTGCATCGCCTGCGCCTGCTCGCGCAGTGTCTGACAGAACGGCTCGACCGCCGCCGAGGCCGGCCGGTGGTCTGGCCTGACCAGCATCACCTGGTAGGCGATCGAGATCTCCAGCGGCCTGATGGGCAAACCACTCTGGGCCGCCTCCAGCCCGCTCAGGGGGTTGATGATGGCGACGCCCAGGCCCTGCCTGACCATGGCGCACACCGAGGCGGCGCTGGTGGTCTCGATGACCGTGCGACGGTTCACCCCGGCCGCGCGAAACTGGTGGTCCAGACGCTGGCGATAGGTGTCCAGGCTGGCCAGGTTGATGAAATCGATCTCATGGAAGTCCGCCAGGCTCAGCCGTGACCTGGCCTGCAACGGATGGTGCTCAGGCAGCACGCAGACCATGTTGGCGCTGAACAGCAATTCCCCGCTCGCCCCGCGGGGTATCTGCGCGACCTCCGTCAGGCCCAGGTCGTGCTGCTGGGTGGCCAGGGACTCTTCCAGCAGTGGTGACTCCTGGGCCACGATGCTCACGCTCACCCCAGGGTGCTGTTTGTGGAAACGCTGGCAGACCTTGGGCAGTAGCGTCTGCGAAAACAACGGCAGGCAGGTGACGGCCAACTGGCCCTGCTGAAAATTGCGAATGGCCTGGGCAAAACGGTCGATGCGCTCAAGGCCTACATACGCCCGCTCTACTTCATCGATCAGCAGCAACGCCTGGGCGGTGGCTTCCAAGCGACCGGCCGTGCGTTCGAACAGATGCAGGCCGGTCACGTGCTCTAGCCGCGCCAGCTCACGGCTGATAGTCGGCTGCGAGGTGAACAGCAGACGCGCCGCGCCCGTCACGCTGCCCGAGACCATGATGGCGCGGAACACTTCGATGTGGCGGGCGGAGAGTTTCATGGCAGCACCGATGGTATTCACAGGTCATATCAGGTCTGAATGGGTGGCGCAAAAATAGCTATTTTTCTGAATCGAGTCTATGGGCCATGCTCGCTACTTCCCCCTGTCCCGAGTCCTTCGATCATGAACCATCCTTACGCTGTGCTTGCCGACGCCGTTCGCCAGCACGGTTCACCCCTGTGGGCCTACGACGCCGCCACCATCATCAGCCGGATAGAACAGCTCAAGCCATTCGACACCGTACGCTTCGCCCAGAAGGCCAACCCCAACCTGCAGGTATTGCGCTTGATGCGCCAGCACGGGCTGGTGCTCGATGCGGTGTCGCTCGGGGAAATGGAACGCGCCTTTGCAGCCGGCGCCAGTGTGGCGGGCGAGCCTGCGGGGGTGGTGCTGACTTGCGACGTGCTGGACCGCGCCACCCTGGCGCGCGCGGTCGCGGAAAAGATCGAAGTCAACGCAGGCTCCATCGACATGCTGCGCCAGTTGGGCGAGCACTCGCCAGGGCACCGTGTCTGGCTGCGCATCAACCCAGGGTTCGGCCATGGCCATAGCCGCAAGACCAATACCGGGGGCGAGAACAGCAAGCATGGCATCTGGCACGAGGACCTGCCGCAGGCGCTCGCCTGCATCCGGGCCCATCGCCTGCACCTGGTAGGCGTGCACATGCATATCGGCTCTGGCGTTGACTACTCCCATCTGGAACAGGTGGCTCGTGCCATGATCGAGCTGATCGTGCGCCTGGACACCGACATCGAAGCGTTCTCGATCGGCGGTGGGCTCTCGACGCCATACCGCGATACCGACACGCCGGTGGACCTGCAGCGCTATGCGCAAACCTGGGCAGTGGCACGGCAGGAAATCGAAGCCGTGCTCGGCCACCCGGTGCGCATGGAGATCGAGCCAGGGCGTTTTCTGGTAGCCGAGTCGGGCTATCTGGTGACCGAAGTCCGTGCCGTCAAGCAGGTGGGCCGCAACACATTCGTGCTGGTCGATGCTGGCTTCAACGACCTGATGCGTCCTGCGATGTACGGGGCCTACCATGCCATGACCCTGCTCGATGCCGACGGCCACCTCGTAGACCGCCCGCGGCAACCGACCGTGGTCGCCGGCCCACTGTGCGAATCGGGGGACGTGTTCACTCAGGATGAACAGGCGCTCTGCCCTCAGGACTTGCCCCAGGCCGTGGTTGGCGACTTGCTGGTGATTCACGATGCCGGTGCCTACGGCGCCTCCATGTCGTCCAACTACAACAGCCGGCCTTTGCTGCCAGAGGTGATGATCGAAGGCCAAGCCGTACGCTTGATCCGCCGTCGGCAGACCATTGACGCGCTACTCGCGCTTGAGGCCGGCTTGTAACTTCCAATTCCCTGCATGCCGACCGCCATGGCGAGCCGGCATTGCGGGGATAGACCACCCAGTGCTCCCCACACACTTCGCTCGTTAATAGAATGTGAACTGTGAAAACCAAATAGCTCGCAATAAATTCTTATCTTTTCCTAGAATCAAGCAATTCAGTCACATTCAAACCGCACACTACCCCACCCTTTGCAACCTCCACACACGATCCCCCTTTACAATTGGATCCATTCCAACGATGGATCCCCCACATGCAGACACTCGAAATGGATTACGCCCCCGGCGATCACGTCGCCAGCCACTGCCACGCCCACGACCAACTGATCTACGCGGCCAGTGGCATTGTGCATGTGAGTACCGATTCGGGAAGCTGGGTGATCCATGGGGGTAATGCGTTGTGGGTGCCGGCCGGCGTCAGCCATGCCATTGTCATGGAAGGCGTCGTCAGCATGCGCTCCCTGCTGCTGACGCCCCATGTCGGCCACTGCCAGGTGATCGTGGTGACGGGGTTGCTGCGTGAATTGATCCTGGCAGCCTCGCGAATGCTCGGTGTCCGGGAGGGCGAGCACGTACGGGCGCTCATTCTCGGCGAGCTCGCCCATGCAAGGCGCATCGACACGTTCGTTGCAATGCCGACGCACGCGCGCCTGAGGGCCTGGTGCGAGCGCATGCTGCGGTCACCCGCCGAGGCGCATTCGCTTGAAGAGTGCGCCACTGCGCTGAACATGAGCACGCGCAATGTGGCCCGGCTGTTTCAGCGCGAGTTGGGCATGTCCCACGGCCAGTGGCGCGCTCGGGCGCGGGTGATGCTGAGCCAGCAGTGCCTGGCGGCAGGCCGTCCGATCATCACCGTGGCGCTCGAACACGGCTACCAGAGCCCAAGCGCCTTTGCAGCCATGTTCAGGCGTATTCTGGGATACGCGCCCAGCGACTGGCAGGACGGGAGCGCACGCCCCCGCTGAAGCGGTCCGAATTGTCCCGCTGGCGCGCACGGTTGTCCCGCTTGCGGCAGCCTTGACCTGACCGGTCTCGCTAACGTTGCATCATGACTGACAAGCGATGTTCATGATGCCCACTTCGTTGATGATCCCCTCCCCCGTACAGCTTTGCGCTGTGCTGACGTTCGGCCTGCTGGCAGGTTGCACGCACCCTGTCGCCTCCGAACAGCCCCCTGCGGCCATGCGGGTCAACCCTTTGGCCGAGACCCAGGCCGGGGTTAGCGCGCAGCCTTTGCCCGAGCGCTGGTGGCAGTTGTACCAGGACCCGCAACTCGGACGCTGGGTGGAGCGCGCATTGGCCAACAACCAGGACCTGGCCCAGGCCGAAGCCAACGTGCGGGCACTGCTGGCTGGCATCGGCGAGTTTGAGGCGCAGCGCCTGCCTGCTACCTCGCTGGGTATTGCTGCAACCTACGGCAGGGACAGTGACGATCAGACCCTGGCCCAGGCCCGTGACAGCCATGCTTCCGCCTCCTGGCACTTCAATCCGGGCGTGGCGCTGGCGTATCAGGTGGACGTGTGGGGGCAGGTGCAAGCCCAAATCGATCGCGCCAAGGCGCAAGCGCAGGCTGCGAACGCCGCGCACGATGCCGTGAGACTGCTGGTGGCCGCCCAGACCAGCCGTGCCTACATCGAACAATGCGTCTACACCGCCCGCCTGAGCCAGGCCAGGCAAGCCCTGCGCACCCTTGATCGCAGCCTGCTGTTGAGCGACCGCCAGCGTCAGGCCGGCATCGCCACGGCGCTGGACGGCGAGCGGCTGCTCGGCCTGCGTGAACAGGTGCGCGCCCGGATACCTGTTTTCGAGGCGCGGCGCCAGGTGGCGCTGTTCGAGCTGAGCACCCTGGCCGGTGACGCCACGGTTGATCGCACACACCCCTGCGCTGCCATCCCTTCGCTCACGGCAACGCTGCCCACAGGCGATGGCTGGCACCTGCTCGAACGGCGCCCCGACGTACGCCAGGCTGAACGAGCGTTGGAAGCCGCCGGCCTGGAAACGGACATCGTGCGCGCCGACCTGTACCCCAAGGTTCTTTTTGGCGCCCAACTGGCTAGCGCTGACCGTCACATCAGTGGCCTGGGGGCTAGCCGCGCCATCACCTTTGGCGTCGGCCCATTGATCAGCTGGGAATTTCCCAACCTGAAAGCCAACCGCGCCCGGTTGGGCAAGGCCCAGGCTTTGCAGCAGGCCCAGCGCGCTCACTACCGCAGCGTGGCGCTCAAGGCCCTGAAGGATGTGCGCCAGGCTTTGGCCCGCCATGCCGGCGAGCAGCAGCACCTGTCTTCGCTGCAGGCTGCGCTCGAGCACAGCCAGCGCGGCTTCGCCCTGGCACAGGCCAGCTACCGTGCGGGCACCCAGGACGGGCTGGCCCTGCTTGACAGCGAACGCGAGCTGATCGCCCTGCATGACCAGCTCCTCGAGGCGCGCGGCAAGGTGGCCAGTGCCCAGATCGACCTGTTCCGCGCACTGGGCGGCGGGTGGTGAAGCCGCCACGCCCAAGGCTCCGCCGACGCTTGCAAAGCGCAACCGCCTCCACTGGACAATGGAACCCCACCATGAACGCTGCTGCACAAACGCACCCCTCAACCCCGACTGCCGAGCAGGCGACCCTTCGCACACGACGGCGGTTGCTCTATAGCGCAGCCGCATGCCTGGGCGTGCTGGCGCTACTGGCGCTCGCTGGCTACTGGTTCTCCACCGGGCGCTACCTGGAAAGTACCGACGACGCCTACATCCGCGCCGATTGGGTTGCATTGAGTTCGCGCGTGGCGGGCTATGTGGCAACGGTGGAGGTCGAAGACGACCAGCCGGTTGAAGCCGGCGCTGTGCTGGTCCGGTTGCAGGATCGCGATTACCAGGCCCGCAGGGATCGCGCGCGCGCTGCCGAACATCAGGCGCAGGCGGCCATAGACGCGGCGCGGGCTCGCCGCGAGCTGGCCGTGCAGCGCATCGAGCAGCAGGCGCAGGCCACCCTCAAGGCCGAGGCCGCCGTGCACAGTGCCAGCGCCGAACGTCGTCGCAGCCAGCTGGACCTGCAACGCTACCAAGGCCTGGTACGCGACGAGGCAGCCACGACCCAACGGCTGGAGCAGGCGCTGGCCGCTGCCAACCAGGCCAAGGCTGTCGAGCAAGGGGCGAAGGCAGCATGGCGGGAACAACAGGCGCAGCAACGGATGGCCAAGGCCGGCGCTGCCCAGGCCAAGGCTGACCTGCAGCAGCACCTGGCCGCCTTCGAAAGCGCCAGGGCCGAACGCCGACTGGCCGAACAGGACGCCCAGGACACCGTGCTGCGCGCACCGGTGGCAGGCGTGGTGGGCAAGCGCCACGTGCGTGCAGGGCAATACGTGGTGCCGGGCCAGCCGTTGTTGGCAGTGGTGCCGGTCGCGCAGGCCTATGTCGTCGCCAACTACAAGGAAACCCAGTTGGCTCGGATGCGCCCAGGGCAGCCTGTACAGGTACAGGTGGACAGTTTCCCTGGCCAGGCATTCGAAGGTCACGTAGCAAGCTTCTCGCCGGCCTCGGGCAATGTTTTCGCGTTGCTGCCGTCGGACAATGCCACAGGCAACTTCACCAAGATCGTCCAGCGTTTTGCGGTGCGCATCCTGCTCGACCTGCCCGTAAACGGGCCGCAGATACTGCCCGGCATGTCGGTGGTGACCACCGTCGACACGCGCACGCCGGAGCCTGCCGATGCGCGCTGAACAACCGGTATCCCTGCGCGCCTGGGTGGCTGTGCTGGGCGGGCTGTTCGGCTGTTTCATGGCCGGCATGAACGTGCACGTCACCAGTGCCGCACTGCCCGAGATACGCGGCTCGCTGGGCGCCAGCTTCGAGGAAGGGTCATGGATATCCACCGCCTACCTGGTGGCAGAGATCGTGATGATCCCCCTGACGGCCTGGCTGGTGGAGGTGTTCTCCCTGCGCCGGGTGATGTGGACGGGCTCGCTGGTCTTCCTGATCGCGTCGGTGGCCTGTTCGTGGGCGCCGAACCTTGAAACCATGATCGTGATCCGGGTAATCCAGGGCGCCGCCGGCGCCGTGCTGATCCCGCTGTCGTTCCAGCTGATCATCACCGAACTGCCGGCCAGCCGAATGGCCATGGGCATGGCGTTGTTCAGCCTGGCCAACAGCGTGGCGCAGGCAGCGGGCCCTTCGATCGGCGGCTGGTTGACCGATGCGTACTCCTGGCGCTGGATCTTCTACCTGCAGCTGTTTCCTGGTATTGCCCTGCTGTGCGCCATTGCCTGGTCCATCGAGGCCAGGCCGATGAAGTTGCAGTTGCTGCGCCACGGTGACTGGCTCGGCATCGCCGCCATGGTGATTGGCCTGGGCGGGCTGCAGATCGTGCTGGAAGAAGGCGGCCGGTTGGACTGGTTCGGGTCTTCGTTCATTACGGGCATGACCGTGGTGTCAGCATTGGCCCTGGTGCTGTTCGTGACGACCCAGCTGTTCGGCCCGCGCGCGTTCATCAATCTGCGGTTGCTGGGCCGTTACAACTTCGGCGTGGCCAGCCTGGCGATGTTCATCTTCGGGGCGGCCACCTTCGGGCTGGTGTTTCTGGTACCCAACTACCTCTCGCAACTGCAAGGCTTCAGTGCACGGGACGTAGGTGTGGCGTTGATCGCCTACGGGCTCGTGCAGTTGCTGCTGGCGCCCTTGATGCCGCGCCTGATGCGGTGGACCAGCGCCAAGTTCATGGTGGCCAGCGGGTTCCTGATCATGGCGCTGGGCTGCTGGATGGGCGCCAGCCTGACGGCCGACAGTGCCGACAATGTGATCATCCCCTCCACCGTGGTACGGGGTATCGGCCAGCCGTTCATCATGGTTGCGTTGTCCGTGCTGGCAGTGGCCGGGCTGGACAAGCGCGAGGCCGGGTCGGCCTCGGCGGTGTTCTCGATGCTGCGCAACCTGGGTGGCGCCATCGGCACGGCTGGCCTGACCCAACTGGTGGCCACGCGCGAACGCCTGCACAGTGCGCGCATCCATGAGCATGTGACCGTGTTCGAGCCGCAACTGCACACACGCCTGGATCCGACCGTGCAGACATGGCTCTGGCATTCGCAGCAGTGGCTCGAAGGGTTGTCGGGCTCCATCCGCCGCGAAGCCTACCTGATGGCCTACAGCGATGCCTTCTACCTGGCTTGCCTGGCGTTGCTCGGCTGTGCGGTGGCAGCATTGCTGCTGAGGTCGCACAAGGGGTAATGAGGCGATGGCGGGCGCTTGGCTCGGGAGCGACGAACGGCTGGTACACTGGCGCCTTTGTACAACGTCCAGACAGGTTCTACCCATGCACCAAGCCCGCTATGCCACTGTGGCCAAGGACTTGATCGAGGCAATCGCCAGCAGCCGCTATCCGGTCGGGGGCTTGTTGCCCACTGAAATCGAACTGTGCGCGCTCTACGGTGTGAGCCGGCATACGGTTCGCGCGGCGGTCGAGCAGTTGCAGAGCCTGGGCCTGGTGTCGCGGCGCAAGCGCATTGGGACACGCGTCGAGGCGCGCCACCCTCAGATCGGCTACCGGCAGTCGATAGCGAGCCTGGCAGAGCTCTCGCATCATCTTCAGGCACCCGTGCGTCAGATTCGCGCTGTTCGCCAATTCGTGGCTGCCCCTGACGAGGCCGAGCGACTGGGGCTGGTGCCAGGGGAACAGTACTTCTGCATCGAGGCGTTGCACAGTACCTCTGCGGGCCACCCCTTGGTGGTGTGTGCAAGCGCCGTCTATGCCCAATCCGACTACGCGCAGGTGATCGAACTGGCCCAGGCACATCCCGAGCAGTTGATCGCCCGCCTGATCGAGCAGCACTACGAGCGGGTGATCGCCGTGATCGACCAGCACGCTCAGGCACAGTCACTGACCCTTGACCAGGCCCGTGTATTAAGTGCCGAGCCGGGGGCACCGGCGCTGTGCGTGGTGCGCCACTACCGCGAGGAAAACGGCGACCTGATGGCGGTCTGCGAAAACCTCTACCCCGCTGATCGCTACAGCCTGGTCAACCAGTTACGTCGCGACCGCATGCCCGCAAGCGCCGCGGCTGTCCCCCCAGCGTTCTGACGCCCCCCAGTACACCCATTGGAGATCCACTCGCATGGCAGCAGAATCGACACGGATGCTTACCGTAGGTGAGGTGGCTCGCCGCAGCGGTATCGCGGTATCGGCACTGCATTTCTACGAAAGCAAGGGTTTGATCGCCAGCACGCGCACGGCTGGCAACCAACGCCGCTATCCGTCGCTGGTGCTGCGCACCCTGGCGATCATCAAGGTGGCCCAGCGCACCGGTATTGCCCTGGATGAAATCAAGCAGGCGCTGGGGCGCTACCCGCCCAACAGCAAGCTCACGGCAGCCCAGTGGGGCGAAATGTCCAGTGCGTGGCGAGAAGACCTGAACCAGCGCATTCGCCTGCTCCAGGCGTTGCGCGACAACCTGGACAACTGCATCGGCTGCGGCTGCCTGTCGCTGGAGCAATGCCCGCTACGCAACCCACAGGATGTACTGGGCGAGGAAGGCAGCGGGCCCAGGATCTTGGAACGGCACGTGCGTGAGGGCACGTAACCGCAGCAGGTGCACGGCGCGGTAGTATCTGGCGCCGCTTTGGTTGGAACCAATCGGCGGCGCTAACGCCCTAACCTTTTGCTATTTAACCAATCCCGTTAGCGAAAGGATGACCGAACCATGAAACGCGAACAGATCGAAGGTGTAGCAGAGAACATTGCGGGTAAAGCCCAGAGCGCTGTAGGCCGTCTGATCGACGATCCGGCCCTAGAAGCCGAAGGTGAAGGCCGTCAGGCTGCTGGCCAGGTGACCAAGACTTACGGCGATGCCGTGAACTGCGTCTCGTCCTTCGTCAAGGAAAAGCCGTTTGCTGCCGTGGCCATCGGTGCCGCGCTGGCCATGGTGGTGTCGCGTCTGCTGCGCCGCTGACCGAATGCATCAGGCCCACGCGGGTGCGTGGGCCTGATGGGCTTCAATGCAGGCTGAACTCAGTTATCCAGTTCATCCTTGACGATACGGCCATCTCGCGGGTCGACCTTGAACTCGTACTGCTTGCCGTCAGCTTTCATCCCCTCGCCTTCCCAATGACCGTCATCGGCTTCGATCTTGGTGATCTGGGTGTAGCCGGCGCCTTTGAGGGCAGCTTCGGCCTGATCCTTGTTCACTTTCCAGTCGGCGCCGGGCTGATCGGCCCAGGCAACAGAAGCGCCCATCGCGCCAACCAGGGCCAGGCCAGTGAACAGTCGAGTCATCGCTTTCATTGCAGGTTTCCTTCTTGGAGGGTGTGAACATGCGACCGACAGTCGGTACGCCGCGTTCATTCCAATCCTCCCAGTGCCGCACGGACGCGAGTGGCTCAGCGCCCTCAACCCGGCTGGCTGACCAGTGCATTACTGACACTGCGCCCGAGCACCAGCACCGTCACGAAACCGCAACCTACCAGTGCCGTGGCCATGCTCAGCAGCACGCCGGTGCCCAGGTGATCGACCACCTGCCCACCAAAGAACGACCCTACGGCGATGATGACCTGGAACATGGCCACGAACAGCGGCATGCCCCGCTCCACATCCTTGGGCGCGACCACGAACATCCAGATGTTCGCGCAGGCAGGAAACGCCCCGAAGGCAAAGCCCCATAACGCGATCAGCATCGCAGCGCCTGTCATGCCAGTGGCAAAGTGCGGGAACAGCGCCGTGCTCACGGCAATCAGCAGCGCCACCAGCAGCAAGGTATGCCGCACGCTGCGGTTGGCCGCAAAGCCTGCGAAGATATTGCCCATGAACCCCGCCACCCCGTAGAGCAGCAGCAATGAGCCAATGGTTGGGCCATCGAAGCCGGCGTTTTGCTTGAAGAAAGGGGCCACGTAGGTGTAGGCGGCAAAATGCGCCAGCCCGATCAGCAACACGGCAATCAGGCCCACGCGCGCCTGTGGATTGATGAACAACGCCGGCAGGTCGCTGATGCGAATGGCCTTCTCCGGCATCAACCGGGGCAGGAGCATGACCTGCGCCAACAGTACCGGCACCCCTACCACGGCAGTGACCAGGAACGTCATCCGCCAGCCCATCAGCCCGCTGAGCCAGGTACCCACCGGCACACCGATGACCGTGGCCAGGGTAACGCCGGCCATGATGATCGAGTTGGCCTTGGCCACCCCGACGCCATCGGGCGCCAGGCGGCTGCTCAAGGCAATAGCGGTCGCCCAGAAGCCACCGATACTCACCCCCAGCAGCCCGCGCCCCAGCAGCAACAGGTGAAAATTACCGGCAAACGCGACGATGGCGTTGGCCAGGATCATGATCAAGGTCAGGCCGATCAGCAGGTAGCGCCGGTCCAGGTTGCCGACACCGACAGAAATGGTCGGCGCCGCCAGGGCTGCCATGATGCCGGGCAAGGTGACCATCAGCCCGGCAAGGCCTGCACTGATGCCCAGATCGTTGGCGACGTCGTTCAGCACGCCGACTGGAAGAAACTCGCTGGTCACCAAGGCGAACGCGCCCACGGCCACGGAGAGAATGGCCAGCCACTGCTGGAGCAGGCTTTGCTGTTGGTGTTCGGGCAGACCACGAGGGGCCGGACTGACGCTTGGCATTGTGCACAATTCCATGACATGGCGCCTAAACGAGGCGCACGAGAGGCTAAATCAGGCCGCGAGTATAAAGAGCACGGGCCGCCAGGCGAGAGGCCGGCCGCTCGATAGTGGTTATCGCTGTGATCGATAGAGCGCAGGGCTCAGGGTTACGCGGGACTTGGAACGGCTTGGCCGGGGCGCCGGACTGGCCGCGATGGGCTGTGATGGGCAGCGCAGCAAACCCAGGATTTCAACGCTACGGCACTTATCCCGAGGACCGCGCTGATCTTCTGATAGGCCGCCCTTCAGATAAATTTCCAAGCCGCCATTGGTCGCCACCCCCTCGGATGGATTAAAGTATCAACCCTTGCCGGGCCGCTGCCATCAGCCGCCTGGTCCTCTATCAGGAACCGTCGCCGATGGAACACCGTGAGGCGCTGATCGCGCTGCGCACCTTTCTCTCTTCCCAGATCCTTGGCCAGGAAAAGCTGGTCGAGCGGCTGCTGATCGTGCTGTTGGCCGATGGCCACATGCTGGTGGAAGGTGCGCCGGGCCTGGCAAAGACCAAGGCCATCAAGGAACTGGCCGAGGGCATCGAGGCGCAATTTCACCGTATCCAGTTCACCCCCGACCTGCTGCCCGCCGACATCACCGGCACCGAGATCTATCGGCCCGAGACCGGGAGCTTCGTGTTCCAGCAGGGGCCGATCTTTCATAACCTGGTGCTGGCGGACGAAATCAACCGGGCGCCGGCGAAGGTGCAATCGGCGCTGCTCGAAGCCATGGCCGAGCGCCAGGTCAGTGTGGGGCGAAGCACCTACGACCTGTCGCCGCTGTTCTTGGTCATGGCCACGCAGAACCCGATCGAGCAGGAAGGCACCTATCCCCTGCCCGAGGCGCAACTCGACCGTTTCCTGATGCATGTCAAGATCGGCTTCCCCGACGCTGCCGTGGAGCGCCGCATCCTGGCCCAGGCTCGCGGCGAGGCGCTGGGCGGTGAGACCAAGCCCGAGCGGCGGGTCAGCCAGCAGGCGATCTTCGCAGCTCGCAAGGAAATCCTCGGCCTGTACATGGCAGACGCGGTGGAGGAGTACCTGGTGCAACTGGTCATGGCCACGCGTACGCCGGCCAAATTCGACAACGAACTGGCCGACTGGATTGCCTATGGCGCCAGCCCGCGCGGCTCGATTTCCCTGGACCGCTGCGCACGGGCCCATGCGTGGCTTGCCGGGCGCGATTTCGTCAGCCCCGAGGACATTCAGGCGGTACTGTTCGACGTGTTGCGCCACCGCATCATCCTGTCGTTCGAAGCCGAGGCGGCGGGGGTCGACCAGGACCGGGTCGTGCAGCGTATCCTCGACGTCGTGGCCGTTGCCTGACCCCATGTCCAGCACCCCGCTGATCGAGCCCGGCATTCGTATCACCCTTGCCGAACTCATCGACATGCGCCACCGCGTGCGCGAAATCCAGCTGTTCTCCAACCCCGGCCAACGTAGCCCGCTGGTGGGCCTGCACCATTCCAAGCTGCGGGGCCGGGGTGTGGACTTCGATCAGGTTCGGGTGTACCAGGCCGGTGACGATGTGCGCAACATCGACTGGCGGGTCACTGCCCGCACCCAGGAGCCTCACACCAAGCTATTTCACGAAGAACGCGAGCGGCCGATCTTCATTCTCGTGGAGCAGAGCCAGCGGCTGTTCTTCGGCTCCGGGCTGGTGTTCAAGTCGGTACTGGCGGCTCAGGCGGCGGCCCTGTTCGGCTGGGCCGCGCTGGGGCACAACGACCGGATCGGGGGGCTGGTGTTCGGTGACAACGATCCCCACGAGATCAAACCCAGGCGCAGCAAGCAAAGCCTGCTGCAACTGCTCAATCGTCTGGCCAAGGTCAACCAGTCGCTGCACACCGAAGGCGTCGCCCAGGCCGATAGCCTTGGCCTTGCGCTGCGCAGGGCGCGTGAAGTATTGAGGCCAGGCAGTCTGGCCATCGTGATTTGCGATGAGCGCTCGCTGACGCCCCAGTGCGAACAACACCTGGCCATGCTCTCGCGACACTGCGACCTGTTGCTGATGCCGGTATCGGACCCGCTGGACCACGCTCTGCCAGCGGCCGGCTTGCTGAGGTTTGCGCAACGGGGCGCGCAGCTGGAGCTGGACACGCTGGACGAAGGGCTGCGCCAGGCCTACCGGCACCAAGCCGAGGCGCGCATCGAGCGCTGGGAATTGATGGCGCAAAAGCTCAGGGTGCTGCTGATGCCACTGACCACGCAAAGCGAGATGATCGAGCAATTGCGCGATTACCTGAGTGCCCAGCGCATGGGCAGCGCCTCGTGAACCCGCTTGACCAGTTGCAGCCATTGATCGCGCCCCCGCCGATCAGCCCCTGGCCACCGGCGCCTGGCTGGTGGCTGCTGTTGGCGTTGTTGCCCGTGCTGGCCTGGGGCCTGTGGCGCGTGCGTCGCTGGCGCCCACGCAAACGGCCCCTACCACGCACCGAGCAGCCGCTCGACCCGGTGCGCGTGGCGGCGCTCGAGGAACTGGCGCGTCTGCCCCGCCCCTACGACAAAGCGCCTGCCGGCGCCTGGCTGCAGCAGATCAATGCCCTGCTCAAACGGCTGTGTCGCAGTCACTACCCCTTGGCCAATAGCCACACGCTAAATGGCCGGCAATGGCTGGCCTTTCTTGACAACCGCTGCCCGGCAGCAGGCCTGACCCGCTGGATGGTGTTGGTCGAAGGGGCCTACAAGCCCGAATGCCGCCTGGACGACAAGGCCATCGCCGGGCTTAGCCAGGCGGTGGAAACCTGGATTCGCAAGCATGTTTGAACTGGCCTGGCCGTGGATATTCGCCTTGCTGCCCCTGCCTTGGCTGGCACGGCTCGTGCTGCCTGCCGCCGACAGTGGAGAGCCTGTCCTCAAAGTCGGCTTCCTGCAAGAGCTTGAAAGCCTGGCGGGGCGCCGCGCCCGCCTGAACCTGCCGACCTGGCGCCAGCAGGCCCCGTTCGTCGTGATCTGGCTGCTGTTGCTGTGCGCCGCCGCTCGCCCCCAATGGCTGGGCGAGCCGATGCCGGTGGCAGCCAGTGGGCGCGACCTGCTGGTGGCAGTGGACGTGTCCGGCTCGATGGACTTCCCGGACATGCAGTGGCAGGGCGAAGACATCAGCCGGCTCGACCTGGTCAAGGCGCTGCTGGGCGACTTCTTGCAGGACCGTGAAGGTGACCGGGTGGGGCTGATCCTGTTCGGCAGCCAAGCCTACCTGCAGGCCCCGCTGACCTTCGACAGGCGCACGGTGCGCACCTTTCTCGATGAAGCCCAGATCGGCATCGCCGGCAAGAACACCGCCATTGGCGATGCCATCGGCCTGGCCGTCAAGCGGCTGCGCCAGCGGCCCTCGCAGAGCCGAGTGCTGGTGCTGATCACCGACGGGGCCAACAATGGCGGGCTGATCCACCCCCTCACCGCCGCCCGTTTGGCCGCTCAGGAGGGCGTGCGCATCTACACCATCGGCATTGGCGCCGATCCGCAAGCCACCGGCACCCCTGGCCTACTGGGCCTGAACCCAAGCCTGGACCTGGATGAAGCGTCCTTGCGCGAAATCGCCGAGACCACCCAGGGCGCGTACTTCCGCGCCCATGATGGCGCCGAACTCGATGCCATCGGTGACACGCTTGACCGGCTTGAACCGGTGGCGCAACAGCCGACCCAGGCGCGTACGGCAAAGGCCTTGTATGCCTGGCCACTGGCCTTGGCGCTGCTGCTGAGCGTGCTGCTGGTGATCAGCGTGCAGTGGCCGGACAACCCGCTGCAACGACAATTGCGCAAGCCGCGCTTTCTGCAACCGCACCCACAATGGCGGCAGCGCCTCAAACGCCTGCGCCTGAGGAGGCCGCGATGATCGATCTATGGCCCCAATGGTTGCGCCCGCTGTGGTTGCTGAGCATTCCCGTGCTCGGCTGGTTGCTGTTCAAGCTTTGGCACCGGCGCAGGCGCGCCGGGCGCTGGCAAATGATCCTGCCCCCGGCCTTCCATAACGTGCTGCTCGGTGGCGGCAGTGGCAACACCAGCAAGCTACCCTGGATAGCCCTGGGCCTTGCCTGGCTGCTGGTGGTGCTGGCCCTGCTGGGCCCGAGCTGGCAACGCGTGGAGGAAAGCCGCCAGCGGCCTGCCGATCCTCTGGTCATCCTGCTGGAACTGACCCCGCAGATGCTGGCCGAGGACAGCCCGCCCAATCGTCTTGAGCAGGCGCGTCGCAAGATACTCGACGTACTCGAGCACCGCCGTGACAGCCAGACCGCACTGGTGGTCTACGCAGGGTCGGCGCATACCCTGGTGCCGCTGTCCGACGACCTGGCCACAACACGCAACCTGCTCGAAGCACTCGACCCCTCGATCATGCCCAAGCCCGGCCAGCGGGCAGACCTTGCCGTGCACAAGGGCCTGGCCCTGCTCGCCCAGAGCGGCCTTGGCCAGGGCCGACTGCTGCTGGTCGGGTCCTCGCTCAGCGCCGCCGAGCGCCAAGGCATCAGCCAGGCCCTGGGTCGCCATGGCCCAAGCCTGCTGATGCTGGGCATCGGCAGCCGTGACGGGGCGCCAGTGCGCCAAGCCAACGGGGAATTTCTCAAGGACGACCAGGGCGCGATCCTGTTGCCACGGCTGGACGGCGCGGCGCTCAAAGGCTTCATCAATGGTACTGGCGGGCGTTACCGGCATGCCCGCATCGATGACCTGGACCTGCGCGGCCTAGGGCTATTCGACAACCCGCGCAGCACACGCAGCGAAGGCCAGACCCTGCAACTGGACAGCTGGGCCGACCAAGGCTACTGGTTGCTGATTCCGTTGCTGCTGCTGGCGGCCTGTGCCGGTCGGCGGGGTTGGCTGTTCTGCCTGCCGCTGTTGCTGGCCCTGCCCCAGCCCGGCCAGGCGTTCGAGCTCGACGATCTGTGGCTGCGCCCCGACCAGCAAGGCCAGCGCCTGCTCGAGCAGGGTCGAGCGGCCGAAGCGGCCGGCCGCTTCCGTGACCCGCAATGGCGAGGCATGGCCCTGTACCAGGCGGGTGACTATGCCGGCGCTGCCGAGGCGTTTCTGCAGGTCGACACGGCCGCCGCGCACTACAATCGCGGCAATGCTCTGGCATACAGTGGTGAACTGGAAGCGGCGCTGGACGCGTATGATCAAGCCCTGGAGCGTCAGCCAGACCTGCAGGCGGCGCTGGACAACCAGGCACTGGTCGAGCAAATGCTGGCCCAGCGCCAAGGCAAGGCTGCCGAACAGCCCGGCAGCACCGACGCCCAGGATTCGCCTGGTCGTGAAACCGAGGGCAACAGCAGCGCGCAAGGTAGCCCGGCAGAGCCTGCGCCCGGTTCCGACGAGCAGGCGGGGGACGGCGCCTCGGCCCAAGGCGACGGCGGTGACCAGGGTGCATCTGGCAACCCGCCAGGCGAGGATGACGATGTGGTCGACCCACCCCACGCGCCTGTCACCACCGCGCTCGATGCCGAGCAACGCCAGGCGCTGGAACAATGGCTCCGAGAAATCCCCGACAATCCCGCGCAGTTGCTACGGCGCAAATTCTGGTACGAACAGCAATTGCAACAGGAAACCCCACGATGAGTCGCTGCGGCGTCTTTCTCCTCATGCTGCTCTGGAACGTGCTGGCTCACGCCGAGCCGTCGCTCAAGGCCAGTGTCGACCGTACACGTCTGGAAGCCGGCGAGAGCCTGGAGCTGACCCTCGAAAGCCAGGATGTGACCGAGTTCGGCAAGCCTGACCTGCGGGCACTGGAAGGTGACTTCGAGGTGCGCAGTACCCGGCAGTTGAACAGCCTGCACACCCTCGATGGCGAGACCCGCGCCAGCACCCGCTGGATCATCACGCTCCTGCCCCGGCGCAGCGGCAGCCTGCAGATCCCTGCCCTGCAATTGGGGCAGTCGTTCAGCCAGCCGGTAGACCTGCAAGTGCTGCAAGCCGATGCCAACCGCCAGGACAACGCCCAGGTGTTCATCGAGGCGACCCTGGACAGCACCGATGTCTACGTGCAGGCCCAGGCTGTACTGACCCTGCGCATCTACCATTCGGTTGCGCTGTATGACGACAGCAGCCTCAGCCCGCTGCAACTGGAAAACGCCAAGGTCGAGCCCCTGGGCGAATCGCGCACCTACGAAAAGGAAATTCAGGGTGTGCGCCATGGCGTGATCGAAACGCGCTATGCCGTCTATGCCCAGCAAAGCGGCACCCTGGACATTCCTTCGCTGACCTTCACCGCCACGGCTGCGGCCAATAGCCAGGGCGAGCAGAACGGCAACGGCGCTGCCCGTGCCGGCCGCCAGGTACAGGTAAGCTCTACGCCGCTGCGTCTGACGGTACGGCCCGTCCCGGCCCAGTGGCCGGCCGGGCTGCCCTGGCTGCCCGCGCGTAGCCTGACCCTGGAGGAACGCTGGAGCCCCGATCCTGCCGCCCAGCAGACCCAGATCGGCGATTCGTTGACCCGCACCGTCACCCTGCGCGCCGAAGGGCTGTCCAGCGCTCAGTTGCCGCCAGTGCCGCCCACCGAAGCCAATGGCCTGCGCCGCTACCCCGATCAACCGTTGTTGCGCAACGAGATCAGCGAACGGGGCATGACCGCCACCCGCGAGGAACGCGAGGCGCTCATTCCCACCCACAGCGGCCCGCTGGCCTTGCCTGCGCTGGAAGTGACATGGTGGAACACCCGCGAAGATCACCTCGAGCACAGTGGCCTGCCTGCACGCTCGATCACCGTGCAGGACAACCCTGCCCTGGTGGCCGAGGCCCCGGTGGTGGGCAATGGCAGCAGCACACTGCTGTGGCCTTGGCAGCTGGCGACCCTGGTGCTTGCGTTGACCACGCTGCTGGGCTTCACCCTGTGGTGGCGCGCCCGTTCGCAGCCAGCGGTGCTGCGTGCGGCGCAGACAGGGCCGAGCCCGCGCACCCTGCTGGACGACCTCAAGCGCGCCTGCCTGGCCAACGACCCCCAGGCCACGCGCCAGGCCCTGGATGCCTGGGCGCGGCAACAGCCGCAGACCCTGGCCGAGATGGCGGCGCGCTTCGTACCCCTGTCCGACGCCCTGGATGGGTTGAACGGCGCGCTGTACAGCGAAAGCGGCCAGCACTGGCAAGGTGAAGACCTGTGGCGGGCGATCGGCACCATTCCACCGGCCGAACAGGTGCTGCTGCCCACCGGCGAGAGCGCCAGCCTGCCACCGCTGTATCCCAAGTGAGCATGTGGCGGCGCGTCATCGACCGGGTTCGCGCCGTGTACCGACCGGCTTTACCGGCCCGCACAGCGCCGCGCCCATGGGGTACCATAACGCCCTTGCCCGCTCGCCCGACTTCATACCCACAGGTCATCCATGCGTCTGTTTCACACTTCCGATTGGCACCTAGGCCAAAGTCTCCATGGCCAGGAACGCGACTTCGAACACGCCTGCTTCCTCGAGTGGTTGCTCGGCCAGCTGCACCTGCGCCAGCCTGATGCGCTGTTGATCGCAGGCGACGTCTTCGACACCGTCAACCCGCCGGTCAAAGCCCAGGAGCGCTTGTACGATTTCATCGTCAGGGCCCACGAACAGCAGCCGAAACTCGACATCGTGATGATCGCCGGCAACCACGACTCCGGCTCGCGCATCGAGCTGCCTGCACCCTTGATGCGCCGCCTGCGCACCCATGCACTGGGCCGTGTGCACTGGCTGGACGATGGACAACTGGATGTCGAGCGGCTGCTGATTCCGCTGACCAACGCGCGCGGCAAGGTGACCGCCTGGTGCCTGGCCTTGCCGTTCCTGCGGCCGGCGGAGGTGACCGGCCTGCAACTGGGCGACGACTACCTGCAAGGCATCACCCGGGTCCACCAGCAACTGATCGCCGCCGCACAGGCCAGGCAGCGCAAGGACCAGGCGCTGATCGCCATCAGCCACGCCCACATGGCCGGCGGTGCGGTCTCCGAAGACTCCGAGCGCAGCCTGATCATCGGCAACGCCGAGGCATTGCCGGCCAAGCTCTTCGACAAAGCCATCAGCTACGTCGCCCTGGGCCACCTGCACAAGCCCCAGAAGGTCAATCGCGAAGAACGGATCCGCTACAGCGGGTCGCCCATCCCGTTGTCGTTTGCCGAGGTGAACTACCCCCACCAGGTGCTGGAAGTCACCTTCGACGGCGCGGCGCTGGCCAGTGTCGAGGCTCGCCCAGTTCCGCGTGCGGTGCCGTTGCAACGCATAGGGCCGGCCCCACTTGACGAGGTCCTGACGCAACTGGCCGACTTACCGGTGGTGGACCTGCTCGATGATCCCAACCGCCAGCCTTGGCTGGAGGTGCGCGTCGTGCTGAACGAGCCGCAGCCCGACCTGCGCCAGCAGATCGAAACCGCCCTGCACGAAAAGGCGGTACGGTTGATTCGCATAGGTGCCGAGTACGCCGGCCGAACGGCCGATGACGAAGGCCCGGCGTTCGTCGAGCTGGCCCAGATGACCCCGCAAGACCTGTTCAGCCGTGCCTGGGCGCAAGCCTATGGCGACCCTGCCGATGAGCAGACGCTGGCCGATTTCGCCCTGCTGCTGCAGGACGTACAGCACGAAGAAGAGCAACCATGAAGATTCTTGCCATTCGCCTGAAGAACCTGGCATCGCTGGCGGGCCCGATCGATATCGACTTCACCCAGGAGCCCCTGGCAGGCGCGGGTCTGTTTGCCATCACCGGCCCCACGGGGGCGGGTAAAAGCACCCTGCTCGACGCGCTGTGCCTGGCGCTGTTCGGTACGGTGCCACGCCTGAATGACATCGGCCGTGAGGCCAAGGTGCCGGACGGCGATGGCGAGATACCCACCTCGGACCCGCGCAACCTGCTGCGCCGCGGTACCGGCAGTGGCTTTGCCGAGGTGGATTTCGTCGGCGTGGACGGGCGCCGCTACCGGGCGCGCTGGGAAGCGAACCGCGCCCGCGAGAAGGCCAATGGCAAACTCCAGCTCAGCCGCCAGAGCTTCTACGACCTGGACAGCGAGCAGGTGCTGGGCAGCGGCAAGAACGAATACAAGCAGCTGATCGAGACGCGCCTGGGCCTTAACTTCGAACAGTTCACCCGCGCCGTGATGCTGGCGCAAAGCGAGTTCAGCGCGTTTCTCAAGGCCGACGACCGCGAGCGCAGCGAACTGCTGGAGAAACTGACCAACACCTCGATCTATTCGCGGCTGGGCCAACGGGCGTTTGCCCGAGCCCGCGAGGCCGGCGAGGCGCATGCCGCCTTGAAAGAGCGAGCTAGCCACCTGTTGCCCATGCCAGTAGACGCCCGCGCCGAACTGGACCAACGCCTGGAACAGGCGCAGCACCAGCTCAAAGCCGACCAGGCTGGCGAGCGACAGCTGGAGCAGCAACGCAGCGGGTTGATCGAGCAGGAGCAGCTTCAAGCCCAGCACGCGCAGGCCCGCACTGCCCTGGAGGCTGCCGAGCAGGACTGGCAAGCCTTGGCCGAGCCGCGCCTGGACCTGGCGCGCCTTGAGCGTCTTGCCCCGCAGCGCCATCAGTTTCACCGCCAGCAGGCACTGGCAGCGCAGCGCGCGCCGATCACCGCCAAACTTGACGAACACACCCGGCAGCTCGCCGAGCTGCAGCAGCGTACGGCCGAGCAGCAGCAGGCGCTGGAAACAGCCCGTCTTGCGTTGACCGCCGCCCAGGCCGCCCATAGCGACGCCGGTCCCTTGCTGCGTCAAGCCTTCACGGCCCAGGACAACTTGGCCCGGCTCGATCAGCAACTGGCCGTCCAGCGCAGCGACAGCCAGCAGGCCGAACATCAGGTGGCTGAGGCCCAACAGCAGTTGCAGCAACTGCACGCCAGCCAAGAACGCAGTCAACAGCAACTGGCCCAGATCGACACGGCGTTGGCCCACAGCCAGCACCTGGCCGGGCTGGCCAGCGCGTGGCATGCCTATCTGCCGCAGCTCAAGCAGGTGATGCTGATCGGCGGCCGCCTGGGCAAAGGCCGCGAGGAACTGCCCGGCCTGCAGGCTCAAGCCAGCCAGGCCACTGCGCACCTTCAGGCCGAACGCGACGCCCATGACGCCCTGTTCCGGGAAGCCAAGGCGCAGCCCGACGCCCTGGCAGAACAAATCGACCTGCTCGGCAGCATGCTGCAGGACAACCGCAAGCAGCATCGCGCCGTGGAGCAATTGACGCTTGTACACGCCCGCGTGCTTGAGTTGCATCAGCAACAGGCCACCCTGCGTGAACGTCAGCAGCAAGCCATGGTCGAGCGCCAGCGCCTGATCGGCGAAGGCACGGCCGCCAAGGCTGAGCTGGAAAGCGCCGAGCAGGCACTGAACCTGACGCGCCAACTGCTGGAGCGCCAGCGGCTGGCCCGCAACACCACGGTCCAAGCCCTGCGTGAGCAACTGCGGGGCGGCGAGCCCTGCCCGGTGTGCGGCAGCGCCGAACACCCGTTCCACCAACCCGAGGTGTTGCTGCAAAGCCTGGGCGAACATGACCAGGCCGAAGAAGCGGCTGCCCAGCGTCAGGTCACAGCGCTCAATACGCGCCTGGTGGAACTGCGCACCCAGCTAGGGGTGGTCAATGCCCAGCTCAAGGACTATCAGCAACAGCTGCCGGTATTGGACGAACACTTGCAGCCTTTGGTCGCGCAGCTTCATGAGCACGCCCTCTGGCCTGCATTGGCACCCCAGGACGATCATGCCCGCAGCAGCTGGCTCGACGGCCAACTACGGCGCCTGGATACCGAAATCGGCAACGACGAGACGCGCCAGCGGGCCTTGCTCACCCTGCAAAAAGAGGCCGCTCGCCTCAACCAGCAGCTGCAAGCCGCCCAGGACGCGCACCAACAAGCGCAGCGCCATCTGGAGCAACAGCACCTGGCACTGGAAAACGACGAGCGCCTCCTTCAGCAAGGGCTCGCGGACTTGGCCGGGGTACTGCCCGACGAAGCGCTCAAGGCCCTGCAAGACGATCCGGCCAATGCGTTTCTTGCCCTCGACCAACAGATCGCCCAGCGCCTGCACCAGCTCGACCAACGCAACGATGAGCTGGAAGAACAGCAAGCCCGCCAGGTCCAGCTGGACAAACTGCACGATCAACACCAGGTGCGTGTGCAACGCCTCGCGCAGCTTGGTGAGCAGCTCAGAGCCTTGGAGGAGCAGCGCCAGCACGCAATGGCCATGCTCGCGCAATTACTGGGCGAGCACATCAGTGCCGAGGCCTGGCAACAGCACATGGACACCGCGCTGGAGCACGCGCGCGCGGTCGAGGCGGACCTCGCCCAGCGCCTGCAAGGCTTGCATACCCAGGCTGTGCAAGTGGCCGGTGAGCTCAAGGCCAGCACCGAGCAGTTGCAGGCGCTGGAGCAAGAAGCCAGGCAGCTGCATGATCAGATCGCCCAGTGGCGCGACGCGCACCCGGAGCTGGACGATACAGGGCTCGATCGCCTGCTGGCCATGGACGACACTCAGGTCGGTGAACTGCGCCAGCGCCTGCAGGGCGCTGAAAAAACCCTCGAGCAGAGCCGTGTGCTGCTTCAGGAACGCGAGCAGCGCCTGCACCAGCACGCGGCGCTGATCACGCTGGACACTTCGGTCCAGGCTGTGGACCAGGCGCTGCTCGAACTGCGTGAGCGTCTGGTCGTTCACGAGCAGACCTGCGCCGAGCTGCGGGCCCAACAGGCGGATGACCAGCGGCGACAGCACGCCTCGCAGGCCCTGGCCGAGCAGATGGAGCAAGCCCGACAGCAGTGGCAGCGCTGGGCGCGGCTCAGTGGTCTAATCGGCTCGGCTTCGGGGGACGTGTTCCGCAAGATCGCCCAGGGCTACAACCTCGATCTGCTGCTGCACCATGCCAACGCTCAGCTGCGTCAACTGGCGCGGCGCTATCGGCTCAAGCGCGGCGGCAGTGCGCTGGGGTTACTGGTACTGGACACCGAAATGGGCGATGAACTGCGCTCGGTGCACTCGCTGTCAGGCGGTGAGACCTTCCTGGTTTCCCTGGCCCTGGCCCTGGGGCTTGCCTCGATGGCATCGAGCACCTTGCGCATCGAGTCGCTGTTCATCGACGAAGGCTTCGGCAGCCTCGATCCCGAGTCCTTGCAACTGGCCATGGATGCGTTGGACGGCTTGCAGGCCCAAGGTCGCAAAGTGGCTGTGATTTCCCACGTGCAGGAAATGCATGAACGCATACCGGTGCAGATTCAAGTCCGGCGCCTGGGCAACGGCTTGAGTGACGTTGAGGTGTGCGGTTGATCCTCTATTCGTTTCGCCGCTGCCCTTGGGCCATGCGTGCCCGGCTTGCGTTGCGCTATGCCGGCTGCGAGGTGACCGTGCAGGAGGTGGCCATGAAGCACAAACCCGCCGCCCTGCTGGCACTGTCACCCAAGGGCACCGTCCCGGTGCTGGACACCGGAGATCAGGTAATCGATGAAAGCCTGGATATCATGCGCTGGGCACTGGCGCAGAACGACCCGCAAGACTGGCGCCTGTCGAGCTCGCCCGAAGCGGCGCAGCAAGCCGATGCACTGATCGCCGTGAACGACACCACCTTCAAGGCCCAGGTGAACCTGTACAAGTATGCCGAGCGGTATCCCCAGCAGTCACAGCACGACTACCGCGACGCTACGCACCCCTGGCTGGAGCATCTGGAGCACCTGCTGCAAAACCGCCCCTACCTGTTGGCCGATCACCCGAGCATCGCTGATGCCGCCCTGTTGCCGCTGATCCGGCAGTTTGCCGCAGTCCAGCCCGACTGGTTTGCCACAGCCCCCTATCCGAGGGTTCGTGGTTGGCTGCAAGGCTGGTTGGCCTCGGACGTGTTCAAGGCCATTATGGCCAAGTGATTCAAGCGCCGTACCGCTTGAACGTCATCGTATGAACTTCAGGTCCGACGGTGCCGGCTGATCGAAGGTCTGTACCGTTTCCCCCAGCTTGCCCGTGAGCGGATCGCGGCGCATGACCTTGATCTGGTTGCTCTTCTGATTGGCAACCAGCAGGAACTTGTCAGTGGGGTCCAGCGCGAATTCACGGGGGTGGTCACCTTCGACCGAGCGACGTTGCACCAACGCCAACCGTCCATCCTGCTTGCCCACGCTGAACACGACGATCTCATTGGCCGTGCCGCGGTTGCTGACGTACAGAAAGCGACCGTCCGCCGACAGGTGCAGGCCCGCGCCTGCCTTGGCAGCCGCCTCCTGGCGTTCGGTCAATGGCAGACGCTGACGTTCGATCAGGTTGCCCTCCTGGATATCGAACACCACCACTTCGGCATGCATTTCCAAGGTCAGGTAGGCATGTTTGCCGCTGGCGTCGAACAGCAAATGCCGTGGCCCACTGCCCGCAGGCAACGACACCGAGGCAGGCTGGGACGGGGTCAGTGGCTTTTTCGTGCTCGCCCCGTCGTAGCGGTAGACGAACACCTTGTCTGCACCCAGGTCGCTGGCATAGACATGCTGGCCGTCTGGAGACGGCACCACCGAATGGACATGGGCACTGGCCTGCCGCTCGGGGTTGACCCCACTGGCTTGATGACGCACCTGCTGGACCACCGACTGCAAGGCGCCTTGCCTGTCGACTGGCAACACCGAAAGGCCGCCGCCTGGGTCGGGGTCGACCGCGTAGTTGGCCACGAACAGATAACGCTGGTCCTGGCTGAGGCTGGCGTGGGTCGGCTCGTCGCCCTGGCTGGGCTTTTGATCGAGCAGGCGTACACTCCCATCGCTGGCAATGTTGAATGCGCTGACGTGACCGTCTGCGGTTTCATTGACGGCAAACAGCAGGCGCTTGTCTTCGGAAAGCACCAGCCACGAGGGGCTGACGCTCTCTACCACCTGCAGCGGTTCGGGGCGGATTGTGCCGGCTTCGCTGTCGAAGGCGTAGCGGTAGATGCCTTGGCTGGCACCGTCTGTGTAGGTGCCAACCAGCAGAGTGGCAGCCTGGGCAGTGTAGGTCAGGGTCATGCAGCTAGCGGTCAGCAGAGTCTTCCAGGTCCGGTTCATGGTCTTCTTCTTCCGGTGCGCGAAATGCATCCAGACAGATCAGTCGGTGCTCACCTTCGGCAGTGCAGATGCGCCAGTCGTTCACTTCTTTACTGGCCGCATCGACCTGCGCGGCGGTGAATACCCAACGCCGCAGTTGGCGGCCGTCCATACATTCGATGGCAAGGCCCTGCTCGTCGCAGGTGAAATCGAACGCGTGAAGGCCGTCTATCAGAAGCATGTCGCAGTGTTGCAAGGCGCTGGCAAGTGGTGACATGGGGGTACCTGTACGGGACATTGCATGTGGAAAAGCCCTGCATTATACCCCCATGGCCGCGCAACGCCCGGTCGTTTCAATGGGCGAAAATCGAGCCCCCCGCCTTGCCTGCCATCTTCTCGGGCTTGATCAGGAACCGCGCCAGCGCCGGCAGTAGCCACAGCGCACCGAACATGTTCCACAACAGCATGAAGGTCAGCATCAGGCCCATGTCCGCCTGGAACTTGATCGCCGAGAAGATCCAGGTACATACCCCGATGGCCAGGCACAGGCCGGTGAACAGCACCGCCTTGCCGGTGGAGCGCAGCGTCTGGTAATAGGCTTCCTGCAGCGGCAACCCGGCGCGCAGGAAGCTCTCCAGACGGCTGTAGATGTAGATGCCGTAGTCCACGCCAATGCCTACCCCCAGCGCAACCACCGGCAGCGTCGCCACCTTGACACCGATGCCCATGTACGCCATCAGCGCGTTGCCCAGCACGGAGGTCAACACCAAGGGCAGCACGATGCACAGGGTCGCGGCGAAGGAACGGAAGGTGATCAGGCACATGACTGCCACGCACAGGTACACCAGGATCAGAATGGTCAATTCGGCCGACTTGATCACCTCGTTGGTGGCCGCTTCGATACCGGCGTTGCCGGCAGCCAGCAGGAACTGCAAGCCTTCTCTGTCGTGGCTGTCGGCAAACGCCTTGGCAGCGGCCGTCACCCGCTCGAGGGTCTCGGCCTTGTGGTCATTGAGAAACACCAGCACCGGGGCCAGCGAGCAATCGCCGTTGTACAGGCCATCGGCCCGTGCGATGGAGTTGTTCAGGACATCGGGGTTGCGCGAGAGGGTTTCCCACTTGAGGCTACCCTCGTTCATGCCCTTGATCACCTGTTTGGACACGCTGACCAGGGAAATGGCCGACTGCACACCCGGCGTGTTTTCCATGGTCCACATCAGCTCGTCGATCGGCGCCAGGGTCGAATGCACCGAACACTGCTCGGCGGCCGTCTTGACCATGATCACCAGCACATCGGAACTGGTGGAATAGTTGCTGATGATGAAGTTGTTGTCCTGGTTGTAGCGCGAGTCGGGCCGCAGCTCCGGTGCGCCCTGGTCGAGGTCGCCGATCTTCAGGTTCTGGCTGTACCACAGCCCCCCGGCGAAGGCGACCAGGGCCAGGGCGATGGAAACCGGCGCCACTCTGGGGCTGGCAAAGCGCGACAGCATCCGCCAGAACGGGTGCTCGCGGGTGGCGTCGCGCTTGCTGCGCTCGATGGCCTTCTTGCTGATACCCACATAGGAAATGGCCACCGGCAGCAGAATCAGGTTGGTGAAGACGATCACCGCGACGCCGATGGATGCACCGATGGCAAGTTCGCGGATCACGCCGATGTCGATGATCAACAGGGTGATGAAGCCCACGGCATCGGCGAGAATGGCGATCATGCCTGGCAGGAACAGTTGCCGGAACGTGCGCCTGGCCGCCGTCAGGGCGTTGTCTGCATCGCTCGATTGCAGGGCAATGCCGTTGATTTTCTGCACACCGTGGGAAATGCCGATGGCAAAGATCAGGAACGGCACCAGCATCGAATACGGATCCAGGCCGAAGCCGACCGCATGCATCAGCCCCAGTTGCCACACCACCGCCACCAATGTGGTAATGAGCACCGCGATGGTGCTGCGGATGCACCAGGTGAACCAGTACAGCAGCACCCAGGTGATCAGCAGGGCGATGCCGAAGAACATCACCACCATGACCAGCCCGTCGATGAGGTCACCGACCTTCTTCGCGAACCCGACGATATGCACCTTCACATTGGGGTTCTGAGCCTGGAACTTGTCGCGAATCTTTTCTTCGAGCAAGTGGGAGAACTGCTGGTAGTCGAGCTTGACCACCCGCCCTGGGTCCTGTGAGTCGGGGTAACTTTCCAGCAGTGGCACGTCGATGATGCTGGATTTGAAGTTGTTGCCCACCAGCCGCCCTATCTGCCCGGACCGCAGCACGTTGTCGCGCAGGGTATCGAGGCTGGCCTGCGAGCCGTCGTAGGTGTTGGGAATCACCTCGCCACCGGAGAACCCCTCCTCGGTGACTTCGCTCCAGCGCACGCTCGGGCTCCACAGCGACTTGAGCCCGGCCCGATCGACGCCTGGGATGTAGAACACCTCGTCGTGGATCTGGCGCAGGGTCTCCATGTAGTTTTTGTCGAAGATGTCGCCATTGACCGCCTCGACCGAGATGCGCACGGTGTTGCCCAGGTTGGCCAAGTCGTTGCGGTGCTCCATCATCTGTTCGATGAACGGATGCTGCAACGGGATCATTTTCTCGAAGCTGGTGGAGGGGCGAATTTGCGTGGCCTGCCAGAACAGGAAGAGGCTGACCAACACACAGAGGATGATGACCGCCGGCCGATTGTTGAAGATCAGGCGTTCGAGCAGTGTGGCTTTGTCCTGATGATGCGGCTGCATGGGAATGTGCTCCTGGCTGCTCATGGCTGTGCCTCACTGCCGGCGGCATCGAGCCCCTTGGCATTGGCGATGTGGGCGCCGCCCTGCCCTACCAGCAGTAGCTCGCCGTTGGGCAGGCCGCTGACGCCGGACAGGGCGATGCGGTCCGGGCGGTTGTGGACGCTGAAGGTCTGGCCGGCATCGGTGCTGCGCAACACGCTGCCGCCGTTGCCGACCACCACGACGGTGCCGTCATCGAGCAAGGTGGCACCGGCCAGGCCGAATTCGAGCTCGCCTCGCGCAGCCTGCAAGGGGATCGATTGCCAGGTGTCGCCGAAGTCGGTGGAGCGCAGCAGGTTGCCGCGCAAGCCGAACGCCAGCAGGGTACGCGCCTGGGCAGTGCCGATCACGCCGAACAGCGACCCCTGGTAAGGCCCTTCCACTTTCTGCCAGTGCTGCCCGTTGTCCTCGGAGCGGTACATGCTGCCCTGCTCCCCGACGATGAACAAACCAGCGTCACGCACCTGGGTGATGGCATTGAGGTGCAACTGGTCGGGGTTGTCGAGGCGCTCGGCCACGTCCTGCCAATGCTGGCCCCCGTCCGTGGTTTCGAGCAAGGCGCCGTAGGCGCCGACGGCCAGGCCGTGCTGGGCATCGAGGAACACAATGTCGAGCAAGGGCGCTTCGCGCGACACGTCTTCGAACTGCTTGCTCCAGGTCGCCCCGCCGTCGCCGGTGGCGAGGATCTGCGCATCGTGGCCCACGGCCCAACCGCGCTTGTCATCAAGGAAAAAGACAGCCGTCAGCAACTGGCGGGTTGGCACGCGGGCCTGAGTCCAGGTGCTGCCCTGGTCATCGGAGAACAGGATATGGCCACGGTCGCCGACCACGACCACGCGCGTGCCCGCATGGGCAGCGTCGATCAACAGCCTTTGACTGGCTTTGGCCGATTCGGTGGAGTATTCATCGGCTGACGCAGCCTGCGCGCCTTGCCATCCACTCAGTGCAAGGGTGAGCACTGCTGCGGCCGCCATCGGCCATCCAGCGCGCCTGCTCCAATTCCTCATGACTGCCCCCGATTGTATTTTTGTTGGGTGGGTCAATACCTTGCAGAAACGCACAAATGCCTGCAATAGAGGCCTGCAAGGGCGTGCGGTGATCGTAACGGGAGGATTTGGAGGAGCACAACGGGCGGGGTGTTATGTTTTGTTATCAGCGCAAGGCGCGTGGTTCATGCGCAGAAGATGCAGCGCCTGCAGGCGAACAGGATTCCCCGGCAGGCGCTGCGTGTGCAGCGTAACAACGTCGGCAGTCGAAATCGGGGGGCCATCAGGCGCCCCCCGGGGCGTCATGCCAGGCTTTTACTCACGACTTCGTACACGTCACTGGAGAGTTCACCAGCGGCCAGAATCCGCTCCAGCTCACCCTTCATCAGGGCCTGCCGGGCGGCGTCATACTTGCGCCAGCGGGTCAGCGGCGCCAATTGCCGGGAGGCGATCTGCGGGTTGAGCGCATTGAGCTCGATCACCAGATCCGCCAGGAAGCGGTAGCCGGAGCCATCGGCAGCATGGAAGTTGACCAGGTTCTGGCCGGCAAAGGCGCCGACCACCGCGCGCACCTTGTTCGGGTTCTTCAGGGTGAAGGCCGGGTGTTGCATCAACGCCTTCACCCGTGCCAAGCCACCTGGCAAGGTACTGGCCGCCTGCACGCTGAACCACTGGTCCATGACCAAGGGGTTGTCCTTGAAGTGTTCAGCAAAGCTTTCCAGGGCCTTGGCGCGCTCGGCCTCGAAGGGCGAGTTGACCAGCACCGCCAGGGCCGTGAGGCGCTCGGTCATGTTGTCGCACTGCTCGAACTGCTCCAGGGTCGCTTCCAGCACCTGCGGTTTGGCGCTGAGCATCAGGTACGACAGGGCGATGTTCTGCAGGCTTCGGCGAGCAAAGTGCTCGGCAGAGGCAACGTACGCGGTGTTACGCGAGACCGCGCGGTTGGCCTGGTAACGCGTCCAGAGCGGCTCGAACAAGTGCTCGGCAATTTGCCGGCGAGCGAACTCGCGGGCTGCGTGGATGGCGTCCACATCGGCCACCTGGCTGATCTCGGTCAGGTAGCCCTCCCCTGGCAGCGAGAGCATTTCGGCCACCATGGCAGCATCGAGCGAGGTGTCGCCCAGCACCGTATCCAACGCCTTGAGCAGACGCGGGTCCAGTTGCAGCGCCTGACCAAGCTGGTGCTGGCCGATCAGCTCCTGCAACACCTGAACGGCCAGTTGCTGACCGGCTTCCCAACGGTTGAAGCCGTCGCTGTCGTGCTGCATCAGGAACATCAACTGGTCGCGGTCGTATGGGAAGCTCAGCTTGACCGGGGCACTGAAACCGCGCAGCAGCGACGGCAGCGGCCGCGCTTCAATACCCTGGAAGACGAAGGTCTGCTCGGCCTCGGTCACCGACAGCACCCGGGTGCTGCCCACTGCCGAGGACTCGCCCGCCAATTGCAGCGGCAGGTCGTTGCCCTGGGCATCGAGCAGGCCCAATTCGACCGGAATCACGAAGGGCAGCTTCTCGGCCTTGTCTGGGGTGGGTGGGCAGCTCTGGCGGAACGTCAGGCTATAGGTGCGCGCCGCTTCATCGTAGGCATCGCTCACCTCCAGGCGCGGCGTACCGGCCTGGCTGTACCAGCGCTTGAACTGAGTCAGGTCGACGCCGTTGGCATCTTCCATCGCCTTGATGAAGTCGTCGGTGGTCACCGCTTGCCCATCGTGACGCTCGAAGTACAGGTCGCTGCCCTGGCGGAAGCCCTCGGCCCCCAGCAGCGTGCGCACCATGCGTACCACTTCCGAGCCTTTTTCGTACACGGTCAGGGTGTAGAAGTTGGAAATCTCGATGAAGCTGTCCGGGCGCACCGGGTGGGCCATGGGGCCCGCATCCTCGGCGAACTGATGGGTGCGCAGGTAGGCAACGTCCTCGATGCGCTTGACGGTGCGTGAATTCATGTCGGCGCTGAACTCGGCATCGCGGAACACCGTGAAGCCTTCCTTGAGCGACAGTTGGAACCAGTCGCGGCAGGTGACGCGGTTGCCCGACCAGTTGTGGAAGTACTCATGGGCCACCACGGCTTCGACCCGCTGATGCGCGGCATCGGTGGCCGTTTCGGCGCGCGCCAGCACGCAGCTGGAGTTGAAGATGTTAAGGCCTTTGTTTTCCATGGCCCCCATGTTGAAGTCGTTGACCGCGACGATCATGAAGATGTCCAGGTCGTACTCGCGGCCATACACCTCTTCGTCCCAACGCATGGACTTCTTCAGGCTGACCATGGCGTGGTTGCACTTGTCGATGTTCTCCGGCTCGACATAGATGCGCAGGGTCACATCACGGCCCGACTGGCGGGTGAAGGTGTCTTCCACGCACCACAGGTCGCCTGCGACCAGGGCGAACAGGTACGCCGGCTTCATGAACGGGTCTTCCCAGGTCGCCCAGTGACGGCCATCCTCGGCAGGGCCGCTGCCTACCGGGTTGCCGTTGGAGAGCAGCACCGGGTAGCGATGCTGTTCGGCGATCACCGTGGTGGTGAAGATGCTCATGACATCGGGGCGATCGAGGTAGTAGGTGATCTTGCGGAAACCCTCGGCTTCGCACTGGGTGCAGAACATCTTGCCGGACTTGTACAGGCCCTCGAGCGCTGTGTTGGTTTCCGGATGGATCTTGACGGTGGTGTCGAGGGTGAATTGCGCTGCCCGTGGCTGGACGGTCAGGCTGCCTGCGTCGATCTGGTAGTCGCCGGCCTGCAAGGGTTCATCGTCGAGGGCGGCGCGCACCAGCTCGAGTTGCTGGCCGTCGAGCACCAGCGCAGGCAGGCCGCCCCCATGCACCGGGTTGCGGCGCATGATCAGTTGCGCGTGGACCAGGGTGTGGTCTTCGAACAGCTCGAAGGTCAGGTGCGTTTCGTCGATCAGGTACTCAGGCGCCTTGTAGTCCTTAAGATGGATCACTTGCGGTTGTTCGGTACGCATCTGCAGGTCCCTTTTACTGGAGCACGGCCAACTGGTAGGCCGTGTACTTGCGAATATTGATCACACCGGTGTCGAAGATCAGGTACTGGCCCTTGATGCCCAGCAGCGTGCCCTCCACGATCGGGGTCTTGTCCAGGTTGAAGCTGACCACCTTGGTGGGGTAAGCCTGGACCGGGTACGTCATGTGCACGACCTCGGCGTCGGTCAGGGGCTGAATCGCCTGCAGGCCGAAGCGCGCCTGCAGCTGGCCAAGCCCTTCGGCACACGCCTCCAGCACCTGATCGCGCAAGGCCGGCAGATCAAGCAGCGCGGCGTCACCCTTGAGCAGGGCGCGCCAATTGGTGCGGTCCGGCACCTGACTGCGCAGCAGGTCTTCGACCAGCCCGGACTGCTGCCGGGTGGCCACCCTGAGGATAGGCAAGGCCTGGCTGGCACCTTGGTCGAGCCAGCGGGTGGGCAACTGGGTGGCGCGGGTGATACCGACCTTGATACCGGAGGAGTTGGCCAGGTAGACCACGTGGTCGGTCATGCAGAACTGCTCGCCCCAGGACGGATCGCGGCAGGTGCCTGCGTCGTAGTGGCAGCGCTCCGGGGCCATGATGCACATGTCGCACTGGGCCAGCTTGGTCATGCAGGGGTAGCAGTAACCCTGGCTGTAGCTGCTCTTGGTGCGCTTGCCGCAGTGGCTGCAGTGGATGGCGCCCAGGTAGTGCAGGCGCAGCGGCTTGCCGATCAGCGGGTTGACTGGCACCAGGGTATCGCCTAGGCGAAAGCTGTATTGCACCACGGGGGCCGCCAGGCTGACGGCCATTTTGCTCAACGAGCCACGAGCGAGTTCGATCAATGTACCGAGTCCGACTTGAACAGGATGTTGGGAACGGGGGCGGACTTGGACGCACATTCCTGCGGGCCCATGTAACCGGTGCGCTGGTCCTCGGGCAGGTTTTTCATCTCCCAGGCGATGACCGCTTGCAGGGACAGCTCTTTCTGCTCGGCAGTCAGCTTGCGGCCGTCCGACCATTTGCCGATTTCCACGGCCAGTTTCAGGCTCTCGTAGATTTCCGGGGTGATGTTTTCGATCATTTGCGCGAAAGTGGACATGTTGTCTCCTGATTCAAGCCGACAGTTTACGCCGGGCGAGCGCCCCACCCAAGAGCCCGGTCAGGCATCCGATGAGCAACCCGCCGACGTGCGCGGCGTTGGCGATCTGGCCCAGGCCCAGGGTGCCGACGACGCCGGTCAGGCACACCACCAGCCAGAGGAGCATCATCACCAGCACGCCCTTGGGCAGGTTGAAGTGCGGGTTTGGCGCCCGCCATTGATACAGCCAGATGTGCCCGAGCAGGCCATAAAGCACGCCTGAAAGCCCACCGAACAGGCCAGGCCCCGTGGTGTAGTGTTGGGCCAGGTTCGATACCAGGCTGAACAGCAGGGTGAGCCCCAGCAACGTCCACGGGCCCTGGCGCAGTTCGATGCGCTTGCCCAGCTCCCAGAACCACAGGCTGTTCATGGCCAGGTGCAGCGCGCCGAAATGAAGCAGCATGGGCGAGACCAGCCGCCACCATTGCCCGTGCGCCAGGCCCTCGGCCAGGGGCGCGAAGTACAGGTAATCGCCCTGCACGTGAAAATCGAGAAACGTGAACCAGCTGATGGTGGTGAAGTTGTCGCCCAAGCCCGTGAGCCCAGCGACCATGAAGGTCAGCAGCAGCGTCAGGGCAGTGACCTTGCAAGCCTTTGCCTGGGCCAGCAGCGACGGCTGTGGCACCTCTTGCACCTGCTGGTCGGGCAACGCGGGGTCAGGCTCGGCCTGCAGGTCGGCGTTGCCATCGGGGTAGCGCTGGTAGAGGTGCAACACCTCGTCGGCCAGGGTATCAGGCGCCCAGAGTACCTGGTCCTCGCCCTCCTCGCTGACCCGGTGCGGTACCTGCAAGCGTTGCAGCATCTGCACGAAACCGCTGAGGTCCACCGTCAGCGGCAGGCGCATCACTTGGATAATGTTCATTGGCTAGCCTGTGGTCGGTCGACATCCACCCAGACGAACTTGCGGGGGTCGATACGGGTTTCATCGTCCAGCCTGTAGGCGACCAGCTTGCCGTACAACACGGCGCTGTAGTCCAGGCAGGCCAGGTTGCTGCGAATCGGGGCGGGCCGGCCGCTGCGCCAGTAATGGCCAACGAACAGCATGGGCTCGTCCTCGGCGTAGCGCAGCAACGCGCTCTTCTGGCTGTGGCTCAGCGGTGTGTTGGCCACCTCCGCTGGCAGCGCATCGGGCTGGAAGACGATGTCCCCGTAGGTCTGCGGGTCGTCTTCCCAGAACTTGGTGCGGAAGAAGGCGCGGGTCAGGCCATCGCCACCGGTCAGGGTGAGGCCATCGGGCAAGCGCATGTCGGTGCCGCGCAGCAGGCGGTTGCAGACGTTGGCGGCAAAGCTGCCGCTCACCGCCGACGCCTGGACGAAGTGGCGGTCGACGCGCCCGTCGGGGTACTGGCGACGCAGAGGCTCGATCAGGCGTGCATCCCAGCAGGCGTGTACGAGGCGAAAGCGACCGGCATCGATGAACAGGGGTAGCGTCTGGAACCAGTCGAGAAACGCCTGCCAGTCCGCAGGGTGATGGGCGAACTGGGTGAGGGTTTCGTCGATGAGCCTGGCGTGGCGAGGGGTGTGTTCGCGCACGAAGGCCTTGCCACTGCCCGGCAGTGCCGGCGTCACCCACCCTAGGGCGCTGTATTCGTGATTGCCCATGATGCAGTGCGCCTGCCCGGCGGCGACCATGTCGTGAACGATGTGCAGGGCTTCGCGGATACGCGGGCCGCGGTCCACGATATCGCCCAAAAACAGCGCCTGGCGCCGAGGGTGGCGCCAGACGCCGGCAATGCGCTGGTAACCGAGGGCGTCGAGCAAACGCTCGAGGGTCAAGGCACAGCCGTGAACGTCACCGATGATGTCGAAACTGCGCGCCGGATCCAGCATCAGTCGTCCCTGCCCCCCAGGCGGCTGCCCCAGCCAAGCTTCGTGCGGCAGACTTCGTAGTAGTTGTGGTCCAGCGGGTGGATCAGGCGCAGCTTCTGGGGCTTCTTGCTCACCGTGATGGTGTCACCGGGTGCACAGGTGAAGTGGTTCTGACCGTCACACGACACCTGCGGGTAGATCTGCAGGTCCTTGGCCACCACGATCTTCAGTTCGCTGTTGCCATCGACGACGATCGGCCGCCCTGACAAGGTGTGCGGGTACATGGGCACGATGACGATTGCATCGAGCTTGGGGTGCATGATCGGGCCACCTGCGGACAATGCGTAGGCGGTGGAGCCGGTCGGGGTGGCGACGATCAGGCCGTCGGCCTTCTGGCTGCAGACGAACTGGCCGTCGATGTAGATCTCGAATTCGATCATGCGGGTGGACTTGCCGGGGTGCAGGACCACGTCGTTGAGCGCATCGCCCTGGCCGATCGCCTCCTGATGACGGCGCACTTCGGCTTGCAGCAGGAAACGGTTCTCGACCAGGTAGTGACCCTCGAGCACCTCGGAGACTTTCTCTTCCAGTTCATCCGGACGGATGTCAGTGAGAAAGCCCAGGTTGCCCCGATTGATGCCCAGTACCGGGATATTGTGACGCGCCAGGGCACGCGCAGCGCCCAGCAGGCTGCCGTCGCCGCCGACCACGATGACCAGGTCACAGACCTCGCCCAGCAGCTTGCGGGTGGAAGTCTGCAGCCCGTGGCCGGGCAGGACTTCACCGATGGTGTCTTCGAGGATCACATGCAAGTGGCGCTCGAGGAGGAATTTTTTCAGTCGGCGGATGGTGTCCAGCACCTGCGAGCTGCCGAGACGACCGATGATACCGATATTGCGAAATTGCTCCATGGGGCTCCTGCAAGGCTCTGCGACGGGTGACGATGCAGCGATTATGGGCGAACCACGAAGCAGCGGCAAACCGGCTATGCTCGCAGGATGATGCCATTTCCTTCGCTCGTGCACCTGCCCCGGCTGTTCCAGCGCCCCGCGGTGCGTGACCTTGCCTGGACCCTGCTCTCGCCGCCGCTGCTGGAGAACGCAGGCTGCCCCCAGCGCCACCCGCTGGCAGGCAGCCTCTGGGTGGAGCGGCCGCAGGCGTTACAGGCCTGGCTGCACGGGCTGGACGCCGATGACACGCCCTTGCAGCACTGGCTCAAGGGCCTTGGCAGCCGCCGCCTCGGGCTGTATTACGAACGCCTGTGGCAGTTTGCCTTGCAACAGGCGCCCGGCGTCGAACTGTTGGCGGCCAACCTGGCTATCCGCGAAGACGGCCGGACCTTGGGCGAGCTGGATGTGGTGCTGCGTGATCGCGATGGGGTGCATCACCTGGAACTGGCCATCAAGCTGTACCTGGGCCCTGAGCGCTTCGGTACCGACCCTGGGGGCTGGCTGGGGCCTGGCTGCCACGATCGCCTGCAAGCCAAGCTGGAACACACCCGCCGCCACCAGTTGCCCATGTCAGCCAGCACCCAGGGCCGTACCGCCCTCGAGCGGCTCGACCTGCCTACGGTGCAGGCCAGCATGTGGATGGGGGGCTACCTGTTCTACCCGACGCTGGCCGCGAGCCAGGCGCCGCAGGGCGTCCACCCCCAGCACTTGCGTGGCCGGTGGTTGCATCGCAAGGACTGGATCAGCGCACCAGACGGGCATTGGCAACCGCTGGCGCGCAGCGCTTGGCTGGCCCCCGCACGGTGTGCGGCCTGCGAGGTCTGGAGCGCTGCTCAGTTCGCCGCGTGGCTGCACCTGCTGGCGCCCGATGCGCCTGCGCAGTTGCTCGTCAACATGCAACGGCAGCAGGACGGCAGCTGGCAAGAGGTAGAGCGGGTGTTCCTGGTTGCCGATCAGTGGCCAGGCGCGCTGGCTCTCTGACCGCAGATCCTCCCATAGGCGGCAACATATTTTTCACCGACCTGGAGCAATGATGCAGCCCGGGTAACCCGTAAACTGGACCTGAGCGCCACCAAGAGCGCTGCCCCACCGACCGATGAGGATCAACCATGGTTTCGAGCACCCCAGCGCCCCATTACGCGCGCGTGTCCATTGTCCTGCACTGGCTGATGCTGGTGCTGCTGGCCGCCGTTTATGCCTGTATCGAGTTTCGCGGGATCTTCCCGCGCGACAGCGCAGAGCGCAACCTGATGAAAGACCTGCATTTCATGTTGGGCCTGAGCGTGTTCGTGCTGGTATGGCTGCGCCTGGCCATGCGCGTGGTCCATCGCGCGCCTCCCATCTCACCCAAACCCCCTGCCTGGCAAACCGGCCTGGCCCATCTGGTTCACCTGCTGCTGTACCTGCTGATGATCGGCATGCCGCTGGCCGGCTGGCTGATCCTCAGCGCCGCCGACAAACCGATACCGTTCTATGGCCTTGAGCTGCCGCACCTGATCGGCCCTGACGTAGACCTGGCCAAGTTCATCAAGGGCTGGCATGAGCGTGTGGGTACCTGGGGCTACTGGCTGATCGGCCTGCATGCGCTGGCCGGCCTTTATCATCACTATGTCAAACGCGACAATACGTTGCTGCGCATGCTGCCTTACAAGTAACCCCGACGGCCCTGCAAACCGCCGGTATGGACGAACACCAAGCGAGTGCCGGGCGCGAACAATCCGGCTTCGACCTGAGCCTTGAGCGCGAGCAATGCCTTGCCGGTATAGAGCGCCTCGAAAGGGATCCCGGCCTGCTGCTCGCAGTCGGCAATGAAGGCCAGCAGTTGTTCGTCGAACTTGCCGAAGCCGCCCCGGCTGGCACTGTGCAGGCGGTAACCCTGGGTGCCGGCAAGTGCCACCACGGTCTCGGCCACGCCATAGTGGTCGGGTACGGCCAACGCCCCATGCACGGCATGGGCCCCTGACTCGGCCAGCACCAGGCCTGCAAGCGTGGTGCCGGTGCCCGCGGCCAGCCACCAGGCGTCATAGTCCGGCCAGCCCAGTGTCGCAAGCTGCGCGTGCAGGTGGGTCACGATCGACGCGCACCCCTGGGCGCCGGCCTGCCCGCCTCCCCCTTCGGGGATGCAGTGCCAGCCGGGATAGCGCGCGTGCCAGGGCGTCCAGAACCCCACCTCGTTACGTTGTCGGTAGCCCTCGTAACCCAGCCAGTGCAGTTGCATGCCCATTGCCTGCAAGTCCTGCACGGTGGGTGTTTGGCACGGGTGCCCCCGCAGCAGGCCGGCCGTGGCCAGGCCCAACCGCTTGCCGGCAGCGGCCAGAGCATGAAGGTGGTTGGAATGGTTGCCGCCCAGGCTCACCAGGCCAGGGGCCTTGGCATCGAGCGCCTGCTCAAGGTGATGGCGAAGCTTGAACCACTTGTTGCCGCTGATCAGAGGGTCGATCAGGTCAAGGCGCAGGATGGCGGTCTCGACCTGCCCCCTCGCCAGCCAGGGCAATGTCAGGCGTTGCAGAGGGGCCAGGGGGAGTTCGACAGGCATGGGCGCCAGTCTATCAGCACAGCCACTGGTGTGGGCCGTGAATCAAAGCTGCGCCGCCAACCTCGATCCCTGATCGATCGCCCGCTTGGCATCGAGCTCTGCCGCCACGTCAGCACCGCCGATCAAGTGTACCGACTGCCGCGCAGCCACCAGACCGTCCTGCAATTCGCGCAGCGGGTCCTGGCCTGCGCAGATCACCACGTTGTCCACCGCCAGCACCTGCGGCTCGCCGCCGCCAATTCGCACATGCAGGCCCGCGTCATCAATGGCCAGGTACTCGACGCCATTGAGCATCTTCACCTGCTTGTTCTTCAACCCGGTGCGGTGGATCCAGCCAGTGGTCTTGCCCAAGCCATCCCCTACCTTGGATGTCTTGCGCTGCATCAAGTACACCTGCCGGGCGGGTGCGTGGGGCTGTGGCGTGATACCCGCCACACCACCGCGCGCCTGGAGGTGGGTATCGATACCCCACTCCTTCCAGAATGCTTCGCGGTCCAGGCTGGTGGATACGCCCTGATGCACCAGGTATTCGGATACATCGAAACCGATGCCCCCGGCGCCGATCACAGCCACTGTCTTGCCCACAGGCTTACGCTCAAGCAGCACATCCAGGTAGCTGAGCACCTTGGGGTGCCCAATCCCCGGGATCGCCGGCGCGCGGGGCAGAATGCCAGTAGCGAGGATGATTTCGTCATAGCCGCCGGCCACCAGCGCTGGCACGTCGACGCGCGTGTTCAAGCGTACGTCAACGCCCGTGGTGCGTAGCTTGTTGCGAAAATACCGCAGGGTCTCGTTGAATTCCTCCTTGCCTGGCACGCGCTTGGCAACATTGAACTGGCCGCCAATTTCGCTGGCCGATTCGAACAAGGTCACCACATGGCCACGTTCAGCGGCCACTGTTGCAGCGGCAAGGCCTGCTGGGCCGGCACCCACGACGGCAATGCGCTTGGCCATGCGCACGGGCAGGTAGTTGAGTTCGGTTTCATGGCAGGCCCGTGGGTTTACCAGGCAGCTGGTCAGCTTGCCGCCGAACGTATGGTCCAGGCACGCCTGGTTGCAGCCGATGCAGGTATTGATTTCATCAGCACGCCCGGCGGCAGCCTTGTTGACGAAGGCAGGATCGGCCAGAAACGGCCGGGCCATGGACACCATGTCCGCATCCCCTTCGGCCAGCACCGCCTCGGCCACTTCTGGGGTATTGATACGGTTGGTGGTGATCAAAGGAATACCCACTACTCCACGCAACTTGGCGGTGACCTTGCTGAAGGCTGCCCGCGGCACCTTGGTGGCGATGGTGGGAATGCGCGCCTCGTGCCAGCCAATACCCGTGTTGATCAACGTGGCCCCCGCCCGCTCGATGGCCTTGGCCAGGGTCTCGATCTCGTCCCAGGAGCTGCCGCCCTCGACCAGGTCGAGCATCGAAAGGCGGAAGATGATGATGAAATTCGGGCCCACCGCGCCGCGCACCCGGCTGACGATTTCCACGGCCAGGCGCATGCGATTTTCGTAGCTGCCACCCCAACGGTCGGTGCGGTGGTTGGTGTGGGCGGCGAGGAACTGGTTGATGAAATAGCCTTCCGAGCCCATGACCTCGACGCCGTCGTAACCTGCCTTTTGCGCAAGCAGCGCGCAGTGGGCGAAGTCGGCAATCTGTTTTTCGATTCCCGCCTCGTCCAGTTCCCGGGGCTTGAACGGGTTGATCGGCGCTTGAATGGCGCTTGGCGCCACTTGACGCGGGCTGTAGGCATAGCGCCCGGCATGCAGGATCTGCAGGCAAATCTTGCCACCGGCGGCGTGCACTGCTTCGGTGACGATGCGGTGCTGCTCGGCTTCGGCATCGGTGCTGAGTTTGGCGGCGCCTGCGTACACACCGCCCTCGTCATTGGGTGCAATGCCGCCTGTGACCATCAGCCCTACGCCGCCCTGCGCCCGTTCGGCAAAATAGGCAGCCATGCGCTCGAACCCGCCAGGACGTTCCTCAAGACCCGTGTGCATGGAGCCCATCAGGGTACGGTTACGCAACGTGGTGAAGCCCAGGTCCAGCGGGGCCAGCAGGTGCGGGTAAGGGGTGTCTGTCATGGTTCGGATTCCCAAGGTGATCACGGTAAACGGGCATCTGGCCTAAAGGCGGCCTTGTCGTTATATGAAGCAGACAGTAAACAGCCGTTTGAACCGGCTCAATGACCGGAACTGACAAGTTATTGATCATCACGAACAGCGCGTCTACCCTAGGGCTCCCTCATGCCCATTGCCTTCTACTGTTTCATGAAAAAACTCCTGACAACTGCCCTGCTGCTGGTGGTGATCGCCGCCTTGTGTGGTTATGCCTTCTGGACCCAACAGCGCCCGCAGGGGCACTACCTGTCCGACCTGCGCATCAAGCTGGCAGTCAACCACGGGCAACCCGGTGAACACGGCAACCTGCTGGGCGTCGAGCCGCTGCTGTACCCAGGGGACTACCAGGACCTGCAACGTCTGCACCGCAAGCTTGCCGCCTACCTCGAGCAGGCGCGCACGCTGGGCCTGATCACGCCTCGCACCGTGGTGGTATTGCCTGAGCACATCGGAACCTGGCTGTGGGCACGCGGCGAGAAGAACGCGTTGTACCAGGTGACCCACCAGCGTGAGGCCCTGCAATGGTTCGAACTGAGCAATCCGCTTCGCTATGGCTGGGCCATGCTCGCGGCCGAGGGCGATGACCGACGGGCCGATGCTCATCTGCGCATGAAGGCCGATCAGATGGCCGCCGATTACCAGCAGGTGTTCGGCGGCTTGGCCAAGGAATTCGGCGTAACCCTGGTAGCCGGCTCGATCGTGCTGCCGCAACCCTACGTCAGCGAGGGTGCATTGCACCCCGGGCGCGGCCCGTTGTTCAACAGCAGCGTGGTGTTCGCCGGCGACGGCACCATCCTGGGCCAACCCCAGCCCCAGCACTATCCGGACAGCGAGAACAGGCGGTTCATACACCCGGGTGTGGACCAGCCTCTGCAGGTGCTGCAGACGCCTGCGGGGCGGCTTGGCGTATTGGTGGGAAGCGACAGCTGGTATCCGGAGAATCACCACCAGTTGCTGGCCCAGTCGGTCGAACTGGTGGCCATCCCTGCCTTCCTGAGCGGCAGGCACAGCTGGCTGGAGCCCTGGCGGGGAAATCGCCATCAGCCTGTCAGCACGCGCTTGGCCGTCAAGCGTGGCGAAGTCAGCGAGCAGGACGCCTGGCACCGGCTGACCGCGCCTATCGGTCACCAGGTGAGCAGTGTGAGCGTCTTCATGCGCGGCCAGTTCTGGGAGCACGGCGCCGATGGCCAGGGTTTCGTCTGGCAAGCCGGCGACCTGTTGGCTGGGCCACCCAGCCCAGGTGCCCGCTTGCTGAACATATGGCTCTAGCACCATGAGCCGCCCGCAGGTAAGGCTGGGCGACCTGTCGGTAGGCTTTGTGCAACCCTTGGCGGAGGCGATTCGACGGCTGGGTCACGACCCTGCACCCTTGCTCGAACGCTATGGCCTGGACCCGGCGCGGCTGGCCCAGGCCAATGCGCGCCTGTCGATACCGCGCTACATGCACCTGGGCCACGCCGCCATCGCATTGTGCGCCGAGCCTGCACTGGGTTTGCAGATTGGCCAGTTGAGCCGGCTGGCCCATACCGGGCTGGCCGGGGTCACGGCAGGGCAAGCGCCGACCCTGGGCGAGGCGGCGCGCACCCTGCTACGCTTCGAGCCGCTGTACGCGTCCAACTATCGAGGCCATTGCACTTACTGCGAAGATGGCGAAGGCGCTTGGCTGCGTTTTTACTCCATCAGCCCCTACAACGCCTACAACCGCTTTGTGGTCGACTCGCTGCTCGCCGGCTGGTTGGCCCAGCTGGGCGACCTGGTCGGTACGCCAGTGGTGGCCGAGCGGATGGACATCGAGTTCGCAGCCCCAAGCTACGCCGCCCTCTATCAGCCCCTGTGCAGCGCGCCGGTCCGCTTTGCCGCCGAGTGCAACCAGTTGCGCCTGAGCCGCGCCACGCTGCAATTGTCAAACCCCAGGCATTGCCCCAGCACCTGGCACCAACTGCTGGCCCTGAGCGAGGCGCACATGGATCAGCTGACCCGCGTGCGCAGCCTAGGCGAGCGTATAACCCATTTGCTAGGGCCGCTGCTAAACGGTGGACGTGAACCAGAGCTCGACGAAATTGCCCTGCAGCTCCAACTTCCGCCCTGGACGCTGCGTCGCAGGCTGGCAGAAGAAGGCACGCGTTTTCGTGACCTGTTGAACGGCACCCGACGCGACCTGGCCGAGACCTATATCCGCGACACCCAGTTGAGCTTCGGCGAAATCGCCTACCTGCTGGGGTTCGCTTCGGCAGAGGCTTTCCAGCGCGCGTTCAAGCGCTGGACTGGGCTCACGCCTGGCGGTTACCGCCGCACGCAGCGACGCGGGGACTAAAGTTCGGTAGCGTCTTCGGCCGGTTCAGGCGTGTCCATCTCGTGGGCCTGAAATTCCAGCAGCTCTTCCTGGTAGTCGTCCATCTTCCTGCGTCCTTATCCGAATACGGTTTGCTGAGTTCATCGGCACCCTAGCGCGATGACGTGACAGGAGGGTGACGTGACGATGCTTTTCGCGCAGCGCGCCCTCGCGTGTCAGGATCATGGACCTGTGGACCGGCTCGTTCGTTTAATCCAATTCGCCCCTCACACAGCCGACGCCACCGCGCTCGCAACAAGGGTTCGGTAATCGCCCAGATATTGCCTTGCCCCCTGCGCCCACGGCTCGGCTTGCGGCAAGCTAGCTTCACGTTCATTCCCCATCAAGCGCCAGTCAGTGCTCGGAGCATGGAGCACTGCACAGGTGGCGTTTTTTTCAAAAGCATCGACGGGAGCTACGCCTTGATCGACAAGACCCACGCAACCATTGCCAGCGCCGTGGCGGGCATCACCGATGGCTCGACCCTGCTGATCGGCGGTTTCGGTACGGCCGGCATGCCCTCTGAACTCATCGACGGGTTGATCGCCACCGGTGCACGCGACCTGACCATCATCAGCAACAATGCTGGCAACGGCGACACTGGCCTTGCTGCATTGCTCAAGGCCGAGCGTGTGCGCAAGATCATCTGTTCGTTCCCGCGCCAATCGGACTCGTACGTTTTCGACGCCCTGTACCGGGCTGGCAAGATCGAGCTGGAGGTCGTACCGCAAGGCAACCTGGCCGAGCGCATTCGCGCAGCAGGCTCTGGCATCGGCGCCTTCTTTTCACCTACCGGCTATGGCACCTTGCTCGCCGAAGGCAAGGAAACGCGGGAGATCGACGGCCGCCAGTACGTACTGGAGATGCCGTTGCACGCCGATTTCGCCTTGATCAAGGCTCACAAGGGTGATCGCTGGGGCAACCTGATCTACCGCAAGGCCGCCCGCAACTTCGGGCCGATCATGGCCATGGCTGCCAAGACCGCCATCGTCCAGGTCGACCAGATCGTCGCGCTGGGTGAGCTGGACCCGGAGCATATCGTCACGCCGGGCATCTTCGTGCAACGCGTGGTAGCGGCCCCCGCCGCCGCCCATCAGACCACCCACCCATTCTGAGGCCTGGCCATGACCATCAACCAACGACTCTCGCGTACCGCCATGGCCCAGCGTGTTGCAGCCGACATTGAGGAAGGTGCCTACGTCAACCTGGGCATCGGCGCCCCCACACTGGTCGCCAACTACCTGGGCGACAAGGAAGTGTTCCTGCACAGTGAAAATGGAGTGCTGGGCATGGGACCCAGCCCTGCGCCAGGCGAGGAAGACGACGACTTGATCAATGCTGGCAAGCAGCACGTGACCCTGCTGACCGGTGGTGCCTATTTCCACCACGCCGATTCATTTTCGATGATGCGCGGTGGGCATCTGGACATCGCTGTGCTCGGTGCTTTTCAGGTTTCGGTGAACGGCGACCTGGCTAACTGGCACACCGGCGCCGAGGGGTCGATCCCCGCGGTGGGCGGCGCGATGGACCTGGCCACCGGCGCCCGGCAAGTCTTCGTGATGATGGACCACCTGACCAAAACCGGCGAAAGCAAATTGGTGAGCGAATGCACCTACCCTCTGACGGGCATCGGGTGCGTGAGCCGCATCTACACGGACCTCGCGGTACTGGACGTAACGCCGGCAGGGCTCGAAGTGGTCGAGATTTGCGCGGCCATCACCTTCCAAACGCTGCAGGCGCTCAGTGGCGTACCGCTGATCGACCGGTCTGTCAAACATCGCTAGCGCCTGGCCGATTTGACGCCCGAAGCGTGGCGGCGCCGGCTTTACGGCCTCATGGGGTAGAGGGCTGGCCCTGTGTAGCCGTTTGATCCTGCGGGGCTGGCACGGCCGGCTCAGCCGGCTGCACCTCGATGGGCGCCGCATCGGCCGGGGGCGCAACGGGCTGCGAGCTCAATTCATCCCCACTGTCAGGTGCCTGGAGAGCCTGCTGGCTAGGCGCGACGGCCGCGGGCGATGCACCGTCCTTGGGCGCAGTGTCTGGCCCAGCCGGTGCAGGTGCAGGTGCAGCCTCGACCGGGACTGGCGCTGGGTTTGCCGCAGCCTGCTCCGGCAAGCCCAGTTCCACCGCAGGCTTCTCAGCCTTGGGCGCGGGTTGTTCAGCTTTGGGCTGGCTCAAGGATTGGGCCTTGGGCTTGGTCTTGGGCAGGTAACTTTCCACCAACGCGAAGTAGCGGTCGTAAAACTGCGCGGCGGTGACTGTCTCACTGGCCACTTTCACCATGGAGTCATCGCTCGAGCCAATCGGCATCGACACCGACCCCAGCACCCCTACTCCCAGGCTTGCCGATGTATTGGACTTTTTCAGGGCATAGCGGTCCTGCAAGGCGTTGGCGAACATGGTCGAGTGCTGCTCGTCGCTCGCATCGGGCGCACACGTGACATTGAAGCTGATCTGCAGGTGGTTATCGCTGTTTTGCTGGAAACTCTTGTTGCCGACCACCTGGTTAGGGCCGCTGCTGGTGATGATATAGCCCTGGCTGAGCAGCGCACGGCGTGCGGCTTCGCAGGAGTTGGCATCCCCTACGGGAAAGCTGCGCGAGAACGTGCCTGAGTCGTCGAAGTTCTCATGCTCGTACACCGCAGGTTTCTTGGACGCACAACCGCTCGACACGGCCAACAGGGCGGCCAGCACGAGCGCACCAGAAACGGAAGATCTTGTCATCGAGGGTTCCGGGTATTTCAAGAAGGTGCCTATTGTGCAACACAGCAGCCAGGTACAGGAACCGCTGGTCGGTGAAGTACCCGCAAGGTTTCATGCAGGCGGCAAGGTCAATACGGCAAACGCCAAAAACGCAAAAAGCGACCCGAAGGTCGCTTTCGCGTAGCGCCAAGGTGTTCAAAGGCCCTTGGTGCGAAGATGGCGCAGCGGACGGGACTCGAACCCGCGACCCCCGGCGTGACAGGCCGGTATTCTAACCGACTGAACTACCGCTGCGTATCATTCAGGCTTGCGCCCGATTGAAACTTGGGTCTACCCACCAGACAGCCTGGGGGAAGGCATGAAAAACGGCTCAATGACCATTCGTCATGGTTGCCTCAAGGTGTTCTAGGGACCTTGATGCGAAGATGGCGCAGCGGACGGGACTCGAACCCGCGACCCCCGGCGTGACAGGCCGGTATTCTAACCGACTGAACTACCGCTGCGTATCGTTCAGGCTTGCGCCCGATTGAAACTGGGTCAGCCCAAGGCGCTCGACCTTGTGGCTTCAGACCGGTGACAAGCACCCATCTGTTAATCAAAATGGCGCAGCGGACGGGACTCGAACCCGCGACCCCCGGCGTGACAGGCCGGTATTCTAACCGACTGAACTACCGCTGCGCAGTGCATTCCTCTCTGGCTGTCAGCTTCTTGCAAAGCCTTGAGCGTCAGGAACATCTCAGGAAGTGGTGGGTGATGACGGGATCGAACCGCCGACCCTCTGCTTGTAAGGCAGATGCTCTCCCGGCTGAGCTAATCACCCTCGCGATGTTGCTTGTTGCGTTTGCTTCGCTGAGGCCGCGAAATTTACGCAGGTGACGACGCTAAGTCAATAGCCCTGTTGAGTTTTTTTCCAAGTCGCTGGTGCCCAGTGCAAAGCCGAGCACACCCTGATTCAGACCCAAGCCAAGCCTGGACATGAAAAAGGGACCTTGCGGTCCCTCCTCTGCCTACCTGCCCACGAGGGCCTTCAGGTGTAGATCATCTTGCGGGTCATACCGCCGTCGACCACGAACTCCTGACCGGTCACGAACGCTGCCTGCCGGGACAGCAGCCAGGCGACCATGGCTGCAACGTCCTCGACGGTGCCCACGCGACCGGTGGGGTGCTGGGCGTGGTCGGCATCGCTCAAGGGCTCGGCACGGCGCTGGGAGGGATCTCGGGCATCAATCCACCCCGGGCTCACGGCGTTGACACGAATCTCCGGGCCCAGGCTGATGGCCAGCGCATGGGTCAGTGCCACCAGGCCCCCTTTGCTGGCGGCATAAGCTTCAGTGTCAGGCTCGGACTGCCGCGCCCGCGTGGACGTCAGGTTGACGATGGCGCCATTGTGCGCGCGCAGGTAAGGCGCACAGTGCTTGGCCAGCAGCATCGGGCCATTGAGATTGACTGCCAGCACACGATTCCATTGAGCCAGGCTCAGGCTTTCAAGCGTCTGGCTGTGGGGGTTGGCAATCGCAGCATTGCACACCAGCGCGTCAAGCCTGCCGAATTGCCCGAGCACCTCGGACACCCCGGCACTGACTTGGGACTCGTCTGCTACATCCATGGTGATGAACCAGGCATTGTCCCCCAGTGCCTTGGCCGCTTTCGCCCCCCGCTGGCGGTCGAGGTCACTGAGCACCACCTGCCAACCTTCGCAGATCAGCCAGGCGGCAATACCAAGTCCAATACCGCGCGCGGCACCGGTGACCAAAGCGACCCGGCCGTTATGGCCGGGCGTGTTGAGGCCAATTTCGATCACAATGCCGCCAGTCCACGCGCCAGATCAGCCTGTAGATCCGCCACGTCTTCCAAGCCCACAGCGACACGAATCAGGCTGTCGCGGATGCCGGCAGCCGCACGCTCCTGCGGCGTCAAGCGGCCATGGGAGGTGGTGGCCGGGTGAGCAATGGTGGTCTTGCTGTCACCCAGGTTGGTGGTGATCGAGACGACCCGGGTAGCATCGATGAAGCGCCAGGCCCCTTCCTTGCCGCCCTTGACCTCAAAGCTCACTACAGCGCCGAAGCCACTCATCTGGCGCTTGGCCAATTCGTGCTGCGGATGGCTCGGCAGGCCGGCGTAATGCACTTTTTCGATGCCGTCCTGCTGCTCCAGCCACTGCGCCAGCGCCTGAGCACTCTCGCAGTGTGCGCGCATACGCAGGCGCAGCGTCTCCAGGCCCTTGGTGAATACCCAGGCGTTGAAGGGGCTGAGCGTCGGGCCCGCCGTGCGCAGGAAACCGACCACTTCCTTCATCTGTTCGGCGCGGCCCGCCACTGCACCGCCCATGCAACGGCCTTGGCCATCGATGAACTTGGTTGCGGAGTGGAAGACGATGTCGGCACCGAGCTTGAGCGGTTGCTGCAAGGCCGGTGTGCTGAAGCAGTTGTCCACCACCAGCATGGCCCCACGGGCATGGGCGATTTCGCTGAGCGCAGCAATATCGACCAATTCGGCCAGTGGGTTGGAAGGCGACTCGACGATCAGCAGCTTGGTATTGGCCTGGATGGCCTGCTCCCAGCCAGCAAGATCGACCAACGGCACGTAGTCCACCTGCAAGCCGAAGCGCTTGAAGTACTTCTCGAACAGGCTGATGGTCGACCCGAACACGCTCTGAGACACCAGTACATGATCGCCTGCACTGCACAGCGACATGACCACGGCCAGAATCGACGCCATGCCAGTGGAGGTGGCCACGGCCTGCTCGGCACCTTCCATTGCCGCCAGGCGCTCTTCGAATGCCCGTACGGTCGGGTTGGTATAGCGCGAATAGACATTGCCTGGGGTTTCACCGGCAAAGCGCGCAGCCGCATCGGCAGCCGTACGGAATACGTAGCTGGAGGTCAGGAACAGCGCTTCGCTGTGCTCGGCCTCCGGTGAACGGCACTGACCGGCGCGCACTGCCAGGGTGTCGAAGCCGACACCCTCCAGGTCGCTGTCCAGTCGCCCGGCATCCCATTGATCGGTCATGCCATCGCTCCCTGAAATCAGTTGTTGTAGAGGTCGATGATTGCGCTGACTGCCTGGGTCTTGACCTTGGCCAGGTCATTGCGGGCCTGCTCGATACGGTCAAGGTAGGCTTCATCGATATCGCCAGTGACATACTCACCGTTGAATACCGCGCAATCGAAATGCTCGATCTTGATCTTGCCGCCACCGACCGAATCGATCAGGTCAGGCAGGTCCTGATAGACCAGCCAGTCAGCGCCGATCAACTCGGCCACCTGCTCGGTGGTACGGTTGTGGGCGATCAGTTCGTGAGCGCTCGGCATGTCGATGCCGTAGACGTTGGGGTAGCGCACTGCAGGTGCTGCGGAGCAGAAATAGACATTCTTGGCGCCGGCCTCGCGCGCCATCTGGATGATCTGCTTGCAGGTGGTGCCGCGCACGATCGAATCGTCAACCAGCATGACGTTCTTGCCACGGAACTCAAGCTCGATGGCATTGAGTTTCTGGCGCACGGACTTCTTGCGGGCAGCCTGGCCCGGCATGATGAAGGTGCGGCCGATGTAGCGGTTCTTGACGAAGCCTTCGCGGAATTTCACGCCCAGGTGGTTAGCCAACTCAAGCGCGGCAGTGCGGCTGGTGTCCGGGATAGGGATGACCACGTCGATGCCATGATCCGGGCGCTCGCGCTGAATCTTGTCGGCGAGCTTCTCGCCCATGCGCAGACGCGCCTTGTACACCGAGACACCGTCCATGATCGAGTCCGGGCGGGCCAGGTAGACGTGTTCGAAAATGCAGGGTTGCAGTTTCGGGGCCTGGGCACACTGCTTGGTGTACAGCTGGCCTTCTTCGGTGATGTACACCGCTTCACCTGGCGCCAGGTCGCGAATCAGGGTGAACCCGAGCACGTCGAGCGCAACGCTTTCCGACGCGATCATGTACTCCACACCTTCGTCGGTGTGGCGCTGACCGAAGACGACCGGACGGATACCGTTGGGGTCGCGGAAACCGACGATGCCGTAGCCCGTGATCATGGCAACGACGGCGTAACCGCCGACGCAGCGGCTGTGCACATGGGAGACCGCGGCGAACACGTCCTCCTCGGTAGGCTGCAGCTTGCCGCGCACGGCCAGCTCATGAGCGAATACGTTGAGCAGCACCTCGGAATCGGAGTTGGTGTTGACGTGACGCAGGTCCGACTCGTAGATCTCCTTGGCCAACTGCTCGACGTTGGTGAGGTTGCCGTTGTGAGCCAGGGTGATGCCGTATGGCGAGTTGACGTAGAACGGCTGGGCCTCGGCGGAGGTCGAGCTGCCGGCTGTCGGGTAGCGCACATGGCCGATGCCGATGCTCCCCACCAGGCGTTGCATGTGGCGCTGCTGGAACACATCGCGCACCAGGCCATTATCCTTGCGCAGGAACAACCGGCCGTCATGGCTGGTCACGATACCGGCAGCGTCCTGGCCGCGGTGCTGGAGGACCGTAAGCGCGTCATACAGCGCCTGATTGACGTTCGACTTACCGACGATACCGACGATGCCACACATGCGACGCAACCCCTACTTTGATGAAACTTGAGTGAATAGCGCTCAAGGCCGGGTCGGCCCGAGCAGCTGCTCCTTGAACGGAAGATCGGCCGGTGTGCTGATCGCTCCGTTGGACATCCATTGGCTGGTGAAGCCCACGACCAGGTTTTTGGACCAGTCGGCTACCAGTAGAAACCGTGGGATCAGGCGAGACTCCTGCCACCACGCGTCTTGTTGAACCGGCCCCAGGCTCAGCAGCCCGAGTGCCACGACCACCAGCAGGCCGCCCCTGGCGGCGCCGAAGACCATGCCCAGAAAACGATCGGTGCCCGATAGGCCGGTAACACGGATCAGTTCGCCGATGAGAAAGTTGAGCATCGCCCCCACCAGCAAGGTGGCGACAAATAAGATACCGCAGCCGGCGATCACACGCATGGAGGGCGTCTGAATATAGCTCTCCAGGTACACCGAGAGCGAGCCACCGAACATCCACGCCACCGCACCGGCAATGATCCAGATGAGCAAGGACAGGGCTTCCTTGACGAAGCCGCGTTTGAGACTGATCAGTGTGGAGACGGCGATGATCGCGATGATCGCCCAATCAACCAGGGTAAATGCCACGGTGCTGCCTGCAGATCGTTGAGGCGGCGGATTTTACCAGAGCGACGAGGGCTTGGGTAAGCGGAATGTCAGTGGATCGCCCAGCCAGGACAGCAAGCCTGCTGGGCACCGCCAATATGCTCGCTGACTGGGACGGGACGGCAATGCCGCCCCTCTCCTTCAGCTGCGTTCCGGCTGGAAGCGCACGACGAAGCCTTTGAGGCTGTTTTGGCGGTTGATGGCATCGCGGGTGCGCTCGGCGTCGGCACGCTCGATCAGCGGGCCGACATACACCCGATTCATGCCACCGGCTGCGCGGATATAGGCGTTGTAGCCCTGGCTACGCAGGGTCTGCTGCAGCTTCTCGGCGCCTGCCCGATTGGACAGGCTCGCCAATTGAATCGACCAACTGACCGGCAGGCCGTTGGCGTCCAGTTTGGACGGCGCGCCGGCCTTGGTCGACGTTGCTGCTGGCGCAGAAGCGGCCGGCGCCTTGGGCTCTACCTTGGCCACGGCCGGCGGAGCAGGTTGGGCCTGCTGGGCCTGCGGCGACGGCGTGATGGGCTGGCTGGGCGCACGCGCTGGCGCGGACGACTCGTCTACCACCACCGGCGCCGGATCCGCTTGCTCTGGCAAGGCCTGGGGTTCGGGCACGGCAACAGGGTCGACCTTTACCTCAGGCACCGACGGTGCAACAGGCGCCTGAGGGGCATCGACGTGCACCTCACGCATTTCATCCTGCCGCGAAAACAGCATTGGCAGGAAAATCACCGCCAGCGCGACCAGCACCAGCGCACCGATCATGCGCTGCTTCATTCCTTTATCCAGCACTGCCATCTATCCCACCCTCCTGGGGATGCCGCTGCAACCATTCCAGCGCCTGAGCGACACAGAAAAACGAACCGAACAGCAGGATCTGATCATCTGCCGTGGCGTTCGCGCACTGCCCCTCCAGGGCAGCGTCGACGCTGGCATAAGACTTCACCGTGGCGCCGAGGTTCGTCAGGGCCTGTGCCAATTCAGCAGCAGGCCGACTACGCGGGGTGGCAAGCGGTGTAACGGCCCACTCATCGACCAGGGCCTGCAAGGGCGCGATCACACCCTCGAGGTCCTTGTCGCACAGCAAGCCGAACACGGCCAGACGCCGGCCAGCCAGTGGCCTGGATGCCAGACGCCGGGCCAGGTACTGAGCTGCATGTGGGTTGTGCCCGACATCCAGCAGCAGCTCAACCGCAGCGCCACGCCAGTGGATCACGCGCCGATCGAGGCGACCCGTGATGCGCGTATCGACCAGTGCCTGGCGCAGCTGCGCAGGACGCCAGGGCAAGCCGCTCAGCAGGTAGGCCTGCAGGGCCAAGGCGGCGTTTTCCATGGGCAGATCCAGCAGGGGCAGGTCCATCAAGACGACTTTTTCACCTTCGCCGGATGTGCCGTGCCAGCTCCAGCCACGCTCGGCCACCTGAAGGTCGAAGTCGCGGCCCCGCAACCGCAGCGGAGCTGCCAGTTCACTGGCCTTGTCGAGCAACGGCTGGGGCGGATCGAGGTCTCCACAGAGCGCGGGCTTGCCGGCACGGAAGATACCTGCCTTCTCGAAAGCCACCTGCTCGCGGGTATCGCCCAGGTAATCGATGTGATCGACCCCGATGCTGGTCACGAGCGCGATGTCGGCGTCCACGACATTCACCGTGTCCAGCCGCCCACCCAGCCCGACTTCCAGCACCACCGCATCGAGCTGCGATCGCTCGAACAGCCAGAACGCCGCCAGGGTACCCATCTCGAAATAGGTCAGGGAGATTTCGCCGCGCGCCGCCTCGACCGCTGCGAACGCCTCGCACAACTGCGCATCGCTGGCTTCAACGCCGTCAATGAGCACGCGCTCGTTGTAGCGCAGCAGGTGCGGCGAACTGTACACGCCGACCCTCAGCCCCTGTGTGCGCAGCAGCGAAGCGAGGAACGCGCAAGTCGAACCCTTGCCGTTGGTGCCCGTTACTGTCACCACACGCGGGGCAAGCTTGCCCAGTGCCAGGCGCGCCAGCACCGCTTGCGAACGCTCCAGCCCCATGTCGATGGCAGAGGGGTGCAGCTGCTCGAGATAGGCGAGCCACTCGCCAAGGGTCCGTTGGGTCATCACGCGACAGCAGCCGCCTCGAGGGCCTCGACCGGGGTCTGCTGGCCGGTCATCTGGGCCAGCAGGCGCGCCAGCCGTGGACGCAGGTCGCCCCGGGAGATGATCAGGTCGATGGCACCGTGCTCCAGCAAGAATTCGCTACGCTGGAAGCCTTCAGGCAACTTCTCGCGTACGGTCTGCTCGATGACGCGTGGGCCGGCAAAGCCGATCAGGGCCTTGGGCTCGCCAACGATGACGTCGCCCAGCATCGCCAGGCTGGCGGACACGCCGCCGTAGACGGGGTCGGTCAGTACCGAGATGAACGGGATGCCTTCTTCACGCAGACGCGCCAGCACCGCAGAGGTCTTGGCCATCTGCATCAGCGAGATCAGCGCTTCCTGCATGCGGGCACCCCCGGAAGCCGAGAAACACACCATCGGGCAGCGATGTTCCAGGGCATAGTTGGCTGCGCGCACGAAACGCTCGCCGACGATGGCACCCATGGAGCCGCCCATGAAGGAAAATTCAAACGCGCTGACCACGATCGGCATGCCCATCAGGGTGCCGCTCATGGAGATCAGGGCGTCTTTTTCACCGGTCTGCTTCTGCGCGCCGGTCAGACGGTCCTTGTACTTCTTGCCGTCGCGGAACTTCAGCCGGTCGACCGGCTCCAGGTCGGCGCCCAGCTCGGCACGGCCCTCGGCATCCAGGAAGATATCGATGCGTGCACGTGCGCCGATGCGCATGTGGTGGTTGCACTTGGGGCATACGTCCAGGGTCTTTTCCAGCTCCGGACGGTACAGCACGGCCTCACAGGACGGGCATTTGTGCCACAGGCCTTCAGGTACCGAGCTCTTCTTCACCTCGGAACGCATGATGGAAGGGATCAGTTTGTCGACTAACCAGTTGCTCATGCTTTCTTTCTCCAGTATCGGCGGGAGGGGACCAGCGTAGCCGGCCTGCCCTGCCCTTTTGAGCTCAAATGCTTATGAAACGTAGGTGATGCGGCAACCCGGGTTCATCACCCCTGCCGCACCACCCTGAACAATTCGGTTGACCGCCCCACGCAGGGCCGGCTGGCCCATGGGGCTGAGATAGCTATGGACGATGGCGCGCTGCCTGCCGTCACATCTGCTCAAGCCTGTTTCACCGCGCGTACGAATGCTTCGATCCTGGCCGCGTCCTTGATGCCCTTGGCCTGCTCGACACCGCCGCTGACATCGACCGCGTACGGGCGCACCTGGGCGATCGCCTGCCCGACGTTGTCCGCCGACAGACCACCGGCCAGAATGATCGGCTTGCCCAGGCCGGCAGGCACCAGTGACCAGTCGAACGCTTCGCCCGTGCCTCCAGGGATACCCGGCACGAAGGTGTCCAACAGGATGCCGGATGCGTCGGCATATTGCCGGCACGCAAGCTTCAGGTCGTCACCCGGACGTACCCGCAAGGCCTTGATCCACGGCCGGTGATGGCCTGCGCAATCGTGCGGGGTTTCATCACCATGGAACTGCAAGAGGTCCAGTGGCACCGCTTCGAGTATTTCACTCAGCTCGCAACGCGTGGCATTGACGAACAACCCGACCGTGGTCACGAAGGGCGGCAGCTCGGCAATGATGGCGCGTGCCTGCTGTACGGTCACGGCACGCGGGCTCTTGGCATAGAAGACCAGCCCGATGGCATCGGCCCCAGCCTCGGCAGCCGCCAGTGCGTCTTCGATGCGGGTGATCCCGCAGATTTTACTGCGAACGATGCTCATGGACAGCAACCTGTTTGCGCGGTCAAAGGCGGAATCTTAGCAAATGGCGCTTCGTGCGTCAGTCAGCCAATGCGTCGTAGCCCGTCAGAAAGTGCGGGCCAATGTAACGCTCGGGCAGCGCAAAGGCCTCCGGGTACTCCACCTGGACCAGATAAAGCCCATAGGGGTGGGCCGTGACGCCACCTTCGCGGCGGTCCCGCCCCTCGAGCACCTGACGCGCCCACTCCACCGGCCGTTCGCCCGCGCCGATAGCCATCAGCACGCCGGCGATGTTGCGTACCATGTGATGCAGGAACGCGGTAGCCCGGATATCCAGCACGATCATCTGCCCGTGACGGGTAACCCGCAGGTGATAGATGTGCTTGATCGGCGACTTGGCCTGGCATTGGCTAGCGCGGAACGCGCTGAAATCATGGGTGCCAAGCAGGCTCGAAGCGGCCTGCGCCATGCGCTCGATGTCCAGCGGACGATGATTCCAGGTCACCTCCTCGGCCAGGTGAGCAGGCCGAATCGGATCGTTGTAGATCACGTAGCGATAGCGCCTGGCACAGGCCTTGAAGCGCGCATGGAAATCGGCTGGCATGGGCTTGGACCATACGACGCTGATGTCATGGGGCAGGTTGAAATTAGTGCCCATGGTCCAGGCGCGTTCGTCACGCACCGCATGGGTGTCGAAATGCACGACCTGCCCACAGCCATGTACGCCTGCATCGGTACGGCCGGCGCAGACGACTGAAATGGGCTCGTTGGCCACTTTGGAAAGTGCCTGTTCCAAGGCTTGCTGAACACTGGGCACGCCGCTGGCCTGGCGTTGCCAGCCGCGGTAGCGGGCGCCCTTGTATTCCACACCCAAGGCGATACGCGTGCAGCCTTCGGCAGCGGATTCGGCCGAGGCGGTGTCGATGATGTCCAAGAATCTGCAACCTGTTGGTGTACGAAATGCCGGGGATTATAACGACAATGGCAGCCGTACAGGGCTGCCATCGGGTTCACGGGTTACGACCAAAGGGCTCCACGCGAAGGCCTAGACCAGACGCGAAAGCATATCCTCTGCTTCTTCGCGCTGACGTTCATCGCCATCCTTGACCACTTCGTCGAGGATGTCGCGGGCGCCTTGGTGATCGCCCATGTCGATGTAGGCGCGGGCCAGATCGAGCTTGGTGGCCACCTCGTCGGCGCCCGAAAAGAAGTCGAAATCCAGGTCGTCGATCGGTTCGAGTTCAGGTTGCGCGGCGGCATCCTCTTCAGTGAAGTGCGGCTCCAGGGAGGGCGACTCCAGACTTTGCGAGAGTTTGTCCAGCTCGGCGTTGACGTCATCGAGTTCGGAGGCGAACTGTTGCGCGCCTGGCGAATCGTCCTGCAGGGAGAGATCAAAATCGGCCGGCAGGTCGAAATCGGTGGCCGGATCAAAGGCCGGTACCGGATCGATTGCACTGGGCGCTGCGTCATCCCGACCACCCGTCCCCTCGGGTTCACCGATGTCCAGGTCGAAATCGGACAGATCCTGGGCTGGCGTGGCTTCAGCGCTGGCTTGCGCCAGCAAGGTTTCGAAGTCTGCATCGGCCGGGTCTTGCATTTGGGCCTCTGAAGCGAGCGCATCAGTGGTCGGGCTGGCAGCCGATGTCGCGGGCTCGGGAGAAGGCTCGTCCAGGCTCAAGTCGAAATCGTCATCCAGCGCCGGATCATCCAGCTGCGCAGTATCGAGCGTCGGAATATCCCCGAAGGCGTCCGAATCGGCAGCGGCCTGAGCCTGCGGCTCCGCTGCCACTGCAGGTGATGAAACCGGCTGATCATCGAGCAGCCCTTGCACATACTGCTCGTCCAGCTTGGCAGCCAAGGCAGCAGCGCCCACACCGGCCGCCGCCAAGGCCAGCATCGCCGGGTAACGTTCGCGAAGGCCGGCCACTTCTGCGGTGTTCCCCGCCGTCGCCGGCAACTGGCGCTCCTGCTCGGCGAAGGCGCTTTGATCACCTTGGCGAGCGTAGACCTCCATCAATTTCAAGCGCAGGTCATCGCGCCTGGGCGCGCTGGCAACTGCAGGCTCCAGCAGCTCCGTGGCACGGTTCAGGCGACCCTCGGCAATGCACACCTCGGCCTGCGCCAACAAGGGCCCATAAGGGTCTGCCGCGGGCTCACGCACAGGTTGTGCAACGGGTTTTTCAGAGGCCGCTGCCGCTGCCGCCGAGGCGGCGACCGCCGCTGGCGAGAGCGTAACGGTCGGGGACACGACTTCGACGCCATCCAGGCTGTCATCCTCTGGATCGAAACCCTCGATCTGCTCCTCTTCCAGAGCGCGCGCCATGCGCAAATGCTTCTCGGCTTCCTGTTGGGCCCTGCGCTTACGCGCCAGCAGCCAGAGCAGCAGCGCCAGGACCAGGACGGTAGAACCGGCGATCAGCCATAGCAACCAGCGGCTTGCCAGTACGTCGTCGAGGCTGCTGTCCGCCTGGGTGTCTGCGGCCGCGGGTTGGGCGTCTGGCGCAGCCGAGGGCGCTGGCGCGATCACGGGTTGATCGGGAACGGCCGGCTGGCTCGCCGTCGGGACCGGGTCGGTCACAGGCACAGCCGCCTGCGCAGGCGCCAGGGCCTGCTGACCGGGTTCGCCAGGGACCGCCGCTGCTGGCGCAGGGGTAGCCGCACCTTGAGCTTCCAGCCGGGCCAACTGATCGTTCTTGAGCTCGATCAGGCGCTGCAGCTTGTCCAGCTGGCTCTGCAGGTCGGACATGCGGCTTTTGAGTTCTTCGTTGTCACGGCGGCTGGTGTCCAGGCTTTCCTGCGCCACTGCCAGCTTGTCATTCAGCGCCTTGGCCTGACCGGTACCCGGCTGGTTGCCAGGGCTGACCAGGCGCAGGTTGTCGCCTTGGGCGATGGCAGCGGGTGCGGCGTCTGCTGCACCACGGCGGGTGGCGTCGAGCTGGCGGGCACGTGGCCCCAGGCGTCTACCCTCGCGCCAGGCCGCGTACTGCTCGGCGACCTCGCGATTGGCTTCACCTTGGGCGATGCTCTGGATCTGTTGCTGATCGGGCAGGCGCAATACCTGGCCTACCTTGAGCTGGTTGATGTTGTTGCCGATGAACGCATCCGGGTTCAGCGCCTGGATCGCGATCATGGTTTGCTGGATCGACCCGCCCTGGGCGTTGCGCGCCGCGATCTGCCACAGGGTATCGCGGCGCTGGGTCGTATAGCTGCCAGGGCCGGTGGTCGCAGCGGCGACAGTGCCCGTTGCGGCCTGCGGGCCCTGGGCCTTGGCCTGATCCAACAGGACGCTGTAGTCACGCAACAGGCGGCCCTGAGGCCACATCACCTGTACCAGGAACTTGACCACCGGCCCCGGCATGGGCTGGCTGGAGGTCACGCGAAGCACGCTTCGGCCATTGGGGTTGATCACAGGCGTAAAGCGCAAGTCCTGCAAGGCGCTGGAGAAGTTCACGCCTGCCTTGGCGAACTCTTCAGGCGGGGCCAGGCTTGGTGCCAGCTGCGCCGCGGTCAGGTCACGCACATCGAGCAGTTCGATTTCGGCCTCCAGTGGCTGGTTCTGCGCCGACTTCAGGGTCAGCTCTCCCAAGCCCAGAGCGTTGGCCATGCCCGAGGACAGCGCCGAGGCTGCTGCCATGGCCAGAACCAGTTTGCGGATTCGAAGCATGAACTCTTCCCTTGTATGGATCGTCCCGAAACGTGCAGGCAGAGCAGGACAAAAGTGCCTGCCAGTATCTTTTACAGACCGTGTTTAATCAACAATTGTGCCACCTGCACAGCGTTGAGCGCCGCGCCCTTGCGCACATTGTCGGTGGTCAACCAGAGGTTGAGCTGCCGGGTTTGATCAACGCCATGGCGTACACGTCCAACATAGACCACGTCCTGCCCCACTGCGTCGCCAACCGGTGTTGGATAGTCGTCCGGATCTACCCGGTCGATGCCTGCCGCCACGTCCAAGGCCTGGTTGACGGCCGATAAATCCACGGCGTGGCGGCACTGCACCGCCACATTGAAGCTATCGCCGAAAAACACCGGGACTTGAATGCAGCTTGCTGAAATACTCAGTTCAGGCTGGCCCAGCAGCTCGCGCAGCTCCTGCACCATCCGCCGCTCCACGGCGGTATGACCCTGCTCGTCGACCTTGCCGACCTGGGCCAGCACGTTGAAGGCGACCTGGCGATCGAAGAAACGCGGTTCCAACGGACGGGCATTGAGCAACTCGGCCGTTTGCCGCGCAAGCTCGTTGACTGCCTCACGGCCTTGAGCCGATACCGCCAAAGACGCCACCACCTGAACATGCTCGATGTCCAGCAAATGCTTGATCGGGGCCAGCGCGGCGGCGGCGGCCACGGCTCCTGAACAGGGGCTTGTGATCAGCGCGGGCCGCTTGAGCCCCGCCACCTGCTCGGCGTTGGCCTCTGGAACGACAACCAAGGCGTTGTCCAGGGCACCGGACAGGTCGATGACGGTGCAGCCCGCTTGCACAGCTCGGGCGGCGAAGCTGCGGCTGACCGCGGCACCGGCTGCAAAGAACGCCAGCTTGACCTGCGCGAAATCGAACCCCTCGACTTCACGTACCTTGAGCTTCTTCCCGGCGAACATCACGCTGCTGCCCGCCGATTCGATGCTGGCGAGCAGATGCAGGGTGGCGACCGGGAAATCCAGCTCTTCGAGAATCTGGACCAACGCCTCACCGACGCTGCCGGTGGCACCGACGACGGCGATATCGAATGAAGGTTTCATATTGCAGGCTGCCTCTGGCGAAACGGGAGCGGCACTTTACCCGCATTACACAAGCGAGGCCAACGCCGACCCGTCGCAGGTAGTCGCCACCTGCCTGTGCGCAGCCTCGTATCCCCTGCCACCTTCACCGCACGCCTCAAAATAAAAAACCCGCGCTGGGAGCAGCGCGGGTTCGGGTACAGATGGGGCCGTATCAACGTTCCAGCAGGATCCGCAGCATACGACGCAGCGGTTCGGCAGCGCCCCACAGCAGTTGGTCACCTACCGTGAACGCCCCCAGGTACTGGGAACCCATGTTCAGCTTGCGCAGACGACCAACCGGAATGTTCAACGTGCCGGTCACCTTGGTGGGGGTCAGTTCCTGCATGCTGATTTCGCGCTGGTTGGGTACCAGCTTCACCCAAGGATTATGCTGGCTGATCATGCCTTCGATGTCGGCGATCGGCACGTCCTTGTTCAGCTTGATGGTCAGCGCCTGGCTGTGGCAACGCATTGCACCGATGCGCACGCAGATGCCATCCACCGGAATCGGGTTCTTGAAGCGACCCAGAATCTTGTTGGTTTCGGCCTGCGCCTTCCATTCTTCGCGGCTCTGGCCGTTGGGCAACTCCTTGTCGATCCAGGGGATCAAGCTGCCGGCCAATGGGACGCCGAAGTTTTCAGCCGGGTAGGCATCGCTGCGCATGGCTTCGGCCACTTTACGGTCGATGTCGAGGATGGCGCTGGCCGGGTTGGCCAGGTCCTCGGCGACCGCCGCATGGGTGGCACCCATCTGCTTGATCAGCTCGCGCATGTTCTGCGCCCCTGCACCGGACGCTGCCTGGTAGGTCATGGCGCTCATCCAGTCCACCAGACCGGCCTCGAACAACCCGCCAAGGCCCATCAGCATCAGGCTGACCGTGCAATTGCCGCCGATGAAGTTGCGGGTACCGGCATCAAGCTGGTGGTCGATGACCTTGCGGTTGACCGGGTCGAGCACGATGACCGCATCATCCTGCATCCGCAGGGACGAGGCCGCATCGATCCAGTAGCCCTGCCAGCCTGCTTCGCGCAGCTTGGGGAACACTTCATTGGTGTAGTCGCCGCCCTGGCAAGTCAGGATCACGTCGAGGGTCTTGAGCTCTTCGATGGAATACGCGTCCTTGAGCGGCGCGGTATCCTTGCCCACGTTCGGGCCCTGGCCACCAATATTGGAGGTGGTGAAGAACACGGGCTCGATAAGGTCGAAATCCTGCTCCTCCAGCATTCGCTGCATGAGCACGGAACCAACCATGCCGCGCCAACCGATCAGACCTACACGTTTCATCGCAACTACACCTTTGCTAAAAGTGGGCCGCCATCGGGATTGGGGATGGCGGGCCAGAGAGATTACAGATTCCGCAGCGCTGCGACTACTGCGTCGCCCATTTCCTGCGTGCCGACCTTGCGGCAGCCCTCGGAGAAAATGTCGCCAGTGCGCAAGCCCTGGTCGAGCACCAGGCTGACAGCCTGCTCGATGGCCTCGGCAGCAGCCGACTGGTCGAAGCTGTAGCGCAGCATCATCGACACGGACAGGATGGTGGCCAACGGGTTGGCGATGCCTGCTCCGGCGATATCCGGCGCCGAGCCGTGGCAGGGCTCGTACATGCCCTTGTTGTTGGCATCCAGCGACGCCGATGGCAGCATGCCGATGGAACCGGTCAGCATGGAAGCTTCATCCGACAGGATGTCGCCGAACATGTTGTCGGTCACCATGACGTCGAACTGCTTCGGTGCGCGCACCAGCTGCATCGCCGCGTTGTCGACGTACATGTGGCTCAGTTCCACATCCGGGTAATCCTGTGCCACGCTCTCGACCACTTCCCGCCACAGCTGACTGGAAGCCAGAACGTTGGCCTTGTCCACCGAGCACAGTTTCTTGCCACGCACCCGGGCCATGTCGAAACCGACGCGGGCGATACGCCGCACTTCGCTTTCGCTGTAGGGCAAGGTGTCATAGGCCTGGCGCTCGCCACCTTCAAGCTCGCGCTGACCACGTGGGGCACCGAAGTAGATGCCGCCGGTCAGCTCGCGAACGATGAGGATGTCCAGGCCAGAGACGATTTCCGGCTTGAGCGAGGACGCATCGGCCAGCTGCGGATAGAGAATGGCCGGGCGCAGGTTGGCAAACAGCCCCAGTTGCGAGCGGATCTTCAGCAGGCCGCGCTCAGGACGAATGTCACGCTCGATCTTGTCCCACTTGGGACCGCCTACGGCGCCGAGCAGCACGGCATCGGCCTGGCGTGCACGCTCCAGGGTTTCATCGGCCAGCGGCACCCCGTGCTTGTCGATGGCTGCGCCACCGATCACGTCATGGGTCAGGCTGAGGTCGAGCTGGTACTTGTCATTGGCCAACTCCAGCACCTTGACGGCTTCGGCCATGATTTCAGGACCGATGCCATCACCCGGAAGAATCAAAATCTGCTTGCTCATGCTTTCCTCTATGCATTCACGCAGCGCGGCGAATCGGGCCGCGCCGAAAAAGGCTTAACGTTCTGCCCACAGCACCAGCACATCCGTGCTGAACGAGCCATCGGCCTCGATCTGGTAATACTGCCGTACTTCTTCGCCCATGGCTTGCTGCAGTTCGCGGATGGCCAGGCGCATCGGCTCAGGGGTGCGCATGCGCTCGACCCAACTGCCGAATTCCAGGCGCAGTGACTGCCGGGCATGACTGCGAACACGCAGGCCAGCCTCGCTGACCTGGCGCTGCCACTGGGCAGCAGAGTAATTGCGAACATGACTGGTGTCGCGCAGCACTTCTACCGCTTGCAGGTACGTGTCCAGCAGCGGGCTACCAGGCGACATGACGTCGATGAATGCCGCCACGCCGCCCGGCTTGAGCACGCGGCGCACCTCGCGCAGCGCCAGGCCCAGGTCGCTCCAGTGATGGGCTGAGTAGCGGCTGAACACATAGTCGAACGACGCATCGGCAAATGGCAGCGATTCTGCCGCGCCACGCTCGGTCATGATATTGGTCAGCGCGCGATCGGCGGCAGCGTTGGCGACGACGTCCAGCATGGACTGGGAAAGGTCGTACGCGACCACCTGCGCCACCAGCGGCGCAACCTGGAAGCTGACGTGACCTGCCCCGCAGCCCAGGTCCAGCACGCGTGCATCGCCCTGCCCCTGCAACTCGGCCTGCAACAGCGCGAACTCGCTGCCTTGAGCATGCACGGCGCTGCTGAGGTAGGCACCCGCCTGATCGCCAAATTGGCGCTGAACCACATCGGTATGCTGTGTACGAGTCATTGGGATGTCCTGGTGATGGAGGAGTTGCCGATACGGGATCGACCATGGCGGCAGTGGTACAGGCTGTCGCCAGAGAGCGTGGGCGATCCGGCTTGCACCGACCTGCTGGCAAGCAGGCCGGTGAGCGCGTTCGCTTCAGTCAGGCGTCACGGAACAGCCAGGGTTGCGCAGCACGGTGCTTGCCCTCGAACGCCTTGATCGCATCGCTGTCCTGCAGGGTCAGGCCAATGTCGTCCAGGCCATTGAGCAGGCAATGCTTGCGGAATGCGTCGATCTCGAAGTGCAGCACCTTGCCGTCCGGACGTGTCACCGCCTGGGCCTGCAGGTCGATGGTCAGCTGGTAACCTGGCGCGGCTTCTACCTGCTTGAACAGCTCATCGACTTCTTCATCGCTGAGGATGATCGGCAGCAAGCCGTTCTTGAAGCTGTTGTTGAAGAAGATATCGGCAAAGCTTGGCGCGATGATGCTCCGAAAGCCGTACTCGTCCAGGGCCCAGGGGGCATGCTCACGGCTGGACCCGCAACCGAAGTTCTCGCGCGCCAACAACACGCTGGCGCCTTGATAGCGCGGATGATTGAGCACGAATTCTTCGTTTACCGGGCGCTTGCTGTTGTCCTGATAGGGCTGGCCTACGTCCAGGTAACGCCACTCGTCGAACAGGTTGGGGCCAAAGCCTGTGCGCTTGATCGACTTCAAGAACTGCTTGGGGATGATCTGGTCGGTATCGACGTTGGCACGGTCCAACGGCGCAACCAGGCCTATGTGCTGAGTGAAAGCTTTCATGCTGCGCTCCCTTGGATCAACTCGCGGACATCGATGAAGTGGCCGGTGACGGCGGCCGCGGCGGCCATGGCCGGGCTCACCAGGTGCGTGCGGCCACCTGCGCCCTGACGACCTTCGAAGTTACGGTTGGAGGTGGATGCACAGTGCTCGCCGCTTTCCAGCCGATCCGGGTTCATGGCCAGGCACATCGAGCAGCCTGGCTCGCGCCATTCGAAGCCGGCTTCGACGAATATCTTGTCCAGGCCTTCACGCTCGGCCTGAGCCTTCACCAGGCCCGAGCCGGGAACGACGATGGCTTGCTTGACGCTGCTCGCCACCTTGCGGCCCTTGGCGATCTGCGCTGCCGCGCGCAGGTCTTCGATGCGCGAATTGGTGCACGAGCCGATGAACACGCGATCCAGGTGGATATCGGTGATCGCCTGGTTGGCCTTCAGGCCCATGTACTTCAGGGCGCGCTCAATGGAGCCACGCTTGACCAGGTCGGCTTCGGCAGCCGGGTCCGGCACCCGCTGGTCGACGGCAAGCACCATTTCTGGCGAGGTACCCCAGCTGACCTGCGGCTTGATCTGCGTGGCATCGAGTTCGACCACGGTATCGAAAACGGCATCCTCATCGGACACCAGGTCTTTCCACGCCTGGACAGCACGCGTCCACTGCTCGCCCTTGGGCGAGTAAGGGCGGCCTTCGACATAAGCGATGGTGGTGGCGTCGGTGGCCACCAAGCCAACACGGGCACCGGCTTCGATGGACATGTTGCAGATGGTCATGCGGCCTTCCATCGACAGCTCGCGAATGGCACTGCCCGCAAACTCCATCGCGTGACCGTTGCCACCGGCAGTGCCGATCTTGCCGATCACCGCCAGGACGATGTCCTTGGCCGTGACACCCGGCGGCAGCTGGCCTTCGACGCGCACCAGCATGTTCTTCATCTTCTTGGCCACCAGGCACTGGGTAGCCAGTACGTGTTCGACCTCGGAGGTGCCGATGCCGTGGGCCAGCGCACCGAAGGCGCCGTGGGTGGAGGTGTGTGAGTCGCCGCAGACCACGGTCATGCCTGGCAAGGTAGCGCCTTGTTCGGGGCTGATGACGTGGACGATGCCCTGGCGCTCGTCGTTCATCTTGAATTCGACGATGCCGTATTCATCACAGTTCTCGTCGAGGGTCTGCACCTGTAGGCGCGACACCTGGTCGACAATGGCTTCGATCCCGCCCTTGCGCTCCGGGGTGGTCGGCACGTTGTGGTCGGGCGTGGCGATGTTGGCATCGATACGCCATGGCTTGCGCTTGGCCAGGCGCAGCCCTTCGAAAGCCTGCGGCGAGGTCACTTCATGGATGATGTGACGGTCGATGTAGATCAAGGACGAGCCGTCATCACGGCGCTTGACCTCGTGGGCTTCCCAGAGTTTGTCGTAGAGCGTTTTGCCAGCCATCAGACTGTTCCTCATCAGCGTCTTTCTATGCCAAAGACCCCTTGGCTTGTATGGGCGATGCTAGGGGGTTAGAGTGAATAACTCAAATTCATAATTTTTATCCTTTGGATAACCGAAAGGAATTCTCCCAATGGACTTGGCCAATCTCAGTGCATTTATCGCCATTGCGGAAATCGGCAGCTTTTCCAGTGCAGCCGAGCGTCTGTACCTGACCCAGCCTGCCGTCAGCAAGCGCATTGCTGGCCTGGAGCAGCAGTTGAGCACACGGTTGTTCGACCGCCTGGGCCGCGAGGTGACATTGACCGAAGCCGGGCGTGCACTGCTTCCCAGGGCCTACCAAATTCTCAACGTGCTTGAGGATACCCGACGGGCGCTGACCAATTTGTCAGGGGAAGTGGGGGGGCGGTTGACCCTGGCCACAAGCCACCACATCGGCCTGCACCGCCTTCCCCCATTATTGCGGGCTTTCACCCGCCAATACCCGGCAGTGGCGTTGGATATTCAGTTTCTGGATTCGGAACAGGCCTACGATGAGATTCTGCATGGTCGTGCCGAACTGGCGGTCATTACCCTCGCACCTGAGCCCCACCCCCTGATCAACGCGGTACCGGTATGGCAGGACGCGCTGGATTTCGTAGCCGCCCCCGAGCACCCATTGGCCAACAACGACGCCGTTACCCTTGCCGATGTGTCTTGCCACCCTGCGGTGTTTCCAGGAGGCAATACGTTCACCCACCACATTGTCCAGCGTCTGTTCGAAAGCCAAGGCCTGACACCGAACATCGCCATGAGCACCAACTACCTGGAAACCATCAAGATGATGGTATCGATCGGTCTGGCCTGGAGCGTGCTGCCGCGCACGATGCTTGACGACCAGGTGGCACCCATCGCCTTGCCCGGCATTGGGTTGTCCCGCCAGCTAGGCTACATTCTGCACACCGAGCGGACCCTGTCCAACGCCGCCAAGGCGTTCATGGCCCTGCTCGATGGCCATGCCGCAAGCGTCTGAACAGCCGTCTGCCCGGCCCCTTCAAGGATGTGCCCCATGCCAAAGGTCTGGTAACCATGCCCAAATCAGCAAACCGCTTCATGCGCCTGCCGCGAATCCATGCGGCAGACCCCGAGGCGTCGGAGCAGGCCTGGCAGAGTGCGCCGCAGCTGTTGGCCGCCTTGAATGGTGCGCGCCTGGGTGCGTGGCTTTGGGATATTGAAAGCGGCCGGGTAAGCTGGTCCCGGGGCACCCAGGCCCTGTTCGGTTTCGACCCGCTGCGCGCCCTGCCCGGAGACATCGATTACCTGGACCTGCTTGCCGAAGAGGACCGCGCGCGAACACGCAAGGCGTTCCAGGCGGTGTTCGATGGCGAACCGGTAGGGCGGGCCATGCGCCACCGCATTCGCTGGCCAGACGGCAGCCTGCATTGGCTGGAGATCAATGGCAGCCTGACCTGCGACCCGCACGGCAGGCCGCAGATGATTGGGGTGGTACGCGAGATCACGCGCCAGCGCGAGCGGGAAACTGCGCTGATGAACTCTGAAAAGCGCCTTGCCACCCTCTTCCACCTGAGCCCCAATGCCATCTTGTTGACCCGACGTCACGACGGCATGATCTTCGAAGTCAATCGGCACTTCGAGGATACATTCGCCTGGCCCGCCAGCCAGGTCATCGGCCGTACCAGCGTGGCGTTGGGGTTGTGGGCCGACGCCGCGCAACGCCAGCACATGCTCGATTCTTCGCGCCTTAACGGCGGCCCGCTGACCATGGAGGTGCAGTTTCGCGGCAGCGACGGCAAGGTCCACGACGGCATCCTTTGCACCCAGGGCATCGAGCTTGAAGGCACCACCTATCAGCTCAGTACTTTCGTCGACACCACCGAGCGAAAGCGCGCGGATCTTGCCCTCAAGGACAGCCAGGAGCGCCTGGACCTTGCGCTGGATTCGGCCCAGCTAGGCACGTGGGACTGGCACATTCCTAGCGGCATGCTCTACGGCTCGGCCCGGGCTGCACAATTACACGGGCTGCCGCCAGTAGCCTTTCACGAGTCCTTCGATGCGTTTTTTGAAGGCGTTCCGGAACAGGAACGCCTCTCCATGCGCAAGGCCTACAGCAGCCTGCGCGAAGGGCCGGCTGGCAATTATCAGTTCACCTACCGGGTACAGTTGGAGAATGGCGTTTCGCGGTATATCGAAAGCCGTGCGCGCTTGTATCGCGACGATCACGGCAACCCTCTGCGCATGGCCGGCACCCTGCTCGACATCACCGACCAGGTTGAGCGCGAGCTTCGCCTGAGTGCCTCGGAGGAAAAGTTTGCCAGCCTGTTTCAAGTCAGCCCCGACCCTATCTGCGTAACGCGCCAGGACACGGGACAATTCATCGAGATCAACCCCGCCTTCACCCATACCTTCGGTTGGACGACCGAGCAGTTGATCGGCCGCACGGCCCAAGAAATAGGCTTGTGGGCCGAATCGGCCCTGCGTGCGCACCGCATCGAACGGGTCATCCGCGAGCAGGCCCTGAGCAATGTTGCGTTGGTCGTCCATCACCGCAGTGGCGACGCCTTGACCTGCCTGATCTCCAGCCGCCTGATCACAGTGGACGGCCAACCCTGCAGCGTCACCACGCTGCGCGACATCACCCAACAACAGCGGGCAGAGGCAGCGCTCAAATCCAGCGAAGAGAAATTCGCCAAGGCGTTTCACTCAAGCCCGGACGCCATCACCATCACTGAATGCGCAACCGGGCGTTACCTGGAAATCAACGACGGTTTCTGCCGTTTGACCGGATACTCGGCGGGCGAGGTCGTCGGGCGCACCGTTTTCGACATCGGCATCTGGACCGATGCGCAACAGCGAACCACCCTGCTGGCCGAACTGCGCGAGCATGGCCGGGTACACCACCGAGAAATGCTGGGGCGCAACAAGCGCGGCGATCTCCTGACGGTAGAGGTGTCCGTGGAGCAGATCCTGCTCAACGACGTGCAGTGCCTGCTGATGACCGCGCGGGACGTCAGCCAACTGAAACACGCCCAGGCACAGATCCGTCACCTTGCCTACCACGACCCGCTGACCAATCTTCCGAACCGTGCTCTGCTGATGGAGCGGCTGGGTCAGCAGATCGCCTTGCTCAAGCAGCGCAATCTGCGCGGCGCCCTGCTTTTCCTCGATCTGGACCATTTCAAGCACATCAACGACTCGCTGGGCCATCCGGTCGGTGATGCAGTGCTCAAGATCATCACGGCCAGACTAGAGGCCAGTGTACGTGTAGAGGATACCGTGGCACGGCTGGGCGGTGACGAGTTCGTGGTACTGCTCAGCGGCCTGGAAGGCGATCGTGATGAGGTCGAGGATACGGTTCGCCAGTTGGCTGACACCCTACGCGCGCTGCTGGCCCAGCCCATGTCACTCGACGGCCAACGCCTGCAGGTGACACCCAGCATTGGCGTGGCCTTGATCCCGGACCACGGCACAACGCCTGCCGACCTGCTCAAACGCGCCGACATCGCGCTTTATCGCGCCAAGGACTCCGGGCGCAATACGACTCAACTGTTTCATGCCAGCATGCAGAAGGCGGCCAGCGAACGCCTGCGCATGGAGAGTGATTTACGCCTGGCGCTGGCCCGTGGCGAAATGGCCCTGCATTATCAACCGCAGATCGACGCCCGCGACAACCGGATCGTCGGTGCCGAGGTGCTGCTGCGCTGGCACCACCCTCAACTCGGCCAGCAGTCGCCGGGCCAGTTCATTCAGGTCCTTGAGGAAAGCGGGTTGATTCTGGAGGTGGGCAATTGGGTACTCGATGAGGCTTGCGTTGCCTGCGCCCACCTGCTGGCCGACGGCTTGATAGATGCCGACGATTTCAGCCTGTGCGTCAACATCAGCCCGCGGCAATTTCGCCAGAAAGATTTTGTTGGCCGCGTCCTGCGCAGCCTCGACGACAGTCAGTTGCCCAGGAAAGTGCTCAAGCTCGAAATCACCGAAGGTATCGTCATTCAGAACCTGGAAGACACCATTGCCAAGATGCGGGCGTTGCAAAGCCACGGGGTAACGTTTGCCATGGACGACTTCGGCACGGGGTATTCCTCGCTGACCTACCTCAAACGCCTGCCCGTCGATGCACTGAAGATTGACCAGACATTCGTCCGTGACGTAACGATAGACCCCAACGATGCTGAAATCGTCCGCGCCATCGTGGCCATGGCGCTTAGCCTCGGGCTTGCGGTAATCGCCGAGGGTGTAGAGCTGACCGAACAGCTGGCGTTTCTGGAAAAATTGGGGTGTCACCTGTACCAGGGCTACCTGCACAGCCGGCCTTTGCCGCTGCAGGCGTTCCGGCAACTGTTGCAAGCGCCCTGAAGTGACCGCGCGCCTGCACAACGCAAGAAGGGCACCCTGGGGTGCCCTTCTTGGTGATGCGCTGGATCAGTTCAGCGCGGGTTGCTCGCCGTTGATCGGGATGCGCTTGGCCTTGGCTTCTTCAGGCACGATACGCAGCAGATCGATGCTAAGCAGACCGTTGGCCAAGCCCGCAGCCTTGACCTCGATGTGGTCAGCCAGACGGAAGGAGAGCTTGAAGGCGCGCTGGGCAATGCCCTGGTGCAGGTATGTCACTTCTGCCGAGCCATTGTCACGCTTGCCACCGGTCACGGTGAGCACGCCTTTTTCGACCTGAAGGTCGAGATCCTCTTCCTGGAAACCAGCCGCGGCAACCACGATGCGGTACTGGTCATCACCGTGCTTTTCCACATTGTAGGGCGGGTAGCTGCTACCAGCCTCATTACGTGCCGCGGATTCGAACAGGTCATTGAAGCGGTCGAAACCAACGGAGTGGCGGAACAGTGGTGCAAGAGAGAAAGCGGTAGTCATGGTCATAACTCCTGAGATATCAGCAAGTAAGTCATTACGCGACCCGAATTCGGCATCGCGTACTCAAGAGATAAGGTCCATCAAGGCGCTTTCAAGGGCCGTGCAAAAAAAATTTCGCCTGTGCCAGGTGGTCACGCCACCTGCGCTTGATCTGCCGTCGACGCCACGCCAAGCAAGCGCCCGATGCGCGCGCAGTCATCTTCGCGGCGCAGCTCGGCGAACAGCAGCACGGCCTCAGGGTAGCTGCGCGTCAACATGGCGACCCATTGCTTCATTCGTCCCGGGGCGTATCGGGGTGATAGTTTGGCCTGGGCTTGAAGCCAGAACGCCTGAAGTAGCGGCAGCAATTGCTCCCAACCCATGGCCTGGTAGGGCGTTCCGGCATTGGCTGCGGCAATCTGCACACCCAGGTCAGGGCGAGAAACCAGGCCACGCCCCAGCATGATGTGCTCAGCGCCGCTGACTTCCCGGCAGCGACGCCAGTCGTCGACCGTCCATATCTCGCCATTGGCGAACACCGGCACCTTGACCACGTCCTGCACGCGCGCCACCCACTCCCAGTGCGCAGGCGGCTTGTAGCCTTCAACCTTGGTCCGGGCATGTACCACCAAATGGGCCGCCCCGCCCTCAGCCAGGGCCACGCCACAGTCCAGCGCCCCATCCGGGGTGTCGAAACCCAGGCGCATCTTGGCGGTGACGGGGATCGCGGCAGGCACCGCGCGCCGGACCTCGCGGACAATGGCGTGGAGCAACTCAGGCTCCTTGAGCAGCACCGCCCCACCCCGGGACTTGTTCACCGTCTTGGCGGGGCAGCCAAAGTTGAGGTCGATGACCGGGGCGCCCAGCTCGCAGGCCAATGCAGCGTTATCGGCAAGGCACGCTGGGTCGGACCCCAGCAGTTGCACGCGCATGGGCACGCCTGCCGCCGTATGCGCGCCGTTGCTCAGCTCGGGGGCCAATTTATGGAACGAGGAGGCTGGCAGCAGGCGATCACAGACGCGGATGAATTCACTGACGCACCAATCGACGCCGCCTACGCGGGTCAGTACGTCTCGCAGAATGTTGTCGACCAGCCCCTCCATGGGGGCCAGGGCAATTTGCATGGAATGATCTCGGCGCAAAAGGCGGCAGTCTAGCAAAATTTAGGCGTGCTTCAGGCGGGCATCAGCGCTGGCCCGTAGCCGTCCAGAAATTCGGCAGGCATGCGCTTGGGTTTGCCAGTAGACAGCTCGATACACGCAAAGGTGGTCCGGGCGCGAAGCAAGGTCATCCCATCACGCGCACGACGCAGCTGAAACCGTCGGGTCATGCGCAGACGCTGATCCCAGTCGACGATCCAGGTGGCTAACTCCAATTCGTCACCTTCGTAAGCGGCGGCGAGGTAATCGATTTCGTGACGGACCACCGCCATGGCGCGATCAAGCAGGCGATACGCCGCAAGGTCCAACCCCAGGCGTTGGGAATGTCGCCAGGCGCAACGTTCCAGCCAAGTGACGTAGACGGCATTGTTGGCATGCCCCAGTCCATCGATGTCTTCGCTGCCGACAAGCACGTCGATTATGAAAGGTGTGGGCAGGTCCCAGCTCATGTTCATGTCCCATGGGGCAAAAAGGGGATTTAGCAGTGAGCGGACCAGAAATGTCCACCCCAGAAGGGAGAGCGGCGTTAGGGATTTTTTGGTAGAAAAAACAAAAGGCCCATTCAATATGCGAATGAGCCTTTAAAGTCCCGCAAAACGCGGGTAAACG
>NZ_BBIQ01000019.1 GCF_000730565.1 Pseudomonas fulva NBRC 16637 = DSM 17717 | reverse complement strand
ACAACGGCAACGGCAACGGCAACGGCAACGGCAACGGCAACGGCAACGGCAACGGCAATGATGCGGCAAGGTTCGTGGGTGCGCAGATAGCGAGCTCGACCACTGAGCACTGGACCCTAACCATTTGCGCCCCAGGCAAATGTTTAGCCAATCCCGATGCAAAGGTTGCCATTCACTACTTTAATTCTCCACAACCGACATGTGAGTATCGAATGCATGATTCCCGCCCTGCCCAGCCCACCATCGTCCAAACGCCCTTCGCCGTCGAAGCCCCAGACGCTGTGCGGCGAGAATCCGCTGGTGCATGTCATCCTCGCCTTCTGGGCATTGTGGCACTGCCGTCACGCCCGCCCGCCCGACACCTCGCTCATGCCTGCATGACCTCACCCGGCCTGCGTAGGGCCGTTTGACCCAGCCAGGCCGCCTGCACAGGCAGAGGCCTGAGCGTTCGCGAGCGAATGATTATGCACTTTGCACCTGTGGATCAGGCCAGCCAGTTCCTGGCCGCCAACCCCGATATCGATCTGTTCGAACTGTTCATCCTCGACGCCAACGGCGTGCCACGCGGCAAGCTGCTGCACCGTGATGAACTGCTGGCCGTATACCAGACCGGTCGGCCATTACCCAGCACCATTCTCGGCCTTACCGTAAACGGCGACGACGTGGAAGATTCGGGCCTGGTCTGGGATGTCGGCGACATCGATTGCCGCGCCTACCCACTCGATGGCAGCCTGGTTCGCCTGCCCTGGCGCCGGGTGCCGACCGCAGCGCTGCAAGTGAGCATGCACCCGCGCCAAGGCCTGCCTGCCAGCGTGGCCGACCCTCGTCATGTACTGTTGCGCACCGTCGACGCCCTGAAGGCCGATGGTTATCACCCCGTGATGGCCTGCGAACTGGAGTTCTACCTGCTCGACCAGCAGCGCGATGCCCACGGCCATCCACAGCCGGCGCTCGACCGGGACGGCGGACGCCCTCGCAGCACTCAGGTGTATGGGCTGCGGGAGCTGGAGCAGATCGAGCCGTTCCTGGCAGACCTGTACGCAGCCTGCAAGGCGCAAGGCATACCCGCGCGCACGGCCATTTCGGAATACGCCCCAGGCCAGGTGGAAATCACCCTCGAACACGGTGATGCGCTGCAGGCGATGGATCAGGCGGTACGCTACAAGCGCTTGGTCAAAGGCGTCGCCCACGCCCACGGCATGCAGGCCTGCTTCATGGCCAAGCCGTTCGGCCACCTGGCCGGCACTGGCATGCACATGCACCTGAGCCTGGCCAACAGCGCCGGCCGTAACCTGTTCGCCAGCAAAGACCCGGCCGGCACACCGCTGCTGCGCCAGGCAGTGGCCGGCATGTTGCAGCACCTGCACGAGTCGCTGCTGCTGTTTTGCCCCAACGCCAACTCCTTCCGCCGCTTCCAGGCCAACAGCTACGCGCCCCTGTCGCCCACCTGGGGCGTGGACAACCGCACAGTCAGCCTGCGGGTGCCGGGCGGACCGGCCAACAGCCGGCATGTAGAGCACCGTATCTGCGGGGCCGACGCGAACCCGTATCTGGCTGCCGCCGCCATTTTGGCCGCCAGTCACGCCGGCATACGTGATCAGCTCGACCCAGGCGCGCCGATTCAGGGCAACGGTTATGCCCAGGCGACCGAACACCTGCCAACTGACTGGCTCACCGCGCTGCAGGCCCTGGAGCAGTCCACTTGGGCCCGCGATGCATTGGGCGATGCGTTTCTTGGCGTGTACCTGAAGGTCAAGCGCGCCGAGTACCGTCAATTCATGGCCGAAGTCAGCGAACAGGACTGGCGCTGGTACCTGCACCAGGCCTGAGCCCCATACAGAACAAGGATTACCCATGAACGCAGCAGTCAACAAAGACCCGGCGCAACGTGCACCGTCCTACTACACCGCCACCCTCAACGACCCCACCACCTACCCCCAGCTCAAGGGCACCGTACAGGTGGACGTGGCAATCATCGGCGCGGGCTTCACCGGCTTGGCAACGGCTGTGGAGCTGGCCGAACGCGGCCTGAAGGTCGCGGTGGTCGAGGCCAACCGGGTGGGCTGGGGCGCCAGCGGGCGCAATGGCGGGCAAGTGACCGGCAGCCTGTCGGGGGACGAGGCCATGCGTGCACAGATGCGCAAGCGGCTGGGCAGCGACGTGGACGATTTCATCTGGCACCTGCGCTGGCGGGGCCACCAGATCATCGAGCAACGGGTGGCCCGCTATGGCATCGACTGCGACCTCAAGCACGGTCACCTGCACGCGGCCATGAAGCCCTCGCACCTGGACGAGCTACGGGCTTTCGAGGCCCAGGCACAGCGCTATGGCATGGGGGATCAGGTCGAACTGCTCGACCGCCAGGCGATGGCCGAGCACCTGCAAAGCCCCCTGTATCTGGGCGCCCTCAAGAACCGTCGCAACCTGCACCTGCACCCGCTGAACCTGTGCCTGGGCGAAGCCCGCGCCGCCCACGGCCTGGGCGCGCTGATCTTCGAGCAGACCGAAGTGCTGGAAATCATCCACGGCGCCCGCCCTGCCGTGGTGACGGCCCATGGGCGTGTAGACGCGCGCCAAGTCATGCTGGCGGGCGATGTCTACCACAAGCTGGAAAAGCGCCAGCTCAAGGGCAAGATATTCCCGGCCATGGGCGGCATCGTCACCACGGCGCCACTGGGCGAGCTGGCAGCGCAGATCAACCCGCATGACCTGGCCGTCTACGATTGCCGGTTCGTGCTGGACTACTACCGCCTGACGGCCGACAAGCGCCTGCTGTTCGGCGGCGGCGCCAATTACTCAGGGCGCGACTCGCGGGATATCGAAGCTGAACTGCGCCCCTGCATCGAGCGCACCTTCCCAGCCTTGAAGGGCGTGCCCATCGCGTTCCAGTGGAGCTGCGCCATGGGCATCGTGGTCAACCGGATTCCCCAAGTGGGCAAGCTTTCGGACCATGTCTGGTACTGCCAAGGGTATTCCGGGCACGGCATCGCCACCAGTCACATCATGGGCGAAATCATGGCGCAAGCCCTGACGGGCACGCTGGAGAAATTCGACACCTTCGCCCAGTGCAAGCATGTGCGTGTGCCGATGGGGGACGTGTTGGGCAACCCGCTCTTGGCGGCGGGCATGTGGTACTACCAGATGCTGGAAAAACTGCGCTGAAGCCCAGGCCCGTCAATCGCCCTGCGCGGCCTCATCAAAAGGGCTGCAAGGCGATTGCGGGCGGTGCACGCCAGGTCAGGCGCTTTTCTTGAGGTTGAGCTTCTTGAGCTCTTCGTCACGCAGTTCGCGGCGCAGGATCTTGCCGACATTGGTGGTCGGCAAGGTGTCGCGAAACTCGACCTGACGCGGCACCTTGTACCCGGTGAGGTTGGCACGCATGTGCTCCATCACCTGCTCCTTGGTCACGGTCATACCGGGTTTGACCACGACGAAGACCTTGATGAGCTCGCCGGATTTCTCATCCGGAATGCCGATGGCCGCACACTGCGACACGCCGGGCACCGCCGCCAGCACGTCTTCGAGTTCATTGGGATAGACGTTGAAGCCGGACACCAGAATCATGTCCTTCTTGCGGTCGACGATACGCATGTAGCCGTCGGGCTGGATCAGGGCGATGTCGCCGGTCTTGAGCCAGCCGTCGCTGTCGAGAATCTCGGCGGTGGCCTCCTCGCGCTGCCAGTAGCCTTTCATCACCTGAGGGCCCTTGACGCAGAGTTCGCCCACTTCGCCCAAGGGCAGCTCGTTGCCGGCGTCGTCGACGATCTTGCACAGCGTGGACGGCACCGGAATGCCAATGGTGCCCACCTGGTTGGCCTGCGCCGGGTTCACGGCGGCCACCGGGCTGGTTTCGGTCATGCCGTATCCTTCGCAGATGGCGCAACCGGTCACCGTACGCCAACGCTCGGCAACGCTCAGTTGCAGCGCCATGCCGCCGGACAGGGTGATCTTCAAGGCCGAGAAGTCCAGGGCGCGGAACGCATCGCTGTTGCACAGCGCCACGAACAGCGTATTGAGACCCACGAAGCCCGTGAACTTCCACTTGCCCAGCTCCTTGACCATGGCGGACAGGTCGCGGGGGTTGCTGATCAGCACGTTGTGGTTGCCGATCAGCATCATGGCCATGCAATGGAAGGTGAAGGCGTAGATGTGGTATAGCGGCAGCGGGGTGATGAGGATCTCGCACCCTTCCTGCAGGTTCGAGCCCATCAGCGCCCGGCACTGCAGCATGTTGGCCACCAGGTTGCGGTGAGTCAGCATGGCGCCTTTGGCCACACCGGTGGTACCGCCGGTGTATTGCAACACGGCCACGTCATCGGCCTGCGGGTTGGCCTCGGTCACCGGCTGGCCCTTGCCCAGGGCCAGGGCATCGTTGAAGCGCACGGCGCTGGGCAGGTGATAGGCCGGCACCATCTTCTTGACGTACTTGATCACGCTGTTGATCAGCAGCCGCTTGAGCGGGGGCAGCAGGTCTGCCACCTCGGTGACGATGATGTGCTTGACCTGGGTCTTGGGCACCACCTTCTCGGCCAGGTGCGCCATGTTCGCCAGACACACCAACGCCTTGGCGCCGGAGTCCTTGAACTGGTGCTCCATTTCCCGGGCGGTGTACAGCGGGTTGGTGTTCACGACGATCAAGCCGGCGCGCATGGCACCGAACACCGCCACTGGGTACTGCAGCACATTAGGCAACTGCACCGCGATACGGTCACCGGGCTTTAGGTCGGTATGCTGCTGCAACCAGGCGGCAAAGGCACCGGACAGGGTATACAACTCACCGTAAGTGAGGGTCTTGCCCAGGTTGCTGAAGGCCGGTTTGTCGGCGAAGCGCTGGCAGGATTGCTTGAGTACCGCCTGGATGTTGGGGAATTCGTCGGGATCGATCTGCGCCGCGATACCGGCCGGATACTTGTCCTTCCAAAAATGGTCGATCATGCAAGCCCACTCCTTCAGCAACAGCGAAGTTCGTTTCACGCGTCGAGGCGTTTATTATTGATATGAGATGACGGCCTGATGCAAACCAGATCATCTGAAAGCGGGCCGAGAGTAGCAGCTTTGCCGAGGGTCTACTAGAGCCCAAAGCGGGCTTGACAGTCACAAAAGTGACTCAAAGAATGCTTCGGGTCACGTTTAGAGTATTTGACTTAATTAGCCTGGGCGTCCAGCAGGATGTGCCGTGCCAGAGGCCCTGGCGCACGGCACCACGTTCTCACCGCAGGCTACCGATCTAGCTGGCGTCGCGCAGTTCGCGCCGCAGGATCTTGCCCACGGGCGTCATCGGCAGCGCCTCGCGCAGCACGATGTGCTTGGGCACCTTGTAGCCGGTGAGGTTGGCCTTGCAGTAGGCCTTGAGCTCCTCGACATCCACACCACCCTCGCGCGGCACCACGAACAGCTTCACCGCTTCGCCGGAACGTTCGTCCGGCACGCCGATGGCGGCACAGTTGGCCACCTTGGGATGGCCCATCACCACCTCTTCGACTTCGTTGGGGTATACGTTGAAGCCAGACACGATGATCATGTCCTTCTTGCGGTCGACGATGCGGGTAAAGCCGTCCGGGTCGATCACGGCAATGTCACCGGTCTTGAACCAGCCTTCGGCGTCCAGTGCCTCGGCCGTGGCCTCGGGTTGCTGCCAGTAGCCCTTCATGACCTGCGGGCCTTTGATGCACAGCTCGCCGGGTTCCCCCAACGCCAGCTCGTTACCGTCGGCGTCGATCACCTTGAAGGCCGTGCCCACCACCGGGATGCCCACCGTGCCCAGCCGCGCCAGCGTGCCATAGGGGTTGGTGCTGGCCACGGGGGACGTTTCGGTCAGGCCGTACCCTTCGACGATGCGGCAGCCTGTCAGCTGTTCCCAGCGCTCTGCCGTGGCCTTGACCAGGGCGGTGCCGCCGGAATTGGTGACCTTGAGTGCGGAGAAATCGAGCTGGCGGAAGCTGGGGTGGTCCATCAGCGCGACGAACAGGGTGTTGAGGCCCAGCAACGCAGAAAACCGCCACTTGCCCAGCTCCTTGATGAAGCCAGGTATGTCCCGCGGGTTGGTGATCAATACGTTGTGGTTGCCGGTGACCATCATGCACATGCAGTTCGCAGTGAAAGCATAGATGTGGTAGAGCGGTAACGGCGCGATCATCACCTCTTCGCCATCCTTGAGCAGCTTCTGCCCGTCCGGCCCATGTTGGGAGAAGCACGCCAGCACCTGCAGCATGTTCGCCACCAGGTTGCCGTGGGTGAGCATTGCGCCCTTGGCCAGCCCCGTCGTGCCGCCGGTGTACTGCAGCACGGCGATGTCACCCAGGCCCAAGGGCACAGGCTGGGGCACGCCACCGCGGCCCTGGCGCAGCACCTGCTTGAACGACACAGCCTGGGGCAGCGCATAGGCCGGCACCATCTTCTTGACCTTGTCGACCACGGTGTTGACCAGCCAGCCCTTGAGCGTGGGCAGCATGTCGCCCATCTTCGCTTCGATCAGGTACTCAATACCGGTATCGGGCAGGACCGTCTGCACACGCTTGCCGAACAGGTTCATGTACACCAGCGCCCGGGTACCACTGTCCTTGAACTGGTGCCGCATTTCGCGCTCGGTGTACAGCGGATTGGTGTTGACCACGATCAGCCCTGCGCGCATGGCGCCGAACACCGCGATGGGGTACTGGAGCACGTTGGGCATCTGCACCGCGATGCGGTCGCCCGGCTTGAGGTCGGTATGTTGCTGCAGCCAGCTGGCGAAGGCAGCCGACAGGCGATCAAGGTCGGCGTAGGTCAAGGTCACGCCCAGGTTGCTGAAGGCCGGACGATCGGCAAAGCGCTTGCAGGAGCGTTCGAACACCTCGACCACAGACGCGTAGGCTTGCATGTCCAAGGTGGAAGGCACGCCCGCCGGGCGCTTGTCATTCCAGAAGTCGGCTTGCATTTATTGTTGTTCCTCTGCCGGGACCTGCACTGCGTCCTGATTAGTCCGAGTGCCTGCGCGCAGGCGATGCACAGGCGTTGATTCGACGTTAGCAGGTAAGCCAGGCACGGCCCAGCCGTCAGCGCCTGCCATTAACATTGTGAATCTTATTTGTGCCCTTCCTGCAATTTGCTCGACTGTGGGTACACTGACGTGGGCGCAAAATGTGATCCGGGCGACCCCGGCAAGCGTCTCACCCGTCTGGCCGACGCCCTGCGTGCGACCGGCATCCGACCTGTACTGCTTAAGGAAGCCCTGATGTCCCAGCTCAGCAACACGCCCTACGAAGCCCTTGAAGTCGGCCAGAAAGCCGAATACACGAAGTTGGTCGAGGAGCGCGACATCCAGCTGTTCGCCGCCATGTCCGGCGATCACAACCCGGTGCACCTGGATGCCGAGTTCGCGGCCAAGAGCATGTTCCGCGAGCGCATTGCCCATGGCATGTTCAGCGGCGCGTTGATCAGTGCGGCGGTGGCCTGCACGTTACCAGGCCCTGGTACCATCTACCTGGGCCAGCAGATGAGCTTCCAGAAGCCGGTCAAGATCGGCGACACCCTGACGGTGCGCCTGGAAATCCTGGAAAAACTGCCCAAGTTCAAAGTGCGTATCGCCACCAACGTGTACAACCAGCACAACGAACTGGTCGTCGAGGGTGAAGCCGAGATCCTGGCACCGCGCAAGCAGCAAATCGTCGAACTGGTTTCCCCGCCGAACTTCGTGGCCAGCTGAGCACCGTCGTGCAGTCATGGCCGCCAGTGCACTGCACCCGGCTTTCAGCCCCGGAACGGCGGCTGCTCGACCACTTCTATCGCCAACAGGGCTCGCGCATGCGCGCCCCTGCGCAGGGCACGTTTTGGGTGGCCAGGTCGCCGGGCATCATTGCTGGGTTGTCCCTCAGCGAGGTGGACGGTGGTCAGTGGCTGACGGGGCTGTTGGTGGCGCCTGATCGGCGCTCGGAAGGCGTGGGTGAGCAATTGGTCGCAGCGGCCCTGGAGAACGCCTGCGCCAGCACATGGTTGTTTTGCCATCCATCGCTCGCCCTCTATTACGGACGCCAGGGGTTCGCGCCGGCTGGAGCGCTACCCCGGTCGCTGCATGACAAGTTCCAGCGCTATCAACGCAGCAAGGCCTTGATAGCGCTGGAGCGCACCGCCCAACCGGGGCAGGTCAGCGCGGGGTAGGTTCAACGCCCGCCGCTTCATCAGCACCGGGGCGTTCCTTGCCCAATACCTTGGGCTTCTCGTCGTCGCGGGTGCCATCGAAGTCTTTTTCGCCTGGGTCCTTGCCCTCGGCCGACATGTGCTCGATCACCGCGTTCATCTCTGCGCCCAGCAACAGCACAGCAGCCGAGATGTAGAAGTACAGCAGCAGTACGATGATCGCCCCGATGCTGCCGTACATGGCGTTGTAGTCTGCGAACGTCTTCACGTAGTAGGCAAAGCCTAGCGACGCGATGATCCACACCACGACCGCCAGCACCGAGCCCGGGGTGATGAAGCGAAATTTCTGCTCCACATCGGGCATGACGTAGTAGATCACCGCGACCGCGACCATCAGCAGAATCACGATCACCGGCCAGCGAAGAATGGTCCACAGGGTGACGATGAACTCTTCCATGCCAATCTGCGCCGCGATCCACTCCATGACCTGCGGTCCCAGCACCATCAGCGCAGCGGCCGCCAGCAGCATGCCTGCCAACCCGATGGTGTACAGCACCGACAGCGGGATGCGTTTCCAGACCGGGCGCCCTTCTGGTACATCATAGGCCGCGTTCATGGCGCTCATCATCAGGCGCACGCCGGCCGAGGCCGTCCACAGGGCAATGACGATACCCACCGACAGCAAACCACCCTTGGACTGCTGCAATTGGTCGATGACCGGGTTGACCTGCTCAAGGGCCTGGGGCGGCAAGACCAGTTCTGACTGCAAGCGCAGCCAGGAAAAGAAGTCTGGCAGGTGCAGGAAACCGATCAGGGCAATGAGAAACAATAGGAAGGGGAACAACGAGAAAAGAGCCTGGTAGGCCAATGCCGAAGCATAAGTGGACATCTCGTCATCGAGGAATTCGTTGACGGTGCGCACCAGTACGCGGTGCAAGGGTAAGCCCTGCAAGGCGGAAAAAATCATAGCGTCTCCTTTCGCCGCTTGATCGATCTGACGTTCAGTCTAATAGACCCTGCGCTTGGGGTGCTGCTCCCGGTCGTCATGCAACGGCTTTGAATACTTCTGCCGGTCACCGTCCCCTGTTTCGAAGCGCAGAGGACGGCTCGGCAGGCGTGAATCATTACTTGGTCAGGTCGTCGGCCTTGTTTTTCACGTCGCCTTTGACCTGCTGGCCTTCGCCCTTGATTTCCTGGGCCTTGCCTTCGCCTTTGAGTTTTTCGTTGTCAGTGAGGTTGCCAACACCTTGCTTGATGTTGCCCATTGCCTCGTTGGCCATACCTTTAATTTTGTCTCCAGTACCGCTCATGGCAAAACTCCTGTGATGTAGCACGCGTATCGTGCCGACAGAAGGTTGACCCAGCCGCTTGCACAGGAGTTTCAAGAAATTTGCGTCAACAAGCCAAACGGTTGAAAGGCGTAGGCGTAAATGCGGGGATCAGGGCCTGAAACCTTGCCCGCCAAGGTGCCACCCCTCACAATGCGGCCTTTGAAGGCTTCGACCCGCAGGAACCTGCATGAAACTCGACAAACCCGCTGCCATCGCCCGACGCAACAGCGCACTGGCGCGCCCGGTGCTGACCAGTGCCAATACGCTGTTCGCCATTCTCGACCCCAAGCGCAACCTGTGGTGGTTCGAGGTCCCGGTGGCCTTGCTTCGCAAAGGCCAGCCCGACTGGGTCAACCTGCTGCTGCATACCCCGCTGACCGATGAACTTCAGCACCTGAAGGTGCCGATCAACTTCCTGCGGGCCCACCAAGAGCAGATGGAAGTGCGCAACCCTGGCAAGCGTCGCTCCACCATCAGCCTGGCCCTGAGCGCTGACCGCGACTCGTTGCTGCGCGACACGCGCCCCGGTGGCGATCAGCTGGACTTCAACACCTTCGTGCAGGGCTGATCAGGCTTTCTCGATCCGGTCGTCATGGATGACGATGCGGCCCTGCTTGAACAGCCCGCCAATGGCCTTCTTGAAATTGCCCTTGCTGACATTGAACAGCTTGCTGATCAAGGCAGGGTCGCTCTTGTCCGAAACAGGCAACACCCCACCCTCGGCGTCAAGGCGCGCCATGATCTGCTCCTGCAAGCTGTCGGACAGCGCAGCGCCCACCGGCTGCAAGCTGAGCGAAACCTTGCCGTCGGCCCGCACTTCCTTGATGTAACCCTGCTCGTGCATGCCTGAGCGCAGGAACTTGAACACCTCGTTCTTGTGAATCAAGCCCCAGTGACGGTTGTTGATGATGGCCTTGAACCCCATCGGCGTTTCGCCGGCCACCAGCAGCTCAACCGGCTGACCAGGTTTGTAGTCTGCAGGCGTGGTGTCGAGGTAACGGTCCAGGCGCGAGGTGGCGGTGATGCGGCGGGTGCGCTTGTCCAGGTACACGTGCACCACGCAATAGTCACCGATCTTCAGCGGCCGTGCTTCTTCGGAATAGGGCATCAGCAGGTCCTTGGACAGGCCCCAGTCCAGGAAGATACCCGCACCGTTGATGTCCTTGACCTTGAGGCTGGCGAACTCGCCCACCTGCACCTTGGGCTTCTCGGTGGTGGCAATCAGCTGGTCTTCGCTATCGAGGTAGATGAACACGTTCAGCCAGTCATCGACTTCGGTCTCGGCACCCTTGGGAATGTAACGGGACGGCAGCAGGATTTCCCCGTCGGCACCGCCGTCCAGGTATAGGCCGAAGTCCACGTGCTTAACAATTTGCAAACTGTTGTAACGCCCAAGCAGAGCCATTTTCGAACATCCTCAAGTCAAGGCGGCTATTTTCCGGATAGACCCGCCCTGGTGTCAAAGCCTGCGGTCGGTTCATCGCCGCTCACGCTTCCACGTGCCATCCGGTGGAACCGCAGGTCTCGTGCTGCGTCTACCCCTTGGCTGCCACTGCAAGGACCCGCACATGCCTGCACGCCTGCTCAAAGTCCTGTCGATCTGCCTGGGTTTCGCCCTGATGCTGGGCGCCTGCAGCCGCATCGACCTGGCCTATCGCAACCTCGATCGCCTGGTGCCCTGGTCGCTGGGCGACTACCTGGACATGAACCGCGAGCAGAAAACCCTGCTCGATGATCGCCTCAGGCAGCACCTGGCGTGGCACTGCCAGACGCAACTGCCCGGCTACCTCGACTGGCTGGACCGCCTGCGCACCATGGTGGCCGATAACCAAGTCACCGACCAGGCGCTGCAGCAGCGCACCGAGGAGGCCCGCGAGGCGATTGGCCGGGTCGCGGCCGAAATCACGCCGTCGGCCACCGAGTTGCTGCAAGGCATGAGCGATGCGCAGGTGGCGGAGATGCGCGATGCGTTTCGTGACGATATTGCCGAGCGGCGCAAAGAATATGTCGATACGCCCCTGCCCCGCCAGATCAGCGAGCGCGCCGAGCGCATGGAAAAACGCCTCAAGCCTTGGTTCGGCGAGCTGACCGAGACACAGCGGCAACGGGTTGGCGCCTGGTCCCGCGCGTTGGGTGACCAGAACAGCGAGTGGATACGCAACCGGGCCCATTGGCAGCAGCAACTGCTGTTGGCGGTGGAACAACGGCACGAGTCAGGCTTCCCGGCACGGGTCGCGACCTTGCTGCAGAACAAGGAAAGCCTATGGACGGCCGACTATCGCCGGGCCTTCCAGAACACCGAGCAGCAAGCACGCAGCCTGGTGGTGGACCTGATGCAGCAGAGCACTCCCGCCCAGCGCCAGGTGCTGCTGGATCGGCTGACCAAGGTGCGCAGCGACTTCAGCGCCTTGAAGTGCCTGCGCGGGGCTTGAACAGGCTATGGCAGGACACTGGCTGAACTTCGCTGGGCAAGAAAGCGCAAGAATCCGCCGGCCTGCTGACGTACACTCGCGCCCCTGCCAAGCCCCCGGAGACCGTCGTGAGCCCCACCGCCCTAGCCCGCCTGCTGACCCTTGCTGCCGTATGGGGCGCGAGCTTTCTGTTCATGCGCATCATCGCCCCTGTACTGGGCACCGTGCCAACGGCCTTCTTCCGTGTCTCCATCGCCTGCCTGGGCTTGATCGCGCTGCTGGGCGCAGCGCGCGTACGCTGGGATTTCCAGGGTAAGTTAGGCGCCTGCCTGGTGCTGGGCATGATCAACTCGGGCATTCCGGCCACCTTTTACTCGGTGGCAGCCCAGGTGCTGCCGGCCGGTTATTCGGCCATCTTCAATGCCACGACCCCTTTGATGGGCGTGCTGATCGGCGTGTTGTTCTTCAAGGAACCCATGACGTTGGCCAAGTTGAGCGGCATTTTCCTGGGCCTGTTCGGCGTGGGTATCCTGAGCGGCGCGGGGCCTGTTGCCCTGGATGCAGCCCTCTTGCAAGGCGCCCTGGCGTGCCTGGCGGCCACGACCTGCTATGGGTTTGCCGGCTACCTGGCCCGCCGCTGGGTCAGCGGCCTGGACAGCCGCCTGTCGGCCCTGGGCAGCATGCTCGGTGCGACCCTGCTGCTTACCCCGTTGTTCGCCTGGAGCGTGCTTACCCAGCCACCGGCCAGTTGGGGCGGCTGGCCGGTGTGGGGCTCGCTGGTGGGGCTTGGCCTGTTGTGCACGGCGTTCGCCTACATCCTGTACTTCGGCCTGCTGGCCGAAATCGGCCCGGTCAAAGCCAGTACCGTGACCTTCATGATCCCCGTGTTCGGCGTGCTGTGGGGAGCCTGGCTGCTGAATGAGCCGTTGTCGATGGCCCACCTGTACGGCGGCCTGCTGATCGGCGTGGCTTTGTGGCTGGTCCTGCGCCCGGCACGGCGCCGGGGCGCTGCATGAACAGCGTCTACAAAAAAGTGCTGTTCCCGCTGCAGCAGGACGCCAATGGCTATCCGCCGGCATCGGTGGAAGGGCTATGGGCCAAGGCCGTCGAAGACGGTTACGTGATCGACAACATCCCGTTCCATGTCTACGGCATCGCCCCAGGTGACGTGATCTGCACCCATGAAGAGGCTGGCCAGCACTGGTTCGCCCGTTTGCTGCGCAGCAGTGGCAGCTCGGTGTTCCGGGTTCGGGTCAAGCCGCCCGAGACACTGGAGCAGGTCAGCGAAGCCTTGGTGGAATTCGGGTGCACCTGTGAAAGCGAACCTGCGGTGAAGATGCTGGCGATCGCCATCCCACCGGCACGAACGCTCGACACCCTGCTGTATTACCTGATCACCCAGCGTGAAGCGGGTTTTCTGGACTTCGAGGAAGGCGTGCTGCGCCACTGCGTTGCCCACGAGTTTCGCCAGGGATAAGGGCGACTGCCTTGCAGGCGCCCCTCCCGGTCGAGGGCGTCGTCAGAACAACCAGCGGTACAGCAGATAGGCTACGACGACGGCCAGAATCGGTCGCAACACGCGGTATGCCTTGGGGTTGGCACGCTTGAACTGCTTGACGCGCGTGCTCAGCTTGTTGCTGAACCGCTTGCTCCAGGCATAAGCCTGGTTGATCCCGCCCACGCGTTCATCGTCGGTATTCTGTGGCGCGGTGGCGCGGCCCAGAAATGCGCTGACCTTGCGGTTGAGGCGGGTCATGATTGGGCTGTTCAAAGGACGCTCCACGTCGCAGAACAGGATCACACGGGTGACCTCGGTCTCATTCTTGACCCAGTGCACGTAGGTTTCGTCGAACATCACGTCCTGGCCATCGCGCCAGGCATAGGGCTGGCCGTCCACATAAATGCGGCAGGCATCGGAGTTGGGGGTCGAGAGGCCCAGGTGATAACGCAGGGAACCTGCAAACGGATCACGGTGCGGGTTCAGGTGGCTGCCGCCGGGCAACAGGGCGAACATCGCGCCCTTGACGTTGGGGATGCTGCTGACCAGCTCGACGGTTCGCGGGCACAGCGCTTCGGCAGACGGCAGGGGTTTGTCGTACCACTTCAGGTAGAAGCGCTTCCAGCCTTTCTTGAAGAACGAACCGAAACCGGCATCGTTGTCCTTTTCGGCTGCCCGGATATAACCCTCGTCGAACAGGCGCATGGCCTCCTCGCGAATTTCCTGCCAGTTGTCCTTGAGCACGTCCAGCTCCGGGAAGCGTTGGCGGTCCAGGTACGGCTTGGACGGCACGCCCGAGAACAGGTACATCAACGCATTGTAGGGGGCGAACAGCGCCGAATGGTTGACGAACTGGCGCAACACGGGCAGGCGGGCCTTGCCGCGCAGGTGGACGAACAGCACGCTGCCGAAGAACACCAGCAGCACACCTGCCTTGGCGAGGAAGGAAACGGTCATGCAACACTCCTAGGGCGGGACACAGGCCAGCGCTGCCTGATCCGGGGAAAATCATCCGGGCATCATAAACCTATCGCGCCCAGGCACAAACCACCTGGGCGCAACGAGACGGATGAAGATTGTGCAATGAACCCCGCCGCCAGGTATTGCTTCGGGTCACCGCCAAGGCAGGTTATTGCTGGGTTTCCTGCTCGCTGAACAGGTCGCTGAACAGCATGCTGGACAGGTACCGCTCGCCTGAGTCGGGCAGAATCACCACGAGGGTCTTGCCCTGCATTTCCGGCTTTTCTGCAAGGCGCACGGCAGCGGCCATGGCGGCACCGCAGGAAATACCACACAGGATGCCTTCTTCCTGCATCAGGCGGATCGCCATGGACTTGGCTTCGTCATCGCCCACCGTCATGACCTGATCGACGATCGACAGGTCGAGGTTCTTCGGCACGAAGCCCGCGCCGATGCCCTGGATCTTGTGCGGCGTGGGCGTGAGCGCCTCGCCTGCCAGGGTCTGGGTGATCAGCGGCGAGCCGATGGGCTCGACCGCCACCGAGGTGATCGCCTTGCCCTGGGTGTGCTTGATGTAGCGCGAGATACCGGTGATGGTGCCGCCGGTGCCGACACCAGCAACGATCACATCCACGGCGCCATCGGTATCGTTCCAGATCTCAGGGCCCGTGGTCTTTTCATGGATGGCCGGGTTGGCAGGGTTTTCGAACTGCCCGGGCATGAAGTACTGCTCGGGGTTGGAGGCGACGATTTCGTTGGCTTTCTCGATGGCGCCCTTCATGCCCTTGGCAGGTTCGGTGAGCACCAGTTCGGCGCCAAGGGCCTTGAGCACCTTGCGCCGCTCCAGGCTCATGGAGGCCGGCATGGTCAGCATGAGCTTGTAACCGCGGGCGGCAGCGACGAAGGCAAGGCCGATGCCGGTGTTGCCCGAGGTGGGTTCGACGATGGTCATGCCGGGCTTGAGCTTGCCGCTGCTCTCGGCGTCCCAGACCATGTTCGCGCCGATGCGGCATTTGACCGAATACCCTGGGTTGCGCCCTTCGATCTTGGCCAGGATGGTCACGCCGCGCGGCGCGAGGCGGTTGATCTGCACCAGGGGCGTGTTGCCGATGGAGTGGGCATTGTCTGCGTATATACGGCTCATGGCAGGGTCCTTGGCATGATGAAGAACTCGGAAAGGCCCAAGGGTAAGCCCCGGCCCCAAGGCCCGTAAAGCCTGTTCGAACTCCGGCGCAGCCCCTGCGGTCAACCACACACCTTGCCTTGGAGAACTGCCATGAGAGCCCGCTATCGCTGGCCGCTGATCGCCCTGGGCAGCCTCATCGTGCTGCTGGTGGCCTTGCAGCTTGCCCTGCCCTACCTGGTGCGCGACTACCTCAATGAAAAGCTGGCCGACATGGGCGACTACCGTGGGCAGGTCAGCGATGTGGACTTGGCCTGGTGGCGCGGCGCCTATACCGTCAACGGGCTGAAGATCGTCAAGACCACAGGCAAGGTGCCAGTGCCCTTCCTCGACGCCCCGGTGATCGACATCTCGGTCAGCTGGCATTCGCTGTGGTACGACCGCGCCGTGGTGGCCGAAGTGGCGTTCCTGCGCCCGGAGCTGAACTTCGTCGATGGCGGCGACAAGCAGAACTCCCAGACCGGCCAGGGCACTGACTGGCGTCAGCAACTGGACAAGTTGCTGCCCATCACGCTCAACGAAGTGGTAATCGACGACGGGGTGCTGACCTTCCGCAACTTCAACTCCAAGCCCCCGGTCACGCTCAAGGCGACGCAGTTGCAGGCCAGCGTTCGCAACCTCACAAACATCCGTGACGAAGCCGGCCGGCGCGACGCCAGCTTCGAAGCCCGTGCCCTGGTCGCAGGCGATGCCAAGGTCGAGAGCCGTGCCACCTTCGATCCGTTCAGCGACTTCGACGACTTCGAGTTCCGCCTGCGTGCCACCGGTATCGAGCTGCGCCGACTCAACGACTTTGCCAGCGCCTATGGCAAGTTCGACTTCAAGGCGGGTCATGGCGATGTGGTCATCGAGGCCGAGGCGACCAACGGCCGCCTGAACGGCTACATCAAGCCCCTGCTGCGCGACGTCGAGGTGTTCGACTGGCAACAGGACGTGGAGGACAAGGACAAGGGCCTGTTCCGCTCGGTGTGGGAGGCGCTGGTGGGTGCCACCGAAACCGTGCTCAAGAACCAGCCGAAAAACCAGTTCGCCACGCGCGTTGAGCTCAGTGGCAGCGTGCGCAGGCAGAACATCAGCGCATTCGAGGCATTCCTGCAGATCCTGCGCAATGGTTTCGTGCAGGCGTTCAGTGCGCGCTACGAGCGCAGCGCGCCGGATTCCGACTAAGGCGCGGTGACGAGGCATTCGGGGACTGAATACTCGGTCTGCGTTTTCAGTCGTCGTACCCCCGCGTTATAGTCGGGCCACCATCACACACCCTGTGTTGGCCACTTGAGACCAGCCTGTCGCCCACCCCACCAAGGTCTGGCCTAGCAGGCTGGCTGCGCGTGGCCCGCAAGCCCAAGCAGAGGAAAGACCCAATGAAGTTCGAAGGCACGGGTGACTATGTCGCCACGGACGACCTGAAACTGGCCGTCAATGCGGCCATCACCCTTGAGCGCCCGCTATTGGTCAAAGGTGAGCCCGGTACTGGCAAGACCATGCTGGCCGAGCAGCTGGCAGCTTCGTTCGGGGCGCGCCTGATTACCTGGCACATCAAGTCCACCACCAAGGCTCACCAGGGCTTGTACGAATACGATGCCGTGAGCCGCCTGCGCGACTCCCAGCTGGGTGTGGACAAGGTGCACGACGTACGCAACTACCTCAAGAAAGGCAAGCTGTGGGAAGCCTTCGAGGCCCAGGAACGGGTGATCCTGCTGATCGACGAGATCGACAAGGCCGATATCGAATTCCCCAACGACCTGTTGCAGGAACTCGACAAAATGGAGTTCTACGTCTACGAAATCGACGAGACCATCAAGGCCAGGCAGCGCCCGATCATCATCATCACGTCCAACAACGAAAAGGAGCTGCCGGACGCTTTCCTGCGCCGCTGCTTCTTCCACTACATCGCCTTCCCCGACCGGGCCACGCTGCAGCGCATCGTGGACGTGCACTACCCCAACATCAGCCAGTCGCTGGTCAGCGAGGCGCTGGATGTGTTCTTCGACGTGCGCAAGGTACCGGGCCTGAAGAAAAAGCCTTCGACGTCCGAACTGGTCGACTGGTTGAAGCTGTTGATGGCCGACAACATTGGCGAAGCGGTACTGCGCGAGCGCGACCCAACCAAGGCCATCCCTCCGCTGGCCGGGGCGCTGGTGAAAAATGAGCAGGATGTGCAACTGCTCGAGCGCCTGGCCTTCATGAGCCGGCGCGGCAACCGCTGAGGGAGCCTGGGCCATGTTGCTCAACCTGTTCAACGAAATGCGCGCGGCGAAGGTGCCGGTGTCGGTGCGCGAACTGCTCGACTTGCACCATGCCTTGCAACGGCACGTGGTGTTCGCCGACATGGACGAATTCTACTACCTGGCCCGCGCCATCCTGGTGAAGGACGAACGCCATTTCGACAAGTTCGACCGAGCCTTCGCCGCTTACTTCAAGGGCCTGGAGAACCTGGATCGTCACATCGAGGCGTTGATCCCCGAGGACTGGCTGCGCAAGGAATTCGAGCGCTCTCTGACCGCCGAGGAGCGCGCGCAGATCCAGTCCCTGGGCGGGCTGGACAAGCTGATCGAGGCGTTCAAGCAGCGCCTGCAGGAGCAAAAGGAGCGCCACGCAGGCGGCAACAAGTGGATTGGCACCGGAGGCACCAGCCCGTTCGGCTCGGGTGGGTTCAACCCCGAAGGGATCCGCGTGGGCGACGCTGGCGAGCGCCAGGGCAAGGCGGTGAAGGTCTGGGACCAGCGCGAGTACAAGAACCTGGACGATCAGGTGGAGCTGGGTACACGCAACATCAAGCTGGCCCTGCGGCGCCTGCGCAAGTTCGCTCGCCAAGGCGCTGCCGAAGAGCTGGACATCGATGGCACCATCGACCATACCGCGCGCGATGCGGGGCTGCTGAACATCCAGATGCGCCCGGAGCGGCGCAACACGGTGAAATTGCTGCTGCTGTTCGACATCGGTGGCTCGATGGATGCCCATGTCAGGGTCTGCGAGGAGCTGTTCTCGGCATGCAGGACCGAATTCAAGCACCTGGAGTACTACTACTTTCACAACTGTGTGTATGAGACGGTGTGGAAGAACAACTTGCGCCGCACGTCGGAGCGTTATTCCACCTTCGACCTGCTGCACAAGTACGGCGACGACTACAAGGTGGTGTTCGTCGGGGACGCTGCCATGGCCCCTTACGAAATCACCCAGCCGGGCGGCAGCGTGGAGCACTGGAACGAGGAAGCCGGGTATGTCTGGATGCAGCGCATCATGGCCAAGTTCCGCAAGGTCATCTGGATCAACCCATACCCCCGCCAGGCCTGGGACTACACCGCCTCAACCCATCTGGTGCGTGAACTGATCGAGGACCGGATGTATCCGCTGACCTTGCAGGGGTTGGAGGATGGGATGCGGTATTTGTCGAAGTGAGGCAGCCAGGATAAGCGCCCTTCTATGCTCGCCAGCGTTCCAAGTACCCCTGCTGCTCCCGCCATGCCTGCTCCTGCACTACCGGTCGGAACCGCACCGTCGCGCCTGGCATGCACTGTGCCAGTTGTGCCAGTGCCAGCGGCGTCAGCGCCCCCAGGCGGGGATAACCGCCGATGGTCTGGCGGTCATTGAGCAACACGATCGGCTGCCCGTCGGGCGGGACCTGGACGGCGCCAAGGGGAATGCCCTCGGAGATCATGGCCGGGCCTTGGTAAACCAGAGGTGGGCCAAGCAGGCGTATACCCATGCGGTCGGCACGGGTATCCAGTGTCCAGTCGCGGTTGAAGGCATCGAACAGGCTGAGGCCGGCAAAGTCGCCGATCTGCGCGCCGATCACCAGGTCCAAGGTGGGCTTGGCAACATATTCAGGGCGCGCCCGATCAGGCACTTCGCCGATCGGTTTCGCTGCACCGGCAAAACTCAAGCATTGACCTTCACGCAACACACTCCCCTGGCCATCGACTCCGCCCAGCCCCTCACGCACGACCGTGGCACAACTGCCCATCACAGGCTCGGCATCGAAACCGCCCGGTGCAGCCAGGTAAGCGCGTACGCCCCGCCGGGGTTGCCGGAGAGTAAGGCGCTGCCCCTTGGTCAGGGTGAAGCTGCGCCAAGGGGCCAGGTATTGATCGTCGATGTGCGCGTCCAAGTCGGCCCCGGCCAGCGCCAGCACGCAATCATGCTGCGCCACCACGCTGAACCCACCCAAGGCAACCTCTACGACGGGAGCCTGCAGGGCATTGCCCAGCAACCAGTTGGCCCAGTGCATCGCGACCCAATCCAGAGCACCGCCCTGGGTGACCCCAAGGTGCCTCACGCCAAAGCGACCCGCATCCTGTAATGCACACAGCGGTGTGCTGGCCTCGACTCGCAAGTGCTTCATGCCTGTGCCTCTTCATCACCGCCCAACGCCAGAAATTCCTGCCGCGTCACCGCTACGAAACGGACGCGGTCACCCGGTTGCAGCAGGCTGTAGCCGTCGCGCTCACGGTCGAACAACCGTACCGGCGTCCGTCCGATCAGGTTCCAACCACCGGGTGAAACGGCCGGGTAGGCGGCGATCTGGCGCTCGGCAATCCCGACACTGCCCGCTGCCACCTGCTTGCGCGGGGTGCTTAGCCTCGGGGTGGCCAGCCGTTCGTCCACCAGCCCCATGAACGCGAAACCTGGCGCGAACCCTAGGGCGAACACCGGGTAGTCACGTTCGCTGTGCAAGCGCACGACCTCAGCTTCGCTCAGGCCTGCCTGACGCGCTAGCACGGGCAACTCCGGACCGACGCTGGCGTGGTACCACACCGGTATCTCGTGCCGACAGCCGCTGCTGTCAGTGCCAGGCTGTAGCCCTTCAAGGGCTTGCCTGATCAGGCAGCGTGCATCGGCCGGCGCCAGGTCGAAATGCACCATCAGGGTGGTGTAGGACGGCACCAGATCGCGCAAGTGCGCACCGAACGCTGCTTGCAAGCGCTGGCTGGCGGCAAGCACCCAGGGCATGTTGGCTTCCTCGATGCGCTCGAACAGGCGCACCATCAGACAATCGATACCGACCACTTCGATGCGCGGGGTCATGCTGATACGATCCCATCAAGCGCCTGGCGAATCTGCCGAACTGCCGCCACCGAGCTGTCGTTGTCCCCATGCACGCAGAGCGTATGGGCCTTGAGCAGCAACGCAGTGCCATCGCTGGCCAGCAATGCGTGACCGTGGGCCAGCTTCACGGCTTGCTCCACCACCTGGGCCGGGTCGTGGTGCACGGCGCCCGGCAGGCGTCGCGACACCAGGTGGCCGCTGGCGGTGTAGGCCCGATCGGCGAACGCCTCGAACCAGAGCGGTACGCCGATTTCAGCGCCCAGCGCCTGGGCGGCCGCATCGTCGGCCGTGGCCATGAGCATCAGCGGCAGGCCACTGTCATAGGCCGCCACGGCCTCCAGCACCGTGCGCAGGATCAGCGGGTCGGCCATCATGTCGTTGTACAACGCACCGTGGGGTTTCACGTAGGCGACGCGTGTGCCCAGCGCCTTGCAGATGCCATCGAGCGCGCCGATCTGGTAGTGCAGCAAGTCACGGATTTCTTCGGCACTGCACGCCAGGCTGCGCCGGCCGAAGCCGACCAAATCCGGGTAGGCCGGGTGCGCGCCCACGGTGACGTCGTGAGCCAGGGCCAACGTCACGGTGCGGCGCATGATGCCGGGGTCGCCGGCATGATAGCCGCAGGCGATGTTGGCACAGTTGATGTAAGGCATGACCTCGGCATCCAGGCCCATGCGCCAGCTGCCGAAGCTTTCGCCCATGTCGCAATTGAGTAGCAGGCGTTGCACCACGGTGTACCCCTTGTCGTTATCCATGTGCCTACCTTAGCGCGCCTGCAATTGTTTGCCGCGTGTTTCTGGCAGGCTCAGCGCTGCTACGATCACCACGCCATAAGACACCGCCGAGAACAGGCCAATGCCCAGGCCCAGCGGCACCTGCTGCCCCAGCATGCCGATCAGCAGCGGGAACAGCGCCGCGACGATCTTGCCGACGTTGTAGCAAAAACCTTGCCCCGAGCCGCGAACGCGCGTGGGAAACAGCTCGGTCAGAAAGGCCCCCATGCCGCTGAAGATGCCCGAGGCGAAAAAACCCAGCGGGAAACCCAACCACAGCATCACCCCATCACTGACGGGCATTTGCGTGTACAGCAGCACGATGACGAACGAGCCTACGGCGAACAGGATGAAATTTTTCTTGCGCCCAAGCAGGTCGGACAGGTAGGCGCTGATCACATAGCCCACATAGGAGCCTACGATCACCATTGCCAGGTAGCCGCCGGTACCCAGCACGCTCAGCCCACGCTCGTTCTTCAGAAACGTGGGAAGCCAGGCGGTGATTGCGTAGTAGCCGCCCAGGGCGCCGGTGGTCAGCAGCGAGGCACGCACGGTGGTCCAGAGCATGCCGGGGGCAAAGATTTCATAGAAATGCGAGGGCGCCGCGGTGGCTTCGGTTGCCTTGGCCTGGCGGTAGACCTCCGGATCCTTGACCAGCCGCCGAACGAAGATCACGAACACGGCCGGCACCAGCCCGAGCAAGAACAGCGCCCGCCAGGCCTGCTCCGGCGGCAACCAGGTGAACAGCAGCGCGTACAGGATGGCCGTCAGCCCCCAGCCGATGGCCCAGCCCGACTGCACCATGCCCACCGCCTTGCCGCGGTCCTGGGCACGAATGACCTCGCCGATGAGCACCGCGCCTGCCGTCCACTCACCACCGAAGCCAAAACCCATCAGGGTCCTGGCGATCAGCAGTTGCTCGTAGTTCTGGGCAAAGCCGCAGAGGAAGGTGAAGAAGGCGAACCACAGCACTGTCAGTTGCAGGGTGCGGACCCGGCCGATGCGGTCTGAGAGAATGCCGGCCACCCAGCCACCGATGGCCGAAGCGACCAGGGTACTGGTGTGGATCAGCCCAGCCTCGGTGGTGGTGATGCCCCACAACATGATCAACGTGGGGATGACGAAGCTGAGCATCTGCGTGTCCATGCCGTCCAGGCCATAGCCGATCTTGCAGCTCCAGAATGTACGTCGCTGTTGTTGATCGATGTCGCGGTACCAGGCAAAAGGCCCGGAGGAGGATGGGGAACTGATCTGCTGCTGCGTGCCGGTGGGGTTCATGGATGCCTCGGCTTGTTGGTATTGTTTTATGGGGCGACAGCAAAGGTCGCGGCCTGGACTTCATGTTCAGAGCACGCGGCGCTGGCGTCCAACGAGAAAAACCCCGGGTCTGGAACAAGAAAAACTGATCATGAACCTTCGCTTTCTCGAAACGTTCGTCTGGGTCGCTCGCCTCAAGAGCTTCCGCCTGACCGCGCAGAAGCTGTTCACTACCCAGGCGTCGGTGTCCAGCCGTATCGCGGCGCTCGAAGCCGACCTGGGCGTTAAGCTGCTGTTGCGCGACTCGCGCGGGGTCAGCCTGACCCCGGAAGGCAGCAAGGTGCTGGAACATGCCGAGCGCATGCTGGAAACCGCCAAGGCGCTCAAACAGTCGCTGGACAGCGACCGGGCCAAGGTCGGGCGTATTCGTCTCGGGGTAATGGACACGGTCATTCATACCTGGATGAGCGCGCTGGTGGCCGAATTGACCGAGCGCTATCGGCAGGTAGAGATCGAACTGGTCGCCGACACGGCGCTGAATTTGCGCGAGCAACTGCACAAAGGCTTTCTGGACGTGATCGTGCAAACAGACTTGCTGCGCGAGCCTTCGATCCGCAGCCTGGATCTGGCGCGCTATCCGATGGGCTGGGTGGTCGCTGCCGGGTCGCACCTGCACAGGGACTACGCGTCACTGGCCGAGCTGGGGCGCGAGCGCATCATTACTTTCTCGAAGAATTCCCGGCCCCACCAGGAAGTACTGGCGTTGCTGCAAGGGGCCGAGGTGCAAACGCCGCGGCTGAACTGCGTCAATTCGGTAGCGGCCATTACCCGCTTGTTGCGCGACGGTTTTGGCATCGGGGCCTTGCCACCTGCCCTAGTGGAGGTCGAACTGAACCAGGGTGACCTGGTGCTGCTGGCTGGGCTTCAGCCTCCGCCAAGCCTGGAGCTGGTAGTGGCCTGGCAGACCGGGGTGGCATTGGTGGATGAAGTGGTTGGTGTCTGTCGGCAGGTGCTGGAGCGCTATGCGCAGGACGTGGGCGGGCAACGGATCGTGCTGGTGCCGGGGGGGATGTAGTAAGGGTTTTGACTCGATTTGGGGTAACCGCGCAAATGGCTAGGCCAACGTGTCAGCCCCCAGCCTAACGCCAACTCTCCTTAACCGCACCACGTCGCCCACCCAGTATCAACCGACCTATCCCCAGCAACAGGCTTTCTACCACGAATGCCAGCACGAACCCGGCGCCGACGCCCCAGCCGATGGCCTGCGGAACCAGCAAGACCTGGTAGCTGTAGCCGTTGAGCGTTTCTTCTCGCAGCCGCGGGTCGGCTTGCGTCAGGACATGCCAGGTACGCTGCGCCCATGAACCTTGCAGCGCCTGCCACTCGTCTTCGAGCATCTGGTTGCGAATCATCAGGCTTTCGATGCTGTTGGCATCACTGAGAAAAACGGGGTCGTCACTGCTGCGGTAGTGTCGCAACAAGGCTTGCAGGTCGCCGTTGAAAAAACGCTCAGCCGTCTGGCGAAAACCGTCCAGCGCCTCGCGAGATTCGAATAGGTGGGCCTCCACGCGCTGGCTATAGTCCTTGACCAGCCCCGGGACCTGGATGCCGGCCAACAGCCCGAGGGTGAACAGCAGCAACCGCAGGTAACTTCTGAACATGCAGCATCCTTAGCTTTGTCCGTGCGCGGTGCACTCGCCGTGCCGCCACAGGGCCCACTGACCTGGCGCGTAGCGGTTCCAGGTTTCGTTCTCGGTCAAGGCCTCAGTGGCGATCACCGTGACCACGTCGTTGGGGGTGGTTTGGGTATGGAAATCGACGATCAGGTCTACATCCTTAAGCCGTGCCGCGCCAAACGGCGCGCGGCGGGTAATGTGGACCAGTTTCGTCGAACAGAAGCAGAACAGCCAGTCGCCATCGCTGAGCATGCAGTTGAACACGCCGCGGGCGCGATAACCGGCACAGGCTTCGACCAGCACCGGCAGTAGCTGTTCCACCGGCACCGGCTCCGGGAAGGCGCCGCGGATGCGATTGAGCAGGTCACAAAACGCCGCCTCGCTGTCGGTATCGCCAATGGGCTGGTAAAAGCTTGTGGAACCGGTGAAATCACCCAGTTGGCCGTTGTGGGCAAAGCACCAGTTGCGCCCCCACATCTCGCGCATGAAGGGGTGGGTGTTGGCCAGGCAGACCTTGCCGACATTGGCCTGGCGGATGTGCCCGATCACCACTTCGCTCTTGATCGGGTAGCGTCTTACCAGGTTGGCCACTTCGGACTCGCTGCTGGCGGCAGGATCCTGGAACAGGCGCAGGCCGCGCCCTTCATAAAAGCCGATGCCCCAGCCGTCACGGTGCGGGCCGGTGCGCCCGCCGCGTTGGATCAGGCCGGTGAAGCTGAAGACGATGTCGGTGGGGACGTTAGCACTCATGCCCAGCAGTTCGCACATGGCGGTGTCTCCGTTTACAGGCGGGGCTCGACCCGGCCAGCGCCGGCAGGCAGCGCAGGCGGGTCGTCACGGTAACGATCGCTGCGTTCCGCGGCCAAGGCCTCCCCAGGCGCCAGCGCCTGCGCTTCGGCGGCCTCGCGCTGGGCGGCGGCTTGGGCACGCAGGCGGCGCTCGCGGGCGCGTTTCTCCAGCGGCCAGCGCACCAGCACGAACAGGAAATACAGCACGAAGGCGATCATGCCGTACATGGCAAAGTCCGATACTGCGCGCCAGGCGTTGTTGCCCACTTTGAAGGCGACGTCCAGCACCGTGATGGCAATGGCCGGAGCGAAGCTGTCCTTGACTGGGTCGACCACGGTCGGCGTAAGCAGCAGCACCGCCAGCACGACGCGCAGTGGTTCGCGCAGCCAGCGCCACATCCAGCCGGTGAGCTTGAAGCCCACCAGAAGGCAGCCCAGGGCGGCCACGGCGTAGAGGCCCCAGGCCAGGGTGTAGTCGTTCTCGATCATGGTAATCGTGCAAGCCAGGCAAAGAGGTGCCTATGATAAACACATTTCCTGGCGCAAACAGTGTTTGCCTGTACCGGCACGCCAACGAAGCTGCCGGCAGCGCCCTTCAAGAACCGAGAGAAATTCGATGCCAAGCACCCACTTGCCGCCCCTGGCCAGAGCCGACGACGCGACCGACCCCTATGCGTGGCTGCAACAGCGTGACGAGCCCCAGGTACTGGCCTACCTCGAAGCGGAAAACGCCTACCAGCAAGCCTGTCTGGCTCATCAGGCCCCGTTGCGCGAGCAGTTGTTCGAGGAGATCAAGGGCCGCATCCAGGAAACCGATCTGTCCCTGCCTTCGCCATGGGGGCCCTACCTGTACTACACCCGTACCACCGCTGGCGATGAATACCCCCGCCATTACCGCTGCCCACGCCCTGGCGATGATTCCAACACGGTCGATGAAGGCCAGGAGCAACTGTTGCTGGACCCCAACGCCCTGGCAGGCGGCGGCTTTCTTTCGCTGGGGGCGTTCAACGTTAGTCCCGACCATCGCCTGTTGGCCTATAGCCTGGACACCAGCGGGGACGAAATCTACACCTTGTACGTCAAGGATCTGGCCACAGGCGATGTAACCACCCTGCCCTTCGACGGCTGCGATGGCAGCCTGACCTGGGCCAATGACAGCCGCACGCTGTTCTTCGCCGAACTCGACGATACCCATCGCCCTTGGCGGCTGTACCGGCATACGTTGGGTCAGGACGGTGCCCAGCGGGTGTTCGAGGAGCCCGATGGGCGGTTCTTCCTGCACTGTTACCGCACCAGTTCCGAACGCCAATTGGTGCTGCTGCTCAACAGCAAGACCACTAGCGAAGCCTGGGTGCTGGACGCGGCCACGCCACAAGCGCCGTTCACCTGCCTGGCACCGCGCGTGGAAAGCCATGAATACTTCCCCGATCATGGCCTGCTCGATGGGCAGTGGCGATGGTTCATCCGCACCAACCAGGACGGCATCAACTTCGCCTTGTATCACGCCCCAGTCGACCCCGTGCCTAGCCGCGCCCAGTGGCAGCTGTTGGTAGGCCATCGCGATGACATCATGCTCGAAGGGCTGAGCCTCAATGCCAGCGCGTTGACCCTGAGTCTGCGTGACGGCGGGCTGCCGATCATCGAAGTGCGCCCACAGGGGCTGGCGCCCTACCGGGTGGCTTTACCCGACGCCGCCTATAGCCTGTACGTGCAGGACAGCCTGGAATTCGACAGTCCTCGGATACGCTTGCGCTACGAGGCGCTGAACCGGCCGGCCCAGGTGCGGCAGCTGGCGCTGGCCACTGGCGCACAGGAAGTGCTCAAGCAGACGCCGGTGCTGGGGCCCTTCGATGCCGACGCTTATGTGAGCGAACGCCTGTGGGCCACGGCCGCAGATGGCACCCAGGTACCGATCAGCCTGGTGCGACGGCGTCAGGATGTGGGCCGCACGACACCGCTCTACCTGTACGGATACGGCGCTTATGGCGAGAGCCTGGACCCGTGGTTCTCCCATGCGCGGCTGAGCCTGCTGGAACGTGGCGTGGCGTTTGCCATTGCCCATGTGCGCGGCGGCGGCGAGCTGGGCGAGGCCTGGTACCGTGCCGGCAAGCAGGAGCACAAGTGCAATACCTTCAGCGACTTCATCGCGTGCGCCGAACACCTGATCAACGAGGGCGTGACGTCCCCCGCCACCCTGGCCATCAGCGGGGGCAGCGCTGGCGGGCTGCTGATCGGCGCCGTGTTGAACCTGCGTCCCGAGCTGTTTCGCTGTGCCATCGCCGAGGTGCCGTTCGTGGATGTCCTCAACACCATGCTCGACCCTGAGCTGCCGTTGACGGTGACCGAGTATGACGAATGGGGCAATCCCGAGGTACCTGAGGTGTATGAGCGCATCAAGGCCTATGCGCCGTATGAGAACGTGAAAGCCCAGCCTTACCCGGCGATGTTGGTGGTGGCCGGCTACAACGACAGCCGGGTGCAGTACTGGGAAGCGGCCAAGTGGGTCGCCCGCCTGCGTACGCGCAAGACCGATGACAACTTGCTGCTGCTCAAGACCGAAATGGGTGCCGGACACGGGGGTATGAGCGGGCGTTACCAGGGGTTGAAAGATGTAGCCCTGGAGTACGGGTTTGTGCTGGGTGAGCTGGGGGTTGCCTGAGGTTTCGAGCTGTTTGTGTGTGTGAGGCGGCCCCAGCGGCCTTGGCGTTCGTGTTCGGTTGTGGCGCTATCGGCAACGCTAGGACAGCCGCCTTCGCTCACTCCTGGTCCCGCACCGGTTTCTCTGCATCCTGCCGCAACCCTGGTAAAGGCTGGTCCTTTGGCGGGCCAGGCACTGGCATTGGCGGTAGCAAAGGTGCCCCTTGGGAAGTGCCGGTGGCCTTGGGCGGGCTGCTTGGGGTGATCTGCGGATACGGCGTGGGGGTAGGCGTGCCCGGCGCGCCGGGTACAGGTGTGATCAACCGGGGTGGCGTGCTGGCAGCGTGAGCCGCAGGCACGCCTGCCGCCAGGACAACGGCGAGAATCGCAGCAAGCATCGGCAACCTCCTGTTCAGAACCTTCCTACAGGCTACGCCCATATGACATTTTTCGCCTGTGCGCCGATCATGCAGCCGCGCTAGACTCGACGGCATAACCGTCATTTGCCTGATCAGAACGAAGGAAACACCATGACCTCCTCTACTTCCGCCGCCACTGCGCGCCTGGACCGCATTCTCGCCGATGCCAAGCGCGACAAGGAAATGGGCTACCGCGACAAGGCCCTGAGGATGTACCCGCATGTATGCGGGCGCTGCGCACGCGAGTTCGCCGGCAAGCGCCTGAGCGAGCTGACCGTGCATCACCGCGACCACAACCACGACAACAACCCGCAGGACGGCTCCAACTGGGAGCTGCTGTGCCTCTACTGCCACGACAACGAACACTCGCGCTACACCGATCAGCAATACTTCAGCGAAGGCTCTACCAGCACCCCTAGCATTGCCAAGGCCACCCACAATCCGTTCGCGGCGCTGGCAGGCATGCTGAAGAAGGACTGACCGGTAGCCCCCGCTATGACCGGGCAACCCGTATAATCGCGTCTTTTTTGCGAAGGGCCCCGGTTCGTGGCTAACAAACGATACAGTTGCATCGGCCTGTTCAACCCCAAGTCGGCCGAAAACGTAGGCTCGGTGATGCGTGCGGCTGGCTGCTACGGGGTAAACTCGGTGTTCTATACCGGCAAGCGGTACGAGCGCGCACGGGACTTCGTGACCGACACCAAGCGCGTGCACTACGACATTCCGCTGATCGGCATCGATGACCTGCAACGCATCATCCCGCTGGGCTGCACTCCGGTGGCCGTGGAGCTGGTCGAAGGCGCCCGCCCCCTGCCCGACTATACCCACCCGGACCGGGCCATCTACATCTTCGGCCCCGAAGACGGCAGCCTTAGCCCCGACGTCAGGGCCTGGTGCGAGGAAACCATCTACATCCCCACTACCGGTTGCATGAACCTGGCAGCGACGGTGAACGTGGTGCTGTACGACCGCCTGGCCAAGGGCCTGAACACCCGCTCAGGCCCGAAATTCAAGTGATGCGTGCGCTGTCATGACCGCCAGGAGGCTCGCCTGGCACATGGAGTGAACGCCGCCCGCCGCCGGCAGGTCAGCTGCTTACACATCACGAAGAGGGCTTACCAATGCTTGATAATCACGCTGATGCACCGTTGCAGGAAAAGAACGTCCATGGCATCGAACGCGCCACGTCGTTGGCCGGTGGTGCTTTGCTGGTGGGCAAAGGGCTGAGCCAGGGCGGTATCGTAGGGCTGTTCAAAGTGGCCGTCGGTGGCCTGGCGCTGGTGCGCGGCTTTACCGGGCATTGCGCTACCAAGGCGTGGTTGCAGCACCACCGCGATCAGTACGATCAGCTGAAATCGGACCTCAAGCGTACTGGGGACGAGCTCACTGCACTGAAGGACAGTGCTAAAGCGGCCACCGAAGGCGTGACGGTGACTGGCAAGGACCCTGTCGCTGGAGTGTGATGCCCTGGCCAGTGTTTTGGCCTTGCCGTGGCGGCGCTGCGGCAAGGCGTAACCATGACGTCTTGCGGTTTGATTGGTAGTCGTCACACGTTCGACTTGAGGGCGGCCGGGGCGCCGGACCGGCCGCGACGGGCTGCGCAGCAGCTCCGGAATCTCAGATTCCGTACTGCTGGAACCGCTTTACGGACCCGATGGCCTTCAAAGGTTGTGCAACGCGTGGCTCCCATCGGGCATTGCGTAGCGCGTCAACGCAGCACTTTGCTCTGCAACGCCTCCGACCGACGCCCAAGTACGTTTTCACTGATCTGAACGAAGTCCTCGAGGCTGACGCTCGGTAGCCGCATCAGCCCTCGCGCCACGTCGTCGAGCGATTGCCGGGCCTGGGTGTGAATACGGATCTCCTTGTCCAGCGCCTGCAACAGCATCACCCCTCGCGCCACTTGGGCAGGCGTTGCCTGCTGCCCCTTGAGGTGCTTGACACTTGCGCCCTGCTTGCTCAGGCGCGCCTGCCAGGCCTGGTAACGGTCATCACTCAGGCCGCCTGATCGGCGCAGGAGCTCGGTGGCGTAATAGTCGGTCAAGCTCTCGATCAACCAGTCATTGCCCTCACGCCCACGCAGCTGCGTGAACAACTGGACCACTTCGCGCAGCAGTGGGCTGCTACCGCTCTCGCTGACCATGGCCTGGCCACTGTGCAGGTAGAGCGAGCCGTGAGCGGCCATCGCCCCGCGCCACATGTGATCGCGTGCGCCCACCACCAGCAGTTTGGGCGGGTTTCTTGGGAAGGTGGCCTGCAGTTGCGGCCAGATGTAGGTCAGCAAGGTCAGGTTGTCCAGGCGGCGCATCCCTTCCCCGACCGGCGCTGCCACCGTCACGTCGGTTTCGCCCAGGCGCGCACGGCGGCTACCCAGGTTGCCAGCCAGGATCCAGCCGGTGGGTCGATCAAACAGCCGCGAGACGTTGTCGATGCGGAACTTGTCCTTGCCAATACGTGGCCAGGCGGTCTCGACGCTTTTCCAGCCTTCGGGCAAATCGAATGCCAGGCGGGCGACCAACTCCGTGCCGTCCTGCTGGTCCAGCCGACCGGGTGGGACCAGTTGGTCGCCCAGGAACAGTGCCCAGTGCGCCGTCATACGGGTGTTGTACACCCCAGGACCGTGGAGCTGGTTCAACTGCACGCGATAGCTCAGGCTGGTCTTGCCAGCCGCTGGCTGCCATACCCCGCGCTGGCCGCGAAGCTGCCAGTGGCCATCTGCCTGGAAGCCGCTGTAGGCCCCCGCCTTGCCCAGGTCGAAGTCCAGGCTGCGCACGGCGCTGCCATCGGCAAGCGTGAGGCGCACTTCGGCTTGCCCGGTCGCGGGCAACAACCGGACCTGATAGTCAAGATCGACTTTTTTCGCCCAGGCCGGTGCCGCCGCCAGCAATCCCAACATGGCCACCAGCACACTCAAACGGCAACGCATACCGACACTCCTTGTTCACCAGTGGGTAAAGCGCCTGGTTAGCTGGCGCGAAAGATCAGGTGGTCTTCCCAGTCGTCCTCGTGCACGTCACGCTCGCTGAGCATGCGCCCGGCCTGGGATATGCGCTGTTCATGCACTTGCTGGCGGTCACCGCATACCAGGTGGTGCCAGGCCGGCAGGTCCTTGCCTTCGCTGACCAGGCGGTAACCGCAGGTCGCTGGCAACCACCGAAACTGGTCAGCCTTGCCCGGGGTGAGCTGAATGCAGTCGGGCACTTGGGCAAAGCGATTGGGGTAGTCGCTGCACTGGCAGGTGTCGAGGTCGAGCAACGTGCAGGCGATGCGGGTGTAATAAACACTGTTGTCGTCCTCGTCCTCGAGCTTTTGCAGGCAGCACAGCCCGCAACCGTCGCACAGCGATTCCCATTCCTGCGGGTTGAGTTGCTCGAGGGTTTTGCGCCGCCAGAAGGGGGCGTTGTCAGCGATCATGACGCGAATTCCTGCAAGGGATCAGCAGCGCGTGTCCGGCATCGGGCCCGAAGCAGACCGCGCCTGAAACGGTTCGTTAAGGCGTGCAGCATGGAGCTGCTGGCCGTGGCGGCGCCAGTCTAGGGCCTGGCATGCAGCAATACCAGACCGCTTGTCAGCCATGCTCGCGCACAGGCGCGTGGTAGATCGGTACGCGTGAAGGGCCGCCATGAGGCGCTACCCGCAGGCAACGCGCTCTGGCCCAGGCCGAACGATCAATACCCGCGGTCGAAGTCCACTTCGCCGCGCAGCGCCTGGTCGGCTTCGAACGCCTGCAGGTTGTCGAGAAACAACCGCACCATGGCCGCAGGCGTGGTGGGCGCGGCGCTGTGTCCGGTGAGCAACAGGCCCCAGGCGGTCCAGAACGGATGCTGCCTGGGCAGCGGTTCCTGGCGGCATACATCGATCACCGCCCCGGCCAGGTGACCCTCCTTCAGCGCATCCACCAGGTCCGCGTCAACGACTGCCACACCGCGTCCGGCATTGATGAACAAAGCAGTCGGCTGAAAACGCCGGAACATCGCCGCGTCAAAGATATCGTGCGTGGCCGGCGTGTCGGGCAGCAGGTTCAGCACATAATCGACCTGGCCCACCAGGCGCGCGAGATCGTCCAGGGCGGCTACCTCGACGAATGGCGGCTGTTCACGGGCCTCACTGGCCACACCGTACAGCACCACCCCGAACGGACGCAGGAACTCGGCCACCGCCTGACCGATGTCGCCGGTGCCAACGATCAACACCTTGCGGCCCTGCAGCGAGCAACCGGGGCGGTCGTCCCAGCGCCGCTCCACCTGGCTGACCAGGCGCGACAGGACGTGCCGTTCATGGCCCAGCATGTAGGTGAGCATGTATTCGGCCATGACCTGGCCGAAAATGCCCACGGCGCGGGTCAGGCGATACTCGCGGGGCAGTCCCGCCGCCAGCAGCGGCGTCACGCCGGCCCAGGTCGACTGCATCCAGTGAGGCCGATGCCCCTGGCGCAACAGGCTCGCCAGCAGGTCGGGCTGACCGAGCCACACCGGGCACTGCGGCGCCAGCCGGGCCAGTTGCGCGGAGTCGTCGCTGGTCAGGACGTCAAGGTGCGGTGCCGCCTGGTGCAACAGGTCGGCGTAGCGGACGTGGTCATGCTCGGCAATCAGTACGCGCATGATCAGGCGGGATCGTTACGGTGCAGCAACTCGTCGGGCAGGTGCTCGATGTACTCGTCATCCGGCGGCGGCATCTGCAGGTGATACCCCTGGTTGTCGAGGTTTTCCAGCACCTTGGTGATGTCTTCGCGGGCCAGCTTGCGTTCGGGGCTGAGCACCAGGTCGAAGGCGTGCTGGGGCGTGCCGAAGAACGGCAGCAAGCCTTCGGGTACGCGTTGCAGGCCATCGGCCTTGAGCACGTACAGGTACATTTCGTTCTTGCGGGGGCTCTTGTAGATCGAGCAGATGCGTTTCATTGAGGGTCTCCGGCACCGGCCAGGCTGTCCAGCAGTGCCTGGCCCATCCGCTCACGGCGCCAGCCGCGCAGCGAATCGGGCAAGGTGTAAGGGCCGTCGGGGTAACCGCTTTTAAGCAGGGCCTCGAGGGTTTTCTTGCGCAGCATCAGCTCGGGCGCGATGCCCAGCCGCTGCCCTTCGGCCTGGCCGACGGCGCGCAGTTGCTTGAGAATGCCCGAGGCTTCGATCGGCAGCGGCTCAGGCAGTGGCTCGGGCCATTGTTCGGCCGGCAGGCTGGCGGCGTGCTTGATCAGTTGCAGCAAGGTTTCGCCATCCTGGCGCAAGGTGCGCGGGTGCATGTCGTCGATGCGGGCCAAGGCCGCCAGGTTGGTCGGCTGGCTCTTGGCAATGGGCCACAGCGCATGCTCCTTGAGGATGCGGTTGCGCGGAACATCACGCAGGCGGGCCTCGCGCTCGCGCCAGGCGCACAGGGCGCGCAGCACCGCCAATTGCTGGGGCGACAGTTTCCACGCCAGCTTGACCTCGCGGTACAGGCTGTCGGGCTGTACCTCGCGGCGCAACTGGGCCACCAGTTCAGCACCGTCTTCCAACACCCAGGCATACTTGTCGTCGGACAGGCGCGCACGCAAGGCGCTGAACAGCTCGGCCAGGTGCACGGCGTCCTCGGCGGCATAGCTGACCTGGGTCTCGGACAGCGGGCGTTGCAGCCAGTCGGAGCGGGTCTCGCCTTTGGGCAGGTCGATGCCCAGCACCTCCTGCACCAACCGCGAATAGCCCATGGAGAAGCCCAGGTTGAGGTAGCCGGCGGCCAGCTGGGTGTCGAACAGCGGCTGGGGCAGCTTGCCGGTCAGGCGCAGCAACACCTCCAGGTCCTCGCTGCAGGCATGCAGCACCTTAACCACGTTACGGTCTTCGATCAGCTCGGCCAGCGGCTGCCAGTTGCCGATCAACAGCGGGTCGATCAGGAACGCGCACTTGCCATCGCCAATCTGGATCAGCCCTGCCTTGGGGTAGAAGGTGTCGACGCGCATGAATTCGGTATCGACCGCGACAAAGGGCAATTGGCGCCAGTCGCGGCAGTGTTCGGCCAGGCTCAGGTCGTCACGGATCCAGTGAATTTCGATGGCCACAAGGCTCTCCCACTAACATTGGCGCGCAGTATATACGGCGCGGGCACTGCTGGTGAAACCCGGGCCATCCTTGATGTCGATCAATGGTGCAATTTCATGGACTGTGCAACCCGGCCGGCGGCCTGCTCAACGCTTGGCGGTGAGCCAGGGCCGGCAGCTGGCGAACAGGTCCAGGGAACGCTCGTACACCTGGGTGTGAACTTGCAGCAAACCCAGCATCGAGTGGAACAGGTTGTCCTGGGACAAGGGCGCGTCGTTCAACTTGGCCAGGCAACCGGTATCGACACCGAAGTCCTGTTGATAGCTGTCGGAGAACCAGGCCAGCAGCGGTACATGCTTTTGCTGTTCCGGAGCGATGGCGTACGGTGTCCCGTGCAGGAACAGGTTGTACTCGCCCAGCGATTCGCCATGGTCGGACAGGTAGATCATGGCCGTATCGACCTTGTCCTGCCGGCTGCGCAGGGTGTCGATCAGGCTGGCCAGGACCCGGTCGGTGTAGGCCAGGGTGTTGTCGTAGCCATTGATGATCTGCGCTTGGCTGCACTGGTCCAAGGCGTTGCTCTGGCACACCGGGGCAAAGCGCTGCTCGGCCTTGGGGTAGCGTTTGAAGTAGTCGGGCCCGTGGCTGCCCATCTGGTGCAGCACCAGCACGGTGTCCTTGTCCAAATGGTCGATCAGCTCGCCCAGGCCCTGCAGCAGGATTTCGTCGTGGCACTCGCCTTCGGCGCAGAACTGCGGGTCCTTGAGCTTGCTCATGTTGATGAACTGCACGCGGTCGCAGGTGCCCTTGCATCCGGACTGGTTGTCGCGCCACTGCACGTCCAGGCCAGCCCGTTCGAGGATATCGAGCAACCCTTCACGGTTCTTGGCAACGCGGGCATCGTAGGCTTTGCGGGGCATGCCGGAGAACATGCAGGGTACCGACACAGCCGTTTCAGTGCCGCAGGAATGAACGTCCGAGAACGCCAGCAACCCCTGCTCGGCGGCAAGCCTGGGGGTGGTATCGCGGTTGTAGCCCAGCACGCCGAAGTGATCGGCGCGCGCGCTTTCACCCACGACCAGCACCGTCAGGGATTTGCGCTGGTGATGCTGCCAGTCCGGGGTGCGGGCGGCATCTTCGCCATAGTGCGCAAAGGGACGTGCACTGGTGACCACCCGCTCGCTCACGTACGCCATGGAGGCACCGACGATATTGCTGGGGGTCAGCATCAGGCGCAGTTCATGATGATTGCGAAACAGCGACGACAGGCCCTGATAATTGGCCAACCCCACCGAGCCCAGGCCTACCACGCAGGCCGCCGTGACCACCAGCTTGCCGAACAGCTCGCGCTGCCACGGCCGGTACACCACCGGTGCTCGCCATAGCAGCACCGAGGGCAACACCCCAAGGCCAAGGATGTACAAGGCGAACTTCAGCGACAGCAGGTCGCGCACTTCTGCCACGTTGGTTTCGGCGATATTGGCGAACATGCCCGCGTCGATCAGCACGCCGTAGCGATTCATGAAGTACGCCACCGCCGCGCCACTGACGAACAGCAGCACAAGCAAGGGCTTGAGCACATAGCGGAAGGCAATGAGGGTAAGGATGAGGTTGAAGGCGAACAACATCAGCACCGCAAACGCGAGGGTCAGCCACAGGCCGGGCAAGCCGGGGGGCACGACTTGCTCCAGGTGCTGCCACAGGAAAACATTCATGCCGATCAACAGGTACAGGCTGGCCAGCAGCGTGACCCATTCGGTGCGCAGGGGTTTGATGTTGAGCATTCAGGTTCGCAACCAAGAGAAGTGACCACCAGCGCCGGATGGCACTGGGAGCAAGCAGGGCGAACTCTAGAAACCGGGCCATCAATTTTCTGTGAAAAATAACGTAACAATTTAGTGAAAGCGCTGATTTCGATGAGGACCTGTCAGTCGTTCAGCAGGGGTTCAGGATTCGCGGCCTCCCCCGTCGAGGCAAACGCGGCTATCCTCAGAGGTCAGGACCTTAACCAATCCCCCTGACAGAGGTGAAGAAATGCCTGTTCCGCACGATCTGCTCGCTGACTTGCACGTTACCGCTGACGCATTCCAGGCGCTCATTGACAAGGACCAGACGCTGCATGGCTTGCACAAGGAGTACAACGCCAAGGACAAGGAAGTGGTCGCCGCCGAGAAAAACGGCACCAACGACGACGCCGTCACGCGCTTGCGCCGCGAGCGGCTGCTGATCAAGGACAAGATCGAGCGCATCATCCACCCGCCCAAGTAATCACCGGCCTCTTTGCTGGCGCCAGCCCATCATCGGTCGCATGACGGGTTGGCGCTGAACCCCTCGCCAGTACAGCCTTGCCCTTGTTATCCGGCCAAAGCGCCCAGCGCCGTTTCCAGGTCATCGATCAGGTCGGCAACCGCCTCGATGCCCACTGACAGGCGCAACAGGTTTTCGCTGATGCCCATCGCCCCTTTCTGCTCGGGGCTCATGGAGCAGTGGGACATGGTCCAGGAATGGTTGATCATGCTTTCGACCCCGCCCAGCGAATCGGCCAGTACGAAAATCTGCAGCGCTTCGACCAGACGGTTTAGCGCTGCCCGATCGCCCTTGACCTTGATGGCGACCACGGCCCCGCCGCTGCGCATCTGGCGCTTGCACAGGTCATGCTGCGGGTGGCTTTGCAGCCCTGGGTAGTACACCTGCTCGACCTGGGGGTGGCCTTCGAGCCTGCGGGCCACTTCCAGCGCGTTGGCACACTGGCGTTCCATGCGCACGTCCAGGGTCTTGAGGCCGCGCAACGCCAGGTAGCAATCGAACGGCCCTTGCACCGCGCCGATGGCCATGCTGATGCGGCGCAGTTGCCGGTGCAGGTCTTCGCTGGCCGCCACCACCACGCCACCGGTGAGGTCGGAATGGCCACCGATGTACTTGCTGGCCGAGTGCATGACCAGGTCCACGCCCAGGGTGATCGGGCGCTGGTTCCACGGTGAGCAGAAGGTGTTGTCGATGCAGGTCAGGATGCCCCGGGTACGGGCAAGGTCGCACACGGCCTTGATATCGACCAGGTGCAACAATGGGTTGGTCGGTGACTCAATCCAGATCAGCCGGGTTTCGGGCTTGATGGCAGCAGCCACGGCTTCCAGGTCATTGAGATCGACGTACGTGGTGGTCAGGCCGGAAGTACGGCCGCGGTAGTCCTCCATGATACGGAAGGTGCCGCCGTATACGCCGTTCATCACCACCACGTGGGCGTCCTTGGGCAGCAGTTCCAGCACGGTGGCGGTGGCATTCACGCCTGACGCACAGGCCACCGCCCCGACGCCTTCTTCCAGGGCTGCAACACAGGTCTCGTAGGCGTGGCGGGTGGGGTTGCCTACGCGGCTGTAGGAGTAGTCCGGCGTGTCGTCCAGGCCGCGCTTGATGAACGAACTGGCCGTGACGATGGCCGGGAAAATGGCATTGTCGGCGACTTCGAACTGCTCGCCGGCATGAATGGTTCGGGTGGCGAAATGGCGCGGCTTGTCGGACATGGTCGGGCTCGTTGGCAGAGGTAAGGTTGCCACTATCGCACAACGCAAAAGCCCTGACCTTGGAGTACCCTGTGAAAACTTCTTCGCCACGGCCCATGCCCCCTATGGACAGCTTCGACCGACACATCCTGACCCTGTTGCAGCGCGATGCCGCGCTCTCGCTCAAGGCCTTGGCCGAGGCCGTCAACCTGTCCACCACCCCGTGCTGGAAGCGGGTCAAGCGCCTGGAAGACGAAGGCTACATCGTCGGTCGTGTGGCCCTGCTGGATCCTGACCTGCTGGGGCTGGGCCTGACCGTGTTCGTGCAGGTCAAGACCCAGCGTCATGACAGTGCATGGCTGGAGCAGTTTGCCGCCACGGTCACGGCGTTCGAGGAGGTGATGGAGTGCTACCGCATGTCCGGCGACTGGGACTACATGCTGCGGGTGGTAGTGGGTGATATCGCAGCGTATGACCGGTTCTACAAGAAGCTGATCACTAGCACTGATGGGTTGTCGAACATTACCTCGAGCTTTGCCATGGAGCAGATGAAATACACCACGGCTTTTCCAGTGAATCGCGGTTGACGCGGGGTTGCAGAGGTGACCCTGTCGCCTGATCAGACTCAGTCGGTCGCCAGTGCCGCTGCAATGCGATTATCCGCCTTGGCCTTCTCGACCTTGATCGCCACGAACTTGGAGGTCGGGGTATAGGTCCCTTCACCATAACTCTCCAGCGGCACCAGGGGGTTGGTTTCCGGGTAATAGGCGGCAGCCTGCCCCGGCGGTACGTCATAGGCCACCAGACGAAAACCCGACACCCGACGCTCGACGCCGTCGTCCCACAACGACACCAGATCGACGCGCTCACCCGGCTCGAACCCCATGCGCCGAATGTCGGCCTCGTTGACGAACACCACTTCGCGCAGCCCGAACACACCACGGTAACGGTCATCCAGACCGTAGAGGGTGGTGTTGTACTGGTCGTGGGAGCGCAAGGTCTGCAAGATCAAGTCTGGCTTGTCGCCACGCGCCAGCACCTGGGCGTTGACCAGTGCTGCGGGGAGCGCATTGGGGCTGAATTGTGCCTTGCCGGTGGCGGTGCGCCAGATACGGTCGGCGGCGTGGTTGCCCAGGTGAAAGCCCCCAGGTTGCTGCAGGCGTTCGTTGAAGTTTTCGAAGCCTGGAATCACATCGGCAATCAGGCTACGGATATGGGCGTAATCGGCCACTGCGTGTTCCCAGTCGATGGGGTGCTTGCCCAAGGTGGCCTGGGCCATGCCGGCAATGATCCAGGGCTCGGAGCGCATGTGGGGCGAACGTGGCCGCAACTGGCCGTGGGAGATGTGCACCATGCTGAAGGTGTCTTCGACCGTCACGCCTTGCGGGCCGCTGGCCTGCAGGTCGATTTCGGTGCGGCCCAGGCAGGGCAGGATCAACGCATCGCCACCGGTCACCAGGTGCGAGCGGTTGAGCTTGGTGGAAATCTGCACGGTCAGCGCGCAGTTGCGCAGGGCGGCATGGGTGCGCGCGGTGTCAGGGGTGGCCTGGGCAAAATTACCCCCAAGGCCGATGAACACCTTCGCCCGGCCTTCTTCCATGGCCTTGATCGCCAGTACGGCATTGTGCCCGTGGGTGCGCGGCACCTGAAACTCAAAACGAGCTTGCAAGGCATCGAGCAAGGCGGCCTTGGGCTTCTCGTCGATGCCCATGGTCCGATCACCCTGCACGTTGCTGTGGCCGCGCACTGGCGAAAGCCCTGCGCCGGGTTTGCCGACATTGCCACGCAGCAATTGCAGGTTGACGATTTCCTGCACGATGGCCACCGAATGACGATGCTGGGTAACGCCCATGGCCCAGCACATGATCACGCGTTCGGCCTTGCGGTACATGCGCGCGGCCTGCTCGATCTCGGCCTGGGTCAGCCCGGACTGCGCCACGAGGGCAGGCCAGGGTGTAGCATCCAAGGTCTGCAGGTAGGCCTCGATGCCGCTGGTGTGCTCGGCAATGAAAGCATGGTCGAACACCGCCGGTTCACCCTTGGCCTTGGCTTCGCGCTCCCATTGCAGCAGGTACTTGGCAATGCCGCGCATCACCGCCATGTCTCCGCCCAGTGCCGGGCGGAAGTAGGCGGTATTGGTAGGCTCGGAGCCATTGCTGAGCATTTCCAGCGGGTGCTGCGGGTGCTGGAAGCGCTCCAGACCCCGCTCCTTGAGCGGGTTGAAGCACACCACCTGGGCACCGCGCTTCACGGCTTCGCGCAGCGGTTCGAGCATGCGCGGGTGGTTGGTGCCAGGGTTCTGGCCAATGACGAAGATGGCGTCTGCCAGTTCCAGGTCGTGAAAGACCACGGTGCCCTTGCCCACGCCCAAGGTCTGCGCCATGCCGACGCCGCTGGCCTCGTGGCACATGTTCGAGCAATCCGGGAAGTTGTTGGTCCCGTAGGCGCGCACGAACAACTGATAAAGAAAGGCTGCTTCGTTGCTGGCCCGGCCCGAGGTATAGAACTCGGCCTGATCGGGTGATTCCAGGGCGTGCAGGTGCTTGGCGATCAGCGCGAAGGCCTCTGCCCAGCTCGTTTCGACATAGTGGTCGGTGGCTGCATCGTAGCGCATGGGATGGGTCAGGCGACCCTGGTACTCCAGCCAGTAATCGGTCTGATCGGCCAGGGCGCTGACGCTGTAGCGGGCAAAGAAGGCCGGATCGACCGAGCGCCCAGTGGCCTCCCAGTTGACGGCCTTGGCACCGTTCTCGCAAAACTTTACCGTGTCGTTTTCCGGCGACTCGCCCCAGGCGCAACCAGGGCAGTCGAAGCCGCCATTCTGGTTGGTCTTGAGCATGGCTCGCAAATTCTTGAAGGCGTTGTCACTGCCCAGCCAGCTTTTGGTCACGCTCTTGAGCGCGCCCCAGCCGGCAGCGGCGCCTTTGTAGTCGCGGATGTGTGGGTCCTGGCTCATGGGTGAAGTCCTCGCCCTGCTATGGCTTTTGTCCAGCCTATGAAGCCTGGCGTAGAGCCGTCCAATCGAAAGATCCTACGAGGTGATAAGCGCCTTCGATGACCCCCGTAAACGCGGGGGCTGAACGGTGATAGAGAGCATTTATCGGTCGGTCGGTCAAAGCCATTTGACGGCCCGCCCCACCAGGCGCTAGCTTGGAGGCCAACCTCCCTGATTCGAGCGCGTACGTGGAACAGAGCAGCCGGGCACTGATCGACGGCTTCAACCGGAAAATCGACTACCTGCGGATGTCGGTCACAGACCGCTGCGACTTCCGTTGCGTGTACTGCATGGCCGAGGACATGCAGTTTCTGCCCCGCCAGCAGATCCTGAGCCTTGAAGAACTGTTCCAGGTAGCCGAGCGTTTCGTGGCGCTGGGCACCCGCAAGATTCGTCTGACCGGGGGCGAGCCGCTGGTACGCCAAGGCATCGTCGACCTGTGCGGGCGCATCGCTGCCCTGCCGGGGCTGCGCGAGCTGTGCCTGACCAGCAACGGCTCGCAGCTGGGGCGCCTGGCGCAACCGCTCTTCGATGCGGGGGTGACGCGGCTGAACATCAGCCTCGACAGCCTGGATGCCGACCGGTTCAAGCAACTGACCCGCACCGGCGACCTGCACCAGGTGATCGCCGGCATCGATGCTGCACGTAAAGCCGGCTTTCGCCGGACCAAACTCAACTGCGTGGTACTCAAAGGGCGCAATGACGACGAACTCGTCGACCTGGTGCGCTTTGCGATCGATCGCGAACTGGACATCACCTTCATCGAGGAGATGCCGCTGGGACAGATCAGCGAGCACGCCCGTGAAGAGTCGTTTTTCTCAAGCGATGAGGTACGCGCGACGCTGGCCGAGCAGTTCAGCCTGGTGGAGTCGACCGAATCTTCGCAGGGCCCTGCGCGGTACTGGCGCCTGGCCGATGCCCCGCAAACCCGGGTGGGGTTCATTTCGCCCCACAGCCACAATTTCTGCGCCACCTGCAACCGCGTACGTCTCACCGTAGAGGGGCGCTTGTTGTTGTGCCTGGGCAATGAGCACTCGGTCGACCTCAAGCACGTGCTGCGTGCCCACCCCGGCAACGCTGAACGGCTGGAAAAAGCCATTCGTGACTCGTTGCACCTCAAGCCGTATCGCCATCACTTCGAGGTGGGCGGCGACGTTCAAATCCTGCGCTTCATGAACATGACCGGCGGCTGACCCGCCGTCTCTGGATTGCCATGATCGTTCATCCCACCCAGGGTGTGCTGCGAGTGCTGTTCACCCTCAAAGGGTCGATCATCAAACAGATCGCCCTGCGCTGCCTGATGGTCACACTGCTGGCGGCGGTCATCGTCCTGGTCGAACGGCATTACCCAGCGTTCTTCTATCCGGTCAGCGCTACGCCGTTCACCTTGCTCGGCTTGTCGCTGTCGATTTTCATGAGCTTTCGCAACAACGCGTGTTACGACCGTTGGTGGGAGGGGCGCAAGGCCTGGGGCAGGTTGATCGTCGAGATTCGGTCGTTCACTCGCGAAAGCGTGGTGATCGCCGATGCCGCGCTACGCGCCGAGATGCTGCGCAGCCTGTGCGGGTTCGCACAGGCGCTCAATGCCAGGCTGCGAGACGAAGACGACCTGGCTGCCGCGCGGCCCTGGCTGGGGAATGCCGAGGCGGTCAGCCCTCACAACGTGTGTAACGGCATCCTCCTGCAACTGGGCGAGCAGTGTTCGCGGCTGACCGAGCAGCAGGGCTTGTCCGAGTGGCGCTACAACCTCCTGGCGCAGCGGTTGGCGGGCCTTGGGGAGGTTCAGGCCACCTGCGAGCGGATCAAGGGCACGCCGTTGCCCTTCCCCTATACCTTGCTGCTGCACCGCACCATCTACATCTTCTGCCTGTTGCTGCCGTTCGCCCTGGCCGAACCGCTAGGCTGGCTGGCACCGCTGTTCACGACCATCGTGGGGTACACCTTCTTTGGGCTCGATGCCATTGGCAACGAGTTGGAAGACCCGTTCGGCCGCGACGAGAACGACCTGCCTACCGATGCCATGGTGCGAACGGTGGAGCGTGATGTATTGGCCGCACTGGGGCAGACGCCGCTGCCGCCAGCGCTGTTGCCGGTGGGGTATGTATTGAGTTGAACGCGCTGCGAAGCTCGAATGAAGCGGTCACCCACAAGCGCTGATACAGGTGCCCGGGGTGAGATTCGCTGCAGTCAGGCTACCGAAGCCAGGCTTGCCCTGGCCTGGTTCAGGCCCTTTTCATGGAAATCCCCGCTCATGTTCAGGCCCTCGGCATGAATGAATGTCACCTCGTGAATGCCAATGAAGCCCAGCACCTGCCGCAGGTAAGGCTCCTGGTGGTCGCTGCCAGCCCCTGCATGGATGCCGCCGCGCGCTGTCAGTACGATGGCGCGCTTGCCATTCAACAGGCCCTGAGGGCCGGTGGGCGTGTACTTGAAGGTGATCCCGGCGCGCAGCACATGGTCCAGCCAGGCCTTGAGGGTGCTGGGTATGGTGAAGTTATACATGGGCGCCGCCAGCACCAGCACATCGGCTGCCAGCAATTCGTCGGTCAGCTGGTTGGAGCGCTCCAGGGCTTGGAGCTGTGTTGCACTGCGCTGGTCTTGCGGGTTCATCCAGCCGCCGAGCAGGTCGGCGTCCAGGTGCGGCACCGGGTTGGCCGCCACGTCACGCACGGTAATCTGGTCGGTCGGGTGAGCGGCACGCCACTGGGCGGTGAAGTCCCGGGTCAATTGGCGGGAAATCGAATCCTGCTGGCGTGCACTGCTTTCGACGATCAGAACGTGGGACATGACGGCCTCCATTGGGCTGGGATAAATGCGATGGAGGAAGGTTAGCGCTTGACCTATCGATGAAAAAGCGTAAATAGTCGGTACGATTTATCGATTAATTAGTTTATTCAGCCGCGCAGTTCACGTTGACTCGCAGCTTGATGATCTGACGGGTGAACTTGGCGGTGACGTCGGCGCGTTTGCCGGCCGGCACATTTATCCGGCGCACCCGCGGGGCTTCAGGACCGTTGCGAAAGGTCACCTTGCAGGCGGCGGGCACCTGGCCGTAGTTCTCCAAGGTAATGGCGCCCAGGTCATAGGCCGTGTCGTAGGCAGTGGCGTCGACCTTTACCCCGTCCATGTGTTTTTCCATGTCGATGGGATAGGCAAAAGCGGTCACCGGCAGGCATAGCAACAATGCCGCACAATAGTTCTTCATGGGCGTTCTCCTTGTGTAGAGCGCAGCTTAGGCCAACAGGAGCAGGACATGAAAGCGCCGCGCGTGACGCTGGATCAATGGCGGACCTTGCAAGCTGTAGTCGATCACGGCGGCTTTGCCCAAGCTGCCGAGGTGCTGCACCGATCGCAGTCATCGGTCAGTTATACCGTGGCGCGCATGCAGGAACAGTTGGGTGTGCCGTTGCTGCGCATTGACGGCCGCAAGGCGGTGCTGACCGAGGCAGGCAGCGTGCTTCTGCGCCGCTCGCGGCATCTGGTCAAGCAGGCCAGCCAATTGGAAGACCTGGCGCACCACATGGAACAGGGTTGGGAAGCCGAGGTGCGCCTTGTAGTCGATGCGGCCTACCCCAGCGCGCGCCTGGTACGTGCCCTGGCCGCCTTCATGCCGCAAAGCCGCGGCTGTCGCGTGCGCCTGCGCGAGGAGGTGCTGTCCGGGGTCGAGGAGGTGATGCTCGAAGGCATCGCCGACCTTGCCATCAGCAGCTACAGCATTGGCGGCTACCTGGGCGCGGAGTTGAGCGCGGTGGAGTTCGTGGCCGTGGCTCATCCAGACCACAGCCTGCACCGGCTGGGACGCGAGTTGACGTTCCAGGACCTTGAAAGCCAATTGCAGGTGGTGATTCGAGATTCGGGCCGCGCTCAGCCACGCGATGTGGGCTGGCTTGGCGCCGAACAGCGCTGGACGGTCGGCAGCCTGGGTACGGCTGCCACCTTCGTCAGCAGCGGGCTGGGCTTTGCGTGGTTGCCGCGGCATATGATCGAGCGCGAGCTGCGTGACGGTGTGCTCAAACCGCTGCCGCTGGACCAGGGCGGTAGCCGCCATCCGCTGTTCTATCTTTACGCGAGCAAGGAGAAGTCCTTGGGCCCGGCCACGCAGATCCTGATCGACCTGCTGCGCAACTTTGACACGGCGCCGTTGGATGTGCCCTTCGCAGCCCCGGCCCAGGCGTGAGGGTGATGGCCAGGGCCGGCTGCGAACGCCGGCACCGGCTGGCTGTCTGAGCGGGGTGCAACACCTTGCGACCAGGCCCTGACACACGTTCAAACGCTGCGCTTGTGCTCGGCCCGCAACCAGCACTGGCAGACGTCGAAGATTCACGGCACGCTATTGCCCTTGTTCATTGCGATGTATCCACCGTACCGGCGGCCCTCGAAAGCCGCCGCCTCCACTTTGAAGGACCTTTGCGCCCATGCTGAAAAAACTGCTGCTTACCGCCTGTTCCGTCGCGTTCGCCACCAGCGTCATGGCTTCCGACAAGACACCGCACGTTGTGCTGGACACCAGCTTCGGCCAGGTGGAAATCGAGCTCAATGCCGAGAAGGCACCTGTCAGCACCAAGAACTTCCTGCAGTACGTGGACAGCGGCTTCTACAACAACACCCTCTTCCACCGGGTAATTCCGGGCTTCATGGTGCAAGGCGGCGGTTTCACTGAACAGATGGTGCAAAAGAGCACCAAGGACCCGATCCCCAACGAAGCCAGCAATGGCCTGCAAAACACCCGCGGCACCCTGGCCATGGCCCGCACCTCGAACCCGAACTCGGCCACCAGCCAGTTCTTCATCAACGTGGCCGACAACGATTTCCTCAACCCAGGCCGGGACGCGGGTTATGCCGTGTTCGGCAAGGTAACCAAGGGCATGGAAGTGGTCGACCAGATCGTCAATTCGCCCACCACCGTCAAGAAAGGCATGCGTGACGTACCCGCCGACCCGGTGTTCATCAAGTCGGCTAAACGCATCGATTGATCACGGGTCTCACAGGGACGTGACCCGATTACCGGTCGGTTGAACAGGAGTTTCAACGCTGATGCTGTACCGTCGTTTCGAGCAACTGATCGACATCTTCCGCGACGCCCCCAGTGAAGCGCCGCCCAGCGGCGTATGGGCGTTCTATATCTATTATCTGCGCCAGGTATGGCCGAGCTTTCTGGCCTTGCTGGTGGTTGGGCTGATCGCTTCGTTGATCGAAGTGGCCATGTTCAGCTTCCTGAGCCGCATCATCGACCTGGCCCAGGGCGCGCCCAACGCCCGTATTTTCAGCGAGCACAGCGGCGAGTTGATCTGGATGCTGGTGGTGGTGCTGTTGCTGCGTCCGTTGTTCTTCGGGTTGCATGACCTGCTGGTACACCAGGCCATCAACCCGGGCATGACCAGCATGATCCGCTGGCAGAACCACAGCTACGTGCTCAAACAGAGCCTGAACTTCTTCCAGAGCGACTTCGCCGGGCGCATCGCCCAGCGCATCATGCAGACCGGCAACTCGCTGCGCGACTCGGCGGTGCAGGCGGTGGATGCGTTATGGCATGTGCTGATCTATGCCATCACGTCGCTGGTGTTGTTTGCCGAGGCTGATTGGCGGTTGATGTTGCCCTTGGTGATCTGGATCGTGTGTTTCATTGCTGCCTTGGCGTATTTCGTGCCACGCGTCAAAGCGCGCTCGGTGGTGTCGTCCGAGGCCCGCTCCAAGTTGATGGGCCGCATCGTCGATGGCTATACCAACATTGCCACGCTCAAGCTCTTCGCCCATACCGATCACGAACAGCAGTACGCCCGCGAGGCCATCAGCGAGCAGACCGAGAAAACCCAGTTGGCTTCGCGGGTGATCACCAGCATGGACGTGGTCATCACAACGTTGAACGGCTTGCTGGTCGTCGGCACTACCGGGCTCGCCCTGTGGCTGTGGAGCCAGTCGCTGATCACCGTGGGGGCCATTGCCTTGGCGACGGGTTTGGTCATCCGCATCGTGAACATGTCGGGGTGGATCATGTGGGTGGTCAACGGCATTTTCGAGAATATTGGCATGGTGCAGGATGGCCTGCAGACCATCGCCCAGCCCGTCACCGTCACCGACCGCCCTGCTGCCCCGGCCTTGAAGGTCACCCAGGGCGCCGTGCGGTTCGAGAACGTGCGCTTTCATTATGGGGAGGCGAGGAATGTGATCGAGGGGCTGAACTTGGCGATCAGGCCCGGGGAAAAGATCGGGTTGATTGGGCCGTCGGGTGCCGGGAAATCGACCCTGGTGAATTTGCTGTTGCGTCTGTACGACGTACAGGGTGGGCAGATTCTGATCGATGACCAGGACATTGCGCAGGTGAGCCAGGCAAGCCTGCGTGCGCAGATCGGCATGATTACCCAGGACACATCGTTGCTGCACCGTTCGATCCGCGAGAACCTGCTGTACGGCCGTCCGGATGCGACTGACGCCCAGTTGCAGGAAGCGGTGCGCCGCGCCCGCGCCGATGAGTTCATCCCTCACTTGTCGGACGCCCAGGGCCGTACCGGCCTAGATGCGCATGTGGGTGAGCGTGGGGTGAAATTGTCCGGCGGCCAGCGCCAGCGCATCGCGATTGCCCGGGTGCTGCTGAAGAACGCGCCGATTCTGATCATGGATGAGGCCACATCGGCGCTGGATTCGGAGGTGGAAGCGGCGATTCAGGAGAGCCTGGAAACGCTGATGCAGGGCAAGACCGTGATCGCCATCGCCCACCGGCTTTCCACCATTGCCCGCATGGACCGGCTGGTAGTGCTGGACAAAGGTCGCATCGTGGAAGTGGGCAGCCATGCCGAGTTGCTGGAGCAGCGGGGGTTGTATGCGCGGCTTTGGCAGCATCAGACAGGTGGGTTTGTGGGGGTTGATTAGGTGAGGCCTCGGCTTTGAGGTTTCAGGCTTGAGGAGGGAGATGAAACCTCGCGCCTGCTCAAAACCCGGGGCCGCTGCGCGGCCCATCGCGGCCGGTCCCACCCCTGATAGCGCTGGCCTTCGGGTGTCATGAAGGTGAGCAATTCTTCAAAGAGCAACTGCTTGCGCCGACTTGGAAGCTAGCAAACTTCCGGGTAGGAGCGGCCTTGCCGGGGCGCCGGACCCGCCGCGATGGGCCGCAAAGCGGCCCCACTCTGATAGTGCTGGCCTTCAGGTGTCATGTAGCTGAGCAACTCTTCAAAGAGCAACTGCCTGCGCCGACTTAGAAGCTAGCGAACGTCCGGGTAGGAGCGGCCTTGCGCCGCGATGGGCCGCAAAGCGGCCCCAAGTCATAAGCTGTAAAACTGTCTCACTCTGCCCACTTCAATGGCCAGCTACCCTTGAAATGACTACGCAAGGGGGTAGCCATGATAGGCCGAGGTTCTCATCGCTTACGTCTGGGCAGGTTCTCCGAACCTGGGCGTTTATACCTGCTGACCACCGTCATCCGAAACCGTACCCCACTCTTCAAACACTTGTACTACGCCAGGGCCGTGATCCAGCAATTGCGACTCACCGCTACGCACCGTCAGTGTCAAAGCTTCGCCTGGGTACTGATGCCCGATCACCTGCACTGGCTAATCACGCTCGGCCACTGCAGCCTCGGCGAACTGATGCGTGAGTTCAAATCACGCAGCAGTTGCGCGCTTTACAGGCAAGGCGCCGAGCACCAGCGAATCTGGCAGCCTGGCTTCCATGACCGCGCCCTGCGCCGTGACGAACAAGTGCGCAGGGTTGCTCGCTACATCATTGCCAACCCAATCCGCGCTGGCCTGGTAACGCGAGTGAGCGATTACTCGCACTGGGACTGTGTCTGGCTCAATGGCCCTCTTCCTGGCGATAAGGCAACATCTCCCGTGCCTGCGCAGCATACGCCATCACCCCTTCACGCTCCTGGAGCAGAAAATCGGCCACCGCCGTGCGCAACCCGGGATGCAGCAGGTAATGCCACGACCGGGTGATCACCGGCTCGAACCCGCGGATCAGCTTGTGCTCACCCTGGGCGCCAGCATCGAAACGTTGCAGCCCATGGGCAATGGCGAAGTCCATACCTTGGTAGAAGCACGTCTCGAAATGCAGGCGATCGAATTCGGCCAGGCAGCCCCAGTAACGGCCAAAGAAGCTGTCGCCACCTACCAGGCTCAGTGCCATTGCCACGTCTCGCCCGGCCTGGCGGGCCATTACCACGCGCAGGGCGTGGGGCATGCGCTCGGCCAGCAGGCTAAAGAACTCGCGGGTCAGGTAAGGCGCCCGGCCGCGCACGGCGTAGGTGTTGGCGTAGCACAGGTAGACGAAATCCCATTGGGCTTCGTCCAGTTCGTCACCGCGATACCAGCGAAAATCGATGCCCTGCCCCGCCACCTGCTCACGCTCCTTGCGCATCTGCTTGCGCTTGCGCGAACTGAGGGTGTCGAGAAAATCCTGAAAATCGCGATAGCCGCGGTTCTGCCAGTGAAACTGGCAACCCAGGCGCTCCATCCAGCCCGGCAGACGCGCCATCTGTACATCCAACGCAGGCTCGGTGAAGTTGATGTGGGCGCCGGACAGGGCGGCTTTGCTCAGGTACTCGGGCAAGGCTTGCAGTAACAAGTGCCCGGCTGCCGGATCGGCCGTCAGCAAGCGCGGGCCACTGACCGGGCTGAACGGCACGGCCCCCAGCCATTTGGGATAGTACGCGATGCCCGCCCGTTCGCAGGCGTCCGCCCAACCATGATCGAACACGTACTCACCGTACGAATGCCACTTGCGGTAACCCGGCAGCAGCGCTTGCACCTTGCCCTCATGCTCAAGCACCAGGTGTTCGGCCGCCCATCCGGTGGTGCGCGCGACACTGCCACTGTCTTCCATCGCACTGAGAAAGGCATGGCTGAGAAACGGCTGGCCCGCAGGGACCAAGGCGTCCCAGGTGGCGGCTGGCATATCACGTAAATGAGCAAGGCTATACAGACTGGTCACAGGGTCGGCTCGCGGCATCAAGGCCCCCAGTATCACCAAGCCGGGCGCCGGACTCAAATGACGATCGCCTGGCGGCCTTCACTTCACAACAGTGCCACTATTCCGACATTAATCTGTCACTCGCCCCCGCAATACTTGCGCCTGTTTTCCGGAACCACAGAACCTGTCTATTCAGGCCCTTTCGGAGACGTGCCAACACAGGGGCGGGCGCTCGGCGTCCCCCATCTTATTCAGTAGGGAGAACCGTATGCGTCTTGTTTCTACACTTACCGGAGCAAGCCTGACCGGCATGGTGCTGGCCATGAGCACCACTCCGGCCAGTGCGGCCGTTGACGCCAAGCTGCTCGAAATGCTCCGCGCCAATGGCTCGATCAATCAGGCGCAATACAGCGAGCTGCAGGCTGACCTGGCCCAGGAAACCAAGGAAAAGGCCGCTCAGAAAGCCCAGTCCGAGCGCATGAGTTCGTTCGAGCAGAAAGTAGCCTGGGCAGCGAAGACTCAGATCAAAGGCGACGTGCGCCTGCGTTATGAAGACGTCAACGTGGACAACCCGATTTCCCGCAGTGGCAACCAGGACCGGGAACGTGTGCGTGCCCGCGTCGGTTTCTACAGCGAAATCAACCCGCAAGTAGACGCCGGGGTACGGGTAGCCACCGGCAGCAGCGCCGATGCACGTTCGACCAACCAGAGCCTGGACAACTACTTCGAGAAGAAATCGCTGTGGGTCGACCTGGCCTACCTCGACTGGCACCCCACTGCCGTGCCGAACCTGCACCTGATCGGCGGCAAGATGATGCAGCCCTGGGTGAGCATGGGTGACATCATCTGGGACAGCGACATCAACCCTGAAGGCGTAGCCGCCACCTACAAGACCAACCTGGGCCCTGCCGAAGTGTTCGGCAGCATTGGCCACTACAACCTCAAGGACAACGTCGACGGCGACGGCGTGCAGTTCAAGCACGATGCACAGCTCTACGCCGCGCAGCTTGGGACCAAGTTCAACGCAGCCGATACCGTCAAGGTCACGGTGGGCGGCAGCGTGTACGGCTACGACAACGACAAGTCATCTGCGGCCCTGCGCTCGCTGGGCAACACCACCGACGAATTCAACCTGGTCGAAGGCTTTGGCCAGGTGGACTTCACCGGCTTCGCCATCCCGCTGTCGGCCTATGGCCAATTCGTGAAGAACACCGAGAGCACCGATGGTCAGGACAAGGCCTGGCTGGCGGGTCTGAAGAGCAAGATCGGGGCATGGAGCCTGGACTACAACTACCGCGACGTGCAGCGCAATGGCGTCGTGAGCCTGTTCACAGACTCGGACTTCGGCAACGGCTTCACCGGTTCGCGCGGCCACAAGTTCAAGGTTGGCTATGAGATCGACAAGAACTTCGCACTCGGTGCGGCCTACATGATGGCCAAAACCGACTACTCCAACCTGCCCAACAGCAACGCCGATGTGGATACGCTGCAGGTGGACCTGGAAGCCAAGTTCTAAGCATCGCCAAGCTGCAAACGGCCGCCCCCATCCGGCCGTTTGCGCGTTTATGCGGGCATCGCCCGCCTTGCCGGCTTAGCGTTTGCGCAATATCACGCTGCCAATCGAATACCCCGCCCCGAACGAGCTGAGCACCCCCAACGCACCTTGCGGCAAGTCATCTTGATACAAGTGGAATGCAATGACCGACCCTGCCGAACTGGTGTTGGCGTAGCGGTCCAGGATCACCGGTGCTTCCTGTTCACTCACTTCACGCCCGAGCAGCTTCTTGACGATCAGGTGGTTCATGCTGAGGTTGGCCTGGTGCAGCCAGAAGCGCGCCACATCGCTGGGCTGAAGGCCGTTTTCCTGCAAATGCTCGCCTACCAGCTCCGCCACTTTCGGGCACACCTCGCGGAACACCTTGCGGCCTTCCTGGATGAACAGCTTGTCTGCGGCGCCCTCGCCCTCCTCTGCTGCGCGGTTGAGGAAACCGAAGTTGTTGCGGATGTTGTTGGAAAACTCGGTCCACAGCTTGCTGCTGACCACGTCGAACTGGTGCACCGATGTGGCTCGATCGGCGCGTTCGAGCAGCACCGCAGTCGCCGCATCGCCAAAGATGAAGTGGCTGTCACGGTCGCGGAAGTTAAGGTGGCCGGTGCACACTTCGGGGTTGACCATGAGCACGGCCCGCGCCTGCCCCAGCGCCACGCTGTTGGCGGCGGTCTGGATGCCGAAGGTGGCTGACGAACAGGCCACGTTCATGTCGAACGCAAACCCCTGGATGCCCAGCGCCTGCTGCACTTCGATGGCAATGGCCGGGTACGGGCGCTGCAAGTTGGAGCAGGCGACGATGACCCCGTCCACATCGGCCGGGCTGCGGCCAGCGCGCTCCAGCGCCTGATGTGCCGCTGCCACGGCCATTTCGCACAGCACCGACGGTTCGTCGTTGGCGCGCTCTGGCAGGCGCGGCTTCATGCGCTGCGGGTCGAGGATGCCGGCCTTGTCCATGACGAAGCGGCTCTTGATACCGGAGGCCTTTTCGATGAACGCCGCATCGGACAGCGGTGCGGCTTCGACCTCGCCACGCTCGATGGCCTGGGCGTTGTCCTGGTTGAATTGCTGCGACCAGGTGTTGAAGGACGCTACCAGTTCTTCGTTGGAGATGCTCTGGGCCGGGGTGTACAGGCCGGTGCCGCTGATCACGACATTATGCACGGTCGTTCCTCTGTTCGTGGGCCATCGCCACCCGGCGCTGGCTGGAAATACACTGGATTAGTGGCACTTTAGTACTAACTTCACGACGAGGGCCAAGCCCTTGTTTGACAGTAGCCCGTCTCACTTAAGCCATCACCCCGCGAGCGGTGAATGGACAAGCGAAGCAGGGCTGCCCGCACTGGGCCGCCAAGCGGCCTGAAATTGTCTCAATAGTGCCACAACTGTGTGAGTTTAGCCTTCCACCAGGCTCCACTGCTTGCTCAATCGCTTGTCTGAAATCGGCACTTTTGTGCCCAACTGCTGGGCGAACAGCGACACGCGGTATTCTTCCAGCCACCAGCGGTACAGGGCCAGCTGCTCGTCGCGCTTGCCTTCCTGAGCATGTTTGTCGGCACGGGCCTTGTACTGCGCCCACAGATTGGCCAGTTCGCCACTCCATACCCGGTCCTTCTGCACCTGAGAACCCAACTTCTCCAGGCGCAGCTCGATGGCCTTGAGGTAGCGTGGCAGTTCCTTGAACCATACCGCCGGCGTTTCGCGCACAAAGCCGGGGTACACAAGGTTGCCCAACTGCTGCTTGATATCGTTCAGGGCCACGGCCTGGCTCAGGTCGATCTTGCCCTTGAAGCGTTTCTGCAACCCATGCCACAGCTTCAGCACCTCGAGGGTTTGCCGCGCCAGGCGCTCGGCATGTTCGGCCCAGCTGCCCCGCTTGCGTTCGGCCAGCGCCGCCAGCGCGGCACCTTCACGGGGCAATACCGGCTCACCGTCGAGGATGCAACTGTCCAGGCTTGCCAGCAGAATGTCCTCGACCAGCGCGTCGACCCGGCCCATGTCGCGGTACAACAGCCCCAGTTCAGTCAGGCCAGGCAGTTTGCCACGCAGGAACTTGGCCGGCTCGGCCAGCTGTTGCAACAGCAGGCGCTGCAAGGCGCGGCGGTGCTGGAAGTCGGCCTCGGCCTGGGTCGAGAAGCGGCCTTCACGCACCGTGCCGTTATCCTCGACCAGTGCCGGGTAAACCGTCATCGACAGCCCTGCGATCTTTTGCTGCGCCGTGGGCTTCACTTCGCTGAAGGCCTTGGCCTGCACCGGCTGCTCGCTCTTGGCATCGCCTGGCACCGCCAGGGCTGCCTGGCTGGCAGCGGCGAACCGCGCCGTAAGCTCAGCCAGGTCACGCCCTTCACCCAGGAACTTGCCCTGCCCGTCGACCACCTCGATGTTCATGCGCAGGTGACCTTCAACCAGGCTGACCGACTCGTCCCAGGCGTCATCGGGCACGCGCGCACCGGTCATGCGCAGCAGTTCATGGCCCAAGGCCTGGGGCAACGCGCCTTGGCCAAACGTCATGCGGGCCAAGGCGGCCTTGACGAAGTCCGGCACCGGCACGAAGTTCTTGCGCAGGGCCTTGGGCAAGTTGCGAATCAGCGCCACGCACTTGGCCTCGAGCAGGCCTGGCACCAGCCACTCCAGGCGCTCGCCCGGCAGGCTCGGCAACAGGGGTGCCGGCACCCGCACGGTCACGCCGTCACGGGGGTGATTGGGCTCGAAGTGGTAGGTCAACGGCAAGCGCAGTTGGCCGACCTGCAAGCTGTCGGGGTACTGCGCGGCGGTCACCTCACTGGCCTCGCGCGCCAGCACGTCTTCCTCGCGCATGATCAGCAGGTTGGGATCTTTCTGGCTGCCCATGCGGTACCAGCTGTCGAAGGTGGCCGTCTGGTGGATCTCGGCCGGCAGACGCGCTTCGTAGAAGGCATAGAGCGTTTCTTCGTCGGCCAGAATATCGCGACGGCGGGCCTTGGCCTCGAGGGCGTCGAGCGTTTCGAGCAGGCGCTTGTTGGCCGCCAGGCACTTGGCCCGCGACTGGATCTCACCGCCCACCAGGGCTTCACGAATGAACAGCTCGCGGGAGGTGGCCGGGTCGATGGGGCCAAAGTGTACCGGCCTGCGGCCGACCAGGATCAACCCATACAGGGTGATCTGCTCATAGGCCACGACCTGTCCGCGCTTCTTCTCCCAATGGGGCTCGAAGTGGTTCTTCTTGATCAGATGGCCGGCCAGCGGCTCGATCCAGTCCGGCTCGATGCGCGCGACCACGCGGGCATAAAGCTTGGTGGTTTCCACCAGTTCGGCCGCCATGACCCACTGCGGACGCTTGCGCCCGATACCCGATGACGGGTGCACCCAGAACCTGCGCTGCCGCGCGCCTTGGTAGTCACCGTCTTCGGTCTTGTGGCCTATCTGGCTGAGCAGGCCGCTGAGTACGGCTTTGTGCAGCTTGGGGTAGTCGCACGGTTCCTTGTTGACCGTCAGTTGCAGCTCGCGGCAGATCAGCGCCAGCTGGCGATGGGCGTCGCGCCACTCGCGCAGGCGCAGGTAATTGAGGAACTGCTTGCGGCACCAGTTGCGCAAGGGGTTGGCCGTCAGCGCCTGGCGCTGCTCCTCGAAGCCCCGCCACAGGTTGACCAGTGCGGCGAAGTCCGAATCCACGTCCTTCCATTGTGCGTGGGCCTGGTCGGCGGCCTGCTGGCGCTCAGGGGGGCGTTCGCGTGGGTCCTGCACCGACAGGGCGCTGGTGACGATCAGCACTTCCTGCAGGCTGCCCAGGCGCGCGCCTTCGAGCAGCATACGGCCCAGGCGCGGGTCGATGGGCAGCCGCGCCAGCTGACGCCCGACCGGCGTCAGTTGGTTTTCACGGTTGACCGCCGAGAGCTCTTGCAGCAGGTTGAAACCGTCGCTGATCGCCTTGCCGTCTGGCGGCTCGATGAAGGGAAACGCGTCGATGGCGCCCAGGCGCAGGTGCAGCATCTGCAGGATGACGGCCGCCAGGTTGGTGCGCAGGATCTCGGGGTCGGTGAAAGCCGGCCGGCTGTTGAAGTCTTCTTCGCTGTACAGGCGCACGCAGATACCCGGCTCCACCCGTCCACAACGGCCCTTGCGCTGGTTGGCGCTGGCCTGGGACACGGCTTCGATGGGCAGGCGCTGCACCTTGGCGCGGTAGCTGTAGCGGCTGATGCGGGCCGTACCGGTATCGATCACATAACGGATGCCGGGCACCGTCAGCGATGTTTCGGCCACGTTGGTGGCCAGCACCACACGCCGCCCGGCATGGGGCTGGAAGATCCGTTGCTGCTCGGCTGGCGACAGGCGCGCGTACAGGGGCAGGATTTCGGTATGGCGCAGCTGCGCCTTGCGCAGAATCTCGGCGGCGTCGCGGATTTCGCGCTCACCGGGCAGGAAGATCAGCACATCCCCCGGGCCCTTGCCCTGGCCGCGCTCGTGCTGGGCCAGTTCGTCGAGGGTGGCGAGGATAGCCTGGTCGACGGTGAGGTCGTCCTCGATCGGGTTGCCCTCCTCGTCCTGTTCGCTGGTCAGCGGGCGGTACCAGGTTTCCACCGGGAAGGTACGGCCGGACACCTCGATGATGGGCGCGTTGTCGAAATGCTTGGAGAACCTCTCCAGGTCGATGGTGGCCGAGGTGATGATGAGCTTGAGTTCGGGCCGCCGGTGCAGGAGGGTTTTGAGGTAGCCGAGCAGGAAGTCGATGTTCAGGCTGCGTTCGTGGGCTTCGTCGACGATGATGGTGTCGTAGCGTTCCAGGAAGCGGTCGTGCTGGGTTTCGGCCAGCAGGATGCCGTCGGTCATGAGTTTGACCAGTGTGTTGGCATCGCTCTGGTCTTCGAAGCGCACCTGGTACCCCACCAGGCCGCCCAACGGCGTGCCCAACTCCTCGGCCACCCGGGCAGCGACACTGCGCGCGGCGATCCGGCGTGGCTGGGTGTGGGCGATCAGGCCATGGCTGCCACGGCCCAGTTCCAGGCAGATCTTGGGCAGCTGGGTGGTCTTGCCCGAGCCGGTTTCACCAGCGATGACCAGCACCTGGTGTTCGGCCAGGGCCTTTTTGATCTCGTCGCGCTTGGCGGCGATGGGCAGGCTGTCGTCGTAGCGCACCAATGGCACGCTCTGCTGGCGGGCGGTGACCTGGGCGCAGGACGCCTGCACCCGCTCAGCCCACTGCGCCAGCTTCGCCTCGTCGGGGCGCTTGCGCAGTTCGTGCAACTGGCGCCGCAGGCGGTGGCGGTCGGCGATCATGGCGTGGTCGAGGTTTTGCAGCAGTTTGTCGATGGCGTGGTCAGTCATTGGGCTTTTCGGTGATGCAGGTGGGCCTGCGGTGTGATCGGCATTCGAAAGAGGTGTGATTGTCGCAGATTTGGTTAGTGCGTGCTGGGGGTGCTTGAGCGGTTGGGCCGGCGGGTCGGTGTGAGGGTTCAGTTTCTCTCGGCGGGGGTGTAGCTGGGGGGTGCAGGGATGATGGACGGTGATGTGGGTGAGAGCAGGCGATGTGCGAACTGGCTGAGGTCGCCTGGGCCGATTTGCGCCCATCGCGGCCGATCCGCGCCCCGCCAAGGCTGATCCACGGAGCATTGGACAGCCTCGTAACGCAGCGCAATGGGGTCGTTCCCACGCCAACGAAACCGCTCGAACGCTTGAGGCTCGAACGGCTTCATTTCAGGGCATCAGCGCACAGCGTTTTACTTGCCCGTCCAGTCCTTCACGCGCTCAGGGTGCTTGGCCACCCAGTCCTTGGCAGCCGCTTCGGGCTTGGCGCCTTCCTGGATAGCCAGCATCACCTCGCCGATCTCATCCTTGGACTGCCAGCTGAACTTCTTCAGGAACTCGGCCACTTCCGGGGCCTTGGTGGCCAGCTCCTTGCTGCCGATGCTATTGACGGTTTCAGCAGCGCCATACACGCCTTTGGGGTCCTCGAGGAACTTGAGTTTCCATTTGGCGAACATCCAGTGCGGTACCCATCCGGTCACGGCGATGGATTGCTGCTTGGCGTAGGCACGGCCCAGCTCGGCGGTCATTGCAGCACCGGAACTTGCCTGCAGCTTGTAGCCGGTCAGGTCGTAGTCCTTGATCGCCTGATCGGTCTTGATCATTACACCCGAGCCAGCATCGATGCCGACGATTTTCTGCTTGAACGAGGAATCGGTCTTCAGGTCAGCGATGCTCACCGCCTTGACGTACTCAGGCACGATCAGGCCAATCTTGGCATCCTTGAAGTTCGCGCCGTAGTCGACCACGTTGTCCTTGTTCTTGGTCCAGTACTCACCGTGGGTCACCGGCAGCCATGCCGACAGCATGGCATCGAGCTTACCGGTGGCCACGCCCTGCCACATGATGCCCGTGGCCACGGCTTGCAGCTTCACATCGTAGCCAAGCTTCTGCTTGATCACCTCGGCGGCCACGTTGGTGGTCGCCACACTGTCTGCCCACCCATCCACGTAACCAATGCTGACTTCTTTGGCCATGGCCTGTGCGCCGCTCAAGGCCAGTGCCAGGGCGGTACCTACGCCCAGGAAACGACGCATTTTTGTTGAAGTAGCCATCAAAGCATTCCCTCGTCAGGTCTCGGAGATTCCATCATCTGCCTGCAACCAAGCCAGACCTGATCCAAGTACGACGCCCAGGCGCTCATACGCGACAGCACTGTGCCATTAGCGGCAGCGGCATGAACCTGCCTGCGCGATCCTTGCATGCCAAAGGTTTGGCGCCGGGCTACTATTGACCCTTTTGCCCCCGATGATGGACCGCCCGATGCCCAGTTCCACCCGCCTGCTGACACTTCTGTACACCCTTGCTTGCCTGATCGGTCTGCTCGGGCTCGGCGTGCTCTGGCACGGGCTGGGCAGACCGGTGCACCTGCCCGACGCCGCCAATGCCACGCACAAGCTGCAGTGCGCATCCTATACCCCGTTCGACAAGGACCAGTCGCCCTACGATCAACCCATGCAACTGCGCCCGGCGCGCATGGATGCCGACTTGGCCCTGCTCGCTGAGCGATTCCAGTGCATCCGCACCTATTCGATGAGCGGTCTTGAGGCTATCCCAGCGCTGGCGCGCAAGCATGGACTGAAGGTGATGCTCGGGGCCTGGGTCAATGCTCACCCGGCCGACACCGACCGGGAAGTCGCGCTGCTGATCGCCGCCGCCAATGCCAACCCTGATGTGGTCAGCGCCGTCATCGTGGGTAACGAGACCTTGCTGCGCAAGGAAGTCACCGGCAAACGACTGGCCGAGTTGATCGCGCGGGTCAAGCGCCAGGTAAGCGTGCCGGTCACCTACGCCGATGTGTGGGAGTTCTGGTTGCAGCACCCCGAGATCGCGCCTGAAGTAGACTTTCTCACCATTCACTTGCTGCCGTATTGGGAAGACGAGCCACGGGGCATCGACGATGCGTTGGCCCATGTCGCCGACATACGCCGACAATTCGGCCAGCGCTTCGCGCCCAAGGACATCCTGATCGGTGAAACCGGCTGGCCCAGCGAAGGCAGGCAGCGTGAAACCGCCCTGCCCAGCCGGGTCAACGAAGCGCGCTTCATTCGCGGCTTCGTCGCCATGGCCGAGCACAACGGCTGGCGCTACAACCTGATCGAAGCCTTCGACCAGCCCTGGAAACGCGCCAACGAAGGTGCCGTGGGCGGGTATTGGGGCCTCTACGATGCCGACCGGCAGGACAAGGGCATCCTTGAAGGGCCCGTCAGCAACTTGCCCGACTGGCCCACTTGGTGGCTGGCATGCGCGGCGCTGGCGGGGCTGATGCTGTGCATGGCCGGGCGGCCACGCACACGCCGTGGCGCGTGGGCCATGCCAATACTGGCCATGTTCGGTGCGGCGTGCCTGGGCCTGTGGGGCGAGCTGATGCGCAGCCACGCCCGTTTCGCCCCCGAATGGATGTGGGCAGGGCTGTTGGCGGGGTTGAACGTGCTGGTACTGGCCCGGGCACTGCTGCACCTGTCCCAGCCGCAAGGCGTGCGCGGGCGCTGGTCTGCCTGGCTGCAAAGGCGAGCTGGCGGGTTGCTGCTGCTGGCCGGCTTTGCTGCCGCCGTAAGCACGTTGGCGATGGTGTTCGACCCCCGCTACCGCAGTTTCCCCAGTGCCGCGCTGGCCTTGCCAGCCCTGGTGTTCGTCCTGTGGCCCGTGCCAGTGCGGCGACGGGAGGCCACCTTTCTGGCAAGTATCATCGGGCTTGGCATACTGCCCCAGCTACTCATCGAGGGGATGAACAGCGGGCAGGCGTGGCGCTGGGCAGCAGTGAGCGCGCTGATGACCGCCGCCCTGTGGCGCAGCCAGAGACTCGGCCGCGCCTGATACCTCTATTTGTCAGCGTCACGGAGCGCCCCCTGGCGGGCGCACGTTTACCTGACCAGGCGCAACCCGGCCAGGACCAATGCGAATACGGCGATGCTCGCGGTATACAGCACCAATGCTGGCACTGCGAACAGCAGGGCAATGCCGGCCAGCCATGTACCGGTCCGCCCCTGTAGCAGCCAGCCAAGCGCTGCCAGGGCCAGCCCGGTCCAGGCCAGGACCTGGTGGTGAATGCCCAACCCCAGCACTGCCCGCATCTTGCACTGCCAATAGGCGGCTGGCTCCGTGCACAACCCCACCCACTGGCCGTCCTCCATCAGTCCATAGCGCACGCCATAGCTGGCAGCGAGCCAGAGCCCGACGAACATCAGCAGTAGTGCGCCAGGCAGCCTGCGACTCATTGACTTTTCCCACTTGATTGATCAAAAAATCAATGATCGCTTACATCACTGTCTAAGGCAAAATACCTGCCTGCAACACGGTTCAGATAACTGGCACACCAAAGGCCATCACGCCCGGCAACTTTGCCACGGCCCATGTGGTCTTAGCTTGCACACGCGCCACCTTGCGTTCTTTTGGGGGATTACATGCTTCGTTCTTTGCGCCTCGCTGCCGTTCTCGGCAGCCTGCTCATGGCTGTGGCCGCTTCTGCGCGGGATATCGATGCCGCGAGCTATGGCTACCCCCTGACCAACCCGTTCGAGGCGACCATCGCCACGACGCCGCCGGACCAGCGCCCGATGCTGCCCAGCGATGACGAGATCGACCAGTCCGACTACAGCCTCACCTTGCGCCCGGAGCGTGAATTCACGCTGCCGGACAACTTCTGGGCGGTCAAGAAACTCAAGTACCGCATGGCCCAGCAGGACCACGCTGCCCCCTTGATCTTCATCATTGCCGGCACCGGTGCGTCCTACAGCAGCAGCATCAACGAATACCTGAAAAAGCTGTACTACAAGGCCGGCTTCCACGTGGTGCAGCTGTCCTCGCCCACCAGCTACGATTTCATCAGCGCCGCGTCTCGCTTCGCCACGCCCGGCATCAGCCAGGATGACGCCGAGGACATGTACCGGGTGATGCAATCGGTCCGCGCCCAGCACCCTCGCCTGCCGGTGACCGAGTTCTACCTGACCGGCTACAGCCTGGGCGCGCTCGATGCGGCCTTCGTCAGCCACCTGGACGAAACCCGGCGCAGCTTCAACTTCAAGCGTGTGCTGCTGCTCAACCCACCCGTGAACCTCTACACCTCGATCAACAACCTGGACAAGCTGGTGCAGACACAGGTCAAGGGGATCGACCGCAGCACCACGTTCTATGAGCTGATGCTGGAAAAACTCACGCGCTACTTCCAGGAAAAGGGGTTCATCGACCTCAACGAAGCGCTCTTGTACGACTTCCAGCAGTCGCGCCAGCACCTGTCCAACGAGCAGATGGCCATGCTCATCGGCACCTCGTTCCGCTTCTCGGCCGCCGATATCGCCTTCACCTCCGACCTGATCAACCGCCGCGGCCTGATCATCCCGCCGAAGGTCAAGATCACCGAAGGCACGAGCCTGACGCCCTACTTCAAGCGTGCCTTGCAGTGCGATTTCGACTGTTACATGAGCGAACAGGTAATCCCGATGTGGCGTGCCCGCACCGGCGGGGGCACCATCCTGGAGCTGACCAACCAGGTCAGCCTGTACGCCCTGGCCGATTACCTGCAAAACAGCCCCAAGATCGCCGTGATGCACAATGCCGACGACGTCATTCTCGGCCCTGGCGATATCGGGTTCCTGCGCAAGGTGTTCGGTGATCGCCTGACCCTTTATCCCCATGGTGGCCATTGCGGCAACATCAACTACCGCGTCAACAGTGACGCCATGCTGGAGTTCTTCCGTGGTTAACAAACTGCTCTTTGCCACGGCCCTGCTTGCCGCAGGCCATACCCTGGCCGCCGAGACCGCTCCCCGAGCCAGCGTCATCGAGGCTGATCCGCAGGTGATCGGTACCGCCCCGCTGGCACCGGAAGCCGATGGCTTCCTCGACCCGCTGCGCGAGTTGAAATTCAACCCGGGCCTGGACCAACGTGAGTTCGAGCGCTCGACCCTCGAAGCGCTGAACGTCTACGACCCGCTCGAGTCGATGAACCGCCGCATCTATCACTTCAACTACCGCCTGGACCAATGGGTGCTGCTGCCGCTGGTCAATGGCTACCAGTACGTCACCCCGCGTTTTCTGCGCAGTGGCGTGACCAACTTCTTCAACAACCTGGGGGACGTGCCCAACCTGTTCAACAGCGTGCTGCAGCTCAAGGCCAAACGCTCGGCCGAGATCACAGCGCGGCTGATGTTCAACACGATCATCGGGGTAGGCGGTTTGTGGGACCCGGCGACCAAGATGGGCCTGCCGCGCCAGAGCGAGGATTTCGGCCAGACCTTGGGCTTCTATGGCGTACCGGCAGGCCCGTACCTGATGCTGCCGCTGTTGGGCCCTTCGAACCTGCGCGACACCGCCGGGCTGGTGGTGGATTATTCCGGCGAGCAGGCGATCAATTACCTGGACATGGCCAAAGTCAGCCGCGAGCACCCGGAGTTCTTCGGCCTGCGGGTCATCGACAAGCGCTACACCACCAACTTCCGCTACGGGCAGATGAACTCACCGTTCGAGTATGAAAAGGTGCGCTACGTCTACACCCAGTCGCGCAAGCTGCAGATCGCCGAGTGAGCCGGCAGCGCCACTGCCATTACGGCAGCGGCGCACCCGCTTTCAACGCCCTTTCTTTTCGTACAGCCTTGGGGCCCCGTCCGGTCGGGACTTGAACCGGCGGTGTGCCCACAAGTACTGCTCGGGGCATTCGCGCAGTACCTGCTCGACCCATTGATTGATTCGCAGGCAATCAGCCTCTTCGCTCTCACCGGGGAAATCGCTCAGTGGGGGATGAATCACCAACCGATAACCGCTGCCGTCTTCGAGTCGCTTCTGCGTGAAGGGAATGACCTGGGCGCGGCCCAGGCGCGCAAACTTGGTGGTGGCCGTGACCGTGGCTGCCGGGATCCCGAACAAGGGCACGAACAGGCTTTGCTTGGCGCCGTAGTCCTGGTCGGGTGCGTACCAGATTGCGCGGCCGGCGCGCAGCAGCTTGAGCATGCCCCTGACATCCTCGCGTTCGACGGCCAGTGAGTCCAGATTGTGCCGTTCGCGTCCGCTGCGCTGGATGAAATCGAACAGGGCATTGCCATGTTCGCGGTACATGCCATCGATGGTGTGACGCTGGCCGAGCAAGGCCGCACCGATTTCCAGGGTAGTGAAGTGCACCGCCATCAGGATTGCGCCCTGCCCCGCCTGCTGGGCGGCCTGCAAGTGCTCAAGCCCCTCGACATGGGCCAGGCGCGCCAACCGCGTCTTGGGCCACCACCAGCTCATGGCCATTTCGAAGAAGGCGATGCCGGTCGAGGCAAAATTGGCTTTGAGCAGCCGTTGCCGTTCGTCCGCCGACAGCTCGGGGAAGCACAGTTCCAGGTTGCGCGCAGCGATACGCCTGCGTTCACCGGCAAAGCGGTACATGATCGCGCCTAACCCCGCACCCAGCTTGAGCAATGCCCGGTACGGCAACTGCACCACCAGCCACAGCAGCCCCAGGCCCAGCCACAGGCCCCAGAACTTGGGATGAAGGAAATAGGGACGAAAACGCGGGCGATCCATTGAAGCTTCCAGCAAGACATGGGCCGCGCATTCTACAACGGATCGGCTCATGTTGCGGGCAACCGGTCTTATCGTTATAAGTCAGGGCACTTTTTCCGCAACAAGCCGTCTATGCAGACCATGAGCCCAAACCACACCCCCGACACCCCCTCCGTGTTCCAGCTCAAGGGCAGCATGCTTGCCATTACCGTTCTGGAACTGGCGCGCAACGACCTTGAAGCCCTCGATCGCCAGTTGGCGGCCAAAGTGGCGCAAGCGCCGAACTTCTTCAGTAACACGCCGTTGGTGCTGGCGCTGGACAAGCTGCCGGCCGGCGAAGGCGCGGTCGACTTGCCTGGTTTGATGCGGATTTGCCGCCACCATGGCCTGCGGACCCTGGCCATCCGCGCCAACCGCATCGAGGACATTGCCGCGGCCATCGCCATCGATCTGCCAGTGCTGCCCCCGTCCGGCGCCCGCGAGCGGCCACTGGAACCCGAGCCCGAGGCCAAGAAACCCGAGCCGGCCCCTGCCCCGCCACCGGTACTCGAACCTGAGGTGCGCCCCACGCGCATCATCACCGCTCCGGTACGTGGCGGCCAGCAGATCTATGCCCAAGGGGGGGACCTGGTGGTCACCGCCTCGGTCAGCCCGGGTGCGGAACTTCTTGCCGATGGCAACATCCATGTGTACGGCGCCATGCGTGGCCGTGCCCTGGCAGGTATCAAGGGCAATACCAAGGCGCGTATCTTCTGCCAGCAGATGACCGCCGAAATGGTCTCCATTGCCGGCCAGTACAAAGTGTGCGAAGACTTGCGCCGCGATCCTTTGTGGGGGGCGGGCGTACAAGTCAGCCTGTCTGGCGACGTGTTGAACATCACCCGTCTTTAACGGATACTTGCCAGCATTTTTAGAGCAACTTTTTTATCGTTGCCGTTATTTCAGTTATTTGCAGGGACTTGCGTCCCGATCATTTTAGGGGTGAAACACCTTGGCCAAGATTCTCGTGGTTACTTCCGGCAAAGGGGGTGTGGGCAAGACCACCACCAGCGCCGCCATCGGTACCGGCCTCGCACTGCGTGGCCACAAGACGGTTATCGTCGACTTCGACGTGGGCCTGCGTAACCTCGACCTGATCATGGGCTGCGAACGCCGCGTGGTGTACGACTTCGTCAACGTGGTCAATGGCGAAGCCAACCTGCAACAAGCCCTGATCAAGGACAAGCGCCTGGAAAACCTGTACGTGCTGGCGGCCAGCCAGACCCGTGACAAGGACGCGCTTACTCAGGAAGGCGTCGAGAAAGTCCTGATGGACCTCAAGGAGCAGTTCGAGTACGTGATCTGCGACTCGCCGGCCGGTATCGAGAAAGGTGCCCACCTGGCCATGTATTTCGCCGACGAGGCCATCGTGGTCACCAACCCCGAAGTGTCTTCGGTCCGTGACTCCGACCGCATGCTGGGCATCCTGTCGAGCAAGTCGCGCCGCTCGGAAAACGGCGAGGAGCCGATCAAGGAGCACCTGTTGATCACTCGCTACCACCCCGAGCGCGTCGTCAAGGGCGAAATGCTGAGCGTGGCCGACGTGGAAGAGATTCTCTCGATCAAGCTCAAGGGCGTGATTCCCGAATCGCAGGCGGTGCTCAAGGCATCCAACCAGGGTATCCCGGTCATTCTCGATGACCAGAGCGATGCCGGCCAGGCGTACAGTGACGCAGTCGACCGCCTGCTGGGCAAAGAGAAGCCGATGCGCTTCATCGATGTACAGAAGAAGGGATTCTTCGAGCGCATTTTCGGGAGCAAATAAACCATGAACCTTTTTGACTTCTTTCGTGGCAGACAGAAACAGACCAGCGCGTCGGTGGCGAAAGAGCGTCTACAGATCATCGTGGCGCACGAGCGCGGACAACGCAGCGAACCGGACTATCTGCCCGAGTTGCAGAAGGAACTGCTGGAAGTGATTCGCAAGTATGTGAACATCGGCAATGACGATGTGCATATCGAGCTGGAAAACCAGGGCAGCTGCTCCATTCTGGAGCTGAACATCACCCTGCCGGATCGCTGATCCGGCCAAGAGCCGGGGCTGCGCTGTAGCCCATTCGCGGCACGAGGCCGCTCCGACAAGGGATCGCGTTCCACTGTAGGAGCGGCCTTGCCGCGTATGGGTTGCAGCACAGCCCCGCTTTTTTCTCCCGATTCAACAGAGACCACGCAATGCCGCTGTCCACCCTCCAGATCCTTCACGAAGACGCCGCCATCCTGGTGATCAACAAGCCGACGCTGCTGCTGTCGGTCCCGGGCAGAGCTGACGACAACAAGGATTGCCTGATCACCCGCCTTCAGGAAAACGGCTATCCCGATGCGCTGATCGTGCATCGCCTGGACTGGGAAACCTCGGGCATCATCCTGCTGGCCCGCGATGCCGACAGCCACCGCGAGCTGTCGCGCCAGTTCCATGACCGGGAAACCGAAAAGGCCTACACCGCCCTGTGTTGGGGGCAGCCGGCCCTGGACAGCGGCAGCATCGACCTGCCACTGCGGTATGACCCACCTACCAAGCCACGCCACGTCGTGGATCATGAACAAGGCAAGCATGCGCTGACGTTCTGGCGGGTGGTGGAACGTTGCGGCGAGTATTGCCGTGTGGAGCTGACGCCGATCACAGGCCGCTCGCACCAACTGCGTGTGCACATGCTATCGATCGGCCACCCGCTGCTGGGTGATCGGCTGTATGCCAACCCCCAGGCCTTGGCCGCCCACGAGCGGCTGTGCCTGCATGCATCGATGCTCAGCTTTACCCACCCGGTGTCCGGTGAACGCCTCAGATTCGAGTGCCCGGCACCGTTTTGATGGGGTGTGGCTGTGGCTAGCAGTCCACGAGCGCTGCTGGCCCTGCCCTGACGAGCTGTAATGCGAGCCGAAGCACTGGGGCCACAGTGCGGCCTGGAGCCTGCGCTATACCTTCGCAACAACTGTCGCCTGGCCAACCGCACAACCCACAGCCCGACACCGCTCGGCGACTCAATACGCTAAACTCGCGCCACTGCTGTCTGGAGTGAACTATGCGCGATGTACTCAATGCAGGCCTGATCGATTTTCTGAAGGCCTCCCCTACTCCCTTCCACGCTACTGCCAGCCTGGCCCTGCGCCTGGAGGCCGCTGGTTACCAGCGCCTGGACGAACGCGAGAGCTGGTCCGTCGTGTCGGGCGGGCGCTATTACGTCACCCGCAACGATTCCTCGATCATCGCGATCAAGATGGGCAGGCAGGCGCCGCTGCTCAACGGCATCCGCATGGTCGGCGCCCACACCGATAGCCCCTGCCTGCGGGTCAAGCCGCAGCCGGAACTGCAGCGCCAGGGCTTCTTGCAACTGGGCGTGGAAGTGTATGGCGGTGCCCTGCTGGCGCCGTGGTTCGACCGCGACCTGTCGCTGGCGGGGCGGGTCACCTACCGCCGTGACGGCAAGGTGGAAAGCCAGCTGATCGACTTCAAGTTGCCGATCGCCGTCATCCCCAACCTGGCCATCCACCTCAACCGTACCGCCAACGATGGCTGGCATATCAACCCGCAGACCGAACTGCCACCGATCCTGGCCCAGGTGGCCGGTGACGAGCGCATCGACTTTCGCGCACTGCTGACCGAGCAACTGGCACGCGAGCACCAACTCAACGCCGACGTGGTGCTGGACTACGAGCTGAGTTTCTACGACACCCAGGACGCCGCGCAGATCGGGCTCAATGGCGACTTCATTGCCGGCGCCCGCCTGGACAACCTGCTGTCGTGCTACGCCGGGCTGCAGGCCCTGCTGGCCGCTGACAGCGATGAAACCTGCATCCTGGTGTGCAATGACCACGAGGAAGTCGGCAGCAGCTCGGCCTGCGGCGCCGACGGGCCGATGCTCGAGCAGACGTTGCAGCGCCTGTTGCCCGACGGTGACGCCTACGTGCGCACCATCCAGCGCTCGTTGATGGTCTCGGCCGACAATGCCCATGGCGTGCATCCGAACTACGCCGACAAGCACGACGGCAACCACGGCCCGAAACTCAACGCAGGGCCGGTGATCAAGGTGAACAACAACCAGCGCTACGCCACCAACAGCGAAACCGCCGGCTTCTTCCGCCACTTGTGCATGGCCGAAGAAGTACCGGTGCAGAGCTTCGTGGTACGCAGCGACATGGGCTGTGGCTCGACCATAGGGCCCATTGCGGCCAGTCACCTTGGCGTGCGGACGGTCGACATCGGGCTGCCGACCTTCGCCATGCACTCCATCCGCGAGCTGTGCGGCAGCCATGACCTGGCGCACTTGGTGAAGGTCCTGACAGCGTTCTACCGCAGCCACGACTTGCCGTGAGCCACGCGGGGCGCCGGGGTGCTACACACCCGGCGCCAACAGGCCGCGCTGCTGTACATGGCCGACGAGTCCGCTTCCAGCAGGCCAGGCCGGGGGTTAGCGACTATGCTAAGGGCATGTCTCACTGCAAAGGACTGTCGCCATGTCACCCTTCCTGGCCCTGCTGATTCCCGTCTGCGCATCGCTGTTGTTGCTGACCCTCGGGTTCGGCCTGCGCGAGCGCGATGTTGGCGTGCTGATGATGTGGGTGGGCACCCTGGGCATCTTCGGCCTGACCTGCTGGAAGATCCTGGAGAAACTGCCGTCATAAACCTCTACACTCGGGCAATCGTTTGACCTGAGGTAGATCTGCCCGTGCCTGCCCTTCTGCGTTACCTGTTTGTTGTGCTGTTGCTGTTCATAGGTTCTGCACACGCAGCAGGCCTGCCCGGCCTTCTGGGTTCCAGTGCCCCCGCCCAGCCCGAGGCTTCCGAGCCGCTGGGCAAATCCCTGGACGAGGTGATCAAGAGCCTGGAGAACGACCAGCAGCGTGCCAAACTCCTGGCCGACCTGAAAAAGCTGCGCGACGCCACGCAAAAGTCGCAACCGAGCGTTGAGCAAGGCGTGCTCGGCTTGATCGGTGGCGCCCTGCACGATTTCGAAAAGCAGTTCACCGGGGAAGCCAACCCGTTCCAGCGCTGGGGCATGGAAATCGACCAGGCCCAGGAAGAACTGGCGGCCTTGATGGTGCCCGTTCATCAATGGCCCGCGATCCTGTTCGGCTTTGCTGCGGTTATCGCGGTGTGGAGCGTACTGGCGTTCGCGTTCAACTGGGTGGGCCATCGGGTCCGCCTGCGATTCGGCCTGAGCGAAGAACTGCCCCAGCATCCTCGCACCTGGGACCTGGTCCGCTTCGCCCTGCGCAAGCTGGGCCCCTGGTTGGTCGCGCTGGTGTTCACGGTGTACCTGAGCTTCGTACTGCCCCCGTCGCTGGGTAAATCGCTGGCCATGGTGCTGGCGTATGCCCTGGTGGTCGGCACCTGCTTCTCGGCCATCTGCGTGATCGCGTTTTCCCTGCTGGACGGCCCGCACCGCCACCGGGCATTGCACATCCTGCGCCACCGTGCATTCCGGCCCTTGTGGCTGATCGGCAGCTTTGCCGCCTTCGGCGAGGCCATGAGCGACCCGCGCCTCACCGCTGCGCTGGGCATACACCTGGCCCATGGGGTGGCAACCCTGGCCAACGTCGTCGCCGCAGTGTGCACCGGCCTGTTCATCCTGCGTTTTCGCCGGCCGATTGCCCACCTGATTCGCAATCAACCCCTGTCGCGCCGCCTGACGCGACGAACCCTGAGCGACACCATCGAGATCCTGGGCAGTTTCTGGTTCATTCCGGCGCTGATTCTGGTGGCCATCTCGCTGTTCGCCACTTTCGTTTCGGCCGGTGATACCAGCACGGCGCTTCGCCAGTCACTGATGTGCACGGTGCTGGTGGTGGTGTGCATGGTGCTCAATGGCCTGGTGCGCCGCCACGCTGCCAACCCCAAGCGCGCCGGCAAGCGCCATGCGGTGTACGCCGAGCGGCTGCGCAACTTTGGCTACTTGTTGGTCCACCTGTTCATCTGGCTGGTGTTCATCGAACTGGGCCTTCGGGTATGGGGGCTGTCGATGATCAGCTTCGCCGAAGGCGACGGGCATGACATCAGCCTGCGCCTGATGGGCCTGGCAGGGACGCTGATTGTCGCGTGGCTGGTGTGGATCCTGGCGGACACGGCGGTACACCATGCGCTGGTCCGCTCGCGCCGCGGCATGGCCAACGCCCGGGCGCAGACCATGATGCCGTTGATCCGCAACGTGATGTTCGTGTTCATCTTCATCATCGCGGTGATCGTCGCCCTGGCCAACATGGGCATGAACGTGACGCCGCTGCTGGCCGGTGCCGGTGTCATCGGCCTGGCGATCGGCTTCGGCGCCCAGTCGCTGGTGGCCGACCTGATCACCGGGCTGTTCATCATCATCGAGGACTCCCTGGCCATCGACGACTACGTGGATGTCGGCGGCCACCTGGGCACGGTGGAAGGCCTGACCATCCGCACCGTGCGTCTGCGGGACATCGATGGCATCGTGCACACCATTCCTTTCAGCGAAATCAAGAGCATCAAGAACTACTCCCGCGAATTCGGCTATGCGATCTTCCGCGTGGCGATCCCCTACAACATGAACATCGACCAGGCGATCACACTGGTGCGCGAGGTCGGTCAGAAGCTGCGCAGCGATCCGCTGATGCGCCGCAACATCTGGTCGCCGCTGGAACTGCAAGGGGTGGAGAGCTTCGAGTCGGGTTCAGCGGTGTTGCGGGCACGCTTCAAGACGGCGCCGATCAAGCAGTGGGAAGTGTCGCGGGCCTTCAACCTGGCACTCAAGCGCCAGCTCGACGAAGCTGGGCTGGACTTGGCAACGCCCAGGTTGTCGGTGCAGGTGGTAACGGCCGGCGCAGGCGCCATGACACAAACCGAGCCGTCCGGTTGAAGCCGGTTGGCCATGGATCGCGTCCTCGCTGGCGCCCTCAAGAGGCCGCCCGGCTAGCCTGCCTGTGCCCTGACGCAGATGGCGTCATGGCGCCAGTATTCAAGGTCGCAGTCGATCAGTTGCCCCTGCTGGTCGCTGTTGACCCGGGTGATTTGCAGCCCAGGGCTGCCTGCTGACACCTTCAACGCACCGGCCGCCTGCACGGGCAATGCGGTGGGCAGGATCTCGAAGCACACCTGCCCGTAGTGCAGACCGTACTGGCGCGCGTAGATTTCGGTCAATGACTGGGCCAGGTCGTGCTCGAGGATGGCCGGAAAGTAACGCGGGTTGAGGTAGTGCTCGGCGTACAGCACCGCCCTGCCGTCGATGCGCCTGAGCCTGCAGATGCGCACCACACTGGACAACGCCGGCAGTTGCAACCGCGCGCAAATGGCCGCCGACGCCGGCTGCAGCCGAGCCGACAGCAACTCGGTACTGGCGGCCCGCCCCTGCTCACGCACCATTGCATGAAAGTGGCTGCGCGCGATGAGGTCATAGCTCAAGCGTTCGGGGGCGACGAACCAGCCCCGCCGCTCCTCGCGATAGATCAACCCCCTTGCCTCCAACTGCACCAACGCTTCGCGCAGGGTGATGCGCGTGGTGGCGAAGAGTTCGCTGAGCCGGCGTTCGGCAGGCAGCTTGCCGCCAGGCGCCAAAAGGCCGTGTTCGATCTGCTCCTCAAGGGCGTTACAGATGGCTGTTACCGCGCGCGGGGGCATCGGCTGCATCAAAGGTTACCTATCTGGACTAGGCCAGCCCCACTACAGGGCACGGGGTACTGGATACAAGCCTAGGCAGGGCTGATGAACATCCCGTGACAAGACTGCCCGGCTGGTGCTGCCAGAAACGGGCCAGGCCTTGTGAAGCCCCGCTCGCAGGTGGTCTACGCTGTATTGCCAGAGGCCGCGATCAGGCAGCTGGACCTGGGGCTACATCAAATTGTCACGCTACCGGCCTACCTTGGCTCAAGGTTTGCTGACCTAGACCAAGGCTGCAGACAACGGCTTCATACACAACAGCGTTCGGTCGATGCACCCACCCAAGGAGCTACGGATGAAAAAGTTGTTCATGGCGTCACTGCTCGGTTCGGCAATCGCGTTCTGCACGTCGGCCATGGCCGCAGATGACCTCAAGGCACTGGAGGATGCCGCCCGCAAGGAAGGCATGGTCAACAGCGTGGGCATGCCCGACGCCTGGGCCAACTGGAAGGACACCTGGCAGGACCTGGCCAGCAAGTACGGGCTCAAGCACAGCGACACCGACATGAGTTCGGCGCAGGAAATCGCCAAGTTCGAGGCGGAGAAAGACAACGCCAGTGCCGACATCGGCGATGTGGGCGCAGCGTTCGGACCCATCGCCATCGCCAAGGGCGTAAGCCAGCCGTACAAGCCAAGCACCTGGGACCAGGTGCCAGAGTGGGCCAAGGACAAGGACGGCCATTGGGCGCTGGCCTACACCGGCACCATCGCGTTCATCATCAACAAGGACCTGGTCAAGGAGTCAGAGCGGCCCAAGACCTGGCACGACCTGGAGCGCGGCACGTACAAGGTGGCCATCGGTGATGTCGGCACCGCCGCCCAGGCCGCCAATGGTGTGCTGGCCGCCGCCATCGCCTACAAGGGCGATGAGAGCAACGTGGCCCCAGGCCTGCAACTGTTCACCAAGCTGGCCCAGCAAAAGCGCCTTTCTCTGGCTAACCCGACCATCCAGACCCTGGAAAAGGGCGAGGTGGAAGTGGGCGTGGTCTGGGACTTCAATGGCTTGAGCTACCGCGATCAGATCGACCCCAAGCGCTTCGAAGTGCTGATCCCATCGGACGGCTCGATCACCTCGGGCTACACCACCATCATCAACAAGTACGCAAAACACCCCAATGCCGCGAAGCTGACGCGTGAATACATCTTCAGCGATGCCGGGCAGATCAACTTGGCCAAGGGGCATGCACGCCCGATCCGCGCCGAGCACCTGAAGTTGCCGGAAGATGTGCAGGCCAAATTGCTGCCCAACGAGCAATATGCGCCTGCGCAGCCGATCAAGAACGCCGAGGTGTGGGAAGCGACCTCCAAGAAGCTGCCGCAGATGTGGCAGGAGCAGGTGATCATCGAGATGGAATGAGGCATGCAGACGGGCCTGCCAGCTGCCACGCTGGCCGTCCCGCCTGTATGGCAGCCCCAGCGAGCCGGCGTCGCGCCAGCAGTAACTCCCCGGCGCGCCTCCGCGCAATGCAAGCGCCCCCTTCCCCGATGGTTTTTTGCGGAGTCATCAATGAGCCACAACGTCATCCTGGTGCTGTTGGACGGGCTGAACTATCAGGTTGCCCACCACGCCATGGGCCACTTGCACGCCTATGTCGAGGCCGACCGCGCCGCGCTTTACCGCATGGAGTGCGAGTTGCCGTCGCTGTCCCGTCCGCTGTACGAGTGCATTCTCACGGGTGTGCCCCCTATCGACAGCGGCATCGTGCACAACAACGTCAACCGGCTTTCCAACCAGCGCAGCGTGTTCCACTACGCCCGCGAGGCCAACCTGGGCACGGCAGCGGCGGCCTATCACTGGATGAGCGAGCTCTACAACCGCTCCCCGTTCGACCCCCAGCGTGACCGGCATACCCACGCCCCCAAGTTGCCCATCCAGCACGGGTTGTTCTACTGGGACGATCGCTACCCCGATTCACACCTGCTGGCGGACGGCGAATACCTGCGCCGGCGCCATGCGCCCAACTTCCTGCTGGTGCACCCGATGAGCATCGACGATGTGGGCCACCACCATGGGCTAGACAGCAGCCAATACCGCAATGCTGCCCGCAGCGCGGACATCCTGCTGGCCGATTACCTGCCCAGGTGGCTCGACGAGGGCTATCAAGTGCTGGTGACCGCCGACCATGGCATGAACAACGATCGCTCGCACAACGGGCTGCTGGCCGAAGAGCGCGAAGTACCCCTGTTCGTGTTCGGCGCAGCCTTCAGCCTCGACCCATCGGCCAAGCCACTGCAGACCGACCTGTGCGGGACCATCTGTGAGTTGCTTGGCGCCGCTCACGACAAATCGGTCTGCCGGGAGTTGCTCAAATGAGCCAATCGCCTCGTGGCCGTTACCTGGCGTTGCTGTGCCTAGTGCCCTTCGCTGCCGTTTTCGTGATCTTCCAGATCGCCCCGCTGGCCTGGGTGGCGCTGAGCAGCCTGCAGTCGGAGGCGGGTTGGGGCATGGACAACTTCAGCAAGGTGTTCGCCTCCAAGTTCTACCTGCAAGCCCTGCAACGCAGCCTGGAGATCAGCTTCTGGTCCAGCCTGTTCGGCATCATCATCGCGACCCTGGGCGCCTATTCGCTGCGTCAGGTGGACTCGCGGCTGCGCGACTTCGTCAGTGCCTTTGCCAACATGACCAGCAATTTTGCCGGCGTGCCGCTGGCGTTCGCGTTCATCATCCTGCTCGGCTTCAACGGCGCATTGACCTTGTTGCTCAAGCAGATGGGCCTGCTGGAAGACTTCAGCATCTACTCCAAGAGCGGGCTGATCCTGGTGTACACCTATTTCCAGATCCCCTTGGGTGTCCTGCTGCTGTACCCGGCCTTCGACGCGCTGCGCGAAGACTGGCGCGAGTCGGCTGCGCTGCTGGGCGCCAATCACTGGCAGTTCTGGCGGCACATCGGGCTGCCGGTGCTGGCCCCGGCGCTGCTGGGCACCTTCGTCATCCTGCTGGCCAATGCCCTGGGCGCCTACGCCACGGTCTATGCCCTGACCACCGGTAACTTCAACGTACTGCCCATACGCATCGCGGGCCTGGTGGCCGGCGACATCAGCCTCGATCCGAACCTTGCCAGTGCCCTGGCAATGGTGCTGGTAGGGCTGATGACGGTGGTTACCGTGGTGCATCAATGGTTGTTGAAAAGGAGCTACCATGCGCGCTGACCCCAAAGGAGGCGGCTGGTACCACCGCGCCGTGGTCTACCTGCTGTTTCTGATTTTGCTGATGCCACTGGCCGGCACCCTGCTCTACTCCCTGGCCACCAGTTGGTCGGCCACCCTGCTTCCCAGCGGCCTGACCCTGAAGTGGTACGTGGCGTTGTGGAGCGAGCCGCGCTTTCTGGCGGCATTCGGCCAGTCGCTGCTGGTGTGCGTCGGCGCGCTGCTGCTGTCGGTCGTGCTGATCCTGCCACTGCTGTTCGTGGTGCACTATCACTTCCCCCGGCTCGACGCGTTGATGAATGTCCTGATCCTGCTGCCGTTTGCCGTACCACCTGTGGTGTCGTCGGTGGGGTTGCTGCAACTGTATGGCAGTGGGCCGATGGCCATGGTGGGGACACCGTGGATTCTGATCGGCTGCTACTTCACCATCGCCCTGCCCTTCATGTACCGGGCCATCACCAACAACCTGCAGGCCATCAATCTGCGCGACCTGATGGACGCGGCGCAGTTGCTGGGCGCCAGCACCTGGCAGGCGGCTTTGCTGGTGGTACTCCCCAACCTGCGCAAGGGCCTGATGGTGGCCCTGCTGCTGTCGTTCTCGTTCCTGTTCGGGGAGTTCGTGTTCGCCAACCTGCTGGTGGGCACGCGCTACGAGACCCTGCAGGTGTACCTCAACAACATGCGCAACAGCAGCGGCCACTTCAACAGTGCGCTGGTGATCTCCTATTTCGCCTTCGTGCTGATCCTGACGTGGGTCGCCAACCGCTTGAACAAGGACAAGACCTGACATGAGCTACGTCAGCGTACGCAACCTGCAAAAAAGCTACGCCGGTAGCCCGGTATTCAGCCAGATCGATTGCCAGATCGAACGGGGCGAGTTCATCACCCTGCTCGGCCCCTCAGGGTGCGGCAAGTCCACGCTGCTGCGCTGCATCGCCGGGCTCACGCCCGTTGACAGCGGGCAGATCCTGCTCGACGGCATCGACATCGTGCCGCAGAGCCCGCAGAAGCGCGGTATCGGCATGGTCTTCCAGAGCTACGCGCTGTTTCCCAACATGACGGTGGAGCAGAATGTCGCCTTCGGGCTGCGCATGCAGAAGGTCAGGGGTGATGAAAGCCAGGCACGGGTGCGCGAGGCATTGCAGCTGGTGGAATTGAATGACTTCGCCGCACGTTACCCTCACCAGTTGTCTGGCGGGCAATGCCAGCGCGTCGCCCTGGCCCGCTCCCTGGTCACCCGCCCCCGACTGCTGTTGCTGGACGAGCCGCTTTCGGCGCTCGATGCGCGTATTCGCAAACACCTGCGTGAACAGATCCGCGCCATCCAGAGGGAACTGGGTTTGACCACGATCTTCGTTACCCATGACCAGGAAGAGGCCTTGACGCTGTCAGACCGCATCTTCCTGATGAATCAGGGCCGTATCGTGCAAAGCGGTGATGCAGAGACTCTCTACACGGCCCCGGTGGACCTGTTTGCCGCCGGTTTCATCGGCAATTACAACCTGCTGGACGCCGACAGTGCCAGCCGCCTGCTGCAGCGGCCTGTCACCGGGCGCCTGGCCATACGCCCAGAATCCATCACACTGGGTCTGCACGGCGAACTCGACGCCCAGGTGCGCAGTCACAGCCTGCTGGGCAACGTGATACGTTATCGGGTGCAGGTACGCGAGGTAGAGCTGGTGGTGGATGTGCTCAACCGCTCACCCGCCGACCTGCATGCCGACGGTCAGCGGGTCAGCGTGTCGATAGACCCCAGTGCGCTACGGGAAGTGGCTTAAGGAGATGCATGTATGGCGCTAGCCATTTTCGATCTGGACGAAACCCTGATTCACGGCGACTGCGCGTCACTGTGGAGCGAACACATGGCCCGGCTGGGGTGGGTGGATGGTGACACGTTCTTGCGCCGTGACCGCGCGCTCATGGAGGCCTACAGCAAAGGCGAGCTGGCGATGGAAGATTACATGGCGTTCAGCCTGGAGCCGATTGCCGGGCGGACCCTGGAAGAGGTCGCACACTTGGTCGAGCCGTGGGTGGAAGATGTCATCGAACCGATCATTTTAGGCGATGCCTGCCGCTGCATCGCCGAACATCGCAAGCGCGGGGACCGGGTGCTGATCATTTCTGCGTCAGGGGTACACCTGGTTGGACCGATTGCTGCACGCCTGGGCGTGGACGAATACCTGGCAATCGACTTGGAGGCCCGCAATGGCGTCTATACCGGGGCTACCCATGGCGTACTCACCTACCAGGAAGGCAAGATCACCCGCTTGATGGCCTGGCTGGACCAGGAGCAGGAAAACCTGGAGGGCGCGAGCTTCTATTCCGACTCGCGCAATGACCTGCCCTTGTTGCTGAAGGTGGATCACCCTTGTGCCGTGAACCCGGACCCTGTGTTGCGCGAGCATGCGCAAGCCCACGGTTGGCCGATCTTGAGCTGGCACTGAACCCGCGTTCGCTGTTCAGTGCCAAGGCTTGCCCTGCCCCCGTGGGCCTGCGTTCACGCAGGCCCGCAGGGACTATGAGGGCGCCATGAGGCCAGTACCCGAGCAGGCAAGCGGGCCCGACACTAGGCCAGGCTCGGGTCGATGATCATGACCAGCTTGCCGGACACCTGGTTGGTCTCGAGTTCGGCGTAGGCTGCCTGGGCGAACTCCACCGGGTAGGTATCAACCAACTGCGGTGACAACCGCCCCTCGGTAAACAGCGGCCAGACTTGCTGGTGCAAGTCACTCAACAGTTCGGCCTTGAACGCATCGTCACGGTTGCGCAAGGTCGAGCCCGTGATCTGCGCCCGCTTGCCCATGACCTGGGCCAAGTCCAGTTCGAACGTGCGTCCACCCATCACGCCGATGATCACCCAGCGCCCGTCGCGGGCCAGCAGCTTGAGGTTCAGCTCGCCATAGCTGGCGCCGACCGGGTCGAGAATCACATCGAATGGGCCGATGGCTTCCAGGTCATCGAGGTTCTGGTTGCGCACCACGCCACCTGCCGCGCCCAGGGCCTGGCAATACGCCAGTCGCTCGGCCGAGCCGACGCTGACCCAGACGCTGTTGCCGAACGCCTTGCACAGTTGAATGGCAGCCGACCCCACGCCGCTGGCACCGGCGTGCACCAGCACCTTCTCGCCGGCTTTGACGCCGCCCAGCTGGAAGATGTTCAGCCACGCCGTCGCGTAGACCTCCGGCAGGGCTGCCGCTTCATGCAGGCTAAGCCCTTCGGGCACAGGCAGCACGTGCCGCGCATCGACGATCACTTCCTCGGCCATGGCACCGCTGGCCAGCAGTGCGCACACCCTGTCGCCCACCCGCCAGGCTGCCCCGGCCCCCACTTCTGCGATCACGCCGGCACATTCCAGGCCCATGTAGGGGCTGGCGCCGGGCGGCGGCGGATAGAGCCCTTTCATCTGCAGCAAATCGGCACGGTTCAACCCCGCAGCCGCGACCCGGATGCGTACTTGTCCTGCGTCACACGCCGGACGTTCGGCTTCGACCCAGGTGACATGTCCGTCAACGCCTTGCAATGCCTTCACAGTGCCTCCATAGTTGAATCATATGACCGAGCCTGGGCCACCCGTGCCCAGGCTTTTTGCAGTATGCGCCCGGTTTTTATGGAACCGGCGAACGGAAAAGACGGCCTACTATGCGTGATCAATTGCCCCCACGTCGAATCAGCATGAAGCATTTCCTACCCAGCACCGCCCTGGCACTGATGATCGGCCTTGGCAGCCTTACGCTCGGCGGCAATGCGGCGGCCGCCAACAAATGGGACAGCCTGCAACCGGACCGCGACGAAATCGTCGCCAGCCTCAACGTGGTGGAGCTGCTCAAACGCCATCACTACAGCAAGCCGCCCTTGGATGACGCCCGTTCGGTCATCATCTACGACAGCTACATCAAGCTGTTGGACCCGGCGCGCAGCTATTTCACCGCCGCCGACATCGCCGAATTCGACAAGTGGAAGACGCAGTTCGACGACTTCCTCAAAAGCGGCAACCTCGACCCTGGCTTCACCATCTACAAGCGCTACCTGGACCGGGTCAAGCAGCGCCTGGACTTCGCCTTGGCCGAGCTCAACAAGGGCGTGGACAAGATCGACTTCACGGTCAACGAGACCTTGCTGATCGACCGCAAGGACGCGCCTTGGCTCAAGGACCAGGCTGCCCTGGACGACCTGTGGCGTAAACGCGTCAAGGACGAGGTGCTGCGCCAGAAGATTGCTGGCAAAGAGCCCAAGCAGATTCAGGAAACCCTGATCAAGCGCTACAAGAACCAGCTGGCACGCCTGGATCAGACCCGCGCCGAAGACATTTTCCAGGCGTACATCAATACGTTTGCCCAGTCCTACGACCCGCACACCAACTACCTGTCGCCGGACAACGCCGAAAACTTCGACATCAACATGAGCCTGTCGCTCGAAGGGATTGGCGCGGTGCTGCAAAGCGACAACGATCAGGTCAAGATCGTGCGCCTGGTACCGGCGGGGCCTGCGGCCAAGACCAAGCAGGTCGCACCGGCCGACAAGATCATAGGCGTTGCTCAGGGCAACAAGGAAATGGTCGACGTCGTCGGCTGGCGCCTGGACGAAGTGGTCAAGCTGATTCGCGGCCCCAAGGGCTCGGTGGTACGCCTGGAAATCATCCCGGCGAGTAACGCCCCCAGCGATCAGACCAGCAAGATCGTGTCGATCACGCGTGAAGCGGTCAAGCTCGAAGAGCAGGCGGCCAAGAAGTCCGTGCTCAAACTCAAGCAGGACGGGCGTGACTACAAACTCGGCATTATCGAGATCCCGGCGTTCTACCTGGACTTCAAGGCCTACCGCGCAGGTGATCCGGAGTACAAGAGCACCACGCGTGACGTGAAGAAGCTGCTGACCGAGCTGCAGAAAGAGAAAGTCGACGGCGTGGTCATCGACTTGCGCAACAATGGCGGTGGTTCGCTGCAGGAAGCGACCGAGCTGACCAGCCTGTTCATCGAAAAAGGCCCTACTGTGCTGGTGCGCAATAGCGATGGCCGTGTGGATGTGCTTGAAGATGAAAACCCAGGTGCCTTCTACAAGGGGCCGCTGGCCTTGCTAGTCAACCGCCTGTCCGCCTCGGCATCGGAGATTTTCGCTGGCGCCATGCAGGATTATCACCGCGCGTTGATCATTGGTGGCCAGACCTTCGGCAAGGGCACCGTGCAGACCATTCAGCCACTTAACCATGGCGAGCTCAAGCTGACCCTGGCCAAGTTCTACCGGGTTTCCGGGCAGAGCACCCAGCACCAGGGCGTATTGCCGGACATCGACTACCCGTCGATCATCGACACCAAGGAAATCGGCGAAAGCGCCCTGCCCGAGGCGATGCCATGGGACACCATCCGTCCTGTCGTCAAGCCTGCGGTAGACCCCTTCAAGCCTTACCTGGCCCAGCTCAAGGCTCAGCACCAGGCACGCAGCGACAAGGATGCCGAGTTCATCTACATCCGCGACCGCCTGGCATTGACCCAGAAACTGATGACCGAAAAGACCGTCAGCCTCAATGAGCAAGAGCGTCGGGCGCGTCACGATGAAGTCGAGGCCAAGCAACTGGCTCTGGAAAACATCCGTCGCAAGGCCAAGGGCGAGGAACCGCTCAAGGAGCTGAAGAAAGAAGATGAGGATGCACTGCCGGCCGAGGATGAAGACACCAAGCCGGAAGACGACGCCTACCTGTCGGAAACCGGGCGCATCCTGATCGATTACCTCAGCGCCAGCACCAAGGTGGCTAAGAAGTAAGCGGCAGACCCTGGGGAGGGACGATCCATTCGCCACCCTCCCCTGATGTGTAAAGAAAAGCCGGGCTCATTGATGCCCGGCTTTCTTTTTGGGTCATTGGTAGGAGCGCCTGGAGAAGGGTTGGAGGGCTCAGCGTTGCTGGGTCTGATCAGGCGGGATCGGGATACGTGTATTCGAATACGCGTGCGACTTCAGAGGCATGCCAGGAAGCGGCCTCCATGCCATCGACAGGCCCTGTGAAGCGCCCTAACCGCTCGACGCACTCAAAGAAGCCTGTGCGCGGCAAGCGGCTGGCACCCTGGCTGATCACCAATGAACTGCGCAGGGGTTGTTCGGCACGCGCATCCAGCACTGCCAGGTACTCAAGCGCTGCGGTCAGTGTCTGCATGGCAGGACTTGGCAGTTGCAGGCGCTCGATGAGCGCTCGGTAGGTCAGCAAATGACGTTGCCGTCGGGCCAGATCCAGCTCGCCCAGCAGGTTGTCCCAGTGCTGGCGGCTGATCCTGACCTGACTCATGAAGCCTCGCTCCAGCCAGGCACACCCAAGTGCCAGGCCAGGGCACGGCGAATGGCGGCATCGGGCTCCCGCTCGCCCGACTCGATCATCGCCAGGTAAGCCGGGCTCACCCCCACATTGCGGGCCAGGTGCTCGGCGGCGATGCCTTTGTCCCGGCGTATGGCACCTACTTCGCTAAATGCGGGCAAAGCGGCATGTGAGGCGGCTTCTTCGACAGGTGACTGTACTGGGGTATTCGCTGGGGCCTGCCCTGCTGCCTTGAGCAGCGCCTGGTAGTCTTCCCACGGTACGACGGCATACTCGGGTTGACCGTCGCGGCTGATGACCTGAATATCCATTGCAAAAATCCCTTCGAGAGGACTACTGAAGGTAATCCATTGGCGTGTTTCATGTGCCAATTATATGACCAAGTTCAGGATCTTTGCAGTCGAGCGCCGGCAGGGTTCTACCGTGTCACTGACGCCTCAAGGGATTTCACGCTCCAGACGCAGGTCTTCGGGGGTGGCTGGAAGACGCTCAACTACCTGCAGCCGTTCTGGCGACTGGGTGTCCCGCCAGGCCTTGAAGCGCTCCAGTTCATCGGAAACGGTCTTGAGCACCCACCCCAGCACGGCGATGTCATCCAGAAAACCTACGCCCAGCAACCAGTCCGGGATGGCGTCGATGGGGCTTACGAAATAAAGCAGACCGGCAACGATCGTAATCAAGGCCTTGCGGTTGATCGCCCGGTACTCGCCTCGCCACCATGCCAGGCACAGGGCCTGCATCAACTTCACGTCTTCGCGCAGTTTGCCCAAGCGTGGCCCTTTGCGGGCCACCGCGAACAGCAGCGCCGGCAAGCGCCCACGGCTGAGCAGGCGCTCTGCCAGGGGCAGGAAGCGGGCGAAATTCCAAGGTGCCTTCATGGTGCCTCCAGACGGAAAAGGTTATCCACATTTATTGTGGATAACCTTGTGAACAGGGGGACATTTCCGAGCCCGCTGGCCCATAAACAGGGCACCGGACAAGATCGGGCATTTTTTACACAGCGGTTACAGAGCACTGCGCGGGCCCGCCCTAGGACAGTTATTTCAGACGCAGCTTACACCCAGCGCCCGTCCTTGTTCGGACCGTGGGCGCCAGAGCTGGTTCGAACGGGATGCCCAAATGCGAACGTCCTGTAAGGCAGCTCCGCCACAGGTTCAGCACGGCTCTGAATGTCATCAGATACCCGTGTAGGCGGAGTACGCTGTACCCGCGCAGTTACGGCCTTGCCGGGGCTGCGGATCGGCCGCGCAGCCTCCCCAGGATTTAGCTTTGCCGCAGATACTATTAGGGCCGCATAGCGGCCCCAATGGTATCAAGTGAACCGAACGCTCCGTGATGACAGCGCGCTCGTTTCAATCGAAACACGCCTTACTTGGCAGGTGCTTCAGCCGGTGCGTCGGCAGGCGCTTCGGCCTCAGGCTCACCACCTTGCAGCTGCGCTGGGTCCTTGATCGCGATCAGTTCCAGGTCGAACACCAGAACCGAATTGGCCGGGATCAACGGGCTCGGACTCTGGGCGCCGTAGGCCAGGTCAGCAGGGATGAACAACTTGTACTTCTCGCCAACGTGCATCAATTGCAACGCTTCGACCCAACCTGGGATCACGCCGCTGACCGGCAGGTCGATCGGGCTGCCGCGCTCGACGGAGCTGTCGAAGACCTTGCCGTCGATCAACTTGCCTTCATAGTGAACGGTCACCACGTCGGTTGGCTTGGGCTGCGGGCCATCGGCCTTCTTGACAACTTCGTACTGCAGACCCGATGCGGTGGTCACCACGCCTTGCTTCTTGCCGTTTTCTTCAAGGAACTTCTTGCCCGCAGTGGCCGCCTCTTCGCTGGCCTTGGCCAGGCGTTCTTCGGAACGCTTCTGCAAGGCAGTGAAGGCTTCTACCAGTTCTTCGTCCTTCAGGCGCTGCTCTTTCTTGCCAACGGCGTCCTCGATACCCAGCGCTACCGCCTTGGAATCGAGGTCGTCCATGCCTTCCTGCGCCAGGCTCTTGCCCATGTTCAGGCCAATGCCGTAGGAAGCTTTCTGCGCAGGCGTCTTCAGTTCGGGGCTGCTGGCCTGCTGATCACAACCAGCCAGTACCAGGCCTACCAGGGCAACCGCAGCCGCCAAACGATGCTGTTTCATGCTAATTCCTTGTTCATGCGCCATAAGGGCAATCAGGGTAGAGGCCGCGAGCTTAGCAGGCGGCCCTCACCAATGGCTACCGGCATAGGAGCGGGTTTGAGTAAGTAAGTTCAGCAAGTGAATCGTTATTCATCAACCAGGTAACAGCTTCATGCCATGACCTGACAGATCCCCCGCGCCAGCGCTAAAGTCATATTTAAAACAGCAGGTACCGACAAAGAAATCATCCACGATCAAGTGACGCATCGGTGCTCGACGGTGGCATGTGGGTATGCCGTGGGTCTATGCTTTGAGGCATTCTAGCTGGAGTGATTATTCGCGTTTATGTCCAAGGTCATCATCAAATCCCCCGCCGAGCTCGACCTGATGCGCCGCGCAGGCCAACTGCTGGCACAGGTGTTCGCCGAACTCGACAGTTTCATCCGTCCAGGCATCACCACCCTGCAGATCAATGACCACGCAGAAGACTTCATCGTCCAGGCCCTTCGGGCAAGACCGGCCAGCAAAGGCCAGTACGGCTTTCCCTATGCGCTCAATACCTCGGTCGATCATGTGGTGTGCCATGGCATGCCTGACGCCGATGAAGTACTCAAAGAAGGTTCGATCGTCAACGTCGACATCACGCTGGAACAAGGCGGTTACATTGCTGACTCTTCTAAAATGTACGCCATCGGGCAGATCGATGATGAAGCCCGGCGCCTGATCGACACCACCTATGCGGCGCTGTGGAAAGGCATCGAGCAAGTACGACCTGGGGCCACCCTGGGTGACATTGGCCATGCCGTGCAGGCGCATGCCGAGGCCGCAGGCTACAGCGTGGTCCGAGAGTATTGTGGGCATGGCATTGGCCAGCAGATGCATGAAGCGCCAGAGGTGCTGCATGTCGGTCAGCGCGGCATGGGCATGAAGCTCAAGCCAGGCATGGTGTTCACCATCGAGCCCATGATCAACCAGGGCGGGCGCGGCACCCGCACGCTCAAGGATGGCTGGAGCGTGGTGACACGTGACGGCAGCCTGTCAGCGCAATGGGAGCACACGGTGGCCGTGACGGACGAAGGGTTCGAGGTACTGACCCTGCGGGCCGAGGAGCGCCCAGGCCTCAATGGCCAGGCGGCCCGGGCCTGAAAGACGACTATAAAACTGAAATGCAGGCATAAAAAAAGCGACCCTAGGGTCGCTTTCTTATTGCTTCAGGGTGTTCAGTGGGCCCTTGAAGCTGAATATGGCGCAGCGGACGGGACTCGAACCCGCGACCCCCGGCGTGACAGGCCGGTATTCTAACCGACTGAACTACCGCTGCGCTATACATCGAGTGGTGGGTGATGACGGGATCGAACCGCCGACCCTCTGCTTGTAAGGCAGATGCTCTCCCGGCTGAGCTAATCACCCTTCGTCTCGGTGTGGGGCGCATTCTACGGACGGCCCTGCCCCCTGGCAAGCACTTTCTTTCACTTTATTTCGAAAAAAGTACAGATCTTTCAACGACCTAGCGTAACGGCCCGATTTCGTCCGGTTTGTGCACTGCTGGCCCTCTGACAGGGTTGGCCTTCCGGGGCTGGTAGGAGAATAATGCCCGCCTTATGCATTAATGAGAGACTTCCCCGATGTGGTTCAAGAACCTGCTGACCTACCGCCTGACCCAGGACGTGCCCTTCGAGCCTGAAGCCCTGGAGGCTGCCCTGGCCAGCAAGCCAGCCCGTCCGTGCGCCAGCCAGGAGCTGGCCACCTACGGTTTCGTCGCCCCGTTCGGCAAGGGCGAAGATGCCCCGCTGGTGCACATCAGTGGCGATTACCTGCTGATCGCTGCACGCAAGGAAGAACGTATTCTGCCCAGCAGCGTGGTCAATGACGCGGTCAAGGAAAAGGTCGAAGAGATCGAGACCGAACAGATGCGCAAGGTCTACAAGAAGGAGCGTGACCAGATCAAGGACGAGATCATTCAGGCCTTCCTGCCTCGCGCCTTCATTCGCCGCTCGATGATCTTCGCTGCCATCGCCCCGCGCCTGGGGGTGATTCTGGTCAACTCGGCCAGCGCCAAACGCGCCGAAGACCTGCTGTCCACGCTGCGCGAAGTGATGGGCTCGCTGCCCGTGCGGCCGGCCACCGTCAAGATCGCCCCGGTGGCCACCATGACCGACTGGGTCAAATCCCAGAATGCCGCCGAAGGCTTCTATGTGCTGGACGAATGCGAGCTGCGCGACACGGCCGAAGATGGCGGCATCGTGCGCTGCAAGCGCCAGGACCTGACTGGCGAGGAAATCCAGCTGCACCTGAGTACCGGCAAGGTCGTGACCCAACTCGCCCTGGCCTGGCAGGACAAACTGTCGTTCGTGCTGGACGACAAGATGGTCATCAAGCGCCTGAAATTCGAGGAACTGCTGCAGGAGCAGGCCGAGCAGGATGGCGGTGACGAGGCCGCGCAGCAGTTCGACGCCAGCTTCCAGCTGATGATGATGACATTTGCAGAGTTCCTGCCCGTGCTCTTCGAAGCTTTGGGCGGCGAAGAAATCCCGCAAGGGGTGTGAGCCCGCTGCGGGTTGGCAGTACCCACGACACTTGAGTGCGGCACCGTTGCCGCACTTGACCCCCTGCCTGCAGCGACAATGCCCGGGCATGCAGTCGAACTGGAGATAACCCCATGCGCGCCCTCGCCGCCTTGAGTCGATTCGTCGGCAACACCTTTGCCTTGTGGGTATTGGTGTTCGCCGTGCTGGCCTTCCTGCAACCGCAATGGTTCATTGGGTTGAAGGTGGCCATCGTGCCCTTGCTGGGGCTGGTGATGTTCGGAATGGGCCTTACCCTCAAGCTCGACGACTTCGCTGCCCTGGCCCGCCAACCCTGGCGGGTCATGCTGGGGGTGGTCGCGCATTTCGTGATCATGCCGGGCATGGCCTGGCTGCTGTGCCAGCTCTTCGAGCTACCGCCGCAGATCGCCGTGGGCGTGATCCTGGTCGGCTGCTGCCCGAGCGGTACGGCCTCGAACGTGATGGTGTGGCTGTCGCGCGGCGACCTCGCGCTGGCCGTAGCCATCGCAGGCGTCACCACGCTGCTGGCGCCACTGCTGACCCCTGCGCTGATCTGGTTCCTGGCGTCGGCCTGGCTTCCGGTGTCCTTCATGGATATGTTCTGGTCGATCCTGCAGCTGGTCATGCTCCCGATCGTACTCGGCGTGCTGGCCCAACGCCTGCTGGGTGAGCGCGTGCAGACCGCAGTTCAGGTTTTGCCACTGGTATCGGTGGTGAGCATCGTACTGATCGTATGCGCCGTGGTGGCCGCCAGCCAGGCGAAAATCGCCGAGTCGGGGCTGTTGATCATGGCGGTGGTCATGTTGCACAACAGCTTCGGTTATTTGCTGGGGTACATCACCGGCAAGCTGTGCAAACTGCCCTTGGCCCAGCGCAAGTCGCTGGCGCTGGAGGTCGGCATGCAGAACTCCGGGCTAGGAGCAGCCCTTGCCGCTGCGCACTTCTCGCCCCTGGCGGCCGTGCCCAGTGCGCTGTTCAGCGTGTGGCACAATATTTCCGGGGCGCTGCTTTCCACCTGGTTCCGGCGGCTGGAGGACACCTCCTCCGACGTCGAGGGCGCAAAACGTGTCAGACGCTGACAGGCGATTGGCCCGCAGGCTTGCCCGGCAGACCGTAGATGTGCACCATGGGCTCACGGTGAGGACGACCTCACGACGCCCAGCGTGATCATCCAGGGGACGGCCCCATCACTTGCAACGATGGAGACGCATCATGTCCTGGATCATCCTGTTCTTCGCCGGCCTGTTCGAGGTCGGCTGGGCCGTTGGCCTCAAGTATACCGACGGCTTCAGCAAGCCACTGCCCACCGCGCTGACGGTTGCCGCCATGGCCGTCAGTCTCGGCCTGCTGGGCCTGGCGATGAAAGAGCTGCCGCTGGGGACGGCCTATGCCATTTGGACCGGCGTCGGCGCGGTGGGCACCGTGATCGCCGGCATCATCCTGTTCGGTGAGTCCATGGCGTTGGTTCGACTGGTCAGCGTGGCACTGATCGTATGCGGCCTGATCGGCCTCAAGGTCAGCGCCAGCTGATACCGGTCAGCTGGCCAGGTTTGCTCAGCGAATGCCTGCGCGCAGGCCAATGACCTGCTCGCGCAGCCGCTCTGGTAGCGCCTCCTGTGCAGGGATGGCGCTGCCTGCCACGACGGTCACACGGGACCACATTCTTCTGAAAAACCCTTTGGCCGGGTCGCGACTGAAGAAACTGCCCCACAGCCCTTGCAGCGCCAGGGGAATCACCGGCACCGGCGTCTGTTCAAGGATATGGCTCAAGCCGCCCTTGAACACGTCGACCTCACCGTCCCCTGTCAGCTTGCCCTCGGGAAAGATGCACACAAGCTCGCCGTCAGCCAGGTAACGGGCAATGCGGGTGAAGGCGCGCTCGTACGTCGCCAGGTCCTCGCTGCGTCCGGCAATCGGAATGGCGCCTGCGGTGCGAAACACGAAGTTGAGCACGGGCAGGTTGTAGATCTTGTAGTACATGACGAAACGAATGGGACGGCGTATCGCGCCAGCGAGCAACAAGGCATCGACGAACGACACGTGGTTGCACACCAGCAATGCCGCGCCTTCGTCGGGAATGTGCTGCAGCCCCTGGTGCTTGACGCGGTACATCGAGTGACTGAGCAGCCAGATGAGAAACCGCATGGTGAATTCAGGCACGATGCTGAAAATGTAGGCGTTGACGGCGATGTTCAGCAGCGAGACGACCAAAAACAGCTGCGGGATGTCCAGCCCAGCCACGCCCAGCAGCACCATGGTCAACAGGGCCGATACCACCATGAACAACGCATTGAGGATGTTGTTGGCAGCGATCACCCGCGCGCGCTCGTCTACGGCGGTGCGTGCCTGAATCAATGCGTACAGCGGCACGATATAGAAACCGCCAAACACCCCGAGCCCGACGATGGACAGCAGAATCCACCACGCCTGGCTCAGGCCCAGCAGGTCGAGCCAGTCATGGGCGCTGGCAGCGCTGGGCACATCCCCGGAATGCCACCACCACAGCAGGCCGAACACGGTCAGGCCAAAGGAGCCGAACGGCACCAGCCCGATCTCCACCTTGCGCCCGCTCAGACGCTCACACAACAAGGAACCCAGGGCGATGCCCACCGAGAACAGCGTCAGCACCAGGGTGACCACGGTGCCATCGCCGTGCAGCCAGTCCTTGGCATAGGCCGGGATCTGGGTCAGGTAGATGGCGCCGACGAACCAGAACCAGGAGTTGCCGACGATCGAGCGCGATACCGCAGGCGGCTGGGCAAGGCCCATGCGCAGGATAGTCCACGACTGCCTGAAGATGTTCCAGTCCAGCTTCATGTGGGGTGAGGCAGCGGCGGCACGGGGAATCCAGCGGCTGGCCAGATAGCCCAGTACGGCAGTGCCCACTACGCCACCGGCTACCACCGCGGCATAGCGTTCGGTCGACATCATCACCCCGGCGCCGATGGTGCCGGCGAGGATAGCCAGGAAGGTGCCCGTCTCCACCAGCCCATTGCCGCCTACCAGCTCTTGCTCACGCAGCGCTTGGGGCAGGATCGAGTACTTCACCGGCCCGAACAGCGCCGAATGGGTACCCATGCCGAACAAGGCCACCAGCATGAGGGCCAGGTGATTGGTCGCAAACCCCAGCGCGCCGATCGACATGATGCCGATCTCCGCCAGCTTGATCACACGAATGAGCGCGTCCTTGGGAAACTTCTCCCCGAACTGTCCACCCAGCGCCGAAAAAAGAAAGAACGGCAGGATGAACAGCAAGGCACACAGATTGACCCAGATGGATCGGTCACCGTCCCCAAGGCTCAGCTTGAACAGGATGGCCAGGATCAGCGACTGCTTGAACAGGTTGTCGTTGAACGCACCGAGCGACTGAGTAATGAAGAAAGGCAGGAAGCGCCGCTTGCCGAGCAAGGTGAATTGCGAGGAATGACTCATCGTCCTTGGTCCTGGGTGAAGCCGCGAGGGCACGGGTGAAGGAAGGTCGTGGGGATTGCACAGATATCGGGGATAGGCAACTGGTAGATCTGCGAGTAGCGAGCTTGATCACTCAGGTGGCAATGTCAGGGAAATTCGCCCAGGAAGTCAATGGAGTGACCCCTCCCCGCAAGCGAGCAACCCGCTCACCTGCACTCACGGCCATGTTGATGCTTTGCGCAGCGATAGGGCCTGTCACCGCCCTGGCTAACAAGCCTGACGCGCAGCAAAAGACGTTCATCGACAATTTGCTCTCGCAGATGACCTTGCAGGAAAAGATCGGACAGTTGCGAATGGAATATGCCGCTCAAGGTGATGCGCCTCAAGACATGAACACAGCCATCGCAGCCGGGAATGTGGGGGCGATGTTCACCCACCCGGCTGCCAACAGTACGGATTTGCGCAGGCTACAGGCCATGGCGGTCGAGCGTAGCCGGCTGGGTATCCCGCTGTTCTTTGCAGGTGATGTAATCCATGGACGTCGCACCATTTTTCCCATCAACTTGGGTCAGGCGTCCAGCTGGGACCTGCGCGCGGTGGAAAAAAGTGCACGCGTTGCAGCAATCGAGGCGACCAACGATGGCTTGGACATGACCTTCGCTCCCGTCTTGGATGTCAGTCGCGACCCGCGGTGGGGACGCATCTCCGAAGGCTACGGCGAAGACACGCACCTGGCCTCGCGCATGGGTGAGGCTGCCATCCGCGGTTTGCAACGACCGCATCTGGCAGCACCGGACAGCCTGATGGTTTGTATCAAGCATTTTGCCGGTTATGGAGCGGTTGAGGGAGGGCGCGACTACAACACGGCTGACATGAGCGAACAACGCCTTCATCAGGATTACCTGCCCCCCTTCAAGGCTGCCATCGAAGCCAAGGCCGGTGCCGTGATGACTGCACTGTCCAGCCTTAATGGCATCCCTGCAACGGCCAACGGCTGGCTCTTGAAAGACCTGCTTCGCACACAGTGGCAGTTCAAAGGCTTAGTCATCAGCGACCACGGCGCAGTGGCAGAGCTGATAGACCATGGCGTGGCCCGTGATGGCACCCAGGCGGCCAAGGCAGCGCTGACCGCTGGCACACAAATGAGCATGAGCGACCGTCATTACCGTGACCAGCTGGCTGGCTTGATCAAGCAAGGACAGGTCAGCGAAGCCGAGCTGGACGGCGCGGTTCGCCAGGTGCTCACAACCAAGTACGAATTGGGCCTGTTTGATGCCCCTTATCAGCGCCTGGGTGCCGACGCCGCTAGCGAGCAGATCGGACAGCATCGTGCCCAAGCGCGGGATATGGCGCGCCGCTCCTTGGTGCTGCTGAAAAACCGAAACCGCACGCTGCCGCTGCATAAAAGCATGAACATCGCCTTGATCGGCCCATTGGCCGATAACGCGGCAGACATGCTTGGCAGTTGGTATGCCAATGGCAGACCCGAGGAGGTGGTCACGCTTCGCTCCGGCATGCATCAGGCTCAAGCGGGCAAGGGTCGATTGCGCTATGCCAAAGGGGCCAACATCATTGACGATCCATCGGCCCTGATGCTTCTTGCGGACAAACACGTCGACATCGATCCAAGCCCTCCCGCAGCGATGCTCAAGCAGGCCCTGGCGGTGGCTCGGCAAGCCGATGTAATCGTCGCGGTGCTTGGCGAGGCGCGCGGCATGTCCCATGAGGGTGCGAGCAGGACCGAGCTGGGTCTACCCGGCGGACAACGTGCGCTGCTCAAGGCATTGAGCGATACCGGCATTCCAGTGGTACTGGTTTTGATGAATGGCCGCCCGCTTGCCCTCGACGACGAAACCAAGTGGGCCGATGCCGTACTGGAAACCTGGTATAGCGGGAGCGAGGGGGGTAATGCCATCGCTGATGTGCTGTTTGGCGACTACAACCCCTCCGGGAAACTCCCAGTGACGTTCGTGCGCAACGTCGGCCAGATCCCCCTGTATTACAACCATCTGAACACCGGCAGGCCGTTCGACCCCATCAACCCCGCACCTTACCGGTCGCGCCACTTCGACGTCGATGACACCCCTCTTTTTCCTTTTGGCTTCGGGCTGAGCTACACCCAGTTCGATGTCTCAGCCCCACGCTTGTCCACCGACCGTCTGCGTCCGGGTGAGCGCTTGAAGGTTCGAGTCACTGTTACCAATCAGGGACCGTTGGCGGGCGAAACAACCGTGCAACTCTATCTTCGGGACCTGAGCGCCTCTGTCAGTCGGCCCGTCAAAGAACTCAAAGGCTTCCAGAACATCTTCCTGGAGCCTGGCGCTGCCAGAGACCTGACGCTGGAGATTGCACCCACCGCGCTAGCATTGGTGGACCGTAACCTGCAATGGGTGACCGAGCCCGGTAACTTCGAAGTGATGGTCGGACTGGACTCGCACCACGTCAAAACAGCCACATTCGAACGCCTGCCGTGACTGCTTGCCCCGACGACCCCGCTACAGGATCGCTATAGGTTGACCGAAGCCTTGCGTACCCATTCTTTCGCTCAATTGAAACGGTACAAGTCCTTGGCCGTCTCCAGCAACAGCGCCTTGCGCAACTCGCTGGAGCAGCCTAGGGCCTGCAATTGCTCGAGCGCCTGGCCATAACTCATCGTGCGTTCGTGCTGCGTATGCGGCCAATCGCTGCCCCACATCAGGCGCTCGGCCCCATAGTGCGCTTCCAGCGCGCCCAGCGCCTGGCGGGCGAACAGCTCGTTCTGCTCGGGCGAGCCTTCCAGGCGGTAGATACCGGAAACCTTCACCCAGACATTGCCCTGCCCGCCCAGGGTCAATAGGTCGGCGAAGCCTCCCTGCCCCAGCCCGCTGCGCGCATCGGGCCTTCCCAGATGGTCGATGACGATATCCAGCCCGTACGGTTGCAGCGCCCGCACCAGGGTGGGAATGTCCGCCAGTTGTCGATGCAGCTCGACGTGCCAGCCCAGTTCGGCCATGCACGCGAAGCGATGGCGCCACTGCGGGGCCGCAAGGTCCGGCAGTGGTTGCCCCATCAGGTTCAGGCGCACGCCTCTGACCCCAAGCTGGTCCATCTGTATGAGGGTTTGGCGCGCAACGTCCGGCTCAAGCATCACCACCCCCCGCAGGCGCCCCTGAGCGGCTTGCAGGGCACCCAGCAGATAGCCATTGTCGGTCCCCAGGAAACTGGGCTGCACCAGAACGCCGTGACTGAAACCGTGCGCCTGCAACTGGCTGAGGTAATCCGCCAACGGTGCATCGTACGCGGGGGCATAACGGCGCTCGCGCGCCAATGTCAGCCCTTGACTGAACACGTGGGCATGGCTGTCGATGGCAATCATGGATGAAGCAGGGTTGTGAGGCATGTCTTTGATCTTTCGGTCAGGTTACTGGGCGGCCACACCGGGCGCTTGCGGGGCAGGCTCGAGGTTGCGGCCGCGCGTTTCAGGCAGGCACAGTGCAGCGATCACCGCCACGCCGTAGGCGATGCCGGCATCAATGCCGATGGCGGTACCCAGCGACATGGATTCGCTCATGTGCCCGACCAGGAAGGGGAAGACCGCCGAGAGCACACGGCCAAAGTTGTAGCAGAAGCCAACCCCCGCTCCCCGCACATCGGCAGGATACAGCTCGTTGAAGAAGGCGCCGAGGCTTGCTGGAATGCCGGCTGCGAAGAAGCCCAGCGGGAAACCCAGGAACAGCATCTGCGTATTGCTCAACGGGAAGAAGACATAGGCCTGAACCGTCAGCACGCAGCACAGCGCAAACAGCAGGATGTTGCGACGCCTGCCGATGCGATCGATCAACAACCCGCTGACCACGCAGCCACACCAGAACGCAAAGATGATCACCGCCAGGTAGCCACCGGAATTGAGCACCGACAAGTTGCGTTCGGTCTTAAGGAAAGTCGGCAGCCAGGTCATCACCGCGTGGTAGCCACCATGCGCCCCCAGGCCCAGCAAGCCGCCCAGCAACGTGACGCGCAGCAATTCAGGGCGAAAGATCCCCGCCATCGAGGCGAAGAAACCCTGGGGAATGGCGTTCTGTTTCTGCAGGCGTTGAAAGCTGTCCGGTTCTGGAACGTTGCGACGCACCCAGATGATCAGCAGCGACGGCAACAGGCCCACGAAGAACATCACGCGCCAGGCGAATTCCTGCGGCACCAGCGAATAGATCAAGGTGAACAACGCTACCGCCAGGCCCCACCCTACCGCCCAGGCGCTTTGCACCGTACCCATGACCTTGCCGCGGTACTTGGGGTTGATGGTCTCGGCCATCAGCACGGCCCCGGCCGCCCACTCCCCACCAATGCCAAAGCCTTGCATGGCCTTGACGAACAGCAGTGGATAGAAGCCTGTGACGAAAGCCGAGAGGAATGTGAAGCAGGAGAACCACAGGATCATCCACTGCAAGGTGCGCACGCGGCCGTACCGATCCGACAGGGTTCCGCCAAGCCAGCCGCCGATCGCCGAGGTCACCAGGGTAAGGCCACTGATCAGGCCCGCATCGCCTTTGGACAGCGAGAAAGCCGCGATCAGCGCGGGAATGGCCAGGCCGAACATCTGCACTTCCAGCGCATCGAGCGACCAGCCCCCAAAACAGGCCCAGAAGGTCTTGCGTTCGCGCGATGTAATTTGGCGGTACCAGCTGAACATGATTCTTATCCTTTTAAGGGTGAAGGGTACGCTGGGTTGCCCTCAACGCAGACAACCGAGCAGGCGAAGCCACTGCGCCCTGGTGACGGGGCGCAGGCAGATAAAGAAGGTTGAAACGGCGCGGTCAGCGAATATCGATGCGGTAGCGGAAGTGCTGCGCGTGTCCCCGCGACCGGCGCCACTCCAGGGGTTTGCCGGCGTAGTCACGGGCCAGCCGTTCGATCACCACAATAGGGCTGCCGGCCGGTACCTGCAGAAGGCGCCCATGCACTTCATCCACGGCCTCGGCAGTCAGGGCTTCTTCGGCGGCTGCGACCACTTGCCCACACAGCTGTTCGTAGATCGGGTAGAGCAATGGGCCCTTGTTATCCAGATCAGTCTCCAGCAGCAACTGGAACGGCTGGCGGGGCAGCCAGATGTCCTCGGCCAGCACGGGCTGGGCATCGAGCAGACGAAGCCGCTGCAGATGGATCACATCGGCCCCGGGTACGAGCCCCAAGGCCTGAGCCACGGCAGACGGTGCCGCCACGGCGTTCATGCTCAGGATGCGACTCATCGGCACGACGCGCTCGCCGTTGACAGCTTCGAAGCGGAAGAAGCGAAACAGCGAGGATTGGAACTGTGGACGGCGGATGAAGGTACCTCGCCCCTGCTGGCGCTCAAGCACGCCTTCGGCGACCAGCGCATCGATGGCCTTGCGCACCGTGCCCACCGACAGGTCGAATTCACTCGCCAGTGCAGCCTCGGTGGGGATCGCCTCACCCGGGTGCCAGCGGTTGTTAGCGATCTGCGCTACCAGATGGTCGCGTAGCTGTTGATAGCGTGGCAGTCGTGTGTCGCTGGCGAGTGGAAGCATGGCTGTATTCTCGTCTTGTTATATAGACATCTATATGAATTTTTCGAGAGTATTTGCTTCCAGGCATCGCCTGTCAATCCTCCACCCGTCTGCTGGGCCCCGCACGAGCCCGCAATTTGGGTGCGTCACGCTGCGACCACCTGCCACTGCGACCATCGTCTGCGCTGACGGCGCGCCACCTGTCGTGCCAGACTGGCTGACCGGGCCTCGTTATCCATTTAGCTTCGGAGTCACCATGTCGTTGTCCAGCGGGCTGATCGCCGCGGTCGCCCTGGCCTATATGGCCGTCATGTTCGCCATCGCCTTCTATGGCGACCGGCGTAGCACCCCTTTGCCGCCCAAATTGCGTGCCTGGGTGTACAGCCTGTCGCTGGCGGTGTATTGCACCAGCTGGACGTTCTTCGGCGCGGTCGGACAAGCGGCCGAGCAGCTGTGGGCATTCCTGCCGATCTACCTGGGGCCGGTATTGCTTCTGGTCTTCGCACCGTGGGTGGTGCAGAAGATGGTGCTGATCAGCAAACAGCAGAACATCACTTCCATTGCCGACTTCATCGCTGCCCGTTACGGCAAATCCCAGACGCTGGCCGTGGTCGTGGCACTGATCTGCCTGGTGGGCGTGCTGCCCTACATTGCCCTGCAGCTCAAAGGCATCGTGCTGGGCGTCAATCTGTTGATCGGCGCCAGTGCAGACGCCACCGGCACGCGCGTACAGGACACTGCGCTGGTGGTGTCGCTGGTGCTGGCGCTGTTCGCCATCGTATTCGGCACGCGCAGCCTGGACGTCACCGAGCACCACCGGGGCATGGTGCTGGCGATCGCGTTCGAGTCGTTGATCAAGCTGTTGGCGTTTCTGGCCGTGGGGATCTTCGTCGTCTTCAACCTGTACGATGGGTTCGATGACCTGTTCACCCAGGCGCGCCAGTCCATCGAGCTGCACGATTACTGGACAGAGACCATCAACTGGCCGTCGATGGTGGTCCAGACGGCTGTCGCCATGATGGCCATCATCTGCCTGCCTCGGCAGTTCCACGTGACCGTGGTGGAAAACATCGAGCCACAGGACATGCGCCTGGCACGCTGGGTGTTCCCGATGTACCTGGCCCTGGCCGCACTGTTCGTGGTGCCCATCGCCCTGGCGGGGCAGATGTTGCTGCCAGGGACGGTGATGTCGGACTCGTTCGTGATCAGCCTTCCCCTGGCCGAGGCACACCCCAGCCTGGCGCTGCTGGCATTCATCGGTGGCGCGTCAGCGGCTACCGGCATGGTCATCGTAGAAGCGGTCGCGTTGTCGACCATGGTTTCCAACGACATGCTGCTGCCCTGGTTGCTGCGTCGCAACAACGCCGAGCGACCGTTCGAGGTGTTCCGGCACTGGATGCTTTCGGTCCGGCGGGTCACCATCGTGGTCATCCTGCTGCTGGCGTACGTCAGTTACCGCCTGCTGGGTTCTACGGCCAGCCTGGCGACCATCGGCCAGATCGCGTTTGCTGCCGTGACCCAACTGACGCCCGCCATGCTCGGGGCGCTGTACTGGAAACAGGCCAACCGCCGGGGTGTATTCGCAGGTCTGGCGGCGGGCATCTTCCTGTGGTTCTACACCCTGGTGCTGCCCATCGCCGCCCACAGCCTGGGCTGGTCGTTGCAGGTATTCCCAGGGTTGGCGTGGTTGCACGGCAACCCCCTGAATCTGCCGATCAGCCCGCTGACCCAAGGCGTGGTGCTGTCGCTTGCCGGCAACTTCACCCTGTTTGCCTGGGTCTCGCTGCTGTCGCGTACCCGCGTGTCCGAGCACTGGCAAGCGGGCCGCTTCATTGGCCAGCAGACCAGCGCCCGCCCCAGCAGCAAGCCCTTGCTGGCGGTGCAGATAGACGACCTGCTGACCTTGGCATCGCGTTTCGTGGGTGAGGAGCGCGCGCGCCAGAGCTTCATCCGTTTCGCCTACCGCCAGGGCAAAGGCTTCAACCCCAACCAGAACGCCGACGGTGACTGGATCGAGCACACCGAGCGGTTGTTGGCCGGTGTCCTGGGCAGTTCGTCTACCCGTGCAGTGGTCAAGGCAGCGATCGAAGGCCGCGACATGCAGCTCGAAGACGTGGTGCGCATCGCCGATGAAGCGAGCGAAGTGCTGCAGTTCAACCGGGCACTGCTGCAGGGCGCCATCGAAAACATCAACCAGGGCATCAGCGTGGTCGACCAGAACCTGCATCTGGTGGCCTGGAACCGGCGTTACCTTGAGCTGTTCAATTACCCGGACGGGCTGATCAGCGTGGGACGGCCCATTGCCGACATCATTCGCTACAACGCCGAGCGCGGCCTGTGCGGCCCAGGGGAGGCCCAGGTGCACGTAGCCCGGCGTCTGCACTGGATGCGCCAGGGCCGGGCCCACTCGTCCGAGCGGCTGTTCCCCAATGGGCGCGTGATCGAGTTGATCGGCAACCCGATGCCCGGTGGCGGTTTCGTGATGAGCTTTACCGACATCACGCCGTTCCGCGAAGCCGAGCAAGCGCTGCGCCATGCCAACGAAAGCCTTGAGCAACGCGTGGCAGAGCGCACCTACGAGCTGTCGCAACTGAACCAGGCGCTGACCGAAGCCAAGAGCCATGCCGAAGCGGTCAGCCAGTCCAAGACTCGCTTTTTGGCTGCGGTCAGCCACGACCTGATGCAGCCTCTGAACGCCGCCAGGTTGTTTTCCGCGGCCTTGTCGCAGCAAGCCGAAGGCATGACCGAGGAAGCCCGGCAACTGGTTCAGCACATGGACACTTCACTGCGTTCGGCCGAAGAACTGATCAGCGACCTGCTGGACATCTCGCGCCTGGAAAACGGCAAGATCACCCCCGACGCCAAGCCATTTGCCTTGAACGAGCTGTTCGACACCCTTGGGGCGGAATTCAAGGTACTGGCGGCAGAGAAAGGCCTGGCGTTCCGCCTGCGCGGCAGCCGCCTGCGGGTCAACAGTGACATGAAGCTGCTGCGCCGCGTGCTGCAAAACTTCCTGACCAACGCCCTGCGCTATGGCAAGAGCCCGATCCTGCTGGGTGCCCGCCGCCAGGGCGAGCGCCTGTGGCTGGAAGTCTGGGACAGGGGCCCTGGCATCGCCGACGACAAGCTGCACGTGATCTTCCAGGAGTTCAAACGCCTGGACAGCCATCAGACCCGCGCCGAAAAAGGCCTGGGCCTGGGCCTGGCGATCGCGGACGGACTGTGCCGAGTCCTGGGTCACACACTGGAGGTACGTTCCTGGCCAGGCAAGGGCACCGTGTTCCGTGTGAGCGTGCCGATCTCTCTACAACCAGCCCCTGTCACTTCGGCGGTGGAGCAACGCAGCGAGCCGCTGGCCGGGCTGCAGGTGTTGTGCGTGGACAACGAAGACAGCATCCTGATTGGCATGAACAGCCTGCTCAGCCGCTGGGGCTGTCAGGTGTGGACCGCACGCAGCCGCAGCGAGTGCGAGGCCCTGCTGGCCGAGGGCATGCGCCCACACCTGGCCTTGGTGGACTATCACCTGGATGAAGGCGACACCGGCACGCGCCTGATGGGCTGGCTACGCACCCGATTGGGCGAACCGGTGCCCGGGGTGGTCATCAGCGCCGACGGCAGCAAGGAAACCATCGCCCTGGTGCATGCCGCAGGCCTGGACTATTTGCCCAAGCCGGTCAAGCCGGCTGCATTGCGGGCCCTGCTCAACCGTCATCTGAGCCTGGTGCAGTAACTGCCTGGTCGGGCACTTCATCGGCGAAGGCGCGTTCGAGCAAGTCGGGCGACAGGCTTTTGCTGGCCCGGGCGCCGAGCAGCTTGAGCTGCTCGCTGCGACTGACGAGATTGCCGCGCCCTTCGCACAGTTTGTTACGTGCTGCCGCATAGGCCTTGTCCACCTGTTGCAGGCGGCTGCCCAGCTCATCCAGGTCCTGGATGAACAACACGAACTTGTCGTACAGCCACCCGGCACGTTCGGCGATTTCCCGGGCGTTCTGGCCTTGGCGTTCCTGCTTCCACAAGCTGTCTATCACCCGCAAGGTGGCCAGCAAGGTGGTGGGGCTAACGATGACGATTTGCCGGTCGAAGGCTTCCTGGAACAGGTTGGGCTCGGCCTGCAGTGCCGCCGAGAACGCGGCCTCGATGGGCACGAACAACAGTACGAAATCCAGGCTGTGCAGGCCTTCGAGGCGGCTGTAGTCCTTGCTCGACAGGCCCTTGACGTGACTGCGCAGCGACTGGACGTGCTGCTTGAGCGCCGCCTCGTCGTTGCCTGACACGAACTGCTGATACGCCGTCAGGCTGACCTTGGCATCGACCACCACCTGCTTATTGCCCGGCAACATGATCAGCACATCTGGCTGGAAGCGCTCACCGTCAGCGCTCTTGAGGCTCACCTGCGTCTGGTACTCCCTACCCTTCTCCAGCCCTGCGTGTTCGAGCACGCGCTCCAGGATCAGCTCGCCCCAATTACCCTGGGTTTTCTGCCCCTTAAGCGCCTGGGTGAGGTTGGTCGCTTCATCGGACAGACGCAGGTTGAGTTGCTGCAGGCGCTCGAGTTCCTTGCCCAGCGAAAAACGCTCGCGGGCCTCCTGCTGGTAACTTTCCTCGACACGCTTTTCGAACGCCTGGATACGCTCCTTCAATGGGTCGAGCAGTTGGCCAAGGTGCTGCTGGCTGGTTTGAGCAAAGCGCTGCTCACGCTCATCGAAGATCTTGGTGGCCATGTCGGCAAACTGGGCGCGCAGCGTATCGCGGGCCTCCTGCAGGTCTTCGAGACGCTGCTGGTGGCTTTCCTGCTGTTCACGCAGCTCGGCTTCGAGGCGTGCGGCCTGGGACTCCAGACGACGCTGCTCGGCCTCGCGAGTCGCGCGTTCCAGGTTCCAGGCATGGGCCGCATCACGGGCGTTGTCCCGCTCGATCTGCAGCAACTCCAGCTCTCGCCCCTGGGCTGCCAGCTGCGTCTGCTTGAGGGTATTGGCTTCGCTGAGGTCACTGACTTCATCACGGCTGGCCTCGAGCTGCGCCTGCAAACCGGCCTGGGCCAGCTGCGCTGCGTTCAGACGCTCTTCAAGCAAAGCACGCTCGCCATGCCGTGCTGCATGCCGACGCTGAAGCTGCATGACCCACACCAGGCACGGCACCGCGCCCGCCACCAAGCCCAGCAGAATGCTGGCCAGATCCACTGTCATGCCTACCCCGGTCACTGTCTGGCAAATTCGCTGAAGCTTAACAGCCTGACCGGCAGGTTGCCCGTGCCGCCGTCACAGGCGGTGGTCCTCAGTGCCCAAACCACTGACGCAGTAGCCGACGGGCCTCCTGGGACCCCTTCCCGGCCGCCAATTCCAGCCAGCTACGGGCCTGCTCGGGCGCAGACGCCCGGCACGCCCGGGCATACTCCACCTGGGCACGACAATCGCCAGCGCGTGCGGCCTGGCGTAGCAGGTCATGGCCAATACGCCGATCACGGGCGCTGCCGCAATCGCGGCAAAGCATCTGCCCCAGACGGCTTTGAGCTACCACCACACCCTCGCGCGCCGGACGCTTGAGCAACCGCCCAGCCAGGTGCTTGACCTGAGGCTTGTCACCCAGGCGCGAACTGTCGAGTAGCCATAGGGCAACCTTCAGGGTGAACCGTCCGGGACGCTCTGCAGACGAGGGTATGGGGCTGGCAAGTTGTTTACTGCGAGACTTCATGAGCGGCAGGTCAGGCAAATCGAAAAGCGCGCCACTCTACCGGTTTTCGACGTGCGGGCCTAACCCTGAGGATTTTTTTTATAAAAATTTCATGTGATTGTTTCTTGACGTTTGCGAGACGATGGATGGTCATTCGAACTGGTCTGATTCTTGGCGAGACCCGAGGCAGCTTGGCGCCAACCCCGCACTAGAGCAAGCGGCGGCGACAATCCACAGTTCCTGTGGATAAGTCGGTGGACAACACCCTATTCCCCCCCGCCAAGCCCCGAATTACGGGGGCTTCTGTCAAACTGACGATTTTTTCACCAACGAAAAATAGTGTTTTTTTTCATTGACTTAACTGGCTAGTCAAGTCATTGGCGACTGGAGCGAAAGGTGGGACAGGTTTGATACACGTCCTCCTTTCGGTGTGAACAAACATCAACCGCGCATCCGTTCGTGTGTGAGCAAGGCGGCCAGGACACCCTTCGAGCACGCTCGGCCCCTTCCCACCGCCGGCATTAAGCGCCATACTGCTCGGCTACCCACGCACAATCAGGGCTTGCCTTCACCGAAAGGCTCAGGTAGGATGCGCCTCGTTAGTACCAAGCTGAAAGTCAATTCTGGCCCACAGTGTCCTTGCAGACTCGCTCTCCCAATAGCGCGCTGCTGAAACCAGGACCGGCCCTTTCGATGATTCGCCCGCAGCCGATACGCTGCCGCGACATCCATCACGAGTCCAATTGATCAGGATCCCGCGCGAAGGCCTAGAACCTTGGCTCCGCGTGCTGCCTGCCCTCTGAAGTACCTACCAGTCAGCCCAAGCGCCCACCATTGATTGCGCTCCCTCTGGCTGCTTTGTTCCAGCAGGTTCTCTCGTCCCTTAATAAAGACGTCACTGGAACGTTTCTATGATGCACGGATCTACTTCCCGTGTTTAATGCAGGAACCTCCAATAATATGCAAACTCAACATCAAATCCAGGCTGCAATCGGTACCCTTTCCCAGGCGTTCTCGCCGTTGAAATGCTTGCTCGTCGCACCCCGCAAAGGCAGCTTCAGCTTTACGCTGGTGGACGAACACGGTATCGCCTGCCATACCGAACGCCTGTACCACGAGCAGTACAGCCGCAGCGAACCGCTGCAGGCCGTCATCGCCCGTACCCGCCAGTCACTCACCGCGTGAGCGGTGAATGCTGCGGCATTCACCCATCAGATACACCCCCTCCCAGCTTGCCTGCACAAATCCAGCGTAATTGCCTTCGGGTATATCGCTCGGCTTGTCAGGCAGCAATCGATTTAAAAACAGCCTTTTACGTCACCCTTATCACACTACACTTCAACTCGAGCGGTGCACGCCGCTTCCGGCGGGCCTGACCGTTCACACAGCTGCCAAGCGCCTGCGCCCGCCGGTCCCTTACTGCTCGGGGGCACCATGGGTATTGCGGCCAAAGAACTACGTCAGCATGTCATCAGGCCCACACTGATCTACCTTGACCGTCACTGCGCCAGCGCCGAAGTGTTGTTGCTCGGCATCGCTGCCTGCCAGTCGGCTTTGGGATCGGCGCTGCACGGCAGACGCGGGCATGGCCTCTTTCGCATAGATGATCAGCGTCATCGGGCGCTCTGGGACGACTACCTGGCACGCGATCCAGACTTGGCCAGCCGTGTACGCGGCCTGGCCAGCCAACATGCCTTCCTGGGCGGACCCGACCTGGAACTCACCGTCAACCTGCGCTACGCCACTGCCATTGCCTGGCTGCTTGTGGAGGCCCAGGTGGTGACCTTGCCTGCCGTGGACGACCGGATGGGCCAGGCGCGTATCTGGCGGCAGATTTTCAACCCTCAGGGTCGCTTGCGAGACTTCACCGAAGCCTGGCAAGCCTGCATTGATCAGAAACTGCCAGTAGCTTCTTGAGACGGTTCTTACAGACTCAACTGAGAAAAGGAATTTTTAGTCGGATTGTCCTACAAAACCGCTCTATCTCCTGCGATTGCGCCTATAGCGCGACGCGTGATTTGTTGGTAGCTTTTCGCCTCGGAGATCCCAAGGAGTTCTAATAATGAAAAAAGTAATGCTCAAAACCTCCCTTGGCGTTGCTGTTGCGCTCGCATCGAGCCAACTGTTCGCCAGCGGCTTCGCGTTGAACGAACAAAGCGTCAGCAGCATGGGGACAGGTTTCGCGGGACGTTCCTCTTCTGCCGAGGATGCCAGCACCGTATACGGCAACCCGGCCGGCATGTCCCGCCTCAAGCGCCAGCAGGTCACCGTCGGTGGCGCAGCGGTCATCGCCAAAACCGATATCTCGGGGCCTGGCAGCAACCTTGGGGGGGAAACTGACGGTGACATGGTACCGGTCGTCGGCGTACCCATGGGTTACTACGTCAAGCCCATCGACGACCACTGGACCGTCGGCTTCGGTGTCTACGTGCCCTTCGGTCTGGTGACCGATTACGGCAGTGACGACGCGGCCCGCTATTGGGGCAAGAAAAGTCACGTGGAAGTGGTGACGTTCCAGCCTACCGTCAGCTATGCCTTCAATGACAAGGTATCGATCGGCTTCGGCCCGACCTTCAACCGGATCAAGGGCGAACTGGGTTCCAACCTGATCAACCCGGCCACTCCTGGGCGCAACGACGGTGAAGTCAAGATCAAGGGTGACGACACCGCAGTCGGCTACAACATCGGCCTGATGGTGCAAGCCACCGACCGCACGCGCATCGGCCTGACCTATCACTCCATGGTCGACTACAAGCTCGAGGGCAAGACCAAGGTCAACACCCCGCTGATCGGGCCATTCAACGGCAGCAAGTTCGATGCCTCGCTCAAGATCAAGACGCCGGAGTCGGTTGACCTGTCGGTCACGCATGAACTCGACGACCAATGGACGCTGTACGCTGGCAGCACCTGGACGCGCTGGAGCCGCCTGAAGGACATCACTGTACAGAACGATGTCCCGCGCCCATTGATCGGCTCTGCCTTCCAGACCATTTCGGAAGAACAGAACTGGCATGACACCTGGGCCCACGCCGTGGGTGCGTCGTACAAGGTCAACAAGGAGTGGGTGCTGCGTACCGGCTTCACGGTCGACCAATCGCCGACCAACAACCAGGACCGTTCGCCGCGCATCCCCACGGGCGATCGCAAGATCTTCAGCCTGGGCGCCGGCTGGAGCCCGAGCGAGGACATGACCATCGACGTGGCGTATTCCTACCTGTGGGAAGAAGACACCAAGGTCAATCAGGTCAGCGCCACCAAGGGCGCCTACCGTGCCAAGTACGAGAACAGCGCGCACGGTGTAGGGGCATCGCTCACTTACCGCTTCTGATCGTTACCGTTACCTTGAAAAACCGCCCTTGTGGCGGTTTTTTCATGTTGGCACTTGCCACTCTTCGCCCAGGTGGTCGCGCAGGTAGTGCATGAAGGCGTGTACCTTGCTCGTGAGTGCGAAGCGGTCGGCCACGCAGAGATAAACGTCCATGGGTGCTGTCTGCGCGTACGCCTGCCCGTCAGGGCCATGTTCGAACAGCGGCACCAGGGCACCGCAAGCCAGGTGCGGCCGGGCAATGAATGCTGCCAGGCGCGTGATGCCGCCGTCATGCACCGCCATCTGCGTCAGCGCATCGATGTCGTCGCAGATGAGCACGTCGCCAAATTCGGGCTCCAGGCGCTGCCCATCACGCATGAATCCCCAACGCAACAGACGGCCATCGACCGGGTAGCGAAACACCAGACAGCGGTGATTGCGCAGCGCCTCCGGCGTCTGTGGTACGCCGGCACTGGCCAGGTACCCTGGTGCGGCACAGCAGACGAAAGGAATGCGGGCGATGTGCTTGGCTATCAGGTGCTCGTCCAACTGGGGCGTGATGCGCAGGCTGACATCGATACCTTCACGTGCGTGGTCAACCTTTCTGTCGCTCATGACCAGTTCTATCGAAATGCGCGGGTACAGCACGCTGAACGCGGGTATCAGGGGCGCCAGGACGTGACGACCGAACGCAGAGGTCGACGCGATGCACAAACGACCTTGAGGTTCGCTTTCCGGGGTCATCACCGCTTGTTCAGCGCGCGCCAAGTCACGCTCTATCAGCCTGACATGCTTGTAGTACTGGGTGCCGGCGGGAGTCAGCGTCATACGCCGCGTTGTGCGGGTCAGCAAACGGACCTGCAAATGCCCTTCAAGCCGGGCCAGGTTCTGGCTCACAGCTGCTGGGGTAATGCCCAGGCTGCGGGCACCTGCTGCGATACTTCCGGCTTCGACGACCTTGATGAAGCTGCGGATGGCGTTGAGCAGGTCCATGCTGTGCCCTTGGGATTCGTAAGTTTTGCTTTATAAAGGAGTTAGGCGGAGCGGTCTACTGGTGAAGCGCAGTGGGTTGATAGGGTAAGGCCTCAATCGGACTCCAGGAGGTCGCATGACTAATGTCACTCAAAGCCGTCGTCGCAGGTTGCATGTGAATGCCACGCCGTATGTGTTTGCCTTTTACATGTCGGCCATCATGGCATTGCTGATGTGTTTCGTGATCACGGCAGCCAACGCCGGAATCGATCAGGATTATATGAGCAACGTACTGAAAGCTTATCGATTGGCGATGCCGGTAGCTTTTGTGTGCGTGTTGATTGTAAGGCCGATTGTGGGAAGGCTGGTTGCGATGACCGTGCATACGGCTTGAATGGCCGTGCAGCTGCTATCGTGGATAGGTAGATTAATCATCAGCAATCGCTATGCAGGGTACCCTCTTCACTAACCCCCTACCTGTAAATAACGGTCACTGCTATCGGTTTGGCTGTTGATCTTGATCTTGATCTTGCTCTTGATCTTGCTCTTGCTTTTGATC
>NZ_BBIQ01000020.1 GCF_000730565.1 Pseudomonas fulva NBRC 16637 = DSM 17717 | reverse complement strand
CATGGACCGAAAGTTCGCAACGCATCACAAACATCACATATCCGAATTTGCTGGGCTGTCCAACAGGACATTCTGGCTACAGAATTTCTTGACGACCATAGAGCATTGGAACCACCTGATCCCATCCCGAACTCAGTAGTGAAACGATGCATCGCCGATGGTAGTGTGGGGTTTCCCCATGTGAGAGTAGGTCATCGTCAAGATTCATTTCGCAAAACCCCTATCTGCGCAGGCAGGTAGGGGTTTTGTCTTTAGGCTGGAAAAAATGACGTACTCGTGTTTGTACCGTCAAACGAGCAACCGCCGTGGGCGAGCCGGGGCAGGCGCGCGACTGCCTACCCCACACCAACGCCTCGAAACATCTCTACAACCCCGCCCTCGACCCGCTCCGTGATATCGTTCCTCCCCAAGTAAACGCGCCCGAAAGAGACCTGCCGATGTCCAGTACCCACCTCCAGCCTGGCTTCATGATCGTCCAAGGCAATCGCCCAGACGACCTGCGCAGCCTGGTGGTGAGCTGGATGCGCCGTTACCCTCTGGCGCCTTTGGAGAATGAAATCGCGCTGGTCCAGAGCAATGGTATCGCCCAATGGCTCAAGCTCGCCTTGGCCGAGGATCCTCTAGAAGATGACCAGGGCGGTTGTGGCATTGCCGCTGCCATCGAGATGCAGCTGCCGGGTAGCTTCATGTGGCAGTTGTACCGCACCGTGCTGGGCCGCGATCAGATACCGGAAGTGTCGCTGCTCGACAAGGCGCCGCTCACCTGGCGCCTGATGCGCCTGTTACCCGAACTGGTCGAGCGGCCGCACTTCGAGCCCTTGCGGCGTTTTTTGACTGACGACAGCGATCTACGCAAACGCTACCAGCTCGCCGAGCGCCTGGCCGATCTGTTCGACCAATATCAGGTGTACCGCGCCGACTGGTTGAAAGAGTGGGCCGCAGGGCGGCATGTGCTCAACACTGCCCGCGGCGAACGCAAGCCATTGCCTGTCGACAACTGCTGGCAGGCAGAACTGTGGCGTGCCCTGCTGGAGGATGTAGGCGAGGAAGGCATGGCCCAGAGCCGTGCCGGCGTACACCAGCGGTTCATGGCCTGCATCGACGACCTGGAGCAGGCTCCGGCAAACCTGCCCGCACGGGTGATCGTGTTCGGTATCTCCTCGCTGCCTGCCCAGACGCTCGAAGCGCTGGCCGGTCTCGCCCGTTTCAGCCAGGTCCTGTTATGCGTGCACAACCCTTGCCGCCATCACTGGGCCGACATTGTGGCCGACAAGGACTTGCTGCGGCACCAGTACAAGCGTCAGCAACGCCGGCCCGGCATGCCATTGGAACTGGATGACCAGTCGCTGCACCAACATGCGCATCCCCTGCTGGCAGCCTGGGGCAAGCAAGGCCGCGACTACATCAACCTGCTCGACAGCTACGACGACCCAGGCAGTTACCAGGGTGTCTTCAGCGATGGACGAATCGACCTGTTTACCGAAGGTTCACCCATCACGCTGCTCAACCAGCTACAGGACGATATCCTTCAATTGCGTCCGCTGGCCGAATCCCGTGAGCAATGGCCGCCGGTCAATGCACGCCGCGACCGTTCGGTGCGCTTCCACGTTGCGCACAGCCCGCAACGGGAAGTCGAGATTCTCCACGACCAGTTGTTGGCCCGCTTCAGCGCAGATCCCACGCTGCGCCCACGTGACGTCATCGTCATGTTGCCCGACGTCGATAGCTACGCACCGCACATACGGGCCGTCTTCGGCCAATTGCAGCGCAAAGACCCTCGCTACATCCCGTACACCTTGACCGACCAGGGCCAACGTGGCCGCGAGCCGCTGCTGATCGCCTTGGAGCACCTGCTCAAACTCCCCGAAAGTCGTTTTGCCGTCAGCGAAGTGCTGGACCTGCTGGACGTACCGGCAGTGCGGGCTCGGTTCGGCATTCGCGAAGGTGACTTGCCAACCCTGCACCGCTGGATCGAAGGTGCCGGCATTCGCTGGGGGCTCAATGCCGAGCAACGGGCCAGCCTGGGCTTGCCGGACGGGCTCGAGCAGAACTCCTGGCGCTTTGGTTTGCGGCGGATGCTGCTGGGTTATGCCGTGGGTGTGGGTGATGCCTGCGATGGCATCGAGCCTTACGACGAGATAGGCGGGCTGGACGCTGCACTGATTGGGCCGCTTGTCGCGTTGCTCGATGCGCTTGAAGTGGCGTGCCAAACCTTGTCTTGCCCGGCCAACGCCGGCGAATGGAGCGAACGCCTCAATGCCCTGCTGCACGTCTTCTTCCTGGCCGAGGATGAGCAGGATGAGTTTCTGCTGATCCAGTTGCAGGACCTGCGCGAATCTTGGCTGGATGTCTGCGAAACCGTGGACCTGCAAGACCCACTGCCGCTAACGGTGGTGCGCGAAGCCTGGCTGTCGGGCCTGGACCAAGGCAAATTGTCCCAGCGCTTCCTGGCCGGCTCGGTGAACTTCTGTACGCTCATGCCCATGCGCGCCATCCCGTTTCGCGTGGTCTGCCTGCTGGGCATGAACGACGGTGATTATCCACGCGCGCAGCCACCGCTGGATTTCGACCTGATGGCCACCGACTACCGCCCAGGTGATCGTTCGCGTCGGGAAGATGATCGTTACCTATTGCTCGAAGCCGTACTGTCGGCCCAGGACCAGCTCTACGTAAGTTGGGTGGGGCGCAGTATCCGCGACAACAGCGAGCGGCCTGCCTCGGTACTGATCGGCCAGCTTCGCGATCACATCGCTGCGGGGTGGCAACTGGCCGATGCGCAAGCCGATGTCAAACACGATCCGGGCCAGCAACTGCTTCATGCCTTGACCCAGGAACACCCCTTGCAGCCCTTCAGCCTGCGCTATTTCGAACAGGGCAGCGCGCTGTTCAGCTACGCACACGAGTGGCAAGTGCTGCACCAGGCCCACAGCAATGTCCCTCACGACCTGGCCGAGCTGCCGCCCTATCAGGATGATGAGCCGCTGACATTGAATCAGCTGGCCGATTTTCTCAGGCATCCGGTGCGGCATTTCTTCAGTCAGCGGCTCAAGGTCTATTTCGAAGCGCTCGAAGCGCCCACGCCGGACGAAGAGCCTTTCGTACTCGACGCCTTGCAGCGTTATGGTGCAAGTGAGGCGTTACTCAGCGCAGCCTTGAGCACACCCGAGGATGTTCCGCGCGCCCTGCATCAGCAGGCACGTCGCCTGCAGGCCCAGGGCTTGCTGCCCTTGGCCGGTTTTGGCGAACTCTTGCAGCATGACCTGATCGAGCCGCTGCCCGACTTGCTGCAACGCCATGGGCAGTTGCTCGAGCGCTGGCCGCGGCAGGTTGAGGGTGCACTGCCTGTGCATTTCGAGCACGGCCCCCATCGGCTGGAGGGCTGGCTGGGTCGCGTGTTCCAAGGCGATGACCAGAGCGTGCTGAGGATCAACACGGTCCCCAACACCATCAGTGCAGGGCGCAACAGCCTAAAATGGCATCGCCTCATCGCGCCGTGGGTGACACACCTTGCCGCCTGCGCGGCAGGTTACGCCTATCACAGTGCGCTGGTGGCCAGTGACGTGACCCTGCTACTGGCGCCTGTTGACCAGCAAGCGGCAGCGGACCTGTTGGGAGAACTGCTGGTGGCACGACAGGCGGGCATGTGTGCACCGCTCCCGGTGGCGCCCAAGACGGCATTCGCCTGGCTCGCCCAGGACGATCCGGACAAAGCCATGGCTGCGGCCGCCCGTGCTTACGAAGGCGACGAACGCACCAGTGCCGGCGAGCGCGGTGAAAGCGTTGCCCTGGCCCGACAGTTCCGCGATTTCGCCGCGCTCACGGCCGACGAAACCTTCGAGGGGTGGTGTGAGGCCTTGTACCGCCCCCTGTTCGACGCCCCCTGGCAAACCCTGGGCAACCCGGAGAAAAGCGCATGACCCAGGCTCGGCCACTGGCCCTAAATTTTCCCTTGCACGGCAGCCAGCTGATCGAGGCCAGCGCGGGAACGGGCAAGACGTTCACCATTTCAGCGTTGTACCTGCGCCTTATCCTCGGCCACGGTGGCGAGCAGGGTTTCGAACGAGAGCTGCTGCCGCCGCAGATTCTGGTAGTGACGTTCACAGACGCTGCCACCAAGGAGTTGCGCGAGCGTATCCGGACTCGGCTGGCTGAGGCGGCGCGGTTTTTCCGCGGTGAACTCGAAGCCGTCGACCCGCTGCTGGCGCAATTGCGTGACGATTATCCACAGCACGCGTGGGCCAGCAGTGCCGCCCGGCTGGAAACCGCTGTGCAGTGGATGGACGAAGCAGCCGTATCGACCATTCACGGCTGGTGCCAGCGCATGTTGCGTGAGCACGCATTCGACAGCGGCAGCCTGTTTACCCAGACCCTCGAAACCGACCACAGTGAACTGCTGGGGCAGGTGGTGCGCGATTACTGGCGACGTTTCTGCTACGGCATGCAAAGCCAGGCCCTGACGTGGGTGCGTAGCCACTGGGTCAGCCCTGCCGCGCTCTTGCCCCGCATTCGCCCGCTGTTTGGCAGGGTGCGTGCCGCCCACCAAGGGCCCGAGCCCGAGGCACTGATCCTTGAGGCGTTGCAGGCCCGCGACGAGCAACTGGCCCGGCTCAAGGGGCCCTGGGCGGTCTGGGTCCAGGAGCTGCGACAGCTCTGTCATGACGCCGTGGCCGCCAAACAGGTAGACGGCAGGAAGATGCAGGCCCGCTACTTCGAACCCTGGTTCGACAAATTATCCCAGTGGTGCAACGACGAACAGTGCGTGGAACTTGACCTGGGTACAGGCTTCACCCGCCTGACCCCTGCGGGCCTCGCCGAGGCCTGGAAAGTCGGCGAGCCGCCAGCGCACCCTGCACTCGATGCCATGCAAACATTGCAACAAGACCTGCAGGCCCTGGCCAGCCCGGACGCAGCGCTACTCGAACATGCCGCCAGCTGGGTTTCGGCGCAGTTCGAAGTGGAGAAGCGGCGCCGCGCGGAGATGGGGTTCGACGACATGCTCCTGCGGTTGCAGCAGGCACTGTACAGCGAGGCAGGCGAGCGACTGGCCGGATTGATCCGTGAGCAGTTCCCGGTGGCGATGATCGATGAATTCCAGGACACCGACCCGATCCAGTACGGTATTTTCGAACGCATCTACCGCATCAGCGAGAACCACGGCGACACCGGCCTGTTCATGATCGGCGACCCCAAGCAGGCGATCTACGCCTTCCGGGGCGCCGATATCTACACCTACCTCGCGGCCCGTCGCGCGACCCAAGGCCGCTTGCACAGCCTGGACACCAACTACCGCTCCAGCGAAGGCATGGTCGCGGCGGTCAACCAGGTATTCCAGCAGGCCGAGGCGCGTCCCAGCGGGCGTGGCGCCTTCCTCTTTCGGGAGGCGGACGACAACCCTCTGCCCTTCGTTGCAGTGCGCGCCCAGGGCCGCAGCGAGCAACTGATGCTCCAGGGTCAGCCCTGCGCCGCACTCCAGTGCTGGCAACTCCCCAGCGACGAGCCGGTTTCGATGGGCGTTTACCGGCAGCAGATGGCCACCAGTTGCGCGAGTCACATCGTGGGCCTGCTCAACGCCAGTCAACACGGCACGGCAGGCTTTGCGCACGCCAATGGCCATTTGCGCCCGTGCCTGCCATCGGACATCGCCATCCTGGTGCGCGATGGCCACGAGGCGCAACGTATCCGCGCAGAGCTCGCTGCCCGAGGCGTGCGCAGCGTCTACCTCTCCGACAAGGACTCGGTGTTCGCCGCCCAGGAGGCTCATGACCTGCTGGCCTGGCTCAAAGCCTGCGCAGAGCCGGACTCCGAGCGCCTGCTCAAGGCGGCGTTGGCCAGCTTGACGCTTGACCTGTCGCTGCCGGCGCTTGATCGCCTGAACCAGGACGAACGGGTGTGGGAAAGCTGGGTGATGCGGTTTCGCGCCTACCGCGACACGTGGCAGCGCCAGGGCGTGCTGCCCATGCTGCGTCAGTTGCTGCATGACTTCGAGCTGCCGCGAACGCTCATTCGTCGCACGGACGGCGAGCGCGTGCTCACCAATCTGTTGCACCTGGCCGAGTTGCTCCAGCAGGCCGCAGGCGAGTTGGACGGTGAGCAGGCGCTGATCCGCCACCTGGCCGATCATCTGGCCAGTTCAGGCCAGGCCGGCGAGGAGCAGATCCTGCGCCTGGAGAGCGACGAGCAACTGGTCAAGGTGGTCACCATCCACAAGTCCAAGGGCCTGGAGTACCCATTGGTCTATCTTCCGTTCATCTGCTCCAGCAAACCGGTGGACGGCAGCCGCCTGCCGCTCGCCTGGCACGACAGCCAGGGCAATGCGCACCTGACCCTGACGCCGGACGCCACGCAGGTCGAGCGCGCCGATGACGAACGCCTGGCCGAAGACTTGCGCCTTTTGTATGTGGCGCTTACCCGTGCCCAGCATGCCTGCTGGCTGGGGGTGGCCGACCTCAAGCGCGGTAATCACAAGCGCTCGAGCCTGCATCGCTCGGCCCTCGGCTACCTGCTAGGCGGCGGCGCCGAACTTGCCGATTCCAAGCAACTGACAGGCTGGTTGCAAGCACTGGCCGATACCAGCGCGCACATAACCTGTCCTGGGCTTCCGGAAGCGGACCGAGCGCTCTACCACACCCCGCAGTTGCAGCACCAACTGGTCCCAGCCCGTATGCCCCGGCGCGCGGCGGCCGAACAGTGGTGGATCGCCTCCTACAGCGCGCTGCGGATCGGTGAGCAGGCACTGGGCGTCGACAGCTCGCTGGCGCAACAACTGCTCGACGATGAGCCCGTCGATACCCAGGTACTGCGCGAGGTCCCCGCGGACAGCGGAGACATCCACCGCTTCCCACGCGGCCCGAACCCCGGCACGTTCCTTCACGGGTTGCTGGAGTGGGCCGGGCGTGAAGGCTTTGCCCAGGTACACGATAACCCGCAAGCGCTGGCCCGTACCGTGGGCCAGCGCTGTAACCGGCGCGGCTGGGAAGGCTGGATACCGACGCTGACCCAGTGGCTCACAGGCCTGCTCGACACACCGATGCCCGTGGCACAAAACGGCCTGACCGTGACCCTCAGCCAGCTCACCCGCTACCAGGTCGAAATGGAGTTCTGGTTTGCCAGTCACCAGGTCGATGCCCAGCAGCTCGACCGCCTGGTGGCCCACTACACCCATCCAGGGCTACTGCGCCCAGCCGCGCAGCCGACGCTGCTCAACGGCATGTTCAAGGGTTTCATCGACCTGGCGTTCGAGCTGGAGGGGCGCTACTACGTGACCGATTACAAATCCAATTGGTTGGGCCCCGACATTCAGGCGTATGACCCTGCCGCGATGCAGCGGGCCATCCTTGAGCATCGTTATGACCTGCAATACGTGCTGTACCTGTTGGCCCTGCACCGACAGCTGCGCGCCCGCCTGGCGGACTATGACTATGACCTGCATGTCGGCGGGGCCCTTTTCATTTTCCTGCGAGGGGCCAACAGCAGCGGGCATGGTATTTATCACGCCAAGCCCCCGCGCGAGCTGATCGAAACCCTCGATGCCCTGTTTCGCGGCGAGCACGCACCTGTTGCGCATGACCTGTTTGCCGGAGACGCCCCATGAGCCGAAGCCTCGTCGACCTGCTGCCCACCCCCCTGCAGGCCGAGCACCTGCTGGCCCTGGCCCCTCAACACCGCAGCAGTGACCTGCTGCAACTGCTCGATCGCTGGGTCGAACGCGGCTGGTTGCGGGCGCTGGACCGTGCTTTCGTATCCTTTCTGGAGACGCTTGCGCCGGGCAGTGACCCGCTGTTGCTGTTGGCAGCCGCCCTTGCCAGCCATCAACTGGGGCATGGGCACGTCTGCCTGGACTTGCAGCAGACCTTGGCCGAACCTGACTTCGCGCTCTCGTTACCGCCTGAGGGGGATGCGCTGACCGGCCCGCTGCTGTTGCCCTCCCAACTGCTGGCCGGCCTTGACCTGGACGCCTGGCGCCAGCGCATCGCCGCAAGCCCGCTGGTGGCAGCCGCCGATACGCCAGGGCAGCACACCCGGCCCTTGGTCCTCAGCGGCGAACGCCTTTACCTGCGCCGCTACTGGAGTTATGAGCGGCGCATCGACCGCACCCTGCGCCAACGCCTGACCCAGGCCGACGCCGTACCGTCAGACCTGACGAGGCGTCTGGATGCCCTGTTCGAGGGCGGCAGCCTCGCAGGGCAGGTGGACTGGCAGAAGCTTGCCTGCGCCCTGGCCACTCGCGCCGGGTTCAGCATCATCACGGGTGGGCCTGGCACCGGCAAGACCACCACCGTGGTACGCCTGCTTGCCTTGCTCCAGGCCCCGGCAGTGGAAGCGGGCAGGCCGTTGCGCATTCGCCTGGCGGCGCCCACGGGCAAGGCAGCTGCTCGCCTGACCGAATCCATTGGCCAGCAAGTCGAACGCCTGCATGTCAGCAGCGACGTGCGTGGCCATATCCCCACCGAAGTCAGTACCGTGCACCGCCTGCTCGGTAGCCGTCCAGGCTCGCGACACTTCCGTCACAATGCCGCCAACCCCCTGCCTCTGGATGTACTGGTGGTCGACGAAGCTTCGATGATCGACCTGGAGATGATGGCCAACCTGCTCAATGCCATGCCGCCAAAAGCACGACTGGTGCTGCTCGGTGACAAGGACCAGCTGGCCTCGGTGGAGGCCGGGGCGGTGCTGGGTGATTTGTGCCGGGATGCCGAGCAGGGCCGCTACTCCCCAGCGACCCAGGCATGGCTGGAGCATATCGGCGGGCAATCGCTGTCTGAAAGCGGTCTTGAGCCTGGTGATGAACAGCGCCATCCGCTGGCTCAGCAAGTGGTCATGCTGCGTTTTTCCCGACGCTTCGGCGAAGGCAGCGGCATCGGTCAGCTCGCCCGATTGGTCAACCGTCAGCAAAGCCATGCGGCGCGCGACTTATTGGCCATGCCGCCGCCCGACGTCCACAGCCTGGCCCTGAAACAGGAGCATGACCGCGCCTTCGATCGCCTGCTGCTCGACGGCCTGGACCGCGGCGCGGAAGGCCCCCAGGGCTATCGCAGCTACTTGCGTACCTTGGGCAGTCAGCGTCCGGCACTAGACACTCCATTCGACGACCCTGCCTGGGAACGCTGGGCCGCCAAGGTCCTGCACCGTTTCGAGGATTTCCAGCTGTTGTGCGCCGTGCGCCGTGGCGCCTGGGGTGTAGAGGGGTTGAACGAGCGGGTGGCGCGGGTGCTGCACAGCGCCGGCCTGATCGACAGCCAGCAGCCTTGGTACGAGGGCCGGCCGGTGTTGGTCACCCGCAACGACTATGGGCTGGGTTTGATGAACGGCGACATCGGTATCGCCCTGTGCCTGCCGGATGAGCAGGGCAAGCCATTGCTGCGCGTGGCCTTTCCCCGCAACGATGGCAAGGGTGGCGTACGCTTCGTGCTCCCCAGCCGCCTGAACGAGGTGGAAACCGTGTTCGCTATGACCGTGCACAAGTCCCAGGGCTCGGAATTCGGCCATACCGCACTGGTCCTGCCCGACGCGCTCAACCCGGTCCTGACCAAGGAACTGGTCTACACCGGCATCACCCGTGCCAAGCACTGCTTCAGCCTGGTGGAACCTCGCCAGGGCATTTTCGAGGAAGCCGTGGGGCGCAAGGTTCGACGTATTTCGGGGTTGATGCTCGAGCAGGTGTGAGGGCGACGCTCGTCAGCGCCGTCAGGCCTGGTTGCAGGCCTTGGTAAAGCGCATCACCGTGTCCTGCCCCATCATCAGTGGGGCATTGGCTTCGGTCACCTCGCGGATGTAGTCCCACAACAAGGTGATGCGCTTGAGCTTGCGCAGGTCTTCGCGGCAGTACATCCAGAATTGCCGCGTCACTTCCACTTGCTCGGGCAGCACCGTCACCAGCCGCGGGTCCTGCGCGGCCAGGAAACACGGCAAAATCGCCAGCCCGCGGCCTTGAAGCGCAGCGGTGTACTGGGCAATCACACTGGTACTGCGCAGGTGAGCCGTGGCCCCAGGGATCAGGTTGGCCAGGTACAGCAGCTCGGAGCTGAAGGCCAGGTCGTCGACATAACTGATGAAGGGATGCCCGGCCAGGTCGGCCACGGCCTGGATCGGCGCATGGCTGTCCAGGTATGCCTGCGTGGCGTACAGGCGCAGTCGGTAGTCGCACAGCTTGCAGCATACGTAGGGCCCGTGTTCCGGGCGTTCTAGGGCGATGACGATGTCCGCCTCGCGTTTGGAAAGGCTGATGAAATGCGGCAGCGGCAGGATATCCACTGAAATCGCCGGGTAGGCATCGACGAAGTGGCTCAGCTGCGGGGTGATGAAGAAACTGCCGAAGCCCTCGGTGCAGCCCATGCGCACATGCCCCGACAGCGCCACCCCCGAGCCGGATACCTGCTCGCACGCCATGTGCAGCGTGCTTTCGATGGCCTCGGCATAACTGAGCAGACGTTGACCTTCTGCCGTCAGCACGAAGCCGCTGGTGCGCGATTTTTCGAACAGCAAGGTGCCAAGCGCGCCTTCCAGCGAAGTGATGCGCCGCGAGACGGTGGTGTAGTCCACGCTCAGCCGTTTGGCCGCGCTGCTGGCCTTGCGCGTGCGGGCCACTTCGAGAAAGAACTTCAAGTCGTCCCAGTTGAGCGCGCTCAGGGATGTGAGGTCTTTTTGCATGATGATCCGGAATTTTTATGCGTTCTTGTAGGATGTTTGCACATCTATACTCGAAACATGCCCTCTTACGCCACCCCGCGTTAGCGACGGCGCTGGCGATCTCGTCCTGACAATAATTCCAAGGAGAACGCAGATGAACGCACCCCAGTCCCCTGACCAGACCAAGGTCGAGCAGGCCAAGCTGCTGATCGATGGTCAATGGGTGGAGTCCCGAACGAGCGAGTGGCGCGATATCGTCAACCCGGCCACCCAGGCCGTGCTGGCGCGTGTTCCGTTCGCCACCGCCGAGGAGGTGGACGCCGCCGTGGCAGCGGCCCAGCGTGCCTTTCTGACCTGGCGCCATACGCCGATTGGCGCGCGCATGCGCATCATGCTCAAGCTCCAGGCGCTGATCCGTGAACACAGCAAGCGCATTGCCCAGGTGCTGAGCGCCGAACAGGGCAAGACCCTGGCCGACGCCGAGGGCGATATCTTCCGTGGCCTGGAAGTGGTCGAGCACGCGGCTTCCATCGGCACCCTGCAAATGGGCGAATTCGCCGAAAACGTGGCAGGCGGTGTCGATACCTATACCTTGCGTCAGCCGATTGGGGTATGCGCTGGCATCACGCCGTTCAACTTCCCCGCGATGATCCCGCTGTGGATGTTCCCCATGGCCATCGTCTGCGGCAACACCTTCGTGCTCAAGCCCTCCGAGCAGGACCCGTTGTCGACCTTGTTGCTGGTCGAGCTGGCCGTGGAGGCCGGGGTGCCCGCCGGTGTGCTCAATGTGGTCCATGGGGGCAAGGCCGTGGTCGATGCCCTGTGCACACACCAGGACATCAAGGCGATTTCCTTCGTCGGCTCGACCGAGGTAGGTACCCATGTCTACAACCTGGCCAGCCAGCATGGCAAGCGCGTGCAGTCGATGATGGGCGCCAAGAACCATGCCGTGGTGCTGCCGGACGCCAACCGTACGCAAACCGTGAATGCCCTCGTAGGGGCGGCCTTTGGCGCTGCAGGCCAGCGCTGCATGGCCACCTCGGTTGCGGTGCTGGTGGGCAAGGCCCGCGAATGGCTGCCAGACATCAAGCAAGCGGCGAGCAAGCTCAGCGTGAACGCCGGCAGCGAGCCAGGTACCGATGTGGGGCCGGTGGTGTCCAAGCGGGCAAAGGAGCGTGTACTGAGCCTGATCGAGAGCGGCATCCGAGAGGGCGCCACCTTGGAACTCGATGGCCGCGACGTCAAGGTGCCGGGCTATGAGCACGGCAACTTCGTCGGCCCCACGTTGTTCTCGGGCGTGACCACCGACATGCAGGTCTATACCCAGGAAATCTTCGGTCCGGTTCTGGTCACGCTCGAGGTCGACACCCTCGATGAGGCCATCGCCCTGGTCAACGCCAATCCGTTCGGCAACGGCACCGGTCTGTTCACCCAGAGCGGCGCGGCGGCACGCAAGTTCCAGAGCGAGATCGACGTCGGGCAGGTGGGCATCAACATCCCGATCCCGGTGCCCGTACCGTTCTTCAGCTTCACCGGCTCGCGCGGCTCCAAGCTGGGAGATCTGGGGCCGTACGGCAAGCAGGTGGTGCAGTTCTACACCCAGACCAAGACGGTTACCGCCCGCTGGTTCGATGACGACAGTATCAACGACGGCGTGAACACCACCATCAGCCTGCGCTAAGGAGCACGTCATGCGTATCGCATTCATTGGCTTGGGCAACATGGGCGCCCCCATGGCCCGCAACCTGATCAAGGCCGGTCACGCGCTTGCCCTGTTTGACTTGAACAAGGAGGTACTGGCAGAACTCGGCGCCCTGGGTGGGCAGGTCAGCGCCTCACCACGCGAGGCGGTAGCCGAAAGCGACCTGGTCATCACCATGTTGCCGGCAGCCGCGCACGTGCGCAGCGTCTACCTCGATGACGATGGGGTACTGGCCGGGATCCGAGCTGGTACGCCCACCGTCGATTGCAGCACCATCGACCCACAGACCGCGCGCGAGGTGTCCAAGGCGGCGGCCGCCAAGGGCGTGGACATGGGCGATGCGCCTGTCTCCGGAGGCACGGGTGGGGCGGCGGCCGGTACGCTGACCTTCATGGTTGGAGCCAGCGACGAACTGTTCGCAGCGCTCAAGCCGGTGCTCGAGCACATGGGCCGCAACATCGTGCACTGCGGCGAAGTGGGGACGGGGCAGATCGCCAAGATCTGCAACAACTTGCTGCTGGGCATTTCGATGATCGGTGTGTCCGAAGCCATGGCGCTGGGCAATGCTCTGGGTATCGACACTCAGGTGCTGGCAGGCATCATCAACAGCTCCACCGGCCGCTGCTGGAGCTCCGACACCTACAACCCCTGGCCTGGCGTGATCGAGACGGCGCCGTCCTCGCGTGGCTACACCGGCGGCTTCGGCGCCGAATTGATGCTCAAGGACCTGGGGCTGGCCACCGAAGCTGCGCGTCAGGCCCGCCAGCCCGTAATCCTCGGCGCCCTCGCGCAACAGCTGTACCAGGCCATGAGCCTGCGCGGGGAGGGTGGCAAGGACTTCTCGGCCATCATCGAGGCCTACCGCAAGCCACAATGATCAAAGGCTGCACGTCATCGTTGTACAGGGGGCGGCTCATTGCGCCCCCTGCGTCTGCCAATCAGGCGAAGACGAAGTATTTGCGCACCGTCTCGACCACCTCCCAGGTCCCCTTCATCCCTGGCTCGATCACGAACACGTCACCTGCCTTGAGGTGTTTCGGTTCCTCGCCTTCCGGGGTGACGATGCAGTAGCCATCGAGGAAGTGGCAGTATTCCCACTTGTCGTAGTTGACTTCGAACTTGCCCGGGGTGCAGATCCAGGTGCCCATGATCTTGCTGCCGTCGGCCGACAGGTAGGCGTTCAGGTTCACGGTGTGCGGGTCGCCGCCGATGCGTTTCCACTTGGTCGCGTCCACGACCGGGGTGGGGCAGGTTTCACGCAGCACGGTGATGAAATCGGACATGGCACAACTCCTGTGACTGGTTGAATGACCCTTCACCATAGGCGTTGAAGCGCCCGCGCAGTTGCCTGAAGTCGACGTCCAGGTGTCTGGCCGCGCTGTTCGCGCAGGGTCAGCCCAAACTACCGGCTAACGCGCTACCAGGCCTTGGCGCCGTTTCAAGCCCACCAGTAGCGCACGAAGTGGAAAAACACCGGTGCAGCGAAGCAGACCGAGTCGATGCGGTCGAGCATGCCGCCATGGCCTTCGATCATGTGCCCCCAGTCCTTGACGCCACGGTCGCGCTTGATCGCCGACATCACCAGCCCACCAAAGAAGCCCATGGTATTGACCGCCAAGGCCATCAAGGCGGCCTGCCAGAAGCTGAACGGCGTGATCCAGCACAGCAGCGCGCCGATCAGCGTGGCCAGTGCCACGCCGCCGACCAGGCCCTCGAGGGTTTTGGAAGGCGACAAGTTGGGCGCCACCTTGCGCTTGCCGAACAGCTTGCCGCACACGTATTGCAGCACATCGCTGAGCTGCACCACCACGATCAGCCAGGCGATGAGCAACAGGTTGCGCCCCTCGAAGCCGGGGATCTCCAGGGTCATCAGCGCCGGCACCGACGATACGCAGTACACCGCGATCATCAAGCCCCACTGGACCTTCGAAGCCCGCTCCAGAAAGCGCGTGGTGTCGCCCCCAAGGCTGGCCAGGATCGGCAGCAACAGGAACAGGTAGACCGGAATGAAGATGCTGAACAGGCCATACCAGTCCATGGCGATGAGCACGTACTGGACGGGCAGCGCGATGTAGAACGCCGCCGCCAGGGCGGGGTAGTCACTGCGCCGGGTGGGCGTGAGGGTCATGAACTCGCGCAAGGCATAGAACGACACACCATAGAACAGCACGATCACGCCGTATTTGCCGAAGACGAAGGCGATGCCGATTACCAGCACCATGACCCACCAGGCATTGATGCGGGCGTTGAGGTTGTCGATCACCGCATGGGGCCCGGGGCCTGCGCGCCACTTCAGCACACGGCCGATCACACTGGCGAGCAGCAGCAGGGCGCCGATGCCGGCGAACAGCGCGAGGGTATTGTCGTGCATGTCAAACGTCCTTGGGGGCTAGATCGAGCAGGGCTTGGCCAGCCCGCTCCAGAAAGGCTTGCTTGCTTTCGTCTGCCTGCAGGTGCAAGGGTTCGCCGAAACTCAGGGTGCATAGCAACGGCAACGGCAAGGCGCGTCCCTTGGGCATCACCCGATTGAGGTTGGCGATCCATACCGGCACCAGCTCGACCTGCGGGTGGGCCGCCGCCAGGTGATACAGGCCACTTCGCAACGGCAACAAGGGCTCATCGCTGAGGTTGCGCGTGCCTTCCGGAAAGAAGATCAGCGAATCGCCCTGGGCCACGGCGTCGAGTACCGGTTGCAAGGGGTGGCCCTGGCCTTCGTCGCGATGTCGCTGGATCAGCACGCCATTGAATACCTTGCGGATGAGAAAATCGCGAATCCCCGGCTTGGCCCAGTAGTCGGCACCGGCTACCGGCCGAGTGCGACGCCGCAGCGTCTGGGGCAGCGATGCCCATAGCAGGACGAAATCGCCGTGGCTGCTGTGATTGGCAAAGTACAGGCGCTGCACCGGAAGGAGCGTGCACCCCAGCCAGAGGGCTCGCGCCCCGGTAATCAGGCGCGCGGCCGAGGTGATCAGGTAGGCGGTCAGGTTGGCGAGCATGGAACGTTCATCATCCTTTGATAGACAGTATCAGCAGGGTAGCCAAGGCCACCGTGAGTTGCAGGCCCAGGCACAGGCCCTGGCGACGCAGCAGAGCAAGCGCAGCCCGGCTGCGGACCGGCCAGGTGCGCGCATCGACTGGCTGCGGCTTGAGCCCGTGATCGAACAACGCGCGGTCCAGTGCCTGGGTGTCTGCTGCCAGGTCCTGGCTGTTGGCCAGGTGCGCGAACAGGTCGGCATCGAGTGCAACGCGGATGGCCCAGTACTTGTGCAGCATGCCCAGGCCGATGAGCAGCAGGCACGGCACAAGCGACCAGGGTGACAGCGCCGCGCCAAGCAGCGGCACCAGGCCGAACCCGAGCGCCAGCAGGGTCATGCCGTCCGAGAGCCCTGCCAGTTGCCGGCCCCGGCGCAGCAGGCTAGCGACCAACACAAGGTCCACTCAGCGCACCCGTTGAGCGAGGCTGACACTGAAAATCCCCCACTCGTCGATGCGCTGGGTCACCTTGCGAAAGCCTGCCGCCTCCACCAGCTGGTCCATTTCTGCCTGGCTGCGACGACGCATTACCCAGGCCTCGCCACCCCGGTGGCTGGTCAAGGCACGCGCAATCATCTCCAGTTGCGGGTGCCACGGTTGACCGGTGTAGACCAGGTAACCGCCATCCTCCATTGCCTGTGCCAGGCCAGCCAATGAGTTGCTCACCAGGGTGTTGCTGGCGAACAGTTCGTACAGGCCTGATACCACTGCCAGCGTCGGAGGCTGTTCCAGCGTCGCCAGGCTAGGGCGGTCGAAGGCATCGCCCTGGACGAAACGGGCAATGTCCCCCAGGCCCTTTTCCTGGATCAGCGCGGTGCCTTGTTGCACGTTGAGCGGGCTGTAATCGCGCAGCAGGATTGATTCTGGGCGTTGATCGACCTGTTGCAGGGCTTCGAGAATGTAGCGGCCATGGCCGGCTGCGATATCCACGATGTGCACGGGTCGGCCGGCCTCGCGTAGACGATCCATGGCCAGGCGCAGCAGTGCTTCCACATTCAGCTTGCGCTGGCGAATGCCACGCCAGCCGATGGCATTGAGGTAGTTCTGGTCGACCAGGCGGCCCAGCGCGCCTTTGCCTGCAGGCTGGTTGCGGTACACGTAGTCCAGTGTGCTGCCCGAATCGAAACCCGTGTCGAAGCCTAGCCGCACGCCGTCCGCTACCTTGCTGCCCAGGCGCAGACCGGCTCGGGTGGCGCGCCAGTAAAGCCCGCGCAGCGAGTGGCGGGGCAAAGGCGCGGCCAAGCTTTCGGCCTCGGCGCAACTGGCGCCGGTCTTGTCCGCATCGAGCAGCGAAGGCCGCTCGGCAGGGCAGGCGAAGCAGTGCTCGACGAAACGCTCGATACGCCGTAAAGCGTGTGCTCGCTCACGCTCGCCCAAGGTGTCGTGGAAGAACCCCGGCAGCACGTGCATCTCCTTGCGCGCACTGCCCAGACGGTCGAAGAAGCGCTGCTGGGGTGCTCGCTCGACCACCAGGTCTGTACCGGAGACCAGCAGTTGAGTCGGTAGCTGGATGGCCTGGGCGTCGGCCACCACACGATCGGCGGCTTCGTACAGCCCTAGCAGCATGGTCACCGAAATGGGCCGGCTGATCAGCGGGTCTGCCTTGTACGACATGACCCGTTCCGGGTCATGGGTCAGCAGTTGTGGCTTGACGTAGCTGTTGACGAAGAAATTGCCGCGCACGGCCTTGAGCAGCTTCAGGCCAGGGCGTGCCAAGGGGACGTACAGCTTGACCTTGAACGCCGGAGACGCCAGCACCAGGCAACGCACCTTGGGTGCATAGTCATGCGCCCAGGTGGCCACCAGCACCGCGCCGACGCTCTGCGCCAGCACCACCAGGTCCTGTTCGGCCAGCCCGTGACGGGCCTGAATGTGCTCGATGAACGTCTGCACGTCGCGCACGCTGGTCGCGAAGCTCGGGCTGTCCCCGCGTGCGCCGGGCGACAGGCCATGACCGCGGGCATCCCAGGCGAAAAAGTCATAGCCCGGCATGTCCAGCTCATCGGCCAAGTGGGCGATTCGCCCGCCGTGTTCATGGCCACGGTGGAACATCGCCACCGCCCGACGCGGCTGGTGTTCGTTGCGCGTGGCGGGCCAGTGGCGGTAATGCAGCTCGACACCGTCATGGGTGGAAAAATGCAGGCTTTGCGCTTGGCGCATGGTCGATATCCTTATGCGACGGGCGAAGACTCAGCGGGTTTCAGCCAGCCCGCGACGCACCCGGTTGTAGAGGGTATAGAGGCAGAGCGCCAGGACCACAAGCAGCAAACCATTGATCCAGGTACCATCAAGCACATCCAGGGCGACACCGGTACCCAGTACGCCAAAGGCGAAGGCGCGGTCGCTCTTGCCCATGGGCCCGTCATAGCGGCGCGAGGCACCTGCCAAGGGCCCCATCACGCCAGCGTATTCGCTGATCGTCGCCAGTAGCACCACCATCACCACCAGCGGCGGCCACACGCCTACCAAGAGGGCGAACGGCAGGTACAGGGCGGCATCGGCGATCACGTCGCACAGCTCGTTCAGATAGGCGCCAAGGGTGGATTGCTGGCCAAATTCCCGTGCCAGCATGCCGTCGATGGCGTTGAGCGCCATGCGCAGCAGCATCCATATGGGCACCAGGATGAACAACCCGTGAAGGTGGGGCAGGGCCGCCAGCAGCAGCCCTAGCGCAACGGAGATGACGGCAGCGGTGAGCGTGACCTGGTTGGCCGTCACGCCCCTGTCGTACAGGCGCTGCACCAGAGGCCGCAGCAGGGCCTGGAAACGGGGTTTGAGCTGGTAGATCGAGGCCACTGGCAAGTCCTTTTTGGTGGGGCGTTGTCGCGCATTCTGTTGCAGTCTTGGTGGCCGGTAAAGCCGCAGGCACCGGCGCTCTTGCCACTGACCTGGCTGCGCGACAAGAAGTTTCAGGCACACCCGGCGAATACGCTGACCAATGCCGCTGCGTAGCCTGGCAGGGCCGCAAAGTCGCGCGCGCACAACAGCAACTTCCGGTTAGCCCAGGGTTCCTGCAGTGCCATGGCCCGCAGCGGCAACACCCCTTGCCAGCGCTGCACCGCCGCCAAGGGCACGACCCCGACGCCGGCACCGCCTGCGACCATGCGCAACACGCCTTCGAAGCCCTCGGCACGAACCCTGACGCGCATGCGCTGGCCTGCACGCAGCGCCTGCTCTTCCAGGTAAAGCGCCAGGGCACTGGCCGGCCCGAGGCCGACGTGACCATGGGCCAGGCTGTCGACGAAGCGCGGCGAGGGAAGGTTGACGAGCGGGTGATCCGTTGGCGTCACCAGTACCAACGGGTCGTCGCGAAAGGGCTGCGTCTGTAGATGCTCGCTAGGTGCTGCGCTGGAGATGATGCCCAGGTCGGCCATGCCCTGGGTGATGGCCTGCACGATGCGCAAGCTCGGGTACTCCTGCACATCCACGCTCATGCCTGGGTTCTGGGCAAGGTAGGCCGCCAGCAGTTCGGGCAGGTATTGGGTCAGGGCCGCGGTGTTGCACAGCAAGCGCACCTGGCCTTGATGCCCCTGCGCGTACTGACCCAGGTCGAATTGCAAGCGCTCGACCTGCTGAGCGATGAGCCGGGCATGTTGCAGCAATGCCTGACCGGCGGGCGTGGGGCTGACACCTCGGCGATTGCGCAGCAGGAGTGCAACGCCCAGGGACGCCTCCATGGCACGAATCCGGGCGCTGGCTGCTGGCAGCGACAAGTGGCTACGCCCAGCACCGGCGGTGATGTTTCCACACTAGACGGCGTGCCGGAATAGGGTCAGGTCAACAAGATCAAAATGCACGTGGCTCTGTCCAGGCAAGAGGCTGACCACGAATATGACAGATGTTCAGCGCGTCATGCATTGGCCATGATGGGCACATGATGACATTTACAGCGTTTTACCAAGACCTTGGCCTACTGCTGACTGCGCTGGTGTTTGCCACCTTTGTTCTGGCAGGTGCCGTCAAGGGCGTGATCGGGCTCGGCCTGCCGACCGTGGCCATGGGGCTGCTGGGCATGGCTCTGCCGCCCGCGCAGGCTGCTGCGTTACTGATCGTCCCATCCACCGTGACCAATCTCTGGCAATTGGCGGCAGGAGGGCATTTGCGAGCGTTGCTGCGCAGGCTGGGCCCGATGCTGGCCATGATCTTTATCGGTACCTTGCTGGGCAGTGCGTGGCTGGGCATCAGCAGTGGCCCCTGGGCCGCGCATGCACTGGGAGGCGCACTGATTCTCTATGCCGTTTATGGACTGGCTGGGCCGGCCTTGCGCATTGCCCGGAAACGCGAAGGGTGGCTCGGCCCTGTCTGCGGCCTGGCTACCGGAGTGATCAGTGCGGCCACGGGTGTGTTCGTGATGCCGGCAGTGCCGTACCTGCAAAGCCTTGGGCTTAGACGTGACGAGATGATTCAGGCCCTTGGGCTGGCATTTACGGTGTCCACCCTGGCGCTGGCTGTGGGCCTTGCCGGGCAAGGCGCACTCGGCGGCCCGGCGCTGGGTGCTTCTTTACTGCTGGTGGTGCCCGCCCTGCTTGGCATGCAGGCGGGCCAGTGGCTGCGCCGACGCGTCAGCGCACAGGTGTTCCGCCGCTGTTTCTTGGTGGGCCTGATGCTGCTGGGCGTGCATTTGCTGATCAACGGTTAGCGGATGAGTCGCTGAGCATGTCGACCCGTTGGACCTCGAAGTCGCGCTCCAGGTAATCCATGCGCCGGTCGAAAAAAGCAGCCATGTGCGGCAGGGCCGAGTGCACATCCAGTGCCGCCTTGTTCGCCCAGACTTCGAAGAACACGAACAGGCTCGGGTCCTGCTGATCGCGCAGCATGTGGTATTCGACACAGCCGGGTTCTTGTCGGCTGGGCTCGACATAGGGCCGGAACAGTTGCTCGAAGGCTTCTGCCATTTCCGGGCGTGTCTTGGCTTTGAGAATGAAGGCGTATTGCTCGTTCATGAGGGTCTCCTGCTTCGTAAGTGCCAAAGATTAAAGCAATAATCCCGGTCGATTCGTGATCTTGAGTCAAATGTATTTTGCTGTTGATTGGCTGTTTCCCAACTGCGCCTGACCTTAACCTGCCTGCAATCAGTGATCAGGTCCGGGAGGCCCCCATGAAAAACATCTTGCTACTCAACGGCGGCAAACAGTTTGCCCATTCCGCAGGCCAGCTCAATAGCACCCTGCATGAGGCCGCACTGGCGCACCTTGACCGTGCAGGTTTCGACGTGCGCCAGACCTTCATCGACGGGGGCTATGACGTCCAGGAGGAGGTGGAGAAATTCCTCTGGGCTGACGTGGTGATCTACCAGATGCCAGGCTGGTGGATGGGCGCGCCCTGGACCGTCAAGAAGTACATCGATGAGGTCTTCACTGCCGGGCACGGCAGCCTGTATGCCAGCGATGGTCGTACCCGCTCGGATCACACGCAGAAGTACGGCAGTGGTGGGCTCATTCAAGGCAAACAGTACATGCTGTCGCTCACGTGGAATGCACCGCAGCAGGCGTTCGACGAGGCTGACGACTTCTTCGAGGGCAAAGGTGTGGATGCGGTGTACTTCCCCTTCCACAAGGCGCAGCAGTTCCTGGGCATGAGCGGCTTGCCGACCTTCCTGGCCACCGACGTCATGAAGCGCCCGGATGTCCCGGCAGCGCTGGCGGCCTATCAAGTGCACCTGGAGCGGGTGTTTGGCAAGGCTCGGTAGACATGTGCCTTGATGGCACTGCTGGACTTCCCTTGCGCAAGCGGCTATCTAGACCCTGGCAACTCTACCCGCAGGCCTTGATGTGAAAACCCGATCTGAAGAACTCCAGGTGTTCGTCGCCGTCATCGACTGTGGGTCGATCTCTGCAGCGGCCGCGCAAATGGGCCAGACGCCCTCGGCGGTCAGCCGAACCCTGGCGCGCCTTGAGGCCAAGCTGGGCACCACGCTGGTCAACCGCACCACCCGGCGCATGGACCTGACCGAGGAGGGGCGGTTCTTTCTCGAACAGGCAAGGCAGGTGCTGCGGCAGATGGACGAGCTGGAAGAGCGCCTGGCGATGAACCGGCAGACGCCCATCGGTCGCCTGCGGGTCAACGCGGCCACGCCATTCATGCTTCACGCCATCGTGCCCTGGATAGGCGAGTTCCGGCAGCAGTACCCCGGCATCGACCTGGAGCTCAACACCGACGATTTGATCATCGACCTGCTTGAGCACAGTACCGACGTGGCCATCCGCATCGGTGAGCTGGCCGATTCCAGCCTGCACGCGCGCAACCTGGGTTGCAGCCCGGTGCAGGTGCTCGCCAGCCCGGCTTATCTGGCGCGTCACGGCACCCCCCAGCGGGTCGAGGATCTGGCCGATCACTGCCTGCTTGGCTTCAGTCAACCCGAGACGCTGAACCAGTGGCCCCTGCGCCATGCCCAGGGCGAACACTGGACCATTCGGCCTACGCTGGTCGCTTCCAGCGGCGAGACGCTGCGACAGCTGGCGCTGGCCGGGGAGGGCATCGTCAGCCTGTCGCACTTCATGACCCACGAAGACATTCGCAGCGGCCGCCTTCAGGTCGTGCTGCCCCAGGCCAACAACGGCCATCGTCAGCCCATCCATGCGGTGTACTACCGCAATACCCAGCTGGCCCTGCGCATTCAATGCTTCCTGGATTTCATCCAGCGCAAGTTGGCCATCTACGCCTGTTCAGTTGCCTGAACGCGACATCTGCTGCCTAGGGGCGGCGCGTCATGGACGATGAGATTGCACAGGCTTGACGCTTGGGTCTTACTGACGGTCCCACAAGAACAACACCCAAGGAATGTGTCATGCGTAGCGTCCCTTTCCAGTACCTGGCTCTGGCAGCCGCGCTGTTGGGCAGCTCATCGGTGTACGCCGTTGCCCTGGAGGGCGGGGCTGTCGCCGCGCCTGATCAGTACGGCGCCCAGGTAGCCGCCGATATCCTGAAAAAAGGCGGCAACGCGGTCGATGCCGCGGTAGCCACCGCATTCACGCTGGCAGTGACTTACCCCGAAGCCGGCAACATTGGCGGTGGGGGCTTCATGACGTTGTTCGTGGACGGCAAGCCCTACTTCCTTGACTACCGTGAAGTGGCGCCCAAGGCGGCCACGCGCAACATGTACCTGGATGACAAAGGCGAAGTGATCGAGAACCTGAGCCTGGTGGGTGCCCGTGCTGCAGGCGTGCCAGGCACGGTGATGGGCTTGTGGGAGGCCCATCGCAAGTTCGGCAAGCTACCGTGGAGCGAGCTGCTGACACCGGCCATCGGCTACGCCAAAAACGGCTTCAAGGTCGCCGACAAGCAGTATCAGTACCGCAACGATGCCCAAGGCATGTTCAAGACCGCCACCAACTTCAACGACTACTTCGGCAGCATGAAGGTGGGCGAGCTGTTCAAGCAACCCGAGATGGCCCAGACCCTCGAGCGCATCGCCGACAAGGGCGTGAGCGAGTTCTACCAGGGCAAGACCGCCGACCTGCTGGTGGCGCAGATGCAGGCCGACAAGGGGCTGATCACCAAGCAGGACCTCAAGGACTACAAGGCCGTGTGGCGTGAGCCCATGGCCGTCAGCTGGCGCGGCAATGTCGTGTACACCGCGCCCCCGCCCAGTTCCGGTGGCGTTGCCCTGGCCCAGCTGCTGGGCATCAAGGAGGACCGTGCCGCCGATTTCAAGGGTGTGGCGCACAACTCTGCGCAGTACATCCACCTGTTGGCCGAGATTGAAAAACGCGTTTTCGCCGACCGGGCCGACTACCTCGGTGACCCGGCTTTCACAAAAGTGCCCGTGGATCAGTTGGTGGCCAAGGATTACCTGGCCAAGCGTGCGGCTCAGGTCAATCCCAAGGCCATTTCCGCTACCGATCAGGTCAAGCCCGGGCTGGAGCCGCACCAGACCACGCATTTTTCCATCGTCGACAAGGCCGGCAATGCGGTCAGCAACACCTACACGCTCAACCTCGACTACGGCAGTGGCGTGGTGGTCAAAGGTGCCGGGTTCCTGCTCAATGACGAGATGGACGACTTCAGCGCCAAGCCGGGTGCCGCCAATGCGTTCGGCGTGATCGGTGGCGATGCCAATGCCATCGAGCCGGGCAAGCGCATGCTGTCTTCCATGAGCCCCAGCCTCATGACCCGTGACGGCAAAGTGGAGCTGGTGATCGGCACACCGGGTGGGTCGCGCATTTTCACCTCGATCTTCCAGGTGATGAACAACCTGTATGACTACGGCATGCCGCTGGACAAGGCAGTGGCTGCGCAGCGGGTCCACCACCAGTTGCTGCCCAAGGACACGATCTATTTCGACAGCTATGCGCCGCTAACCGGGCAGGTGGCTGCTGATCTGAAAAAGATGGGTTACGTGCTGGAGGACCAAGGCTGGGAGATGGGCGACATCCAGGCCATTCGGGTCAACGGACAGACGCTTGAGACCTCGTCCGACCCGCGTGGCCGTGGGGTAGGGATGGTGGTGAAGTGAAGGGCTGATGGCGCGCCGGTTGCTGGCGCGCCGAAGTGCGAGCACTCAGCCAATGGCTGAGGCTTGCGGCAACAGCAGAGGCCGTTGTGCGGCCTCTGCTACGGGCCACCCCGCCCAACCCACTGCCTCAGGTCAAACGCGGAACCGGCTGACCAGCATCTGCAACTCGCCCCCCAGGCGCGCCAGCTCAACGCTCGACGCCGCCGTCTCGTCGCTGGCCGAGGCCGTCTGCTCCGACACATCACGCACATTCAGAATGCTGCGGCTGATCTCTTCGGCAACCGCGCTCTGCTGCTCGGCTGCGGCGGCAATCTGCTGGTTCATCGACTGGATGCTCGACACGGTGCCCGTGATGTTCTCCAGCGACTCACCGGCCTTGCGCGCCAGGTCGACACTGCTGTCGGTCAAGGCGCGGCTGCCCTGCATGGCATTGGCTACCTGCTGGGTGCCGTGCTGCAGGCTGGCGATCAGCTCCTCGATTTCCTCGGTCGACTTCTGCGTGCGCTGAGCCAGTCCGCGCACTTCGTCTGCCACCACGGCAAAACCGCGTCCGGCTTCGCCTGCACGTGCCGCCTCGATGGCCGCGTTGAGGGCCAGCAGGTTGGTCTGCTCGGCCACCGATTTGATCACGTCCATGACGCTGCCGATCTTCTGGCTTTCCTGCTGCAACGCAGTCATGGCCTCGGTGGAGCGGTGCATGTCCTGCGCCAGGCGCTCGATCTGGCTGATCGCCTCGCCCACCACCCGATCCCCGGCCCGCGCCTCGCCATCGGCACCTGTCGCCGCCTGCGAAGCCTGTTCGGCATTGCGTGCCACCTCCTGAACCGTGGCGGCCATCTCATGCATTGCGGTGGCCACTTGGTCGGTCTCGACTTTCTGGCTATTGGCACCGGCACTGGTCTGTTCGGTCACGGCCGACAGCTCCTCGGCAGCGCTGGCGATCTGGGTCACACTATCGCGAATGCCGCCGATCAGCTCGCGCAGGGTCGTGCCCATGCGGGCAATGCCTTGCTGCAGCACCCCCAACTCGTCGCGGCGGGTGACATGCAACTGTTGGGTCAGGTCGCCGCTGGCGATTTTCTCGACCGCCGCCAAGGTGTCCTGCAACGGCCGGGTGATCTGCCGGGTGATCAGGACGGCGGCCACGATACCCACCAGCAACGCCAGGAGGGTAGCGATGGTCTGCAAGGTGCGCGCCTGGCTGCTTTCGACATCGCGACGCTCCAGCTGGATCTTGTACAGCGCATCGCTGTGCTTGACGATGTCCGCGCCCTGGACCGTCATCTCGGCGCGAGCACCGGTAATGGTGGCCACGGCATCGCGGAATTGACGCGTAGCTTCACGGTAGTCGGTGACTGCGCGCTCGAGCTGTTGCACCCGGTCGCTCGGGCCGGACAGCTCGCGCTTGAGGCTATCGACCACCGCCAGCGCCGCATCGAGCTGGCGCAGAGCCGCCTGTTCATTGTCCGCCGTGTTGTCGGCGATGTAGCCGCGCACATCGATGCGCACCTGCATCAATTGCTGGCGGGCCTTGCTGATCAGTTGGTACTGAGCAAGGCGCACGCTGTCGGCCTCGGGCCGAGCCATGACTTCCTGGCTCAAGACCTCCATGGCCTGGTCGGCCTGGCTACCGGCGCGGGTCATGGCGGCGCGTGCGGCACGACTGGCGTCGTAACCCTGGCGCATCTTGGACAGCGACACCTTGTAGGCACTGATGATGTCGCCCAGTTCGCCCAGCAGCTTGACGTTTTCGGGGCTCTTGAACGTGTGCTCCAGGTAAGCCTGCTGCTTGCTGAAGGTATCGAGCTTGGCCAGGGTATTGGCAGCCGCGGCATCATCGCCGTTGGCGATCATGTATTGCAGGCGGGCAATACGCAGGTCGGTAAGGTCCTTGTTCAACTGGCCGATGTCGCTCATCCAGTTGCTGCGGTCGATGAGACCGCCCAGGCTCGTCCAGCCCACCAAGGCCAGCAGGCCGGTCAGGATCAGCACCAGGGCGAAGCCCAGGCCGAGTTTGAGGTTGACGCTGATATTGGCAAACCAGCTGTTCATGCACGCACTCCAGAAGTTGTTTTCGCTCTCTTGATCTCCGATCGCAAGGCGTTGTTATTCTGGCTGCCCGCTCAATCGTGCTGGAGTTATCGGCCGTTGGCGAGGAAGCTGAAACGCTTTTTCAGCCGTAGGGGCGATACGGCGCGTTTCAGCGACCACAGGTGCTGCAATGGACGAATCAATCAGGACGCAACGCTGAGCACCTTCAGAGAGTACGCGCGCTGAAGGTGTCGCAGCTGTCGACGTCGCCTTCGGCGAACCCGGCCTTGAACCAGCGCACGCGTTGGGCCGAGGTGCCATGGGTGAACGAGTCCGGCACCACGCGCCCTTGACCCTGCTGCTGCAGTCGGTCGTCACCGATGGCGTTGGCGGCATTGAGCGCTTCCTCCACATCGCCAGGTTCCAACCAGTTCAGGCGTTTCTGTGCCTGGTAGGCCCACACGCCAGCAAAGCAGTCGGCTTGCAGTTCCTGGCGCACCAGTAGGCCATTGCTGCCTTCCATGCGCTGGCCGCTACGCCGTGCCGCGTCCACCTTGGCCGACACGCCAAGCAGCGTCTGCACATGGTGGCCGATTTCATGGGCGATCACGTACGCCTGGGCGAAGTCGCCAGCAGCCGAGAAGCGTGTTTCCATTTCTCGGAAGAACGACATGTCCAGGTACACCTGCTGATCCGCCGGGCAGTAGAACGGCCCGACCGCCGCTGTGGCAAAGCCGCAGGCAGAATTCACCTGACCGTTGAACAGCACCAGCTTGGGGTCCTTGTACTGTTTGCCGGACTGGGCGAACAATGCTTGCCAGGTGTCTTCGGTGTCGCCCAATACGGAGGCGACGAATTCCGCCTGCTGGTCATTGGCCGGAGGCGCCTTGCCATCGGTCACGGCAGGCGCTTGCTGCTGCATCTGGCCGGTCAATTGACCAAGGATCTGCAAAGGGTCCTGGCCCGTCAGCCAGCCGATCCCGACAATCAGCAAGATGGCGCCAAGTCCCAGTCCTTTGCCACCGCCAAAGCGCATACCACCGCCACCGCCACCTGCGCCCCGTGCATCGACCACATTGTCGCTACGCCGGCCTTTTCGCCATTCCATGAGTGCTCTCCAGAGCGTGAAACAAGAAGACAAATATTAGTTCAACACAGCCTCAGGTGTCAGGGCACCTGCGGCTGTCTAGCGCATTGGAGATGGCCGGGGCGCCTGAATTCAATTTCATCGTCCCCGGCCTGCACAGGGTCCAGGCTCAGCGCCGCACCAGCAGCACACCGCTTTCCATGTGGTGGGTGTAGGGGAATTGATCGAACAACGCGCAGCGTTCGATCCGGTGGGTGTCGTGGAGCTGGGCAATGTTCGCCGCGAGTGTTTCCGGGTTGCACGAAATGTACAGGATCCGCTCGAAACGTCGGGTCAGCTCGCAGGTGTCCGGGTCCATGCCGGCGCGCGGCGGATCAACGAAGACCGTGCCGAATGCGTAGCTTTTCAGATCGATGCCTTCGAGGCGGCGGAAAGGGCGCACTTCGTTCAGCGCCTGGGTCAGCTCTTCAGCCGACAAGCGCACCAGGCGCACGTTATCCACAGCGTTCTCGGCCAGGTTGCTCAGTGCGGCGTTGACCGAGGTCTTGCTGATCTCGGTAGCCAGCACCTGGCGCACGCGGGTGGCCAGCGGCAAGGTGAAGTTGCCGTTGCCGCAGTACAGTTCCAGCAGGTCGTCATCGCGATCGCCCATGGCCTCGAAGGCCCAGCTCAGCATCTTCTGGTTCACGGCGCCGTTGGGCTGGGTGAATGCGCCTTCAGGCTGGCGATAGCTGAACACACGGCCGGCCACGTCGAGCTTTTCAACCGCATAGTCACGACCGATGACCAGGCGCTTGCCCTTGGAGCGGCCGATCAGGCTCACGCCCAGATCTTGGGCCAGTTGCCGCGCGGCCACTTCCCACGCTTCGTCCAGTGGGCGGTGGTAGCACAGCGTGACCATCGCATCACCCGCCAGGGTGGTGAGGAATTCCACCTGGAACAGGCGATTGCTCAAAGCCTCGCTGGCCTGCCAGGCCGCCTTCAGGCGCGGCATCAGGTCGTTGATGCGCTGGCTGGCAATCGGGAAGTCGTCGATCAGGATAGCCTTGTGCTTCTCGCCCGGGGCGAACATCGCATAGTGGCGCTGGCCGTCCTCGCGCCAGAGGCGGAATTCCGCACGCAGGCGATAGTGCGCGCGCGGCGAGTCGAAGACGGCGGGCTCCGGCGCACCGAAAGGTGCGAGCAGCTCGCGCAGGCGGGCGGTCTTATCCTGCAGTTGCGCGTCATAGGCGCTAGGGTCGAATGCAGCACTCATGCGTTGAACCAACCCAGTTTGATGACGAACAGGATGGAAAGAATCACCAGGGCCGCGTTCAGGTCATGGCGACGCCCGGAAATGAGTTTCACGGCGGTCCAGGCAATGAAGCCGAAGGCAATGCCGTTGGCGATCGAATAGGTCAGCGGCATGGCCAACGCGGTGACCACCACTGGGGCTGCTTCGGTGACGTCGTCCCAATTGATTTCCGCCAGGCCCGAGGCCATCAGCACGGCGACGAACAGCAACGCCGGCGCGGTGGCGAAGGCCGGTACGCTGCCAGCCAGCGGTGCGAAGAACAGGGCCAGCAGGAACAGCACGGCGACCACGATGGCCGTAAGGCCCGTACGCCCCCCGGCGCTCACGCCAGCCGCCGACTCGATATAGCTGGTGGTGGTCGAGGTGCCCAGCAGCGAGCCGGCCATGGCGGCGGTGCTGTCGGCAATCAGGGCACGGCCCATCTTCGGCATGTGGCCATCCTTGCCCATCAGCCCTGCACGTTTGGCCACGCCGATCAGGGTGCCGGAGTTGTCGAACAGGTCGACGAACAGGAAGGCGAAGATGACGCTCACCAGGCCCACGTCCAGCGCGCCGGCGATGTCCAGTTGCAGGAAGGTCGGCGCCAGCGAAGGCGGCATGGACACGATGCCCCCGAAGGGCGTGACGCCCATGGCAATGGCTGCCACGGTCACGGCCAGGATGCCGATCAACACGGCGCCGCGCACCTTCAACGCTTCCAGGCCAACGATCAGGAAGAAGCCCAGTGTGGCCAGAATCGGTGCCGGCTGACGCAAGTCGCCCATGCCCACTAGGGTTGCAGGGTTATCGACGACGATGCCCGCATTGTGCAGCGCGATCAGCGCTAGGAACAGTCCGATGCCCGCAGCAATGGCCGAGCGCAGGGGCAGGGGAATGCTGTTCACGATCCATTCCCGGATTCGGAAGATCGACAGCAGGAAGAACATCACCGCCGACAGGAATACCGCACCCAGGGCCACTTGCCAGGTGTGCCCCATGTGCAGCACCACGGTGTAGGTGAAGAACGCGTTCAGGCCCATGCCCGGCGCCAAGGCGATCGGGTAGTTGGCGATCAGGCCCATGGTGGTCGAGCCAATGGCCGCCGCCAGGCAGGTGGCGACGAACAGCGCACCCTTGTCCATGCCCGTCTCGCCGAGGATGCTCGGGTTGACGAAGAGAATGTAGGCCATGGCCAGGAAGGTGGTGACGCCCGCCAGTATCTCGGTGCGCACATTGGTGTTGTGTGCTTTTAGTTGAAACAGCCTTTCCAGCATGCCCGCTCCCCGAGGCGCCCCCGGCGCCATGAATATGTCGACCCCATCAGCAAAGCACAGACCGTACCGGCTGCCGTGATTTCTATGGGGCAGAAAAAAGCCGCGCATCATACCAGCATGCCGGGCAGGGGCCTATGGCCGTCTGGGAATAGGCTGGCCGCGCCCGGTACGCCTGGCGTACAGGGCCGCTGGGGCGGCCTTTCAGTCTTCGTGCAAACGGTCCCGGTTGGCCAACGTGGGGAACAGTTTTATCCACACTCCCGTCACCACCAAGGTGCCCACCCCACCCATGACGACGGCTGGCACCGTACCAAACCAGTGCGCGGTGACCCCCGATTCGAATTCGCCGAGCTGATTGGAGGCACCGATGAACAGCCCGTTGACGGCGCTGACGCGCCCGCGCATTTCGTCCGGGGTATGCAACTGCACGAAAGCGCCTCGAATGACCATGCTGATCATGTCAGCAGCGCCCAGTACCACAAGGACCGCCAGGGAAAACCAGAAGGATGTGGACAGGCCGAACGCGATAGTGGCCACGCCAAAGACGCCCACCGCCGTGAACATGGTTCGGCCCACCTTGCGCTCGAAGGGAAAGCGCGCCAACCACACCGACATCAGCAACGCGCCTACTGCGGGCGCCGAACGCAGCAGCCCGAGCCCCAGCGGCCCTGTCAGCAGGATGTCCTTGGCAAATACCGGCAGCAGCGCTGTGGCCCCGCCCAGCAGCACGGCGAACAGGTCCAGCGAGATGGCGCCCAGGATATCCGGCCGGCTGCGAATGAAACGAATGCCGGCCAGCAGCGACTCGACGGTGGCACGGCCCCGTTGAACGACTTGTCCTCGCGCCTGCAGGCTCAGGGTCAGCACACAGGCTATGGCATACAACGCCACGGTCGGGCCGTAGACCCAGCCGCTGCCGAATGCGTACAGGAAGCCGCCCACGGCGGGCGCCACAATGGTAGCCGACTGGGTCGCAGAGGCCGACGCGGCGACCGCCCGTGGAAACAGGCCCGCGGGCACGACGTTGGGCAGCAGCGCCTGGGTCGCCGGCATCTCGAACGAACGGGTGGCGCCGAGCAGAAACGCCAGCACGAAAATCAGTTCGCGGCTGACCTGATCCGTGGCGCTGCCCAGCGCCAGGGCCAGTGCGATCAGCCCTTGCAGGCATTGGCACAGGGCGGCAACCTTGCGCCGGTCATAGCGGTCTGCCACATGGCCGGTGTGCAGCATGAACAGCACACGGGGTGCGAACTCCACCAGTCCGACAAGTCCCAGGTCCAGCACGTTGCCGGTCAGCTGATACAGGTGCCAGCCAATCGCCACGGTCAACATCTGGAATCCGCTGGCGGTGAAGACCCGTGCCAGCCAGAACGCCAGAAAAGGGCGATGGTGACGCAACAGCGGCGGTTCAGTCTCGGACATCGGACACCTGTGACCTCGATGCAGGGGAAGCTCCGCAGCCTATCATCTGTATGTAACAAATAGTTGCTGTTTACCGTGTCCGACACCGTTTCGGTGCCGCTGAACAGGGGGTGGGGCAACCGGTCACGCGGCAAACAACCACACCTCGCACCGGGCTATTCGGGGCTATGCTTGATTCATATCGTTGACCTGGATCAATCGTTGCGTTTGCAACGATCCCCGACGATTTCGGCCTTTGGCCGCAATCCCTGCACATCGAACAGAACAATTCCAACACGCCGTACTCGACTATGTGGGGGCAGTGGGCGACAGGGCCGAGTGCCCGACCGCCGGATTATCTGATGAGGTAGCACCTATGTTCGGTCTGGAGGCACTGGATCTTGCCCGGATCCAGTTCGCGTTTACCGTGTCCTTCCATATCCTGTTCCCTGCCATCACTATCGGCCTGGCCAGTTACCTGGCGGTGCTCGAAGGGTTGTGGCTCAAGACAGACAGGCAGGTCTATCGGGACCTGTACCACTTCTGGTCGAAAATCTTCGCAGTCAACTTCGGCATGGGCGTGGTCTCGGGCCTGGTCATGGCCTATCAGTTCGGCACCAACTGGAGCCGTTTTTCCGAGTTCGCAGGTTCGGTCACCGGGCCCCTGTTGACCTACGAGGTGCTGACCGCCTTCTTCCTCGAAGCAGGTTTCCTGGGGGTGATGCTCTTTGGCTGGAACCGCGTAGGCCGTGGCCTGCATTTCTTCGCCACCTGCATGGTGGCGCTCGGAACGCTGATTTCCACTTTCTGGATTCTGGCCTCGAACAGCTGGATGCATACCCCGCAAGGTCACGAAATCATCGATGGTCGCGTGATTCCGGTCGACTGGTTCGCTGTCATCTTCAACCCTTCGTTCCCGTTCCGCCTGATGCACATGGCCACGGCGGCATTCGTCGCCACCGCCTTCTTCGTGGGGGCATCGGCTGCCTGGCACCTGCTGCGTGGACGCGACAACCCCTCGGTGCGCAAGATGCTTTCCATGGCCATGTGGATGGCGCTGATCGTCGCGCCCATCCAGGCAGTGATCGGCGACTTCCACGGGCTCAATACCCTCAAGCATCAACCGGCGAAAATCGCTGCCATCGAAGGGCATTGGGAGAACCCTCCTGGCGAGCCTACCCCGTTGATCCTCTTTGGCATCCCGGACATGCAAGCTGAAACGACACGGTTCAAGATCGAGATCCCAGTGCTCGGGAGCCTCATTCTCACCCACAGCCTGGACAAGCAGGTGCCGGCATTGAAGGAGTTCCCGCCTGAAGACCGGCCCAACTCCACCATCATCTTCTGGTCCTTCCGCATCATGGTGGCGCTGGGCATGTTGATGATCGCCGCTGGCGTGTGGAGCCTTGTATTGCGCAAAGGCGGCAAGCTGTACACCTCGCGGCCGTTCCTGCATTTCGTGACCTGGATGGGGCCTTCAGGATTGCTGGCAATCCTCGCCGGCTGGTTCACCACCGAAATCGGCCGCCAGCCCTGGGTGGTCTACGGGCTGATGCGCACGGCCGACGGCGTCTCCAACCACAGCTATGCCCAACTGGGGTTCACCCTGGTGGCGTTCGTGGTGGTGTACTTCGCCCTGTTCGGCACAGGGTTCGCCTACATGATGCGCCTGGTGCGCAAGGGCCCGCATACCGGTGAAGGCGATCAGCAGCGTCCGGGCGGTCCTGGCCGCAAACGCACGCCGGCGCGGCCATTGTCCGCCGCCGACGAAGGCAGCGATGCCACCACTGCAGACCTGAGCAAGGGGAACTGAGCCATGGGTATCGATCTTCCACTGATCTGGGCCGGCATCATCATCTTCGGCGTCATGATGTACGTGGTGATGGACGGCTTCGACCTGGGCATTGGCATGCTCTTCCCCTTCGTCAAACACGAGCGTGACCGCGACGTGATGATGAACACGGTCGCACCGGTCTGGGACGGCAACGAGACCTGGCTCGTGCTGGGTGGCGCGGGGCTGTTCGGCGCGTTCCCGATGGCGTATGCCGTCGTGCTCGAGGCGCTCTATCTGCCACTGATTCTGATGCTGATCGGTCTGATCTTCCGGGGCGTGGCCTTCGAGTTCCGCTTCAAGGCTACCGACGCTGGTCGCCATCTGTGGGACAAGGCGTTCATCTGGGGCTCTCTGGTGGCAACGTTCTTCCAGGGCGTGGCGCTGGGCGCCTTCATCGAAGGCTTCAAGGTCGTGGATCGGCATTACGCCGGTGGCTCGCTGGACTGGCTGACACCCTTCAGCCTGTTCTGCGGCTTGGGGCTGATCGTGGCCTACGCGCTATTAGGGTGTACCTGGCTGATCATGAAGACCGAGGGGCCGCTTCAGGAACAGATGCACAAGCTTGGACGGCCGTTGGCGCTTGTGCTGCTGGCTGTAATGGGTGTGGTCAGCCTGTGGACGCCAATCGCCTATCCGCAGATTGCCGATCGCTGGTTCAGCATGCCCAACCTGGTGTGGTTCATGCCGGTGCCGATCCTGGTGCTGTTGACCTTCTACAACCTGTTCAAGGCAGTAGCCCGTAGCGCGAACTACATGCCGTTTTTGCTGACGCTGGGGCTGATCTTCCTGGGTTACAGCGGCTTGGGCATCAGCCTGTGGCCCAATATCATCCCGCCATCGATCTCGATCTGGGAGGCTGCCGCGCCGCCGCAAAGCCAGGGCTTCATGTTGGTGGGAACGCTGTTCATTCTTCCGCTGATCCTGGGTTACACCTTCTGGAGCTACTACGTGTTCCGCGGCAAGGTCACCCATGACCAGGGCTATCACTAGGAGGCCGCACCATGACCCATGAGCAGGACGTGGAAGGCAAGAAACCGCTGTGGCAGCGCCTGGGCTGGTTGGTGTTGATCTGGGCGTTGAGTGTGGCCGCGCTGGGTGTGGCGGCCTGGTTGATGCGCCTGTTCATGAGCGCAGCCGGGTTGACTACCCACTGAGCCCTGGCATCGACAGGTAGCGCGCTGTACGCGTCTGCTGACCCTGACGCCGTGCGGTGCGCTACCTGTGGACAGTTACTTGCGTGCCTTGAGCACCACGAACTTGGGCGTTGCCGCCACCTGCTCCACGCCTCGGAACAGGCGGGCAAGCTTGCTGTGATAGCCCAGGTGGCGGTTGCCCACGATATACAAGGCGCCACCGACCACCAGCGCCTCGCGGGCCTGCTGGAACATGCGCCAGGCCAGCACATCACCCACCACTTGCTGCTGGTGAAAGGGCGGGTTGCACAGCACTATGTCCAGTGACTGTTTTTCGATGCCGGCCAAGCCGTCTGCGGCCAGAAAATCGGCTGGCCGATCGCCCAGCGCAAGCTGCCAGTTTTCCCGTGCCGACTGTACGGCCATGTAAGACTCGTCCACCAGGGTGTACTGGGCGTCTGGATTTTTCAGGGCGCTGGCAATGGCCAGCACGCCGTTGCCGCAACCCAGGTCTGCGACCCGGGCATTGCCCAGGTTGTCCGGCAAATGCGGAAGAAACGCCCGCGTACCAATGTCCAGGCCTTCACGACAGAAGACATTGGCATGGTTGAGCAGTTCCAGCGGTGGCGATTCCAGGCGATAGCGGCTGGGGTAGGGCGAGGTGAAGGCGGGACGCGCCTCCACCGTGGCGGTCAGCAGCCGGGCTTTTTTACGTGCCAGCGAGGCTTGCATAGGTCCGACATACTTCTCCAGCAGGTCGCCGGCGGCATGGGGAAGGTGCTTGATCATGGCCCCGGCGATCACCAGCGCTCCTGGGGCCAGGTGCCCTTGCAGCCGAATGAGTTGCTCTTCGAGCAAGGCAAGCGTCTTGGGCACTCTGATCACTACCCGATCGAAGGGGCCTTGCCAGGTGTGGCAGGCAGGCACTAACGAAACGCTGTCCGCAGGCAGGCCGTTACGTGCCAGGTTCTTGCCTAGCGCGAGTTGAGCAAGGTAGGAGTCGCCGCTGCTGGTCACCTGCATGTGTCCGGCAAGGCTCACCGCCAGCGCCCCGAAACTGTCGTTGAGCACCAGCACACGGCTGCCGCCTGGCAATGCCTGGGCATGCAATTGTTCGAGCAGGTACTCATCGGCGGCGTCAAAGGCCTGCAAGGGGTCGTTGGCCTGGTCTGGCTGGCGGATCAGATCGAGTTCGGCGAAGGGCGTGGTCAACAGGGGCATGGCAATCTGGCTCGGGTACAAAGCTGCCCGCAACCGTTCGCTGCAGGCCTGGTCGAGCGATTCTACAGGGCTTTGGCTGGGCTCGCAGGCCCTGGCGTCAGATCCAGCCGCGCAACGCGGCAATGGCGACGGCGCCTGCCTTGTTGGCGGCATTGGTCTTGGTGATCACGCTGCGAATATGAAAGTTCACCGTACTCTGCGACAGCGACAGGATGCAGGCGACATCGGCAGCCGTCTTGCCGGCCGCAGACCACTTCAGCACTTCCAGTTCCCGTTCGCTCATCTTGGGTTGGGATGGGCACAGTGCATCGAGGTGATGGGCGCTCAGCACCGCATGTACGGTATGGCACAACCACTGGATGGCACCGGCTTTTTCGAACAGCTCGGCGGTCTCGACCTTGCGTAGCGGCCGGGACACACTCATTTGGCTTTCGTTGTGCTGCAGATCATGCAAGGACTGGGTCCAGCCATGACGCAGGCCATGCTCGCAGGCCGCTTCGCGAAAATGCGGTGCCTCGCGGTAGACCTCGTCGCTCCATACCACAGGGTTGGTCGAGTTGTGGCTGAGCGCAGCCGCGGCGTCCTGCTTGTAGAACTCTTCGTGCTGGTAGCGTTCGATCCAGGCCTTGGGATAATTGCTGTACAAGTAATGGCGAGGTGTCTGGGTGGCGATCTGGATGCGAAGCTTGAGGCCCAAAAATTCGAAATCCATGTCCTGAGCGAGATGCACCGCGATGTCGAACAGCTTCCGAGGACTACGCTCGCTCACCAGGGCGTGCAGGTGCTCGGGGTTCCAGTGAAACATGCCAATCTCCAAGGGCGACGCGGCCCAGTCCATATGGGTACGTGACCAGTGTAGATAGATCCAGATCACTGTGTTCATCTTTTTCGCTATAACTGTGCTGTATTTCTGATTACCTTTGTACAGCTCTTGAAGCCGCAAAAACCCAGTGGTTTTTATCCCGGGCGCTTTGCGCGACACTGTAGGGACCCAAGACATGGAGCCCGACATGACCGCCAGCGACGAAAAATTCACCCGCCAGACCTTGCTCGATGTTCAGCCGCTCACGCCGAACCTCTTCAGCCTGCGGGTTACCCGGGATGCGGGTTTTCGCTTTCGCTCCGGTCAATTTGCACGCCTGGGCGTGGCCAAGGCGGATGGCAGTGTGGTTTGGCGCGCCTATTCCATGGTCAGCGCACCCCACGATGAATACCTGGATTTCTTTTCAATCGTAGTGCCGGGCGGTGAGTTCACCAGTGAGCTTAGCCGACTGGGTGAGGGCGATACGCTATTGGTGGAGCGTCAGGCCTTCGGCTTTCTCACCCTTGACCGCTTTGTCGACGGACGCGACCTGTGGTTGCTGGCCACGGGTACAGGCATTGCGCCTTTCATGTCGATTCTGCAGGACTTCGAAGCCTGGGAACGCTTCGACAACATCAAACTGGTGTATTCGGTGCGAGAGGCCAGGGAGTTGGCCTATCTGAATGAAATCGCTGGCTTGGAACAGCGTGAGTACCTGGCCGAGCATGCCGGCAAGTTGCAGTTCATCCCGGTCGTGACGCGTGAGCGACATCCAGGCGCCCTGAATCAGCGCATCACCACATTGATCGAAAACGGCGAGCTGGAAAAAGCCGCGGGGCTTGAGCTGTCACCCGAGCACTCGCGAATCATGCTGTGCGGCAACCCTGAGATGATCGATGAAACGCGCAAGGTGCTCAAGGCCCGCGACCTGCAGTTGAGCCTTAGCAAACGGCCGGGCCAGGTGGCCGTCGAGACGTACTGGTAGCCGACGTGCCGCTACAGGCTACAGGGGTGAAGCGGTGCATGGAGGTTCGCCGCTTCCTGCAGCCTGTAACGGTGAGCTTCAGGGCCGGTTCTGAGCCTTGAGCAGGTCGCGGATCTCGGTGAGCAGGGTCTGCTCGGGCGACGGCGCCGGCGGCACGCTTGGCGCCACGGCTTCTTCGCGCTTGAGCCGATTGATGGCTTTGACGCCCATGAAGATCGCAAAGGCGATGATCACGAAATCGATCACGGTCTGGATGAACTTGCCATAGGCCAGCACCACGGCCGGGACGTCGCCTTGCGCCGCCTTCAAGGTGATGGCCAGGTCGCTGAAGTCAACGCCGCCGATCAGCAGGCCCAGTGGTGGCATGACCACGTCGCCGACGAAGGACGAGACGATCTTGCCGAAGGCCGCGCCGATGATGATACCTACCGCCATGTCGACGACATTGCCTTTGACCGCGAAGGCCTTGAACTCACTGATCATGCCCATGTTTCGATTCCTTTGTAACAAATGGTGAGGTAAACGCAGTGTAAGCCACTTAAACGCTTCATGCGCTGCATTCAGGGGTAGTGACTTCTGTCGCACCGAATAGTTTTGTCGCATCCCAAGGCATTCGGGACACGGTCAGGCTCGGGTATCATGCAGGTTTTGCCCGGAGGCACTCACCCATGGCCAAGGCCAAGCGCTTGTATGGCTGCACCGAGTGCGGCGCGACTTTTCCGAAATGGGCTGGCCAGTGTGGCGAGTGTGGCGCCTGGAACACGCTGGTCGAAACCATGATCGAGAGCGGCGGCGCCGCAGCCCCCAGCACGGGCCGCGCCGGCTGGACAGGGCAGCAGGCGCAGATCAAGACCCTGGCTGAGGTCAGCGTCGAGGAGATACCGCGCTTCACCACCAGCAGCACCGAGCTCGACCGTGTGCTGGGCGGTGGCCTGGTCGATGGCTCCGTGGTCTTGATCGGTGGCGATCCAGGGATCGGCAAATCGACGATTCTGCTGCAGACCCTGTGCAATATCGCCGTCGGCATGCCGGCGTTGTACGTCACTGGCGAGGAATCCCAGCAGCAGGTGGCCATGCGCTCCCGGCGTCTGGGCCTTCCCCAGGACCAGCTCAAGGTCATGACCGAAACCTGCATCGAAACCATCATCGCCACCGCCCGTCAGGAAAAGCCACGGGTAATGGTGATCGACTCCATCCAGACCATTTTCACCGAACAGTTGCAATCCGCCCCGGGCGGGGTGGCGCAGGTGCGTGAAAGTACGGCGCTGCTGGTGCGTTATGCCAAGCAAAGTGGCACAGCGATCTTCCTGGTGGGCCACGTGACCAAGGAGGGCTCGCTGGCAGGCCCGCGGGTGCTGGAGCACATGGTCGATACCGTGTTGTATTTCGAGGGCGAATCCGACGGTCGCCTGCGGCTGCTGCGAGCGGTGAAGAACCGCTTCGGCGCGGTAAACGAGCTGGGCGTGTTCGGCATGACCGACCGGGGTTTGAAAGAGGTCTCCAACCCCTCGGCGATCTTTCTCAATCGCACCCAGGAAGAAGTCCCTGGCAGCGTCGTGATGGCCACTTGGGAAGGTACCCGGCCGATGCTGGTCGAGGTCCAGGCCCTGGTCGATGACAGCCACCTGGCCAACCCGCGCCGCGTCACCCTGGGCCTGGATCAGAACCGTCTGGCCATGCTGCTGGCCGTTCTGCACCGGCATGGGGGCATCCCGACCCACGATCAGGATGTGTTCCTGAACGTGGTGGGCGGTGTGAAAGTGTTGGAAACGGCTTCGGACCTGGCGTTACTCGCTGCGGTCATGTCCAGCCTGCGCAATCGGCCGCTGGCCCATGGCCTGCTGGTGTTCGGGGAAATCGGCCTGTCGGGTGAGGTGCGGCCTGTACCCAGTGGCCAGGAGCGGCTCAAGGAGGCTGCCAAGCACGGCTTCAAGCGTGCCATCGTGCCCAAGGGCAATGCACCCAAGGAGGCGCCTGCAGGGTTGCAGGTCATCGCTGTGACGCGCCTTGAGCAGGCGCTGGATGCCTTGTTCGAATAGTTCACAGGCGAAAAAAAGGGCCGACGATGCGCATCGGCCCGGTACAACACCCACGTGATAGGTCAGTGCTCGGCGACTGCTGCGCGCTTGACCGGCTCACTGCCATGCTCGTCCTGGCCCCTCATCGGCACCTCGTGGCCTTCGGCATCGAACAGCCTGCCATCCTTGAAATAGTCACCGTCGCGCAGTGCGGAGATATCCGAATAGCGAATGGTGCGTTCGTAGCCGGCAGCGAACACCGACTGCTGGTCCGAATTGCCTGCCGTGAAATGGTTGAAGATCAGGTTCAGCAGGATGGCCATGATCGCCGCCGAACTGATGCCTGAGTGGAAGATGGTTTCGAACCAGGTGGGGAACTGGTGATAGAAGGCCGGTGCGGCGATCGGAATCATGCCAAAGCCCAGGGAAGCGGCAACGATGATCAGGTTGACATTATTCTGATAGCTGACCTTGGACAAGGTGCGGATGCCGCTGGCTGCCACCGTGCCGAACAACACGATGCCCGCGCCGCCCAGCACGGGGGTAGGCACTGCGGCGATGATGCGCCCCATGATTGGCAGCAAGCCCAGTACGACCAGGATCAGACCGCCGGTGGCCACCACGTAACGGCTGCGCACGCCAGTAACCGCCACCAGGCCGACGTTTTGGGCGAACGCACTTTGCGTGAACGAGCCGAACACCGGTGCCAGGATGCTTGAGGCCATGTCGGCGCGCAGGCCATTGCCCAGGCGCTTGGAGTCGACCTTGGTACCGATGATCTCACCCACGGCCAGGATGTCGGCCGAGGTTTCGACCAGCGTCACCATGATGACGATGCACATCGACAGGATGGCCGCGATGTGGAACTCCGGCATGCCGAAGTGAAAGGGCGTGGGGAAGGCGAAAACAGGGCCTTCGGTAACCTTGCTGAAGTCGGTCATGCCCAGTGCCCAGGCGATCAGCGTGCCGACCACCATCGCCAGCAGGATGGACAACCGGGATATCGTCGCGCTACCCAGTTTGCTCAGCAGCAGCACGATGGCAAAGGTAAGCGCCGCCAAGCCGATGTTGGCCATGCTGCCGAAATCAGGTGAGGCACTGTTGCCACCCATTACCCAACGCGCGGCCACCGGCATCAGCGTCAGGCCGATGGTGGTGATCACGATGCCGGTTACCAGCGGTGGGAAGAACTTGGTGATGCGCGAGAATACCGGGGTGATCAGCAGCCCTATCAGCGAGGCGGCCATTACCGCGCCGAGCACTCCCGGCAGCCCGCCCCCACTTTCACTGCTGAGAATCGCGCCCATGGTGGCGACGCCGGCAAACGACACCCCCTGTACCAAAGGGAGCTGGCAGCCGAAAAATGGCAGACCCAGGGTCTGAAGCAAGGTCGCCAAGCCACCTGCAAACAGCGAAGCGGCGATAAGCATGCCGATTTCTGCGCCATTGAGGCCTGCGGCCTGCCCCAGAATCAAGGGTACGGCGACGATTCCCCCATACATGGTCAACACATGCTGCAGGCCATAGGCCAGGTTGGCACCCAGGCCGAGGTTTTCGTCCTCTGGTCGCTGGGCGGGAGACGTGCTTGTGGACGTAGTCATGGCGCAGGCTCTCTGTTTATTGTTGTGGAGCTACTGTAGTCAGTTATTGCCTACAGGTACTACACAAATTGTATACAATATTTTGATCCAAGCGCCGCAGGGTAAAGCCTCAGGGCGTATGCATCCTTGTTGCAGGAGGCATACCAACCCGAAGCGCTTATGAGAAAAGGGTGTATACAACGATGCCTGCACTAGGCAGGAAGCTGTCTAGATGGACAGGAAAGCACTAACGGTCAAGAAGATAGCCAGCTAATAGATCCTGTTATTCGATCAGTTCGCGCAGCTCACGCATCATTTCGGTGCTGTCGGCAATGTTCAGTTCCACAAGACGGTGCAGGTGGCTCATGGAGTCGATGTCGATGTACAGGCACACGAAGCCCAGCCGCGTGGGTTCTTCATGGCGCAGTTCGACCTGCATTTTCACCCAGGTATCGGCGTCGAGCTGAATAACGGCCTCGTAGTTCTGGGTAGGGTCCGGGGTCCAGTCGGTCGGGCGCTCGACCAACAGGCCTTTGAGGGAGAGATCGATGAGTCTGGCAGGCCAGCGCTGTTCGCCTTGGCGAAGTTCGGCAGGTGCGTCGAAATCGATGCGTTGGAAGCGGCGGCGTTCGGAAGGTGGCGGGGTCATGGCGAGTCCTCATCTGATGTTCAGACTATAGACCAGCCAAGATCCCCGCATTCGTCCCTACGTTACTTGACGATATTCACGTCGCTGCAGTTGTAGAAACCCTCACCTGCAGCGTCATCCCGTTGCCAGCGGGTGTAGACCACGCGTCGGCCAGTGTGCTCCTTGAGATCGACGTCGAACTCGTAGTAGCCATTGACAGGCTGGACATCTCCGATTTCCTGTACCAGCTCCAAGTCATCCCATTTCAAAGGCTGCTGGGTGGGGTTGTAGTCCGGCTTGGACACATAGATTTCCCAGTAGCTGGGGTTGTGCGGCGCCATGATTTTGTAGCGCATGTGGGCTTTGTTGTCGTCATCTTTTTTCCAGTCCTGGACGTGCCAATCGGCAGGGACGTCCAGGCCGCTCTTGTCATTGACCTGCGTGGACTTCGCTTTCGTCTCCGCCAGGCTGTTGCCTGCCGAGCACAGCTGACCATCTGGAATGGCTTTCTTGACAGCCTCCTTATTGCGGAAATCAACGACGTTCTTCGACACCTCATGCCATTGATTGAACTGGTAAACAGCCTGTTGCGCATTGTTGCCGAACTTTTCATACACATGCTGGTAAGCAGCCTTGCACCCAGGGCTCTTGATGTTGGAACCGTCGACTGGCCAGTTGTAGTCACCTTGTTGATAACAGTAGTACTGCCTGGAAATAGGCACCTCCACGGCGCCATGCATCGGCTCTACAGGTGCGGCATTGACGTGCATACTGCCTGCCGCAAGGCTGGCTGCGATGATGAGATGAAGTGAGTTCATGGCGACTTCCTTGCTCTGAGTTGGAAGTTCAAAGGTCGGCCAATCGGCCCTGGCGGGACAACTGGCAGAACTACCAGGTATTCGGCAGTGCAGTACCGCTCTACCACGTGGCGTTGCGCTGTAGATCGGCATGCAATTGGAGATGGTAAAGGCGACCAGCAGGCCCTAGACTCAGTGTGCTGACCATTCCAACCTCTCAGCTGGAAGCCAACTATGAACAATAACAACAGCCTGCTACGCCACCTCCCGTGGCTGGTGCTGGCAGTCCTGGGAGCCTGCGCGCTGGGTGTCGTCGCCCTGCGCCGTGGCGAAGCGATCAATGCCTTGTGGATCGTGGTCGCGGCAGTGGCCATTTACCTGGTCGCCTACCGCTATTACAGCCTGTTCATCGCCACCAAGGTGATGCAACTCGATCCACGCCGCGCCACCCCTGCGGTGCTCAACAATGACGGTCTGGACTATGTTCCAACCAACAAGCACATCCTCTTCGGCCACCACTTCGCGGCCATCGCCGGCGCAGGTCCCTTGGTCGGGCCAGTACTGGCGGCGCAGATGGGCTACCTGCCCGGCACCCTGTGGCTGATTGCCGGTGTGGTACTGGCAGGTGCCGTCCAGGACTTCATGGTCCTGTTCCTGTCCACCCGCCGCAACGGCCGTTCACTGGGCGACATGGTGCGTGAAGAGATGGGCCGCATACCGGGCACCATCGCCCTGTTCGGCTGTTTCCTGATCATGATCATCATCCTCGCGGTGCTGGCGCTGATCGTGGTCAAGGCCTTGGCCGAGAGCCCCTGGGGCATGTTCACGGTGATGGCGACCATCCCGATCGCCATGTTCATGGGCGTCTACATGCGCTATATCCGCCCCGGCCGCATCGGTGAGATTTCCATCATCGGCGTAGTGCTGCTGCTTGCTTCCATCTGGCTGGGCGGCCAGATTGCTGCGGATCCGGTCTGGGGCCCAGCTTTCACCTTTACCGGTGTACAGATCACCTGGATGCTGGTGGGCTACGGCTTCGTCGCCGCCGTGCTGCCGGTCTGGCTGGTGTTGGCCCCGCGTGACTACCTGTCGACCTTCCTCAAGATCGGCACCATCGTGGGCCTTGCCATCGGCATCCTGATCATCGCCCCTGAGCTCAAGATGCCAGCGTTGACCCAGTTCACCGATGGCACCGGCCCGGTCTGGAAGGGCACGCTGTTCCCGTTCCTGTTCATCACCATCGCTTGTGGCGCGGTATCGGGGTTCCATGCCCTGATCTCGTCGGGCACCACGCCCAAGCTGCTGGATAACGAAACCAACGCCCGCTACATCGGCTACGGTGGCATGCTGATGGAATCGTTCGTGGCGATCATGGCCATGGTCGCGGCTTCGGTGATCGAGCCGGGCGTGTATTTCGCCATGAACAGCCCGGCTGCCGTGGTAGGTGCAGACACGGTTTCGGTGGCGCAGACGGTCAGCAGCTGGGGCTTCTTGATTACGCCTGAGCAGCTTGAGGCGGTTGCCCGTGACATTGGCGAGCACACCATTCTGGCCCGCGCCGGCGGTGCGCCGACATTGGCCGTGGGTATCGCGCAGATTCTTCACCAAGTGTTGCCAGGCGAGAACACCATGGCGTTCTGGTACCACTTCGCCATTTTGTTCGAGGCCTTGTTCATCCTCACCGCCGTGGACGCCGGTACTCGTGCCGGGCGCTTCATGTTGCAGGATTTGCTGGGCAGTTTCGTGCCGGCGCTCAAGCGCACCGAGTCGTGGGGCGCGAACCTGCTGGCTACTGCCGGTTGCGTGGCCATGTGGGGCTACTTGCTCTATCAAGGCGTGATCGACCCACTCGGGGGTATTAACACCCTGTGGCCGCTGTTCGGCATTTCCAACCAGATGCTGGCCGGTATCGCATTGATGCTGGGCACCGTGGTGCTGATCAAGATGAAGCGCCAGCGCTACATCTGGGTCACCCTGCTGCCAGCCACCTGGTTGCTGATCTGCACCACGGCGGCCGGCCTGATCAAGCTGTTCGATCCCAACCCAGCCGTGGGTTTCCTGGCCTTGGCCAAGAAATACAGCACCGCGCTGGACGCTGGGCAGGTACTGGCACCGGCCAAGGACATCGGGCAGATGCAGCACGTGATCTACAACGCTTATACCAACGCCGGGCTGACCATCCTGTTCCTGCTGGTGGTGTTCAGCATTCTGTTCTTCGCGATCAAGGTGGGTTACGCCGCCTGGGGTCGCAAAGAGCGGACCGACAAGGAAACCCCGTTCCAGGCACTGCCTGACGCTTGAGAGGACTGCTGCGATGTTCAATGACCTGGGTCGGCTGGGCAAATACCTGGGGCAGGCTGCACGCCTTATGGTGGGCATGCCTGATTACGACAATTACGTCGAACACATGAACAAGACGCATCCGGACAAACCGGTCATGACGTACGAAGCGTTCTTCCGAGAGCGCCAGGAAGCGCGTTATGGTGGCAAGTCCGGGCCCAAATGCTGTTAAGCCACAAGCGTTGAGCTGTACCGGCCTCACCGTCGGCAGCCTGCGTTCATCGACCAGCCTGCTCCCCTTGGGGGCAGCCACTGGCGGTCAACGCAGGCCTGTCGCGGTGGGGCCTGTGTTTTTTCCGAACAGGAGATGTTCTGCGTGCAGACCCCGATTCCCGTAACCGTACTGACCGGCTTTCTCGGTGCCGGCAAGACCACGCTGCTCAAGCACATGCTCAAGGCCGAGCATGGCCTGAGGCTGGCCGTGATCGAAAACGAGTTCAGCGAAGCAGGCATCGACAGCCAGTTGCTCGGCGACGAGCCGGTGCAGGTCATGACCCTGGCCAACGGCTGTGTGTGCTGCAGCATTCATGGCGACCTTACCCGTGCTCTGTTCCTGCTGCTGGAGCGGCTCGACGCTGGCGAAATCGCCTTTGATCGGCTGGTGATCGAGTGCACAGGGTTGGCCGACCCTGCGCCAGTGGCACAAACGTTCTTCATCGACGAAGAGCTGCGCGAGCGGTACATCCTGGACGGCATCATCACCCTGGTCGACGCCGCCCATGCCGACGTCCATCTGACCCAGACCATCGCCCAGGCCCAGGTGGGCTTTGCCGATCGCCTGTTGCTGAGCAAGACCGACCTGGTGGAGCCGGCCACCGTGCAAGCCCTGCGCGAGCGCCTGGCCCGCATCAATGGGCGGGCAGCCCTGCATGTGGTCGAACAAGGCTGCATCGACCTGGGTGCACTGCTCGATGTACGCGGCTTCAACCTCAACCCAGACCTGGGCGTCAACTTCAAACCCACCCTGCGTCCAGTGCTCAAACCCGCCACCCCGGACCGTATCGCCACCTTGGTGTTGCGCACCGACAAGGCGCTGGATATCGACCGCCTCAGCGACTTCATGAATGGCCTGTTGGAAACCCATGGCACGCAGTTGTTGCGTTACAAGGGCGTGCTCAATATCGCGGGCGAGGGCCGCAAGCTGGTGTTTCAGGGCGTGCTCAAGCTCTACGGGTTCGATTGGGATGCTGAATGGGCAGAGGCCGAACCGCGCGAGAGCGTCATGGTGTTCATTGCCGACGACCTTCCCGAAGCTACGATTCGGGCCGGCTTCGAGGCGCTGACGGCCGAGTGACGGGCTGAGCCTGGGCGCCGAACCAACCCGGCCAGGAGCTTCGATGGCGGGTGTGCTGCTCCACGCAAGGGATCAGGCGCTGGGCCAGCACGTCGGTTTGCCGCACCGCCTTGGCCGTGCGGTACTTGGCACTGTGGATGCACTCACGATCGCCAAACTCGCACCGGTTCAACGTGGTACCGCCGCAGGGCCCGTTCGCCAGGCCCTTGGGGCAGGTCTCGGGGCAGGTGTACAAGGTGTCTTCAAGGCGGCAACGACCGCAGGTGTCGCAGCCAAGCAGGGGCCGCTTTACGGCCCGCTCCAGGCTGTGCAGCACCTGGACGCCCAGGCCTGTCGTCCACATCGGCTGGCGAACCGCCCACCCGAACAGCTGACTCACCGGATTGCTACGGCTGAACAGCAGGCCATGCATGCCATGCATGGCGTGGTAGCGGGCTTTCTGCGCAAACGTGGCCACGACACGTGACTCTCCCTCGCGCCACGCCGCCTGCGGTGGATGAAACGTCACCGCCGGTAGGCCAGGCATTTGCCAGCTGGCCTGCCAGGCAGGCGCCCATTGCTCCAGCGTGGTCACGCGCGCCTGCCAGTGCTCAAGGCGTGCCTCCAAGGCAAGCAGCTGGCTGGGCTCATGAATGCCCGACAGGTGCACGCCGGCGTAGCCCATCAGCTTCACCCCAATGACCTGCAGGGCCAGGCGGTCGATGCTGCGCGCCTGGGCAAAGGCCTTGGATTGCGCCGTCTCGGCTGCCAGCATTTGCCGCATCGACGGGGTGACGGTCACGCCTGCGACATGATCGAGCATGCCCGCGCGGCCTTGGGTAAGGCTCATGAGACAGGCCAGCAGGGGTTTAGGCGCGCGTTGGCGGCGCATCCAGTGCATGGCCTCCTGATGCTTGGCGGCATCGAAACCTAGCTGCAGGATGAAAAAGTCGGCACCGGCTGCCAATTTCTTTTCAGCCTTCAGGTACTGAGCGGCACCTTCCTCCTCTCGGTACTTGAACGGGTTGAGTGCTGCGCCCAGCCACCAGTGTGGATAGGCCTGGCGGGCGATCTGCAACGCTGCGACCGATTCCAGGTACCGCACCGGGCGCTCGCCTGGCGTATGGCCTGGCAGGCGATCCCCTGTCAGCATCAGCAGCTGGTGCTGGCCTGCAGCGTCCATGCGCCGCATCTGGGCGAGCAAATGGTGGCGCTCCCGGTCCTTGCCGGAGAAGTGAGGCAGGGCGGGCACCGGGTGCTCGAAACAGGCCAAGGCGTCCAGGGGAGACATGTCCAGCGGGCTGCTCACTCGGTCACCGATGGCAAGTGTCATCGGCCAGCCACACACTTGCCCACGGGCCATTATTGCGTCCATCGCCGCAAAACGCTCTGCTGACGGTTTGGGAACGAACTCCATGACGCAAGCGAATTGCTGCTCTTGCAGGGCGGTTTTGAGCTCGCTCATGACGGACACCGGGTGTGGGCAGGCTGGCATTGTGCGCCAGCCCTGCGAGCGGGTCATGCCCGGGTGCGCAGGGCACTGATCTGATCAAGACATGGCAATGAGCTGCGGGCGCGCCCAATGTGAGTGAACATGAGAAAAACTTGGGTTGATCTCAAATTTATTGAGTTTGTCTCAAACGCCAATCGATCTGAAAATGCCGCCATCATTTCTGCACACTGGGGAACACACATGGCACTGGCGCACAACCTGGGCTTTCCACGCACGGGCAACGACCACGCGCTGCGCGCACGTCATTGGCAAATGCAGAAAGACGCCGGGATCGAGCTGTTGCCTGTGGGCGATGTGGACTGGCAGGGTGGGGCCGTGCGCGACCCTCGCACGCCAGTGACGCAGCCTTTCACCCAGCTTGCCGATCAGCTGCTGAAGGAAGTGGCCCAGGCCAGTGCGCTTGGCCACACCGTCAAACCTGTTCTTGTCGGCCCTTTGACCTATTTGTGGCAAAGCGCGGCGCAAGACGGGCACAGCCTGGTGCTGGAATGTGTAGACGAACTGCTTCCGCACTATGACGACGTTCTCAATCGTCTGGCCGAACTAGGCGTGCAGTGGGTGCAGATCGATGAACCGATCCTTGCCCAGGCGCTGCCGCAGGACTGGAAAAACGCCTACGAGCGGGTTTACAACATTCTGCAGCGTGCCCCGTTGAAGAAGCTGATCGCGACATGGGCCGGTGGCTTGCAGGGCAACCTTGGCCTGGCCGCGAACTTGCCGGTGGACGGCTTGCACATCGACCTGGTGAGTGACCCTGAACAGCTGACGACCACCCTGGACCGTCTGCCTGCCTACAAGGTGCTGTCGCTGGGCCTGGTCGATGCAGAAAACGATGCCCAGCATGCCCTGGACAGCAAGTGGCACTGGCTGTGTGAAGCCAATGAGCGTCTGGGGGAGCGACTGTGGATCGGTACGGCCTGTTCACTGCTGCACAGCCCGCTGGGCGTCGCCGTGCAGGCCTGTGAGGATGTCGCCCGGCTGGCCAAGGCGCTCAATGACCCGATCAAGGCGACGCCACCCACGTTCGATGCCCTGCAGGTGGCCAGCGCCTGATCGTGCATGGCAGGTGCCGCTGCGCACTGGCGTGCTTAGCGGCCCCCGGGTGCCCGTGGCTCGGTTGTTCAGCGCTCGATCGCCAGGGCCACGCCTTGTCCACCACCGATACACAGCGTGGCCAGGCCTTTCTTGGCATCGCGCTTGATCATCTCGTGCAGCAAGGTGACCAGCACGCGGCATCCGGATGCACCGATGGGATGACCCAGCGCAATCGCCCCACCGTTCACGTTGACCCGCGAAGCATCCCACGCAAGCGCCTTGCCAACCGCCAGCGCCTGGGCCGCAAACGCCTCGTTGGATTCGATCAGATCCAGGTCGGCCAAGTGCCAGCCTGCCTTGCCCAGGCAGCGTTCAGTCGCAGAGACAGGGGCGATCCCCATTACGGCAGGGTCGACTCCAGCGCTGGCATAGGCCGTGATCCTGGCCAGCACGGGCAAGCCCAATGCCTGGGCCTTTTCAGCGTTCATCAGCAGCACTGCCGCAGCCCCATCGTTGAGGCTGGAGGCATTCCCTGCCGTCACGCTGCCATCCTTCTTGAAGGCAGGACGCAGTTTGGCGAGGGATTCGACCGTGGTGTCCGAGCGTGGCTGTTCGTCTTGAGCGAAAACCTTGGGCTCGCCTTTTTTCTGGGGCAGCAAGATCGGGGTGATTTCAGCCTCGAAGCGGCCAGCGGCGATGGCTGCCACCGCCTTGCGCTGCGACTCGGCCGCAAAAGCGTCCTGCTGTTCGCGGCTCAGCCCGTACTCTTGCACCAGGTTTTCGGCAGTGATGCCCATGTGGTAATCGTTGAACGCGTCCCACAGGCCGTCGCTGATCATGCTGTCGATCAACTGACCATGGCCCATGCGCTGGCCGGTGCGGGCAGAAGGCATGACATAAGGGGCGAGGCTCATGTTTTCCTGGCCGCCGGCGATCACCACCTCGGCATCGCCGCAGCGAATGGCCTGGGCGCCCAGGTGCAGTGCCTTGAGCCCCGAGCCGCAGACCTTGTTCAGGGTCAAGGCAGGCACGCTGAACGGCAGGCCTGCCTTGATGGCTGCCTGACGAGCAGGGTTCTGCCCGGCGCCGGCCGTCAGCACCTGGCCCATGATCACCTCGTCGACCTGCGCCGGATCCAGCCCGGTTTGCTCCAACAGACGCTTGATCACGGCTGCCCCCAGGTCGACGGCCGGGACGCCAGCCAGGGCGCCCTGGAAGCTGCCGATGGCGGTGCGGGTCGCGGCGACGATCACCACTTCGTTCATGTTGTTGTTCTCCGTCTGAAGGTGAGGGCACCCAGCATCGGCCCATTTTGCTCATTTGTTAAGTTTGTTTTTGTTGCCTATTGATAGGAAAACCGAATCAATGCCTAGGCGCAGGAAGAGGGCGTCCGGACAGGGCGCTCCGTCGCCAGTCGGCCACCGATTTTGCATCGCTGCGCTCAACCCTTAAGATGTGTCGCCTGACCTGCGGGGTGAGTCTTACCCCTCAGTCCACTTTTGAAAACGCCCTGCGTGGCGTTATCGTGCATAAACCAGACGAGGTACAGACATTGGCCATCATTCATCCTAAGGTCCGCGGTTTCATCTGCACCACGACTCATCCCAAGGGCTGCGAGCTCAACGTCCGTGACCAGATCGAAGCCACCCGCAAACGGGGCGTACGCGAGGATGGTCCGAAGAAGGTGTTGGTCATCGGTGCATCCAGTGGCTACGGCCTGGCGGCGCGCATCACTGCCGCCTTCGGTTTCAAGGCCGACACCCTGGGCGTGTTCTTCGAAAAGCCAGGCACCGAAACCAAAGCCGGCACCGCCGGCTGGTACAACGCGGCGGCGTTCGACAAGTTCGCCAAGGCCGAGGGCCTGTACAGCAAGTCGATCAACGGTGACGCCTTCTCCGACGAAGCGCGGGCCAAGGTCATCGAGCTGATCAAGAACGACATGGGCGGCAAGGTCGACCTGGTCATCTATTCGCTCGCCTCACCGGTGCGCAAGCTGCCACAGACAGGCGAACTGGTGCGCTCGGCGCTCAAGCCGATTGGCCAGCCGTACAAGTCGACGGCCATCGACACCAACAAGGACGCCATCATCGAGGCCAGCATCGAGCCGGCCACCGAGCAGGAAATCGCCGACACCGTGACCGTCATGGGTGGCCAGGACTGGCAGCTGTGGATCGATGCCCTGGCCGGTGCCGATGTGCTGGCCGAAGGCGCCCGCACCGTCGCCTTCAGCTACATCGGCACCGAAATCACCTGGCCCATCTACTGGCACGGCGCCCTGGGCAAGGCCAAGCAGGACTTGGACGACACTGCTCTGCGCCTGGACCAGAAGCTGGCGGCTGACGTAAAGGGCGGCGCCAATGTGGCTGTGCTCAAGTCGGTCGTGACCCAGGCCAGCTCGGCCATCCCGGTGATGCCGCTGTACCTGTCGATGGTGTTCAAGATCATGCAGGAGAAGGGCGTCCACGAAGGTACCCAGGATCAGCTCGATCGCATGTTCCGTGACCGTATGTATCGCACCGACGGCGCGCCAGCGCAGGTCGACGAGAAAGGCCGTCTGCGCCTGGACGACTGGGAACTGCGCGATGACGTGCAGGACGCCTGCAAGGCCATGTGGCCACAGGTGACTACCGAGAACCTGTTCGAGCTGACCGACTATGCCGGTTACAAGAAGCAGTTCCTGAACCTGTTCGGCTTCGAGCGCACTGACGTGGACTACGACGCAGATGTGGCGACCGACGTGCAGTTCGATTGCGTCCAGCTGTAATCGAGCGCTCAGAGTTCAGATTACCGGGGCTGCCAGGCAGCCCCGGTAATCATGCTGCGATGCCGACCTCCAGGGCGCAGTCCACTCGATGGCAGCCCCTCATCAAGCCTTGCGCGACAGCGGCAGTGTCTCGAACTTGACGCCTGCCAGGCCATACGCGATCAGCGCACGGATATTCCCATGGTCATGGCCCTCGGGTGTGGCCTGCACAGCTCGATAATGCTCGCCAAAAGCCAGCAGCGCTTCACGATCACTCAATCCCTCGAGCAACGCCAGGCCCAAGGTCTTGCATGAACCTTCGTTCTGCCCGGCTGCGTTTTCGACGTCACCGTTGCTGAAGGCCCGGGGCTGATAGGCATAGTGTTCGGCAATGAATGCCAGGGTGTCAGCGAAAACATGTTCACCACTGTCCAGGCTGGCGCGCAGGGTAGTCAGATCAGTCACGGGGTTTTCCTTGTTCGAATGCGGCCTGCTGCTGGGGGCTGGCCTCTTTCTGGTACTGGGCCTTCCACTCGCCGTAAGGCATGCCGTAGACGGCTTCGCGCGCCTCGTCCAGGCTCAGGTCCAGCTGGCGCTCGTCGGCTGCCGCCTTGTACCACTTGGACAGGCAGTTGCGGCAGAACCCGGACAGGTTCATCAGGTCGATGTTCTGCACGTCGGTGCGTGAACGCAGGTGTTCCACGAGCCGGCGGAAAGCGGCGGCTTCCAGTTCGAGCTGTTGCTGTGGGGTCATTGGCTTCTCTCAAATGATGCGGTTTTTCAGGTGGCGGCCACCATTGATGACCACTTGGCTGCCGGTGCTGTACTGACTGGCAAGCAGGTACTTGACCGTCTCGATCAGCGGCCCGGCGCCCGGTTCGAATTCCAGTAGTGCCTTCTTCAGTGTCTGTTGGCGATAGGCTTCGTCGCCGCCCTCCTTGAGGATCAGCAGCCCAGGCAGAATACCGTTGACGTGCACCGTGGGCGCGTACTTTTCGGCGAACGACAACACCATGTTCTGCAGCGCGGCCTTGGTGGCGGCATAGCCGATGTGGCTTTTGCTGCCGCGCGAGGATGTCTCGTCGCAGACGTGGATGATGTCAGCCTTGTCGACCTTGGCCAACAGCTCGCCCAAGGCCAGGTTGAGATGATAGGGCGCTTCGACATGAAGGCGGAACATAGTCTCGAGGTTGGCCAGGCCATCGTCGAGCCACAGCGAAGCGTTGTGGATGACGGCGCGCAGGCCATCGTAATGGCTGTAGAGGTAGTCGACCAATGCCTGGCGATCGGCCACCTGGCACAAGTCTGCCGTGAACGGGATGATGTTGGGGTGTGGCGATTGCGGCTGGACGCTGCGGCTGGCACTGACCACCGTATGGCCGGCCTGGGCCAGTTCCATGGCCAGGGCCAGCCCGACGCGTTGGCTGGCTCCGGTTATCAGGATAGGGCTGTTCATGTTCGGGGCGGTCAACTGTATCTGTCGAGGGTTGCCGCCCAGCATACCCCAACTGCCCAGCGCGTGTGAGGCCTGCGCCTACCGGCTACGCCAGGCGTGTTCACGTGTTGACGAACCCTGCAGCCAGCCCGCCAGCAGGTGCGTTGAAAGGGGGATGAACAGGTACACCATCAGGGGGGTGAGCGCCAGGGTGCTCACAAGCACGCGTGGCAACAGGTCCATGCCTGCCAACCAGTGACCGAACAGCATATTGAAAGCCAGTGACACCGGAAAGAACGCCAGCCAGATCGCCGTGGCCTGCTTCCAACGGGGTGGTTTACGCACCAAGGCAGTGCCGAACCAGTCGTTTATGCCACTGACCCGTGCCTCTCTGGGGCGCTCGAACAGCCCGTTGCCCCGCTTGAGCCAGGCGCGCCGGGAAGCCGAATGTTCCCAGGCATGCAGGGTCGGCTCGTCACTGAAGCGGAAGATGATCTGAAACTCATCGCCGTCGCGCGGCGGTGCGAGAATCCCTGAGCCCAGGTAGCCGGGGAAGTCGGTGGCCAGCTGTTCGCCCTCATGGAGCCAGGCCAGCAAGTCTTCGTAGCGGCCGTCGGCGGCGCGCCGCGACACCATCAAGGTGACGGGGGATCTAGACATCGTGTATCTCCTGACGACGAGGCTGGCGGGTAGCTGGCCCCTTGGCTGTGTCGGCCGGGGTGGTGGTCGACTCAGTTAGGCATGCAAGAAGTGGGCGCGGATTATGGCGTATCGCCCAGGCAGGCGTAAGTCATAGGGTGGGTAAACACGGCGCGTTCGCCGGGTGTGGGCTTCAGCCGGGCATTTGCGTATGCAACTCAGGGTGAGCCAGCCGGTGCTTGTGGAGAATGAAATCGCGCAGGCGTTCGATGTCTTCCTGGGCAGTGCCACTCAGGTCATAAGCGGCCTTCGATCCGTCGATACGCCGGCCGAGCTTGCCGTGAAGCTCGATTGGGCAGACCCCGTCCGGGGCGAATCGGAGCGTGAAGACATCAGGGGCGTCAGGTAGGTCGCGCACTTGCACAAGCACACCTTTGACAGAAATGTCACACACCCAGAGCCCGCTGTCGTCACCATGGGCGTCGAGCAGCGCACAGGGCGGATCAAGGGTCAGTCGCCAGGGTCGCAGCCTGGGGCCTATCTCGAAAATGTCGGGCGCGCCCAGTTGCAATTGCAGCGTATGGAACTCGTCTTCGATCAGCTGCAGCGGAATGCTGATTTGCTGGTTGTCGACATGGGCCTGCAAGGTGACTTGCTCATGCGCGACCAGGCGCGTCAACAGGCCCTGGATGCGGCTGTCCCCATTGACCAGGAGGCTCGTCATGGCTTCGGCCATGTCGAACTGCGGGGAGTGCTGGACATCCTGGATATAGTCCAGCTCATCCTGGGTCAAAAGCGTGTCGGGGGGCATCTTGAAACTCGATGTGGATGGTTCTACAACCCAGTTGACTCCAAAAAACAACCGGGGTTCAGATCTGGTCACCGGCTTTCTGACGAACGCGCAGCTCGGCCAATTCGCGTTCCATTTCCACTTGCCGGGTAACGTCCTTCTGAATGCCGATGAAGTACAGGCGCTGGTCAGCCGCATGCCTTAGCGGGGTAATCGAAAGCTCGTTCCAGAATGTGGTGCCATCCTTGCGGTAGTTACGCAGCACTTCACGGCAGGCCCGGCCCTCTGCCAACGCCTTGCGGATGCGCGCGCGGCCCAGTTGGTCGCGGTCGTCTCCCTGCAGGAATCGGCAGTCCTGGTACAGGATTTCATCTCGGCTGTAGCCGGTTAGGCGCTCGAAAGCCGCGTTCACGTAGATGAGGATGGTGTCGTCGCCTTCCTGTTCGGCGACCACGATACCGTCGTCCGAGGCATCGACCATCGATTGCAGCAACTGCGCAGTGATCATGTGTAGGTCATGCAGTGAAGGGATGAGGGCCACGGGCATTACCACGGCCTTGTGCCAGCGCTGGGTGCTAGTATCCTACGATTTCACTCAGTATCGGAAACCTTTTCCCTGATGAAAGTCGTCATTATTTCCGGATCGGTGTACGGCACCGCCGAAGAAGTCGCCCGTCACGCCGAATCGCTGCTCAAGGCTGCTGGCCTGGAGGCCTGGCACGCCAACCGAGCCTCTTTGCCCGACCTGCAGGCGTTCGGCCCGCAGGCAGTGCTGGCGGTGACCTCCACCACCGGCATGGGCGAGCTGCCCGACAACCTCATGCCCCTCTATAGCGCCATTCGCGACACCCTACCGGCCGCCTGGCGTGGCCTGCCGGGTGCAGTCATCGCCTTGGGCGATTCCAGTTATGGCGATACGTATTGCGGCGGCGGCGAACAGATGCGCGAACTGTTTGCCGAACTTGGCGTGCACGAGGTGGTGCCCATGCTGCGGCTCGATGCCAGCGAGAGCGTGACACCGGAAACCGATGCCGAGCCGTGGCTGGCTGAACTGGCCCAGGCACTGAATGCCTGACGTTTTGCAGGACGGGAACGCAGCCGGCAACCAGGCAGGCTGCGCCTACCGCTGGTGCAGGTGACTCGCTCAGTCATCAAGCTGGCTGGCAACGCAAGTTCAAGCGCCTCGGCCGCTGGCTAGACTGTGTCTCGACATAGAGAGCACATGCAAGTGCCGAGGTGACATGCAATGACAGCAGCCTTGCCCTATCGCGTCCATATTCCTTAACCCGGTGCCTTCCGATGCCCATGGCCGAAATTCCATTGTGCGTCTGGCGTACCCGGGGACAGAGTTTCACATTCCGGGGCCAGAGCATCCGCTACTGGACCGCAGGGCAAGGAACGCCCCTGCTTTTGCTACATGGTTTTCCTACAGGGAGCTGGGACTGGCATTACCTGTGGGGGCCTCTGGCCCAGCGCTATCGGGTGGTGGCCTGCGACATGCTAGGGTTCGGCGATTCGGCCAAACCGGTTGATCACGTCTATAGCCTGATGGAGCAGGCCGACTTGCAGCAGGCCTTGCTGGCTCACCTGCAGATCGAGCAGCCGGTGGATGTGCTGGCTCATGACTACGGCGGTAACGTGGCTCAGGAACTGCTGGCTCGGCATCATGAACAGCGTGCCAGTATCGCCAGCTGCGTCTTTCTCAACAGCGGCCTGTTTCCTGAAGGCTGTCGCATGCTGCTGCTGCAGAAGCTGCTGCTAAGCCACCTGGGGTGGTTGGTGGCGCGTTCGTTCAGCCGTGATGACTTGGTGCGTCACCTGACCCGTGTCTACGGGCCGTGTACCCACCCGAGCGAAAGCGTGCTCGACGACTTCTGGAGCATGCTGGCTGCCAATCGCGGCACGCGCGTGCTGCACAGGCTTGCCGGTTACGTGCCTGAACGCATGCGCCACCGTGATCGCTGGACACAGGCGCTGCAAGGGACGGTGCCGTTGCGTCTGATCGCTGGCGCAGTCGATCCCCTTTATGGCGCGCACATGGTCGAACACTACCGTCGGCACGTACCGACCGCCGATGCCGTGCTGTTGCAGGGTATTGGTCATCATCCGCATACCGAAGCGCCGCAACAGGTGTTGCGTCATTACCTGGCGTTCAGGGAGCCCGCCCAGGCGTTCGGCTCGCTCAAGGTGGCCCAGTCCTGACCCGTTGAAGCGGCAACCAGGCCCTTGAGCACTAAATCGCAGGCAAAAAAAACCGCTGCCTTTCGCAGCGGTCAATCGAGACGTCAGATCAAGGAGCTTCAAAATCTACGTCGATACACCTGGCTGACACCGCGAGCGGGGGGAGAGCCCTCGGTGGCAGCCAGTGATCCGATAATAAGCAATTGAATCCGCTGGAAAAACCGCATACGGCGACATTCACCGTTACATACCAGGCAACAGTCTGCAGTACTCAAGGCGCTGGGCAGTGCCCCATGCGCCAGCTTGTCTCGCGCGTGGCAGCCAGTAGCCGCTGCGCCGCAGGGCCTTGTTCATCGGCCTGGAACATCGACGTGGGCCCCACCACCGTCATCACCGCAGCGATCTGCCCCATGGCGTTGAAGATCGGTGCTGACAGCGCATCCACACCCGGCATCAGCAGCCCGTGGATGTGGTGCAGGCCGCGTTCACGTATACCTGCCAGTACCTGCTGATAATCATCAGGCCGCTGCTTGAGCTGGGTCAGCTCGCGCGCCATCAGGTCCACGGTTTCCCGCTCAGGCAAATGGGCCGCGAACACCAGCCCGGTGGACGAGGTCAGCAGCGGCAATACCGAGCCGATCTGCGTCACCACGGTGACGGCGCGCACGGCCGGTTCGATGCTTACCACGGTCGCCCCCTGGTTGCCCCACACCGCAATGAAGCAACTCTCGTTCAATTCATCACGCAGCTGGGAGAGCGGCAACGCGGCGACTTTCAGTACATCGATGCTGCCCAGCGCGGCCATGCCCACGCGCAATGCTTCGCGCCCCAGACCGTAATGATTGGTGGCCGCATTCTGTTCGGCGAACCCGCTGGCAATCAAGGCTTGCAGGTAACGATGCACCTTGCTCGCCGGCATCTGGACATGCTCTGCGAGCCTGGACAGTGACGTAGAAGGCGAGAGTTCGGCCAATGCCTTGAGGATGTCGGTGCCCACCTCGGCTGAGCGGACCTTCTGCTTGCCGTTGTCGGTAGGGGAGCTGGCTTTGGCCATCGGTAGGATCATCCGCGAGTCATCGAGTCGCGCCTTTATAGCTTGACGCCTGGCGCAGAGCAAATTACGTTATTCGTAATCTGATTACGATAAAAACAATGCAGATGCGCCGCCGTTCCCTCGGGCAGCAGCAACTGCTCCCACAGGCCGCCCCGGCCCGGAGGCATCGATGAATCGCGACCCTGCACCTGACCTTCACTACCTCAGCGGTTTCGGCAACGAATTCACCAGCGAAGCGTTGCCAGGCGCATTGCCGGTCGGGCAGAACTCGCCTCAGAAAACTCCCTATGGGCTCTATGCCGAGCTGCTCTCCGGCACAGCGTTCACCATGGCCCGTCATGAGCTGCGCCGCACCTGGATGTACCGCATCCGGCCGTCGGCCGCTCACCCGCGTTTCGAGCGCCTTGCGCGCCAGCCTCTGAGCGAGGCGTTGGGTACGATCACGCCCAACCGCCTGCGCTGGAACCCGCAGCCCATCCCGCAAACGCCGACCGACTTCATCGAGGGTTGGGTGCCCATGGCGGCCAATGGCCCTGCTCATGCGCCTGGCGGTGTGAGCATCTACATCTACTGCACCAACCGCTCCATGGAGCGCGTGTTCTTCAACGCCGACGGCGAGCTGTTGCTGGTGCCTGAGCAAGGTCGCCTGCGCATCGCCACCGAGCTGGGTGTCATGCAGGTCGGCCCGCTTGAAATTGCAGTGATTCCCCGCGGCATGAAATTTCGCGTCGAGCTGGTCGATGCCCAGGCGCGTGGCTACCTTGCCGAAAACCACGGCGCGCCCCTGCGCCTGCCGGACCTGGGGCCCATCGGCAGCAATGGCCTGGCCAACCCTCGCGATTTCGAAACGCCGGTGGCCGCTTATGAACAAACCACCGGGCCAGTGCAGCTGGTACAGAAATTCCTGGGGGAGCACTGGGCATGTGAACTCCAGCATTCGCCGCTGGACGTGGTGGCCTGGCACGGCAGCAACGTGCCTTACAAATACGACCTGCGCCGCTTCAATACTTTGGGCACCGTCAGCTTCGACCACCCGGACCCCTCGATCTTCACCGTGCTCACCTCACCGACCAGTGTGCACGGCCTTGCCAACATGGACTTCGTGATCTTCCCGCCGCGCTGGATGGTGGCCGAGAACACCTTCCGTCCACCGTGGTTCCACCGCAATCTGATGAACGAGTTCATGGGGCTGATCGACGGTGCCTACGATGCCAAGGCCGAAGGCTTCGTGCCCGGTGGCGCCTCCCTGCACAGCGTCATGAGCGCCCATGGCCCGGATGCCGAGACGTGCGACAGGGCCATCGCCGCCGAGCTTGCCCCGCACAAGATCGAGAACACCATGGCGTTCATGTTCGAGACCAGCCAGGTGCTGCGCCCGAGCCAGTACGCCATGGCCTGCCCGCAGTTGCAGACCGACTACGACAGCTGCTGGGCCACCTTGCCCAGCACCTTCAACCCGAACCGGAGATAACCCATGAACCAACACGCTATCGCCCGCAGTTGGGTGAGCCATGCCAATGGGCACAGTGACTTCCCGCTGCAGAACCTGCCCTTGGGTATCTTCAGTCGTGGCAGCGAGGCCAGACGCTGTGGCGTGGCCATCGGCGATGCCATCCTCGACCTTGAGGCGGTGCTGGGCTTGGGTTTGTTCGAAGGTCAGGCCAAGGCGGCGGTACTCGCTACGCAGGGCGGCACCTTGAATGGGTTCTTCGCACTGGGGCGCGGAGCGCGCGTGGCGCTGCGTGAACGGCTGCTCGAGTTGCTCGGTGAGCAGTCCGAGCACCAGGCAATGCTGGAAGGGGCGCTTTACCCCGCCAGCACTTGCCAGATGCACGTGCCGGCCCAGATCGGCGATTACACCGACTTCTACGTGGGCATCGAGCACGCCCGCAACATCGGCAAGTTATTCCGCCCCGACAACCCCTTGCTTCCCAACTACAAGTACGTGCCCATCGGCTATCACGGCCGTGCATCGACCATTCGCCCCTCCGGGACGGATGTTCGCCGGCCCAAGGGCCAGACATTGCCCGCCGGGCAGAGCGAACCGAGCTTCGGCCCGTGTGCGCGGCTGGACTACGAGCTGGAGCTGGGCATCTGGATCGGGCAGGGCAATGACATGGGCCAGGCCATCCCCATCGGCGATGCCGCCGAGCACATCGCGGGCCTGTGCCTGCTCAACGACTGGTCGGCGCGAGACATCCAGGCGTGGGAATACCAGCCACTGGGGCCGTTCCTGTCCAAAAGCTTCGTGACCACGATTTCGCCCTGGGTCGTCACGGCCGAGGCGCTGGCGCCCCTGCGCTGCGCTCAGCCGGCCAGGCCGCAAGGGGATCCCCAGCCGCTGTCCTACCTGCTCGACAAGCGTGATCAGGCAGCCGGTGCATTCGACATCGAACTGGAGGTGCTGCTGCTCACCGAACGCATGCGGGAGGAGGGGGCTACGCCGCACCGCCTGGCCCTGAGCAACACCCGCAGCATGTACTGGACGGTGGCCCAGCTGGTGGCGCACCACAGTGTCAACGGTTGCCAGTTGCAACCCGGCGACCTGTTCGGTTCCGGCACCCTGTCAGGTGCCACCCCAGGGTCCTATGGCAGCTTGCTGGAAATCACCGAGGGCGGTAAGCACCCGGTGGAGTTGCCCAATGGCGAAGTGCGCAAGTTTCTGGAGGACGGCGACGAAGTCATCCTGCGGGCACGGGGTGTGTGCGACGGTGAGGTGAGCATCGGGTTCGGCGAGTGCCGTGGCCGGGTCATCGCGGCCAACTGAGGAGCGCAGGCATGGAGCTGTATACCTATTACCGTTCCACCTCGTCCTACCGGGTGCGGATTGCCTTGGCCCTCAAAGGGCTGACCTTCCGTGCACTGCCCGTCAATCTGCTGCAAGGCGAGCATCGGCAAGCCGGTTACCTGGGTATCAATCCCCAGGGCCGGGTACCCACCCTGCGTACAGACGGTGGCGAGCTGCTGGTGCAATCCCCAGCGATCATCGAGTACCTGGAAGAGGCCTACCCGCAGCCCGCCCTGCTACCGGAAGGTGCAGCGCAGCGCGCCAAGGCCCGCGGGGTGGCGGCGATCATCGGCTGCGACATCCACCCCCTGCACAACGTCAGCGTGCTCAACCGCCTGCGTGAAGCGGGCCAGGATGAAGTGCAGATCAACCAATGGATCGGTCATTGGATAAGACAGGGGCTGGGGGCTGTCGAGCAGGTGATCGGCGAGGGTGGGTATTGCCTGGGCGATACCCCTGGCCTGGCGGATGTCTACCTGATACCGCAGCTTTATGCCGCCGAGCGATTCGGGATCGACCTAGGGCGTTACCCGCGCATCCGCAGAGTGGCGGCGTTGGCGGAGCAGCATCCGGCGTTCATGCAGGCTCATCCTTCGCGTCAGTCCGATACACCGCGGTGAGCCGCGTTCGATTGGTGATCAATGAAGGGAGCGGCTTGTCGAGGGCAATTGCTCCAGACGCTCGTTCAATACGAGTCGCTGCACAGGGTCTTCCGTGAGCAGCAACGCATGTTCCAGGTCGAAGCGTTCGGCGTGCGGGCAATCGAGTTGCCTGTACAGGCTTGCCCGGGCCAGGTAGTCGCCAACCTGGGCGGGCCCCAGTTGCATGACGCGCTCGGCATCGATCAGCGCCGCGAGTGGGGCATCATTACTGGTGTGCAGGTGGCGCAAGTTGCGTGACAGCCGTTGCAGCATCTGCATCGCGCTGGCCGGGCGCAGGTGCTCGGCGCTCAACGCGGTGCCAGGGCCGTACTGGCGGATCAGCAGCTCCCGGCAATCATTGGGGTAAAGACGCCGACCGCCGCAGGGGTCGAGCAAATGGTCGGCACCCGGCACGCGCAATAGGAAGTGCCCCGGGAAGCTGACACCTTCGAGTGGAATGGACAAACGTTGCGCAAACTCCAGTGCCAGGATGGCCAAGGCCAACGGTTGGCCGCGTCGCCTTGTCAGCACATGGTTCATCAAGGCAGCGTGCGGACGCAGCGGCAGGTATTCATCCTGTTGGAAACCTAACGCGTTGAGCTGGCGCAAAAGCGGCTGGGCAAGTTCAGTGGCCGCCACCATGGGCAGATGAATGCTGATGGTGTGCTGCATGTTCTGGCAGACGGCCTGGCAGGCATCAGGGTCGACGCTTGGGTCATGTTCGGCGGCGATCCACAGCGCAGCTTGCAGCAGGGCGGCAGGCTTGTTTTCAAGGCAGGCCAGGCAGGCTTGACGTGGCTTCATGGGCTTCTCCACTCACCCTTGAGTAATAGCCGGCCAGAGCGGTTTCGTCCAGTTGTCCGGTAGCCCGGCCTGCCCGGTTCAGGTGCCTATACTGGATGCTGCACCTCATGGGGGAGCCAGGCCATGTTCGCACTGATGCAAAGCACCCGTACTCAGTCACTGCATGTGTTCAACGATCCGCAGACAGGCCTTGAAGCCGTCGTGGTCATTCACAGCGAGCGGTTCGGGCCGGCCATGGGCGGTTGTCGCTACCTGGCCTACACCGATCATGAGAGTGCCATCACCGATGCAGTCACCCTGGCCCAGGGCATGAGCTACAAAGCGGCAATGGCGGGCCTGCCGTTCGGGGGCGGCATGGCGGTCATTTTGCGCAGTCCGCATGTGAACGACCGCGCCGCCCTGTTCGAGGCACTCGGCCGCTGCATCGATAGCTTGCAAGGGCGACTGCTCATTGCCCTGGACAGCGGCACCTCGACGCTGGACATGGATTGCCTGGCGCAGGGCACCCCCCATGTTGTCAGCACGACGGCGCTGGGTGACCCTGCCCCACATGCGGCGATGGGGGTATTCGCGGGCCTGCGCGCCACCGCCCATGCACGGCTGGGCAGCCACAACCTGGAAGGGCTGCGTGTTGCCGTTCAGGGACTGGGGAGCGTGGGGTATGCGCTGGCCGAACATCTGCATGCATCCGGTGCAGACCTGCTGGTCAGCGACCTGGAGCCAGGCCGGGTGCGACTTGCAGTGGAGCAGTTCGACGCACAACCGATTGCCCACGATGCGCTACCCAGTACACCTTGCGACATCTTCGCCCCGTGCGGCGTAGGCCCGGGATTGAATGGGCAAAGTATGATGCAGTTGAGGTGCGCGGCGGTGGCAGGCGCTGCGAATAATCAGCTGGCATCGCTGCATGTTGCCGATCAGTTGGAGGGGCGAGGAATTCTCTATGCGCCTGATTACGTGATCAACGCAGGCGCCCTGATCTACTCGGCGTTGGCTCACAAGGGCGAAAGAGCGGAGGCGATCACCGCCCATATTGCCCGTATACCTGCCCGACTCACCGAAGTGTTCGGCCATGCCCAGGCTGAAAAGCGTTCACCTGCACGTGTGGCGCAGGCGCTGGCGGAACGTTTGCTGTACGCGTGATTTCCGCGCCCTTAGGCAATCAAGGCACCAGCGATCGCTATTGAGCAGCATCGCTTTCGAGCAGTTCACCCAGCGCGTCAGGCTGGCTCTTGAACGCCCTAGCAAACACGTCGCGGTTCTTCGCCATGTAGATACCAGCTTCTTCTACCTGCTGCTCGCTCAATGATGGCACGGCCTTGTGCAGCACTTCTGCCAGGCGCTCAGCCAGTTCAAGCATCTTGTCGTGACGGTCTGCTTCGGCTTTATCCATGAACAAGCGCTCCGGGTCGCGGCTGCTGCGATACACCACTTCGACGGCCATTCATCACCTCTATGCCTTTTTGCTGTTAACGATTTACTGTATCTATATACAGTAATGGCATTCTCCGAATCGCGCAACCCTGAATTTCCCGGGTGCTGCGCGTGTCCTGCGTCACTCGACCACCTTCCAAGCCCCTGTGCCTGGCCCTTTAACTGCATGGCACAAGCGTCATACGGGTAGCGCATCATTTTTTGGATAGCTTTGGGGAGTCGTTGATCGTGAACATCAAATGGGCAGAAAAACTGCGCAAAGGCTTGCATGGTTCAGCCGATTCGCTGGGCAACCTGTGCGTCGAAGGCTTTCACTACCTGGCCTTGTTCGGCATCGGTGCGATAACCGCCTATGCCGCTGTGGTGACCTTCCTGGACATGCTCGGCAAGGGTGGGATCAGTGTGGATGACATCCTGCTGCTGTTCATCTACCTGGAGTTGGGCGCCATGGTAGGCATCTATTTCAAGACCAACCACATGCCCATCCGCTTTCTACTGTACGTGGCCATCACGGCGCTCACCCGCCTGTTGATTGGCGACGTGTCGCACCACAAGGCGCCGGATGTAGGCTTGCTGTACGTGTGCGGGGGCATTCTGCTGCTGGCATTGGCCATTCTGGTGGTGCGCTACGCGTCGTATCGCTATCCGTCGACCAAGGCCCTGGATGCCAGCGGCAAGGATGTGGAAGAGGGCAAGTAACCCTCAGTTGGCCACGACGTTGCGTGCTTGGCCGCCACCGGGGCGCGTGAGGGCGGCGAGCACTTGCATGGGGTTCTGGCTGCGGTCTATCGCCAGACCCAGGCGGATGCTGTCGATGACCCGTTGCAAACGAGCAGGGTCGTTGCGTTGCGCCTGGCTGATCAAGCGTTTGGCGGCAATGCCCGCCTCGTCAGACAAGGTGAGCATGATGCTCCCGTCTAGCGCCTCGATGCTCAGGTTGACCCGGTACTGGGGGCTGAACGCTGCACTGATCTGATCGAATGGGTTGGTCATGATGGCGCTTCTGCAACGTGATGATGCAGAAATTGACTGGCGGGGGCGGGAGCAGGTTCCAACCGTTTATCGGTCGTGACAGGCGCAGTAGTGCAAGGCTGAGCCCCTGCGGCTGGATAAGGCAAGGGCCGCTGCGCGGCCCTATTCTGGTCAGGTGATCAAGCCTCCGGATCACTCAGCTCCAGCACGCCACGCTTGCTGCGCAACTTGCCGTACAGATGCTCCAGCGCGTGGGTCAGCTTAATAGCCGCGCCTTCCACCGCCTGGTCAAGCGAATTGGCCGTATGGGTCACCGAGATCGGCTGATGGCCTTTGGGGCGAGCCTCCATCTGGCAGCGCTTGTCCTGTGGTCCGGGTTTGCCGCCGTTTTCATCGCGCAGGTGCACCTCGATACGGGTGAGGTCTTCCTCGTAGCGCTCCAGCGTGTCTTGCACCGTGTTGCGGACCCACTCGTCGAGCCGGGCATTGCCATCGATGTGGTTGCTGCTGTTGACCTGGATTTGCATGATTCAATCCTTATTCAGCTTGCTCGCGTGGAGACGCCAGGCCCTTGAGACCCTTGGAATTTCTGCGCCTCTTGACTCTAAGGTCAGGCAAGCGAACAGCGAATTCAACCCCCTCGAAAAAATAAATGTCTTGTAGCAAAGCCGATTGCTCACTTTTGCCCGGCATGCTGTCGGCCATGCTTTGCATATGAGAATCCATATCATTATTATTGCTGGCCTGACCCTTTCCGGACTTCGTCATGACCCATAAACCCGCCAGCCTCACGCCCAGCTATCGCCTGGCCGTGGCTTCACGCAGCCTGGCGGCGTTGCTCGGCGGTTACCTGTTGGCGTCTACGGCCAGTTTCTGCGTGGCAGTGTCGCTGCCCGTGGCGCCGGTCGACGCCACGCTGATCGGCCTGATGCTGTCGTTCGTGTTCTACGTGCTGGCATTCATCGGTTGCTTTGCCTGCCGTGATGCCTGGCGAGCGTGGCTGGGCGTGTTGATACCGAGCCTGGTGCTCGGGCTGCTTGGCGCACTGGTCCATTGGATGAAATTGCCATGAAAGAAGGCTTCCGCCAGGCGATGGCCTGGCTGCATACCTGGACGGGCCTGCTGTTCGGCTGGCTGCTCTTTGCCATCTTCCTCACCGGCACCCTGTCGTACTTCAAGGAAGAAATCACCCACTGGATGCAGCCTGAGATAAGCCATCACGCCGCCAGCCCGCAGGCCGCACTGGAGGCGGCGCAGCGCTACCTGCAACGTCAGGCGCCCGCTTCGCAAAGCTGGTTCATTCGTTTGCCCAATGAGCGCGAAGCAGGTGTGAAGGTCGGGTATCGGGATGCGAACGGCGGGCCGCGCGGTTTCGTCACTCAGACCCTCGATGCGAAGACCGGCGAGCCCGTCACGGCGCGCGACAGTCGTGGCGGTGAGTTCTTCTACCGGTTCCACTTCCAGCTGCAGATGCCTTATCCGTATGGCCGCTGGCTGTCGACATTCTGCGCCCTGATCATGCTGCTGGGGCTGGTCACCGGCATCATCACCCACAAGAAGCTCTTCAAGGAATTCTTCACCTTTCGTCCTGGCAAAGGCCAGCGTTCCTGGCTGGACGGTCACAACGCCATTGGCGTGCTGGTGCTGCCGTTTCACCTGATGATCAGCTACAGCAGCCTGGTGCTGTTCATGTACCTGGTCATGCCCGCAGGGCTGATGGCGCATTACGGCGATGACACCTCGAAGTATTTCAATGATCTGTTTGGGGGAGGGGAGGCGCCCAAGGCAGCCCAGGTCGCCGCGCCGCTTGCACCACTGCCGGGTCTGTATGCCCAGGTCCAGGCGCTGCAACCAGGGGCGCGGGTGGGCAACATTCGGGTCGAGAACCCGGGCGACAGCAACGCCCGGGTCACCTTCACTCAATCTGCCGCCGACCACGTTGCCTATCGTCGCAGTGCCAACTGGACCTTCGACGGCGCCACAGGCGCGCTGCTCGAACAAGGCAAGCCCGAAAGTGGCGCCATGCTGACGGCATTCAGTTTCGCCGGGTTGCACATGGGCAATTTTGCTGGCCCTTGGCTGCGATGGCTGTATTTCTGCTTCGGGCTGGCGGGCACCGCTGTAATCGGGACCGGCCTGGTGATGTGGTTGGACAAGCGCCAGCTCAAGCATGCCAAAGCCCCACGCGTTCCACGTGAGCTGCGTCTGGTGGAAGTGCTCAATATCGTCAGCATGAGTGGGCTGCTGTTGGCAGTGGCCAGCTTTTTCTGGGCTAACCGGCTGCTGCCGGTGGCGCTTGAAGCCCGTGCCGACTGGGAGGTCAACGCGTTTTTCATCACGTGGGGCCTGGCGCTGGCGCATGCCATTGCGCGTAGCGGTCGCCGGGCCTGGGGTGAGCAATTGGCACTCGGGGCGCTGGCCTTCATGCTGTTGCCCCTGCTCAACGCGCTGACCACGGCGCACGGGCTCGACCACGCCATCATCGATGGCGACTGGAGTATGGCGGGGTTCGACCTCACCGCACTGGGCTGCGGCGTATTCCTGGCCTGGCTGGCAAGCAAGAAGCTGCGCCCTGCGGTGGCCTCGGCCAAGCTTTCCCGTTCACGCGCCAGCCAGGTTGGCCATGAAACGGCGCAGGCCCGATGATGTTCGGTATCGCCTTGATCGCCTTTGCGGGTTTCGCCGCCTTGTGCCTGGCCATGCCCAAGCACTTCGAAACGCTGTTGGGGCGCACGCCTGGTCCAGGACAACCGCAGCTATTACGCGTGACCGGCTGGCTCATGCTGCTGGTCTCGTTGGCCCTTGCTGTGCAGTCGCGGGGCTGGGCTCACGGCTTGGTGGAGTGGACGGCCGTGGTGATGGCAGGTGTGACCTTGTGGGTGTTCGCGTTGCCGTATCTGCCGCGCTTGCTGGTCGGCATGGCCGCCGTCAGCGCATTGCTGGGGCCGTTGCTGGTCCTGTCAGCCGGGTGATGCCATGAGCCCCACGACGCAGAACGATGGCTCGGACGGTGAATCGAGCGCTCGTGCCCGCTTTATCCAGGTCTTCATGGCCCAGCGCGCGCGCATGGAGGCGCTGGTCAGTCGCCGGGTAGGCTGCCGGGCCACCGCGTCCGACCTGGTCCAGGAACTGTTCTTGCGCTTCTGGGGGCGTGCGCAGGTCAAGGTCGAAGCCCTGGACACCTACTTGATGCGCTGCGCCGGCAACCTGGCCATCGATCACTTGCGCAGCGAGAGCAGCCGACAGCGTGCTGTCGCTGATGCTTCACAGGACAGCGCGCACCTTGTGAGCCAGACGCTGGAGCAGACCCTGGAGGTGGATGACGATCTGCAACGTATCGAAAACGCCTTGCGTGCGTTACCCGAGCGTACCCGGCAGATCTTTCTGCTCAACCGTGTCCACGGTTGCACGTACAGCGAAATAGCACTCGCCATGCAACTGTCCCAAAGCGCCGTGGAAAAACATATGATGCGTGCCCTGCAAGCCTGCAAGGCCAGTGTCGCCCTGGCCGCGCCCATTCCACGACGACCACGGGGCACGCCGTGACGACCACGTTAGCTGCTGTCACCCAGGCACAATCCGATGCCGCCCTGCAGTGGCTTGTACGCATCAACGGGCAGCCCGAGCAGGCCCGCTGCGCGGCGTTCAGGCGTTGGCTGCTGGCCGATCCCCGGCACCCGGTTGCGTACGAGCAGGCGCAGGCGCTGTGGAACCACAGTGCTTCCGCTGCCGCGACCCTGGCCGATGAAGACCGGCTGGCCCTGCAACACTACCTCGACCGGATGACGCCGCCTGCTACGAGGCGCCCCAGGCGTTGGCGTGCAGGGGCGCTGGCCATGGCCGCTTGCCTGATCATGGCCATTGGCATGCTCGTTGGATGGCAGCCCGGGCACTGGCTGCTGGATCTGCGCGCCGACTACAGTACGTCGGCCGAACGGCGCGAAGTGACCTTGCCGGACCACTCGGCGGTCACGCTGGACGCCCACAGTGCGATTGCCGTGCATTTCGACAAAGGCCAGCGACGCGTGCGGTTGCTGCACGGCGCCGCGTTCTTCAAGGTCACCCACACTGGCGAGCCCTTTGTGGTGCAGGCCGCGGATGGGCAGGTGCGAGTGCTGGGAACCGAGTTCGAAGTACGCGAGCAGGGCGCCGCCACCCAGGTCACCGTACGCGCCGGTCGCGTAGCGGTCCGCCCATCCAAGGGAGCCGTGGCCCGTGAGCTGATTGCCAACCAGCAGGTGAGCTACAGCGCGGGGCAGGTCAGCCACACGTTGTCGGTCGACAGCGAGCAGCGTCTGGCATGGCGCGAAGGTTGGCTGACCTACTCCCAGGCGCCGCTGGCGCAAGTGGTCGAGGAGCTGGGTCGCTATTACCCCGGTCACATCGTGCTGCTCAACGAAGCATTGGGGCACCGTGAAGTCAGTGGTAGTTTCCCCATTGCCGAACCGCTGCAGGCGCTGGACTCACTGGGTGCAGTGTTGGGCTTTTCGCGTCAGACGGTGCTTGGGCGGTTCACGGTTATCCGTTGAATGCTGGTCGTTATGCACCTGATGCCATGCTCTCAAAAAAACTTCATCCCGCAGGTGAGGTATCACCACCCCTCAACCGTGTAGTGCGTGGAAGTGCGATTCATTCGCACTCAACACCCTCTCTCAGGTCAGCGTTCATGAAGTCTACCTTGCGTTGCGTTCCCCTCTGGCTCGGTCTTGCAGTACTCCCGCCGTTCGTCTACACCCCAGCGGTGAGTGCGGCGCAACGCGCGCAAGCTTACACCTTCGACCAACCCGCCCAGCCACTGCTCCAGGCCCTGGACGCCTTCAGCCGCGTCACCGGGCAGAGCGTGGTCCATACCCTGACGCTGCCTGCCGTGCAGGCGCCTGCGCTGCGCGGGGCCTTGAGCGCCGAGCGAGCGTTGCAACGCTTGTTGGGTAATGCCGGGCTGATCTGGCGACGGGTCGATGCCCATACCTTCACCCTGGAGGCGCTGGACACCGCAGGTGCCTTGAACCTGCAGGCCACCACCGTGACTTCGCAGCTCGACAGCTCAAGCTATCAGCCGCCGGCCACCACCTCGATCATGCGTGGCCAGGGCCCCACTCAGGACATCCCCCAGGCGATCAACGTGGTGCCTGCCCAAGTGCTGCGCGACCAGGCGCCGCGCAACCTTGACGATGCCCTGGCCAATGTCAGCGGCATTACCCAAGGCAACAATTTCGGCGGTACCTCCGACACCGTCATGAAGCGCGGCTTTGGCGACAACCGCGACGGCTCGATCATGCGCGATGGCATGCCGTTGGTGCAGGGCCGCAGCCTCAGTGCCAGCACTGAGCGGGTCGAGGTGCTCAAGGGGCCGGCTTCGCTGCTGTACGGCATCCAGGATCCAGGCGGCGTGATCAACGTGGTCAGCAAGCGGCCGCAGTTGCAGGCCTACAACGCCCTGACTGCACGCGGCTCGACCTATGGCGATGGCAAGAACGGCAGCGGTGGCGGGTTCGATAGCACCGGCGCGCTGGGGGACAGCAACATGGCCTACCGCCTGATTGCCGACCATACGGACGAAGACTACTGGCGCAACTATGGCGTGCGCCGCGAGACGCTGCTGGCCCCCTCGCTGGCCTGGCTGGGCGAGGATACCCAAGTGGTGGTGGCCTACGAGCACCGTGAGTTTCTCTACCCGTTCGACCGCGGCACGGCCTTCGGTAACGACGGTCATCCGCTTGACATCCCAGCCACTCGGCGCCTGGATGAGCCGTTCAACGATATGCAGGGCCGCTCCGACCTCTACAGCCTGCAACTGGACCATCAGCTTGCCGACGACTGGAAACTGCACCTGGGCTACAGCTTCAACCGGGAAACCTATGACGCCAGCCAGGTACGCGTGACCGGGGTCAACCCGCGCACCGGCACACTGTCGCGCAGCATCGATGGCACGCGCGGTGCCATGAGCCGGGACCAGTTCGTCACGGCGAGCCTGGCTGGCACGGTCCAGTTGGCAGGCCTGCAGCATGACCTGCTGGTGGGCCTGGACCATGAAGACCGCAAGGTGTACCGCGCCGACCTGATCCGCCAGACGCCGCGCACCTCCTTCAGCTACCTGAACCCCGTGTACGGGCGTGAAGTGGAAGGCAGCACGGTACGCGCCTCCGACAGTGACCAGACCGACAAGCTGCGCACCGACGCCCTGTTCATGCAGGATGCGCTGCACCTGGACGATCACTGGATCCTGGTGGCCGGTGGGCGCTTCCAGCAATATGACCAGTACGCCGGTCGCGGGCGCCCGTTCAATGCCAACACCGACATCAGTGGGCAAACCTGGGTCCCCCATGCGGGGGTGGTGTACAAGGTCGATGAGCAACTCTCGTTCTACGGCAGCTACAGCGAGTCGTTCAAGCCCAACTCGACCATCGCGCCACTGGCCGGCAACGTGGTGCTCGACGGCGCCATCGCCCCGGAAGAGGGTAAGTCGTGGGAGCTTGGGGCCAAGCTCGACGTGCCGGGGCGTATCACGGGTACCCTGGCCTTGTTCGACATCACCAAGCGCAACGTTCTGGTGTCCAACTTCGATTCGAGTACCCGCGAGACGGTTTACAGCAATGCCGGTGAAGTGAACTCCCGGGGCGTCGAGCTGGACCTGACCGGCCAGTTGAGCGAGCGCTGGAGCCTGATCGGCAGCTACGCCTTCACCGATGCCAAGGTCACCCAGGACCCGGCCCTCAAGGGCAACCGCCTGCAGAACGTGGCGCGGCACGGCGCTTCGTTGTCCGCCGTCTACGATTTCGGCAGCCTGTTCGGTGGCGACAGCCTGCGCGCCGGTGCCGGGGCTCGTTATGTGGGCGAGCGTACCGGCAATGCGACCAACACCTTCGACCTGCCGTCCTACACAGTGTCCGACGCCTTCGCCAGCTACGAGACCCAACTGGACGAGCACACCGTTCGTCTGCAACTGAACGTCAAGAACCTGTTCGACAAGGTGTACTACAGCTCGTCGGTGAACCAGTACTTCGTGGCGGTGGGCGATGCGCGGCAGGTGAGCGTATCGGGCACCTTCGAATTCTAGCGACCGGCCCTTCGGCCCAGGGCTTGGCGATACTCCCCAGGCGTGGCCGCCAGCACCTGGCGGAAGCGATTGCTGAAATGGCTGGCACTGGCGAACCCGCAGGCCAGGGCCACCTCGCCCAAGGGCGCATGGCCCAGCCGCAGCAGCAGGCACGCCCGGTGCAGGCGCCGGGCCAGCAGGTATTGATGGGGTGGCAAGCCGAAGCTCACGCGAAACATGCGTGCGAAATGGTACTCGGACAGGTTGCACCGCACGGCCAGCTCGCCAAGGGTAAGGGCATGCTCCAGGTGTGCCTCGATGTAGTCGATCAACTGGCGGCGCTGGCTGGGTGCCAGCCCGCCCTTCAGGCGCAGACCTTGGCGCAGGCCCACCTGGCTGAGCACGGCGTGGTCGACGATCTCGTGCGCCAGGCTGCTGGCCAGCAAACGCTCGGCCGGCTCGTTCCAGTCAAGGCCTGACAACTGGCGAAAGCGCAGGGCCTGCCCGGGGTCGTCCAGGAAGGTCGCCTCCTGCAGTTGCAGCGCCCGCGGTTCCCGGTCGAGCAGGCGTACGCACCCCAGCGCAAACTGCGTTGGGCTCACATACAAGTGGGCCATGCGGATGGCCCCGTTAATCACCCAGTTCGACTCGTGCTCGGCCGGCAATACGCACAGCTTGTCCGGAGCACCTTTGTCGGCCGGGCGTTGGCGTCGAAAGGTGCCGGTACCGTCGGCCAGGTAGCAGGAGAGGGTGTGGTGGCTGGGTGCCTGGTAGTCGCGGGCATCGTCGCGGTTGCGCCACAGCGCAGCCGCCAGCCCATCGCCCAGGTGCGCGCTGAGCTCCAGCCGGGCGTTGGGTGATGCATGCATGACATTGAACACTTGCAGCTGGGTGAATGGCGTCATCGGGGCCTACCTCTGCTGCACATGCTACTGCGGCCAAGGACTGGTGACAGCGCCCTGATGCGCAAAAGCGCAAGTTTATGCAAGCAGGGCAGGGACACCGAGCGAAATACTGGCGATGCCCGGTACCCAGGCATGCCTGCCTTGGCCGGGACACCCGTGGACGGCCCAAAGGAAACACACCATGAACCTGTCGCTCTACCTGCTCACCGTGCTGATCTGGGGTACGACCTGGATTGCCCTGAAATTCCAGCTGGGTGGGGTCGCCATCCCGGTATCCATCGTCTATCGCTTTGCCTTGGCAGCGCTGATCCTGTTTGCCGTGCTGTTGCTCACCCGGCGCCTGCAGCCCATGGGGCGGCGCGGCCACCAGATTTGCCTGGCCCAGGGGTTGTGCCTGTTCTGCATCAACTTCATCTGCTTTCTCAGCGCCAGCCAATGGATCGCCAGCGGCCTCATTGCCGTGGTGTTCTCAACCGCCACCTTGTGGAACGCGATCAATGCCCGGCTGTTTTTTGGCCGGCAGGTAGCCCCGCATGTACTTGGCGGTGGGGCCCTGGGTTTGCTGGGCCTGGGCCTGCTCTTCTGGCCGGAGCTGTCGCACCATGCGGCCAGCCGCCAGACCCTCTATGGCCTTGGCCTGGCACTGCTCGGCACCTTGTGTTTTTCGGCAGGCAACATGCTCTCGAGCGTGCAGCAGGCGGCCGGGCTCAAGCCCATGACCACCAACGCCTGGGGCATGGCGTATGGGGCAGGCATGCTGGCGATCGCCTGCCTGTTGGGTGGGATTCCCTTCGAGATGGAGTGGAGCACACGCTACGTGGGCTCACTGCTCTACCTGGCGGTGCCGGGCTCGGTGATCGCGTTCACGGCGTATCTGACCTTGGTCGGTCGCATGGGGCCGGAACGCGCGGCCTACTGCACGGTGCTTTTCCCGCTGGTGGCCCTGAACGTGTCGGCGGCCGTCGAAGGCTATCAATGGACGCCCACCGCCTTGCTTGGCCTGGTGGCGGTGATGGCGGGCAATGTGCTGGTGTTTCGCAAACCCAAGGCTGCGCGTAGTTCCGAGGTGCCACGGCCTGCCTAGGCCTGGTCATGAAGCCGGGCCGCACTGGTGGCGGCCCGTGCGCTCAGCAACGCCCGTGCTCAGCCTTTCCACACCTGAGGGTTGACCAGGTCCCTCGGCCGCTCGCCCAGCAGCGCCGCGCGCAAGTTGTCGATGGCGCGGTTGGCCATCGCCTCGCGCGTCTCGGCGGTCGCCGAACCAATGTGGGGCAGGGTCAGGGCATTGGGCAGGCTGAACAGCGGGGAGTCGGTCAGGGGTTCCTTTTCATACACGTCCAAGCCGGCACCTCGGATCGTGCCGTCCTGCAGGGCCTGGAGCAATGCTGCTTCGTCCACCACTGGCCCGCGGGCGATGTTGATCAGAAACGCCGAGGGCTTCATTAGCTTCAGCTCGCGGGCGCCGATCAACTGGCGCGTGGCATCGGACAGCGGCACCACGATGCAGACGAAGTCGGCTTCGCCCAGCAGTTGCTCGAGGCTGCGCATCTGCGCACCCAGTTCCTGCTCCAGAGCCGTCTTGCGGCTGTTGCCGCTGTAGATGACCGACATGTTGAAGCCCAGACGACCCCGCCGCGCAATGGCGGCGCCGATGTTGCCCATGCCGACGATGCCCAGGGTCTTGCCATGTACGTCACTGCCGAACAGCGCAGGCCCTACGCTGGCCTGCCAATGGCCGGCCTTGGTCCAGGCGTCGAGCTCTGCGGTCCGCCTGGCGCAGCCCATGATCAAGGAAAAGCCCAGGTCGGCCGTACTTTCAGTGAGCACGTCCGGTGTATTGGTGAGGGCGATGCCCCGTTCGTTGAAGTAGTCCAGGTCGTAGTTGTCGTAGCCCACTGACACGCTGGACACCACTTCGAGCTTGCCAGCCCCTTCGAGCTGGGCACGCCCCAGCTTGCGGCCCACCCCAATCAGGCCGTGGGCATGCGGCAGGGCTTCGTTGAACTGCGCGTTGACGTCACCGCGTTTGGGATCGGGCATGATCACGGTGAAATCGTGCTGCAAGCGCTCGGCCATGGCCGGGGTGATCCGGCTGAAGGCAAGGACGGTCTTTTTCATCGTTCACCTGAAGGCAAAACCCTGAAGCTACAGGTTGTGCGCAGCAGGCTGCAACCCTTGCCGGTGGTGGCTCAATGCGCTTTCAGGTCGGCTTCATGGGCCGCGAGGATTTCCGGCAGCGAGTTGCGCAGGTACTCCACCCAGGTCTTGATCTTGGCGTCCAGGTACTGGCGCGACGGGTAAATGGCATACAGGTTGAGTTCCTGCAGCCGGTATTGCGGCAGGATTCGCACCAGGGTGCCGTTGCGCAAGCCTTCGATGGCCGAATAGATCGGCAATACCCCCACCCCCATGCCACTGCGAATGGCCGTGCGCATCGCATCGGCCGTGTTGACCATGAAGGGTGAGCTGGTGATGTTGACCATTTCCTGGCCTTCGGGACCATCGAACAGCCATTTTTCAAGCGGTATCACCGGGCTGACCATGCGCAGGCAGGCATGCTTGAGCAGATCGGCCGGCTTCTGCGGCACGCCATGACGGGCAATGTAGGCCGGCGACGCGCAGACGATGCTGTAGGTGATGCCCAGCCGTTGTGACACGAAGCCTGAGTCCGGCAGCTCGGTGGCCAGCACGATGGACACGTCGTAACCTTCGTCGAGCAGGTCGGGCACGCGGTTGGCCATGGTCAGGTCGAAGGTCACGTCCGGGTGCGATTCGCGGTAGCGGGCGATCGCATCGACCACGAAATGCTGGCCCACCCCGGTCATCGAGTGCACCTTCAACTGCCCGGCCGGGCGGGCATGGGCGTCGCTGGCCTCGGCCTCGGCTTCTTCGACGTAGGTCAGAATCTGTTCGCAGCGCATCAGGTAGCGCTTGCCGGCTTCGGTCAGCGCGATGCGGCGGGTGGTGCGGTTGAGCAGGCGTGTTTGCAGATGCGCTTCCAGGTTGGAGACGGCCCGCGACACGTTGGCGGTGGTGGTATCCAGCTGGCCCGCTGCGGCCGTGAAGCTGCCGAGCTGGGCCACGCAACTGAAGGCACGCATGTTTTGCAGGGTGTCCATGGGTCACTCTCGATCTAGAGGACAAAATTGTGTCACGAAGTCGCGCAACCAGGATGAAAAGTTGCGTTCGACCAAAGGCTGATTATCGCTGTTTCAGTAACAAAGATTCGCAGGAATCAGCGCTTATCGCCAGTGTGGCCGCCCCCTAGAATTGCCCAGCCCCTCCACCTCTTCCTCGGGATATCGCAGCTGTGCCGCGTTGCATCATCGGAACGCTCCAAGCGTTCAGTGCCTGTGCCCTTGCCCTCACCTTGAGCGGCTGTATCGGAACCTGGGGCATTGCCCCGCAGACCCAAACGCTGCAAGCCAACACCCTGAGCCCCAGTGCAGCCATCGAGCAGGCCGCCGCCGACGCCCACTGGCCCGACCAGCAATGGTGGCGCGCCTACCGCGACCCCCAACTCGATCACTGGATAGCACTGGCGCTGGCCGCCAACCCCAGCCTGGCCATCGCCGCAGCACGGGTGCGTCAAGCGCGGGCCCTGGCTGGCCTTGCCGAGTCGGCCGAACACCTGCAAGGTACCGGTCGGGCGACGCTCAACCGGCACAATTGGCCTGACGATCCCTTCTATGGCCCGGGTGATTTGTCCGGTGCCACCACCTGGGATAACAACGCAAGCCTTGGCCTGAGCTACGCCCTTGATCTGTGGGGGCGCGAGCGCAATGCCAGCGAGCAGGCCGTGGACCAGGCCCATCGACAGGCCGCAGAGGCCAGGCAGGCCCAGTTGGAGCTGCAGCACACGGTGGTGAGCGTGTACATCGAGCTGAGCCTGCACTACGCCCGGCGCGACATCATCAAGGCTCAACTGGCGCAGCAAGAGCAGATTCTGGACCTGGCCCAGCGTCGACTGGACGCTGGCATCGGTACTCATCTGGAGGTCAGCCAGGCTCAGGCGCCGCTGCCGGAAACCCATCGCCAGCTCGACAGCTTGGACGAGGATATCGCCCTGGCCACTCATCAGCTGGCGGCCCTGGCGGGTAAGGGGCCAGGGGAGGGCGCGCAGCTGCAGCGCCCCAGCCTGACCCTTGCCGCACCCTTGACGCTGCCTTCCAGGCTACCCGCCGAACTGGTCGGCCAGCGCCCCGATGTGGTCGCCAGCCGCTGGCAGGTCGCGGCCCAAGCGCGGGGGATCGACATGGCCCATGCCGGCTTCTTCCCCAACGTGGACTTGGTCGGCAGCCTGGGTTTCGTGGCCACCGGCGGCGGCCCGCTGGCATTTCTCACCGGGCGCAAGTTCAACTACACCGTCGGCCCGGCCGTCACCCTGCCGATCTTCGATGGCGGGCGTCTGCGCGCGCAACTGGGGGCCGCCGCCGCCGACTATGATGTGGCCGTGGCGCGCTACAACCAGACGGTGATCGGCGCGCTCAAGGACATCTCCGATCAGCTGGTGCGTCGTGAGTCGATGCAGGCGCAGGCGCACTTTGCGGCCGAGTCGGTCGCCGCGGCGCAGAAAACCTACGACATCGCCATGGTCGCCTACCAGCGGGGCTTAACTGACTACCTGAACGTGCTCAACGCGCAGACGCTGCTGTTTCGTCAGCAGCAGGTTCAGCAGCAGGTGCAGGCCGCGCGCCTGATCGCTCACGCCGCGCTGGTGACTGCGCTGGGCGGCGGTCTGCAAGCCGGCTCGGATGTGCCGGACGAAGAACGCCAGGCGCCGCCAGCCACGCCAGCACCTCTCGCCCTACTCAACGCCAAGCCGAGTGAGCGCCCATGAATACCTGGGGTTTACCCCTGCGCTGGTTGCAGAGCCTGCAATGGCGGCGCGGTTTCCAGGCCTGGGTGCGGACCGATGGGGTCACCTGGGTGTACATCTTCAAGGTGCTGGCTGCAGCCTTCATCACCTTGTGGCTGGCCATGCGCCTGGAGTTGCCGCAGCCGCGCACCGCCATGATCACCGTGTTCATCGTCATGCAGCCGCAAAGCGGGCATGTGTTCGCCAAGAGCTTCTACCGGGTGCTGGGCACCTTGGCGGGTTCTGTGATGATGGTCGCATTGATGGCCGTGTTCCCGCAGAACACCGAACTGTTTCTGCCCAGCCTGGCCGTCTGGGTGGGCCTGTGCTCGGCAGGCGCCATGCGCTACCGCACTTTTCAGGCGTATGGCTTCGTGCTTGCCGGCTACACGGCGGCGATGATCGGCCTGCCGGTGTTGCAGCACCCGGACCAGGCGTTCATGGCAGCGGTGTGGCGAGTGCTGGAGATTGCCTTGGGCATCCTGGTGTCCACGTTCGTCAGCGCCGCCATCTTGCCGCAATCGGCCAGTGCTGCCATGCGCAACGCCCTGTACCAGCGTTTCGGTGCGTTCGCGGCCGTGGTGGTCGAAGCCTTGCGTGGCGACAGCCAGCGTGAGCGTTTTGAAAGCAGCAACGTGCGCTTCGTGGCCGAGGCGGTGGGGTTGGAAAGCCTGCGCAACGTCACTGCCTTCGAGGACCCGCACATGCGGCGGCGCAGTGGCCGGTTGGTACGCATGAACAGCGAATTCATGGCCATCACCACACGCTTCAACGCCCTGCACCGCCTGATCGAGCGGCTTCGCGCACGTGGGCCCGTGCAGATCGTCAGCGCCATCGAGCCTGGCCTGCACACCCTCGTCGACCTGCTCGAACCCTATGTGGGACGCGCGTTGACCGATGCCGACGCCTTGCGCCTGACCCTTGAGCTTGGTGCCTACCGCGAAGGGTTGCAGGCCCAGGTCCGCAGCTTGCGCGCCGAATACCTGGCCACCGCGCCCTGCGAAGCCGACCTGCTGGATTTTCACACGGCGTTCGAGTTGCTCTACCGCTTCGTGGACGAGATGTACAGCTACGCCGAAACCCACGCCTCCCTGGCGGTGCACAACCACGCGCGAGAGCAGTGGGACGAACCCTACGTGGCGCAGACCAGCACCCTGGTATGCCTGGCAGCCGGGCTGCGCTCGGCAGCGGTGCTGTTGCTGCTGGGCAGTTACTGGCTGATCAGCGACTGGCCAAGCGGCGCCATGATGACCTTGATCGCCACGGTTACCGCTGGGCTGTCGGCGGCTTCGCCCAACCCCAAGCGGCTGTCGTTCCAGATGGCGTGCGGCACGGCGATAGGCGCGGTGATCGGGTTTTTCGAAACCTTCTTCGTGTTTCCCTGGATCGACGGCTTCCCTTTGCTGTGCATGGTCCTGGCCCCGGTGTTCGTGCTGGGTGCGTTTCTCTCGTCGCGCCCGGCTTACTCGGGCTACGGTATTGGCCTGCTGGTGTTCTTCGCCATCGGCTCGGTGCCCAACAACCTGACGGTGTATGACCCGTACAGCTTCATCAACGACTACATCGCCATGGTCGTTGGCATGTTCGTGTGCGCGGCTGCCGGCGCGATCATCCTGCCGCCCAATAGCCGCTGGTTGTGGAGCCGGCTGGAGCAGGCCCTGCGTGAACAAGTGCTGTTTGCTATCAGCGGGCGTCTGCGCGGCATCGGCACGGCCTTCGAAAGCCGCACGCGCGACTTGCTGCACCAGGCCTATGGCCTGGCGGCCGGCAAGCCGCAGGTGCAAAGCCAGTTGATGGGCTGGATGTTCAGCGTGCTTGAAATCGGCCATGCGGTCATCGAGCTGCGCAAGGAGCAGGCACGGGCACCCGTGCACCCGGCCTATGCCGAGTCCCAGCCGTGGCGCCAGGCTATCCGGGTCATGGGCCGCGCCCTGGCGCGGTTGTTCTTGCAGCCCAGCGCCGGGAATCATGAGCGTGCCCTTGTGGCGGTGGACCATGCCATTTCCCGGGTGCAGGCCACCGACGAGCCGTTTGCGCGGCACTTCGACACGTCGGTGTTACGCCGTGTCCAGAGCTACCTGCACTTTATCCGCTCATCCCTGCTCGACCCCCACTCACCGCTTGCGCCACCCAAAGGCTTGCCCCATGCCTCGTGAAATCGCCTTCCACGGCGTGTACATGCCCACCCTGACCGTGATGTTCCTGTTTGCGCTAGGCCTGGCCTGGGGGCTTGACCGGTTCATTGCCAGCGTTGATGGCTACCGCTTCTTCTGGCACCCGGCGCTGCTGCGCCTGAGCCTGTTCGTCTGCCTGTTCGGCGCCCTGGCGCTGTCGCTCTACTGGTGAGAATCCTTCGATGAAAAAGTTCTTCAGCCTTGTCGCTACGTTGCTGGTCCTGGCGGCCGCCGTGGTGATCGGTCGTCAGCTGTGGCTGCATTACATGACCACCCCCTGGACACGCGATGGCCGGGTGCGTGCCGACATCATCAACGTGGCGGCCGATGTGCCTGGCTACGTGGTCGATGTGCCAGTCAAGGACAACCAGCGGGTCAGCAAGGGCGACCTGTTGATCCAGATCGACCCGGAACACTACCGGTTGGCGGTCGAACAGGCCAAGGCCTTGGTGGCCGCCCGCAAGGCCACCTGGGAGATGCGCCGGGTCAATGCCAGACGCCGAGCCGACCTGGACAACCTGGTGATCTCCAAGGAAAACCGCGACGATGCCAGCAACATTGCCAGCGCTGCGCTGGCCGAGTACCAGCAGGCCCAGGCGGCGCTGGCGGCTGCCGAGTTGAACCTCAAGCGTACCCGGATCGTGGCCACGGTCGATGGCTATGTGACCAACCTGAACGTTCATAAGGGCGATTACGCACGTACCGGCGAGGCGGTGATGGCGGTGGTCGATGAGGCGTCATTCTGGGTGTACGGGTTTTTCGAAGAAACCAAGCTGCCCCATGTGAAGGTAGGCGACCCTGCCGAGCTGCAGATGATGAGCGGGGAACGCTTGCAGGGCCATGTGGAGAGCATCGCCCGGGGCATCTACGACCGCGACAACCCGCAGAGTCGCGAGCTGATTGCCGATGTGAACCCGACCTTCAACTGGGTGCGCCTGGCCCAGCGGGTGCCGGTGCGCATCCATATCGACCAGATGCCCGAAGGTTACTTCCTGGCAGCGGGGACTACCTGTACGGTGGTGGTCGATCCGCAGTGAAGCACTCGGCAACCTGCCGCTGCAGCGCGTTGTGCCTGGGCGGCACGTTTCTGCAAGTCCCGCAATCACCTGAAGGTCCGGCTCCTCAAGCGGGACATTCAGCCGGCCCGACCAAAACCGGCACCTGCACCTGATCGATCACCTTGGCACTGATCGAAGGGTCCAGCAGTCGCCCCAATCGCGACAGATGACGGTGCCCCATGATGATCAGTTCGCAGTTCAGGGCCTGGGCCTTGGCCACGATGACCTCTACAGGCCGACCGGCCACCATGCTGCCCTGGCAGGCGAAACCCGCCTGCTGCAAGTCACGGACCGCCTCGCCCAGGGCATGGTCGGCCTGTTGCTGTTCCTCGCACGCGGCAGGGTACTGCGCTTGTTCGTCGGCCGTGTAGGGCGCCGGTTGTTCGTGCACGGCAAAGGAAGTATCGATGGCCAGCAGTACATGCAAGGTATGGTCTTCAGGACGACACCAGCGGCGGGTCAGGGCGAGCAGCGCTTGGGTAGCAGGGGAGGCGTCGATGGCGATGAGCACGGGGCTTGGCATACGGAATCCTTGATCGTGGGGGTGGCTGGGCTGCCGGCCAGGGCCGAGCCTGCTGCTGCCATTGTCGACCTCACCCAGGCTGCGAATAAAGGCCCTGCCACGCACGAGCACATTGCGTCGGGCGCAATCGAGCAACCTGCTAACATCGCCCTTTCCCAACGTCGTCTCGGAAAACGACCATGCAACTGCCTGACATGAACCTGCTGGTCGCCCTCGATGTGCTGCTCGATGAGGGCAGCGTGGTGGGCGCGGCACAACGTATGAACCTCAGCCCAGCCGCCATGAGCCGCACGCTGGGGCGCATACGCGAGGCCATGGGAGACCCCATCCTGGTGCGCGCTGGCCGCGGGCTGGTGCCCACGCCGCGCGCCCTGGCCCTGCGCGAGCAGGTGCATGGCCTGGTGGAGCAGGCCGGGCAGGTGTTTCGCAGCCGTGAAGGCGTCGACCTGTCCAAACTGCACCGTGCCTTCAACGTGCGTACCAACGACCTGTTCATTGCCCTCTACGGGGCCAAGCTGCTGCGCATGATGCTGGCCGACGCGCCCAATACCGTGCTGCGTTTCGTGCCCGAAGGCAGCAGTGACGACGATGCCATGCTGCGCAACGGCCACATCGACCTGATCGTCAGCTCCTCCGTGGAGCTGGGGCCGGAGATCAAGGTGCAGAGTTTGTTCAGCACCTACTTCGTCGGCCTGGCGCGCATGGAGCATCCGGTCTTCGACCAGGACATCACCCCACAACGCTTCGCCGCGTTCCCGCAGATCAGCGTGTCGCGCCGGGGCCGTGCCAACGGTCCGATCGATGTGGCCCTGGCCAACCATCGGGTCGAGCGCCGGGTGGCGCTGATTACCACCAGCTTCCACTCGGCGATGTTCTCGTTACCTGACTCGGACCTGATCCTGCCGATCCCGGCCAACATCCTGAACAGCGTCCAGCGTCTGAAGCTTCCCCTGCGCTCCTTCGAAATTCCCGTACCCCTTGAAAAAGTGAACGTGATGCAGGCCTGGCACCCACGTTTTGACAACGACCCGGCCCACCAGTGGCTGCGTCAGACGATCAAGGCCTGTACCCGAAGCGACCCTTGAACATGGGATCATTGCGTTTGACGCAATATAAAACTGCCAATAATTCAGTTTTCGTCAGCATTCACCCTGCCTAAAATCGCTCCAGTCGTAAAATTGTTGCTGGAGATGTCTCTAAATGAATGCCGTTTCTGCCTCAGCGAGTGGGCTGGCTGCCACGCCTGCACCGGCCGCCCCCGCACAGGGCGCGTTCGGCCTGCAGGTGGTGGTCGGGCTGTTCGGCGTGTTGCTGGCGGTGCTCTGTGCGGGCCTTAACGAGTCCGTGACCAAGATTTCCCTGGCCGATATCCGCGGGGCCATGGGCATCGGTGCCGATGAAGGGGCCTGGCTGCTGGCGGTGTACAGCGCAGCCTCCGTCTCGGCAATGGCCTTTTCGCCCTGGTTGGCGACCACCTTTTCCTTGCGGCGCTTCACCTTGGCAGCCATTGGTACCTTCGCGGTGCTGGGTCTGCTGCAACCCTTCGCCCCCAACGTGCACAGCCTGATGCTGCTGCGGGTGCTGCAAGGGCTCGCCTCGGGTGCACTGCCGCCGATGCTGATGAGCGTGGCGCTGCGTTTCCTGCCTCCTGGCATCAAGGTCTACGGCCTGGCGTGCTACGCCTTGACGGCCACCTTCGGCCCCAACCTGGGTACACCGCTGGCTGGCCTGTGGACCGAATACGTCGGCTGGCGCTGGGCGTTCTGGCAGATCATCCTGCCGTCGCTGGTGGCCGGTGGCTGCGTGGCGTGGGGGTTGCCGCAGGACCCATTGCGCCTGGAGCGTTTCAGGCAGTTCGACTGGCGTGGTGTGCTGCTTGGGTTGCCGGCGATCTGCGGTATCGTGTTGGGGCTGTCCCTGGGCGATCGCTGGGGCTGGTTCGATTCGCCGTTGATCTGCTGGCTGCTGGGCGGTGGGCTGCTGCTGTTGGTGCTGTTCATGTTCAACGAGTGGTCCGAGCCCCTGCCGTTTTTCCAGCTGCGCTTGCTGGGCCGGCGCAATCTGGCCTTTGCCCTGCTAACCGTCGCAGGCGTACTCATCGTGCTGTCGGGTGTGGGTAGCCTGCCGTCTGCCTACCTGGCCCAGCTCCAGGGCTACCGGCCCGCCCAGACCAGCCCGCTGATGCTGCTGGTGGCCATGCCACAATTGATCGCCCTGCCGCTGACCGCCGCGCTTTGCAACATCCGCGCAGTCGACTGCCGCTGGGTGCTGGGTATCGGCCTGGCAATGCTGGCCGCGTCCTGCATCGGCAGCAGCCTGCTCACCAGCCAGTGGATCCGCACCGACTTCTACCCGTTCTACCTGTTGCAGGTGTTCGGCCAGCCGATGGCGGTCCTGCCGTTGCTGATGCTCTCGACCACGGGCATGAGCCCCCAGGAAGGCCCCTTCGCCTCGGCCTGGTTCAATACCGTCAAGGGCTTGTCCGCCGTCGTGGCGGGCGGGCTGCTGGATGCCCTGGGCACGCTGCGTCGGCATTTTCATTCCAATCACCTGGTCGACAGCCTGGGCAATGCCCCGTTGCTGGACGACCACGCTGCCAGCCTTGCCAAGCGTATTCATGACCAGGCGCTGGTACTGACCTCGGCCGACCTCTACCTGGTCCTGGCCGTCATTGCCGTGGCCCTGATCTGCCTGATCCCTGTCATGCCCACCCGGGTCTATCCGCCGCGCGCGGTGGCCTGACCCCCGTCTGAATTCGAGAAACGCCAAATGACCATCCACCGTAAAACCCTGTTCATCGGCGCTGTGCTGGCCGTGGCCGTGCTGGCCGCCCTCGTCGGCCCCTGGCTGGTGGGCAGCGATCACCGGCAGAGCACCAACGATGCCTACGTGACCGCCGACTACACCGTGGTCGCGCCCAAAGTCGCTGGCTTCATCACGCAGGTGCTGGTCGCGGACAACCAGCAGGTCAAGGCCGGCCAACTGCTGGCCACCATCGATGCCCGTGATTACCAGGCTGCCCTGGACGCTGCCCAGGCGCAGCTGCTGGTGGCCAAGGCCCAGAGCACCGATGCCCGCGCCACCCTCGACCGCCAGGACGCGCTGATTGCCCAGGCCCAGGCAGCGGTAAAAGCCGCCGAAGCCGAGGCGGCGTTCGCCGATCATGAGGTGCGCCGCTACGGGCGCCTGGCCGAGCAGGGCGCCGGTACCGTGCAAAACGCTCAGCAAGCGCGCAGCGCCGTGGACCAGGCCCGTGCCCGCCTGGCCAATGCCCGCGCAGCTTCGGTGGCTGCACGCAAGCAGGTGGACATCCTCGCCGCCCAGGTCGCCAGCGCCGATGGCCAGCTCAAGCGCGCCGAAGCCGGGGTGGAAAAGGCCCGGCTGGACCTCTCCTATACCCGCATCACGGCGCCGGTGGACGGCATGGTCGGTGAGCGTGCGTTGCGCATCGGGGCCTACGTCAACCCAGGGGCGCGACTGTTGTCGGTGGTGCCCCTGCAACAGGCCTATGTGGTGGGCAACTTCCAGGAAACCCAATTGACCCACGTGCAGCCTGGTCAGCCGGTCAGCATCAGCGTCGATACCTTTGCCGATGAACAACTCCATGGACACGTCGAAAGCATCGCTCCGGCCACAGGGGTGACGTTCTCCGCTGTGAAGCCGGACAACGCCACCGGCAATTTCACCAAGGTGGTCCAGCGTATTCCGGTGAAGATCGTCTTCGATGACGGGCAGCCGTTGTTGACCCGCCTGCGTGTCGGCATGTCGGTCGAAGCGACCATCGACACGACCCGCGATACCCAAGGCGATAAGCTGGCAGGCAGCGGGGTGACAGCCCGATGAACATCGCTCACGCGCAGAGCCCTGCACCCGCCCGCCCACAAGTAGTCAGTTCATCGCGGCCCGTCACGCGTTTCAGGACAAAGACCCCTGCAGCCGTACTGCTCGCTGCACTGCTCACGGGCTGTACCCTTGGCCCGGACTTCCAGCGCCCTGACGCCCAGGCGCCCCAGCAGTGGGACCCGTTGCAGGGTGAACACGCGCCCAGCCAACCTGTGGCCGAGCCCATCCAGTTGCGCTGGTGGGACAGCTTTCACGATCCACGGCTCAGTGCACTGATCGAGCAGGTCGCCACGCGCAACCTCGATCTGCAGATCGCCAGTGCCCGCTTGCTGCAAAGCCGTGCGCTGCGCAGTACTGTGGCCGCCGACCAGCAGCCGTCGGTGGACGCCAATGCAGGCTACAGCCGTGCCCGCAACAGCGCCGAGGGGCTGAGCGACCCCTCGGGCAACGCGGGTAAATCGGCCTTCAACCTGTGGCAGGGTGACTTGGTGGCAGGTTGGGAGCTGGACGTCTGGGGGCGTGTGCGGCGTCAGGTCGAAGCGGCCGACGCCAGTGTCGAGGTCGCCGAGAACGACCGAAACGGCGTCCTGCTGGCCCTGCTCGCCGAAACAGCCGGTGATTACATCCAGCTGCGTGCGGTGCAGCATACGTTGCAGGTGACCGAGGACAACCTCAAGGTCGCGCGGCACAGCCTTGAATTGTCCGAAGACCGTCAGGCCGAAGGCGTGGCCACTCGGCTCGACGTGGCCCAGGCCAACGCCCAGGTCGCCTTGATCGAATCTCGCCTGCCCACTTTGCAGGCACGCCGTGACGATTTGATCAATGCCTTGAGCCTGCTGGCGGCCGAGCCCCCACGCAGTCTGCAGGACAGCCTGCTGCAAGCTGGTGAGCTACCCGACCCGCAGCAGACGTTCGCCATCGGCGTGCCTTCGGAACTGGCCGAGCGGCGTCCGGACATCCGCCAGGCCCAGGCGCGCCTGCATGCTGCCACGGCCAGCATCGGCGTGGCCAAGGCAGATTTTTATCCGCGTATCCGGCTGTCTGGCAACGTGGGCTTCCAGGCCATGCAACTGGCTGACTTCGGTGCCTGGGACTCTCGCCGCTTCGCCTTCGGACCGCAGCTGTCGCTGCCGATTTTCGAAGGCGGTCGCCTCAAGGGCACCTTGGCACTGCGCCAGGCGCAGCAGCAGGAAGCGGCCCTGAACTACCGCAAGGTGGTGCTGGGGGCCTGGCATGAAATCGATGATGTGCTGCGCCTTTACAACGCCAGCCAGCTGCGTCGCGATCGCCTCGCCGAAGCCGTGCGCCAGAACCGCATCGCCCTGGAAACGGCCCAGCGTCAATACGTGGAAGGTGCGGTGGATTTTCTCAATGTACTGACCGTGCAGTCGGCCTTGCTGGCCAGCGAAGAGCAGTGGATCGACAGCGCTGCCGCAGTATCCCAGGCGCTCGTGGGGCTGTACAAAGCGCTCGGCGGAGGGTGGCAGGCGTTCGACAAGGTCTGAGTGCGCGGCGCCGTCACCGCCCTACAGCGTTCGTGACAAGCCAAACCGTTTGCGCAGCACCTTGTCCAGTAAACGCTGCGGCACCAGGCAGGCCATCAGTGGCAAGGCAGTGCTGCCGTTGCCCAGCCGCACCCGTGCTGGCACTGGCGAACGCTGGGTCGCTTTCAGCACGCCCTGGGCAAAGACCGCTGCCGGTGTTGGCCGGTCGAGCGAGGCGCGGGCCCGGGCTTGAATGTGTTCACGCAATGGCCACCACGGCGATTCAGGCGCAAGCACCTGCTGCGCCTGCTGCTGGGCGTGACTGGCGAACTGCGAGGCAATCGCTCCAGGCTGCACCTCCATCACGCGTATGCCCAACGGCGCAAGCTCCAGGCGCAAGGCGTCGCTCAAGGCCTTCACGGCGGCCTTGGAGGCGCAGTAGGCGCCGGCGAACGGCGTGACCAGCACCCCGGAGACACTGCCGATGTTCACCACCAGGCCTTTGGCGCGACGCAACTGGGGGAACAGTGCACGTGTCACGCCGACCAGCGCGAACACGTTTGTCTGGAACTGGCGCTGCAGGGCGTCGACCCCGCCATCGAGCAGCGGCCCCATGGCGCCGTAGCCGGCGTTGTTGATCAGGATGTCCAGTGCATCGAGCTCCTGCGCGAGCAGGGCCAGGGCGTGTGGGTCGTTGACATCCAGTTGTCGGGCAACGAAGCCCGCAGCGGCCAGGCGCGCTACATCTTCAGCCTGGCGGGCGGTGGCCCAGACCTGATGACCGGCATCGCGAAACGCATCGGCCAGGGCGCGGCCAATGCCGCTGGAGCAACCGGTGATCAGGACAGTCGACATGCAGAAGGCCTTTGGGTCTGGGTAGAGGGGCAGTGGGTGTGCGCCGAGTCGCCGATGCGTCGCCAGCGGTTGGGCATCGAAGGATTCAGTTGGCAAAGCTGCCTTGCAGGTGCTCGGCCCTGAACGCCAACGTCTGTGCACGGTAGCCCGAGCGTAGCGCAGGCAACGGCAGGCAATCGGACCACTGCGCGCCGGGTTGCAATTCCCCAGGCCCACGGTAGCGCGGTGCATTGTAGGTGTTTTCTGCCAGGTTGACGGTGTCGCCAGGCGCATAGGCCGCCACACGCCAGCGCAGTTCGGTGAGCGGAACCTTGTTGTCGTTCTTCAGGGTGACCTGCAAGGGGCGGTCGGCGGGGCATTGGGTGGGGGCATAGGCAAGGCGCATGTCCAGGCGGGCCAGTTGCGAGGTTTCGCGAGTGTCCTGCCAGATGACGAACAAGGCCACCAGGCCCAGACCACCCACCGCAGCCAGCGAAATCGGCAAGGCCTTGGCGGGGTAGCGCAGCAACAGCACCAGCCAGGTGAGGATAAGGAGAGCGCCGATGATCATGAGGCTTGCAGACCTTGGTTGCGCGAGGGTTGAAGCATCGTAGCGTGAAATGGGGGAAGGCTCAAAAGGGGAAGGCTTGGCCGGCTGTGGATCGAGCAAGGCGAGGTGGGGCTCAAGTGCCGGAGCGCGAATCAGCCCCGGGGCTTGAGCCCCCCATCACCGCGCAATCACTGCGAAGCAGCCTTGACCGCGCCACCACACTGCGCCGACTCGGACGTACGCCCGTACACATCCTCGAACCGCTCGATGTCATCCTCGCCAAGGTAGCTGCCCGACTGCACCTCGATGATCTCAAGGGGGATCTTGCCGGGGTTGCGCAAGCGATGCACCGACGCGATCGGAATGTAGGTCGACTGGTTTTCGGTCAGCAGGAATACATTCTGATCGCACGTCACTTCAGCCGTACCCGACACGACGATCCAGTGCTCGGCGCGGTGATGGTGCATCTGCAACGACAGGCTGGCCCCCGGCTTGACCGTGATGTGCTTGACCTGGAAACGCCCGCCCATGTCCACCGAATCGTACGAGCCCCACGGACGGTAGACTTCCGGATGGCTCTGGGTTTCGCTGCGACCCTGGGCGTCTAGGGTCTTGACCATCTGCTTGACGCCCTGGACCTTGTCCTTGTGGGCAATCATCATGGCGTCCTTGGTTTCGACCACCACGATGTTGTCCAGCCCGATCACCGACACCAGCTTGCCGTTGCCGTGAATCATGCAGTTGTGGCTGTCCTGCACCACCACGTCACCCTTGGTGACATTGCCGTGGTCATCCTTGTCGTGCACATCCCACAGTGACGACCAGCAACCCACATCGCTCCAGCCGGCCGACATGGGCACCACGCAGGCTCGCTGGGTCTTCTCCATCACGGCATAGTCGATGGAGTTGTCCGGGCAGCAGGCGAAGCTCGCTTCATCAATGTTCAGCGTGGTGCCATCCACCTGGCTGCGCTCCAGGGCCAGCAAACAGGTGTCGTAAATGTCGGGGTCGTGCTTTTTCAGCTCTTCGAGAAAGCGGCTGGCACGGAACAGGAACATGCCGCTGTTCCAGAAATACCCCCCGGCCTGAACGAACTCGATCGCCCGCTGCTCGTCAGGCTTTTCGACGAACTGCGCCACTCGCGCCACGCCTTCGGGCAGCAAGGCATCCTGGCTCGAGCGAATGTAGCCGTAGCCGGTTTCAGGCTTGGTCGCCGGCACCCCAAACAGCACCATCTCGCCGCGCTCGGCGGCCACGGTGGCCAGCGCCAACGCCCGCTGCAGCGCCTTCTGGTCATCGATGACATGGTCAGCAGGCAGCACCAGCATCAACGCGTCACGCCCTTCGTTGACCAGTTTCATGGCGCTCATGGCCACTGCCGGCGCGGTGTTGCGCCCGAAAGGTTCGAGCAGGATGCCCTGGGTTTGCAGGTCGAGCGCGGCCAGTTGCTCCTGCACGATGAAGGTGTGCTCCTTGTTACAGACCACAATGGGTGCGTCCATGCCTTCGAACACCAGACGTTCGAGTGTCTGCTGGAACAGCGTGTGCTCGCCGGTCAGGGCCAGGAACTGCTTGGGGAACTGCTTGCGCGACAAAGGCCACAAACGCGAACCGCTACCGCCAGAAAGAATTACCGGGATCATCGTGTTTCTCCAATCGTCATTGAGGGCAGGGCATTCAGTTGCTGCTCACAGGGCGGGTGACCCATACCGGGGACAGCGTGCTGCCGGAGCCGGTGACATACAGCACGGCCGCTTCGCCGCGCTCCAGGGCCACGGGTTTCACGTCACCGACTTTCCGGTCGCCCTGGAACAGCGCCAGGTCCACCTTCACAGGGTTGATTTCACGCTCGCCGCGGCCATTGGCGGCGACCGGCTTGACCACTTCGGTCTTGCCATCGGCGGTTTTCAGCGCCAGCGTCTGGTTGCTCAGGTTCTGTACCCGTACCAGCGCTTTCTGCTTGTTCTTGAACGGCGGCTCTTCGATCAGTAGAGGCGTACCGGCAGGGCTGTTGACCAGGGTGTAGTACTGGTCCGAGGCCAGCTTGACCGGTACGCGCTGGCTGCCGACCTGAGCGGTGTAGTCACCGCCTGGCAGGAAACTGAAGTCACTGCTGGCCTGGGGGCCGACCGGCTTGATCTGCGTGTTGCCGACGGAGGCGCTAGCCGGTGCGCTGCTTGCGTTGTACAAGCGCACGAAGGTCGAGCCCTTCGGCGCGCTCGGGCCGTAAAGCGCCGCGTCGGCGCCGGCATAAGCCTGTACTGATGCCAGGGACAGGCCGGCTGCGAGGGTCAGGGCTTTGGCGATGGAAGATGGAGTCGTCATGGGCATTGCCTCTTTCGGTCAGTGGGTGGTTCGGGTGGCCGTCAAGGCCAGGTTTTTTTCGGCGTCGCGCGAGTGCTTGAGCTGAGCGACCCAGTGCGGATCGATGCCGTCGAGTTCAGGTTTCATGGGCAGGTAGCGCTCCGGGAATTCCCACACCACCACTTGTGGCGCGGCATGTTGGAAGGCATCGCTTTGCAGGTACTTGAGCATGGGTAGGAAGGGCCCGTGGCCGTCCTCGGCATAGTTGGCCACGTCGCTGTGCAGCGCCTGCTGCAGGGCGCCCACGAAGTTCCAGCGGGGGTTGGCGCTGTAGCTGGTGCCCACCAGCGCCACGGGGATCTGCTGGTCGGCGAACAACGCATCCCCTGCGTCGGCTTGAGCTGCAACAGGGCGGGTGGTGCGTTGCTGGAGGGTGTCCGGCGGCGGCAGCAGGTGGGAGAACAAAGGATCCAACGGCAGGAAGTTGGTCAGGTCGCCCTTGTACGGCGCACTGCCCTGGGCCTGGGTGACGAAGGCTTGTGGGCTCGCTTCGAGCAGACGCTGGCGGCTGACGGCCGCAGCCAGCGCTTGTGCCGCCACTTCGGCACCCAGGGGCGTCCAATGGGTATCGGTGCGCAGAAACACCTGGCCGCGGGCCTTGGCCTGTTCCAGCGGGGCCATCAGGTCAGGGGCGAACACATTGGCCTGGCGTGCCTTGGCATGAAACTGGTTGTACAGCTCCCCATGCAGGCTCGCCGGTCGTGTCTGGCCAAGGTGTTCGTCGTACACCCGCGCCTTGGCCGGCACGATCGCCAGCACCAGCTGGCTGCCGTGCCGTTGCAGGGTGTCGCGCACGCCGCGGATCAGCGCCAGGTTCTCCTGCACCAATGCCTCGGCACCGGCGGTGGGCTTGAACTCTTCGTCACTGAACAGCCACTGGTCGCGCCCCAGCACCACGCCTGGCCGCCCTTCGTGGAACAGCTTGAAATCCAGGGCGGCCCACACGTTGGTGCCCAGGCGCTTGATCGGAAACGCGGCGTCGTAGTGTTGTTCGGTGGCCTTGGCCAGCTTGCCGTCGAGCAGGCTCATCTGTTCGGTGCGTTCAAAGCCGTGCAGGCTTGAGGTCGACCACAGGCCCATGCCCGTCAACAGGCCGAGGAAAGACAAGCAGTAGGTCATGCGAAGTGTCCGGGTCATCACATCGGCCTCAGAACTGGAAATAGAGAAACGGCGAATAGCTCTGCGCCGACAGCTTCAGGATCGACGCGACAAACAGCAGCAGCACCAGGGTTCGGGTCATCACGCGCGTCCAGCCAAGGCCGAGCGAGCCATCACGGTTGATCTGCACTGGCGTGGCGGTGGGTAATGCGGTGGGCGTGGTCCGGGCGTTACGGTAAACATCGCGCAGGCCGAAGAAGGCCAAGGCCAGGTAGGCGATCACCAGAGTCGCCACTTGCAGGCCGGTCAGCTGAGCGCGGTTGAGTTCGGAAAGCTGCCAGTGGCCGAAGCTGAACATGGCGCCGTACATGCGCGCTGCGACGTGCAGGTTCTCGGCCCGGAACACCACCCAGCCCACCACCACCAGCAGGAAGGTGAAGGCCCACTTGACCGGGTTGAAGCGCTGCGGGTGGGTGTCGATGCCCAATGCCCGTTCGATCGCCAGCCACACGCCATGCCAGGCGCCCCAGAGGATGTAGGTGACGTTGGCGCCATGCCAAAGCCCGCCCAGCAGCATGGTCAGGAACAGGTTGCGGTAGGTGTTGAGCGTGCCTTTGCGGTTACCGCCCAGGGTGATGTACAGGTAGTCGCGCAGCCAGGTGGACAGGCTGATGTGCCAGCGCCGCCAGAACTCGGTGATGGACTGGCTGATGTAGGGCTGGCGGAAGTTTTCCATGAAGCGAAAGCCCATCATCAGGCCCAGGCCGATGGCCATGTCGCTGTAGCCGCTGAAGTCGAAATACAACTGCGCGGTGTAGGCCAGCGCGCCCAGCCAGGCATCGCCGGTGGTGGGCTGCTGCAAGGCGAAGCAATGGTCTGCCACCACCGCCAGGGTATCGGCGATGAATACCTTCTTGACGAACCCTTGCATGAAGCGCGTGCAGCCTTCGGAAAATTTGTCCAGCGTATGCGTGCGGTGGTTGAACTGCTCGACCAGGTCCTTGAAGCGCAACACCGGCCCGGCGATCAGGTGCGGGAAGATCGCCACGAAGGCGGCGAAGTCGATCAGGTTGTCGGTGGCCGGGGTATCCCCGCGGTACACGTCGATGAGGTAGCTGATGGACTCGAAGATGTAGAACGAAATGCCGATTGGCAGCAGCACATGGGTGAGGATGAACGGTTCAAGGCCGAACGAGGTGATGATCGCATTGAGGCTTTCGACGCCGAAGTTGGCGTACTTGAAATAGCCCAGAATGGCCAGGTCCACGCCAACGCCCAGCAGCAGCCAGCGTTGCGCGGGCTTGCTGCGCACACCGGCGGCACCGACGTTCAGCCCGATCCAGTAGTTCCACAGGGTGACGCCGGCGAACAAGGCGAGGAAGTCCACGCGCCACCAGGCATAGAAGAGGTAGCTGGCGATCAGCAACAACGCGTTGCGATAGCGCTGCCCGCTCAGGTAGTACAAACCGAGGAAGATCGGCAGGAACAGGAACAGGAACACGTTGGACGAAAAGACCATCCCGGTTCTCCTAAAGACTCACAGCATCCAGGGCAAAGCGCCCCCCAAACCCCCCACAGATAATCGGGAGGCCACCTAGCTTTGTGCAGGCGGTGTGTCGTCACGACACGCCGCCCCTTGCACGGTCTTGCGTTAGTGCTTGCGCATTGCGCTTGGGTCATACACGCGCGTCATGTCGCCCCCCATGCGGAAGCTGTTGAACGGCTGCATGCCCTGCTTGCGCGCCAGGGTGTCGCCCACGCAGTGGTACAGGGCGCACCAGGGCTCCAGCCAGGCGTACTTGGTGTCGACCTTCAGGTCCTTCATGTCCTGTTTCTCGCCTGCGCGCTCGGCGAAATGACGCGGGTCGCGGGCGCCGGCCAGTACCCCTTCGCCCAGGCGCTGCAAGGCAAAATTGTTCTCGGCGCGTAGGTCCACGCCGTTGGCCTGGGCAAAGCTTGCGATCAATGCCAAGGGCGGCAGGGCATAGTTGTGATAGGCCAGCGCACGTTGCTTGCGTTTGATCTCGTTGGGCAGAAAGCCCTGGTCGTCGACTTGATTGACGCCGACCTTGTATTGCTTCACTGCCCAGTCGAACAGGTCACGGCGGTCGGTGGCCACGGCCGTGGCCATGACCGACCAGGCCGCCCAGTAGCTGTGATTGTTGATCTTCTGCAGCGGCAGGTCGCTCCAGTCGCTAACCGTCTGCTGGGCCAGGCGAGCGAACCATTTCTCGATCAGCTCGGCTTCGGCCTGATGCGCCGCCAATGGCCTGGCGTTGGAGAACTTCAGGCGCAGCCATGACCCGCTCAGGCTGCCCAAAGCCCATTTGCGCATCGATTTGCCGGTGTGGTTGTAGTTCGTGGACATCAGTGCGTCGGCCCGTGCCCAGGTGCCCAGCCACGTCAATGCGCAGTCCAGCTGCGCCGGTCGACCGTCGCGCATGTACTGGGTGACCAGTTTGCTTACCCCCTTTTCCAAGGCAGTGATGTCCTGGGTGGAGGTCCGAAAGGCGTGCTCGGAAGCCACATTGAGCGTGGCCCGCGCCTTGTCCGAGCCTTCGTACTTGCTGCGAAACTGCAGGGCACCGGTATACGGGGTGGGCGGGGCTTCGCAGCGAAAATCGCCGGTACCCGTCTTGAGTTTCTCGATGCCTTCGTAGTAACCCTGAGGTGGCACCAGCGAGGCCTGCGCGGCGCTTGCGAACAGAGCGAGGGCGAGCAGGGCCGGGCGCAGAATCAGTTTGTAATGGGTCATGTTCGCCTCACTGGCCGGCCTGCGCGGTCTGCGCAGGTCCGGCGAAGTCGTTACGTTTGCACAGCTTGGCTTCGAGCTTCTGCGTGCCTTTTTCCGGCCCCTGCACCTCGAAGGCCAGCAGCTTCTGATCGGCCCAGTCCTGGTCCTCGCGCATCTGGAACACGAACCGGCCATCGGTATCGGAGGTTTCGGGTTTTTCCAGCTTGATGTCCTCGTGCCGGCCGTTGAGGTACCAGAGGGTCGCCTGCAGCACCTTCACTGAGGGGTCGTCGAACTTCACGTCCATTTGCAGGTGGCGGTTGACCAGCGGCTTGATCACCCCACCCTTGCCATTGACCATCAGGGTGTTCTTGCCCGGCTTGAGCGTAGTCTTGGCGCTCATCAGCGCCGGGCGGTCGTCGCAGCCGTCGTCGAGCAGGCCGAGGATCTGTCGCCAGATGGTTTCCTGCTCCAGGCTGTAGAGGGGCGAAAATTCCCAGACCAGGATCTTGGGTGGATGCTTGCGGAACTCCTCGCTGCCCAGGTACTGAATCATCGAGCCCTCCAGACCGCCGCCGGGGAAGGCGACGTTGAGCACATCGGCGCCGATGTACTGCTCCAGAAACCCGGCGAAGTTGTAGTTCTTGCCGCTGTGGCTCGTGCCCACCAATGTGATCTGGGCATTGCCCTGGTCGCCGAACAGGTCGTCGTCATCGCCGCTGGCCCCTTTGGGTTCGGTGCTGAACTGGTCCATGTACTGCACCGCGTAGCTAGTGCCGCACAGCTGCCCGGCAACGTTGTGCAAGGTTCCGGTCTTGCCCATGCGCCCGGACTTGACGGTTTCGAATGCCTTGCGCGGGATGCCCTGGAATGCAGGCATCGTGTGCACGGTGTCGGCCACGATACGGGCAGCGCGCTCGGCGCCGTAGGGCGTCCAGTGCTGGTCGCCACGGAAGTAGAAATCCTTGCCCTGGTCGGCGGCAGGCAGCTGCTCGTTGGTCAGCGGCGACAGGTCGGGCACGTTGTAGCCCATGGCGGCGAAGCGCTTGAGCATGGCCTGGTAGTTGCCCAGTGCCTTCTGGTAGTCGAACGCGGCTTTTTCTGCCGGCTCAAGCATGTTTCGGTTCACCAAGCCCCGGGTCGGCTGATAAACCACTACCAGTTCCACACCGCGTTTCTTGAAGGCGTCGTGCACCTGCTGCAGGCGTTTGTACCCGGCAGGGGAGGTGTCGAATTCGGTGCGCAGGTCTTCACGGGTTCGGAACAACCAGTCGCCCTGGCCCTGCACCAGGGTGGTGAAGTTCTGCTGGTAGCGGGTGGTGTAGCGGCTGGCATCGTGTGCCTGCGGGCACAACTGGCAGCACGGCACCGCCGTGAAGGTAGGGGCCTGCACGGTGTCGGCGCGTGAGCCCTGACTGATGGCCAGGAGGGCGCAGGTGACGCCCAGCACGGTAATCGCTTGTGGAGTCATGGTCCGGGCTTCCTTATTGGATCAATTCGGTCTGGCGCTCGACCGGGTCGATCAGCACGGCTTTGCGCTGGCGTACCAGCAGGTTAAGGATTTCATCCTGGCGCTGGCCCAGCACACCGTTGAAGGTGATCCCGCTGGCTTTGCGCGGCGCCAGCATGGCCACGTCGTACAGCTCGACCGACAACGGCGAGTCGATCGACAGCGGGCCAGAGCCGTTGGCCGCCAGTTGCCCACCCACCAGGATCAACGACACCTTGGTGTCGAACGGGTCGAGGGCAATGTCGCGGTCGGTGTCGGACAGGTCCTTGATGTGGCCGTAAACGCCCACCAGACCGTTGGCCATGGCGATATTGTCGTACAGCCGGATGTTCACGCTGTTGCGCACGCGAATGCCATGGCGTCGGTTGTTGACCAGCGTGTTGCCCCACAGCAAGTTATCGCCGCTTTCGTACAGGGTGATGCCGTCGGTGTGGTTGCGGTAGATCTGGTTGTAGGCCACCAGGTTGTTGACGCTGTTGCGATCGATCACGACGCCTGACAGCTTGTTGTCGAAGCTCTTGTTATTGAAGATCCAGCTGTCGTTCACCTCCCGCGAAACGATGATGCCGTGCTTCTTGCGCGTGCCATGCACGCTGTTGCCGGCGATGATCAGCCCGTGGG
>NZ_BBIQ01000021.1 GCF_000730565.1 Pseudomonas fulva NBRC 16637 = DSM 17717 | reverse complement strand
GGCCCCTACGCTACGCTCCGGGGTCCCCTCGCTCCGGGCTTGCTCCCGGGAGGACCGCGCTGCAGGCCCCATCCTGGGGCCCAGCGCTTGACGGGCATCCATGCCCGTCACCTCCCTCCGCAAGCCCTGCGCTCGGCCTCCTGAAGTCGCGATCTGTGTTGCCTGGACTACCGTGCGCTTAGAAGCAAAAGCCAAAGCAACGGCAACGGCAACGGCAACGGCAACGGCAACGGCATCTTGGGCTAAAGCTCCAGCCCCATTTCAGGACGAATCTTATAGATGAACCCCGAAGACCCGTAAGGCGGTAGCAATCTCCCCGCCCCAGCATTACCCTCGACCCCCACCCCGCTCAGCATCAGGCACCCGCATGGCCTTCACCAGTGACTCCCTTACGATCTTCCTGGCCGTGCTGGAGGCCGGGTCCTTTTCCGCTGCAGCGCGCAAGCTAGGCCGGGTGCCATCCGCAATAAGCATGGCCATCGCGCAACTGGAGGCAGAACTGGACCTGCCGCTGTTCGACCGCACCACCCGCAAAGCCTTGCCCACCAGCGCAGCCCTGGCGCTGGAGCCGCAAGCCAGGCAAGTGATCTGCCAGCTGAACCTGCTCGATGCCCAGGCCCTGCAACTGCACCAAGGCTTGGAAAAGCGCCTGACCCTCGCCATGGCACCCGAACTGCAAACCGGGCCCTGGAGCCAACCCCTACACGCCTTGGCGCAGGCCTTTCCCGGCCTGGAAGTGGAGGTGCGCTCGGCCAGCCAGCGCGAGGCCATCCGCTTGCTGCACGACGGCACCGTGCAACTGGCACTGGTCTTCGAACGCCCTGGTATCGATGAGCGCGAGTCGTTTCTCGAAGCCGGCAGTCAGCTACTGGTGGCCGTCGCCTCCCCGCGTCACCCTGCCGGCGTGCAGGGTGCCATGCCCCTGCCCGAAGAAGCCTTCGCCGAACAGCGGCAGATCATCGTCGCCTCCGGCAACCCCACCGGCTCTGACCCGCGCATGGTGCTGTCCCGACGCATCTGGCTGACCGACAGCTACCTGGCCACACTGGACCTGGTGCAATCAGGCCTTGGCTGGGCTTATTTGCCACAGCCCCTGGTAGAGCCGCTCATCGCGTCAGGCGCGCTGGCAGAGGTGCGCATGGACAATATGGCCAGCCGCCTGCGCCTGTGGGTGGACATCATCTGGATCAAATCCAGACCCTTGGGCCTGGGCGCACGGCACTACCTGGACAGCGTCCGCACGCTGTTCGAGAAGGACCCGCCCAGAGCCTGAGCCAGGCCGGTCACTGCACTGGGGCGAGCAACCGGTACCCTACCCCTGCCTCGGTGGCAATGAAGCGCGGCGCCATTGGGTCGTCGCCAAGCTTTTGCCGCAGGTGCCCGACCACGATGCGCAAATAATGCGTGTCACCCACATGGGTTGGCCCCCAGATGTCCTTGAGCAGTTGCTGCTGAGTGATGACGCGCCCCGGATGGCTTGCAAGTTGCGCCAACAGTGCATATTCCTTGCGGGTCAAGGTCACTTCGGCGTCATCCAGGGTCACGCGTCGCAAGGCAAGATCGACGGTCAGCGGCCCAATGCTGAGGCAGGCTGGGGCACCGCCCGTCTGCGGTATCTGCCTGAGCAGCGCACGAATACGCGCGAGAAACTCCTGAATGCCAAACGGCTTGGTCACATAGTCGTTGGCGCCGCTGTCCAAGGCGTCGACCTTCTGCGCTTCGCTGGCGCGTACCGACAAGACCACCACCGGCACCGTGCTCCACTGGCGCAGTTCGCGCAGCACCTGCTGCCCGTCCATGTCCGGCAGGCCCAGGTCCAGGACCACCAGGTCAGGCTTACCCAAGGCCGCCTGCGCCAGCCCCTGGGTGCCGTTCTCCGCTTCTAGGACTTTATAACCCTGGGAAGCCAGGCTGATGCGCAGGAATTTGCGGATCTGGGGCTCATCATCGATGACCAGCAAAGTGGCGGTCTGGCTCATGGCACGTCGCTTCCGGTATCCGGTTGGGTAGGCAGCGGCAAGCATAAAGTCATGCAGGTGCCAACGCCATCGATGCCCTCGCCAACCCTGACCTGACCGCCATGTGCCCCGATCATCCCCTGGCAGATCGCCAAGCCCAGGCCGGTGCCCTGACCACCGCGATCACCGCGGGCAGCGGTGTAGAACATGTCGAAGACCTTGTCCCGATCTGCCAGGGCAATGCCAGGGCCTTCATCGCTGACGGCGATGTGCAGTTGCTGGTCGCGCGCCGTCACCTCGACGCGCAGCCGCCCCTGAGCAGGCGAAAACCGCGCGGCATTCTCGAGCACGTTGACCAGGGCCTGCTCGACCAACGCGGCATGCACGAACAGCAGCGGCAAGTTGGCCGGCACCTGAGTTTCCAGGTTCAGGGGTGCCAGCACGGCGCGCAGTCGATGCAACGCGCTGCCCACGATGTCGGCAGGCGCTACCCAGTCCCGTGCCAGCTTGAGACTGCCGTGCCCCAGGCGGGTCATGTCCAGCAGGTTCTGAATATAGCGGTCCAGCCGCTCGGCTTCGTCGCGGGTGCCTTCGAGCAGCTCACGCCGGTCCGACTCGGCAAGGGCCTCGCCCAACGCCAGCAAACTGTCGATGCTGCCGCGCATGGACGTCAGCGGCGTGCGCAAGTCGTGGGATACGGAGGCCAGCAACGCACTGCGCAGTTGTTCGGTCTCACCGTGCAGACGCGCCGCCTCCAACTGCTCGGACAACTGCGCCCGCGCCAGGGCTTGGGCCACAGGCTGCGCCAAGCCACGAAGCAATCGCCGGTCGGGGCCACTGAGTGCCTGGCCTGGGCGCTCAGACACACCCATCAAGGCCAGAGGCTGGCTGTCCACGGTCAAGGGCCACCACCACCAACGCCCTTCGGGCAGGGTGTCGCTGCTGCGCCCGGCCGCCTGGTCGTGCTGCCAGGCCCACTGGGCCGCGGCGCGCTCGTTATCGGTGAAAGCAATGGGACCGCCGCTGGCTATGTGCAGTTGGCCATGCTCGTCGCGCTGCAGGATGCAGACCTGCCAGCCAAGCCGACCATCGAGGTGCTGGTGCGCAACCTCCAGCACCGCCTGACGGTCCGTGGCCCCGGTCAGGCGTCGAGACAGGTCCAACAACTGGATGGTTTGCGCCTGGGTTTCACGCAGGGCCTGCAACTGGCTGCGCTGGCGCGCGGCCAGGTTACCCGTGAGCGCGGCCATCAGCAGGAAGAACACCAGGGTCAGCACGTCCTCTTCGCGCTGGATACTCAGGGAAAAGTTGGGCGGAATGAACAGAAAATCGTACGCCAGGAATGAAAGCAGCGCACAGGCCAGGGCGGGGCCAAGGCTGGTGCGCACCGCCACCAGCAGGACCGCTGCCAGAAACACCAGGGAAATGTTGGGCAATGCCAGCACGCTGGCCACTGCCCAGGCCAGGCCCGCCGCCAGAGCGGTCGCTGCCAGCGCCAGCAGGTAATGTCGCCACACCCACGCATACCGGGCCGTTGGCTTGGGTGCCGAGCGCAGGACGTCGCGATCGAGCACATTGACCTCCAGACCCTGACTGGCCCGCAACAGCCGTGCAGCGACACCAGCGCCGAACAGGCGGCGGCGCCACCGGTCTCGGGACTGTCCGACCAGTACCACGCTGGCACGCCGCTCTCGGGCATGCTCGATCAGTGTACGGGCCACCTCCGCGGCGCGCAGCACGACCACGTCCCCACCCAGGCGCTCGGCCAGTTGCTGGGCGGCCTGTAACCGCTGGCGCCCGGTCTCGTCGCGCAGGCGACCGTTATCCACGTGGACCAGGCTCCAGGGTAGGTGCCGGCGCTGCGCCACGCGGCTGGCATGACGCACCAAGCGCTCGGCCTGGTCATCGCCATCCACACCGACCAGCAAGCGCCCACGCAGCGCTGGCGCTGCAGCGCCGCCTTGGCGATAGCCCTGGGCCGCATCGGCATCGACCTGGGCGGCAGCGGCCTGCATGGCCAGTTCGCGCAGCGCGCTGAGGTTGCGCTGGGAAAAGAATGCGTCGATGGCTGCGCGCGCTTGCTCAGGCACATACACCTTGCCTTCGCGCAAGCGTTCGAGCAGGTCGCGCGGCGGCAAGTCCACCAGCAACAGGTCGAACGCTTCGTGCACCACCCAGTCCGGCACCGTTTCACGCACCAGGACACCGGTGATATCGCGCACCTTGTCGTTGAGGCTCTCCAGGTGCTGGACATTGACCGTGGTGTAGACGTCGATGCCGGCGGCCAGCAGTTCCTGCACATCCTGCCAGCGCTTGGCGTGGCGGCTGCCCGGTGCGTTGCTGTGGGCCAACTCGTCCACCAGCACCAGGCTGCCCGGGGTACCGAGCACCCCATCCAGGTCCATTTCGTGCAAGGTCACGCCCCGGTAACGGGTGCGTAGCATCGGTTGCTGGCGCAAGCCTGCCAACAGGGCCTCGGTTTCGGCACGGCCATGGGTTTCGACCACGCCTACCAGTACCGGGCGGCCCATGCGCTGCTGGGCATGGGCGTGGGTGAGCATGGCAAAGGTCTTGCCGACACCGGGCGCGGCGCCAAGAAACACCTTCAGCCGGCCTCGCCCTGGCTGGGGGAAATTCGCCAGCAGCGCATCGGCGCGGTCGGAGTCACTCATGGGATTTCCTTCACAGCAAGGGTCACAGGCCCTGGCCCGAACGGCTCGTCTTTTCCAGCGCCTGGTTAAGGGCCAGGACGTTGACCACCGCAGGGCCCACCAATGGGCGCAGCGTGGCGGCTTCGAGCAGACTCTGCAAGCGTTCGACGGGTAGATGCCGGGCGGCAGCTACCCGTGGCAACTGATACGCCACGGCCTGCGGCGGCAGGTGGGGGTCCAGCCCACTGCCCGAGGTCGTGACCAAGGCCAAGGGGACCGGCCCTTGCCCTGGCCGGTACAACGCACCCGCCTGTGCCTGGACACGCTGCATCAACGCGGGATTGCCAGGGGCAAGGTTGCTCGCGCTGCTGGCCACGGTCGCGAAATCACCTGCCGAAGGACGGGAATGAAACCAACCGTCACCCTCGAAGCGCTGGGCGATCAAGGCAGAGCCGCGCACACGCCCCTGCTCGTCTTGCACCAGGCTGCCATTGGCCTGGTAGGGGAACGCCACCTGGGCAATACCCGTGACTGCCAAGGGGTACAGCGCACCCGTCAGAAAGGTCATCGACAGGAGCAGACTCAGGGCCGGGCGTAGGTATGCAGTCATGATGGCCTCCTCAGACCAGGTGCAAGGCGTTGAGCAACAGGTCGATGACCTTGATGCCGGCAAACGGTACGATGATGCCGCCCAGTCCGTAGATCAGCAGGTTGCGCCTGAGCAGCTGCGCAGCGCTGGCAGCCTTGATCTGCACCCCACGCAGGGCCAACGGAATGAGCACGACGATGATCAGTGCGTTGAACACGATGGCAGACAGGATGGCGCTCTGCGGGCTTGCCAGCTGCATGACGTTGAGCACGCCCAGCTGCGGGTAAATCACCGCAAACAAGGCTGGCAATATGGCGAAATACTTGGCCACGTCGTTGGCGATGGAAAAGGTGGTCAGCGCCCCACGGGTGACGAGCAGCGCCTTGCCAACGTGCACCACGTCCAGCAGCTTGGTCGGATCACTGTCCAGATCGACCATGTTGGCCGCCTCACGGGCAGCCTGGGTACCATCGTTCATGGCCATGCCCACATCCGCCTGGGCCAGGGCTGGCGCGTCGTTGGCACCATCGCCGCACATGGCCACCAGGCGCCCGTCTTGCTGCTCCTGGCGAATGCGCGCCAGTTTTTTCTCCGGTGTAGCCTCGGCCAGCACATCGTCCACGCCTGCTTCGGCCGCGATCGCGGCTGCCGTGAGCGGGTTGTCGCCAGTGACCATCACGGTCCTGATGCCCAGTTTGCGCAGTTCGGCAAAGCGTTCGCGAATGCCAGGTTTGACCACATCCTTGAGGTGAATCACGCCCAACAGGCGCTTGTCGACGCAGACCAGCAGCGGCGTACCGCCTGACTGGGCGGTGCGCTCTACCTCACGGGCAAGGGCTGGCGGCATATCCGCGCGCGGCATATCGACGAAGGCAAGGAGCGCATCGACGGCACCTTTTCGATAACGATGTGCCCCCAGGTCGATACCAGACAGGCGTGTCTGGGCAGTGAAGGCCACCGGTTGGTAGTGCCCGGCCGGCGGTTCGACGAAATCATGAAGCTGATGCAGGTACTCGACGATCGACTTGCCCTCTGCCGTGTCGTCGGCCAGCGAAGCCAGCAAAGCCCCCTCCCCCAGCTCACGGGCCGTCACCCCGGGCGCAGCGTACAGTGCGCTGCAGCGGCGGTTACCGAAAGTGATGGTACCGGTCTTGTCCAGCATCAAGGTGTGCACATCGCCTGCGGCTTCCACGGCGCGCCCTGAACGGGCGATGACATTGAGGCGCACAAGGCGGTCCATGCCGGCGATGCCGATGGCCGAGAGCAGGCCGCCGATGGTGGTGGGAATGAGTGTGACGAGCAACGCCGCCAGGAAGATCAGCGGCAAGCTGCCCCCAGCGAAGTGAGCAAAGGGTTGCAGGGTCACCACCACGATCAGAAACACCAGGGTCAGGCCGATCAACAGCATGTCCAGGGCGATCTCGTTGGGCGTTTTTTGCCGGCGCGCGCCCTCGACCAGGGCGATCATGCGGTCCAGGGTGGAATCACCGGGGTTGCTGGCGATGCGGATCAGCAGCCAGTCCGACACCAGAAGGGTATTGCCGGTCACCGCCGAACGATCGCCGCCTGACTCGCGAATGACGGGCGCGGATTCCCCGGTGATGGCTGCCTCGTTGACGGCAGCGATGCCTTCTATCACCTCGGCGTCGGCGGGGATCATCTCCCCAGCCTCCACCCGGACGACATCACCCTTGCGCAGGGACGCGGCCGGGACGTTGTCGAAGCTGCCATCCGGGTTGCGCCGCCTGGCCGAGAGCCCCTGGCTGCCGGCTTTGAGGCTGTCGGCACGGGCTTTCCCCCGGCCTTCGGCCAGGGCCTCGGCGAAGTTGGCAAACAGCACGGTGAACCACAGCCAGGCGGCGATCTGCACCGCAACGCCTGGGGTGACGCCATTGGCTGGGGTCAGGCACAGCACGGTGGTCAGTACGGCCGTGATGGCCACCACCAGCATGACAGGTGAGCGCTTGAGCTGACGCGGATCGAGCTTGAGGAACGCCTGCAGCAATGCCGGCCGCCACAGCGCGGCCAGCCGCGTCTGGGCTGCTGCGTCTGGTTGGGCCTTGATCTCTGGAATGGGCATGTTCATGGTCATCTCTCAATAGGCCTGGCTAAAATGGTCGGCAATCGGCCCCAAGGCCAAGGTCGGCAGGAAGGTCAGCCCGCCTACCAGCAAGATGGTCAGCAGCAGCAGGAAGGTGAACAGTGGCCCATGGGTGGGGAAGCTGTTGGGGCCTTGAGGTGCCTGTGGCTTGGCTGCCAGGCTCCCTGCCAGCGCCAGGATTGGCAGGATGTAACCAAAACGGCCGATCAGCATCGCCAGACCGATCATGAGGTTGTGAAACACCGTGTTGGCGCCAAAGCCTGCGAAGGCTGACCCGTTGTTGGCGGCCCCGGAGGTATAGGCATACAGCAACTGGCTGAAGCCATGGGCACCGGGGTTGCTGACCGCTGTGGCCGGCCCTGGCTGGCTGGCAGCGACGGCGGCCAGTACCAGCACGCCGACCGGCATCACCAACAAGGTCGCCACCAACAGCTGCACCTCACGGGCTTGAAGCTTCTTGCCCAGGTATTCCGGCGTGCGGCCGATCATCAGCCCGCAGAGAAACACCGCGATCAGCACGAACAGCAACATGCCGTACAGGCCCGCCCCGACGCCGCCGAAGATGACTTCGCCGACCATCATGTTGACCATGGCCACCATGCCGGTCAGTGGGTTGAGGCTGTCGTGCATGGCATTGACCGAACCGTTGGAAGCGGCCGTGGTGGTGACCGTCCACAACACCGATCCGGTGGTGCCAAAGCGACTTTCCTTGCCTTCCAGAGGGGCTGCCTGCTCTACCTCGCTGGCGTGCAGCGCTGGGTTGGGCTGATGTTCGGCCCACAAGGCCGAGGCGCCGCCGACCAGAAACAGTGCAAGCATGCAGGCCACAATGGCGCGGCTCTGGCGCAAGTCTTTCACGTAATGGCCGAACATGAACACCAGAGCCACGGGAATCAGGATGATCGCCGATACCTCGAACAGGTTGCTCCACGCTGTCGGGTTTTCAAACGGATGCGCCGAATTGACGCCGAAGAAGCCGCCGCCGTTGGTACCCAGCTGCTTGATCGCAATCTGGCTGGCTGCCGGGCCGAGCGGGATCAACTGCTCGGCCCCTTGCAACGTCAGGGCATGGGCATAGTCGCTGAAGGTCTGTGGCACGCCCTGCCAGACCAACAGCAGCGCCAGCAGCAAGGACATGGGCAAAAGCCCATAAAGCGTGGCCCGGGTCATGTCCACCCAGAAATTGCCCAGGGCCGCACTGCTGCGACGGGCGATACCACGGCACAGGGCTACCAGCACGGCCAGGCCCGTGGCAGCACTGACGAAGTTCTGCACGGTCAGGCCGAGCATCTGGTTCAGGTAGCTGATGGAGGCCTCGCCACTGTAGGCCTGCCAGTTGGTGTTGGTCACGAAACTGACCGCGGTGTTGAAGGCCAGCGACCACTCAAGACCGGGTAAGCGCTGCGGATTCAACGGCAGAAGGCCTTGGCCCAACAGCGCGCCGAACAGCAGGAGGAACCCAACCAAATTGAAGATCAGCAGCGCCAGGGCATAGTGGCGCCAGCCCTGTTGCTGCGATGGGCAAATCCCAGCCAGCCGGTAGCAGGCATTTTCGATCGGTCCCAGTAATGGCGTAAGCCACGTGCGCCGGCCCTCCATGACATTGAAGTAGAACCTTCCCAGCCAAGGGGCCGGTAGCAGGACTATGGCGAAGAAGGCCAGCAGCAAGGCGATATCGTAGGCATGCATGGGCGACCCCTTAACTGCGATCGGCGCGCAATAGCGCCGTCAGCAGGTACACCGCCATGGCCACCGCGATCAGCAGTGACATCCCTTCGAGCACGTTCATGAATGATTCCCCGTTGATGCGGCAGTGGCCGCTTTACGGGGATTTTCGGTCAGGCCAGCGTAAAGGCTCGAGATCGAAGCGGCAGGCCTGGCATAAAGAACACGTAAAGAAAGGTGTTCGGCCAGGCAGCAGGGCTAGGCAGTTGGGGTGGGCTGCACGTTGCGACTCCAGTCCAGCAGCAGGCTGTAGCCTATGGCCAATAACGTCGGGCCAATGAACAGGCCGATGAAGCCGAAGGCAATCAGGCCGCCGAACACGCCGAGCAACACGATCACCAGCGGTAGGTCTCCGCCACGGCTGATCAGGTAGGGCTTGAGCACGTTGTCCACGCCACTGATGACGAAGGTGCCCCAGATGCCCATGAAGATCGCCATGCCGTACTCACCCTTCCAGACCAGCCAGCCGGTCACCGGCAGCCAGGCCAGCGGCGGGCCCATGGGGATCAGGCTGAGCATGAAGGTGACCAACCCAAGCACGATGGCACCCGGCACGCCTGCGATGAGAAAGCCGATCAAGGCGAGCAGGGCTTGCGCCGCCGCCGTACCGATCACACCGTTGACCACCCGTTGCACCGTGCCGGCTACCAGGTTCAGGTAATACTCGGCACGCTCGCCGGTCAGCCGGTGCAGCAGCCGCAGCACGAACGCCGAGAGCCGCGGCCCGTCGCGATAGAAGAAGAACACGAAGACCAGGCTCAGGGTGAGCTCCAGCACGCCACTGCCGATCTGCGCGCTGCGGGCCAGCAACCAGTTACCCACTTGCCCCAGGTAGGGTTTGACCGACGCCAGTAGCGCAGCACCCTGCTGGTCCAGCGACGACCACCAGCTGGCCATGCGTTCGCCTACCAACGGGATGTCGACCAGCCACACGGGCGCATCCGGCAGGCCATCGACCTGCACATCACGCACGAACAAGGTTGCATCACGAATGTGGTCGGCCAGGTTGAAGCCCAGCCAGACCAAAGGCAGCGCCACGATAAGGATCCAGGCGCTGGTCAACAGACCGGCGGCGAGGGTTTCGCGTCCACCCAGCACGCGGGTGAGAAAACGCATCAGGGGCCAGCTGGCGAATGCGAGGATGGCCCCCCACAGCAGCGCCGAAATGAAGGGGGCCATGACCCACAGGCCGGCGCCCAGCAATGCCAGCAACAGGATCTGGATCAGCAGGCGGTCATTTTCAACCATGGTCTTGCCCGTCAACGAATCAGTTCGAGGTGCAGGCCATCGGTGGGCGAGTCGCCGACTTCCAGGCGAGCGCTGCGTACACCGGCCTTTATCAGCGCTTCACGCCAGGCCTCGGCCTGGGCGCCGCTGAGGGTGGCGCGCAAGGTGCTGTCCAGGTTGAGGCTGCGTGCAAGCAGGGTTGCCCAGGCCGGCTGCGGGTCGCTCAAATCAGGATAATCAAGCTTGCCGGTGTCACGCATCTCACGCAGCACGGTTGCAGCCGTGGGCAGCAGCTCACCCAACGGGTGGGCTGCGACGAACTCCTCCACATGCAGGTAGGCCCGCCGGTTGCCACGGGTTACGCTGTAGAGTGCGACCAACGTATCAGCCTGGTCGGCAGAGCGGCGTAGCAGGATGAACGCCTGGCGCTCATCGCCACCATTGAGCCGAGCATTGGCAAAGACTTCGTTGGCCCACAGGCTGGCCTCGCCACAATCGCGGCCTTGGCACCAGAACAACGGGTACCCGCCTTCTTGCTGCAAGCTCTCGCGCGCGCGCGTGAACGCCTCCCGCGCAGAGCGCTCAACCGGCAGTTCATAGGTCGTGGAGCTGACCTGGCCACGGCTCTCGACTTTATCCTCCACCCGCAGACGGCCGCTGATCTTGCGCAGTGGCCCCAATGGGTAGACACGCTCCTGCTCCACGGCGGGGCGCTGGTCGACAATCTTGGCGTCCACTGGCACGGGCAGGCCGCCGGCCCAGAGCGTAGAGCTGGCGAGCAGCGTACCGGCGGCCAGCAGGCAACGCCAGGCGACAGGCGCAGTCATAGGCAAACCACGCGGCGCCCGGCGTCAAGGTGAAGCATGTACATGTCTGGCAATTGCATGGTTGTCTCCCTGATCAACCCGCCAAGCCTCGACACTTGTCCGGTGCAAGTCAAGCAAAGCCAAAGAAGCGATTGAAACAGTCTGCTACAAGCGTTGCGCCCTGCTCATCGTTCAGGTGCAGGTGATGGCCACCGGGCAAGGTCACCTGTTCAAAGGGTAGCTGCTCAAGCAGCCCTTCGCGACGTGCCAGCATGCCCTGCGCTGCCACCACCAGGCAGCCGGGGCACTTGACGTGTCGCACGTAGGCCATTGCCTGGTCTTGCGTCAGGCGCACTGGCGAGGGCAAAGTCAAGCGGCTGTCGCTGCGCCAGCTGTACCCCCCGGCCACGGGCATCAGCCCACGCTGGGCCAGCAGCTCGGCCGCTTCGCGGCTCACCGCCACCATGCCCTTCATGCGTGCCTCCACGCCTTGGTCCTGCGTGCTGTACACCGACTTGCGCTTGGTATCGAGGCGCATCTGTGCACGCAGCGCCATCCCCAGGCGCTCGGGGGCGTCCTGCTCTTCGCCGGTGGGCGGGATGAGGCCATCGATAAGTGCCAGGTGGCTGACGCGCTCGGGCAGTGCGGCGGCCAGTTGCACGCTGATGATGGCGCCAAGCGAATGGCCCAGCAGCGCGAACTGCTCCCAGCCCAGTTGCTCGGCTGCGCGCACGATGTCGTAGGCGTAGTCGGCCAGCGCGTAGCCGGCACCCGGCGGGCGATGCTGCGAATGGCCATGACCGGCCATGTCCAAGGCCACGATGCGCAGGCCCTGAAGGCGAGGCGCGAGACGCGCGAAGCTGTTGGCGTTGTCCAGCCAGCCGTGCAACGCAATGACCGGCAGGCCGTCCTCGGGGCCGAACACGTGGCCGGCCAGTTCGATATGGCCAAGATTCAAGCGTATGTCTTCGACCTGCACGTTCATGCCTGCCCCCACCTATCGAACAGGCCCTTGATCAGGCTGGCGGTATCTTCCGGGTGCTCCAGCGGGAACATGTGGCCACCCGGAACGCTGTGGTATTCCCCCTTCGGTATGCCCCGCACCGCCAAGGCATGATGGCGGCGCACGACGGTACTGGCCTGGCCACGGACCATGGCCAGCGGCAGGCGCAACTGCCGGACAGGCGCAGGGTTCAGGTGGGGTACGTTGCGATAGATGCTGATTTCGGTAGCAGGATCGAAGCGCAGGGACAGCGTGTGCTGCTGCTCGTGCAAGCCATGTTCGACGTAGGCATCCAGGCAGTCGGGGTCGAAGTGGCGGAACAGTGATCGGCTGGCGAAATACGCGCGGGCACTGAGCCGATCTTCGAATTCGGCGCGCCGCCCTAGCGTCCGACCGGCTGGGGTAATGCGGTCGATCAAGCCCAGGTGCTTGGCGGCGCGCAGCAACAACTGGTCTGCGCGGGTCAGCACGGGCGAGTCGAGCATGACCACGCCCCGGTAAAGTTCTGGTCGGCGCAGGGCGGCATGCAAATGCAGAACACCCCCCAGCGAATGCCCCACGCCCCAAACGGGGTCGGGCTGCTGCTCAAGATGGTACAACAGCTCGTCCACCAGGCTCTGCCAGTTGGCGTCCACCGGAAACCGCGGGTCATGGCCGTGCTGGGGCAGGCTCTGCACGTGGTAGTCCGGCGCCAGAGCGGCGAACAGCTTGCCGTAGGTGGCCGACGGAAACCCATTGGCATGGGCAAAGAATATCGGTTGCGGCATGGCGGGCTTCCGGGCGCAGAGAATGGCCCATTGTGGGTGTCCACCAGGGCTCAGGCAACGTTCGGAAAGGTCATCGGCAAGGGCGATCAGGTCATGCCGATCGATCAAAGCTGCCCAGCGAGCGTCGCAGGCACGCCTTGATGAAGACTTGATGGCTTTCCAGCGTCTCACGGGCCAGACGCTGGTCATCAGCGTCCAGCTCCAGCCTGCGCAATGCCAGGCAGCTGGTTTGCATCAGATGGGCCACGCGGGTGCAGGCTTGCTGCAAGGCGAGCAGCTCCTGCTCGGCCTGCTGACGTCGATTTTCCTCAAGCGCCGTGTCCGTCTGGATCTTGCGCATCAGATGGTAGAACTTGGCGTCGGCGACCTCCCGCAGCAAGCTGTGCTGGGCGTGATCCAGGGCGATGCCTTGCTCGACCTTCTCAGTGGTGGTTTGCAGGTCCAGCGAGCACAACAATTTCCACATTTCGCCCGTCATCGACCCAACCTTGTACATGTCCTTTGTGGCAAAGCTAGCAAACCGCAATCGATTGAAACAACTGACAAAAATGCCAGTTGCCTCCCTTGCAAACCCGCTTGGCAAAGCCACGGCAGGCAATCAGCGGGACGTGTGCAAGGCCCGTAGCGTCATCAGGCCTGCCAGGGGCCAATCACCCTCAAGTTCCGCCAGGCTGGCAGTGCCCATGGCGGCTGGCCGCTGCAGGTGACCGTGTTCGAGCAGCCCGACCAGGTGCCCGACCAGTGGCTGGTGGCTGACCAACAGCACGTGATCAAGGCCAAGGCGCTCGATCTGGCCGATCGCGTGTTGCACATCGCTCTCGGGGGTCAGCCACGGCACCGTGCTTACCGGCTCGCTCAACCCCAATGCCTCATGAACCAACGCAGCGGTCTGCTGCGCCCGGACATAAGGGCTGGCAATGATCGCCTGCAATGGCTTGCCTGCCAGGTGTGCGGCGCTGTGCAGCACCTGCTCGCGACCATGCGCGGTCAAGCGCCGCTCGGCATCGCGGGTGGCTCGCGGCTCGGCTTCGCCGTGGCGCAACACCCACAGGTTCACAGCTTGGGCTCTTGGTCAGGTTGGGCAGGCTCAGGCGCGCGCGCCACGTGGGGCGCCTCGCCGTCGGCCGGGCGTGGTGCTGGCCAATCGGCAAACGGCCAGGGTTTCTGATCCGTGTGGAAGGTGCCGAAACGTCCGATTTGTGCCAAGTACTGGCTCAGGCTATCGCCAAGGTCCATCACGCTGGCGCTGGGGGCGCCGTAGATCAGCCGATAGATCAACTGGATCACCACCAGGCCTGCGAGCACCAACTCGGCCAATTGCCAGACCACCAGGAAAATCAGCATCCAGACCACACGCAGGATGAGGGACTCGCGCTGGGCGTGTTCAGGGGTATCGTTCATGTGTCGCTCCTTGCCGTTTTGCCAGGGTTATCCGGGCTCAGTTGAAGCCGCTGGTGGAAATGAAATCGACATCGGTCTTCGGCTCGGCGCTCATCAGGTGCTCGATCACCTGGTTCAACGTGCGGCCTTCGAACAGGATGGCATGCAGGCCAGCGACCAGGGGCATGTACACCTGCGCCTGCTGGGCCTTGGCCTTGAGCACCTTGAGGGTATTGACGCCCTCTGCCACTTCCCCCAGCCGACTCACGGCCTCATCCAGGCTCAGCCCCTGGCCGAGCGCGTAGCCCACCTGGTAGTTGCGGCTCTTGGGCGAGGAACAGGTGACGATCAGGTCGCCCACGCCGGCCAGGCCCAGGAAAGTCATGGGGTTGGCACCCTGGCTGACCGCAAAGCGGGTCATCTCGGCCAGGGCGCGGGTGATCAGCATGCTCTTGGTGTTCTCGCCCATGCCCAGCGCCACGGCCATGCCAGCGATGATGGCGTAGACGTTCTTCAAGGCGCCGCCGAGTTCCACGCCAAAACGGTCACTGCTGGCATACACGCGGAAAGTCTTGCCATGCAGCACAGCCTGCACCTGCTGGCACAAAAGCTCGTCTTCACTGGCCACCACGGTGGCAGTCAGGGCGTGCTCGGCAATTTCCCGGGCAAGGTTGGGCCCGGAAAGCACACCTATGCGCGCCTGCGGGGCGATCTCCTCGACGATCTGGCTCATCAGTTTGAACGTCTGGGCCTCGATCCCTTTGGTGAGGCTGACCAGCCCCTTGCCACGCAACAGGTCGGCATGTGGCGCCAATACGCTGCGCAAGGCGCTGGAGGGCAAGGCCACGAAAATCAGGTCGCAGGCCTTAAGCGTGGCCAGCAGGTCACTGACCGGCTCCACCCCTTCGTGCAGCCCGATGCCCTTGAGGTAACGCGGGTTCTCGCGATGCTCGCGCATCGCCTGGGCCTGTGCCGGGTCGCGCATCCATTGACGCACTGGCACACCGTTCTGTGCCAGCAGGTTGGCCACGGCCGTGCCAAAGCTGCCGCCGCCCAGAACTGCAACAGGTTGCTGATCAGTCATATCCAATCCGTTAACACCTAAAATAAATGGCGACCGGCGCATTATACGGGTCGCCTGCCCCGCGCCAAGGCCGGTCGGGCATCGCTCATCCAGGCCAGGTATGTACCCACCGGTCGGCGAGCATCAATACCGCCGCAGATCACTGGCAAAACGGCAAAGTTCATTTACCATGCCGGTTTACCCACGATACAAGGCCGCTCCGTGCTCCCTGGCTCGCCTCCCTACCCGCGGCTGTTGCTGTTGACCGCCCTGCTCGGTGCACCTGCCCTGGCAGATGACTTGTTCATCGACAACAGTGACCTGCCACAGGTTTTGACTGCAACACGCCTCAAACAATCCCCGGCTGCGGTGCCAGGGAGCATGACCGTGCTCGACAGCGCGTTGATCCGGGCCAGCGGCGCGCGTGACATTCCCGAACTGCTGAGGCTCGTGCCGGGCATGATGGTGGGCTACGGGGCGGGCAATCAACCGACCGTCAATTACCACGGCAGCAACGTCAACGAAGCACGTCGCATGCAGGTGCTGATCGACGGCCGCTCGGTGTACCGGGCAGGGCTGGCTACGGTGGACTGGAGCGATATCCCGCTGGCGCTGGAGGACATCGACCGGATCGAGGTGTTCAGGGGGCCGAACACGGTCAGCTATGGCGCCAATGCCCTGATGGCCGTGGTGAACATTCTCACTCGCAATCCTGCCGACAGCCACGGCACGCGTCTGAAAGTCACACGCGGGCAGAACGGCATCGACGACTTCTATGCCAGCCAGGGCTTTGGCTGGGACAACGGCGATATGCGTCTATCGCTGTCGGGCCAGCAGGATGACGGGTTCGACCATGACCAGTTCGGCCAGGACTACCGTGACAGCCGCCGCGCCACACGTTTGAACCTGAGCGCCAGCCATACCCTGACGGTGGACCAGACACTGGAATGGCAACTGGCCGCCAAGGAAGGCACCAACCAGCGGCCTTATACCTACCAGCCGGTATTCCCGTTCGTGACCCAGCGCGGCAAGGATGCCGACGTCAAGGCCATGGACTATGCAGGCTCGGTGCGTTGGAACATCGACTTTGCCGCTGAACACAGCCTGTATGTCCAGGGCTCGGCGCAGCATTTCGACCGCCAGCAGGTGTGGCGAGCCTGCGACGCGGCGCTGTCCTTCAGCCCCGAACTTACCCGCCTCTGGCAGATGAACCCCAATTACGCCGAGCGGGTAGCCCGTGGCGCGAACAACCCGCCACCTAGCAGCAACCCCCAGGAGCAGGCCCTGGTCGATGCGATCAAGGCACAGTGGAACAGTCAGGGCGGCAGTGACGTGGTGTGCGGCGATGTCGACCAGAGCACGCGCGAAACCCGCTATGACCTGGAAATTCAGGACACCTACAGCCTGACCGACAGCCTGCGCCTGCTCAGCGGCATGAACTATCGCTATGATCGTGCCGACTCGCAGACCTATTTCAATGGCAGCGTCGACGACCAGACCTGGCGGCTTTTCGGGCAACTGGAATGGCGAGCCGACGAGCACTGGATCGTGCAGGGTGGCGCCATGTTCGAGGATTCGCGGCTCTCTGGCAGCTCGCTTACCCCACGGTTGGCGGTCAATTACCTGATCACCCCGCGCCATGGCCTGCGCGCCGTCTATTCCGAGGCGGTACGTTCGCCTGACATGTTCGAAAACAACGTCAACTGGAGCTACACCGTCAAGAACCTGATGCCCTACGCCTTTGGCCAGCAGCATGGCGAATACTTCGTCAAGACCCGCGGCCCTGGTGACCTGGAGCAGGAGCACATGCGCTCGCGTGAGCTGGGCTACAACGGTTATTTCAGCGACCTGGACCTGAGCATGGACCTGAAGGTGTTCTACGACGAGATCACTGGCATGATCAGCGAGCCGCTCAAGAACAACCAGTACATTGCCAGCAATGCGAACCGGGCGCGCTTCAGCGGCAGCGAGGCCCAGTTCGATTGGCGCCCTACCCTGCGCGACCGGCTGCGCTTGACCTTCGCCCATGTCGACGCCTGGGCCAGCAATCCTGCCGACCGCAACCTCAGCGCCAGCACCAGCGGCTCTGCCGGCTGGATGAGGGACTGGGGCCACGGCTGGTCCAGTGGCGCTTTCTACTACGGTGACGATGCCCTCAATCAGTACCGCTACGAGCGCCTGGACCTGCGCGTGGCCAAGCGCTGGCGCGTGTACGGGAGCAATCTGGAACTGGCAGCCCTGTGGCAGCAACGCCTGGATGATGAGCCCACCACCGCCGTGCAGAACCGCTATGACAGCCGGCAGCGGCTGAGCCTGAGCGCGGAGCTGGAGTTCTGATGGTTCGTTTGCTGCGCCTGTTGGTGCTATGGCTGTGGCCATTGGGGCAGTTGTCCGCCAGCGAGATCTTGCTGGTCGGCGCCCAGGACCAGCCAGGCATCCGCAGCTTCATCGCTGCCCTGGAAAGTCGACGCCCCAACGACCACGTGCATTTTCAGGCTGCCAGCGAGCTGCCTGCGCCGAGCCGGCTCGACCTGGACCTGCGCCTGGTGTTGCTGGACGACGAGGCATTACAGTGGCGCCTGTCGCAAACCGCCGGCCCACCGGCACTGGCCATGAGGGTCAGCCGGGTGCAGGTGGAACAGCGCCTGGGAAAGTCACGCCCCGGGTTTCTCACCTTGTTGTGGAGCGACCCGCCACTGGATCGGCAGTTGCGCCTGACCCGCTACCTGTTGCCGCAAGCCAGGCGCATCGGGGTGCTCTACGGTGAACACAGTGGGTTTCTGCTTGATGAGCTGCGCCGTGCCGCGCAACCGCTTGGCCTCGAGATCGTGGCACAGGCTTGGCCCGACCCACGTGACAGCCGCCCCCTGCAACACCTGCTGGGCAGCAGTGACGTGCTGCTCGGGCTTGATGATCCGGACCTGTACAATTCCAAGACAGCGAAAAACCTGTTGCTCAGCAGTTACGGCCGTCAAATGGCCCTGATTGGCCCCAATGCCGGATTCGTCCGTGCCGGCGCGCTGGCCAGCACCTACAGCGACCAGCAAGATTGGTTAAGCGTGCTCGACAGTCTGCTCGGGCAATCACCTGCGCGCTGGCCCCGCAGCCTCTACCCAGCCCATTTCGGGGTCAGCGGCAATCAGCAGGTGGCACGGGCGCTGGGCCTGGAGCCCATTGATCCCGACACCGCCGCCCAAGCCTTGGCTGATGGAGAGCGCACCCCATGACCAAGGGCGTGAACTGGGACATTCATACGCGCACGCAGATCATCAGCCTAGGCCCGGCGCTGCTGCTGACGCTGCTATTGATCAGCTTCTTCACGTTCGTGCGCATCCAGGATTTGCGTCAGGAGCTCAACCACACCGGCCAATTGATCGCCAACCAGCTTGCGCCCGCGTCCGAATACGGGGTCATCTCAGGCAACAACGAAGTGCTCGAAGGCCTGATGCGCGCCACGCTGAGCATTCCCCACGTGCGGTTCCTGGAGGTACAGGACAGTCGCAATCACATTCTGGTGTACGTCGAGCAGTCTGACGAAAGCACCAACCGTGCCCAGCAGGTGGAAGTGTTTCAAGCGCCGATTCGTCTGCAGCAGATACGACTCGAAAGCGACTTTTTGCAGGAAGGCCTGGCGGCTGCCCCGGCCATCGGCGATGACTACCTGGGCCGGGTCATCGTCGGCATGTCGGACGATGCGTTCAGCCAGCGTCAGCAGGAGATCGTGATCAAGGCCGCAGTGCTGGCGTTGTTCGCACTGCTGTTCACATTTTTGCTGGCTCGCCGTCTGGCCATGAGCCTGGCCAAGCCCATCAGCGACATGGGCCATGCCGTCAAGGCCATCCAGCAGGGTCACTACGACACGCCGGTTCCGGTGGTGGACGACAGCGAGCTAGGGCATCTGGCCCGGCACATCAATAACCTGGCGCATGCGCTCGAGCAGGCCAGCACCGAGCAGAAAAAAGCCATCGCCGAGCTGATCCAGGCACGCGAGGAAGCCGAGCAGGCCAACCGCGCCAAGTCTGATTTCCTGGCCATGATGAGCCACGAGCTGCGCACACCGCTAAACGGCGTATTGGGCATGCTGCAATTGCTCGAAACCACCTCGATGAGCAGCGAGCAGGCCGACTACACCGCGGTGGCGAGCGAGTCGACGGGGCATCTGCTGCGGGTCATCAATGACATCCTCGATTTTTCGCGGATCGAACGGGCGGCCTTGCAGCTCGAACACATCGATTTCAACCTCGGCGAGCTCATCACCCACTGCGTCCAGTCGTTCCAGCATGCTGCACAGCAACAAGGTCTGGCGCTCGACTTGAGCCTGGCCGAGGACACCGCCCAGTTGCAGGTGAACGGCGATCCTACCCGGATCCGGCAGATTCTCCTGAACCTGATCGGTAATGCCCTGAAGTTCACCGAGCAGGGGCAGGTGCGGGTCGAAGCCCGTTGGCAGTTGATGGATGAGCAGCGCATCTGGCTGACATGCAGCGTGCAGGACACGGGCATCGGCATTGACAATGATCGTCTGGAGATGATGTTCGTCGCTTTCCAGCAGGCCGACAGCTCGATTTCTCGCCGCTACGGCGGCACCGGCCTGGGCCTGTCCATCGCGCGCACCCTGGCCGAGCGCATGGGCGGGCACCTGCACGGTCAGAGCCTTGAAGGCCATGGCTCGACCTTCACGCTGGAGATGCCACTGGCACTGCCAGCATCGGCGCGCCAGATCCGCCGCGCTGCGCCGCCCGGCCAGCTTGCCTGGACCGAACCCACCAGGGTACTGCTGGTCGAAGACAATGCTGTCAACCAGAGCGTCACCGAGGCCATGTTGTGCAGCCTGGGCGTTGAGGTGAGCACGGCCGACGACGGCCAGCAGGCCGTGGAGCTGGTCAGGCTGCAACGTTTCGCCGCCGTTTTCATGGACTGTGGCCTGCCCTACATGGATGGTTACGAGGCCACGCGCCAGATGCGCCTGCTGACCCACGGTGCACACGTACCGATCATCGCCCTGACTGCCAATGCATTGCAGGGTGATCGCGAACGATGCCTTGCCGCAGGAATGGATGACTATCTGAGCAAACCCCTGCGCCGCAGTGAATTGCAGCAGGTGCTGGTGCGCTGGCTGCCAGGACGGGCAACCGCGACTGGCGATAAATGCTAAAGTGCGGCAGTCTTAAACACTGGACAGGACTCCTTTCGGACCTGAAAATAGACGTTTCAGTGCACACCTGTACTTCTTTCGACAGGTGCGCTGTGACTTTCACTACAACGCAATAGTCTACCTGTAGGCTGCCGCCCCGTTCGCGATGCGTGACGGGCTGGCCGGGAAGATTCATCCCCTGCCGCAGGGGGTTATTGAGGAGCTCGCATGACCAAACAACACGCCTTTACTCGGGAAGACCTGCTGCGCTGCAGTCGCGGTGAGCTGTTCGGCCCAGGTAATGCGCAACTGCCCGCGCCGAACATGCTGATGGTCGATCGCATCACCCACATCAGTGAAGAAGGCGGCAAGTACGGCAAAGGTGAATTGGTCGCCGAGCTGGACATCAATCCTGATCTTTGGTTTTTTGCCTGCCATTTCGAAGGCGACCCAGTGATGCCAGGCTGCCTGGGCCTCGATGCCATGTGGCAGCTGGTCGGCTTTTTCCTGGGCTGGCAAGGCCTGCCGGGCCGCGGTCGTGCACTGGGCTCCGGTGAAGTGAAGTTCTTCGGCCAGGTGCTGCCTACCGCCAAGAACGTCACCTACAACATTCACATCAAGCGCGTGCTCAAAGGCAAGCTGAACATGGCCATCGCCGATGGTTCGGTCAGCGTCGACGGCCGCGAGATCTACACCGCCGAAGGCCTGCGGGTCGGCGTGTTCACCTCCACTGACAACTTCTAAGGGTTATTCGCATGCGCCGCGTCGTTATCACTGGTCTGGGCATCGTGTCGTGCCTGGGCAATGACAAAGCTACCGTCACCGAAAACCTGCGCAACAGCCGTCCGGGTATCCGTTACAACCCGGAATACAAGGAAATGGGGCTGCGTAGCCAGGTTTCCGGCTCCATCGACCTCAACCTCGAAGAGCTGATCGACCGCAAGGTCTTCCGTTTCGTCGGGCATGCGGCTGCCTACGCCTACCTGGCGATGCAGGACGCCATCAAGGACTCGGGCCTGACCGATGAGCAGGTCTCCAGCCCACGTACCGGCCTGGTGGCCGGCTCCGGCGGTGCATCGACCCTGAACCAGATGGAAGCGCTGGATACTCTGCGCGAAAAAGGCGTCAAGCGTGTAGGCCCTTACCGGGTCACTCGCACCATGGGCAGCACAGTTTCGGCGTGCCTGGCGACGCCGTTCAAGATCAAGGGCATCAACTACTCGATCTCTTCCGCCTGCGCTACATCGGCTCACTGCATCGGCACCGCACTGGAGCAGATCCAGTGGGGCAAGCAGGACATCGTGTTCGCCGGCGGCGGTGAAGAAGAGCACTGGAGCCAGTCGTTCCTGTTCGATGCCATGGGCGCCCTGTCGACCAAGCGCAACGAAACCCCGGAACTGGCCTCGCGTGCCTATGACGCGGATCGTGATGGCTTCGTCATCGCCGGCGGCGGTGGCATGGTGGTGGTCGAAGAGCTGGAACACGCTCTGGCCCGTGGCGCCAAGATCTACGCCGAGATCATCGGCTATGGCGCCACCTCCGACGGCTACGACATGGTCGCCCCAAGCGGCGAAGGCGCCATCCGCTGCATGCAGCAGGCGCTGTCGACCGTCGACACGCCGATCGACTACCTGAACACCCACGGCACCTCTACCCCAGTGGGCGACGTTGCCGAAATGAAGGGTGTGCGCGAAGTGTTCGGCGAAAATGCACCGAAGATCAGCTCAACCAAGAGCCTGTCCGGCCACTCGCTGGGGGCTGCCGGTGTACACGAGGCGATCTACTGCTTGCTGATGATGGAAAACAACTTCATCGCTGGCTCGGCCAACATCGACGAACTGGACCCGGCGGTCGCTGACCTGCCGATCCTGCGCAAGACCGAAGAAAATGCCAAGATCGATACGGTCATGAGCAACAGCTTCGGTTTCGGCGGCACCAATGCCACCCTGGTGCTCAAGCGCTGGGAAGGCAAGTGATTCGCTGACGCGCCAATAGAGAACGCCCCGACTGGTTCGGGGCGTTTTCATTTACGCTGGAAAACAGATCCGTTGGGCCCGACGCGACCTACGCTGTCATTTACCCTTGGGCAGCACAGCCAGAAAGTTGTCCTTGGCCACGCGTCTGGCTACATCCTCGGGCAAGGCATCCAGAAATGGCCTGAAACTGTCCATCTCCTCTCCCAGGCTATCGAAGCGGCCGACCACATCCGAGCCCAGCATGAACCGCGTTGGGTAGCGTTCAACGAGCGCCAGCCAGGCTTTGCGTGGGACGTCCTGTTCATCGAGCAGGTAGGGCTTGAGCACACTCCACGACAGGTCCACGTACAGGTTCGGGTAGTCTTCGAGTAATCGCGTCAGCACCGGCAGTAGAAAATCCATCTGTGTCTGATGCCGGTGAATTTCCATGCTGCTGCCGGCGTGTGCCCAGATGAAACGCGTATGCGGATGATTGCGCAGGGGCTCTTCGATCTCGGCCAGGTACAACGGGTTACGCTCGCGCTTGGAAGTGATGTTGGAATGCAACAGCACCGGCAGGTCGCGCTCGGCGGCCAGGTGATAGACCCGTGTCATGGCTTCGTTGTTGGCACGCGGGGTTTCGCCGCTGGTCAACGCCGTCAGGTCATCGTGACGGGTGAATACCTCGCCAATACCCTGCCAGAGGCCTGGGTAAAGGTCGAGCATGCGTTCGATATGGCTCACGGCATTCTTGTCGACTGGATTGAAGCCGGTCAGGAAGGGATGGAATCGCTTGCGTTGTTCGTCCGACAATGGCTGCAGCGCCGCTGCTACATAGGTATCGGTGGCGCTGTACCAATAGGCGTCCGCATCGTCGCCGGCGTAATAGCGGGGACGCTTGGGCTCGTCTTCATGCCATTTCTTGGCAACGGGAATGCCCGAAATCATCGACTGATCGATGCCTGCAGCGTCCATGGCCTTGAGCAGCGCCGGCATACCTTCGGATTCCTGGAAGAAATCCACGTAATGCAGGTGAGCATCGCTGTAACGGTATTCACGGGCCTCGGCCCCTGGCCCCAGCCAGGCGGTCAACGCTACGCAGGCCAGTGCTCTGGCGATCATGGTGGGTTTCCTTGTAAGGGGGCAAACCTACTAGACCTGCACGCGCAGCGTGCGGTTCGCCAGCCTTGCCATCAAAGCAGGGCTGGCGAACCGCACACTGCGGCCACCTGCGCGCTAGCGCTGGAATACCTCGACCAGCAGGTTGTGCATCGCGCGGAAGGCGCGCTCGGACGTGCGCCGGTCATACTGTGTCTTGCCGGGCACGTTGGCATCCGGGTCGGTGAACGAATGCACCGCCCCGCCATAGCTCACCAGTTGCCAATCGACCTTGGCGGCGTTCATTTCGTCTTCGAATGCCGGTAGCTGCTCTTTGGGCACCAAGGGATCGGATGCGCCATGCAGCACCAGGACCGAGCCCTTGATGCGTTTGGCATCCTCGGGGTCAGGCGTGTCCAGCGTGCCATGGAAGGAGATCGCTGCACGAAGATCAGCCCCCGCACGCGCCAGTTCGAGCGCGCAGCAGCCCCCAAAGCAGAACCCGAAGGTAGCCACCTTGCCTGGGCTCAGTGGCGCCTTGGACTGACCGAGCAACTGGGCAAGGGCACCTTCCATGCGCCTGCGCAACTCGCCGCGGTCGTTTTTGAGCGGCATCATTGCTGCGCCCGCTTCATCGGCATTCGCCGGGCGAACGGTCTGCCCATAGAGATCGACGAGCAGCACCACATAACCTTGCGCTGCCACCTCCTTGGCGATGCGCTCGGCCCCTTCGGTCACGCCCATCCAGTTGGGCGCCATCACCAGGCCAGGTCGACCCAGGGCGCCGGGCTCATAGGCCAAACGGCTTTCGAAGGTCTTGCCGGACAGGTGGTGGATCAAAGATTCGACGACTACCTTACTCATGCTGTACTCCTCAGGCTGCACCATGAAAAAAGCCCGCCGAAGCGGGCTTTAGCCATACGTCAATTCAAGCAGACAACTCGACCAACAGCTTGTTCAGGCGCCGCACATAGGCTGCTGGATCCTTCAGGCTATCACCGGCTGCCAGCGCGGCCTGGTCGAACAGGATGTGCGACAGCTCGGCGAAGCGGTCCTCACTCTGTTCGTGATCGAGCTTCTCGATCAGCGGGTGGGTTGGGTTGAACTCGAAGATAGGCTTGGAATCGGGCACTTTCTGGCCGCTGGCTTCCAGAATCTGGCGCATCTGCAACCCCAGGTCCTGCTCGCCGATGGCCAGGATGGCTGGCGAATCAGTCAGGCGATGGGAGACACGCACTTCGGCGACGTTTTCGCCCAGTGCGGTTTTCAGGCGCTCCACCAAGCCTTCCTTATCCTTGGCGACTTCTTCCTGGGCCTTCTTGTCCTCTTCGGTATCAAGTTTGCCCAGGTCCAGATCGCCACGGGCCACATCCACGAACGCCTTGCCGTCAAATTCGTTCAGGTAGCTCATCAGCCACTCGTCGATGCGGTCGGTCAACAGCAACACTTCGATGCCTTTCTTGCGGAAGACTTCGAGGTGCGGGCTGTTCTTGACCTGCGCGTAGGACTCGCCGGTGAGGTAGTAGATCTTGTCCTGCCCTTCCTTGGCGCGGGCCAGGTAGTCAGCCAGCGACACACTCTGCTCGCCGCTTTCGTCCTGGGTGGACGCGAAGCGCAACAGGCCAGCGATCTTTTCCTTGTTGGCAAAGTCTTCGGCCGGCCCCTCTTTCAATACCTGACCGAAGTTTTTCCAGAAACTCTTGTACTGCTCGGGCTCGTTCTTGGACAGTTTTTCGAGCATGTCCAGCACGCGCTTGGTCAACGCGGTCTTCATCGAATCGATGATCGGGTCTTTCTGCAGGATTTCCCGCGACACGTTCAGCGACAGGTCGTTGGAGTCCACGACACCCTTGATGAAGCGCAGGTAAAGCGGCAGGAACGACTCGGCCTGATCCATGATGAACACGCGCTGCACGTACAGCTTCAAGCCGCGCGGGGCTTCGCGCTGGTACAGGTCGAACGGTGCACGGGCAGGCACGTACAGCAGCGAGTTGTATTCGAGCTTGCCTTCGACCTTGTTATGGCTCCAGGCCAACGGGTTTTCGAAGTCATGGCCGATGTGCTTGTAGAACTCCTGGTATTCCTCGTCCTTGATCTCGGTACGCGGACGGGTCCACAGGGCGCTTGCACGGTTGACGGTTTCCCACTCTTCGGCTGGCTGCTCTTCGCCTTCGGCGGCTGCCTGCTCCTTGGGCAACTGGATTGGCAGGGCAATGTGATCGGAATACTTTTTGACCACGTTGCGCAGGCGCCAGCCATCGGCGAATTCCAGCTCGTCTTTTTTCAGGTGCAGGACAATGCGGGTACCGCGCTCAGGCTTGTCGACGGTCGCAACTTCGAACTCGCCCTCGCCCTTGGACGACCAGTGCACGCCTTCGCTGGCAGGCTGGCCTGCACGACGGCTGTAGACATCGACCTGATCGGCCACGATGAATGCCGAGTAGAAGCCCACGCCGAACTGACCGATCAGGTGCGAGTCTTTCTTCTGATCGCCGGTGAGGTTCTTCATGAAGTCGGCAGTGCCGGATTTGGCAATGGTGCCCAAGTGAGCGATGACGTCATCGCGGGTCATACCGATGCCGTTATCCTCGAGGGTGACCGTACCGGCCTCCTTGTCGAAGCTCAGGCGAATCTTCAGGTCGGCATCGCCTTCGAGCAGTTCAGGCTTAGCCAGCGCCTCGAAGCGCAGCTTATCGGAGGCGTCGGAGGCGTTGGAGATCAGTTCGCGCAGGAAGATCTCCTTGTTCGAGTACAAGGAATGGATCATGAGGTGCAGCAGTTGCTTTACCTCGGTCTGGAAGCCCAGCGTTTCTTTTTGAGTCTCCACGCTCATGTTCTTCAAACTCCGATCAGATGACAGTGGTCGCCAAGCGGCAAAATGGCTGCGTTGGCGGCGGATGTCATGCAGATGGGGGCTGCCAAATCGATTTCAAGGGCCTGCATGGTTCGATCTTCAAATCCGAGCGGGTCATGGCGAGCCGCTGTGCCGCCCTGCTTGCCGCGGGCGGTGTAACGTTTCCGGGTTAGGACGGGCGTCGATACAGAAACAGCAAAGAGCCATGCATGTTCGTACCTCGCGTACATTGTGATACCGGCTAAGTGGCAGTTGCCCGCAACGGATAACCCACCTTAGTGCGAAACACTCGCCAGGGCCGGAAGTTCAGTTTCAAGATATTTAATATCTGTGTACTGACGGTGGAACTAATCCAGCAGGCCCCGACTCGAAGCATCAAGTCAACTTATTCCACCAAGGAGAGACACCCTCATGCGTAAACCATTTGCTTTTGCTCTGATGCTGGCTGCTGCCATGGGCCTGGCTGCTTGCGATAAAGCGAGCGAAGACAAAGCCCAGGACGCACAAGAACACCGTGAAGAAGCCCAGGAGAAGATGGGTGACGCACAGGACAAGATGAACGACGCTGCCAAGGAAAACGCCGAAGCTGCCCAAGACCAGGCCGAAGCCAATCGTAAGGCTGCCGAAGAGGCTTCCCCAGCCACTCCAGCAACCACCACGACTCCGGCCGATCCTGCCAAGCAGTAATCGAACCGATCAAAAAACCCGACAATGTCGGGTTTTTTTATGCCTGTCATTCATGGACTAATCGTTTCAGTTAGGCACAGTGGACTGGGAGGCATGCACCTCACCTGTCGAACTTTCGGTGGGGGTGAATACCATGACGTCAAGCACGTCCGAGTGGAACTCGCGGCGATAAAGAATCAGCACAACCCCTACACTTACCGCCATGAACAACCAGGGGTTGATAAACCAGCTCAACATGGCCATGCCGAAGTAATAGGCGCGCAGCCCGAAGTTGAATTGGTTGGCAGCCAACGACAACACCCTGGCAGCCCTCAAGGCAAAGGCCTTGCGTTCTAGTTCGCTGACCTGGCGCTCGCCGATCATGGGCGCCGAGCCCACCAAGACAGCAGCGAAGTTGTATTGACGCATGCACCAGCTGAACGTGAAGAAGGCATACACGAACACCGTGGCCAGGCACAGCAACTTGATCTCCGACATCCCTTGGGAGGCCTGCTGTACCAACGGCAGGTCGGCCAGCAACGACAACGCGCGGTCGGAAGCTCCCAGCACCGTCAGGATACCGGCGAGAATGATCAGGGTGCTGGAGGCAAAAAACGAGGCGTTGCGTTCCAGGTTGCCGATCACGCTGGCATCGGCAATGCGGTTGTCACGCAGCAGCATCCTGCGCATCCAGTCCTCGCGATACAAATGCAGCACGCTGGCCAGGCATGCAGTGTCCCGCCCCTTCCAGATGGCATAGCGCGTATAACCGCCCCAGCACAGCACGAACCAGCATGCCGCTATGAGGTTATTGAGATTACTCAGGATGAAGTTCATGCAGAGATCCGTAGGTGCCATGTGCCGAAAGCATAAAGACCGTCTTTCGACGCTGGCAAGCCGCAAAAGGCACGCAAACTCCGAAGAATAATTTCCAGGGCGGTTCGCTTGCGGCGTTTGGCAGGGTGCATGCGAACAAAAGCCCCGCATCCTTGCGAATGCGGGGCTTGCGCTGCCAAGCGGTGGGTCCAGCATCCCATGGCTTGTGGCCAATGCCGGACCTTGTGCTTAGCGACTCATGCCATGGCCTGACGGGGCTTGCCGAGCATGCGATCGCATACCACTGCACCCACCAAGGTCACCACCGACGGCACCAGCCAGGCAAGGCCCTGATCGCTCAACGGCAAGTGCGCCATGAAGTCCGGGAGCACGTGGGCAATGCTGCTGCCTTTAACGGCATCGACCATGCCGAACAGCAACGAAACCAGCATTACCGGGCCAAGGATGCGCGTTGGCGAGTTCCACAGGTCGTTCACGAAGCTCAACCCCACCACGACGATGCACGGCGGGTAGATGGCGGTAAGCACAGGGATCGAGAACATGATCAGCTTGGTAAGCCCCAGGTTGGACACCAGCAGCGAGAAGCCCGCCAGGATCACGACCAGTGCGCGGTAGGACAACGGCAGGATCTGGCTGAAGTACTCGGCACACGCGCAGGTCAGGCCCACGGCAGTCACCAGGCAGGCCAGCGCGATCAACACGGCCAGGAAGCCGCTGCCCAGCGAGCCGAAGGTATGTTGCACATAGGCGTGCAGCACGGCCGCACCGTTGCTGGCCCCTGCCGCGATTTCGTGACTACCGGCGCCCAGGCGGAACAGGCTGATGTACACCAGCGCCAGACCAACACCGGCAATCAGCCCGGCAATGATGGCATAGCGGGTGATCAACTTGGGCGACTCAACGCCGCGCGAGCGGATGGCGTTGACGATGACGATGCCAAATACCAGCGCCCCGAGCGTATCCATGGTCAGGTAGCCGTCGGAGAAGCCCTTGGAGAACGCAGCAGCAGCATAGGCAGGCTGCGCCTCGCCAATGGTGCCCGCTGGCAATGCGAATGCCGCGATGCCAAGCACGGCCAGCGCGATGATTTTGAGCGGTGCCAGGAACCGACCCACGGTGTCCAGCAGCTTGCCAGGGTACATCGACACCGCCAGCACCACGATGAAGTAGACCAGGCTGTAGATGAACAACGCCAGCGGGCTTTCACCCGTCAACGGCGCTACACCCACTTCAAACGATACCGTCGCGGTACGCGGTGTTGCGAACAAGGGGCCGACCGACAGGTAGCAAACGGCTGCCAGCAGGCCACCGAAGAACTTGCCAATCGGGCTGCTCAGCGCATCCATGCCGCCGCCTACCTTGGCCAGGGCGACCACGGTGATCACAGGCAGCCCTACCGCCGTGACCAAAAAGCCCAGCGCAGCCATCCATACATGCGGGCCGGATTGCAGGCCGACGATGGGCGGGAAGATGATGTTGCCAGCGCCTACGAAAAGCGCGAACGTCATAAAGCCAAGCGCCAGGATATCCTGGCCTTTAAGAACTTTCATTTGAGGTAGTACCACACTGCTGAAATCGGGATTCGTGAGGGGATTTCCCCATGGGTGAGGGAAATGCTGCCCGGCTTGGTAGGCCAGACCCGTTTAGCGTGTCGTTCCCTTTTGGGGCACGGGCACAAAATAGTCGCGTAGATTAACCGGTTTACCCTTCAAACGCACTGGCACAGTGCGTGTTGTCCGATGTGCGTACGCCATTGTCGTCTGCGTGAACGGAACGATCGGTATTATCCGCTGGCTGAACACGGCGTATGTACGAAAATTCCTATCACAGCCATCGAAAAAACCTAATCGCTTTACCCCTACCCTGCCGCGCAAATCTTCGTCAGAAGAAGCAGCCCCCTGATACGACAAAGGCCACCCGAAGGTGGCCTTTGTGCGCGTGGGGGGTGCAGCGGTATTACTTCTTCACTTCCCAACCGGTCAGCTCGGCCAAGGCCTTGCCGATGTCGGCCAGCGAACGCACGGTTTTGACACCTGCGTCCTGCAGGGCTGCGAACTTCTCGTCTGCAGTGCCCTTGCCGCCGGAAATGATGGCGCCAGCGTGGCCCATGCGCTTGCCCGCAGGTGCGGTAACACCGGCGATGTAGGAAACGACAGGCTTGGTGACGTTGGCCTTGATGTAGGCTGCGGCCTCTTCTTCAGCCGAACCGCCGATCTCACCGATCATGACGATCGCTTCGGTCTTCGGGTCTTCCTGGAACAGCTTCAGGATGTCGATGAAGTTGGAGCCCGGGATCGGGTCACCGCCGATGCCGACACAGGTCGACTGACCGAAGCCGGCGTCGGTGGTCTGCTTGACAGCTTCGTAGGTCAGGGTGCCGGAGCGCGACACGATACCGACCTTGCCTGGCAAGTGAATGTGGCCAGGCATGATGCCGATCTTGCATTCGCCTGGCGTGATGACGCCTGGGCAGTTAGGGCCGATCAGGGTCACGCCCAGCTCGTCGCACTTGACCTTGGCGTCCAGCATGTCCAGGGTCGGGATGCCTTCGGTGATGCACACGATCAGCTTGATGCCGCCGAACGCCGCTTCAAGGATGGAGTCCTTGCAGAATGGCGCTGGTACGTAGATGACCGAAGCATCGGCGCCGGTCGCCTCGACGGCTTCCTTGACGGTGTTGAACACCGGCAGGCCCAGGTGGGTGGTGCCACCCTTGCCTGGGGTGACGCCACCGACCATCTTGGTGCCGTAGGCGATGGCTTGTTCGGAGTGGAAAGTACCTTGCGAGCCGGTGAAGCCCTGGCAGATGACTTTGGTGTCTTTATTGATCAGGACGCTCATTACTTGCCCTCCGCAGCTTTGACAACTTGTTGAGCAGCGTCGGTCAGGCTGGTTGCAGCAATGATGTTCAAACCGCTTTCTGCCAGTACTTTAGCGCCCAGTTCGGCATTGTTGCCTTCAAGGCGAACGACGACCGGAACCTTGACGCCGACTTCCTTCACCGCACCGATGATGCCTTCGGCAATCATGTCGCAGCGAACGATGCCGCCGAAGATGTTGACCAGAACGGCCGCGACATTGCTGTCGGACAGAATGATCTTGAACGCTTCGGTAACGCGCTCCTTGGTAGCACCGCCGCCCACGTCGAGGAAGTTGGCTGGCTTGCCGCCATGCAGGTTGACGATGTCCATGGTACCCATGGCCAGGCCAGCACCGTTGACCATGCAGCCGATGTTGCCTTCCAGGGCAACGTAGTTCAGTTCGAACTTGGCAGCGTGGGCTTCACGGGCATCGTCCTGGGACGGGTCGTGGAAGGTTTTCAGCTTCGGCTGACGGTACATGGCGTTGGCATCGATGTTGATCTTGGCATCGAGGCAGTGCAGGTCGCCGTCGGCCTTGATCACCAGCGGGTTCACTTCCAGCAGGGCCAGGTCGTGATCCTTGAACAGCTTGGCCAAGCCCACGAAGATCTTGGCGAACTGTTGAACTTGCTTGCCTTCCAGACCCAGCTGGAACGCCAGCTCACGACCTTGGAACGGCTGAGCGCCGACCAGTGGATCGATAGTGGCCTTGAGGATTTTTTCAGGCGTGTCGTGCGCGACTTTCTCGATGTCCACACCACCTTCCGTGGAGGCCATGAACACGATGCGGCGGCTCGAACGATCGACCACAGCGCCCAGGTACAGCTCTTTGGCGATGTCGGTGCAGGATTCGACCAGAATCTTGGAGACGGGCTGACCGTTGGCATCGGTCTGGTAGGTGACCAGATTCTTGCCCAACCACTGTGCAGCGAACGCCTTGGCGTCTTCCTTGCTGCGAACCAGCTTGACGCCGCCCGCTTTACCGCGACCGCCAGCGTGAACCTGGGCTTTGACGACCCACTCGTTCCCGCCGATCTTGTCGCAGGCTTCTGCCGCTTCTTCAGGGGTGTCGACCGCGAAACCCTTGGAAACTGGCAGGCCGTACTCAGCGAACAGCTGCTTACCCTGATACTCGTGAAGATTCATGCTTTTTACCGTCTTCGTTAGGTACTGCGCTTCGGCGCTGCGCCATCACTGGCGCCGCACCACCTGTGACCGTTGACCCCGGGTTATCCCATGTGATCCGGTCCGGCGGACTTTCCGCGGTGAGTCATGCACGCAAGACTCACGACGGGCAGCCCGCCGTGGTTTCTTATGATTAACGCTTCTTACGGTTGGCGACGTGAATGGCACCGCCATTCACCGCCAGCGCTGCTTCATGCAACGCTTCGGACAGGGTTGGATGGCTGAAGACCATCATGCCCAGGTCCTCGGCACTGGTGCCGAATTCCATTGCGATTGCGCCTTGCTGTACCAGTTCGGCAGCCGATGGGCCAATCACGTGCACACCCAGTACGCGGTCGGTCTTGGCATCGGCGATGACCTTGACGAAACCACCGGTGTCGTTGGCTGCCATCGCACGGCCGCTGGCCGCGAACGGGAAGGTGCCCACGTTAACCTCAACACCCTCGGCCTTCAAGGACTGTTCGGTCTTGCCAACCCACGCGATTTCCGGGTGGGTGTAGATGACCGATGGGATCAGATCGTAGTTCATCTGGGCCTTGTGACCCTTGATGCGCTCGACGACCATGATGCCCTCTTCCGAGGCCTTGTGCGCCAGCATCAGGCCACGCACCACGTCACCGATGGCGTAGACGCCCGGCACGCTGGTTGCGCACTGGTCATCGACGTAGATGTAGCCACGCTCGTCAATGTTCACACCGCTGTCGGCAGCCAGCAGGTCGGTGGTCACTGGACGACGGCCCACGGCAACGATCAGCTTGTCGAAGGTGATCTTCTGCTCGCCTTCGGCGTTGGTGTAGGTCACCTCGACTTCGTCGCCGTTCACCTTGGAACCGGTGACGCGCGCACCCAGCTTGATGTCCAGGCCCTGCTTGGTCAGGACCTTCTGGGCTTCCTTGGAGACGGCGCTGTCGGCAGCCATCAGGAAGGTGTCCAGGGCTTCGAGTACGGTCACTTCCGCGCCCAGACGCGCCCATACCGAACCCAGTTCCAGGCCGATCACGCCAGCGCCGATCACGCCAAGGCGCTTGGGCACGGATTGGAATTCCAGGGCGCCGGTGGAGTCGACGATCACGTTCTGGTCGACCGGAGCCGGCGGAATGTCGATCGGGCGCGAGCCGGAAGCCAGGATGACGTTATCCGCTTCGATGACTTCGCTGGTGCCGTCGGCCTTGGTCACTTCGACCTTCTTGCCCGCCAGCAGCTTGCCGTGGCCCTGGATGGAGGTCACGCCGTTGGCCTTGAACAGGGTAGCGACACCGCCGGTCAGGTTCTTGACGATGCCTGCCTTGCGGCCAACCATCGCCGGTACGTCCATCTTCACTTCGCCAGTGGAGATACCGTGGACATTGAAGCTCTCTTTGGCTTCCTTGTATTTCCAGGAGCTGTCCAGCAGCGCCTTGGAAGGAATGCAGCCTACGTTGAGGCAAGTGCCGCCCAGGGCCAGCTTGCCCTCGGCGTCGGTGTACTTCTCGATACAGGCAGTCTTCAGACCGAGTTGGGCGGCCTTGATAGCAGCTACATAGCCGCCAGGACCGGCACCAATCACTACCACGTCGAATTTCTGGGTCATAAAAGATTCCTTGTTAGCTCAAGCGGCCGCTGCAAGCCGCAAGACAGACAGGCTTCGATCTGAAGCCTGTCGCTCGCAGCTTACAGCCGCGCGATTAGATGTCCAGCAGCAGGCGGGACGGATCTTCCAGCAGGTTCTTGATGGTCACCAGGAAGGTTACCGCTTCCTTGCCGTCGATCAGGCGGTGATCGTAGGACAGTGCCAGGTACATCATCGGGCGAATCACCACTTGGCCATTGATGGCCATTGGGCGCTGGATGATGTTGTGCATGCCCAGGATCGCGGCTTGCGGTGGGTTGACGATCGGCGTCGACATCATCGAACCGAAGGTACCACCGTTGGTGATGGTGAAGGTGCCGCCGGTCATTTCTTCGATGGCCAGCTTGCCGTCACGGGCTTTCTTGCCGAAGGTGGCGATGCCGTTCTCGATTTCGGCCAGGCTCATGGACTCGGCGTTGCGCAGTACCGGAACCACCAGACCACGGTCGCTGGAGACAGCCACACCGACGTCCGCGTAACCATGGTAGACGATGTCGTTGCCGTCGATCGAGGCATTGACTGCAGGGAAGCGCTTGAGCGCTTCGGTCGCAGCCTTGACGAAGAACGACATGAAGCCCAGGCGCACGCCGTTGTGGGTCTTCTCGAACAGGTCCTTGTACTTCGAACGCAGGGCCATGACTTCGGTCATGTCGACTTCGTTGAAGGTGGTCAGCATGGCCATGTTGGACTGGGCTTCGACCAGGCGCTCGGCGATCTTGGCGCGCAGACGGGTCATCGGCACACGTTTCTCGGTACGATCGCCAGCGGCGGTCACGACCGGTGCCGCTGCAGCTGCGGCAGGCTTGGCCGCCGGGGCAGGCGCCGACTTCTTGTTGGCAACGGCAGCGACCACATCTTCCTTGGTCACGCGACCGCCTTTACCGGTACCCGAGACGCTGGCCAGGTCAATGCCATTTTCTTCTGCCAGCTTGCGGGCAGCAGGGGCAGCGACCGGGTCGTCTTCACCGGCATCGGCAGCAGCGGCAGCCGGTGCGGCGGCCTGGGCAGGCGCAGCAGCCGGTGCAGCGGCAGCAGCGCCGCCTTCCACGATCGAACCCAGCACTTCGTCGGACAGGACGGTGTCGCCCTCGCCCTTGACGATGTCACCCAACACGCCGTCGGCAGTGGCCAGCACTTCCAGGACGACCTTGTCGGTCTCGATGTCGACGATCAGCTCGTCCCGCTTGACGGCGTCGCCTGGCTGCTTGTGCCAGGTGGCAACGGTGCCGTCGGCAACCGATTCCGGGAAGGTTGGGGCTTTGATCTCGATAGCCATTATCAGTGTTTCCTTAAATTCGGTTTCAGATGCGCGAAGGCGTTAAACGGTGAACGCGTCTTGCAGCAGTCGTTCCTGCTGCTCGGCGTGCTTGGAAGCGTAACCACAGGCTGGCGCGGCAGAAGCCTCGCGACCGGCGTATTCCAGGTTCAGCGCCTTGTTGTGGCGGCCCAGGATACGGCGCATGTGGTGCTGGCTGCTGTACCAGGCACCCTGGTTCATTGGCTCTTCCTGACACCAGACCGCATGCTTGAGGTTGGTGTACGGTGCCAGGATTTCGACCAGGTCGTCTTCCGGGAACGGATACAACTGCTCGATACGCACGATCGCAATGTCTTCGCGGCCTTCGGCACGACGTTTTTCCAGCAGGTCGTAGTAGACCTTGCCACCGCACAGCACCAGGCGCTCGACCTTGGCTGGATCGAGGGTGTCGATCTCCGGAATGACGGTCTGGAACGAACCTTCCGCCAGATCTTCCAGCGTCGAGACGGCCAGCTTGTGACGCAGCAGCGACTTGGGCGTGAGCACGATCAGCGGCTTGCGCAGCGGGCGAATGACCTGACGACGCAGCAGGTGGTAGATCTGCGCCGGCGTGGTCGGCACGCACACCTGAATGTTCTGCTCTGCACACAGCTGCAGGTAACGCTCCAGGCGTGCCGAGGAGTGCTCGGGGCCCTGCCCTTCATAACCGTGAGGCAACAGCATGGTCAGGCCGCACAAACGGCCCCACTTGTGCTCGCCACTGGTGATGAACTGGTCGATGACCACTTGCGCACCGTTGGCGAAGTCGCCGAACTGGGCTTCCCAGATCACCAACGCGTTGGGCGTGGTGGTGGAGTAGCCGTACTCGAATGCCAGTACCGCTTCTTCGGACAGGAAGGAGTCGTACAGTTCGAAGCGTGGCTGGCCCGGGTACAGGTTCATCAGCGGTACGTAGGTGCTGGCGTCCTTCTGGTTGTGCAGCACCGCGTGACGGTGGGAGAAGGTACCGCGGCCGATGTCCTGGCCGGTCATGCGGATCGGGTGCCCTTCGAACTGCAGCGTGGCGTAAGCCATGGTCTCGGCGTAGCCCCAGTTGATCGGCAGGCCACCGGCTTGCATCTTCTGGCGATCTTCGTAGATCTTGGCGACCTGACGCTGGACCACGAAACCTTCGGGCAGCTCCAGCAGTTTGGCCGACAGCTCCTGCAGGGTCTTGAGGTCGAAGCGGGTGTCGTGGCGAGCCGTCCAGGCGTGACCCAGGTAGGGGCGCCAGTCCACGAACAGCTCGCGGTTCGGCTCCTTGACCAGGCTCTTGACCACATGCAGACCGTTGTCCAGTGCGCTGCGATAGTCGTCGATCTTGGACTGGGCGCGCTCGGCATCGATGCGGCCTGCCTGGATCAAGGCTTCTGCGTACAGCTCACGGGTGGTGCGCTGCTTGGTGATCTGCTGGTACATCAGCGGCTGGGTGCCGTTGGGCTCGTCGGCCTCGTTGTGACCGCGGCGACGGTAGCAGACCAGGTCGATGACCACGTCACGCTTGAACTGCATGCGGTAGTCGACGGCCAGCTGGGTGACGAACAACACGGCTTCCGGGTCGTCGCCATTGACGTGCAGGATCGGCGCCTGAATCATCTTGGCCACGTCGGTGGCGTACTCGGTCGAGCGCGCATCGAGCGGGTTACTGATGGTGAAGCCGACCTGGTTGTTGATCACGATGTGCACGGTACCGCCGGTCTTGAAACCGCGGGTCTGCGACATCTGGAAGGTTTCCATCACCACGCCCTGGCCTGCGAAGGCCGCATCGCCGTGGATGGAGATAGGCAGCACCTTGTCGCCGACGCTGTCGTTGCGGCGGTCCTGACGGGCGCGCACCGAGCCTTCGACCACAGGCGACACGATTTCAAGGTGGGACGGGTTGAATGCCATGGCCAGGTGGACTTCGCCCCCCGGGGTCATCACGTTCGAAGAGAAGCCCTGGTGATACTTCACGTCACCGGAGCCCAGCTCGTTCATCTTCTTGCCTTCGAACTCGTCGAACAGCTCGCGCGGGTTCTTGCCGAAGGTATTGACCAGCACGTTCAGGCGACCACGGTGGGCCATCCCGATGACGACTTCCTTGGTGCCGTAGGAGCCGGAGCGCTGAATCATCTCGTCCAGCATCGGGATCAGGCTTTCGCCACCTTCAAGGCCGAAACGCTTGGTGCCTGGGTACTTGGTGCCCAGGTATTTCTCCAGACCTTCGCCTGCGGTGACGCGCTCGAGCAGGTGGGACTGCACGTCGGCGGAGAATTCAGGACGGCCACGCACGCTTTCCAGGCGCTGCTGGAACCAGCTGCGCTGCTCGGAATCGACGATGTGGGTGAACTCGGCGCCAATGGTGCGACAATATGTCTTCTGGAGCGCATCGAGGATGTCGCGTAGGCTCGCCTCCTCTTTGCCGATGAACAGGTCGCCGGCACGGAAGGTCGTATCAAGATCGGCATTGGTCAAGCCGTAGTGATTGATCGACAGGTCTACGGGCGCAGGGCGCTGCCACAACCCCAAGGGGTCAAGCTTGGCAGCCTGATGGCCGCGCATACGATAGGCCTGGATCAGTCGCAGCACTTCAACCTGCTTCTTCTCGTGTTCACTGCTCACGCTCCCGGCAGATACCGGCTGGGCGCGGCGCTGGTTCTTTGCCAGCAGTACGAAATGATCGCGGATCGTGGAGTGCGATACGTCGGTAGCGGTGCTGCCGTCGGCGGGCAACTTCTGGAAGTAGGTGCGCCACTCTTCTGGCACAGCGTTAGGGTCGTGCAGGTAGAGTTCGTAGAGCTCTTCCACATATGCAGCGTTACCACCTGAAAGGTGGGCGCTTTCCCACATGCGCTGCATCACGCTTTCTTGCATGCTTGGTCACCCTCGATTAGGGGACTGATCGGCGAGAGCCATGAAACCTGGAACGGTCCGAAAACAGCGACTGAACCACGCCACCTGGATCCTGCTGATTTTCCGGGTACCAGCCCGGAAAGCCCCTGCTGGTCTCATCTTCATAGGTAATGAACAGGGGCTTTGTGAGCCCCGTTCGGGTTTTTCCTCGGCGCGGGCGTTACACCCGCGCGTCGGCGTACTGCAGGTACAACGTCTATCAGGTGCCGCTTTGCAGCAGCATGTTACGTACGTGGCCGATTGCCTTGGTCGGATTGAGACCTTTAGGGCAAACGTTGACGCAGTTCATGATCCCGCGGCAGCGGAATACGCTGAACGGGTCATCCAGGGACGCCAGGCGCTCCTGGGTCTTGGTGTCACGGCTGTCGGCCAGGAAGCGGTAGGCTTGCAACAGCGCGGCGGGGCCCAGGAACTTGTCCGGGTTCCACCAGAACGACGGGCAGGACGTGGAGCAGCACGCGCACAGGATGCACTCGTACAGGCCGTCCAGCTTGTCACGGTCTTCCGGCGACTGCAGACGTTCGATGGCCGGAGGCGGCGTATCGTTCTGCAGGAACGGCTTCACCTTCTCGTACTGCTTGTAGAAGATGCTCATGTCCACGACCAGGTCACGAATGACCGGCAGACCAGGCAACGGACGCAGTACCAGCTTGTTGCCCTTGACCACGCCCGACAACGGGGTGATGCAGGCCAGGCCGTTCTTGCCGTTCATGTTCATGCCATCGGAACCGCACACGCCTTCACGGCAGGAGCGACGGTACGAGAAGCCCTCGTCCTTTTCCTTGATCAGCGCCAATACATCCAGAACCATCAGGTCCTTGCCGCCGGTATCGACGTCGAACGACTCCATCTTGGGGGCCGCGTCGGTGTCGGGGTTGTAGCGATAAACTTCGACTTTCAACATAGCAGCCACCCTTAGTAGGTCCGGATTTTTGGTTCGAAGGCCGGCACGGTCTTCGGCGCAAAGTTGACGCCACGCTTGGCAACGCGCTTGACACCCGGGTAGTACAGGGTGTGGCACAGCCAGTTCTCGTCGTCACGGTCTTCGAAGTCTTCACGGGCGTGAGCGCCGCGCGACTCTTTACGGGCTTCGGCCGCGATGGCGGTAGCTTCGGCAACTTCCAGCAGGTTCTGCAGCTCCAGCGCTTCGATACGCGCGGTGTTGAAGGCCTGGGACTTGTCGTTGATCTTGACGTTGGCGATACGCTCACGCAGGCCAGCCAGCTGCTCGATACCCTTGAGCATGTACTCGCCGGTACGGAATACGCCGAAGTAGTTCTGCATGCAGCTCTGCAATTCGCGCTTGAGGCTGGCAACGTCTTCGCCGGTGGAGCGCTCGTTGAGCTTGTTCAGGCGATTGAGGGCAACGTCGATGTCGGTGTCGCTGGCGTCGAGGTGCTCGATGCCGTCGCTCAGTGCCTTCTCCAGGTGCAGGCCGGCAGCACGGCCGAACACCACCAGGTCGAGCAGGGAGTTGCCACCCAGGCGGTTGGCACCGTGAACCGATACGCACGCTACTTCACCTACGGCGAACAGGCCAGGGATGATGTGATCCTTGCCTTCTTCGTCCATGGTGATGGCTTGGCCATGAATGTTGGTGGCAACGCCGCCCATCATGTAGTGGCAGGTTGGAACGACCGGCACTGGCGCGACGACCGGATCGACATGGGCGAAGGTCTTGGACAGTTCGCAGATGCCTGGCAGGCGGCTGTGCAGCACCTCCTCGCCCAGGTGGTCCAGCTTCAGCAGCACGTGGTCCTTGTTCGGGCCCACGCCGTTGCCGGCGATGATTTCCTTGACCATGGAACGGGCAACCACGTCGCGGCCGGCCAAGTCTTTGGCGTTCGGCGCGTAGCGCTCCATGAAGCGCTCGCCATGGGCGTTGATCAGGTAACCACCCTCACCGCGGCAACCCTCGGTGACCAGTACGCCGGCACCGGCGATACCGGTCGGGTGGAACTGCCACATCTCGATGTCCTGCACCGGAACACCAGCGCGCAGCGCCATGCCGATGCCGTCACCGGTATTGATCAGGGCGTTGGTGGTGGAGGCGTAGATTCGGCCAGCACCGCCAGTGGCCAGAACGGTGGCCTTGGACTTGATGTACATGGTTTCGCCGGTTTCGATGCAGATCGCGATCACGCCGACGAAGGCGCCTTCCTGGTTCTTCACCAGGTCAACGGCATAGTACTCGTTGAGGAAGGTGGTACCGGCTTTCAGGTTACCCTGGTACAGGGTGTGCAGCAGCGCGTGACCGGTACGGTCGGAAGCGGCACAGGTACGGGCAGCCTGGCCACCCTTGCCGAAGTCCTTGGACTGGCCACCGAACGGACGCTGGTAGATACGGCCGGTTTCGGTGCGCGAGAACGGCAGGCCCATGTGGTCCAGCTCGAAGACCGCAGCCGGGCCTTCCTGGCACATGTATTCGATAGCGTCCTGGTCACCGATGTAGTCCGAGCCCTTGACGGTATCGTACATGTGCCAGCGCCAGTCGTCGTTCGGGTCGGCCGAAGCGATGGCGCAGGTGATGCCGCCCTGGGCGGACACGGTGTGCGAACGGGTCGGGAAGACCTTGGTGACCACGGCAGTCTTGTGACCGCCCTGGGCCAGTTGCAGCGCTGCGCGCATGCCGGCGCCGCCGCCACCGATGATGATGGCGTCGAAGGAAATGGTTGGAATGCTAGCCATGGATCAGATACCCCAGAGAATCTGCACACCCCAGACGAAGTAAGCGAACATCGCAACGCCGCATACCGCCTGGAACAGGAAACGAATCGCAGTTGCCGACTTGCCGAACGACATAGGCGTCAGGTAGTCGGTAGCAATGGTCCACATGCCGACCCAGGCGTGAGCGCCGAGGGCAACGAGGGCCAGCAGACTGAAGATCCGCATCGCGTTGTTGGAGAACAGGGCATGCCACTGGGCATAGTCGATGCCTGGGTGGGCGACCACGTAGCCGATCAGGAAGATGAAGTAAGCCGCGAGAACGACCGCCGAGACGCGCTGCGCCATCCAGTCATAGAGGCCCGAACGCGACAGGTTCGTGACGTTGGTTACCATACCCAAACTCCCACCAGAACGATCAGCACCACGGAGATGACGATCACGATTTTCGAGCCCAGCTTGCCGCCTTCCAGCGTCTCGCCGACACCCATGTCCATGATCAGGTGACGAACACCTGCCACGAGGTGATAAAGCAGGGCGGACAACAGGCCCCAGGTCACGAACTTGGCCAGCGGGCTGGTCAGACACGCCTTCACTTCACCGAAACCTTCCTCGGAACCCAGCGACTTGCCCAGTGCATACAGCATGATGGCAAGGCCGATGAACAGGATGACGCCGGAGATACGGTGCAGGATGGACGTGTACGCAGTGACAGGAAGCTTGATGGTCCTTAGGTCTAGGTTTACAGGTCGTTGGCTTTTCACGGCTTTTTTCACACTGAAGAGCCCCTAGCGAATCAGGGCAAAGTTGTTGGTAAGTGTACTGGTCAGGTACCCACCACCCAGGGAACGGCGACCCCCAGCAGGTCGGGCTTGCAAGCCCCTGGCGGTCGGGTGCCGAGTATAGACAGTTAGGCTGCTCATGACAACGTGAGGGGGTAGCCCGAATAGCGCATTGCCTTTAACGAGCAAAAGGCGTAAACGGGCGAGAATTTCGGGAAAAATCAGGCTTGAACAGCTGATTCAACAAGCCTTTAGGCAAATTGACATCTGAATTTATCCCTCTATAGTGGTGCGGGCCCTGCGTGGGGGGTCTGTCTGATGATTTCAAGCATTAATAGGAGGCCACATGGCTGACAAAAAAGCGCAGTTGGTCATCGAGGGCACTGCCCCCGTCGAGCTGCCCATTTTAACCGGCACGGTTGGTCCTGATGTAATCGACGTCCGCGGGTTGGGGGCCACTGGTCACTTCACCTTCGACCCTGGTTTCATGGCAACGGCCTCGTGCGAGTCGAAGATCACCTACATCGACGGCGACAAGGGTATCTTGCTGCACCGCGGCTACCCCATCGAGCAACTGGCCGAGCAGTCCGACTACCTCGAGACCTGCTACCTGCTGCTCAACGGCGAACTGCCCAATGCCGAGCAGAAAGCCCAGTTCGTCAGCACCGTCAAGAACCACACGATGGTTCACGAACAGCTCAAGACGTTCTTCAACGGCTTCCGCCGCGACGCTCACCCGATGGCGGTGATGTGCGGTGTGGTCGGCGCCCTGTCGGCCTTCTACCACGACTCCCTGGACATCAATAACCCGCAACACCGCGAAATCTCCGCGGTGCGCCTGGTCGCCAAGATGCCGACCCTGGCCGCGATGGTGTACAAGTACTCCATGGGCCAGCCCATGATGTACCCGCGCAACGACCTGTCATATGCGGAAAACTTCCTGCACATGATGTTCAACACCCCGTGCGAGATCAAACCGATCAGCCCGGTGCTGGCAAAGGCGATGGACCGGATCTTCATCCTCCACGCCGACCACGAGCAGAACGCCTCCACCTCCACCGTGCGCCTGGCAGGCTCGTCGGGTGCCAACCCGTTCGCCTGCATCGCTGCCGGCATCGCGGCACTCTGGGGCCCGGCCCACGGCGGCGCCAACGAAGCGGTACTGACCATGCTCGATGAGATTGGCGATGTGTCCAACATCGACACCTTCATCGCCAAGGCCAAAGACAAGAACGATCCGTTCAAGCTCATGGGCTTCGGTCATCGCGTCTACAAGAACCGCGACCCGCGCGCCACTGTGATGAAGCAGACCTGCGACGAAGTTCTGCGCGAACTGGGCATCAAGAACGATCCACAGCTCGAGCTGGCCATGCGCCTGGAAGAGATCGCCCTCACCGATCCTTACTTCATCGAGCGCTCGCTGTACCCGAACGTCGACTTCTACTCGGGCATCATCCTGAAGGCCATCGGCATTCCAACCAGCATGTTCACCGTGATCTTTGCCCTGGCGCGCACCGTCGGCTGGATCTCGCACTGGAAGGAAATGCTCTCCAGCCCGTACAAGATCGGCCGCCCGCGCCAGTTGTACACCGGCGAGGCGAAGCGCGATATCGTGGCACTGACCGACCGCAAGTAAGCGTTCACCGTCAAATGCCAAAAGGCTGCCCTAGGGCAGCCTTTTTCGTAGGTCCTGTGCTGACCGCCTCTAAAGTCAGGCGGCCTTCACCAATGCAGCAGAAAAACCTCAGTTTTTCTCGGCGCGCGCGCGAAGCGCCTTGAGCGTATTGAACGGGGCTTCCACGACGAACTTGTTGGCAATCATCGCCGGCACACTCCCGCCTGGCTCGGTATGCACTTGGTACGTCACCTCCGTGCTGTCACCCTTGGGCACCAGCTTCCAGAAACCGTCTACCATAGCCACTCGAACAAAGCCCTTCTCTTCGGGCACGTAGGCAGGCTCTTCGACGAGGTTACGTGTAAGGCTGCCATCGGCACCCTTGACCGTGGTAACACGCAGCACGGAGTCGCGCGGCGTTACAGGCCAGGGCGTATTGAACTGGGTATAGGTCCAGCTCTGATCACCCTCATGCTTGAGCAGTTTCTGCAACTTGCACTCGTGAATCCAGGCACAAGCCCCGGCCACATCCTCCTGCAACGCCTGGACTTTGGCCAACGGCGCCTTGATGACGGTCACGCCTCGGTACGCCTTGTATTTGGAGCCCGGCACTTCACTGAGGGACACCTTGATGCCCTCCTCGTCCTTGGCCACCTGCCAGTTTTCAGCCAAGGCAACAGGTGCAAACAGAACACTGAAGCTACACAGCAGCGCTATACGCTTGAACGATCTCATCATGTTTATCCTTGTTGTCGAAGATCCAGCCTGTCACGCCGCCGTTACCCGCTCCCACCAGCCAAGAATCCTGATCGCCTCTTCATTGTCAGCACCGCACACCTCGGGATCGGCCTTGAACCCACCACAGACCGCCGGCCGCTCGGGTTTGCCGAACAGGTCGCACAGATTCGCAGGCGTCAGGTGCAGGCACCTCACACCTGCCGGCTTGCCCTCGGGCATCAGCGGCATGGCTGAAGTAATGGATGGCGCGATGCAACAGGCGCCGCAGCCTTCGCGGCATTTCATGGCATTCAAGTGAATCAGGACTCCAGAGTACGGGATAGGGCGGCACACACGGATAGTAACCGCTCAAACAGACGTTTGAAATTGCCGCCCTGATGAAAATCCACTGACCGGCCGGTCAGCTCCCATCTACTGACGGTACTCGAAATCGATGGCGGCGCCTTCGACATCCCGGCGGCTGTCATTGCGAAGCTGCAGTTGCATTTCGTTGCTGATCAAGCGGCCATTGAGTTGAAACGGGCTGTCGGCTTCGGACTTTTCGACGAACAGCGGCGGTAGCAACGGTTTGCGCTTCCTGATGGGCGAGGGTTCACCAACGTTCGGCTGCAGGTTATCGACCAGCTCGGTGGGCAAGCTCAGGTCGAGGTTGGTTTTCGGCAACGGCTTGGCCACTTGCTTGCTGACCTTTTTGTGCGTCGACTTGGCACGCTTGCTGGCTGCCTTGCGAGCACTTTGCTGTGCCTTCGGCTTGACTTGCGCTTTACCTGAAGCGGACTGTGCCTGGCTTGCTGGCTGGGCAGCCTGAGCTGGGCTGCCCGGCAAAGCCACAGGCAGCAGACACAAGACCAACAGATACCGGCGCAGTGCGTTCATGGCAAATGGACAGAACCCCATGGAAAATGCGTATGCTCCCTGTTCCGCAGCCGCCTGGCAAGCCTCACAAAAGTGGGATGGCAGGCTCCCTGCACAATTGTTGTGCCAGTAGTCCCAAGGTGATGACTGCGCGCTCGGCCTCCTTGTTCCATGGAATCCCGCAGTTCAGGCGGATACAGTGGTTGAACTGTTCGGTATTGCTGAAAATCAGCCCCGGCGCGATGCTGATCCCCTGTTCGAGCGCTCGCACGTGCAGCTCCTGGGTATTGACCCGGCCAGGCAAGCTCACCCAGAGAATGAAGCCGCCCGTTGGGCGAGTCATCTGAGTGCCCTCTGGAAAGTGCTGCTGCACGGCCAACTGATAAGCGCTGAGGTTCTTGCGGTATTCCTGGCGAATGAAGCGAAGGTGGCGATCATAACCCCCGTTTTCCAGGTATGCCGCCACCGCCATCTGGGTCACGCTGCACGCCGAGTGGGTGGTGAAGGTCTGCAAGCGCTGGATCTCGTCCTGGTAACGGCCTGCAATCATCCAACCCACACGCACGCCTGGCGACAGCGTCTTGGAGAAGCTTGAGCAGTAGATGACCCTGTCCAGCCGGTCGAAGGCCTTCAAGGCCTTGGTCTTGCCCTGCTCGAACATCAACTCGCCATAGATGTCATCTTCGACGATCTGGATGTCGTAGTCCGATGCCAGGCGCAGCAACTGCTTTTGCCGCTCTTCGGGAATGGTACCCCCTAGCGGGTTGCTCAACCGTGCGGTCAACACCAATGCCTTGATGGACCATTGATTGGCGGCCAGTTGCAAGGCCTCGAGGCTGATGCCGGTCGAGGGGTCGCTGGGGATCTCGATCACTTTCAATCCGAGCAAGTCCGCCAGCTGCAACAGACCGTAGTAGGTCGGCGACTCGGCCGCAATCAGGTCGCCGGGCTTGGTGAGCACGCGCAGCGACATTTGCAAGGCATCGACACAGCCATGGGTGACGATTACCTCCTGCGGGTCGACCAGCACACCAGCGTCGCGCATGCGAATGGCGATCTGCCGACGCAGAGGTTCGAAGCCTGGGCTGAACATGTAGCTGAAAGCACGCGGGCTGTGAAAGCGCGTCACTTTGGCCAGTTGCTGGTGCAGGGCACGCACCGGCAGATAGTCGACGTGCGGTACGGCCGCGCCGAAGGCGAATACGCCATCGCGGCGCGCTTCGGTCAGTACCTGCTGGATGATGCTGGCCCGGGTCACCAGACCGGGACGCTCCACGCGCGCGATGTCCGGCGTGGGCGCCGTGAGCGCCGGAGTCTGGTGCACATAGTAGCCAGACTGGGGACGCGCGCGAATCAACCCCTGGTCTTCCAGGTTGGCATACGCTTGCAGGACGGTGGCATGGCTGACATTGAGCTGCGCACTCATCTTGCGCACCGAAGGCACCCGTTCCCCGGGCTGGTAGACACCGCGCCGGATGTCTTCGGCCAGTTGCTGGGCGATACGCTGGTACAACAGCAGATTGGTCATGGCTGGATCTCGACGCGCGGACAGGCTCATTATTCTTGTGTCGCTCACTGCGGCTCAGGATACCGGAACAGTTGCAAAGTGTACTGGGACAGATGACAGGATAGTCAACGGTACACTTGCTTGGAAGCGATTTGCAGCGCCCGCGTGCGTGCGGTGCACAGGTAGGCTGATCTTGAACCTACCCAACAGGTGGCGAGTGCCCATGAGTCACTCAGGCGCAGAGGCAGCAGCTGCCATGCACCGCCCGTTTCGACGGCCAGCATGGGCCACTGCCCGAGCCTGCTATCAGCCGTCAGCGTGCCGGCGCAAGCTTGCCCTTGTCGTCGGAAAACACGATCTCGACCCGTCGATTTTGCGCCCTGCCCCGCTCCGAGGCGTTGACTTCAACCGGGTACTGGTCACCGTAGCCCTCCACCTGCATTCGCTTTTCATCGATGCCCAAGTCGGCCAGCATATCGGCCACGGCCTGCGCCCGGTCGCGGGACAGCTTGAGATTCTCTTCGGGCGTCCCCGTGCTGTCGGTATAGCCTTCGATGCGCACTATCCGGCGGGGGTTGAGCTGGAGGAACTGCACGAGCTTGAGCACCGTCCGGCTGGCCGAGTTCTTGAGATCGGCGCTGCCGGTATCGAACAATACATCACCCAGCGTCATGACCAGACCACGGTCGGGCTGCTCAGACGCCAGGGCGACGATCTGCGACTCGACCCATTTGCCCTGCTGCTGCACGCTGGCCAGCTTGGCCTCGCGCAGCGCCAGTTGCAGCCGTTGGCGTTCCAGGTCGAGCTTGGCCTGGCGCTCCTGATTCAGCGCAAGCTTGGCGTGCTCACTGGCGATTTCGCTGTAGCGTTGACTGAGGTAGGCGTAATGGCGTACATCGGCACCGGTACCCATGTAGCTGGACAAACGCTCTGCACGGGACAGCGACTCGCCGGCGCGAATCACATCACGCGGCGCGCTGCGCAGCACATCCGAGTCATCCTTGACCTTCTGGAAGCTGGCAGCGGCTTGATCCAGCGCGGCCGTGCTGCGCTGGCTGGCGCAACCGGTCAGCCCTGCTGCAAGGGCCAGCACTGTCAGTGCCGTGATAGAACCACGCGCCATCATGGCTGCACCTCCAGCTGCTTGCGCAAGCGCTTGATCCTCGATTGCAGCAATTGCAACTGCTCATCACTCTTTTGGTTCAACACCTGGGCCTCGGCCAGCCGAGCATCGAGCTCAGCCTGTTCGGCGCGCATGCGAGCGTCGCGAAAGTCTTGTGTGAGCATGTTTGTACGAGCACGTCCCAGTTTGTCTTCGGCCAGCTTGAACGCTTCGACCTGGTCGGTAGCACCAACCGCTTTCGCTTGTTCCAGGGCCTGCTCGGAAAGGCGCATCTGCTCATCCGGGGCAGGGTCATTGGCGCAGCCAGCCAGGGCAAACATGGCCATGGCAAGGATCAAAGGTTGGGTTTTCACGCGATCTTCCTAGTGTTTGGGGGCGTCGCCCTGCACCTGCAATTGAGCCTTCCAGCGCTCGAGATTGGCCTGCAGCACAGCATCGGACGTACCGGAGATGGGCAATTCTGTCAGCTTTTTCGCCAAATGCCCACGCAGCCAACTGTCATTGCACGCCGAGTCATGGGACAGCGCCAAGTACAGCCCAGGTCGGTCCACGGGTAGGCCGCGGGCAATCAGGGCATCGTTCATGCCCAGGCTCTGGACCATGGCCATGCCCGAATAGCGACCGGCCAGCACATAGTCCACCTGGCCGAGTACCAACTTTTGAAAGGCCTGGGTCAGGTTCTGCGCCATCACCGGTTTCAACTGGTCTTTGGCGAACGCGGTAAAGGCAGGGGTCAACCGCGCCCGTTCCGACAGACTGCCCCGATAACGCGCAAGGTCAGCTGGGCCATCGAAGGTCAACTCGGCATCGTGCCGCGTCCATACCAGGTACTCGTTGAGCTGCAGCGGCGGGTGGATGTAGTCCAGTGACGTCAATTGCTCCACTTGCAGCGGCGCATCGAGCAGCAGGTCCATGCGACCGCTGCGCACTTCCTCAAGGGCCTGGTCGCGCCTACCCGCGTTGAGCACTTCCACCTTGATTCCCAGCTCGCTCGCCACGTGGCGTAGCAGGTCGACGTTGGCGCCAATCAAGTGCTTGGGGTCTTTGGGGTCCTGCCACGAGTAAGGCGGCGCGTCGGGGCTGCCGGTGGCCACCAGGCGTTCGCACTTGCCTGCCGCCATCGCCAGCGGCGATACCAGAACTGTCATGCAGGCCAGCACCCTGCCCATTGCACGCAACCTCATCCCACACTCCTCGACCATAAAAAAACCCGGCCCTCAACGAGAGGGCCGGGTTCTTTATAAGTGAAGCCAGCGGATCAGACCAGCTTTTCCAGCTCCGGCACGGCTTCGAACAGGTCGGCAACCAGGCCGTAGTCGGCCACCTGGAAAATCGGTGCCTCTTCGTCCTTGTTGATCGCCACGATCACCTTGGAATCCTTCATCCCGGCCAGGTGCTGGATGGCGCCCGAGATACCCACGGCGATGTACAACTGCGGAGCGACGATCTTGCCGGTCTGGCCGACCTGCATGTCGTTGGGCACAAAGCCCGCATCGACGGCCGCACGGGATGCGCCAACAGCGGCGCCAAGCTTGTCGGCCAAGCTATACAGGTGGCTGAAGTTATCGCCGTTACCCATGCCGCGACCGCCGGAAACGACGATTTTGGCAGCGGTCAGCTCAGGACGATCGGACTTGGCCAGCTCTTCGGAAACGAACGCCGAAATGCCAGCATCGTGGGCAGCACCCACCGCCTCGACAGCGGCGGTGCCACCTTCGGCGGCCACGGCATCGAAGCCGGTGGTGCGCACGGTGATGACCTTCACGCTGGCGCTCGATTGCACGGTAGCGATGGCGTTACCCGCGTAGATCGGGCGCTTGAAGGTGTCGGCAGATTCGACCGAGATGATTTCGGAGATCTGATCGACGTCCAGCAGCGCTGCAACGCGCGGCAGGGTGTTCTTGCCATTGGTAGTGGCCGGGGCCAGCACGTGGCTGTAGCCCTGGGCAAGCTCGACGATCAACGGCGCAACGTTTTCGGGCAGCGCATGGGCGTAGGCGGCATTATCGGCGACCAGCACCTTGGCCACGCCAGCGATCTTGGCGGCGGATTCGCCAATGGCACCTACGTTCTGACCGGCGACCAGTACGTGCACGTCACCACCGATCTTGGCGGCGGCAGCAACGGTATTGAGGGTGGACGGTGCTACGGCACCGTTCTCGTATTCAGCGACAACCAGGATAGTCATTTAGATTACCTTCGCTTCGTTCTTCAGCTTCTCGACCAGTTCGGCCACCGATTTGACCTTGATGCCAGCGCCACGGGCAGCGGGTGCTTCGACTTTCAGGGTCTTGTTGGTAGAGACCAGGGAAACGCCCAGCGCATCTGGCGTCAGGGTCTCGAGCGGCTTCTTCTTGGCCTTCATGATGTTGGGCAACGACGCGTAGCGCGGCTCGTTCAGGCGCAGGTCGGTGGTGACGATGGCCGGCAGGTTGAGCGCGACGGTTTGCAGGCCGCCGTCGATTTCACGGGTGACGTTGAGCTTGTCGCCAGCGACTTCGACCTTGGACGCGAAGGTGCCCTGGGCGTAACCGGTCAGTGCGGCGAGCATCTGGCCGGTCTGGTTGTTGTCACTGTCGATGGCCTGCTTGCCGAGAATGACCAGCTGCGGCTGCTCCTTGTCGACCACGGCCTTGAGCGCCTTGGCCACTGCCAGGGAGTTCAGCTCGTCGGCTGCTTCGACCAGGATGGCGCGGTCGGCACCCAGCGCCAGGGCGGTACGCAACTGCTCCTGGGCGGTAGTCGGGCCGACGGATACGACCACGATCTCGGTCGCAACGCCTTTTTCCTTTAGGCGAACGGCCTCTTCCACGGCAATTTCGCAGAAGGGGTTCATGGACATCTTGACGTTAGCAAGGTCGACGCCGGAGTTGTCCGCCTTGACGCGAACCTTGACGTTGTAGTCGACCACTCGTTTGACAGCTACAAGAACCTTCATGGATTCCTCGTTACTCTCCGGTGAATAGATAGTCGCCTGGGACTAGGCCCTGCGATACGCGTGGGTACAAGGGCACCTCTGGAAACGAGCCGCAGACGAAGTTTTCATGGTGACCGCAACCAAGCGCGCCCCGACCCATCAGTCCTGTGCACATGCCTGGGGCAAAAATGCACGCGGGCCATTTGCTGTCGTGGCGTGTAGACTTCACTACAAACCGCTTGAACGCTTGAAAACCCTGCTCCACACCTGGTCTTTAGAGGTGTACCTGCGCCCGGCTGCATGCCTACGGCGAACGTAAAACCGCTCGTATCTTGACCGTATCACCCCATCCGGTCAATACGGCAAATCGGTCACCTTCCAGCCGCGTACCTTTGATTTTACTGGGCTGCGGCAAATTCAAACAAACGTTTGTATTGGACCGGTCAAGTGGTGTAGATATAATGCGCGTCTAAGACAAAACGGTGTAGTTCGTCATTTGCCCAGCTACAACCTGGTGGCCTCGCCACCGCTGCGAATGCCCGCGCACCCATAAGACAAAGCAACAGCTATGAGCCTTGATGAGTAGGAGAGAACCTGTGGAACGCGAATACATGGAATTCGACGTGGTCATCGTCGGCGCCGGCCCGGCGGGTCTGTCCGCCGCCTGCCGCCTGAAGCAGAAGGCCGCCGAAGCCGGTAGCGAAATCAGCGTCTGCGTGGTGGAAAAAGGCTCCGAAGTCGGTGCCCATATTCTCTCCGGCGCCGTGTTCGAGCCACGCGCCCTGAACGAGCTGTTCCCGGACTGGAAGGCGCTGGGCGCGCCGCTGAACACTGAGGTCAAGCGTGACGACATCTACGTGCTCAAGGATGCCGGCAGCGCCACCAAGGTGCCTGACCTGTTCGTGCCCAAGACCATGCACAACCAGGGCAACTACATCATCTCGCTGGGCAACCTGTGCCGCTGGCTGGCCCAGCAGGCCGAGAACCTGGGTGTCGAGATCTACCCAGGCTTCGCAGCCCAGGAAGCGCTGTTCGACAAGGACGGCGTCGTACGCGGCATCGTCACAGGCGACTTGGGTGTCGATCGCGAAGGCCAGCCCAAGGACGGTTTGTACACGCCGGGCATGGAACTGCGCGCCAAATACACCTTGTTCGCCGAAGGCTGCCGTGGCCATATCGGCAAGCAACTGATCAAGCGCTTCAAGCTTGATAGCGATTCGGATGTCCAGCACTACGGCATCGGGCTCAAGGAGCTGTGGGAAATCGACCCAGCCAAGCACCAGCAAGGCTTGGTGGTGCACACCGCCGGCTGGCCGCTGGACGTCATGGCCAAAGACAACACCGGTGGCTCGTTCCTTTACCACTTGGAGAACAACCAGGTGGTGGTCGGGCTGATCGTCGACCTGTCCTACGCCAACCCCTACCTGTCGCCCTTCGACGAGTTCCAGCGCCTGAAACACCACCCGGTGATCAGCCAGTACCTCGAAGGCGGCAAACGCATCAGCTACGGTGCCCGCGCCCTGGCCAAGGGCGGCATCAACTCGCTGCCCAAGATGGTGTTCAAGGGTGGCGCCCTGATCGGTTGCGACCTGGGTACCATGAACGTGGCCAAGATCAAGGGCAGCCATACGGCCATGAAGTCGGGCATGCTCGCCGCAGAGGCCGTCGCTGACGCCCTGATCGCCGGCAGTGAGGGCGGTGACCAGCTCGACAGCTATGTCAGTGCCTTCAAGGCCAGCTGGCTGCATGAGGAGCTGTTCGCCAGCCGCAACTTCGGCCCGGCCATGCACAAGTTCGGCCCGTTGCTCGGTGCTGCGTTCAACTACATCGACCAGAACTGGTTCGCCGGCAAGCTGCCCTTCACGCTGCGCGACACCAAGCCCGACTATGCCTGCCTGAAGCTGGCCGCGGACTCGCAAAAAATCGAGTACCCCAAGCCCGACGGCAAGCTCAGCTTCGACAAGCTCAGCTCGGTCTTCTTGTCCAGCACCAACCATGAAGAAGAGCAACCCTGCCACCTGAAGCTAGCCGATCCGAACATTCCGATCGCCAGCAACCTGCCGCTTTATGACGAACCTGCCCAGCGCTATTGCCCGGCAGGCGTCTACGAAGTGGTCACCCAGGAAGATGGCAGCAAGCGCTTCCAGATCAACGCGCAGAACTGCGTGCACTGCAAGACGTGCGACATCAAGGACCCGGCCCAGAACATCACTTGGGTCACGCCTGAAGGCGCTGGCGGGCCCAACTACCCGAACATGTAGTCACCTCGCTCTGCACGATACAAAAAGCCCCCGGTTCGAAAGAACCGGGGGCTTTTTTGCAGGGTGTGCTCCGAAACGGTGTGATTGTGAGTGTCAGGCCGTGCGCGGGAGCTCAAGCCCCGCTTCACCCGCCGCCATGGGCTCTCGCCGCCCGAAGTACACCGAGGTCATTACCCCTACCCCGCCCATCACCAGACAGAACCCGACACACACCCAAGGGCTCCATGGCATCAGTGCGATAAGCGCCAAGGGCGTGATACTGGCCCACAGCGCATAGGCCACGTTGTAGGTGAACGAAATGCCCGATACGCGAATCTGAGCAGGGAACAGCCCGACCATGACCGATGGCACCACGCCCACCACACCGCACGACAAGCCCGCCAGGGCATAGGCCACCCAGGTCATGCCCCAGTGCCCGATCAGGCTGGCATAGAGCACGCCGACCCCGAGGGGTAGCAGCACGCTGTACAACAGCAGCGCCCGCCACGCGCCCACGCGGTCGACCAGCAACCCGGCAAGCACACAGCCCAGGTTCAGAAACACGATGCCCACGCTGCTCAGGGCAAAGGTATCTCCCGCGCTCATGCCAAAGCGCTGCTGCATGACCGTCGGGGTGATCACCACCAGCACCACCACCGCCGAGGTCAGCACGCAGGTCAGCAGCGCCGCGGGTGCCAAAGCGCGTTTATGTTCGCCAAGCACCTGTCGCAAAGGAAACTTCACCGGCGCCTGTTGACTACGCAACGCCAGGAAAACCGGTGTTTCACTCAGCCAGCGGCGCAACCACACGCCGATGACCCCGAACACGCCCCCCAGCAGGAACGGATAACGCCAGGCGTAGCTGAGTATTTCCTCGGGCGAGAACACATGGGCCAGCAAGGTTGCCGTCAGTGCGCCCAGCAGATAGCCGAACGTGAGCCCGGCCTGCAGAAAGCCCAAGGCATAGCCGCGTCGCCCGGGCGGCGCATGTTCGGCAACGAAGGTCCAGGCACTGGGCACTTCACCACCGACCGCGGCCCCTTGCAGGATGCGTAGCGCCAGCAACAACAACGGCGCCGCGTACCCAATGTCGGCATACGTCGGCATGACGCCGATGAGCAGGCACGGCAGCGCCATCATCAAAATGCTCAGGCTGAACACGCGCTTGCGGCCCAGGTGATCAGCGAAATGCGCCATCAGGATGCCGCCCAGTGGCCGGGCCAGGTAACCGGTGACGAAGATGCCGAAGCTTTGCAGCAGCCGTAGCCATTGAGGCATCTCAGGCGGGAAGAACAGCTGGCTGAGGGTGAGGGCGAAGAAGACGAAGATGATGAAATCGTAGATTTCCAGCGCGCCGCCCAGCGCAGCCAGGCCCAGCGTCCGGTGGTCACGGCGGGTGAACCGGGGTGGACGAGCGGTATCGGTGGCAGTCATGGCAGGTTTCGCAGCAATGGTCAAAGGCCGGAGGATAGCAAATAGCGACCCGATTGCCCCTACCCTGCCTGGATCAGCGATGAAAGACCGTCTGGGCCAAGTTGCCGGGTGCTCTGGGGCCTCCCCTGCGCAACCCGTCCGGCATCCGTAGGGTGCCCACCACCAGGGGTGCGTCGACGATCGACATAAAGGACGCCAGGGCGGCATCGTCGGGCACGTGCGGCAGGCTCAGGCTGACCGCCTGGCGCTCGGCCTGGGGTACCGCAGGCACCTTCAGTTGGGCGCAATGGTAAAGCAGGGCATGCTGGATCTGCGTGCTGACCCGGCAAAACCGGGCCAGGTCCACGCCTGCGTGGCTGGCCAACTCGATATTGCCCAACAGCAGGTGGAAGGGCTGGAGGGCACCCAGCACCAGCCGCTGTAGCTCCTCGAAACTGTCGACGGGGGCAATACGGTAATACCCCAGGCCATTGAGCATACGCTCCAGTTGCAGGCGTTGGTGCGGGTGAGCATCGGCAATCAGGATACGCAAGGACTTGTTGGCCATGGTCGAACCTGGACAGTGGAGGGGCCGCCAAGACTTGGTCGAGCCCGTCAAGCCCTGGCCAAGTCCAGCATTGATACCCCTAGATACAAGCCGGGAAACCCTCGGAAAGCAAGCGGTGGCCCGACAGAATGTGCAGTTTGCGCGGCGTGCCGTCAGGACTCCCACTGGCGCATGCGTTGCCGGCAGTGCTTCATGGCATTGACGATGTGCTTTTCCACCAGGCTGCGCGACAAGCCCAGGCGTTCGGCAATCTGCGGATGGGACAAGCCTTCGAGCTTGCGCAGCAGAAAGCTGTCACGGCATGGCTTGGGCAGTTCGTCCAAGGCACGCTTGAGCAGGTCCAGGCGCTGGGCGTGGTGCATGTCCTGGGACCAGAGCGTGTGCTGCCACTGAATACCCTCATCGAGCACTTCCAGCGGTTCGGTCTGGCGAATCAAGTGACGCCGGTGTCGATCCACCACCAGGTTGAGCGCAGTGCGATAAAGAAACGCGCGGGGGTGCTCGATCACTTGCGCATCGACACGCTCCAGCACCCGGACGTAGGCGTCATGGGCCACATCCTCGGCAGCCTGGCGGCTACCGAGGCGTGCGCTCAGGAAATTGACCAACTCGCGATAATAGTGTTCCACGGCGGCACCCTGAATCGCCCGATGACGGCCCCGCGCAGCCCAGACGGGCGCAGGTGATATCAAATTGGAATCTTACAAATTATCATTACCCGCAGCAACCGACGTCGGTCGCCTGGCAAACCTAAATTAGCCGCCATGACCTTCGTTTAACGGGGACCTGCCTGCGCACAGGCACCGCCTGCGTTCAGGCCCAATTCGGCTGGAAGTCCCCATGAGACGTGCACCCGCTATTCGCCACCGCCTGCTTCTGGGCGGCTTAGCCCTGCTGAGCCTGGGCAGTCTTCTGGCCTGGCGTACCCTACCTTTGGGCGCGGTACCGACCAACACCGTCAGCGTGACGCGTGCAGACATCGAAAGCAGCGTCACCGCGCTGGGCACGCTGCAACCCAGGCGCTATGTGGATGTTGGCGCACAAGCGTCCGGGCAGATTCGCACGCTCCATGTCGAAGCCGGCGATACCGTGCGCAAGGGACAACTGCTGGTGGAGATTGACCCGTCCACACAGCAGGCGCGCGTGGATGCCGGGCGCTTCTCCATCGACAACCTCAAGGCGCAGCTCGCCGAGCAGCGCGCCCAGTTCAAACTGGCCAGGCAGCAGCTCGCCCGCCAGCGCAGCCTAGCCGATGCCGGCGCCACCCGCGAAGAGGATGTGCAGGCGGCCGATGCGCAGCTCAGCGTCACCCAGGCGCGTATCGACATGTACCAAGCGCAAATCCGCCAGGCCCAGGCGAGCCTGCGCAGTGACGAAGCCGAGTTGGGCTATACCCGTATCTACGCCCCGATGGATGGCACCGTGGTGGCGGTGGATGCCCGTGAAGGCCAGACCCTCAATGCCCAGCAACAAACCCCATTGATTCTGCGCATCGCCAAGCTCTCGCCGATGACGGTGTGGGCGCAGGTGTCGGAGGCCGATATCGGCAAGGTCAAGCCCGGCATGACGGCCTATTTCACGACACTGGCCGGCGGCAAGCGCCGCTGGAGCAGCCGCGTCAGGCAGATCCTGCCGATTCCACCCAAACCGCTGGAGCAAACCAGCAGCGGTGGCGGCAGCCCGGCGAGCGCGACCAATGGCGCCACCGGTACTCAGGTGGTGCAGTACACCGTCTTGCTGGATGTGGAGAACCCTGACGGTGCGCTGATGGCCGAAATGACCACGCAAGTGTTCTTCGTCGCCGGGCAGGCCAGCGGTGTACTGACCGTACCCCTGGCTGCGCTGGACGAACAGGATGGCGTGCACATGGCACAGGTGCTCGCCCCCGATGGCCAGGTGCGACCGCGTCAGGTACGAACAGGGCTGAGCGATCGCCTGCGTGTGCAGGTGCTCGATGGCCTGGGCGAAGGTGAGCGGTTGCTGATCGGCCAAGGCAGTGGAGGCTGAATGACCACGCCCCTGATCGAACTGCGCGACATCTGCAAGGCTTACGGCGGCTTCGGCACCCCCAAGGTGGACGTGCTGCGGGGTATCAGCCTGCGCATTCATCCCGGTGAGTTCGTTGCGATCGTAGGCGCTTCGGGCTCCGGAAAATCGACCCTGATGAACATCCTCGGTTGCCTGGACCGCCCCACCAGCGGCAGCTATCACTTCGCGGGGATGGACGTGGCCGAGCTGGGCAACGATGAGCTGGCTTGGCTGCGCCGTGAGGCGTTCGGATTCGTCTTTCAAGGCTATCACCTGATCCCCTCCGGCTCTGCGCTGGAAAACGTAGAGATGCCGGCCATCTATGCCGGCATCCCGGCCCAGGAGCGCCACGCCCGCGCCGCGGCCCTGCTGGAGCGGCTAGGCTTGGCAAGCCGCACCGCCAACCGCCCGCATCAACTGTCGGGCGGTCAGCAGCAGCGGGTGTCGATTGCCCGCGCCTTGATGAACGGTGGCCACATCATCCTCGCCGACGAGCCTACCGGCGCCCTGGACAGCCACAGCGGCAAGGAAGTCATGGCGTTGCTGGACGAATTGGCCAGCCAAGGTCATGTGATCATCCTGATCACCCACGACCGAGATGTCGCGGCCCGCGCGCACCGGGTCATCGAGATCCGCGACGGCCTCATGATCAGCGACTCGGCCGATGAGCGCGACGGCACAGCCCGCCACCCAGGCCTGCAGGCCGATGATCTGCGTCAGCGCCTGGACCAGGGGGCGCAGTTGCGCGGCGCCTGGAAAGGCGAGCTGGTCGAAGCACTCCAGGCAGCCTGGCGCATCATGTGGATCAATCGCTTTCGCACGGCGCTCACCTTGCTGGGTATCGTCATCGGGGTAGCCTCGGTTGTGGTCATGCTGGCCGTGGGCGAAGGCAGCAAGCGCCAGGTGATGGCGCAGATGGCCGCGTTCGGCTCGAACATCCTTTATCTCAACGGCAAGCCGGCGACACTCGGCGAGCCGGCAGGCACCGTCACCCTGGACGATGTCGCGGCCATCGGCGAATTGCCGCAGGTCAAGCACGTCATGCCCGTGATCGGGGAAAAGCTCATGGTGCGCCAGAACAACACCAGCCAGATGTTTTACGTGGGCGGCAACAACACTTGGTTCGAGGACATTTTCAACTGGCCCGTGGTGGAAGGCTCATTCTTCAGCCAGGCCGACGAAGCCGCCGCGGCGGCGGTCGCCGTGATTGGCCAGAAAGTGCGGGAAAAGATGCTGGGCGACCATGCCAACCCGATCGGTCAATACCTGCTGATCGGCAACGTGCCATTCCAGGTGATCGGCATACTGGCGGGAAAAGGCGCCAGCTCCGGCGACCAGGACAGCGACGGGCGTATCGTGGTGCCGTACTCGGCCGCCGCCATCCGCCTGTTCGGTCATCGCGACCCCGACTACATCACCATTGCGGCGCGCGATTCGACCCAGGTCAACGCGACCGAGGCGGCCATCGATCACCTGTTGCGCCAACGCCACCAGGGCCGCCACGATTTCGAACTGACCAACGATGCGGCGTTGATCCAGGCCGAGGCACGCACCCAGAGCAGCCTATCGCTGATGCTAGGCGCCATCGCGGCCATCTCGCTACTGGTGGGCGGCATTGGGGTGATGAACATCATGCTGATGACCGTGCGCGAGCGTACCCGCGAAATTGGTATCCGCATGGCCACCGGAGCCCGCCAGCGCGACATCATGCGCCAGTTCCTCAGTGAGGCGGTCATGCTCTCGATGGTGGGCGGGCTCAGTGGCATCGTCCTGGCCTTGGTCGTCGGCGCCGGCTTGATGCTGGCCGATATCGCGGTGGCCTTCGCGCTGCCAGCCATGCTTGGCGCTTTTACCTGCGCTGTGATCACCGGCATCGTGTTCGGCTTCATGCCCGCACGCAAAGCCGCCCGACTCGACCCGGTCAAAGCCCTTACCAGCGAATAAGCCATGCCCTTGCCAAGCCGCATCAGCCTGTTGACCCTTTGCCTGGCGTTCGCCGGGTGCAGCCCACCCACCCTGCCCCAGGCAGCGGTCGATATGCCGCGTACCTGGCAGGGCCCGACACACGCTTTCGGTGAGGCCGACCGACCGGCGCGTCAGTGGTGGCAGTCCTTCAACAGCCCCGAGCTGGACAGCCTGGTGCAACGCGCCCTGCTTAACAGCCACGATCTGGCGGCCGCCACCGCACGCATCCGGCAGGCCAGAGCGCGAGCCGCCATCGCCAACGCACCCCTGCTGCCAGCGGTCGAGCTGGGCGTGGATGCCAGCCGCCAGCGGCTGCTCAAGGGTGAGGGTTATAACGACCTCGATGTCACCCGTAGCGAGCGCACCAGTACCGCGTTCGATACCCAGCTCAGTGCCAGCTATGAAATCGATTTCTGGGGCGGCCTGCGGGCTAGCCGCGACAACGCCCTGCGCACATTGCAAGCCAGCCGCTTCGACCGGCAGACGGTGCAGTTGACCCTGCTCAGCGACATCGCCGACACGTATCTGCAGGGCCTGGCCTTAGCCGAACAACTGCGCATCGCCCAACTGAACCTGGACAATGCACGGGGCATTTTGCGCCTGGTCCAGGCACGCCAGCGCGCAGGCTCGGCAACACGCCTGGAGCTTGCCCAGCAGCGCAGCCTGGTCGCGGCCCAGGAGCGTCAGGTCCCCCTGATGGCGCAACGCGTGCAAGACACCCGCATCACCCTTGCAACATTGCTCGGCGACCCAGTACAGCAACTGCCGACCAGCCGCCAGCCGTTCGCCAGCGTGGCCTGGCCGACGGTTGACAGCGGCCTGCCCAGCGACCTGCTGACCCGTCGCCCCGATATCGCCGCCGCCGAGGCCCGCCTGGCAGCGGCCAACGCCAACGTGCAGGTGGCCCGGGCGGCCATGCTGCCCAAGGTAACCCTTGGCGCCACCCTGGGCAGCGGCGCGCGCACCTTCGCCCAGACGCTGGAAAGCCCCTATTACACCCTGACCTCTGGTCTGCTTGCGCCGATTTTCGACAACGGCAGGCTCAGGGCTTCCCGCGATCTGGCCGAGGCCGAGCAGGCCGAACTGCTGGAGCAGTATCGCAGCAGCATTCTCGCTGGCCTGAGCGATGTGGAGAAGGCGCTCAATGCCCTGGACGGAGTCGACCGCCAACGCCACTGGCAGGACGAAGAAGTGCGACAAGCTCAACTGGCCTTTGACCTGGCCGAACAGCGCTATGGCGCAGGCGCCGAGACCGTACTGACCGTGCTGGAAACCCAGCGCACGCTGTATGTAGCCCAGGATCAGCAGGCAACGCTTCGCCTGGCCCGCTTGCAAGCGAGCGTGGCGCTTTACAAGGCGCTCGGTGGTGGGTGGCAGGTGGGCGGTGATGCCCCTTAGGCGCAACGCTGGGCTGGAAAAACGCCAGGGTCGCCCAGGCCGCTGCGCGGCCTATCGCGGCATGAATCTCCATGAACCCTCACCGCAATGGCCGCGTCACCTTGAGATGCCGGGCATACCATGGCCGCTGCGGCACCTTGGGCCGTAACGCGGCGAAACGATCATCCTCGGCATAGATGATGCGCAGGGCCAGCTTCATGGTCTCCGGGTCCATCTCCACACTCCGCCCTGGGCGCAGCCCAGGCGCTGTGGAGCATCCATGGGTATCAGGCCCCAGCCAGGGGTCGGCAACTTCCACCCATCGCCCCGGTGCGAACCAGGGCACGCCGTTGACGTCCAGGCGCCACACTTCACCAGGATGAAGCCGTTCATGGGCCTGGAACCAGTCCTCGATGCGGTCGTCGACCCAGCCATGAAAGCGCCAGAACACCGGGTTCACATGGGATGAAAAAGGGTCGCCGAGAAAATCGTTCTCGGCGCCATACCAGCGTTGGGCATAGTCGTCGGGCGTGCGCGCCATCGGCACCGGCATGCCGTTGGCCGGATCGCGCGGCACCGAGGCCCAGCGCATGTGCAGCCAGTCATGCAAGCCCAGCTCCAGCTCTGAGCCAAACTGCCCCAAGGTCAAGGTACTGAGGTAATGCGGATCGCTGTAGCGCGACTCCCAGACCTGGAAGTTGCCGTAGAACGTGTCCGGGCTCTTGATGTCACGCACCCACTGGGTGTACTCCTCGTCATCATCGGCCAGCCATGTCGGCGGCAAGGCGTTGCCGTCATGGTTGTCGAAGTAGGCTGCGAACCCTACGCGGTCGCGCTCGAGCGCTGGCTGGGGCAAAGGAAAACGCGGCCACGACGGTAACGGCTCAATGGCCCTGGCGTTGCCCAGCATGTGCCGATGCATGAACAGAAAGTCCTCGCCGGAGCCGTTGCGGTCCTTGTGCCGGCCCCGTGCATCACGCTCGCGCGCCCTCGGCCCTGGCTGCCAGCCAAGCCCGCGCAACGCACCGCGCTTTTCGTCATCGAGCTTGTGCCACTTGTCCCGCGACGCATGCCAGAGCTGGTGAAACAGCCGGTGTTCCGGCGCGATCAGCTTCGCCAGCAACGGCGCCGACAATGGCGTGCGCTCCCGCGCTTCGGGGAACGTTCTTTTCAGCGCCAGGAAACGGTTGTCCTGCACGGGCAGCGCCAGTGGCCGCTCAAGCGCCGCCACGTGCCCGCTCAAGGTCGCAGGCCCTGCGTTGCCGTACGCCCCCCAGACCTCGTCAAGCACAACCTGGCACTCGTAGCGTGCCCCCAGGGGGTTGGCGTCTGTGGCCAACAGCCGCCAGCGCAGTGTCCCTGGTCGGTCGAGCAACAAGTCAGCCACCACCCGATAGCGTGGCTCCAGGGTGCTGCGCAAACGTTCAGGGGTGTCGAGGTAGCCGCGCAACCCCCGCCCGCTCGAGGCCACATCCAGGAAAAGCTCAAGCTCCCCTGACGGCATACCGGCGAGCCCGGCCTCGCAGCCTTGAGGTGTCCAGCGCCAGATACCGCGCAAGGTGTCGCCCAGCTGCCTGACAGGCGTATCGGCAAGTTCCACCACCGCCTCGCCGGGGGTCTCAGGGTATTGCTCTTCACTGGCTCGCCGCCGCTGCAGGTACCGCGCGCCTGGCACTGCCATACCCGTCAATGCCACACCGGCGATGAACCCGCGTCGAGAAATCGTCATTGCCCTACCTGTGCTTTCACTTCGGCCATGGAGCACGGCCCATCCAAGGCTAGGACGTGGCTCGGCGGGCGAAATTTAGCGCTGCAGTGCGCCCTGGCACCTGTCTTCAGTCAACGGGCGGGCGCTTAAATTTCCGCTATCGCAGCTCGTTCCCTCCAGGTAGCGGCGGCATCCAAGCCCATCCCTCGACGGTGAACCTACTGAGACCAAGATGACGACACCACGCTGGAAAAAAGCCTTGTATATCAGCCTGGCCGCGGCCGTGACCGCCGGTGCCGGGTGGGCGGCCTGGGACTATCTCGACACGCCGTCAGGCTACCCCAGGGACGTCATGCGCCAGGCCAATGACCTGCAGGAACGCCTGCTTTCGTTCGACAGCCACATCACACTGCCGCTGACCTTCGGCACCGAAGGCAGCGAAGCCGACCAAGACGGTGCTGGTCGCTTCGACCTGAACAAAGCTGCGCGCGGGCGCCTGTCTGCCGCTGCCCTGACCATTTTCGCCTGGCCCGAATCCTGGACCGGCGACGATGGCCCACACCGCCCTACCCCCGGCTTCGTCGAGGCCGCCCGCCACACGCAAGAGGTGCGCTACAACGCCATCATGGGCATGGTCCGCGACTTCCCCGAACGGGTGGGCGTTGCCTATACCCCGCAGGACATGCGCAGGTTGCACGGCGAAGGCAAGTTTGCGGTGTTGCTCAGCATGCTCAATGCCTACGCACTGGGCGACGACCTGGACCAGCTGGACCGTTGGGCTGCGCGCGGCGTGCGCCTGTTCGGCTTCAGCTACGTAGGCAACAACAGCTGGGCCGACTCCTCGCGCCCGCTGCCCTTTTTCAATGACACCGTCGATGCACTCGAAGGCCTGTCATCCATCGGCAAGCAGGCAGTACAGCGCCTGAACGATCTGGGGGTGATCATCGACGTGTCGCAGATGTCCAGCCAGGCCCTGGCCCAGGTCGTGGCGCTCAGCCGGGCACCGGTGGTGGCGTCGCATTCGGCGCCCCGGGCGATGGTCGACATCCGCCGCAACCTGTCGGACAAGGAAATGCAACTGATCAAGGACAGCGGCGGTGTCATCCAGATCGTCGCCTTCTCCACCTACCTCAAGCCCTTGAGCAACAAAACCCAGGAGCGCCTCAACGCGCTGCGCAGCGACTATGCCCTGCCGCCCCTGGCTGACCTGAACTACGCCCTCATGCCGGGCGACCCCGTTATCGCGGGCTGGCCGGAACAGAAAGTGGGCCAGTACGCCAATGCGTTGTACGCCATTCTCGACGAAGAACCGCCAGCCACGCTCAAGGACTACGGCGACGCCATCGACTACGCGGTGCGCAAGGTCGGCATCGACCATGTAGGCCTGAGTTCGGACTTCAACGAAGGCGGTGGCATTGACGGCTGGCAGGACGCCAGCGAGGCCCGCAACGTCACGGCCGAACTGATTACACGGGGTTACTCCGAAGCTGACATCAGCAAGCTGTGGGGCGGCAATTTCCTGCGTGTCTGGCAGCAGGTGCAGGCGGCAGCGGCCCCTGGCGCCACCCCCTCACGATGATGATGCGAGCCCTCAGATGAACGACCGTCGCGCCTTTCTCAAGCAGGCCAGCCTGCTCGCTGCCAGCCTGCCACTGGCAAGCCATTTGATACCCGCCGCCCAGGCAGCGCCCACACGGGCCGCAGGCTCTGACGCCTGGGCGGGCTTTCGCAGCTTGTTCGACCTCGACCCAGCCTACGCCCACTTCGCCAACTTTCTGATCACCTCGCACCCAAAACCGGTACGCGACGCCATCGAGGCTCTGCGCGCGCAATTCGATCGGCACCCGGCCCGGCTGGTGGACTGGGATAGCCAGTCGGAATGGAAGCACGAAGCGCAGGTCCGCGAAGCGGCGGCCCGTTACCTGCAAGTCGCCCCACGGCAAATTGCCCTGACCGGCAGCACGACAGAGGGGTTGGGCCTGATCTACGGCGGGCTCAAGATAGCACCCGGGCAAGAGATCCTGACGACGGTGCACGAGCACTCGGCAGCGCGCCACACGTTGGACTTTCGCACCGCCCGCGATGGCACCCCGGTACGCCGGCTGCGCCTGTTCGACGAGCCGTGGAACCTGTCCACCGACCAGGTGCTGAGCACCATCAAGGCGGCCATCAACCCCAAGACCCGCGTGCTGGGCATGACCTGGGTGCATTCGGGCAGTGGCGTGAAGCTGCCGGTGGGCGCCATCGGCGAACTGGTGCGCGAGGCCAACCGGGACCGCGCCGAGCATGAGCGCATCCTGTACGTCGTCGACGGCGTGCATGGCTTTGGTGTAGAGGACATGCACTTTGCCGAGCTCAACTGCGACTACTTCATTGCCGGCACGCACAAGTGGATGTTCGGCCCGCGCGGCACAGGGATCATCTGCGCGGCCAGCACCGCACTCGACAACCTGAACCCCCTCATCGCGACTTTTTCCGAAGATGAGGATTTCGCCACCACCTTCACCCCAGGCGGCTATCACGCCTTCGAGCACCGATGGGCGCTGGGCGCAGCCTTCGACTTGCACCTGCGGCAGGGCAAGGCCGCCATACAGGCACGCATTCACGGCCTCAACGACTACCTCAAACAGCGGCTCGAAACGATGCCGGGCGTGCAACTGGTCACGCCGCGCAGCACTCGCCAATCGGCAGGTTTCACCTTCTTTCGGGTAGCCGACCAGGATGCCGACGAGGTCGCCGCCTACCTCAACAGCCAGCGCATCGTCGTCGATGCGGTGTCGCGCGACGTGGGCCCGGTGGTACGCACTGCACCGGGCCTGCTCAACACCGAAGCCGAAATCGACCGGCTGATCGCTGTGCTCACTCCACGCTTGCGCCGCTGAACCCCTCATGCAGACCATCGATCACGGACTTTTCACCATGCCCAACCTGCCTTGCGTTTCATTCAAGCCATTGTCCAGCACCCTGTACAGGCTCGGCACTGCCGTGCTGCTCGGCCTGCTGGCCAGCCCTGCCGTACACGCGGGCGAAGCGATCAAACCCGGTAGCGTTTTCAAGGACTGCCCACATTGCCCGGAAATGGTAGTGCTGCCCGCCGGCAGTTACCTGATGGGTACCCCGGAGGATGAAGTGGGTCGCGAATACGATGAGGGCCCGCAGCATACCGTGACCTTCGCCAAACCGTTCGCGGTGGGCCGCTTCCCGGTCACCGCAGGCGAGCTGGATGCGTACATCCGGGAAACCGGGGTCAAGATCGCCGATGGCGACACCCGTCCTGGCCGCTTCTGCAAGGCCAGCAAACCCACCTACAAGCAGGGCCCTCGCCAGCCGGCGGTGTGCATCAGCTGGTTCGACGCCGATGCGTATGCTCAATGGCTGACGAAAAAAACCGGGCACACTTACCGCCTGATCAGCGAGGCGCAGCGCGAATACGCCGCCCGGGCCGGCTCCACTGGCTCTTTCCCGTTCCCCTTCGACAACAACGACGAGAAGGCCTACAGCATCAGCCAGCACGCCAATACCTATGGCCCTGCCGATGGCTACTCCTACACCGCGCCCGTGGGCAGCTACCCGGCCAATGCCTTTGGCGTGTACGACATGCACGGCAATGTCTACGAGTGGACGGCCGACTGCCTGAACCCAGACTACGAAGGTGCGCCTGCCGATGGCAGCGCCTGGAAAACCGGCAACTGCGAGAAACGCGTCATGCGCGGCAACGACTGGGGCGAGGCCCCGGTGTTCTCGCGCTCGGGCAACCGCAACAACCGCTCGCCCGAGGTTCGCGGCGATTTCCTTGGTTTCCGAGTCGTCCGCGAACTCTGACAGCCCCACGCGATTGAGGAGAAACACATGACCCATCAACCTCGTGGCGCCGTCAGGGAACTGTTCGGCCTGCTCAAGCCGTTCTGGCCTCTGGTCACGGTTTGCATCGTCCTGGGCATGATCGGTGGCCTGAGCGTCACCGCTTTGCTGGCCACCATCAACAGCAGCTTGCACAGCGACGCCGGCCTGACGCAAGGCGTGGTACTGGGCTTCGCTGGCCTGTGCCTGCTGGCCCTGCTCAGCTCGGTTCTGTCCGACATGGGCACCAACTACGTAGGCCAACACGTCATCGCCACCTTGCGTCGTCAGCTGGGTGAGAAGGTGCTGGCCGCGCCCATCGACCAGATCGAGCGCTACCGCAGCCATCGGCTGATCCCGGTACTGACCCATGACGTGGACACCATCAGCGACTTCGCCTACGTCTTCGCCCCGCTGGCCATCTCGCTCACCGTGACGCTGGGGTGCCTGGGCTACCTGGCGCACCTGTCCTGGCAGATGTTCCTGGTGATACTGGTGGCCATCGGCGTGGGCACCGTGCTGCAGTTCATCGCCCAGGCCAGAGGCATGCGGGGCTTCGAAGCCGCCCGGGAAGCGGAGGACGACTTGCAGAAACACTACAGCGCCATCGCCGAAGGGGCCAAGGAACTGCGCATTCACCGGCCGCGCCGCCAACGGATGTTCAGCCACGGCATCCGCGACACGGCCAATCGGATCTGCGTCACCCAGGTCCGTTCGATCAACACCTTCGTGATCGCCAAGACCCTGGGCTCGATGTTGTTCTTCGTGGTGATTGCGGTGGCGCTGGCCCTGCAATCGTACTGGCCCTCGACAGACAAGAGCGTTACCAGCGGTTTCGTGCTGGTGCTGCTGTACATGAAAGGCCCGCTGGAGCACCTGATCAGCACCCTGCCGATCATCGGCAAGGCCCGGATCGCCTTTCGTCGTATTGCTGCGCTGTCGACGCAGTTCTCCTCGCCCGAACCACACCTGCTGCTGGACGACGCACGCAAACCGACCATGGCCATGAACGCGCTCGAACTTAAGGACGTTCGCTACACCTTCCCTGCCGTGGAGGGCGCCGAGCCCTTCCAGTTCGGGCCGGTGAACCTGCGAGTCCAGCAAGGCGACATCGTGTTCATCGTCGGTGAAAACGGCTGCGGCAAGACCACCCTGATCAAGCTGCTGCTGGGCTTGTACGCCCCGCAAGGCGGGAGCATCGTGCTCAACGGCCAGCCCGTGACGGCCCAGACCCGCGATGACTACCGCCAGCTGTTCACCACCATCTTCGCTGACTACTACCTGTTCGACGACGTGATCCAAGGCGATCAACCGCTACCCGATGACGCCGGGCGCTACCTCAGGCGCCTGGAGATCGACCACAAGGTGAGCATTCGTGACGGGGTGTTCAGCACCACCGACCTGTCCACCGGTCAGCGCAAGCGCCTGGCGCTGGTCAGCGCCTGGCTGGAGGAGCGTCCCGTACTGGTGTTCGATGAATGGGCCGCCGACCAGGATCCGACCTTCAGGCGGATCTTCTACACCGAGCTGCTGCCGGACCTGAAGCGGCTGGGCAAGACCATCATCGTGATCTCCCACGACGATCGCTACTTCGATATGGCCGACCACTTGGTGCGCCTGTACCGCGGCAAGATCGCGCCAGCACTCCACCCCGCCTGAAGCGTTGTAACCGGACTGAAATTTTTTCTTTCCGGTTTTCCTACGCTGGTGCGTCTCACTGAGCAACTAATACAAATCATTATCATTTAAATCTCCACCAGAGAGGATGTAATGCCAGCCCTTAGCACGCTCAACCCGATCACCCAAGCCTTCAGGCTTCACCGTGTCTTCCAGACGACGCTGCTCGGCTCGAGCCTGGGCATGGCGCTGTGCCTGCCGCTGTCGGCCCAGGTGATGGCCCAGGAAGTGGATGTGGACATTGCCGCCATGCCGCTCTCCGCTTCGCTGCAGGCGTTCGGTCGCCAGGCCGACCAGCAGGTGCTGTTCAGCCCCGATGATGTGCAAGGGCTCAACGGTCGAGCCGTCAAGGGCCACCTCACCGCGCAGCAGGCCCTGGCAACCTTGCTGGCAGGCACGGGGCTTGCGTACGACATCCAGGGCAACAGCGTGACCATTCACCGTCGTGGCAACGACACCAGCTCGCTGCAGCTGGACGCCACCACCGTGCAGAGCAACCTGGACGGCTCGAGCGAAGCCAGCCGTTCGTACACCGTCAACAGCAGCAGTGCGTCCACCAAGCTGCCCATGTCCCTGCGTGAAACCCCCCAGTCGGTCAGCGTCATGACCCGTCAACGCCTGCAAGACCAACAGCTGACCACCCTGAGTGACGTGCTCAAGCAGGCGCCGGGCCTGTCGGTGCAGAACATCGACAGTGAGCGGGTGAACATCTATTCGCGCGGCTATTCGATCGACAGCTACCAGTTCGACGGTATCCCCACGACCCTGATCGTGCAGACCAGTGCCAGCCCACAAAGCCTGATCGACACCTCGATTTATGATCGCGTCGAAATCGTGCGCGGCGCTACCGGCCTGATGACAGGCGCCGGTGACCCCTCGGGCAGCATCAACCTGGTCCGCAAGCGCCCGACCTCCACCTTCCAGGGCTCGATCACCGCCGGGGCGGGTTCCTGGGACACCTACCGCACCGAGGTGGACGTGTCCGGCCCCCTGACCGACGATGCCCGCCTGCGCGGTCGCACGGTCGTGGCGAACAAGCAGGGCAACAGCTACATCGACCACTACCAACAGGAAAAACAGACCTACTACGGCATCCTCGAAGCCGACCTCACCGACAGCACCCTGTTGAGCGTGGGCGTGGACTACCAGAAGAACAACCCGCGTGGCGTATCGTTCGCCAGCTTCCCGCTGTTCTACAGCAATGGCGAACAGACCGACTTTTCCCGTTCGATCAACGCAGGTTCGCGCTGGAGCTACCGTAAGCAGAACACCCTTACCACCTTCGCCAACCTTGAGCAGAGCCTGGTCAACGACTGGAAGCTCAAGGTGGCGGTCAACAACATGTACAGTTCGCGCGACTATTCCCTGGCCTCGCTCAGCGGCGACTTCCCCGACAAGCAAACCGGCGAAGGGGCCTACCTGTACGGCGGCGACGGCTCAGGCTCGCAGCGCCAACTGGGCATCGACGCCTTGGTCCAGGGCCCCTTCCAGCTGTTGGGCCGCGAGCATGAGCTGGTGATCGGCTTGAGCGGTTCGGAATTCCACGACTACAGCGACCCGGCCGACGACGACCTGGAAGGCCGTCCGGCCAACATCTACACCTGGGACAACGACACCGAGCGCCCCCTTTCCGTGGGCAAGCTGATGAACGACGACACCACCGTGCGCCAGAACGCCGCGTACATGGTGGCGCGTTTCAAACCCACCGATGACCTGTCGCTGATCCTGGGCGCACGGGTGGGCGACTACAGCTACAAGAAAAAAACCGTGGCCAACCCGTCCTATCCGGGCCTGAACAGCCGCGCCTCCACCCGCGAGAGCGGTTTCGTCACCCCTTATGCAGGGGTGGTGTACGACCTTACCGACATCCACTCGCTTTACGCCAGCTACACCAAGATCTACAAGCCGCAGTCGATCCGCGATCAGGCAGGCAAGACCCTGGAATCGCGCGAAGGTGACAACTACGAAATTGGCCTGAAAAGCGAATTTCTGGATGGGCGGGTCAACACCGCCGTCGCCCTTTACGAAATCAAGCAGGACAACCTGGGCGTGGCCACCGGCGAAACCGTCGAAGGGACCATTCGTGAGTCGGCGTACCGCGCGGTGTCCGGCGCCAAGACCCGCGGCATCGACATGGAAATCTACGGCGAAGTCATGCCCGACTGGAACGTCAGCGCCAGCTACAGCCACAGCCTGACCAAGGACTCGGACCGCGAGCGCATCATGACCGAAGCGCCTGCCAACCTGGTCAAGCTCTGGACCACATACCGCCTGCCCGGCGATCTCAACCAGCTGACCGTGGGCGGCGGCATGAACTGGCAGAGCGGCCTGAGCCTGACCACCAGCCAGGGCAAGGCGACCCAGCAGCAATACGCTGTGTTAGACCTGATGGCACGCTACGACATCACCAAGGAACTGAGCGCCACCGTCAACGTGAACAACGTGTTCGACAAGAAGTACTTCAGCGCATTGGACCCCACGTTCTTCACCGGTTACTACGGTGAGCCCCGCAACGTGATGTTCACCACCCGGTACAGCTTCTAAAGCCCCTGTCTGTGACGACAAGCCGGCTCGGCGACTGAGCCGGCTTGCCTGCGAAGTGCAGGGAGGCAGCGCGACTCGAACGCTATCAAGCATCCAGTCACCTCCCCACGTATAAGATCGGTGATGCCGACAAACTGCATCCACTGGCCATCGAGCGTGGGTTCAAGGTCTGGTGGCTACTGATCTACTTCATCGCCTCATTGCTCGCAGCTTCACCCTTGATTTCGACCGGCCCTAGGGCTTTCCTGCTCGGTTTATGTGGTTGGCTGCAGTCACCACTCCCTGTGGCGGCTTGTATGCCTACCTGGCATTGCGGGATTTCATCAAGATCACCCGCGCGCAAGCCTTAGTTAAGAATCAGAAAAAGCACACACCTACTCTCCAAGTTGGTCGCACTACATAGGCCTGGATGTGTGTGTGCTCTGTTACGGTAACGGCACGCGAGGACTATTACGCTCGTCCCCCAACCGCGCTCAACCACGCCCCCACATCCCGATAAATCCCCCCGACCTGCCCCACCAACCCCGACATCCGCAAAAAGTCATGGCTAAGCCCCTGCGCCCGCACAAAGGTCACCGGCGTCCCGCTTGCCTGCAACCTGTCGCGATACGCTAGGCCTTCATCGTGCAATGGGTCGTACTCCGCTACCCACAGGTAGGCCGGCGCCAGCGGCGTGTCCACTTGGGCCAGCAGCGGTGAAGCGCGCCAGTCCAGGCGTTGTTCGGGCAGCGGTGCGTAATGCTGGTAGAACCACGCCAGCGTCTCGGTCTCCAGCAAATAGCCTTCGGCATGCTGGCGGTGGGAGTCGCGCAGGCACGACAGGTCGGTGACCGGGTAGAACAGTAACTGCGCCAACGGCTTGATCGCCAGCGTTTCAGGGGCCTTGACCGCAGTGATGGCCAGGACGGTCGCAAGGCTTGCGCCGACGCTGTCGCCGGCAAACACCACCCGGCGGTTGTCCAGCCCAAGGGCCAGGGCGTGCTCGGCCAGCCAGTTGGCGGCATCGAGCGCGTCGTTCACAGGGACCGGAAAACGGTGCTCCGGCGCCAGTCGGTAATCCGGGGCGAGCACTGCGAAGTCGCCCATGCTCGCCAGGCGCCGGCACACCGAGTCGTGCGAGTCGAGGCTGCCGACCACATAGCCGCCGCCGTGCAGGTAGAGGATCACCGGTTGCGGTGCAGCTGCAGGCTGCCCGTTGCGGTAGAGCCGAGCGGGCAGCTGGGCGCCGTCGCGGGTCGGGATGCTCAGTTCGCTGACACTCAGGTCACCGGGCGGGCTGGGGTCGAGCACTTGCGAGCTGGCGGCGAATTCGGCGCGGGCCTGGGCCACGTCCATCGCGTGCATGGGCTGGCTCTTGCCGGTCAGCCTGCCGAATTCGACCAGTTCCAGAAACGCTGCCAGGTCAGGGTGCAATGCCATGTTCGATCCTTACTTGAAAATCAGTGACAGGGCGCGTCACGCGCGCCCTTGGGTTTCGGTGGTCGTGTCCAGGCACTCGCACACCTCGCGCAGCAGCTGGGGCTGCTTGAGGATCTCGAAGTGCGACGCGTGGATGAGCGTTGCATCGTCCTGGCTGAACCGCCGTTGATAAGCTTGAGCCGGTGCGCCGTACCCGTCCTCTGCCCACCAGAAGCTGGCCGGGCACTCGATGGCGGGCAGCGGCGCAAGGCGTCGCGACAGCGCCTTCAGGCGCAGCGCCACCGTAAAGGCATGCACCAGTTCCTCGGCAGCGAAGCGCGGTGAATCACCGCTGCCCAGCACGTGGGCCTGCACTTGCGCTACCAGCGCTTCAAGGGCCGGTTGGGAGCCGTCGTCAGACAGGTCGAACGCCGGCAGGCTTTCGGGCGGCTGGTCGAGGATGATGGACAAGAAGTTGCGCAGCTCTTCGGTCAGGTCGTCTTCCGGCCCGTGGTCACCGGGCACGAAGCTGTCCACCAGCCCAACGAAGTGCACGCACTGGCCCTGCCCTTCCAGCACACGGGCCACCAGCAGCGCCAACGGCCCGCCCAGCGACCAGCCCAGCAAGTGGTACGGCCCTTGTGGTTGCTGTTCGCGGATGAAGCCTGCGTAGTCCTGGGCCATGGCTTCCAGCGAGCTGTCCTGCCAGTGCTTGTCCAGCAGCATCCTGCACTGCACGCCGATGACCTGGCGCACCCCGTCCAGCCGTCGCGCCAGAGGCTCATAGTCGAACACGGTGCCGAACCCTGCGTGAAGACAGAACAGGGGCTCGCACTGCGCGACCGGGCCATTGAGCGGCAGCAGCGGTGAAAGCACTGCCACGGCGTCGTCCACGTAACCGGACAACTCGGCGATGGTGGGTTTGCTCATCATGTCGCGCAGCTTCAGCTCAACGCCCAACGCCGGTTGATTGCGCACCTTGGACAGCACCTTCAGGGTGCGCAAGGAATCGCCGCCCAGCTCGAAGAAGTTGTCCGTCACCCCAACCTGCTCCAGCTCCAGCACCTCTTGCCAGATCGCGGCAAGGCCGGCTTCGAGGGCGTTGCGCGGCGCCACGTACTCGCGACCCTTGAAGGACGGGTCTGGCAGCGCCTTGCGGTCAACCTTGCCGTTGGGGCTCAGCGGCAGGTGCTCCAGCACCAGGATCTGGCTGGGCACCATGTAGTCAGGCAAGCCCTGTTGCAATGCCATGCGCAGCGCCTCGCCTTGTAGCGCCGGGCTGCTGGTGGCCACATAACCGATCAGTTGCTTGCCGCCTTCGGTGTCACGGGCCACGACGACCGCATCGCGCACCTGGGGTTGGCTGCGCAAGCGGGCCTCGATTTCGCCCAGCTCGATACGAAAGCCCCGGATCTTGACCTGATGATCCAGGCGGCCAAGGAAGTCGATCACCCCGTCTGCCCGGCGGCGTACCAGGTCGCCGGTGCGGTACAGGCGCGCACCCTTGCCACTGGGGTCGGCCACGAATCGCTCGGCCGTCAGGCCTGGTCGAGCATGGTAGCCCCGCGCAAGCCCTTGCCCGCCGATGTACAACTCACCTGGCACGCCGTCGGGCAATGGGTTCAGGCCGGCATCGAGAATGTGCAGGGTACGCTCACCCACCCGTGTGCCAATCGGCGCATAGGCCGCCTCGCAGCGCTGGTCGGTATCGACCACCCACAGCAACGGTGTGACCACCGTCTCGGTGGGGCCGTAGCCATTGGTCAGCAGCCTTGGACGCAGGGTGCGCTTGACCAATTCGAAGTTGGCATCGGCCACGGCGTCGCCGCCAAAGCAGTAGATCTGCACCGGTGGCGGGCTATCGAAGGCCTGGCCGTATTCGGCCAACTGTTGCAGGTACGCAGGCGGGAAACAGGCGATGGTGATGGCCTGCTCATGCAGCACCTGCCAGGTTTCCTCGGGCGTCCACAGACGGTTGTCGCGCACCACCAGCTGACCACCGGCCGCCAGGGTGGACAGCCACCGCTCCTGGGCGCCATCGAAGGCGAACGACATGAACAGCAACTCGCGGGTCGCCTCGCTCATCCCATAGCGCTCGATGATGGCCTGGCAGTGCATGGCCAGCGGCCCGCGGGCGACCGCAACGCCTTTGGGCTTGCCCAACGAACCGGAGGTGTAGATCAGGTACGCCAGGTTGTCTTCGTCGATCACCACCGCCGGCAGGGCGACCTGCGCCTGCACCGGCGCGAGCGATTCGAGCAGCAGCGTGTCGACCCCTTCGGCGCTTGGCAAACGTTCGCTGACGCTAGCCTGGCTGATGAGCAGCCGCATGGCTGAGTCCTCGATGATCCACTGCACCCGCTCGCGCGGGTAATCGATGTCGACAGGCACATACGCAGCGCCGGTCTTGAGCACCGCATAGAAGGCCACGATCATGTCTACCGAGCGCTCCAGCGCCACCCCGACACGTACCTCCGGGGCAGCACCGGCGTCGATCAGGGCCACGGCCAGGCGGTTGGCGCGCGCTTCAAGCTCGGCATACGTCAGGGACTGCCCGGCGCAGCTGACCGCTACCTGCTGACCACGGGCCTGTACATGCCCGGCGATGCGCTGCAGCAGCGGCGTGCGGGTCGGGTTGGCGACCAGCCGGTTGGCCTCGGCCTGCTGCCGCTCAGCGTCGGCATCGAGCATGGGCAGGCTGCCGATGGCGGCCAGTGGGTCGCCCAGCAGCGCTTGGAGCAAGCGCTCGAAGCTGCGCCTAATGCCCTGGCAGGCAGCGTGGCTGAAGCGGCTGCGCCAGTACAGGAACTCGATGCTCAAGGTGTCATCCAGGTGCACGGCAAGGTCCATGGCATAGTTGGTCACGTCGCGGCCTTCGCTGGCGCCGAAGCGCAAGCCGTCTTCGCCGGCGTCTTGCAGGCGCTCGTCCAGGGGATAGTTCTCGAACACCACGATGCTGTCGAATAACGCCTGTCCGCTTTGCCCGGACCAACGCTGTACATCGGCCAAAGACACGTGCTCGTAGTCGCGCACCTGCACGTTGTAGTCCTGCAGGGCCTGCAACCACTGCCCCACCGGCTGTTCGGGCAGAGGCGCCTGGATGATCGGCAGCGTGTTGATGAACAAGCCCAGCATGTCTTCAGCACCCGGCAGGTTTGCCGGACGACCGGCGACGGTTGCGCCGAAGCACACGCGCGCTTGCCCGGTGTAGCGTTGCAGCAGCAGCAGCCAGGCTGCCTGGATCAGCGTGTTGGGTGTGACCCGCAGGCGCTGGGCCTGATCACGCAGTTGCCGGGTTTGCGCGGCGTCCCAGTTCAAGTACAGCGCGTCGTAGCCGTCGGCCTCGGCGACGGGCGCTGGATGCAACCCGGTGGCCAGCAGGGTGGGCCCTTCGAGCCCGGCCAGCTTGTCTTTCCAGAAGTGTTCCATCTGCGCCTGGGGCTGGGCGGCCAGCCAGGCGATGTAGTCGCGGTAGCTGCCGCGTTTGCCGGGCAGTGCTTGTCCACCGTACACGGCGAACACCTCACCCAGCAGGCGTGAGTGGCTCCAGCCGTCCATGAGGATGTGGTGGCTGCTCCAGATCAGTTGCTGGCGCTCCTCATCCAGGCGCACCAGGGTCAGGCCCATCAAGGGCGGCTGCAGCAGGTCGAAGCCGCGGGCGTAGTCCTGCTCGGCCAGGCCTTGCAGGTCGGCGGCGCTGACCGGGCGGCCCCGCCAGTCGAGCTCGCGCACACGCAGTTCGGCACGCTTGGCCACCCATTGCAATGGCTCGTTGAGGTGGCTTTCGGTCCAGAACCCGGTGCGCAGAATTTCATGGCGATCGACCATGTGCTGCCAGGCCGCGAGGAAGCGGGCGTTATCCAACCCTTGTACCTGCACGCTGGTTTGGCTGACGTACAGCCCCTGCTGAGCGGCTTCGAGGGTGTGGAACAGGATGCCCTGCTGCATCGGCGACAGCGGGTACAGGTCTTCGACAGCCTCGGTCGGTACCGGCAAACGGTCCAGCTGTGCTTGGCTCAGCCCCGCGAGCGGGAAGTCGGACGGGGTCAGGCAGAGGTGTTCCAAGGCCAGGCAGTGCTCAACGACCGTACGCAGCTCGCTTACGTAGGCATGCGCCAGGTGCTCGATGATGCCCGCGGCGAACCGCTGGCGGCTGAAGGTGAAGTCTAGCTTCAGGGCGCCTTCGAACACCTGCCCGTTGATGGTCAGGGCATTGCCCAGCGGCGCCTGATCACTGACCTGGCGCCCGCCGCTTTCCGCGGCCGGGGCGAACAGCGCATCGTCCTCACCGGCGGCGCTGGCGCTGAACTGGCCCAGGTAGTTGAAGGTGATGCGTGGCTGCGCCAGGCCGGTCAATGCCTGGCGGGTAGCCGTATCGCCCAGATAGCGCAGCACCCCAAAGCCAAGGCCTTTGTCCGGGATGGCGCGCAGGTGTTCCTTGATCTGCTTGATGGTATCCCCCACTGGCCCCGCCACCGGCAGCCTCACCGGGAACAGGCTGGTGAACCAGCCTACGGTACGGGTGAGGTCGACGTCGTCGAACAGCGCCTCGCGGCCGTGGCCTTCCAGCTCGATCAATGCCGCGTGCTCGCCCGTCCAGTGGCAGATCACCCGGGCCAGGGCAGTCAGCAGCAGGTCGTTGACCTGGGTGCGGTAAGCTGCCGGGGCCTGCTGAAGCAGTTGCCGAGTCAACGCTGCATCCAGTTCAACCTGCACGGTATGGGCGTCGCCCACCTGCTGGCTGCCTTGGGCATCTTCGCCAGGCAGCGTCTGGGCAAAGCCCTGCAGTTGGGCCTGCCAATAGCCCAGTTGCTGGCGCAGGGTTTCGCTTTGGGCGTGGGCTTGCAGGCGTTCGGCCCAGGCCTTGTAGGCGCTGGTCTTGGCCGGCAGGCTGAGCGGCTGCCCGGTCAGGCACTGCTGGTAAGCCTGCTGCAGGTCCTCGAACAGAATGCGCCACGACACGCCATCGACCACCAGGTGATGGATCACCAGCAGCAAGCGCTGGCTGCCGTCGGCCAAGGTGGCCAGCACCGCGCGCAGCAGCGGGCCGTCGGCCAGGTCCAGGCTGCGCTGGGCATCGTCGCACAGGGCAGTGAGTGCCTGGGCATCGGTTACCTCGCGTTGCCACAGCAGCGCCTGGGCGTTGTCGCCGTGGCAGGCCTGCCAACCCTGATCGCCTTCACTGAAGCGCAGGCGCAGGGCATCGTGATGGTGCACCAACGCCTGCAACGCTTGCTCGAGCGCAGCCCCGTGAAGCGGCGCGCTCGGCACCAGCAGCACCGACTGGTTCCAGTGGTGACGCTGGGCGATGGCTTCGCTGAAGAAGCTGTGCTGCACCGGCAACAACGGCGTGGTGCCGGTGACCGCACCCTGATCGATCTGCAAGACTGTGCCTGCCGTGCCAACGACCTGGGCCAAGGCCCGGAGGGTCTGGTGCTGGAACAACGCTTTCGGGGTCAGGTGCAGCCCCAGCTGCCGCGCTCGGCTGACCACCTGGATGGAGATGATCGAGTCACCGCCCAGCTCGAAGAAGTTGTCGTCCACTCCGACCCGCTCAAGCTTCAGCACATCTTGCCAGACTGTGGCCAACTGCTGTTCGAGCGCTGTCTGCGGGGCGACGAAAGCATGGCTGCTGGCAGCCTCGGGCTGGGGCAGCGCCTTGCGGTCGATCTTGCCGCTCGGGCTCAATGGCAGGCCGTCGAGCACCATCAGGTGAGCCGGCACCATATAGTCCGGCAGGCTCGCCTTGAGCGCTTCGCGCAGCGTGGCCACGGCCACCTGCGTGACCACATAGCCCACCAGTTGCGGCCCACTGGGGCCAGGCTGCGCCATGACCAGCGCCTCGCTGACACCGGCCTGGGCCAGCAGGCAAGTCTCGATCTCGCCCAGCTCGATGCGGAAGCCACGGATCTTCACCTGATGGTCCACCCGGCCAACGTAGTCGATCACGCCATCGGCGCGGTAGCGCGCCAGATCGCCCGTGCGGTACAAGCGCCCGCCGTTGCCGGCGAACGGGTCGGGCAGGAAGCGCTCGGCGGTCAGCGCGCTGCGGCCGAAGTAGCCACGGGCCAGCAACTCGCCGCCGATCACCAGCTCACCCACGACACCGGTCGGTACCGGTTGCCCGGCATCGTCCAGCAGGTAGATCTCCCGACCAGGCAAGGCCGTGCCGATCGGCAAGGTGTGAGGTACGGGTTGTTCACCCAGCACGTATGGAGTGCAGTCGAGCGTGGTGGAGGTGACCGTGGTTTCCGTCGGACCGTAGGTGTTGAGCAGGCGCACATGACCCAGGCCGGCCTTGTGCCAGGCGGCCATGCCTTCAGGGGGCATGGTTTCGCCGCCCGCATGAATCTGACGCAGTTGCCCGTAGTCGCGTGGCCCTACGCTGGCAAACTGGGTTGCCAGCAGGTTCCAGTACGCGGTCGGCAGGTCGGCCACGCTGATGCCGTGGGCCAGCACCCGCTGGTAGAACGTCTCGCTGTCCCAGATTTCGTTGCCGCGCAGCATCACGGTGGCACCGCAGACCAGCGGGGCGTACAGCTGCTCGACGAAGGCATCGAAGTTGAACGTGGCGAATTGCAGCACGCAATCGGACGCGTGGATATCGGAATACCACTGGGCCACGAAGGCGTGGCGGGTCAAGGCGCCATGGCTGATGGCCACGCCCTTCGGCCGACCGGTCGAGCCGGAGGTGAAGATCACGTAGGCCAGGTTGTCGGCGTGCACGCGGTTGAGCGGATCGCTGCCGGAGCCGTTGCCGTCGTCAGGCGTATCCAGCAGCAGGCACTGCACCTGCGCGTCCAGTGCCAGCGTTTCGCGCAAGTGCGACTGGGTCAACAGCAACGCGATGCGACTGTCTTCGACCATCTGCTGCAAGCGCTCTTGGGGGAATTTCGGGTCGAGCGGTACATAGCCGCCGCCTGCCTTGAGCACGGCCAGCAGGGCAACGACCATCGGCGCATCGCGCTCGGCGGCGATGCCGACCAGCACGTCGGGGCCCACGCCTTGGGCGATCAAGCGGTGCGCCAGGCGGTTGGCCGCTGCGTTGAGCTGGGCGTAGGTCAGCTCGGTGGTTTCAGTGATCAGCGCAGTGTGGTTCGGAACACGCCGGGCCTGCTGTTCGAACAGCACATGGGCAGGCGCCAGGCTTGGGTATTCACCGGCGGCCATGCCCCAGTCCTGCACCGGGGCGCGCTGACGCCCGTCGTCCAGCAGGGTCAGATCGCCCAGGCAAAGCCCGTCGGCCCCCTCGACCATTTGCAGGAGCAAGTGGGCCAGGTTGTCACCGATGCTCGCGATACCCGGGGCATCGAACGCCTCGCCCGCATAGGTGAAGTGCAGCAGCACGGTAGACCCGGCGTTTACGCTGACGGTCAGCGGGTAGTTGCTCTGCTCATGGTTATCGATGCTGCCAAAGCGCAGGTCCACGGGCGCTGCTTGCAGCGCCTCGGAAACCGGATAGTTCTCGAACACCAGGATGTTGTCGAACAGTGCTTCACCGCCCTGCCCGGCCCAGCGCTGGATATCGAAGAGCGGGGTGTGCTCCTGCTCGCGCAGCGCCAGGTTGAGTTGCACAAGCGCGTGCAGCCACGCTTGCAGCGGCTGATCAGCCTGGGGGCTGGCCACCACCGGCAAGGTGTTGATGAACAGGCCGATCTGTTGCTCCACGCCGCTGATCGCCAGCGGGCGTCCGGCGACGGTGGCCCCGAACACGACGCCGTTGTGCCCGGTGTAGCGTTGCAGCAACAACAGCCAGGCCGCCTGGATGACGGTGTTGAGGGTGACTTTATGACGGCGCGCAAAGGCATTCAGGCGCTGGGTGTGATGTTCGTCCAACCGGTGGAAATGATCGCGTTGACCTGAGCTGCGCGATGCCGGCTTCAAGGCTTGTGCAAGCAGGGTCGGCGCCGGCAGGCAGGCCAATTGATCGCGCCAGAACACTTCGCTGGCCTGACGGTCCTGACGCAGCAACCAACCGATGTAGTCGCGGTACTGCGTAGGCCCATGGGTCACCGGCTGGCCAGCATAGCGCTGGAGTACTTCGCCCAGAAGCTGCGAGGTGCTCCAGCCGTCCATCAGGATATGGTGGCTGGTGTAGATCAGGTGATAGTCCTGCGCGTTGGTCTGTGCAAGTACCAGCCTGAGCAGCGGCGCGGTGTGAAGCTCGAAGCCTTGTTGCAGTTCGCTTTGCGCCAGTGCGTCGAGGGTGGCTTTTGCAGCGGGGTCGTCGCGCAGGTCCAGCAGGCGGAACGGCAGCTCGACCCGGCTCATGACCATCTGCACGGCCTGCTCGAACTGCCAGTTGAACCCGGTGCGCAGGATGGCGTGGGCGTCGAGGGTGGCCTGCCAGGCGCTGCGAAAACGCTGCGGGTCGAGCCCGCCGATGTCCAGGCGCATCTGATTCAGGTAATCGCCGCTGCCCTGCTCGTACAGGCTATGGAACAACATGCCTTGCTGCATCGGGGACAGTGGATAGATGTCCTCGAGGTTGGCCGCCGACACCGCAAGCTGGTCCAGCTGCGCCTGGTCCAGACCGGCCAGGGGGAAGTCGGAGGGCGTCACGCCACCTGCATCAGGGGCCAGGCAGTGTTCGATCAGCGCCTGCAGTTGTGCGCCGTAGGCATCGGCCAAAGCCTCGATGGCCTGCACATCGAACTGCTCGCGGCTGAACGTCCAGTCCAGGCTCAGGCAACCGTCGTATACGCGCCCGTTGAGCACCAGCCAGTTGTCCAGGGGTGCGTCCGGGCTTTGCTCACGGCCGCGCTTTTCTGTGGCGGGGGTGAACAAGGCGTCATCGTCGCCAGCAAAACTGCCGTCGAACTGGCCCAGGTAGTTGAAGGTGATACGCGGTGTCGCCAGCGCCGCCAAGGCCTCGCGTGTGGCAGCGTCCCCCAGGTAGCGCAGGACACCGTAGCCGACACCCTTGTCGGGAATGCCGCGCAGGTGCTCCTTGACCTGGCGAAGCGTGTCGCCAAGGTCGCTGGACACGGGCAACTTCACCGGGAACACGCTGGTGAACCAACCCACGGTACGGGTGAGGTCGACGTCGTCGAACAGCTCCTCGCGGCCATGGCCTTCCAACTGGATCAGCGCGGCCTGTTCGCCTGTCCACTGGCAGATCACACGCGCCAGGGCGGTCAGCAGCAAGTCGTTGACCTGGGTGCGGTAGGCTGCAGGCGCCTGCTGCAACAGGCGACGGGTTTGCTGGGCATCCAGGCGGGTCTGCACAGTCTGGGCGTGGTGCCCCTGCATGCCTGCATCGACCTTGACGCCCGGCAGGTCTGCGCGCTGCCCGCGCAGTTGTGCCATCCAGTAGTCCTTCTGCCCCTGCAGCGCTGGGCTGTGGGCATGCGCCTCCAGTTTCTGCGCCCAGGCCTTGTAAGCCGTGGTCTTGCTCGGCAGTTTCACGGGCTGCCCGGCCAGGCATTGCGCGTAGGCCTGTTGCAGGTCCTCGAAGAGGATGCGCCACGACACGCCATCGACCACCAGGTGATGGATCACCAGCAGCAAGCGCTGGCTGCCGTCGGCCAGCGTGGCCAGCACGGCGCGCAGCAGCGGGCCCTCGGCCAGGTCCAGGCTGCGCTGGGCATCGTCGCACAGGGCGGTCAGCGCCTGGGCATCGGCCACCTGGCGTTGCCACAGCAGCGCCATCACCGGCTCGCCATGTTCGGCCAGCCAGCCTTGCTCACCTTCGCTGAAGGTAAGGCGCAGCGCATCGTGATGTTGCACAAGCGCCTGCAACGCCTGCTCCAGTGCAACGCCCTGAAGTGCTGTGCGTGGTACCAGCAGCACCGACTGGTTCCAGTGGTGACGCTGGGCAATGACCTCGCTGAAGAAGCTGTGCTGCACCGGCAGCAGCGGCATGCCGCCGAGGACGGTGCCTTGGTCGATCTGCACCGCGCTGTCGGCATTGCGCACGACCTTGGCCAGGGCGCGCAGGGTCTGGTGCTGGAACAGCTCCTTGGGCGTGAAGTGCAGCCCCTGCTGACGGGCCCGGCTGACCACCTGAATGGAGATGATCGAGTCACCGCCCAGCTCGAAGAAGTTGTCGTCCACCCCGACCCGCTCAAGCTTCAGCACGTCTTGCCAGATACGCGCCAGTTGCTGTTCGAGCGGGGTCTGGGGGGCGATGAACGCCTGGTTGCTGGAGGCCTCGGGCAGCGGCAGCGCTTTGCGGTCGATCTTGCCGCTCGGGCTCAGCGGCATGTGATCGAGCAGCATGACATGGGCAGGAACCATGTAGTCCGGCAGGCTCGCCTTGAGCGCTTCGCGCAACGCCTGCACGTCTGCATCTGCAACCAGGTAAGCAACCAGTTGCGGCCCGTTCGGACCAGGCTGTGCCACGACCAACGCCTCGCTGACACCGACCTGGGCCAGCAGGCAGGTTTCGATCTCGCCCAGCTCGATGCGGAAGCCACGGATCTTCACCTGATGGTCCACCCGGCCGACGTAGTCGATCACGCCATCGGCGCGGTAACGCGCCAGGTCGCCCGTGCGGTACAAGCGCCCTCCGTTGCCGGCGAACGGGTCGGGCAGGAAGCGCTCGGCGGTCAGCGCGCTGCGGCCGAAGTAGCCACGGGCCAGCAACTCGCCGCCGATCACCAGCTCACCCACGACACCGGTCGGTACCGGTTGCCCGGCATCGTCCAGCAGGTAGATCTCCCGACCAGGCAAGGCCGTGCCGATCGGCAAGGTGTGAGGCACGGGTTGTTCGCCCAGCACGTATGGAGTGCAGTCGAGCGTGGTGGAGGTGACCGTGGTTTCCGTCGGGCCGTAGGTGTTGAGCAGGCGCACATGGCCCAGGCCGGCCTTGAGCCAGGCGGCCATGCCTTCAGGGGGCATGGCTTCGCCGCCCGCATGAATCTGGCGCAGTTGCCCGTAGTCGCGTGGCCCTACGCTGGCAAACTGGGTTGCCAGCAAGTTCCAGTACGCGGTCGGCAGGTCGGCCACGCTGATGCCGTGGGCCAGCACCCGCTGGTAGAACGTCTCGCTGTCCCAGATTTCATTGCCGCGCAGCATCACGGTGGCACCGCAGACCAGCGGGGCGTACAGCTGCTCGACGAAGGCATCGAAGTTGAACGTGGCAAATTGCAGCACGCAATCGGACGCGTGGATATCGGAATACCACTGGGCCACGAAGGCGTGGCGGGTCAAGGCACCATGGCTGATGGCCACGCCCTTCGGCCGACCGGTCGAGCCGGAGGTGAAGATCACGTAGGCCAAGTTGTCGGCGTGCACGCGGTTGAGCGGGTCGCTGGCGGAGCCGTTGCCGTCGTCAGGCGTATCCAGCAGCAGGCACTGCACCTGCGCGTCCAGTGCCAGCGTTTCGCGCAAGTGCGACTGGGTCAACAGCAACGCGATGCGACTGTCCTCGACCATCTGCTGCAAGCGCTCTTGGGGAAATTTCGGGTCGAGCGGTACATAGCCGCCGCCTGCCTTGAGCACGGCCAGCAGGGCAACGACCATCGGCGCATCGCGCTCGACGGCGATGCCGACCAGCACGTCGGGGCCCACGCCTTGGGCGATCAAGCGGTGCGCCAGGCGGTTGGCCGCTGCGTTGAGCTGGGCGTAGGTCAGCTCGGTGGTTTCAGTGATCAGCGCAGTGTGGTTCGGAACACGCCGGGCCTGCTGCTCGAACAGCACATGGGCAGGCGCCAGGCTTGGGTACTCACCGGCGGCCATGCCCCAGTCCTGCACCGGGGCGCGCTGACGCCCCTCTTCGAACAGCTTCAGCTCGCCCAGGCAACGCTGGGGCGAGCCGTCGGCCATCTGCGCCAGGAGATGGGCCAGTTGGCTTGCAACCTGGGCAATGCACTCGGCACTGAACTGCGCAGCGTCATAGCTGTAATGCAACAACAGGTCGGCCCCGGTGCTGACGCTCAGCGTCAGCGGGTAGTTGTTCTGCTCATGGCTGTGCACGTCGCCAAAGTGCAGGTCACTGACGCCGCCCTGCTGCAGCGCCTCGGACACGGGGTAGTTTTCGAAGACCAGCAAGGTGTCGAACAATCCATCGCCGCCCTGCCCGGCCCAGCGCTGCACATCACTCAGTGCACTGTGTTCGTGGTCCCGGAGTGCCAGGTTGATGCCCTGTACGGTCTGTAACCAATCCGCCAGCGCTTGTTGCGGTTCAGGCTGCGCGACCACGGGCAAGGTATTGATGAACAAGCCGATCTGCCGCTCGATGCCCTGCAATTGCGTAGGCCGGCCCGCCACCGTAGCCCCGAATGTCACGCTGTCGTGACCGGTGTAGCGCTGCAACAGCAACAGCCAGGCGACCTGCACGAGCGTGTTGAGGGTGACTTTCTGCTGACGGGCAAAGCCGTGCAACTGTTCGGTGATCGCAGCGTCCAGGCGCCATTTGAATTCGCCTTGCCCACTCTGGCCGGTGGCGGCGCACTTGAGCGCACGGCTGAGCCAGGTCGGCTCGTCAAGGGTGGCGAACTGCGTGCGCCAGAAAGCCTCGCTGACCCGTTTGTCCTGGCGTTGCAGCCAGCCGATATAGTCGCTGTAGCGCCCATTGAGGCTGTGTACCGCCTGGCCTGCGTAGTGCTGCAACACCTCGCCGAGCAACTGCGAATTACTCCAGCCGTCGAGCAGGATGTGATGGCTGGTATAGATCAGTTGATAACGATCATCCCCCGTGCGGGCCAGCGTCAGGCGCAGCAGTGGCGCCTGGGCCAGGTCGAAGCCTTGCTCGCGTTCGGCATCGGCCAGGCGCGTCAGTGCAGCGTCAAGGTCTTCATGGCCACGTAGGTCAATTTCACGGCATGGCAACTGCACCTGCTTGCGCACCCACTGAAGCGGCTGGACCAGCCCGCCTTGCCAGAGGAACCCGCTGCGCAATATGTCATGTCGCTGCACCACCGCCTGCCAGGCCTCCCGGAAACGCTCAGGCGCCAGCCCCTGGACGCTGACCGACAGCTGGTTGATGTAGTCGCCCCCTTGCTGCTCCAGCAAGCTGTGGAACAGCATGCCCTGCTGCATGGGCGAGAGCGGGTACAGGTCCTGAACGTCCGCCCAAGGCAGGCCAAGGGCGTCCAGTTGTGACGGGTCGAGCATGGCCAGCGGGAAGTCCGAAGGCGTCACCCCGGCACTGTCCGGTAGCAGACAGTGGGCGACCAGCTGGTTCAGCTCGCGTGCGTAATCCTGCGCCAAGCGCTCGATGTCAGTGCGCTCGAACATCGCTTCGCTGAAGGTCCAGCCCAAGCGCAATTGGCCTGCGTACACTTGGCCGTTGATGCTCAGCCAGTTGCCCAGCGGCGCCTCGGCGCCCTGTTCGGCGCCGGCGTCCTCGCTGGCTGGCACGAACAGGGCGCCTTGATCGCTGGCAAAACTGCCGTCGAACTGGCCCAGGTAGTTGAAGGTGATGCGCGGCTCGGCTAGGCCGTTCAAGGCTGCCTGCGACTGGGCGCTGCCCATGTAGCGCAAGGCGCCGTAGCCGATGCCCTTGTCGGGGATCGCGCGCAGTTGCTGCTTGACGGTCTTGATCGCGTCGGTCACGTCACCTGCACTGTCCAGGCGTACCGGGAAGGCGCTGGTGAACCAGCCCACCGTGCGGGTCAGGTCGACATCGTCGAACAGGTCTTCACGGCCGTGCCCTTCAAGCTGGATCAGCGCCGAAGCCTGCCCGGTCCAGCGGCAGATCACGCGGGTCAGCGCGGTCAGCAGCAGGTCGTTGACCTGGGTGCGGTAGGCCGCCGGGGCTTGTTGCAGCAGTTGCCGGGTCAGCGTGTCGTCCAGGCGCGTGTGTACCGTACAGGCATGGCGCTTTTCGAGGCTGGCGTGAGGACGTGCGCCTGGCAGGTCGTCGACGGCGCCTTCGACCTGCGCCTGCCAGTACGGCAGCTGCTCGGCCAGGGCCGGGGTTTTGGCCAGTGCCTGCAGGCGTTCTGCCCAATGCTTGTAGGCCGTGGTCTTGGCCGGCAGCGACAGCGCCTGGCCTGCCAGGCACTGCGAGTAGGCCTGCTGCAGATCGTCGAACAGAATGCGCCAGGACACACCGTCCACGACCAGGTGATGAACCACCAGCAACAGCCGCTGACTGCCATCGTCCAGCTCCGCCAGCACAGCCCGCAGCAGTGGCCCTTGGTGCAGGTCGAGGCTGCGCTGGGCCTGCTCGCACAACGCGGTCAGGGCCTGGCCGCGCTCGACCGTGGCGTGCCACAGCAGCGGCGCCTGCTCCTCGGCGCCCTGTTGCTGGGCCGCAGCCCGGTGCCAGGCGAGCCCGGCTTGGGCATCGAAGCGCAGGCGCAAGGCATCATGGTGCAGCACCAGCGCCTGCAACGCCGCCTCCAGCACCCGTGGCTGCAACGCCTGCGTCGGCGCCAGCAGCACGGACTGGTTCCAGTGATGCGCATCGGCAATGCCTTGGGCGAAGAACCAGCGCTGGATGGCCAGCAGCGGCAGGCTGCCAGCGACCGGGCCCTGGTCGATGCGGGCGACCTCGCCAAAACGGGCCACACCGGCCAGGGCCTGCACGGTCTGGTGCAGGAACAGGTCTTTGGGGCTGAGCACGATGCCGGCCTGACGGGCCCGGCTGACCACCTGGATCGAGATGATCGAATCGCCGCCCAATTCGAAGAAATTGTCGGTCACCCCAACCTGAGGGACCTTCAGCACCGCCTGCCAAATCTGCACCAACGCCTGCTCGAGCGGGCTGCTGGCGGCCACATGCTGGCCTTGCAGCTGGGTCAGGTCGACTGCCGGCAGGGCCTGGCGGTCGATCTTGCCGTTGGGGGTCAGGGGCATGCGTTCGAGCAACTGCACGTGCGTGGGCACCATGTAGTCAGGCAGGTCCACCTTCAAACGGCGCTTGATCGATTCGCGGCGCTCAGCCTGGGCCTGATGATCGGACGCCAGTTGCGGCGCGTCGTCGCTCACCACGTAGCCGACCAGTTGCTGGCCGCTCGGGCCGGCCTGGGCCACCACCACCGCTTCGCGCACACCCGGCACCGCCAGCAGGCGAGCTTCCACCTCGCCCAACTCGATACGAAAACCTCGCACCTTGACCTGGCGGTCGATGCGCCCGAGGTAATCGATGATGCCGCTGCTGCGCAGGCTTACCCGATCACCGCTGCGGTACAGCCGGGCACCGTTGCCGAACGGGTCCGGTACGAACCTTTCGGCAGTGAGCGCCGGGCGCTTGAGGTAGCCACGGGCCAAACCCTGCCCGCCCAGGTACAACTCTCCCGGGATGGCCAGGGGCAACAGGTTCAGGTCGGCATCGAGCACATACGCGCGCCGTTCACCGACGCGATCACCAATGGGCGCATAGGCTGCGCCGCAGCGGTCCTGTTCGCCGGCTTTCCAGATCAGGGGGGTGACCACGGTTTCGGTAGGGCCGTAGCCATTGATGATGTAGGTCGGGCGCAGTGCGCGCCGGGCCATGGCGTAGCTGGCCTCGGACACCGCATCGCCGCCGAAGCAGTACACCCGCATCGGCGGTGGGTTGCCGTCGCGCTCGGCGTGCTCGGCCAGTTGCTGAAGGTAGACCGGTGGAAACGCCGCGACCGTCACCCCATGCTCATGCATGGCGGCATAGGTTTGCTCCGGCGTCCACAGCTGCGGGTCGCGGATCAGCAGCGAAGCGCCGTGGGTCAGGGGCGTGAGCCAGCGCTCGTGGGCACCGTCGAAGGCGAACGACATGAAGTGCAGTTCGCAGTCGGCTGGCGTCATTTCGTAGCGCTCGCCAATCGCCCGGCAGTGCATGGCGATGGGGCCATGGGCTACCGCCACCCCTTTGGGCAGGCCGGTGGAACCCGAGGTGTAGATGACGTAGGCCAGGTTATCGGCCTGGGCGGCGTTCGCCGGCGCGTGGCAGGGTTGCGAGGCCAGGTCCATGTGGTCCAGGGCCAGGGTTGCCAACCCCTCAGGGACCGGCAGGCGCTGCATGAGCGCGCTGTCGCTGAGCAGCAGGGCCATGCCACTGTCCTGCATCAGGTAGGCCAGGCGTTCGCGGGGGTATTGCGGATCGAGCGGCGTATAGGCACCGCCGGCCTTGAGCACCGCCAACAGGCTCACGACCATCTCAAGGCCACGCTCCAGGGCGATACCGACCAGCACTTCCGGCCCGACCCCGGCTGTGACCAGGGCATGGGCCAGGCGGTTGGCCTGCTGATCGAGCTGGGCAAAGCTCATGCGCTGCTCGCCAAACAACAAGGCGGTGGCCTGCGGGGTTTGCGCAGCCCACTGGGCAATGCGCTCGTGCACCAGCGGGCCGTCGGCGTGACGCAGGTCCGGGGCGTTGCGCACAGCGTGCAGGTGCTCATGCTCATCGACGGCCAGCATCGGCAGCGCAGCAATGCAGCGCGACGGGTCGGCGACGAGGCTGCGCAGCAGGGTCAGCCAATGGCGCCCCAGGCGCTCGATGGTGGCGGCATCGAACAGGTCGCACGCATAGGTCAGCGACCCCCACAGGCCGTCTTCGCCCTCGACGGTGTCCAGCGTCAGGTCGAACGAGGCGCTGTGGCTTTCCCAGAACAGCCCTTCGATATCGAGCCCAGGCACCTGCCGGGTGCGTTGGTCGCGGCCTTGGCGCTGGTGGTTGTACATCACCTGGAACAACGGGTTGTGGCTCAGGCTGCGGTCTGGCTGCAAAGCTTCGACCAGTTGTTCGAACGGCAGGTCCTGATGCGCCTGGGCACCGAGCACCGTCTGCTTGACCTGTTGCAGCAACGCCGGGAACGCCAAGGCCCCCTGCACATCGGCGCGCAGCACCTGCGTGTTGACGAAGAAGCCCAGCAGGCGATCGGTCTCGACCCGGTTGCGGTTGGCGTTGGGCACCCCGACGCGAATATCGGTCTGGCCGGTGTAGCGGTGCAGCAGCACCTGGAACGACGCCAGCAACAGCATGAACACCGTGACCTGTTGCTGCTGCGCCAGGCCTTGCAAGGCTTCGCTCAGGGCGCTGTCGATGGGCAGGTCGACACGCGCGCCGCGCAGGCTTGGCTGGGCCGCACGCGGACGGTCGGTGGGCAACTCCAGTACAGGTTGATGCGCGCCCAGTTGCTCACGCCAGTAGGCCAGTTGCTGCTCGCTGCCGCCGGCTTCCATCCAGCGACGCTGCCAGATGGCGTAGTCGGCGTATTGAATGGGCAGCGCGGGCAGCTCGACCGCCCGCCCGTGGACGAAGCCCAAGTACAGCTGCATCAGCTCATCGACCATGACCTGCATCGACCAGCCATCGGAGACGATGTGGTGCTGCACCATCACCAGCACATGTTCATCGTCAGCCACCGTCAGCAGCCCCAGCCGTACCAGCGGACCGTGTTCGAGGTCGAAGGGCCTGGCGATCTGCTGCTCGATCAACGCCTGTACCTGGGCGTCTTGGTGCTCGGGTGCCAGGGTGGCCGGCAGGTGCAACGGCTCGATCGCGATCGGCAGGGCGCCATGCACGCGCTGGCAGGGCCGCTCCTCCTCCACCACGAAGGTGGTGCGCAGGGTCTCGTGGCGTGCCACCAGGGCATCGAACGCCTGCTGCAAGGCCTGGGTGTCGAGGTGGCCGCGCAGGCGCAGGGCGGTAGGGATGTGAGAGGCGCTGCTGCCTGGCTCCAACTGCCAGAGGAACCACTGGCGCTCCTGGGCGAAGGACAGCGGCAAGCTGTCCAACTGCTCGCGGATGACCGGAATCGGCAGGTTGCCGGGCGAGACCTTTTGTTCGGCCATCTTGGCCAGGTACTGACGGCGCTTGTCCACGGGCAAGGCGATGAAGCGTTGGGCAATGCGCAGGGCGCTGGCGTGATCCATTACACCGCCTCCATTTCGTCGAGCAAGCTTTCGAGCTGGTCAAGGGTGGAGGCATCCACCGCCCCGCCTTCGCGCTCCAGTTGGCGGGCCAGCTCGCCCAGGGTGGGGTATTGGAAAATCAATTGCGCAGTTGCCTTCATACCAAGCTCGAGTTGAATGCGTGAGACCAGGCTCACGACGAGAAGAGAGTGACCGCCCAGGTCGAAGAAATGGTCGTTCAAGCCGACCTTGTCGAGCTGGAGCAGGTCCTGCCAGATCGCTGCCAGTTGGCACTCGACCGGGCGTTGCGGGGCTTCGTAGCCCTGTTGTTGTGGCGCGGCCTGGGGCAGCGGCAAGGCCTTGCGGTCCAGCTTGCCATTGGGGCTGAGCGGCCACTGTTCCAGCAGCAGCCATTGGCCGGGCACCATGTAGCCGGGCAAGTTGGCCTTGAGGTGAGCCTTGAGGCGCTCGCGCAGCAGCGCCTGGCGCGTGGCCTCCAGGTCAGCGCCGGCGACCAGCACGTAGCCGACCAGTTGCGCACCGGCGGCGCCAGGCTGAGCCAGCACGACCGCTTCACGGACTTCGGCCACCTCCAGCAGGCGCGCCTCGATCTCACCCAGCTCGATGCGCTGGCCACGGATCTTCACCT
>NZ_BBIQ01000022.1 GCF_000730565.1 Pseudomonas fulva NBRC 16637 = DSM 17717 | reverse complement strand
TTGAAGCTGGCCTCGCTGTTGTTCTCGTTGCGCAGGCGTACCAACTGACCGAGCTTGTCCCAGTGGTAATACAGGGTGGAAGCATCGGGGTTTAGGCGCTGTTGGATCAGCCCGGCTTCGTTATAGCTCCAGGTGGTGCGACGGTGCAGGGCATCGACGTAGGTGAGCAGACGACCTTCGGCGTCGTACTCAAAACGGTCTCGGGTCTTGTCGGGATACACCAGGCTGCTGAGATAGCCCGCCTCGTAGTGGTATTCGGTCTCTTCCCCCGCAGCATCGATCAACTTAGTCAGTTGCCCGAGGGCATCGTATTTCCAATGGGTAGTCTTGCCTGAGCAGTCGGTGTAGCTAGCCAGCTGTCCGTCGCTACTGTATACAAGCTTCTTTTCCCCGCCATTGGCACCGGTGATGACAATGGGTAGGTTGTCGCTGTTATAGATGTACTGGGTTTTGTTCTCCAATGGATCGATGGTTTCGATGATGTTGCCACGCTGATCGTAGTCATATCGCCACAGTCCGCCCTCCGCATCACGTGTTTTAAAGCGTTGGTCAAGATCATCATAGGCATGGTGAATGGATGAGCCGTCAGGGCGAGTGTGCTGCAGCAGGTTGCTACGCTCGTCATAGGCGTAGCGGTCGATGCTGCCGTCAGTGTGAACATGCTCAACCACATTCTTGGCAGCATCGCGGAAGAACCACTCTTCATTCCCGTCAGCGTAGACAATCCGGTAGGTGTAACCGAGGATGTCGTAATAGTGTTTGGTCTCATGTCCGAGCGCGTTTGTCACATAGGTGAGACGAATATTCTTGGCCCACTCCAAACGCACTTCGTAGCTGCCATCATCTGCCCACTCATGTACGGCTTTTGCGTCCGGCCCTTCGCCGAGCCATTCTAGGTTCATGCCTCTGCCAGTACGGTCGGTGTACCGGGTAATCAGGTGATGCTGATAGGCGTAATGCCATGTTCTTTGGTGCTCATCGTGGGCCGAGATCAGATCTCCTTCTGCACTGTATTCATATTCGGCCAGCTGCCGAAGCGGCTCGCCATGCTGCATCAGCCACAGGGTGACGATGCGCCCTTGCGGGTCGAGGTGTGTATGGATGTGCTGATGGAGTTGGTCGTTCTGATAGGTCAGCAAATCCGACAGTACTTGGACACCGTTGTGGGCGTGCTCATAGTGCAAGGTAATACTTGCCCCACCCCGGTGGCGTACCGCAAAAAGCCTGAATGTGTTGCCTGAGCGTTCGTACTGTTCTTCGACCTCATGTCCGCGGGCAAGCGATAGGGTTCGCTCGCCTGTGCGTACCAGTATGATTTCCTCTATTGGATCGTGATGGAACTTTCCGATTTTGGGCAGTGGGTAGCGATGTGATCGTCCGTCGGCGGCATGAAAATTCAGCGCGTCTTCGACGACTTCAAAATGTGTAGTGAATGAGCCTATCCAGCGTGCGCCCAATGGGCCGGTATCGAGCGCTGAAAGGCTAGACCGATAGTTGCGGGTCCACGTCACAGGGAATGGACCAGGCAGCGTGAAGTCCGTGTGGGTAATTTGTTCCGAGCCACGAGCGAAGGAAATTCTGTTGCAGGTCGCGTGGCATGCTTTGTTCTTCGCCGGGTTCGGCTCTTGCCGTGGGGGAGGTTGATTTCCAGATGCCCCCAGTTGGCGTTGACCACTCACCCCCCTGGCCTGTCCCACCCCGGACTGTTGAATACTGGCGTTTATTTGCCGGCGCTTTGATTTTGCAGCTTGGTATAGCATGGACAGCAGGTAGCCGATGCTCTGTTCAACCTTGGGGTCACCCAGCTTGTTGATTGATTTTTCTACCTCTTTCGCGAGGGCTCGGAATTTTTTGGTGAAACGAAAGGCAAGTTGTTTTATTTCAAACGGTATCAACTTAGACAGGGTGTTGAGTGTTGTCAGCGGTACCAAGACCGCTGCATGGGTTACATTTTTTGCCAATTGCGAAAAAAGAGAATCTTCTTCGCTTTTCTCAATGGGTGTTGGTTTGAGATTGCCATTCATTGCATCGTCGACGGCATCGGCGATTGCAATCATGATCTGCTTGCCTAGTGCTCCCGCGTCGGCTAAGTGCCCCGGTAGCTTGATTTGAGCCTGGGATACAAAATTTTCCAGTTCTCCAAGAATGGTGGCGTTCAGGTGCCCGACGATTACGCCAACCAAAGCGTCCCCTAGCGGGCTTTTCGGGTCGGCCTTGATGCGTTGCTTAACCAGATGCAGTGAAGGCCGTAGGCTCTTTCGCGCATACGCCATGGTGGGTGGCGCAGGAATGATCCCTATCAGATTGATACCAAGACTGACCCAGTCCAGTGCTTGGGTCGTTTCACTTTCAGCCAGGATGATGATGTCTGAAACAGCATCTGCGGCGGAAATGACATTATTTACAATTGGGATGAACTCAGCGATGGACTTCAAGCGGGCGAGGGTTATTTGATTGTCACTGATACCTCTCAGCCACGCGTCAAAGGCGTTGGCGCCTGCTTCTGCGTCCTCGTTGCCAATGGTGTCTAGAGGGGCGACCGCTGTTTCCCGCTCGCGGGGGGCTGTCGTTGTGTTCATGATCTTGCTTTCCCCAGGGCGGAAATAACCAAATGCTTGACTTCTTCGGCGGATGGATTTTCCAAAGCCTCCTTGAATAGCCCCTCGATACTGGGAGAGTTGGGTACTGCGGCATTCGCTAGAATTGCAGTTGCAACCTGCTGAGCTGCTTGGGTTGTAAGATGAACGGCGCCCGGATTCGCTGCGTTTTCGTTAGGGTCTTTGATCTCGCTCGCTGGCGACCATGTATCAGTCGGGTCGTTGCCCAGGGTCACCTTGGCTGGTCCAACAGTGAGTCCTGCCACGCTGGCGAAGCCCTCGCTATCCAGCTTTCCGGTGAACACCCGACCCAGCGCGTCTTCTACGCGGTAATCTGCCATCTTGTAGGCATGGCGGCTCGCATAGTGCTGAAACAGCTCCAGGTTTCCTTGACCAGCCTTGATCTCGTCGGGAAACGCCGCCGCCTGGCTTTTCGAACCCTTGTAGATGAAGTCAGTCGCATGCGCGGTGTATTCGCCGGCCGTGGCATGCACGATGCCGCTGGCGTTGTAGGTGCTGCTGCCGCCGCCGGCCTGGATCACCAGTTCTTCCTTGGCACTGACGGTGATCCGCTCGGCCGTGACGCTGACCTTGAGCTTGGCCAGCAGGTTGATGTTGTCCTTGAGCGCTTTGAGGTCGATATCGCCGGAGGCGGCGACCAGTCGCCAGCCCATGCTCTGCACGAACTGCCGGACCCCCCGACTGGCACTGATCAGCAGGCGTTTGCTGATGGCCATGCTGGTGTGCCCACCCGTGCTCAGGCCCAAGTGTTCGCCGCTGGCGATGTGGGTGGATTCCGGAGTGCTGGTGGCGATGCCAGTCGGGCTGGCGAGTACCAATTGCGGGTCGGCCAGTTCGGGGAAGCGGTTGGCATCAGGGTTGCCGCCGCTGCCACGAATGGCGCTGTGCTGTGCCTTGAGGGCATCACCTACTTCGTCTTGATCGCCCCCTTCCTGGGCGAGGTGGTCACGGGCCTCACTGGCAAAGGTGGTGTGGTATTCCTGCGCAGTTTTCAGGCGCTCGGCGGTTTCGGCGAGGTCCGTATGGTGTTCACTGGCGCGGCCGCGGATTTCTGTGGTGAGTAGCAGTCCGCCACCGGCACGCACCACGCCGTGGGTATCGGTGCGCAGCTCGAAGCCTTGGCCTCGGCCCTTGCCGCCGAAGTGGCGCGGATGCGTGAGGTAGCCAAGGTTCAGCGCCGAGTGATCGTGATCGCTCATCAATGCGGCGCTGATCTGCCCAGTGGTGTCGTCCAGGCGCAGTTCGTTATGGCGCTGGCCGTGGTGTTCCTTGCTGCGGATCGGGCTCACGGCCTTGAACTCGGGCAGGCGATACGGTGTGCGGTTGACCACGTGGTAGCTGCGCCCGGTGATCATCGGCTGGTCGGGGTCGCCGTTTAGAAAGCTCACCACTACTTCTTGGCCGATGCGCGGAATGGCCATATGGCCCCAGGTAGCACCGGCCCACGCTTGAGTCACACGGACCCAGCATGAGCTTTTGTCGTCCTCATGGCCCAGGCGGTCCCAGGGGAATTGCACGCGCACGCGGCCATGCTCGTCGCAGTAGATTTCCTCGCCGGGAGGCCCGACCACCTTGGCCATCTGCGGGCCTTCGATGACGGGTTTTGCACGCGCCGGCGCGTGCCATTCGACCTCGGCGGGAATCAGGGTGGCGGTGTAGTGATAGGAGGTGCCGTGCTCGGACTCGGCGGCCTCTTCTTCCAGCGCGGTGAACTGGCGCCCCTCATGCTTGATGCGCAGCGGCCGCCAGAGGATGTTCATGTCTTCGCGGGCATGGCCTGTCAGCTGGAAAGCAATACCCGGTTGCAGTCGTGCATCGTCGCCGGCGACCTCGGCCACACGGGCATCGCCGAACAGGGCGTTGACGCGGGCTTGGGTGAAGGGCTTGCCGGCGTTGTCGTGCTTGAAGCGGCCGGGGTAGTCGTAGCGTTCGTAGTCGTTTTGCTGGTTGCCGGTGTCCCGTGGGGATTGGGTCTGTTGCAGGTTGTAGCGCGGATGGGTAAACGTATAGTCGCGCTGGGTCTGCCTGTTGCTGCGTACCTGCTCACGGTAGCTGAAGCGTTGCAAGCAGGGCTGATCCTGGGAGCCGCCGCGGTTGGCGACGTACAGCACCGGCTCGCCTTCCAGCGTGCCGAACTGACGGATCTGGTCGGCCTGGACCACCGTGTGGCTGCCTTCGCTGTGCTCGAAGATCGAAATCAGGCCTTCCTCGGCCGAGAGGCGCCAGAAGAAGTCGAGGTCCAGGTCACCTGCTTGGACGCAGAATTCGCGGCTTTGGTGCGGATCAACCACATACTGGGTCAGCGTTCCCCACAGCCGTTCACGGAACAGTTCTTCGATCAGTTGCGGCACCGGCCGGTGCTGAAAGATACGCCAGTCCGATTGCAAGCCAGCGCGTGCCAACTGCGTCTCTATCACGGCGCGGTAGCGGGTGCGGCTGTGGCCAGTTATGCCTTGTTCGAAGCTGCTGATCAGGCCATGGACGTGACGTACCGGCTCCTGCTGCTGCCAGATGGTCAGTACAGCGGGTTGATCGAGGAGGGCGGAGAAATCGGCATCGTCGTCAAAACTGACCAGTTCCACGTCCAGGCGGTACAGCTCACTGACGGCTTCGATGAATTCGAAAGAGACGACATCGAACTGAATGGCCTGATCGGCGGGGGCACTGAAAGTGAAGCGCACATCGCTCAAATGGCTCATGCGGACTCCTGCTGTCATTCCTTCGGGCAGGTTCATAGAAGCCGGGCGCGCACTCAGACGCGGGGCAATAAAGTGCACTCAAGACCGTAGCGGGAAATCCATTCCAAGTCGCTGCAAAGAGGGTCGAAAAAGTTGTAGGAAATTTCTCTAAATGCAGTACTTCTTATTTTTGTGGGTTGCTGCGTCAACTGGCGCAGTGACTATTGAGTCAAGTCAGTTTGAAAAGTCTACTATTTTCTAAACGTGCGTTCCGGTCACCCCATTGGTAGCAGGAAAGTGGCCGGGGCCTTGAGAGTAATTTGGCAAGTAGCTTCGCAGCGGCCTACGCATGGAGATGTACAAGAGTACGGCCTGATCAGAGCTGCCGCTCGTGTCGATAGCGGCGACAACAGGCATGGTGATTGATGCCCGTTGCGCGCCGACTCATCACAGTTTCTTGGCTTCAACGATGGACTACCGCGTGATGTGCTAGCGATCAAGCTGGCGCCGCAGGCGGTTTTCATGCCATCGAGGGCAAAGGGCACGCCGTTGACCCGGTAAGTGGAGCTGCCTTCGATAATCGGAAATGCCCCCTTGCACTTTGGGCAAAGCACCATGTTTCCTTTTCCTGCCATGGGTTTTCCGGTGAGGTCGGTGTGGGGGATCGAGTCTATGACGCGCCCCCATGATCGGTCATATCCCCTATTCTTACTATATCCATGAGTTGTCAGGTGAGTTGCTGCTTGGCTTGATTTAAAAATGTCCTGATATCAGGATAATTTTCTACAAAATCGTTTGAGGAGATAATGCCTCGTAGTGAGGCTCTTTGTTTTTGTCGGCTTTGCTCACAAAGTTAAGTAGATTGCCAAGAGTATTTGAATATAATTCGATTCCTATCAAATTCATGTCCCAGCGCTTTTCGGGCGAGCGCCTTGATCTTCCTTTGATTTCTTCCAGTAGAATCGGATAGTACATCGACTTTTCAATGGGCTCCAGTAGAGTGCGGGTGTTTTTCTGTATTTCGAAGTCGTCTGCATCGGAAAATGTTCTCATGAGCTGTCTGACCACTTCCTTGCTTATGTTATCTCTCGCTTCGTCTAAAGCCGCTCTAATTCTTCGCAGTCTTTATTCGTGGCAAAGCTGGAGTGGGCCTGTATGAGGGCGCTCCATTCTTTAAGGTCGAATGGTCTGTTTTCTGCAAATTTCATTTTAAAGGTTTTTGATGTTCTGCGTGAGCTGGTATTTCTCGCATGGCTTAACTCTCCTCGGCAAAAAAACAGTCGGTGTTTTCTGGGGGTGTGGAAGTTCTCTGTTTTCAATCTATCAATGCTAGTTGGCGAGCTTTTGTGTAGCTGATGATGCGACCATTGGATCTGGATCTATGGATAGTCTCTGCAAGATATCCCTTGGTGTTTTTGGGTTGCAAGCAATTCGATGCCTAATTGTCGGGTCTGAATCAGTTGCGAGTAGCTCGAATGTGGATTTTTTAAGCTTGCGTTTGGTTGCGATGTTCCAGCGAACATCTATGTCATGGCTTAAAGAGAGGCGCTCTATGATTTCGTCAGGTATGGTTTTGTTTGCAGCTACGCATCTTGCCAATTGGGGGTGGTTGTCGAGTATTGCATTCCAAACCTTAGGTGGCGCAGTTTGATGGGCGAGCGCAGTGTGGTCGTCTCTATCAAAAAGTAGTTTGAATTCTTCGACTGTATTGATCATTTTCTTTCCTTATGTGTCTTTGCAGCGCATGCCTTTGAGGTTTAATTTTTCGCCTGTTGGGCCTTTGTGCTTGCCCTCCATATAGTCGCCGTATATATCGGCATCCTTTTGGTGGATTAGCTGGTCGCCAAGCTGTCTCATCACTTTCCAATTGCTGCCCCCATGACTCTCGGTGTCTCGTGACCACCACAGTTGGGTGTCAGGATCGCGAAAGTATTTAGCTTTCGTGCCATTGATGGCTCCCTCGCAGACACGATTATAGCGTTGCATTTGCCAAGGATTTCTGCATGGGGTTGACGAGTTTTGGTTGGGTTTTGATGAGTGTGGTTTTCTTCCGTTTATTGATGAGGTTTTAGTAAGCCCAAGCGGGTCGATCCATTGGTTAGGGTTATGGGTGTAGCAGTAGGTGTTTAGGCCACCGGCATAACCGATCGGATCTTTTCCGATGAACCTGCCTGTGTTGGGGCTATAGTATCTGAATCTGTTGTAGCTGCAGCTGATTTCCACGTCAAAGTATTGGCCTTGAAAGCGCAGAGGCTGTGGGAAGGATTCCTCATGGCTGTTTCGGTTTTCTTTAATTAGTCCCCAAGCGGTATAATTGCCAAGCCAGCGAATTATTCCATCATGGCCAGTAATTTCCACAGGCGTGCCAAGATGGTTGCTATGGTACCAGCCAAAAGCATCGAGCTGCTTTGGTGTGGATCGCTCTTTGCAAACTGGAATTCGGTTGAGCGCATCAAGAAAGTCATGGCTTCGCTGATGCAGCATTTCCTCAATTTGCTCCACTACTCCTTGCGCTATAGGGACGAAAGTCCCAGGCTCAAACACGTAATGCGTAGTCCGCCCCTTGCCATCCCGGCCCTTCTGCTCAAAGGCCAGCGTATCGCCATCCCAGACGAACAGCGTCAGATCACAGCCCAGCTGCTCGTCCAGCGCACGCTTGGCGTTCTCGTTCCACACCGGCCCAGCTTGAACGCGGTTACGGTACTTTGAATGCGAGTCTTTATAGACCCGTCGGCCTAATGCGTCATAGCCAAACTCGACAACCAGTCGGTCATCTTCGTAACGCCGCAGTCGGTCGTACAGATCCCAAGTGAATTTGCCGCTTTTGCCGTCTTCGATCCGCTCCAACAAGTTGCCGCGTTCGTCATACCGATACTCGGTGCCGCAATAGCTGCGTAGCACGTTGTCCATCAGCTTGCGCGGTGAATGGGGGTTCGGGCCGGGAGGAGCATCAGGATCAAGCAGGTTGCTCGCGGGGTCGAAGGCAAAGGTCTCCTTGACGTAGTTGACATCGGCCTCCAGCAACCGTCCCACGGGGTCATAGCGATAGCGGGTGTCACCGCGATTGAGGTCATTGATATGCGTAAGTTGACCGGCTTCGTCGTAGCGGTAGTTGCGGGCAACCAGGCGGCGTGTTTCACCCTGGCGAACCAGGGTCTGTTCAAGCAGCTGCCCATTGGGGCTCCAGGACTGCCGCTGGATCAGACCATTGCCTTGCACACGGCCAACCTCCCGGTGCAGGTCGTCCCGCTCATAGCTCAGCAACTCCACGTCATCGAGCTTGAGCGCAAGCAGATGACCGCTGCCGTACGTGAGCCAGCTGACGCGGTGACCGTCTGGGCGGGTAGTTGCGACGCGTTGGTTGAGCGCATCGTACTCATGCTTGAAGATCGCAAGCTGGGGCTTTGCCAGATAGTTGAGGAACTGGTGTTCGCGAATGTTGTTCCCTGCCGCGTCGTAGAACCACTGCAGCGCGCACATGCCATTCTCGGCCCAGATCAGGCTACCGTTACCGTCATAGGCAAAGGTTTCAATTTCCCACGTCTCTCCGCCGCGTCGAGCTGCTTTGCGCTCGATGAGTCTACCCATGGGGTCGTATTCGAAATGCGTGGTCCTGTCACCATCCACGCGTCGAGTGGGCAGGTGACTGCCATGGTCGTAGAGATAATGGATGGTTTCCTTGTCGAACCCCGTTTCCTTGAGTAACCGACCTACGGGGTCGTACTTGAAGTTGGCTTCACTGTTGTTCTCGTTGCGCAGACGGACCAGTTGGCCGAGCTTGTCCCAGTGGTAGGTGAGGGTGGTGTCGTTGGCATTGAGGCGCTGATGGATCAGACCGGCTTCGTTGTATGCCCATGAGGTGCTTCGATTAAGCGCATCTGTGTGTTTAAGTAAGCGGCCTTCGGCGTCGCGCTCGAACCGTTCTTTGGTTTTGTCCGGATGGACAAGCTGGGTCAATTGCCCGGCTTCGTACAGATACTCGGTGACTTCGCCGGCGGCGTTGATGAGCTTGTTCAGTTTTCCGTGGTTGTCGTACTGCCATTGGGTCGTTTTGCCCGAACAGTCCGTATAGCTGACCAACTGGCTATCGCGGTTGTAGGCCAGCTTCCGTTCGCCGCCATTGGCGTCGACGATGGCGATGGGGAGGTTGTCGTTGTTGTAGGCGTACTGGGTCTTGTTCTCCAGCGGGTCTTGAGTTTCGATGATGTTGCCGCGCTGGTCGTAGTCATACTTCCATAGGCCGCCCTCTGCGTCACGTGTCTTGAAGCGTTGGCCTTGATCATCGTAGGCATGGTGAACGGATGTTCCATCTGCCCGAGTATGCTGTAGGAGGTTGCCGCGTTCATCGTAAGCGAACTGCTCCGTGCTGCCATCGGTATGGATGTGCTGAACTACATTCTTGGCCTCATCGCGGTAGAACCATTCTTCGTTGCCATCGGGGTAGACGATGCGATAGGTGAAGCCGAGGATGTCGTAGTAATGCCAAGTCTCTTGTCCTTGCGCGTCGGTGACATAGGTCAGTCGAATGTTCGGGTCCCACTCAAGGCGTGTTTCAAAGCTTCCGTCGTCGCCCCACTCCCGTATTGCCTTCGCATCGGGGCCTTCACCGTTCCACCCCAGGTTCAGCCCGCGCCCTGTGCGGTCGGTGTAACGCGTGATCAAGTGGTTGTGGTAGGTATATGCCCATTGCGCAGCATTTTCGTCTTGGGCGCTGACCAGATCCCCGTTGTTGTCATGTTCGTAAGCAGCCAATTGGCGCAGTGGCGCCCCGTCCTTCATGAGCCACACCGAGCGGATATGCCCCGTGCCGCTAGGTTCAAGATGAATGTGGTGCTGTTGGCGTTCCTCTTGATACGTCAACAGATCTGACAGGACGGGCTTACCGTTGAACAGGTGCTCGTAGTGCAGTGCAACGCAGGCGCCATTGCGATGCTTGATGGTGGTCAAGCGATAGGTTTCGCCTTGCTTGTGAAAGTGCTCTTGGATGTCATGACCGCGGGCGACTATCAGCTCGCAGTCCGATGGACGGATCAGCAATATGTCTTCAACCGCATCGTAGTTATGTTTGCCAACGGCGGGGTTTGGGTAGTGATGGCTTCGGCCGTCAGCGTCGCGGTAGGCAATCCCACTTTCGCCTACGCACTCCATGAAGATGGAGTAAGGGAGCATCCAACGGGCACCAAGGGGACCTTCGTCCAGTGCCGACAGGCTGGAGCGATAGGTCCTTGCCCACTCAATCGGGAAGCACCCAGGCAATGAAAAGTCGGTATGGGTAAATGATTCGCTCCCGGTGGCGAAGCTGATGTTGGAACCGGTGCCGTTCGGGGCAACATTTCGGCAATTGGAATCCTTGACTGGTGGCCGTTCGGTTCCTCGTGTTGTCAGTCCACCTTGCCCCTGAACATGTTGAGCTCGGCTGGGTTTGTCGTTGTGTGAAACGGCGGCTACGGGACCACGACGCTTCCTGTTCCTGAGCGCGTTTGCCAGGGACAGTACCAGATACCCGATGCTCCCGACGGTACCGGGGTCAGCCATGCCAAGGATCTTGGCTGATGCGTTACGGCCAATCTGCTCTGCAAGGCTGGCGGCCTTAAGCAACTGTTGGCACGTGTCCGGTGACAGCAGTCTGTCCTCGATCAGGAAGTGGGCCCCGATCGCCACTACAGGCCCGAAGAGGATGGAGGCTTTCTTGGTTTTCTTTGCGAGTGCCTTCTGTCCCTGCTCACTGGCGACACCTCGGAGCATTTGAGCAAACGATGTGCGTGCTTTCTTGATCTCTGCTGCGATCTTGGTCAGCAGTTCGTTGAGTCGACTCTCGATTGCTTGTGCAAAGGCCTCCAGTGACCCCCGCGTTTTATCGTTCAAATTTTTCTCAAGTGCGCTGAGCAGAGCGTCGGATATCAGGGCGATACCGTTGCGCCGAACAGCAGCTAGCGTTGTACGTATTGTCAGCCGCGCCGGGCCAACACCGGGAAACGAGACAAGGCCAACCACATTGATGCCGAAGCTCACCCATGTAAGAAAATCGTTTTGATTTCCATCGATCAGCGTAAGCAGGTCGCCGATAGCATCAACGGCGGCGAATACCGTGCCAACGCCGGGAATGACTGAGCCAGCGGCATTCACGGCCGTCCATCCTATGGCTCCGCGGGTTATCTTGCGGATCCACTGATCGAGCTTTTCCTTGCCTGCTTCAATGTCATTGACAGACGCGGTATTGGTGGGCCCCGTGGCCTGCTGAACTGGACGCATGGAGGCTGTCATCGTGCTTTCTCCGAGAGTTTGCTTAGCGTCTCGGGAACGCCAGTGCGTTCAAGGACTCCTTTGGCCACATCAGTCAGCTTCTTTGATCCGACTTGGTGAGTTCCGCTTTTCAGACCTTGCGCTGTTGGGCTGGATGCGAGCTGCTTGAGAATGGCGCCGGCCTGTTCACTCAACTCAGCTGGTGAGCGCAGGCTCAGCTCACCCGAGATTTGCTCATGGGGGCCAGGGAATCCTGGGTCGTGCCAGACATCCACGTCGTCGTCGCTGAATCGCACCTTGACCGGGCCGGGAGCGAGACCAGCGATACTGGCTTTTCCATCACCATCGAGCGCTCCTTTGAAGACTTCGCCGAGAGCGTCCTCTACCTCGTATTGGCCCTTCTTGAAGGGCATTGCGTTGGCGTACTGCTGCAGCAGTTCCAGGTTGCCTGTACCGGTCTTGAGGTCTTCAGGAAACGCCGCCGCCTGGCTTTTCGAACCCTTGTAGATGAAGTCAGTCGCATGCGCGGTGTATTCGCCGGCCGTGGCATGCACGATGCCGCTGGCGTTATAGGTAGTGCTGCTACCACCGGCCTGGATCACCACTTCTTCCTTGGCACTGAGCGTGATCCGCTCGGCCGTGACGCTGACCTTGAGCTTGGCCAGCAGGTTGATGTTGTCCTTAAGCGCTTTGAGGTCGATATCGCCGGAGGCGGCGACCAGTCGCCAGCCCATGCTCTGCACGAACTGCCGCACCCCTCGACTGGCACTGATCAGCAGGCGCTTGCCGATGGCCATGCTGGTGTGCCCACCCGTGCTCAGGCCCAAGTGTTCGCCGCTGGCGATGTGGGTGGATTCCGGAGTGCTGGTGGCGATGCCAGTCGGGCTGGCGAGTACCAATTGCGGGTCGGCCAGTTCGGGGAAGCGGTTGGCCTCGGGGTTGCCGCCGCTACCGCGGATGGCGGTGTGCTGAGCCTTGAGCGCGTCCCCAACCTCATCCTGATCGCCACTTTCCTGGGCCAGATGATCGCGGGCCTCACTGGCGAAGGTGGTGTGATATTCCTGCGCGGTTTTCAGGCGTTCGGCGGTTTCCACCAGGTCCGTGTGGTGCTCGCTTGCGCGTGCTCGCAGTTCGGTGGTCAGCAGCAAGCCGCCGCCAGCCCGGACCACGCCGTGGGTATCGGTGCGCAGCTCGAAGCCTTGGCCCCGGCCCTTGCCACCAAAGTGACGTGGATGGGTGAGGTAGCCGAGGTTCAGCGCCGAGTGATCGTGATCGCTCATCAATGCGGCGCTGATCTGCCCGGTGGTGTCGTCCAGGCGCAGTTCGTTATGGCGCTGGCCGTGGTGTTCCTTGCTGCGGATCGGGCTGAGTGCCTTGAACTCAGGCAGGCGATACGGCGTGCGGTTGACCACGTGGTAGCTGCGCCCGGTGATCATCGGCTGGTCGGGGTCGCCGTTGAGGAAGCTCACCACCACTTCCTGGCCAATGCGGGGAATGGCCATATGGCCCCAGGTGGCGCCGGCCCACGCTTGAGTCACACGGACCCAGCATGAGCTTTTGTCGTCCTCCTGGCCCAGGCGGTCCCAGGGGAATTGCACGCGCACGCGGCCATGCTCGTCGCAGTAGATTTCCTCGCCGGGAGGCCCGACCACCTTGGCCATCTGCGGGCCTTCGATGACGGGTTTGGGACGTGCCGGCGCGTGCCACTCGACCTCGGCGGGAATCAGGGTGGCGGTGTAGCGGTAGGAGGTGCCGTGCTCGGATTCGGCAGCATCTTCTTCCAGTGCGGTGAACTGGCGCCCTTCATGCTTGATGCGCAGCGGCCTCCAGAGAATGTTCATGTCCTCGCGGGCATGGCCCGTCAGTTGGAAGGCAATGCCCGGCTGTAAGCGTGCATCGTCGCCAGTAACCTCGGCCACGCGGGCATCGCCGAACAGGGCGTTGACGCGGGCTTGGGTGAAGGGCTTGCCGGCGTTGTCGTGCTTGAAGCGGCCGGGGTAGTCGTAGCGTTCGTAGTCGTTTTGCTGGTTGCCGGTGTCCCGTGGGGATTGGGTCTGTTGCAGGTTGTAGCGCGGATGGGTAAACGTATAGTCGCGCTGGGTCTGCCTGTTGCTGCGTACCTGCTCGCGGTAGCTGAAGCGTTGCAAGCAGGGCTGATCCTGGGAGCCGCCGCAGTTGGCGACGTACAGCACCGGCTCGCCTTCCAGCGTGCCGAACTGACGGATCTGGTCGGCCTGGACCACCGTGTGGCTGCCTTCGCTGTGCTCGAAGATCGAAATCAGGCCTTCCTCGGCCGAGAGGCGCCAGAAGAAGTCGAGGTCCAGGTCACCTGCTTGGACGCAGAATTCGCGGCTTTGGTGCGGATCAACCACATACTGGGTCAGCGTTCCCCACAGCCGTTCACGGAACAGTTCTTCGATCAGTTGCGGCACCGGGCGATGCTGGAAGATACGCCAGTCCGATTGCAAGCCAGCGCGTGCCAACTGCGGCTCGATCACCGCGCGGTAGCGGGTGCGGCGATGGCCGGTCTTACCCTGTTCAAAGCTGCTGATCAGGCCATGGACATGGCGTATCGGTTGTTTCTGCTGCCAGATTGTCAGCACCGCGGGCTGGTCGAGCAGGGCGGCAAAATCGGCATCGTCGGTAAAACTGGTCAGCTCCACCTCCAGGCGGTACAGCTGGCTGACGGCTTCGGTCAATTCGAAAGAGACGACATCGAACTGGATAGACTCATCGGCCGGTGTGCTGAAGGTAAATCTCACATCGTTCAAACTGCTCATGCGGACTCCTGCTGTCATTCCTTCGGGCAGGTTCAAAGAAGCCAGGCGCGTACTGGGGCGCGCGGCAATAAAGTGCACGAAAGACCGTAGTGCGGAATCCGTTCCATGTCTTCGGTGAAACTTCTTTATATGGTGTAGGAAGTTTCTCCAAGTGCGGTGTTGCACTTTTAATGGGCAAAACCGTACTTGCTGCGCTGATCAGCGCAGTGACTATTGAGTCAAATCAATCCGGTGAGGCCGAATTTATTGTTGGAGCATCGTCTGCAGCGAGTTCAGTACTTGCTGGGTAATACCGTTCAACTTGCTCGATAAGTAGAGGTAGACGCTCGTGCAGATCACGACCATGACCACCCAGGGCGTCCACCAGGGCAGTTGGCGGTTCATGCGGTAGTGTCTTGGTGCGACGTTGCTGAACGGATCGGTCAGGCGCTCGGTCTTGACCCGACTTTCACGCAGGTTCATGACCCGTTTGCGCAGCCGATCAATCCAGATCTCCAGCTCGGCATCGCCATTGGTCCGGCTGGCGTACTTGCCGCGGTAACCCAGTGCCAGGCACCAGAACAGGAACACGAACAGGTCGTAGCGCTCTTCGGGCGCGTCGAGCAGGCGTTCGAGCACGCTGAAGAACTTCTCGCCTCCCCAGGTTTCCTGATGGATGGCGCTGAGCAGCGATTCGGCTTTCCAGGGCGAGTCACGGCCCCACGGCGTGGTCATCACGGCTTCATCGATCACGCAGCACAAGCAGTAAGAGAACACCACGCGGTCACCTTCGTCGCACTGCTCAAGCTGCCGAACTTCTTCGACCATGCCGAGGATCATGGTCTTCACGTGGGCATACAACTGCTCGGCGTGCTCGTAGTGTTCAGTGCCTTCCAGGCGGACGACCAGGCCAAGCAGCGGCGAGGCGATGTCGAGAATCGGGTTCATGGTATTTGAGCGGGTGCTGAAGCCAAGCGCATCTACCTGGGGGAACAATGCGCTGGATGGAGGCGACTCAAGGGTATCCCTCTGGTCTTTGTCATACGTCGAACAGGATGAAATGCTCATGGAATGGACCTCCTGGTCACATGACCGGCTGCTGCCCGGTACGGGCTGGCCACAGCTGGCGGGTTGCGTCGGCGGTGTTGACGATCTGCAGTTGATGGAAGGAATTGCTGCTGGCGTACAGCGCCATGAAGTGCGACAGCACGTTGCCGAACAGCTGCACCTCGCCTTCGCATTCGAAGCCTGCAGGGTCGATGTGCAGGGTGGTGCGCAGTCCGCGCATGGGTATGCCTTTGATCAGCCAGTCGTAGGGTTCGCTGTCTACCTGCTTGATGGCGTTCAGGCGCTGCTGCGTTCTGCGCTGTTGCTGTATGTCGTGCGTGCCCACAAAGTCATAGGCGCGCAGGACCGACGCCAACGCAGCCGGGGAAGACAGCGACAGGTTGTTCAAGGACAGGTTGGATATCAGTGCCCAATGGCGGTCGCCATAGCCACCGCTTTGCAGCATCGGTGGGTAGCAACGGGAAGGACGGGTCAGGTTGCGGTAGGTGACGAAGGACGGGGTGTCCTGGGTCGTCACATCGACATCGCCCACCTTGAGCTGCTGCGCCCGTGTGCCGTTGCTGCAGGTCAACTCGATGCTCAGGCGTTCCTGCTGGGCAAGGTAGGGCGTGAGGTTTCGCTGCACCAGGCTCACACGGTGCTGCACCTTGTCATTCACGGGCTCCTGCTCGATGTCGAGCTTGTAGTAGCGTGGCGGCGTGGGCTCGGCCAGGGGAAAGCGCGAGTCCAGCGCCTCGAACGGTTTGAAATCCTGGACAAGTCGATGGGATTTCTGGTGCAGGCTGCTGACACGATCAACGCTGAAGATCTCGTCTTGCGCACCGTCCTGCCGGCTCAGACGTATCAGTTCACTGACGGTCTGCCCATTCAAGGCAATGGGGTCAGCCAAGCGGGAGAACAGGTTAATGGCCGGGACGCAGTTGAGCAGCACGGTGGTCCGGTCAACTCGCAGGTCAGGCGGTAGTGGGGCGTTGAAGCGGAATTCCAACTGGACGTGCGTGGCCGCCTCATCCGGCCAGACATGCTGCAGGCCGTCGATGCGAAAGCCATGAAAGCGTTCAGGGAAGCAGAAGAATTCCTGCAGGACGCGATAGCCATCCAATTGCTCTCCAGGGCTGGGTAGCAGCGCTTCATCGGGATCGAAGCCGATGAACGTTACCAAGGGCGGGAGCGCAAAGCGGTGCTCGCCAACGTGCAGATAGAGCTTGTCCAGGTGTACCGCGAGCCACTGATACAGCATCAGTGCATTCCGGTTGCCGCCCGCCAGATGGAAGTGCAGCCGCTCGCACCGCATACGCCGCAGCGGCTGCTCGGTCAGGGTATCCAGGTCGATGTACATGACTGGCGCTTCAGCGCTGGGCCGAGTGGTGATGCTGCTGACTTCCAAGGGTGGCAGGGCCAGGTCCGCACAGGTGCGGAACTCGCAGCTCACGCCCTCGAATGGGCGGGCGAACAAGGAGGTTCCTTTGGGCAGTACCTGGGTCTCGCTCAACGCATGGTCGGCCGGGGTGAACTGCATCAGCGTCATGCTGGGCAGTGGCCGCAGGACGTTCGGGTAGACCAGTTGCAGCAGAGGGTGGGTCAACTCCGGCAGGTGGTCCTCGACCTTCATGGTCAGGCGCGCGGTCAGGAAGGCGAAGTGCTCCATCACGCGCTGGGCGTCTGCATCCGAGGTGGTACGGCCAAGGAAGGGTGCAAGGCGCGGCTCGTCCTCTACAAAATCATCGCCCAGCGTTTGGAGGTGCTGCTGCTCCAGCCTGAACCAATCTTTAAACTTCATGTTAAATGCGTCGCCTGCTCTGGCTGGCGGGATAGGCCAGGGTTAATGAAAGAGAGTCAGTCTTTTTCTATAGGAAACTTCTTACAAGTTGCAGGTAATTACGGCTTCTGCCTCACAGCTTCTCCTAATTAGTAATGCAGATTTTTCCGCCTTGGCTGCACAAAAGATGTAAACGGTTATTTCTTTCTGCACATCATTGAATAATGTTTTTCAACACTGTTACTGTCCGGGATGATATGCCCTGAGGGGTGATGGTTCATTCATGAGTGCAGTCGGTAAGGTTTGCCGCTATGAAATTAAACAAGGACGGATGGCTGCGTGGTATATCACTGGTGCAGTGTCAGGCAATGCCCCTAATCGCTATCGTGATGTTGCTGGTACTAGCCGCAGCCGTGGTCTGGTTGTGGTGGTGGGGGCCTCAATGGCAGTGGCGTGATCATCAGCCGTTCGCTGATGTACCGGTACGGGTTGCGTTGAGCGTGCTGTTGCTGGTCCTGCCAGGGGTGATCTGGACGGTGCAGGTGCATCGGCGCAACCGCGCGATCATCCGCGAACAGCAACAACAGCGGCGCGAGATGGCGGACCCTTGCTTGCCTTTTCTACACGCTCAGCAGCGCTCCCTCGACGCCAGTGTGGCGCGTTTGCACGATAGCCGAGGTGGGCGAGGGCATCGCTACGATGTGCCGTGGTACCTAATGCTCGGCGAGGAGAACGCAGGCAAGTCGAGTTTTATCAGCCGCTCGGATCAGCGTTTTGCGCTCACTCGGATCGAGCGCAGTGTCCTGCAGCGATCCAGCGCAGACCCGGACCTGGCGTTTGGTATCGATTGGTGGATCGGTGACGATGCGGTAGTCATCGACCCACCAGGCGAATTCATCAGTCAGCCTGAACGCCAGGTGCAGTTGATCGAGGCCGTGCAGCCACTCTCAGCGAGCGAAGACGAGGGGGATGGCGAAGCTGAAGAGGCCACGGCCCAGGTTGGCAAACCGGCTGAAGCCACCGGTTTGCCTGCCGGGGTTGAACGACGCCTGTGGCGGCACATGATTGGCTGGCTTGCCCAGAACCGCAGCCGGCGCCCGCTCAACGGCGTGGTCTTGCTGGTGGATATGGTCAACCTGTTCGGCCGCTCTGAAAAGGAGCGTCGTGACCTTGCATTCGTGCTGCGTGCGCGCCTGACGGAGCTGGGCGCCGAACTGGGCACGCGCTTGCCGTTGTATGTGGTCATGAGCAAGCTCGACCTGCTGGCCGGTTTCGAGGAACTGTTCGCCAAGCTGCCGGCCCGCGAGCGGGAAGAGGTACAAGGTTTTACCTTCACGCTGGATTCGGTCAAGGACGTTGATGCCTGGCTGGAGGAAATGGGCGCGGCTTATGAGCGGTTTATCGAACAGCTCGGTAGCCAGCTGCTCGCCGCGACCGAGCGGATGCCGGCAGCGGTGCGCAAGAGCGCTTACTCCCTACTGCGGGAGCTGAGCGGCGCTCATTCGATGCTGCTGGACTTTCTCGGTGACGTACTGGGCAGCGACCGTTACACCACGCCGCCCCTGGTGCGGGGTGTGTACTTCTCTTCGGTGTACCAGCGCGGGGAGGTCCACAACCTGCTTGCGGACGCTTCAGCTCGGGCGTTTGCGTTCACGCCGCCGGCACTGTCCACCAAGCCACAAGGCACGTCGGTGGTGTATTTCGCCCAGCAGTTACTGCAACGGGTGGTCTACCCCGAAGCGGGCTTGGCAGGTGACAACCAGAAGGTCGCCCAGCACAAGGCCCGCCTGTTGCGAGGCGCCACGGTGGCCGCTGGCATCTGTGGGGTGGCAATGATCGGCGGCTGGCTGTACTTCTATAGCGTCAACCGCGACAAGGCCGAGCATGTTCTGGAAAAGAGCCAAGCGTTCAGTAGTACCGGCGCGGATACCGAAGAGGACCTGACCGGGCGCAGCTTGTTGGCCCCGTTGGACGAGATCCGCGATGCGGTGAGCCTGTATGGCGATTACCGATCAGGGTGGACTGTGTTCACCGACATGGGGCTGTACCAGGGCAAGGCCATCAGCCCGCAGGTGGACCAGGCCTACCTGCATGCCCTGGCGACGCGCTTTCTGCCGGCGATCGCGGGCGGTGTGGCGGCGAGCGTCCAGCACGCTACGCCAGGCAGCGAGGATCAGCTAGCAGCACTGCGCGTGTACCGCATGATTGAAGACCGCGCCAATCGCCGGCCCGAACTGGTGGAGCAATGGATGGCCCGAGAATGGCAGAAGGCCTATCCGGGTCAAGGCCAACTGCAGGCCGCCCTGATGCGCCACCTCAAGTACGCACTGGCCTACGCCGATGTTGAGCTGCCGCAGTACCAGAAGGTAGTGGCGCAAGCGCAGCAGCATTTGCGCAAGTTACCGTTGGCCCAGCGTGTGTACATCAGCTTGAAGCAACAAGCTCAAGAGAAATTGCACGGGGAGCTGGACCTGCGCAACGAGATTGGCCCAGCCTTCGATATCGTCTACGTTCCGCTGGCTGAGCGGAACCATCAGGCGGCCGTCGATGGCAACCTGTCCCTGCCGCCTCTGCTGACCGCGAGCGGCTTTCGGGACTACTTCGAGCAGTACAGCCAGAACGTGGCCGACCTCGCCTTGATCGATCAGTGGGTGTTGGGGGAGCGGCGCACGCTCGACTATTCCGAGGTGGACCGCCAGGCCCTGACAGAGCGCTTGCGCGCCTTGTACAGTGCCGATTACATCGACAGCTGGCGACGGGTGCTGAACCAGTTCTCGGTCACCCCGTTCACCGACCTTGCGCACGGGTTGAGCGTGCTGGAACAGGTGACTGGGCCGGCTGCACCGATGCGCCGGCTCCTGGAGACGGTGCGTGGCAATACCTTGATCTACCCGCTGGCTGCCGAGGGTGGCAAGGACTCTGCGTCCGATCAGCAGGGCCGGTTGCAGGCGATGGGAGTCTACCGATCCTTCGCGGGCCTTTCCGGGATGCTCGATGTGCAGGGTGACAAGCCGTCGTTCTACGATGAGACGCAACAGGCCATCGCCGCTGTCTATGACTATGTGAAAGCGGTGCAGGACAACCCCAATCAGGGCAAAGCGGCCCTGGCGCTGGCACTGAGTCGCTTTTCGGAGAAGGAGCCCGACCCTATTCGCAACTTGCAACGGGTCGCCACCGGGTTGCCAGAGCCGCTGAACCGGCATGTGCGCCAGTTGGCGGACCAGACCTCTCGGGTGCTGATGGTCACGGCGCTGCGCGAGTTGGAGCAGCGCTGGAACTCGGAGGTGTACAGTCTCTATGAGGAACGGCTTGCCTCGCGCTATCCCATCGACCGGACCGGACCGGACCTGTCGCTCAAGGACTTTGAAGCCTTCTTTGGGCCCCAAGGGCAGCTCAAGCGATTTGAAGACGCGTACCTCACGGTGTTCCTCAAGGACAATCTCAATGCCCTGTACTCCAATGCCGATGAGGGTTACCTGATACGCCCCGAGGTCATGGTTCAGCTCAAGCAGGCCGAGGCCATTCGCAATGCGTTCTTCGATAACCGCGGCGAGTTGAATGTGAGCTTTGGGCTGGAACCGGTCGCTCTCAGTAACGGGTTGCGCGGCAGTGTCTTCGGCCTGGATGGGCAATTGCATGCGTTTGCCCAGCGGGGCAAGGAACCGATTGGAATGACCTGGCCAGGGTCTGCGGGGGAGAGCAGCCATAGCCGTATCACCTTGGTGCAGGCGGCCGGAACCACTGTCAGCCTGAGCTATCAGGGGCCTTGGTCATTTTATCGATTGCTTAGCCGTGGTGGGTTGAATGCCCGTACCCCCACCAGCGTTGACCTGAGTTTCAAGATTGCCGGCGATATGGCGCGCTACAAGTTTCACGCAACCGGCGCCAACAACCCTTTCACACGGACGCTGTTCGCTGGCTTCGCACTGCCGCAGCAGCTTTTGCGTGAGCGCACACGCGATGAGGTGGCTGAACGATAGGCGGGCAGTCGGCGCAAAAAATCCCGACACCCGCCATCTGGATCGGGATTTTTTTATCGGCCTGAGAGTGGGTCAGTCAGGCCTGATGGCCCAGAACTGCATCTCCAGGTTGGGGAATTCACCGGCGATATGGAAGCCGAAGCCGCTGGCGTTCTTGAGCTGCTGTTTCCAGCTTTCGTGCTGGCGATCCAGTTCGAAGTAGACGAAGCCGGTGTGATGGGGGAGATGCCGTGGGGTAACGAGTTGGGGAATGAGGGCTACGCCGGGCATCTGCAGGTGTACGAACTGGTGCAGTTGCTCTATGGAGGTGACCTTGCCCTGCTGTTGGAACTTCCTGCGCAGTTCTTCGCCCGGCAGGTCGGCCCGCACGGCCAGAATGAAGGTGGCATCTTCAAGCAATCGGCGCTCATGCAGGGTCGCCGTGAGCACACCGTACTGCTGCTCTTGAATAGGCAGCGAAACGGCCCTGGGCTGCAGAATGGTGCTCAGTGACCGACGCAGGGTTTCTTCCAGCATATGGAAAGACTCGGCCAGGCCGTCATGTTGATAGGCCGGGTAGTCCAGGGGCAATCGCCCGTCATCGGTGAAGGTCACCAGCTCACCACATGCCTGGCCCAGGGCGATATGCAGTTGCTCCGGGTGCACATTGCGGCGGCGTGCCAGATGATGGAAGTAGGGGTGCAGACGGTTCAGCACTTGTAGTAGTGAGAAATCGGTCACGTCGGCTATCCCCGACTGGCCAGGCGAGCATATACGAGCCGCGAGATTGCGCGCCCGTTCGCGTATCAGCTGTGAGGCCTCTTCCAGAAAGCCCAGCAGCGCGGGGGCAGCCTTGATCGAGATGCAGGTCGGATAGAAGCGAGGGTCCAGTAGCAAGCTGCCGTCCGGGCGTTTATCCATGACTTTGGTCAGGGCCAGGCAGCTGTAGTCCCTGTTGTCGTCGTCCTGCAGCTTGATCTGCAAATTTGGAATGGCGACATCAAGAATCATCGAATCGCCACTCCCGCCATGGTTGTCCATGATTGGAACGCCCTTGGCGATAAAGCGACCATCTACCCCCTCGCTGTCGGGCCAGCGGACTTCAGGAGCCCCAGGCGCATGCAAAGGCAGCGCGAGGTAGACGGCTTTGTTCGAGACACCTTGGGGGATTTCCAAGGGCGCCGGTGGTGGCATGTCGCCAGGGATATCGAACACCGTGCCGTCCGGCATCACGCCACGCGCCCGGATGATTGCGATCTTGCCGAAGCTCAAGTATTCGGCATTCAGCTCCAACTCGCTGAAACCGTAAAACGCATCGTTCAGGCTGGAAACGCGTTGGTGAAGTGTCGATTCCGCCGCATGGGCCATTTGTTGGAAGTGTTGGGGTTTGACGAACAAACCCTCTTTCCAGAGTACGGAATTGCGTGAACTCATAAGTGCTTCCTTCAACAGATGATGTTATTGATCGCGGCGGTACTCACGGTCGTGCCGAAGTTCAACGCCATTGTTTTCGAAGTGGACATGGACGGTATGGTCGTAACCGCGAGGCTGAATACGCAGGGTGTCCTTCCATTTGCCGTCAGGGCTGTCACTGAGGCGCGCAATCACCGCGATGTAGCGAGTCCGTTCATTGATCTCTTCGGGCTCGATGAACTTGAAATGGCCTGGCACCAGGCGGAAGTCGTCGACGCTGATCAATGTGGTGCCCAGCGCCTCGTCCAAGTTCTCTTCTACCTGCTCATAGGTGGCATCGAGCAACAGCGAGTCGTCGCGCAGTTGCAGGATCTTGAAAGCGATGGACGAAGACCCTTGGCGTTGTGGTGCTTGATCGGGGGCGGGTGGGGGCTCGGATCGAGCGGAGGCATAACTGGCCAGGTCGGCAGGCGCTCGGGTCTTGTCATCGTCCGCGGAGCCTGGGTAGTTCTGGTGCAGCTGTTGCGCCAGCGCGTTGACTTTGTCAGACAACGCAGTGGCATCGGCCGCGCTGAGGTTGGCTGACAAGTGCCCTGAAGGAGGTGGTATTGACGGGGACTCAAGATTCGCCTGTTCCGGCCCTGCGGCAACGTGCGCGTCGGCTGCGTAGAGACTGAGCGCTACTCGGCTGATGTCATTGCTGGGCCCGCCGACCGGAAGTGTTGGATCTTTCAAAACTTGGTATACGCGTTTCATTGTGCTGCAGCCACCGAGCGTCAGGCAGATCAACAGCAGTGCAAAGGGCTTGTTCATTGCGCCTCCTTGCCGAAGATGCGTGCAATCTCCGGGTCGATTCGAGCTTGAGCGGCCCTGTCCAGGTAGGCCAGGGGGTCAAGCTCATCCAGCGGCTTTGGCTCTCGGGTATGGACTGAATTGAACAGCCCGTTGGTGGTTACTCCCAAGACTTGAAGAGGGCAGTGTTGATGCATCATTCGTTGCGCCGACAGAGGATCTTTGTCATAGGCGGTGTGCAACTGCGGCATTCTTTTCGTTTCGTCGTGGCCAAGTAGGTGGATCGCTATTTGGTAGTCGCCGATCTGAAGTCTGTCGTTATGCCTGAGCCGGATCGGGGTGCCGGATATCAACGCAGTGTCATTGCCGTTCATGAAGCTGCTGCCGCTGTGGTCGATCAGGCAGAAGTGGCCTTCGTGCCAGCGGATCTCACAATGGGCAGGCAGGATGCGCGATTCCCGGTCATGCAGCTGCCAGGCGCCTTGGCGGCCAAGGGTGCCTCCGGCACTGTCGAAACGGTGCTGTGGTTCTGTGCCGTGGTGCAGTTTTTCCGGATTCAGTATGACCAGCGTGATGCTGGGCGAGAGAACATTTGTACTCATGCACGTACCATGATGCGAACGGGTGGCGGGGTGGAGTCGTTGCGGTCAGCGATGAAGCTGGTCCAGCCCAGGTGAGTGCCGTGTGCGGCCCGTAGGCTGAAAGGCGGCGCCTCCTCGGCGCGCATGCGCAGCTCAAGGTCATAGGCGCCCACATCCCGCAGCAGAAAGTCCACCAGCTTGATCAGCCGGTAGTAGTTGTCGCCGCTGGGGAGGAGGTCGCGAAACTGCTTTTGATCCAGATCCGCGATCACGATGGTGAACTTGCTGCTGCGTGATTCTGTACTGCCGCCCACGAGGAAGTTTTCGCCAAGGGCACAGTTGTCGGTGCCAAGCCGGTTGCGTTGGGACTGAGGAATCAGCACCGTGCGCTTTTCGAATTCACGAATGGAGACCTGCTTGAGGTCGAAGCAGTGCGCAATCATGCCGGCCACCATGCCGGGGGACCGGCTGCGACTGGCGATCATCCCCACGAAACTGAGCAGCCGGCTCCACGGTAGCGGTGTCGCGCCGCGCAACTCTGCGTCCTCCAGGCCGATCAAGGCGAAGATATAGCGCGAGAACCCATCTGTGGCACCGGGTTGGAAGCGCCGGTAGTAGCGGTACTTACGCCAGCCCTGATGCAGCAGGGTATGCAAGCGGTGGTTGAAAAAATTGAAGTACGCCGGGCGAATGCCGACGTCTTGCGCGTGCTCATAGGCCAGTTGGTCGAGGTAATAGCCCGGTAGCGGCGAGTCGGTGCCATGTAACCCCAAGAACGATGCTTGGATACGGTAGCGATCATCCTTCAGACGGCTGGCGCTCAGCACATCAGCGACGGGAAAGGACAAGCTTGGAGAGACTTCCAGGCGTAACCTTCGCCGTGCCTCATCGGAAAGCGGACGTTGCTCAAGGTCATCCCCATAGAGCTGGTGCATCAGCTCCAGAAGCTGGAAGTACGAATACCGGTGGGCATCCTGCGTTATGAGATCCGCTTTGTTACGGACTCTGGATTCTTCTGATTCATCGTCCATGTCAAATCCCCAGTTGGTAGATAGAGGGTGGCTTATATAGGCGAACTTGTAGGAATAGTTACCGCCTGAATCGAAGTTGTAAAACAGATCGCATCACGGGGTATGTTTCCAAAAGAATGACCTTGCAGTATGGAGAGGCTTCTGGTCGAGGTGCGAAATGTAAGCGGATGTTTGCGAAAAGTTGATTGCTGCTCTAGTTCGCAGGCAGTAGCTTTTCCATGTGCAACCTATGTGTGGTGCGTGGGATGTTCGGGTGTGTTGATTGCACGGCGTGCTGTTCGGCACCGTGCGTCAACACACTTTCCGAGCTGTCGGTCCGGTTGCTTGTCGGTCAGTGAAGAGTGGTCCAGAACAAGAGATGGAAAGCACTTGGTGCAGCCATTGAACTACGGCACGCACGCAATAGAACAATTGAGCTCGGACCAGCAGAGGACGATACTGACAAACCCGGAACTGGGTGCCTTATACGACACGGTTCTCGAACTGCTCTCGGAGAGCATCAAGTTCAGCTTGCCGACCTGCGCGGGGCTGATCGATATGAGTGAGCTGCGCCAGGCCCATGTGGACATGGCGCGCTTGCCTTATCCCATGGTCGCGTTTGAAGCGGCGTGGGATCTTCCTCAGGGTTCACCCAGCAATACGTTGACCGGCGAACGTTCAACATGACGCATCGCATCGTGCATGACGCTGACTGCTGAGCTTGCCCAGCGTGTCCCTGGGGTTGAGGTATTTCTGGACGAGGCCGGGCGAGGCTTGTTGGTGATCCCTATCGGCTGGGGTGATAAAACGAGGTCACTGATTACGTTCTAAGGGAGGCTTGCCCGGTCACACGGGTGGCGTCTGAGGGCATTGTCGGTGCGGGCGTGTCGGTGAGCCAGCTGAAGACGTTTCGGATGCTTCCGTTCAACCTGATCCCAAGCGGGGGCCGTGCCGGCTTTGGCTACTCTGAGAATCGAATTGCAGCCATGATCATCGACGGTGCCCGTAGCGAGATTGCGATGCTGCTTCAGGCTTGCGTTGTGCTGGACTGTTCCAACGTCCAGGCGGCCACCCTGACCGCGCCGGTGGCGTTGAACTGGAAACGTGTGGCAAAGGGTAAGCAACCCTTCTTTGAGTACAGGGTACTCCAGGTGGGGCGCCGCGCGGCCGAAGCGATCAGGTGACTGACAGGCATAATGCGTCTGCGAATACCAGCGCTCCTGCCACCCGCCAGCTCAGGGTTGATCGATCAACGTCGGCGTGATCATCGGAAACTCAACCCACGTGCGTTTATCGTCAAAGCTGACCTTGACCCGTACGTAGAACTGATAGTCCACTTCCAACGCCTGCAGCGCGCTCTTGGTAACCGACCCCACCGCGAGTTCCGTTACTGCACCAGGCACTGCCATGTCGGTGACCACCGGCAGCGTGATTTTCTGGTCGATCGCTCCGCGCTTGACCCCTTCGATGTATACCGTGATGAGTTGCCCCGCGTCCATGAACTGCCACCCAGGTAGCGAAAACGCCGCTTGGGCACCCAGTTTCGCCAGGTTCAGTTGGTTGTCCCGAATCGCGTCGCTGTGGATCAGGGGTAGCCCGTGCAGGCGGCCAATGCTGACCTGGTGCGGCGCTGAGTCGTGAAGCTGGCCATCGTACGCCTTGACCTGATAGTGCAGGGGAATGCGGCTGTTCAGGTTCATGGCAATGTACTTGGCAGGTACGGTGTACTCCCTTGAGCCTGGGCTTATCGGTGTGTCGGTCTGATAAGCACCCGGGGCGCCTGGCTCGCCCCAGAATACGGTCACTTGATCATCCGGTTCGAGTGAGGCGCTGGCCGGTATCGTCAACGTCGCTCCTGCCACGGCATCAGCTGGCAGCAAATCGCTGAAATAATCGGAGCCACTGGCCTGGCGCACGAACGGTGGGGGTAGCTGCCGGGGCGGTGGCGTGACCGCCGCGTGCAACGCCACGGCCAACGAGCGTTGAAGGGCGGTGCCTGCGCGGTCCTGGACCTCATAACGGGCAAAACGCAGGCCGTCGCTGAGCTGTAAGATGAAGTCGGCCGGTATCTTGACGTGCAAGGGCATGCCCACTTCGGCCTTGGTCAGGGTGAGGCGGTCGACCAGTTGCTTGCCGACGGGGCTGTCACTCCAGTACCAGCTCACGGTATCGCCCACATCGGCGCCTAAATAGGGCGGTACTTGCGCCGTCAGTTCGCCGTGTTCTTTAAGGTAGCGGTCGGTGACGCCATTGCTTATCACGTCCGGCGGAAAAATCAGCTCATCGTCATCGGCGAGCAACGGGGGCGTCTTGTCGATGTTGATCTCAAGGGCTTCTGAGTCGCTGCGCATGCCGTTGAACAGCTTGACCTGGTAGTGCAGCCGGTGCTGGCCTTCGCTCAGAAACCCCACCGGCACCTCGATGAACAGTTCATCGGGCTGTACCGGTGCCGTCCAGATCAGGGTGCGGACTTCACGGCCGTTCCAGTACAGGGTCAGTGTTTCCGGGTCTTCTTCGGTAGGGTCCGAATTGCCCCACTGGGCGAACTCGACCCGCAATGGCAAGAACACGGCTTTGAACGGCAACAGATTGAGCAGGGAATCTGGCTCATTGGGCAGCAGGTCGGGGACGACAGGCGGTACATAGAACGCTACCTGCTCGAAGCGGTTTGCAAGCGCGGCCGAGGTGTTTTGGGTCGAATGCTTTGAGGTTGGCATAGCCTGTTCTCCATGATCGCGTGATGCGCCAAAGCAAAAAAAAGGAGAACCTCAACGGCTCTCCCTTCGTAAACTCACCAGTTGTAGCGTACCCCCAGGTTCACGCCCCAGGGCTGTTCAAGCTTGCTGCCATGGGCGTATTCGAAGTCGGCATGAGCACGCCATTTATCGGCCCAGGCTACCGCGATGCCGGTGCCCACTTCCCCGCGAGAGCCAGAGAGGTCGTTGTTGAAGCCGTTACCATTGACCTTGACGTGGTTGTCATTGGCGAATTCATGCACGGCGGCAACCCTTACATAGGGCTGGATCATTCGCCCGTCCCCCACTTCCAGTTTGCGCCCGACGGTGGCACCGAGCTTGGTTTGCAGGGAATGCGTGCGCCCACCTTCGGCGCGCATGCCATTGTCCAGGGTGTAGTCCTTGCCCTGCACGATCAAGCCGGCCAATTGGGCATGGGGCTCAACGAACCAGCCTTCATCGAGGCTGATGTGGCGGCCTATCTCCAACGCTGCGCCGACACCGAGGTTGTCGTAGCTGCCCTTGGTCTTGGTGCCATCGCTCAAGCGCACATCGGACTGGTTCTTGAATTGATTGAGTCGCGCTACGGCATCGATGTAGTACCCGCTCTCAGGTTCCAGCCAAGTGCTGTAGACACCGAGATGGTAGCTGTCGACCTTGGCTTGGGTACCGCGCGCCAGGCTCAGGTCCGATTGGCTGTAACCGGCCGTGATCCCGGCCAGCCAGTTACCGTCGCCGATCGGCAAAGGAGCGTCCGCACCGAAGGACAGACCTTGCTGGGTTTGCTGGTAAGCCAGGCCTTCGGCACCGGCGACGTTGTACTTGTTGCCGAAGGTGCGCACCCAGCCCCCAGCCTGCCCGGCATCGCGGCGCACTTCGCCCATGCGGCCACGCAAGGTACTCATTTCGCCATACCAAATGGTCGGTGCTGTGTTGAACAAGGCCAGCACTGACTGGGTGCCGGGGCTGATGGTGCGGGTGCTCTTGTCCAGGTACCAGTCGTTGCCGCTGCCTTTAGGGACCAAATCATAGGAATAGGTACCGACATCGACCGGGCCGCCTTCCAGTGAGAAGCGCGCATCGCCGCTGTCTGCATGCACCATGTGCAGGCTGGCATCGGCTTGCAGATCGGTCCCGCTGCTGCGAACCAGCAGCGAATGATCGCCCGTGGCATTGCCAGTGATGTCGAGGAAATCATGCTGGCCGCTGGCGAAGTCGGCGTCCATCACGAATGTGCCGTTGCCCGACAGTGAGCCTAGGGTCAGCGTGTGGAATTCACCGATGTTGCCGAAGCTTACGCGGCCGCCGTTCATGGTCAGCTGCTCGACGGCGGCATTGCCGACCATGGCCCACTCGGCGCCGTTGTCGATGGCCACCTGCGCTACGTTTTCCAGGCGGCCGGTCAGGGTTGCGGCGTTCTCCAGCATCACGTTGGCAGTGCCGCCTTCGGCAACCACGATATCGCCAAGCAGCTGGCTGTCACTCACGCGCAGGCTCGCCGTTGCAGCATCGGCCACATTCACCAACACGCCGTCGCTGGCGCTGAGGGTGCTGCCGTTGAGCACATCGATTTGCGCAGAAGCAGCGCGACCGGCGCCACGGCCGACCGCGATGGCCGACCCATCCAGGCCCTCGACACGGCTGTTGTCCAGCACGATGGTGGCCTTGGCGTCGGTCTGGCCTGAGCCATCACGCACCAGGATACCATCGCGACCGCCACTGATCAGGCTGCTGTCACTGGCCGACACGCTGCCGTCGAACAGCTCCACGGCAACGCCATTGTTGTCGCTGGCATGCACTTCGCTGCGCCTTAGCTCAAGGTGGCTCTGGTTGAGGCTGGCACCACGTGACCCACCGCGAATAACGCTGTCGTTGGCACTGATGCTTGCACCTTGGCTGCCAGTGAGCGCACGGCTGCTGGCGGTAACGGTCGAGCGCTCGAGCGTTGCGTTCGCACCAGTCAAGGCCAGCGCGACGGCGGACGACCCTGGGGTGACGTCCGAATCGTTGAGCAACACGTGCGCGCCTGCCTCGGCATCGACATACAACAGATTCGCGCCCGTGGCGTTCAGGGTGGCACCACTGAATACACGGTAATTATCCAAGGGCGTACCAAACTGGATATCAGTACGACCTTCTACATTAGTCTGGGCCACCGCCGAGTTACCGATAATCACTAATGGAAGTGCGGTGGTGGCTCGGATCATTACAGTAAAAAGTGTGGGTTTGAAAGCATGGAAACTGGACATTGGATCACCCTGTGAAGAGGCTGTTTGCAGATGGCTGCTACGACTTCCTGTACTGAGCTCGCATCGTTAGGGTGAATTGTAAAAGTGATGTTTCTCTATCTAATGTAGGAATTTTCCTTTCTGTTCTGACCAAAATCCTACAGTGCTCCCTTCGCGGCAGCACCGTGCCGCGCTACCGCGTAGGGAGCTCAAGGTTACGGCATTGCGCAAGAGTCGCTGCCTTCGGCCAGGCTTAACTTATGCACTGCCCATTCCGAGGCTAAATCAGGGTCATCGGCTTTGACGTAGCGCACCCGTGCCCGCGTACGGCCCCCGTTAAGGTTGGCGTCATAGGTTGGCAGAAGGTGGTCGGTATAAGGCTTGATTTCCCAGATGAAGCCTTTGACTGACGTCTCGTCCAGCACCACGAGTTCGGTTTTCTCCGCATTGGGTACCGGGTCGTCGCCATCTTCATCTTTGGAGCCGATCAACGGTGCCCACTCCAGTTCGATTATGTCGCCTGCCTTCAGGTAGGCCGACATGTCCGGGATCTCCACCTTCAGGACCATGTTGTTGGTCGGTACCCCCGCGACATCGCGCAATGAATCACAGTTCAGCCAACCGGCCCTAACCCCCAGGAACTGCGGAAGCGGCAGGATCACGGTAACTGCATCCACGTCCACCCACTGTGTCTGCGACATTTGCTCGTTGAGGGCGTCTTGCGATTCGCGCAGGGTATAGTGCACCGGCAACGCGGGGTCGTTACCCTCCGCGAAGATGATGCCCCAATCGATAGGAACGGTAATGCCGCGTGCATCACGGGCCGTGTCCACGGTGTGAGTCCCTGCACACCTGCCATGCCAGTAGACAACGAGCACGTGCCCGTCCTCGGCATTGTCGTAAAAGGGGATGGTCAGTGTGGCGTCTTCATTGGCGTCACTGCGATCGATCACGTTATCCGTTGCCGAACGTGCGCCTCGCACCGTGGGTGCCGACAGGTTAGGGTTGATCGGGTTGGGCCAAGTGGGGTCGGGGTCGGGGCGCTCGGGGCCTACCACGCTGAAGTCGACGTTCACACTGATGGCCTTGGGGCCAAACGGTACGGCACCGCGCATGATCTGGTAGCTGACGTTGGTGGCCAGTTCATCTGAGGCTGTGCCGTATTCAGCGCGCAAGGTTGGGTTGGGCACGTGAACAGGAATTGGAAAGGCTTTGGCACCGACGGTTTCCGGTGGTAATGGCGTGCTACCCCAGGTCACTGCGATAGCATCGTGGGCTTTGGCTCCGTCGTAATACGGAATATCGACCGATACCCCGTCAATGGCGTCCTTGAGGTCGACAACGCCGTCGTCGGCGGCGTGCACCAAAGGGTCTTGCAGGTTGGCCGGCAATGGGCCAAGGGCGACGTCGATGCTGGTGATCAGCGAGCCTCGGCTCTTGTTTCCCGCTTTGTCATACAGGTAATAGGCAAGGTAATACTTGCCATCGCCGGCACGTTCTACCACGTCCTTCGGAATAACCACTTGCATTGACGCATCGAGAGGCCCCTCATCGACCTGATTTTCGTAATCCTCATGCTCTTCAGGTGGGCTCTCGAAGTAATACACCTTGTACGTGTCTCCAGGCGCGTAGGTGTCATACTCTGGCACTTGGGCAACGATGCCGGACGGATTGTTTTTGAGGTACTCGTCGTCAATAAACGCTGCCCCGACGGTCAAGCCGTCGAGTTTCTCGTCGGGATTGACCCTGTTGCGGGGTGCGGTGCGGTCACAGATCAGCGGTACCACTGCCGAAACTGCATGACCGCCGTTGAAGGTCACGATACGGTAACGCAGCCATAGCCTGCCTTCGACGAGTCTGGCCAAGGGCACATGCATTACCAGCGGAAAATCGGCTGAGGTGACTGGGCCAACCACTTCCAGGGGCTGACCGACGTCTCCAAAGTCAGAGGCAGCATCGCCTTTGGTCGATAATTGCAGATACACGGTTTCAGTGTCGCCATCTTCAGGCAAGTTCACCCACGCGGGGATGCGCACTTCAAGATCGTTGTCCACGGCACTCTTGAGCAGGGTGCCGTCGCTGGGATCGGCGATACCCAGCACGGACGGCGCCAATTCTGCCAGCAGCGATGCGTTGCGCCGGCGCCGGGCTTCGCGCTGGGCCTGGCGGGTTTGTTCGGCAAGTGCGCGTTTGGAGGTGGGGGGTGTTTGTTCGTTCATGTTTTGCTTTCCTAGTGCCGTTTGAAGTTCGAGGTTTCAACTGCCTTCAATAGGGTTGAGGAATATGCGCCTTCTAAGTTGATCCGATCTGTTTCTGCCCACCTTTACCATCGGACCAAATCTCGTTGGTATTGGAGGCGGTGAAGGAGGGTTGGCCCTAAGCGGTAATCCGACTTGCTCGGAACGGGTGCCTAACAGCCAGTTTTTCCTTCAGGCATCGACCGAAACGGCATCGACCGGAACGGCATCGTCGGCCAGGTTCGCCGCGCTCGATCCCACTCCCACACTGCCGGTAGCGCTTCTCATCATCCTGCCCGCAGCATAAAAGGCCCCTGCACTGGCGAGCCCGACACCGACGCTCGCGATACCGAGCCACTGAGCCACATCAAAGCTTGTCTGGTTATTCGTGATCGTGCCGTGGACCTGGGCTGCCGTGCCGGCCACAGCCAGTGCGGCTGATACACCCGCAGCCACTGCCTTACCGATGGCCAACGCCGCCGCCGTTTTTGCGGCCGTTACTGCCGTGGCCGTTAAAGCGGCCGCAGCTCCTTTCCAAGCGGCTACCGCCGCCAACGTTGCTTTACCGAACGTCACAATCGCTACAGCGGTCATGACAACGGCAATGCCTACCCACAACCATTTCAGCCAGCCCCCGTCTCCCTGTTTGATCTCTTCTGGCTGGCTTTGCGGCGTGATGTCTTCATCGGGGCGCCGCAGGCGACCACTGAAGCCAATCGCTTCATGCCCGGTCGGGTCACGGAACGCGATGGGGTTGCCTCGGGCGTAGGCGTAGCAGTTGAGGCCGCCAACCCCGAATGGGCTGAGCGAATCGGGGCTGAGGAAGCAGCGCAACTCAGGGTCGTAGGCGCGGTAGCCGCTGCCCAGCAGGTAACGGCCACTCAGTGGGTCGAGGGCTTCGCCATTAAAGCCCATGGCGCTGCTCACCGGTGTGTCGCTGTAGCGTTCGCCATAGGCGCTGTAGCGCATGCTGCGTAGCGAACCGTGCTGGCCTTCAGCAACCACACTGGCGTTATCCGCCGCGTGAAGCAGCAGCGTCTGGCTAGCGTCATCGAGGGTTTGTTGGCCGACGGGTTGATCATCCAGATCCAGGTATTGAGTGCGCAAGGCTCCGCGGACCGCCAGCGTCAAACGGTGGTTCTGGTACACCAGCACGCTGTCGGCCCCACTGCCGTCGGTGCTGCCAAGCAGGCGGTTATGGGCGTCGTACCGGTATTGGCCAGTGCCGGCGGCCCGCACAAGCGACTGCAGACGGTTCTGGCTGTCATAGCGCAATGTACAACCGTACTGGTCAAGCACCATGTTGCCGTTGCGGTCGTATTTGAAGGTCGGATGGGGGCTGCTGCGTGCAGGGGTGTAAACAATGCTGCGCAACTGGCAAGGGTCATCGTCGGCATAAACGTACTGCGCACGCTCACGGGCAGATCCATCGGCGAACTGGCTGGTGACCATGCTGAGGCTTTCGTAGTTGTTGTAGCTGAAGGTTTGCTGCGTGATCGCCCGGCCCTGGCTATCGCGGGGCAGTTCGATACCTGCACAGTGGTGGTTGAGTAATTGGCCAAGGGCGGTGTAGGTGAATGTTTCCTTCAGCAGGGTAATGGCCCCCTGGTAGAGGTGACGTTCCTTGAGCAGGCCATCGAGATCCCACAGTTGTGTCTGGATGCGCTCAGGGTGGCCGCTCTGTTGCCAGGATCGTTTGATCTCGCGGTCCTGGTCGTCAAATTCGACGACCGTGACCACCGTGGTCCCGTTGTCCGAGTCGTTGCTGGTGATCTTTTCAAGCCGCGCCAGTGAGTCATACTGCAGGTTCACGTCGAGCTTGTGCTGCTGCATTCCCCGAGGCAGGCCGTTGTCGTGAAAGTGATAGAGCGTTTCCAGGCCGCTGGCTTCGACGGTGCGTTGCGGGCGACCCTGCAACGAGGGATGGTGCTCAGTTTTCAAAGGCGCATGGCCGCTGACTTGCAAGTGTTCTTCGAGCAAGTGGCCATGGGCGTTGTATTGGTAGTCGCAACAGCCGTGGGCACCGCTGGCGCGTGTCAGTCGTGCCCCGATGGGGTCATAGTCGAAGACTGCGTTTTCCTCCGCGCTGCTGCTTGTGATTGGGTATGTGGTCAAGCTCAGGTCATAGGCGTAGTCGATGCTCTGCCCGGCAGCGTTGCGTTTGCGCCGCGCACGCGATTCACTGCCCTCATAGTGGTAGCGCTCGCTGCGCCAGCCGGTGGTACTGCCCTGCAGTCGGTCAAGGCCGTCGAAGGACTGTGCGCCAACTTGGACGGCCGGCAGTCTGATGTTGCCGGGCTTGACGGTGAGGCCGATGGGCAACAGCGCAGTGGAGTGCTGCGCATAGCGGGTTTCCACGCAGGTGCTGTCGGGCAAAATGCGCTGCAGGGGCCGGTTGAAAATGTCGTAGGTAAACCTGGTGGTGTGCCTACGCTCATCGGTTTCGCTCACCAGGCGTCCTAGCCCGTCGTACGCGAAACTGCGTGTGGCCAAGGTCAAGCCTTCGGCATCCTGGCGCAGGATCACATCCGGTTTTTCGAAGCGGTTCATCCAGGTCTCGCTGCGGCTGCTGATCATTGCCGTGGGCCCACTGCCGGCCTGGCGCCAGCGATGAACGATCAGACCGCGGTGCTGAGCGTTGCCCAGCGGGTCCTGGTGTTCATGCTGCTGCACGCCATCTGGCCCGGTTGTACAGCAACGTTGCCCCCAGTCGTCGTAGGCGTAGTGCTGGGGCAGGTTCAGCTTGCGCAGGCCCTCCAACCAGTCGATGTGGGTTTCGGTCACTGGCCGGCCTTGGTTGTCGTAGGTTACTGCGAGCGTCGGGTATAGCCGTGGCGCCATGGCCTCATCCACATGGTCACGTTCCTCGCCGCGCACCCTGCCCAGGCCATCGAGCAGGGTCTTGGTGCACACGCCGTGCTCGTCGGTGAACGTCTGGCTGGCCGATTCGCCACTGATCGGCGTCAGGGTGTAGTGGTAATGGCGTGAGGCCTCTGTCGGCAGCCCGGCAGCCACGGTCTCCTTCACCACTCTTTGCAGGCGATCGTAGACGTAGCGGGTTTCGAGACCATCGCTGTCACGCTGCTGCATCACCTGCCCATGGCGCAAGCCATATTGCACGGTGGTGATGGCCTGCGTGCCGTCGTAACCGATACGCAGCTGCTGAACGTTCAGCACAGGCTCGTCGGTGCCTGCACTGCGCTCGAGGCTATAGTGGTACTCGGTAACCGTTTCCAGCCCTTGCAGGTTCTCGATCTTCAGGTATTGGCGACCGTGCAGTGCCCGATCACGCGGGGCATTGACCCACTGGTTGCGCAGGTGCGCAAGAGGCGTCTGAGCGCTGGCCTGATCGATCAGGGTTTCACTGCTCACGACATGGTGTGGGTGCTGCAATACTGCCGAGGTGTCAGACGCAGCCAACACGGGCAGCGTCGTGTAACGATAGGTTCGGGTAAGGGTGGCTGCTCCCGGTTGACCCTTGGGTGAAGGGCGCAGGGTTTGTGCCTTGAGGTGACGCACGAACCCTTCAGGATCAGCCGGGTGGCCGTCCTGCTCTGCCGCTGAGTACCATTCATTGCTCTGCTCCGTGCCATCGGCATAGGTATGGATGAGCACATTGCCGTGATTGTCGTACTGGGTGGCGGTCTGTTCGCTACGCCATGGGCGCTCGCCGCTGGTCATCTGCCAGAATCGCTCTTCACTGACGGGCAACTGGCACGTCGGTGGCTGGCTCTTGAATGACGCACCTTCGACCATCCCGTAGGCAGTGACCAGCCGTTGCAGACAGTCGCCCTGAAGCGTCGTTTCATGGGTGAGCAAGTGAAAGCGGTTATAGGTGCGCTCGATACGGCGAACTTCTCTCTCGCCTTCCATGAGTATTTCAACCGAGCTGTAGTCGTAGTCGTCCAGGCGTTGATAAAGGTTGTCACGGCCATCGTCGCTCCAGCTCATATCGCTACCGCCGCCGAGGAAGTTGCGCGGGGTCGGATAGCGGTAGTGAATGTCTGCAGCGGGCTGGTCGAAGTGCGGCTCGATAACGTGACGGGTAACGCGGGGCAACGGCTGGCGACCGCTACCGGTAGGGAATTGATGCCCTCCATCGAGGTAGGACAGGCGTTCAGTAGCCCCGGTAGGCTGAGTCACGCTGGTCATGCACAGGTGTGCAAGCACCTCTTGATAGCCGAACGTCCACCGGGCCTGATCGTCACTGGGGATGACAATCTCCTTTACCCGGCGGTCGTCGGCTTCCAGGTTCATCACGTAACTGGCAAGCGCCTTGCCGTCGCTGCCGGACAGTGGCTGCAATTGCAGTTCGACCTGGTAACCCGTCGGATCACGCAGCACGCGCAGCAGCATGCGGCCATCGCCATCCTGAATGCTTTCCAACAAAGGGTGTTGCCCGGAAAAACGCTGATAGTTGAACGTCAGACGGTGGCCGAGCGGCGAATACTGTGCCACCGGCAAGTAGAGGGAGGCCTGCTGGGTGCCTTGTTCGGTGAGGATCTCCACCAGGCCGGAGCGGTGCACCACCCGCAACCCATCGTCCCCCTCGGGGTAGACATGAAAGTTGTCGATCCGCTGCTCTTCGAGCCGCATTGGGCGGGCGGTGCGGTCGGTGATCTTCAGGCTTTCTCCGGTGCTTAGCGAAAGCACCTGGTTGTGCGGGGTGTACTGCGACAGCTCCAGCGTCCAGCCCATGCCCAGCCCGGAGTCGGTCACGTTGAGCGGTGAATACTGCAAGGTTGGCCTGAATTCTGGGCCAAGCAGGTTGTTGCCGCCCAGCTCGGGCAGCTCGATCTTCAGGCTGTACTGCCCCGTGCGTGGGTCAACCCCCCCTTGGATGAAGCTCATGAAATTCAGGGCATTAGAGTGAACGGATGATGTAACGCTCATGACGATTTTCGCTCCCTGTTGCCCCTGGCAGGACGGCTGATCCGGCGTTCAGACACTCGCTTGGACAGAGCCTAGGCGCCGGGGGGGAGGGGCGTCACCTGTCATTTCTACCAGTTTCGCCCAGCGCAATACCGGACGTATAAAACAGCCAGAACATGACCAATTCAGCGCTTCGGGCGCTAGTGGGGGAATGCATGACGCTACGACCTGACCGGCCCAGCGTGCCGTTACTGGGCACCGGCGACAACCTGGAGCTGAGTAGCTTGGGCGGCGAGCTGCTGGAAACCTTCCTGACCGATCCGGCGCTCAAAGTCGGTGACTGGGTCACCCCTCACTGGCGCGGATGCGCGGCGGACGGCGAAGTGTTGGACATGATCCAGACGTTCCGGATCGTGTCCATCGAGCCGCAAGGGGTACGATTCTCCATCGATAACGATCGTCTCCAGCGGCTCTCGGGTGGGTATGTGTTTTATTCCTACCATCCCGGGGTTGAAGCCCGTCCCGATAATGAGTCATTGCGGGTGTTCTTCAGCATCGACCGTCCGGCGGTTGAAGAGCAAACCCTGGCAGTGGCGCAACTGCGTGAAGCCCATGACTTGGTCATCGACCTGGAACTGATCAGCCAGGACCTGACCGTGGCCGTGCCGCCCTACCAAGCGATGACGGTGGGCGATACGCTGATCTTTGAATGGGTGCCGTATTTCGCTGGCGACCCCCAATCCCCCTACAGCCAGTCTCACTCGGTGACCGAACGGGATATTGGCATGGTCGTAGGCATGACCTTGCCGCTCCAGGAGGTCATGCACTTATTCGACGGCGACCATGCCGAGCTGTCCTACCGCATTCGATACGCCTCGGGGGGTGACAGTGAGTCGCCAGTTCAGCGAGTCGACATCGTAGAGTCGGGGCCGCCGCTCAGCCCGCTGTTGCCCAAGCCGTTGATCGAAGGTCATGACGGCAGCAGCGACCTGGACCCGAGGGCATTGATTGGCGGCTTCACCCTGCTTATCGACGACTATGCCGACCTGCAGCTGGGTGACCAGCTGGTGGTGTACCTGGAGGGGCCAGACTTGAGCTTGAGGGGCTTTCGGGCCGACGTCAGTACGGTTGTCAGCCGCCAGCTTCAAGTGCGGGTTGAGGGCAGTTGGTACAGTGACGAGCTGATCGGAAAGCCGCTTCGGGTAAGCTATCAGGTGGCCCGCTTGGGTGCGGCCTGGCACTCGCAGGTGCTTGAGGTCATGGTGCGCAGGCCGCTCTACCTGCCTTGGCCACTGATCGACACTGTCATACCGGAGAGCGGAGATGAAGCCAACCAGGGGACGGTGACGCCAGAGCAGGTTCGCTGGGGCGCCAGGGTCAGGGTCCCACTGGCTGCCGAAACCAATGACGGTGATATCTGGATGCACTGGGACGGGCACGCCAGCACCGGCAAGGTCATCGTCAAGCAAGCCGATCCTGCGGACCCACGGCTGTTTCATATACCGGCAGCGGCGATTCCCGCCAACCTGGGCAAACGCCTGAACGTGTATTACAGCCTGCACTTGCCGGACCAGGCACCTTATGAATCGTCAGCGTTCGACCTGAAAGTGGCCGACTTCGCCACTAGGCGTTTTCCAGTGATCCAGGGTCACCGCGATGAACTGATCGACGGCAAGTTGTCCCTATCGGCGCTCCAGGGCGACGACGCCCATTTCAGCCTTGATGTGTGGCCGTTCATGGCGCCAGGGCAGCGCTTGATCATCAGAGCCGCTGGCGTAGCCAAGGTCGGGGGGGGCGAGCTGGATCATGTGATGCGTAACGCGCAGCCAGTCAGCGACGAGGAATATTACCAAGGCCATGTGACAGCCGAACTGCCCAACGTCTTTTTGCAGCGCCTTGAGCTGAACAGGGTACTGCGCGTCAGCGTGCAGGTCAGCTTCGATGACGGCGAAAGTTACAAGTCTTTTCCTCACTTGGAACCCCAACTGATCGCTTGATCCAGTGTAATTAGCGGAGGCGTCAACCATGAGCAACTCAAAGGCCGCCATTGTCCAATGGATGCGCGTCAAGCACCGACTGTCAGGCTGGGGCAGCATCGCAGTCATGGATCGCGCCAAGCTCAACCAGCTGCTGAGCCAGGAATACATCTCCCGCTTCGGTGGCAACGGCATGCTGCCGCCCATCAATGGCGATGCCTCATTGGTTGGCAACTACAAGGTGTATTTACAGAACTTCATCCTCGACCGACCCAGGCTGTCATTCGAAAATGCCGATTTGAACAGTTCTAAGGCACGCTTGCGCATGACGGTGATCGGTGGCAATCAGGTCAATCTGGAGCGGCGGGGCGACTGGTACATCTACCGCATCGACTGGGTCGATCCTTTGGTGGGGCCGCAACTTAGTCTTGAGTTGGACTTGAACGACGTGCCTGGCAATGTCGCCGAGGATGGCGCAGTGTTCCTGGATTTGCAGCGCAGCGATGACTTCCAGTTGTCGTTTCCTGATCACAATCAGATCCAGCAATTGAGTGCGGATTTCTTCAAGCGAAAGTTTCAAGCCCTTGAACCGGCTCAACGTGTTTGGCAATTAGGGCAAATTATACCAGGGTCGGAGCCGCTGCTTGAACCCGCGTCTTTTCGCCTGCGCACTCAGTCTGCGCCCACCGCCGAGGTTGGCGAACAGGGCGACGGTGCAGTACTGGCATTCGTTCGTATGCACGGCTCCCACGAAGGCAACCTGCCGGGTAATGAGTCCGACTTCAAGTACCTGATCCCGAGTGAGGGGAATTACTCGGCAACGGTGTTGTTCGACAAGCAGCGCTTGATGGTGGCGACCTTGCTGCAGGCGCTGCGGCCTCTGTTGAGTGACGATTCGGTCTTTGCCGTGACACACGATGAGCAGGGTCAAATGGAGTCGGTCAGGGCCATTTCGGGGCACATATCGTTCGAGCGGAAGGAGTTTAGCCGATACGGGGCCTCGTTTTTTGCGATTGAGGGTCAGCGTATCAACTACGAGGTGCACTGGGGCCTGACCATCGACCCAATCGTGCTAAAGGACAACTTCAGTATTTCCTTCATCGGTGAGCGTATGGAGTTTAAGTTTGTCTTGAACCCGGTCGGCTTCACCGAAGTGTTGAGTTTACGAGATGACCTGGGTTTTCTTGACGAAGATGACTTCCGCCAGTTCGATGATATGCCGGTAACTTACCCCTCCGAATTAGCGGCCGTTTATCAGATGAATGAAAGCGGTGTGATGGAATTACTGGACTTCAGCCTAACGAGACCCGCCGAGCCGCAGCCGCCGGAAGAGGGGACGGAAATCCCGGCCTCGCTCGCCACTTCAGCGATAAATCGGGACCTGGTGCTGAAACTGATCTTTCTTGAAATGTTAATTGTGACATACCTAGCCGTTCGAGATCCCCTGACTAGCCTGGTCCAGTTAGTCATACGCCCAATCCAGCGCAATTTACAAGCTGATATGCTGGTCGAGCAGACGGCCCGCGAGACGCTACGCACGAAATTCGGCGGTGCGATCATAGCGGACGATGTCGTAATGCCTAAAGACATAGCCTGCTTCGGCAGCATCGCACCCCGGCTAACTACCTTCGAGCTCTCGCCCCTGGAGCCGATCATTTCCGCTAGGGCTACCCAACCACTGACCGTTACGCCATTGACCCCGGGGCTCAATTGGTGCGCAGAACTTGTCTGGGGACAGTCTTCAAGCCCAGGTACGGTGATCGACGGCCTCTTCCAAGCTCCCCCAGTCAGCGCAATCGACGGCGATTTCATCCGCGTGAAAGTGACGGCTACCGATCCGCAGACAGGGTTTGCCGCCTCTGCCTTGATAACGGTGGTGACCAATGTGCTGAGCGTCAGCCCATTGGTTGAGTTGTGTGACGCCGAGGACCGAGTGCCGTTGAGCGCAGCGGGCGCCAGCGGCGCTGACCTGGAGTGGCGGATCCTGGGCGACACGCCTGAAGGCCGCTTGGCCAGCACCACCGCTAGCCACAACACCTACTTCGCCAGGCCCGACAGCTCTACATCCGAGCACCTGATTGAACGTATCGAGGTGTGCGACAAAGAGACCGGTCAGACGCGTCAGATATGCATCGTGACGCGCAGTAGAAGTGGCGCTTCGGTGGTGTTGCAAGCCATGGATCTGGCGAAGGGTACGGCCCAGTTGCAGTTGCAGCTCAACGCCAGCGACCTCGAGGCGGATTGGACGGTGTTGGCCGGCCCAGGTCGCATGGAGCAGAACCTCTACCACGCCGACCCGGCGAGCGCCGAGCGTTTCGCGATCGTCGAGGGGCGCTTCGAGTTTCCACCCTTTGGGGTCTTCACCAACGTCATCGTCCTTGCCTTGCCCTTGTTCGATCACGATCAAGCCTATCGAACGCTGTGCGCCGAGGTGACGGGCGTGGCGGGTTGACAGGTCGCTTGGGCGAACGCTTGCACTTAACGTACCGAATCAGGAGACGCTCATGTCTGGTAATTCATTAGGCGCATTGCTGGCCTGGATGCGTGATAACCCGAACCTCTCTGGGTGGGACTTCATCACTGCGTTTTCGGCCGGCCAACTGAATAGTCTGCTGCAGGCCCACCATGTGCAGCGGTGGTTGACTCACACGGCCATTGATGACCTGACTGGGACTCTGCAGATCGCCAATACCAAACTGACCTACCATTTGTTCGGGTACCGGCTGGGCCCTGCAAGCCTGGTGCCTGGCCAGGCGTCCTGGCAGACGCCGCGCCTGACCCAGGCAGTCGCCATGGAAGGGGGGTTGCTGGTAGCTACGGAGCGTGGCGAAGTGACTGCGCTCAGTGCCCACGATGCCTTGGATGCCTTGGCCCTGCAGTATCGCTTGCCTGTTGTCAGCGACGGCCCACGCCTGAGTGTGGACTTGGCTCAGATCGAGCAGGTGCACTTCGCATTGAACGATCAGGTGGCAGGCAGTGAGGAAAGCACAGCGTTTATCCGCGCATTGTTCAATGCCCTGCCCGAGAGCAAGCGTGTCAGTACGCTGTTCGACTTCCCCAGTGTGCCTGGCAACCGCTTCCTGGGTGTGCGCCAGCTTGCTCTGCGTACCCATGACAGCAAGGCCGATGGCCAGCTGGCAGTGGTGCTGTTCGCATCGCTGGAACAAGGGCCGACCGGCAGCTTACCTAGCGACCGGTCGAATTTTCCGTTCCTGCTGCCCGACGACCTGCCCGGCGATGTGCCAGCCAATGCCTGCGTGTTGCTGTCCAGGCGCGTCCTGCACCGGGCGGCCTACGCCAATGGCTTGACTGGGATGTTCGATGCTGCCTCGTTCAGCTATACCCACGCGGGCCAGGTATTGACTGAGATGCGGGCGACCTCCGGTGTGCTGCGCGGGGCTCGTAGGCAGGTGCGCGCACGTGATTTCATGTTCAACTGCGAAGCATTCGAAGTGCCGGCGGCGGGCGGAATCGAGCCCTTGGGCGCGTTGTTCGACGACGATGGGGTGCAGATGACGTGGCGTTCGCAGTTCGCGCTGAAGTGCTCCTATACCCGGCATGACTCGCAGTATCCGCAACTGCTGGCAGTAACCTTTGCGTTCACCATGTCGCACCGCTTCGACCTGTGCCTGGCGACCCCGGCCGAGGACGCCGGTGGGCTATTGCTGGGCTATTTCCACTGGCCCTTGGGTGTTATCGGCGAAGTCACCCCAGTATCGGGCATGCCCACCTTGCCGGCAGCTGAGGTGGCGCAAATCGAACACGCCGCTGGGTTGGTCCTCAAGCAGGCCATACTCGAAGGGCTTTCACGCAACCTGACGGCCTATGTTCCAGAGCAGTTGTTGGCCACCGCCTTGCTGCCCGGGGGCACGTCGTTGTTCGTGGAGCACGCCGAGTACCCCCATGGACTGGCGGCCTTCGTCAAGGCACAAGGCGCCGACGCTTTTCGCTTGATCGACGAGAATGTCCACTTGGCGGCAGGTGCATCCCATGTGTTTCGCGTCTATCCCCCACAGGTCGGTGTGCGTTGGAGCGTTGCAATCTTGCCGGGTGAGCGGGGCGAGCCCGGCAGAATCGACCCGACCACCGGTGTCTACACGGCGCCGCCACGGCATGCGATTGACGAGAATGGGGTGAAGATAAGGATAACCGTCACTCAACCCTCCACCGCAATACAGCAGGTTGGCTTGATCACCGTGTTGCCTCACGCACTGACCGTCAATCCGTTGATCCAGGTGTGTTGGTCGGAAGATCAGGTGGAGTTGTCGGCCGGGACCACCGGCGAGCAGCTTGAGTGGCAAATTATCAACCCGCGTCCAGGCAGCGGTACCTTGGACGTCGTGGAAGGGGCGCCGTTCAAGCGCACCTACATCGCCGGTGCCCAGGTCGCGGACCTGCACTATGTGCTGGACGAGGTACAAGTGCGCGACGTGACCAGCGGGCAGGAGCGCTCACTGCATGTGCTGGTCCGGCAAAAACCATCGAGCCTCACCCTGACGTGTACGCCACTGGCTGCCGGGCGTCGGCAGTTCACTGCGATGTTCAATGGGCAGTCCATGGCCGACGTGAATTGGCGCGTGGCTCTCGGACCGGGCCATTTCGTGCAGCGTGGCCGTTATGAGCCAGGCTCGAACGATGGTGAGCGTTTCCTGCTGGTGTTCGCCGACCTGGACTCCCCCTTCGGTCTTTTGGAAGGGCACCTGATCGTGGTGCTCGATGAGCGTTGGCCGGACGCGGTATGGGTCGGGTCCGAAACCACAACGCACTCAGACATAGATCCACGAGGATAGATCATGGCCTATTCAAAAAGACAAATGCTTGAGCGGCTGGGTAAAGGTTCCGCGACCTTGGGCTGGGGTGCAGTGGCGGCCTATAGCCGGTCCAGGCTTAACCGCTTGCTGATGCAACAGTATCAGCAGCGCTTGGATACACTGAGCTTTCTGCCGCCCTTCAACGATGAGCTGGCGTTCACCGGCGCGCGTGCGGCGGTCATCGAGCTGGAGGGACTGGAGTTCGGTGCACCGCGACTGTCGTTCATCAACGCTTCTTTGAGCAATTCGCGGGCGCGTTTGATCATGAATCTGATCGCAGGGCGCTGCACCACCGTGCAGCTGAGCGATGGCGCCTTGATCAACACGTTCAACGTGACCGAGGCCATGGGCTATACCCTGGAGATTGACCTGGACCTGATGCTGGTCACAGGCGAGGTCGATCGCCATGGCCGGGTTAGCCTGGACCTCGCCCATGGCAGCAGCCTGCGCTGCAGTTTGCTGCAAGACCAGCCACCCCTCAACGAGCAACTGGTGACAGCGCTTGAAACCTGGTTTCATGGCCTGCCTGCACGCATGACCCAGTTCGATCTGGGGATTGTTGATCTTCAAGGCTATCACCCACTGAGCCCACGGCGTTTCATCATCCGCACCCAGGCAGCGCCGGGCGCCAAGTTGAGTCAGGCTGTCAATCAGGGCGATGGCGCGGTACTGGTGTTCATTCGTGTGAGTGCCAACAGTGCCGACGGCTACTACCCCGACAGCAGTTACCCTTACCTGATCCCCGATGGTAACTACTCAGCCAGTTTGCTGTTGGACCGTTCGTTGACCAGGTATGCAGACGGTCAACAACTGGAAATACTCAATAGCCTGTTGTTTCCTGGCACCTATGCCTTCGTGGAGGCCGAGCGCCATGAGCCCTTCGACATGCTGGTGCTGGGCAATATCGACCCGCTGGTTACCACCTATTCGGTGGAGCCCGCCGAAGCGGTTATCAAGGCAGGCGAGGCGCTGAGTTTTACCTTGCATGACGGCCAGGGCAGGGCCGTAAGCGCTAGCCGTTGGCATGCAGTAAGCCTCCACAGCCACTTGCCGCAAGGGCATGGGCAGATCGACTCAAAGGGGCGCTACAGTGCGCCCAGCCCCCAGGACATTGGCCACCAGAGCCTGACCGTGGTGGTGACCGCCGAGCTCGATGGCACAAAGCCGGGCGAGGTCTTCGTCGCCTCCGCTCGCCTGCAAGTGAGTTTCGAGTCGGTAGCGACGTTTCCCAACGCTGCGAGTTACTGGCCAGACCAACAGGAGGTGATTCCTTTGGCTGGCTGGCAGAAGGATGCACAAGGGGTGCAGTGGTCGTTGCTCGAACCGTTTCACGGTGAGTTGTCCGACCAGGACCAGCACCGTGCGCTGTTCGTACCCGACCGCGGGCCTGGCGTACGGCCACTGGTCGTACAACAGGTGCAGGCGCACGCCGGACAAGCTCGCGATGCGGCATTGGTGATGGTCAATAGCCAGCCGCTTTTGAGCCTGTACCCAGCCCATGTGGCGAATGTACAACATGGGCAAACTGCGCAGCTGAGTGAGCCCGTGCAGTTCATGCCAGGCGCCGACCGCCGCTGGCGTGTGTTATCAGGGGAGGGTGAAGTTGACCAGACTGGCGCCTTCTCCAGCCGTGGCCAGCACAGTGGCACCAGCGTGGTGACGTGTGAGGTGGTGAGTAATGGCGTGGTGTTCGCCAGCGGCCACAGCGTTGTGCAGCATAGCGACCTGGAAATGGAAGGCAGTTGGAAAGAGCTGAATCAGTTCACGGTCAGGGTCATGAGCGGCCAGGATGGCAACCGCCAGGGCCGCCAATTCAACAATGGCTTCCAGCAGTTGGAACTGGAAGTCTATGTCGAGACAGCTCAGGTCAATGGTAAGGACTATCCCTTGAGCGTGACCGAATTGGCAACGCTGGGGCTTTACCACGAACGCACGCCTGAGCGCGTGAGCACGCTTGCCCTGGAACGCGAAGGCATCGAACTGGGCGATCCTGAACTCTGGGCGGTCAGTACCCGACCCAATCGCTTTCACCTGGCGAACGGGCGCGCGGCGGCTGCCGCGCCCCGGCGTGCAGTCACTAACCGCGAAAGCATTGTTTACCTGTACTTGCACTGCCGAGCGGGCGCTGGGCAGACCCGGCAATTCTATGCGGGTTTCCAGGCCGATTCCAAACAGATGCATTATTCCACCGACACCACCGTGCATAACGCGAGGATCGAAGTGTCGGCGGCGCAGTTGCAGGTGCTCGAGAACGACTACAGTTTCACGCGCCAACGGGTCGATGGCGGCGGCGGCAATAATGAGCAAGATGATTTCGATTTCTTCCTGACGACCATTGATTACTGGACGTTCCGCTACGCGCACGCCAAATTCGTATCCTGTGAAGTGCTGGGTATGGAAGGAAATCGGGTGTCACCGCTTACAACACCGAACATTTCGATGATCACGTGGGAAGGGCCCAGCCAGAATGACCGGATGTTCAGCTACACAGGGCTGATTTTCCATGACTCTCTTGAACCTTACCCTGAGACTGTAGAGTTTGATACTGCCATGGAATCCATTCGCAAAGATCTTGAGTTGGACGCGCTGCCAGTTGATCGACGGTGGTATGCCTCTGGGTCATTGGTGCTGGTGAACTTGCGCCGGGAAGATGTTTACAGGCGCACTCTCCAGGATTGGGTAAAGCGGTGGTTGACACCATCGCTGGTCGTGTTGCTGCGTGACGAAAATGGCAACAGCCACTACCGTCGCTTCAGTTACTTGTCAACCAGTAAGCCTGAGCACCGTAATTACCTTGATCACATCAGCGTTTCGCCGAACGTTCTGAACGCGCACCAGCGCGCCGTATTGACCTTGCATAATAACGCTTGAATGAAAGGGGTCGACGATGAAAATCCAGTACTTGATGGTGCCAGTGCTATCGCTGCTCCAGGCGTGTAGTCATGGGACCGATGCGGTAGCTGCACAAGACTACGGCAGGTTGCTGATTGCTGAGCGTTATGAAAATCAGTCACCTGTCAATTCCTGTTCCATCCCGATACCGGCGCCAAGTGATTCGATGCACACCTATAGATTAGAAAATCACGGTTGTAAGAGGAACTCGGATTATTTTTCCATGAGCAACGTCGCCTCGGCGGTGGAGATACGGTTCTATGATCAAGTTGATTGTAAAGAGGTGCCTGTGAAGCCTGTGCATCCGCCCCGTGAAAACAATTGGACTGCCCACGTCGAAACGATAAAACATCCGACGACCACCCGGTGGGTAAAAATGACTGAAGTGCGAGACACGCCGGTCCGCGGTATTGTGGTAGCGGGTGTCCAATTACTTAAAAAAGAAGTGATTTCTACCATCGTTCCTCCATGGGAGCATCAACTCAGCTGCGTAAAGATTCGTAATCTCCCATAGCATCCAACCCACTGTTACCGCCAAGGCCGGGGGGGCACCATGTCCGTCAAGCACTCACTCCATTCCAACGCCTTCAACTTCATGAGCTTCATCCAGGGCGGTGTCGATCCGCGCACCGGGCAATACACGATGAAGATCGAACTGCCCGACCTCTGTGCCAATACGTTGCTGGGCCCGGAATTCACACCGACGTTGTCATTCTCGCCCCTCAATATCATCGACTCCGGCTACGGCGCTGGCTGGACGCTCCAGTTATCCCAGTACACACCGGATAACCAGGTGCTGGCCTTGGGCACAGGCGAAACGTACCGCATCACCGACCGGAATGCGCAGCCGATGGTGCTGGCAGAGCAGAAACTGGTCAATTTCAAGGTCTATCGTGACAGTGATGATGCCTTCAGGATTGAGCACCGCTCGGGCTTGGTAGAGATACTGACTCGCCAAGGCAGTAACCAGGCTCCGGTATTCTTGCCGGCTCGGCTGTTCTCGGCCCAGGGCCAGAGCCTGGCTTTCACGTATCGGCTGTTCAACAGCCAGCATCCGGTACTCGACTCCATCAGTGACGACACTCAGCAGAACGATGGCAAGCGCCGTATCCTGTTCCAGACCGCTCGCACGGCCAATGCCGTCGTGTTGAAGCTGCACCCGTTCGTCGGTGCAGACGGAGCGCCCCTGGTCACCTACGACATGCAGCTCAAGGAGGATGATCAACGGGTCGAGCGCATCAGTGTATTGGGCGAAGCGCAGGGCAAGCAGGTCGAACAGGCGCGGTGGGATATGATGTACGTACGTACACACGGGCACCTCTGTCTGAGCCGTGTGACTACGCCAACGGGAGCAGTGGAAATGCTCTCATACGCTGATGCCGGTCACCAATTCCCTGCTGGCAGCGGCCGGCCTTCGCCGCTTCCCCGGGTCACCCGGCATCAAATCGAACCCGGGGCAGGGCAGCCTTTGGTGGATGTGGACTACCGCTACCCTGGCGCGCACAACTTCATAGGTGGCGGCACATCGCTGCCATGGCGCGACGATGGCTTGGATAACCTCTACAAACTCGCCGACAGCGATACCTACGAGTATCAGAGCGTGGAGGTCTGGAAACAGGAAGGCCAGGAGATTCGTAGCATCACCCGCACCTTCAACCGTTACCATCTGCTGACTGAAGTAAAGACCCTGCAAGGCAATTGCCAACAAACCTCTGCTACGGGATACACCATTAACGCAGGTGGCTTCCACCGCCAGCCGCCCACGTTCCAGTTGCCCACCGAGGAAACGCGCCGGTGGGTGGTGGTCGGCAGCGAAGTACCCGCGCGTTCGGAATCGGTTATCAGTACCTACGATAACCATGGCAACGTCTTGACCCGCAAGGAAGCCAACGGCATCGAGGTGCGCAACGAATGGTTCCAGGCGGCGGAGCAAGAAGGGCATCCGCACGACCCCAGTGGCTTTGTGCGGCACCTCAAAAGCACGACCACCTATCCGGCCAGCGACGGGCAGGGCTTGGCACCGGTGCTCAGCCAACGTTTCAGCTATGTGGCCTATGCGCCGCTTGACGACGCCGAGCAGCCCGGTCCAAGGTTGACGGTGCCGTGGTTCGAAGTCGAAAGCGAAACGCTGGTCGATGTGGACGATGGCGAGCGCTGGCTGGAGTGCACGCGTTATGAGTACGAACATCAGGCAGCCAGCTGTATGGGGCGGGTGAGGGAAAAAACCGTGCAGTACCCCGCAGGACCGGAGGATCCACCCGAAGCGACCCTCGATACCGTCACCCATTATGACTACTCTACGCCACTGAGCACCTACACCCGGCAGAGCGTCTTGCACACGCTTGAGACGCTGACCGGGTACGACGGTGAGGTCAAGCAGATCACCCTGGAGCATTCGCTGCACACCGGCCAGCCGCTGCTCAACCGCGATGACAATGACGTCGAAATCCGTTACGAGTACGACGCGTTGCAACGGGTGACCCAAGAGACGGTAGCGCCGGGCAAACCCCACGAAGCCAATCGACGCTATACGTATTTCTTGCGAGATTCCGCTAACGGTGTGCCCGAACAGTGGCAGTTTGACGTCAAGGGCGTAAAGACCATCACCTATCTGGACGGCCTGAACCGGGTGGTCGAGGAACAGCGCATGGACGTCGATCACCCTCTGCTCGGCGAAACGCTGCGCCAGACCTACCGCGCCAGGTACGACGCACTGGGTCAGATGCAGACGCAAACCGAAATCGACTGGCTCGGCGATCAGCAGCTGGAACTGACCAGCACGTTCGAGTACGACGACTGGGGCGAGCAGGACTGCGTGGTTGGGCCAGACGGCGTGCGCGAGTACACGCGCACTGACCCCGTCGGTACCCCTGCTTCCAAAGGCCCTGTTATCACCCAATGGCGTGAGGTACTCGACGAGCAGGGGAACCTCGTCTCCAGCGGTATCACCGTTACGTGGCTCAACCTGTTCGATAAACCCACGCGTATAGAACGCTTTGCGCCTGGCAAGCTGGAGCCAGCTGACGCCATCAGCCTGCAACGCAATCAGTACGACGGGCTTGGGCGCCTGTTCGAGGAGAGCGTAGGCATGGCGGGCAAACCTCAGCGTGTCAATCGATACACCTATGACGCCTTCGAGCGCTTGGTGATCCACACCCTGCCCGATGCTGCCCAAGTGCGGCGAAGCTTTGCCGCCCATAGCCGCGAAGACCTGCCCACGCGTATCAGCGTATCGAGCAGCCGCGGCGGCGATCAACTACTGGGTGAACAAGGCTTCGACGGCCTGAACCGGCGTATCAGCGCCACGACCGGGGGGCGCCTGCAGCGCTTCGAGTACGAACCCGGCCAGCGCAAGCCGTGCTGGGTAACCATGCCCAGCGGCGAGCGTGTCCATTACGAGTACCAGCCCAGCCTCAGCGAGCAGCCTACGGTGCGTACGGTCGGCGGCGTCACCACCCGCTTCACCCACGATCCACAAAATGCGCGCTTGATCGACTGTGAAATCCCTGACCTGCGCTTGACTCGGGATCATTTCAGTAATGGGGACGTGAAAGTGGAAAGGCGCTGGGTTGAGGGCGAGGCTGCGCCCTTCGAGATGCGTTACGACTACAGCTATCGCAGCCGTCTGCTGGCGTACCAGGATGTGCTCGGCCAGGTTCAAAGCAACGACTACGATGCCCTGGGGCAGCTGAAATGCACCACCTTGTACGCCGCACTAACCGACCAGCCGCTGCTTCAGGCCCACTTCAGCTACGACCTGTTTGGTCGCCTGCACACCACGACCACCCGGGACATGGCCAGTGATCAGGCGCTGCGTACGCAACTGCGGTATGACCCACATGATCGCGAAGACCTACGCACCTTCGAGTTCGGCCGCTTTGCGCTGGACGAGGATACGGGCGAGTGGGTCTTCGTGGCCGAGCATACTCAGACCCTCAGCCAAGCTTATGATGACGTCGACAAGCTCGTCCTGCGGGTACTGTCCGATGAAACCGGTGTGCTACGCGAAGAATCCTACAAATACGATTTGCGCGGACGCCTGACCGACTACAACTGCGCGGGCGAGCAATGTCCGATTGACCCCTATGGCCAGCAAATCAAGACTCAACTGTTCCGCTTGGATGCGATCGACAACATCGACCTGTTGACGACCACTGCGGCCGACAATAGCCGTTCGCGGGTCATCTACAAATTCGAAAATGCCGCGGACCCAGCGCAGTTGACCTCCATCGAGCATTCATCTCTGCCGGCGGTGCAGCTGCGCTATGATGCCAATGGCAACCTGATCCAGGACGAAGCCGGCCGTACCCTGACGTACGATGCGTTGAACCGGCTGCAGAGTGTCGATGGACCCACCGGTGCTGCTCGCTACCATTACGATCCCGAAGATGTACTCAGCGGTATGAGCCAGTAGAAGGCGCATAGGCGGGGTAGGGCATCGAAGCGCAGTTCAGCGGTAGCGAATGGTGAAGTTGAGTGCTCCGTTGGCGTCACCCGCACGCACGGCGGTGGCCGCTTCCACCTGAATGAACTGCGCACTGAAATGCAGCGGCGTGGTGCCATCGGCCAGGGGTCTCAGCGGCACCTCTTTGTTCAATGCCAGGGGCGTGCCATCTTGCTTGAGAATTCGTATGCCTACGCCTCGCGCCGACGATGTGGTAGTCAGTGAAAAAATACCTTCCAGGGGCGAGCCGATCGGAACTGAACCATTGATGCCGGTGAGCTCGATGGTGGCGTAGGTGTTGTGCTCAGGGTCGACCTCACAGCCGCTGAGCGTGATGGTGAAGGGTTCTAACGGCGTGGTGATTCCGGGCGCGCTAAATCGCGAGCGCTCCCACTCGCCTAGCTTGACCGGGTTAGGGCTGACGCCTGTGCCTGCCAGGCTGCACTCGCTGTTGACCACTTCGGCTTGCAAATAATAGGTCAGCGCCAAGCCAACGGTCGGTTCATCAAAGTACCCTGTGAACATGCTCGTATCGAGTTTGTGGATGCCGGGCGGAATTGGCCCGGTCTTGTACAGGGTCACGTTGTTTTCAATGAATCTCAGCTGAAACGCTGACGTGTTCTCGGCATCGTGATAGGCAGTAAACGGCACCAGCGGTGGGTTGCGCCCGTAAGGTATGAATGTTGTCGGACCTTGGTCACTGAATGGCCAACCCAACTCGATACGTGCACCAATACCCGGGATATTGGTTTGCAAGATCGGGCTGCCATCGATGGTATGGATGGGGAGCAACGGGCGTACCGGTTCAAACTTGAAGTGCCAGCGCGTCCCGCGGTTAAAACACTCCAAGAGGCTGTTCGCCTCGTTATTCGTGAAATCATAAACGTTGAAACCGCCCAGTTGGCGACCTACCTGGGCATCGCGCGGCACATGCACGGTACCGAGTTTACGAATGAACGTCATTGGGCCTGTTGGGTATTTATCGTACCACCAGCAGGCCTTGCTTTTGACTTCGGAGGCGGCCACTGCTGGCTGGCTGCTGATGCTTAGCACCAACGCAGCGCACACTGTCAGGTATTTCATCATTGGGACTCCTTCACAGCCCAGCCTGTGCTCAGGCTGGGCGCTACAAACATAGGGCCTAGCCGCAGACCAGCGATAGCAGGTGATAGCCTTGCTGAGCAGGCGAGTCTTTGGGGTCAACTGCGACTTGGCACATGCCGTCCTCATGCTCGTTCCAGCGCACGCTCAACACCTGCGCCTGGGTATGCGTGGAAAGCATGACTTGGCCCGCCTGGCCGACGATGCCCAGCTGCTTGCCCAGGCTGTCGACTACTTGGGCGCCGAAAGGCAACGGTCTGCCTTGTGCAGTACGCAGCGTCAGCACCAAGCGGGTCACGCGGCGGGCCTCGAAGCGGTGCTTGACCACGGCGCCTCGGCTTGGCACCACGCGTGCCGAACCGTTGTCGATTTCCACCTCCGGGCCGAGGCGGTCGGTCTGCAGCACCAGACTATTGTTGCGGTAGGGTTGCAGGTGCGGTACCAAGGCAAAGCCCTTGGCATTGGTCAGCGCTCCGGTGGCATTGCGCACACCCACATCCGCAATGTCGGGGACCTCGATCAGGGCCGCCGTATCCCCAAGGTACGGGCCAACGGCCAAGCCATCCTCATGGAACAACAACGCACCACTGGCATTGAGGGAAAGGCTGCGGTAATCACCGGCTTCGGTGAAACCTGCGCCCAGCGAGCCACTGCGGCCTTGGTGCGCGATGCTCAATGCTGCGGCCTTCTGCTTGCTTTCGTTCTGACTGAGGCTGGCGCTGTAGCTGATGGGGTACTGTGTGCTGGAACCATTGAGCGTGGCACGCTGACTGTGGCCCTGGTTGTTGCTCAGCGCATCGAAGGACGCCGTGGCGCTGTGACCGATGTCCAGCGGCATACTCAGCGTCAGGCCGAACAGGCGTTGGGACGGGAAGTCGTCGTTCAATGACTGGGAGGCAAACAGGCTGTAGTTGACCCCGCCATGGTGGGTTGTGAAATTGACCTGATACTGACGCTGGGTGGTCGACCGTTGCCAGTAGTCTTGTTGCGAATAGGTCAGGCTCAGGCCGCTGCGCTGCCCCACAGGCTGGTGAACGGCCGCTTCCAGGCGGCTTCGACGGGCTCCCATGAAGCTGTCTTGTCCGCTATGTTCACGCACGGCTTCGTCGAAGTCGCGGTATCCGCGGGTCGAGTAACGATAGCCGGCAAAGCGCAGGGTGGTCTGGCTGGCAAAGGTCTTGCCATACCTGATCGCGTGGCTTTGGCCTTGTTGGTTGCCAGAGGCCGCTTCGCTGTTGGCCTGGGTGATGTCCAAGCCAAGCGCGCCCCAATCGCCTAAATCCTTGCCCAGGCCGATATTGGCGGCGTGGTAGTAGTGGCTGGCCATCAGCCCACCGTAGAGCGTGGTGTTCCACGGCATGCCCACTGCGGCGGTGGATTGCCATACGGTCGGGCGGTCGAAGCTAGAGGCTGGGTTGTAGCGACCCACGGCAATGCTGTAGCGCCACACGCCTTCACGCAACAGGTTGCTGAGCGTGGCATAGGGCTGGGTATAGCGTTGTACGCGGCCATCGTCCTCGGTCAGGACAATATCCAGCTCACCGCTGCCGCCTGGGCTCAAGTCGTCGATGGCATAGGGCCCAGGGCTCACGTAAGTGGTGTAGATCGGATACCCGTTCTGCCACACCTCGAGCTTGGCCCGGGTTTGCGCCACGCCACGGATGATCGGGGCGTACTGCTGCAGCGTCTCGGGCAGCATGCTCGTGTCCGAGGCAACTTGGACGCCAAGCAGAGGAATACCGCGAAAGACATCGCTGTCGAGAAACGTTTCGCCGATCGTGAGATTGCCGCGCAGCCCTGCGATACCTCGTTGTGCGTAGGATTGGGACCGGCTCCAGCGTGTTGCACCCGTACCGTTTTCGCGCCATGCCTGGCTGCTGCGCAGCCGCCAGGCGCCAAGGTTGACACCGCTGTTGATGTTCAGGTCAGCGCTCGAATAACGCCCCGAATAGCGGTTGTGGCCTTGGTAGGTGGAGGCTTGGTAATTGATGAAGGCTGCGTTGATGCCGTGGTCCCACTGCGCAGTCTCCACCTGGCTGGCCAGATCACGGCGCATGGCGATCTGTGGCACCGACAACGTCAGGCGTAGCGTTGCGGCATCGAACGTCGATGTGGCGCCTGGAATGACGGCAGGCAAATCCAGGCAGGTCGCCGTGGCCAGTGTAGGATCCTGCAGGCTTTCGAGCCGCACTCCCATGCCGACGAGCAAGGGCCCGGGCAAGCAGGCGTCCAGGCGCTCGTCTTGCAGGATGAACGTCAATTCATGGTTGCCCACGAACTCCAGGTTGAGCACGACATCGACCCGGTAGCGGCCAGGCGGCAGCGAGGTCGAGTCGGCAAGGGCGTCCAGTGCGATACTCGACACGCTGTCAGGCTGGGTACCGGCCTGGCGCAAGAAATGCGCATCGAACTGCATTGCAGGTTGGCTGTGGGAGCTGGCATGGGCGACTGGCAGCCAGGGGCTGATGCCGATTAGCAGGCACAAGCAGGCGCCGCACGGGCGTCCGGGCGTGATTAATGGCATGGAAAGTTCCTCGCCTATGACGGCAAGCTAGGGGCGATTGGCGATAGGCAGGGTGAAAGGCTTGGTGTAGCCACCGAAGTCATTGATGATGCTGAACCTGGCCTGCAGGTCAGGGCCAGGCCGAACTCCGTCCAGCGGCAAGTAGTGATCGCCAAACGGTGGCAGCATCGGAAGGTTTTCCAACTTGCCGGAACGCTGCGCACCGACCACCTCCAGCTGACTGAAGGTGACGTGGAACGGGGTGGGGTTGTGTGCCCTGAGTTGCGTCTGGCCGTTGGCCGAATGCAGTGAAAACTGCAAGTGGTTTGCCTGGGTGGCAGGGCTGCCCTTGAGCTGGTGGGGCCGGTAAAACAGCTTCAGACGTGTACGCAGCGCGATGTTCAGGGTGTTGTACTGGCCTGGCACGGCGTGCGGGATTTCCTGGAGGTTCAGGAAAAACAGGCTTTCTCTGTCTTCGGCCAGATCGTTGGGCAAGGCGCTGATCTGCAACAGTTGCTCCTGACCAGGATCGAGGCGAAACAACTGCGGTGAAGGCATCAGCGGCACTGCGGTGACACTGTCGTCAGCCTGGGTATTGATCCAGACTTGCGCTGCATACGTCTGTTTACTGGGGTTACGCACCACGACGGATGTGCTGCGGCTGTCGCTTGGGTAAACGATCCGCGTGTTGCTCAATGTGAGCGCAGCCTGACTGCTGCCAACGGGCAGGATAAGCAGCAATGCCGCTGCGCAGGTGCTGAATATCGCGCGCAGCGAAGCCGCCCGTACTGAAAAACCTGGCATTGAAAGTCGTCCTCTAGACCAGGTGCGCAACGGCACCTGGACGCGATGGGGGTACAGGGTGTGAGCCCGGCCTGTAGCCGGGCTCGGCAGGTCAGATGATGTCGACGGTGAAGTGAATGCTGGCCGACGCTGCGCCTGGCAACACAGGTACGCTGGTTGCGCGGTAGGTCGCGTGGAACACCATGCGAGACTGGCCCGTATCATTCAGGTCGTACTCGGCCGATGCGCTACCTGGGGCGACCGCACTGCCAGTGCGGTCACGCAGCGCGATGGCTACGTTCTTGGCACCATCGGAAGTAGGGGTGACCGCGAAATAGTTGCCACTGACATCGGCAGTGCCCTCGAAGGTGACGGTGGCTTTGTTGCTGCTGAAACCACACACCGCGCCCTCTTCCACTACCAGTGCGAAGGTGCGTTGGTTGTACTCTTCACCACTGGCCTTGAAGGCGCTGGCTGGCAGCTCACCCATCTCCACGGAGCTGCCGATGGCGCCGGAAGGTGGCGAAATGATGATCGGGCAAGTGTCGGCAGTGATTTTGCCGTCAAACATTACAAGGCCTGTGTTGGCGTTTGCCGACGTGCCAATGGCCGTCATGAGGAAGCCGAGCGATGCGGCCAGGAGAGACGTTTTCATAAGGATCCTTGTTCGAGTGACTAATATTAAATGACTGAAAGGTTAATTGAACGCCAGTGGTATTGGTGTTCTTTAACTTCGGCGCGAATTTTATAGAAGTCACTTTTTTAGTTGCAAGGATAATATGAGTTCGATGTTTGTTATATTTTTTAACTATAAGACTATGTATTAGTTGTGTGTTGATTTTTCTGAGGGGCGGGGGAATTTTTTTCGAGTTAATAATTGAGCGGTGTGGCGCAATAGGCCTATTCTCTACAAAGAGTAAGAAAGCGTGAATACGGCATCAGCTGAAGGCAACGTATTAATAAGAACACGTTCCATGGGAGGACGAGGTATCCCACGTCCGGCGTGGGATACCTGGGTGAATCAGTGGCTACTGCCTTGGCGTTGTTGGCTCAGCAGCTGCTTGTGCTGATGCCAGTCAAAGGGTTGACCGCTTTCCTGCGCTGCGAAGCGAAGCTCCTCGAGCTGTTGATACATATCCAGCTCTTCATCAGGCATGAAGTGCAGGCAATCACCGGCAAAGAACCATAGCAGATCGCGGGGCACCAAATGTGCGATTTGCGGGTAACGCTGAATCACTTGGCAGATCAAGTCCTGGCCCAGGTACTGGCTTTGCAGTGGGTCTTGTGGCAACACGGTTAGCAGTTCGTCAAAGCGCTCGAGGAACAGGGTATGGCTTTCTTCCGGCACCTGCTCCGCTTCGCCCAGCGCCACGAGGATGGTGCGCAGGTGCTGCAGCAATTGCAGGTGGTATTCCAGGTGTGGGTTGGCCATGGCAGGGGTCCTCGGTATGGCTGAAAGGGGGGCGGAGTATACGCCTCCCCTGTCGTTCGGAAAGACTCAGCGCACTTTCCCGGGTTCGGGTGTCAACTGCACCTTGTCAAAGGCATCCACATCGATGACCTTGCGCCGCGCCTGTTCAGCCGCGTGCAGGCGTTGCCCCTCGTCCGGTTGCAAGACGCCAGCCTCGACCGCTGCATCGATGGTCGACTGGCCAGGCGCAGGGCGGACATCGCCTTGCTTGAGCGCCTGGTGCAAGGCCTTGCTCAGCGGTGCCGTGCTGTCGAGCAGATCGCTGGCCTGCTGGAGGGCGGCAACGGGGTCGTTCTCGCCCTGTGGGCGGTAGCAGCCGGCAAGCAGTTCTTCCAGGGCCGGATCACCCTTTCTACGGCCGATCAGCTCAGCCACTTGGGCATCGAGTTCGTCACTGGGGCCGGTATGGCGCCGACCGAAAGGGAACACCAGTACGCGCAGTGCACAGCCCACGAAGCGATTGGGGAAGTTATCGAGCAGCCGATCCAGGGCGCGTTCGGCTTGCCCCAGACTCTCTTCCAAGGCCCAGCGCAACAGCGGCCGCAGGTGCTCGGCCGAGCCCTGATCGTGGTAGCGTTTGAGCGCTGCGCTGGCCAGATACAGATAGCTCAGTACATCACCCAGCCGCGCGCTCAGTCGCTCGCGGCGCTTAAGTGCACCACCGAGCAGCATCATGGACAGGTCGGCCAACAGGGCAAATGCCGCCGCCTGGCGGTTGAGGGCGCGGAAGTAGCCTTGGCTCAGGGCATCGCCGGGCACCTGCTCGAAGCGGCCCAGGCCCAGTCCGTAGATCAGGGTGCTGGCCGCATTGCCCGTCGCAAAACCAATGTGCTTGGCCAGCAAATCATCGAACTCCACCAGCGCCTGGTCCTGGTCCTGGCGCGCGGCCAGGGCCATTTCCTTGAGTACGAACGGATGGCAGCGTATGGCGCCTTGGCCGAAGATCATCAGGTTGCGCGAGAGGATGTTGGCCCCCTCGACGGTAATGAATATGGGCGCGCCCTGCCAGTTGCGGCCCAGGTAGTTGTTGGGGCCCATGATGATGCCCTTGCCGCCGTGCACGTCCATCGCGTGCTGAATGCACTCACGGCCGCGCTCGGTCAGGTGGTACTTGAGAATCGCCGACAGCACCGACGGTTTCTCACCCAAATCCACGGCCTTGGCCGTGAGCAAGCGGGCGCTGTCCATCAACCAGGCGTTGCCGCCGATGCGTGCCAACGATTCCTGGATACCCTCGAAGGCCGCCAGGGGCACGTTGAACTGCTCGCGGATGTTCGCGTATTGGCCTGTGACCAGGCTGGTGTACTTGGCAGCGCCCGTGCCAACTGCCGGCAGCGAGATGGAGCGGCCTACCGACAGGCAGTTCATCAGCATCATCCAGCCCTTGCCGAGCATGTCCTTGCCGCCAATCAGGTAGTCCAGGGGGATGAACACGTCCTTGCCACTGTTGGGGCCATTCATGAAAGCCGCGCCCAACGGCAGGTGGCGTTTGCCGATCTCAACGCCGGGTGTGTCGGTGGGAATCAGCGCCAGGCTGATGCCAAGTTCTTCTGTCTCGCCGAGCAAGTGGTCCGGGTCGTAAGCCTTGAAGGCAAGGCCCAGCAGGGTGGCGACCGGCCCGAGGGTGATGTAACGCTTCTCCCAGTTCAGGCGCAGGCCTATGACGTCTTCCCCCTTCCACTGGCCTTTGCAGATCACGCCAGTGTCGGGCATTGCCCCGGCGTCGGAGCCAGCGTGGGGACCTGTGAGGGCAAAGCAGGGGATGTCTTCACCGCGAGCCAGGCGCGGCAGGTAGTGATCGCGCTGTTCGTCGGTGCCGTAATGCAGCAGCAACTCGGCAGGGCCCAGCGAATTGGGGACCATGACCGTGGAGGCCAGGTCACCGCTGCGCGTGGCGAGTTTCATCGCCACCTGGGAGTGGGCGTAGGCGGAAAAGCCCTTTCCCCCGTACGCCTTGGGAATGATGAGGGCGAAGAACCCGTGATCCTTGATGTGCTGCCAGGCCTGCGGTGGCAGGTCCATGTCCTGGCCGATCTGCCAGTCGCTGACCATCGCGCAGAGTGCCTCGGTCGGGCCATCGAGGAAGGCCTGCTCCTCTTCGGTGAGCATTGGCGCAGGGTAGGCGAGCAGGGTACGCCAGTCGGGGCGGCCACTGAACAGCTCGCCGTCCCACCACACGGTGCCGGCATCGATCGCCTCGCGCTCGGTCTGCGACATGGGGGGCAATGTGCGCTTGAACCATTTGAACACCGGGCCCGTGAATACCTTGCGGCGCCACTCGGGCAGTAACACGAGCGCGGCGTTGAGCGCGATCACCAGCCACACCACAACCAACAGCCAGCCGGGGGCTTTGCTGAAGATGCCCATCAGCAGCGTGTAGACGGCAACGATGCCAAGTATCTGCAAGGGCGGCAGGCGCCGGTGCATGAGGTAAAGAGTGCCGATCACCAGCACTAGCAGCCACAACAGCAACATAATCACTCCTCCTTGGAACCAGGGGCTTGGCCATCCCACAGAGCTTAGACACCACGCTATGAACGGCACTGTCAGAACAGTGACAGGGTGTGGCAGCGTGAGTTTCAGTTCATGCTCGTTCTTGCCGGTATCTTCGCGCGTACAGCCGGCTAATGTCTGGAGTAGACTGCATGACCTGAGCATTCCTGAGGACGTCGTCATGCTGAAGATCTGGGGCCGCAAGAACTCGAGCAATGTGCGCAAGGCATTGTGGATTGCCCATGAGCTGGATCTGGATTTCGAGTCGATCGACGCTGGAGGCGCTTTCGGCGTGGTAGATGAGCCGTACTACCGCGCACGCAACCCAAATGGCCTGGTGCCTATGCTGGAAGATGGCGACCTGACCCTGTGGGAATCCAACGCCATCGTCCGCTACTTGTGCGCCGAATATGGTCAGGCGCAGGGCTGGTACCTGGACGATCCGCGCCAGCGCGCCCTGGCCGATAAGTGGATGGACTGGACCACCTCTTCCCTGGCGACCCCTTTCCGTCCGCTATTCTGGGGCATGCTGCGCACCCCTGAAGATCAGCGGGACTGGGTGGCGATCAATGCGGCGCACAAGCAGTGCGCACAGTTGCTGTCCATGGCCGATCAGGCCCTGGCCACACAGCCGTATCTGTCGGGAGAACACATTGGCATGGGTGATATCCCACTGGGGTGCTTCGCCTACGCCTGGTTCGAGATGCCCATCGAGCGTCCGGACATGTACCACCTCAAGGCGTGGTACGAACGCCTCAAGAGCCGCCCGGCCTATCAGGCTGGCGTGATGACTGCGCTGACCTGATCGAACACCGCAGCCGTTTCGATAGTCACTATCGATACACGTGACTGTACTTGTGCGGCCGAGCCTTGCACCATTGGCCGCACTCACTGCGCCAGTGAACCTGTCTGGCGTGTCCTGAACCCTATTCTTCGGTAAGTGACCCGCTATGAGTTCTGCCCTGTCCATCCGACAGCTGACCAAGACCTACGGCAACGGCTTTCAAGCCCTCAATGGCATCGACCTCGATGTTGCCGAAGGCGACTTCTTCGCCTTGCTTGGCCCCAACGGCGCCGGCAAGTCCACCACCATCGGCATCCTTTCTACCCTGGTGAACAAGACCAGCGGCACGGTCAACGTGTTCGGTCACGACCTAGACCGTGCGCCGTCTGCGCTCAAGCGCTGCCTGGGCGTCGTGCCGCAGGAATTCAACTTCAACCAGTTCGAGAAGTGTTTCGACATTGTCGTGACCCAGGCCGGCTACTATGGCATTGCGCCAAAAATCGCCAAGGAGCGGGCCGAGCAATACCTGACCCAGCTGGGCCTTTGGGACAAGCGCGATGTACCGTCGCGTTCGCTTTCTGGCGGCATGAAACGCCGCTTGATGATTGCCCGCGCGCTGATCCACGAACCGCGCTTGCTGATTCTCGACGAACCCACTGCCGGGGTGGACATTGAACTGCGCCGTTCGATGTGGAGCTTTCTCACCGAACTCAACGAGAAGGGCATCACCATCATCCTCACCACCCATTACCTGGAAGAGGCCGAACAGCTGTGCCGCAACATCGGCATCATCGACCACGGCACCATCGTCGAGAACACCAGCATGCGCAACCTGCTGGGCAAGCTGCACGTTGAAACCTTCGTGCTCGACCTCAAGCAGGACCTGGCCAGTGCCCCGGCCCTGCAAGGGTATCCTTGCCGATTGCTGACGCCTCATACGCTGGAAGTACAGGTGGACAAGGACATCGGCATTACCGCGCTGTTCAGCCAGTTGGCGCTGCTGAACATCGAGGTATTGAGCCTGCGCAACAAGACCAATCGACTTGAGGAGCTGTTCGTGTCACTGGTGGAAAAGAACCTGTCGAAGGTGGCCGTATGAGTGTGGAGCTGCGCACCAACTGGGTCGCCCTGAACACCATCGTCTATCGCGAGGTACGGCGCTTCCTGCGCATCTGGCCGCAGACCTTGCTGCCCCCGGCGATCACCATGGTCCTGTACTTCGTCATCTTCGGAAACCTGATTGGTCGGCAGATCGGCGACATGGGTGGGTTCACCTACATGCAGTACATCGTACCGGGGCTGATCATGATGTCGGTGATCACCAACTCCTACGGCAACGTGGTCTCGAGCTTCTTCGGTAGCAAGTTCCAGCGCTCGATCGAGGAGTTGATGGTTTCGCCGGTGTCGCCACACACCATCCTGGTGGGCTACGTACTGGGCGGAGTACTGCGTGGCTTGGCGGTAGGTGTGATCGTGACCATCCTGTCGATGTTCTTCACCGACCTGCAGGTGCATCACCTGGGGGTGACCGTGGTGGTGGTGCTGTTGACGGCGACCATCTTCTCGTTGCTAGGCTTCGTCAACGCGGTGTTTGCTCGCAATTTCGACGACATCTCGATCATCCCGACGTTCGTGCTGACCCCGCTGACCTACCTGGGCGGCGTGTTCTATTCGATCACCCTGCTGCCACCGTTCTGGCAGACCGTCTCGTTGGCCAACCCTGTGCTGCACATGGTCAATTCGTTCCGCTACGGCATTCTAGGGGTGTCGGACATCAGCATTGGCACGGCGATCACCTTCATGCTGGTGGCCACTGCCGTGCTCTACCTGCTGTGCGTGCGGCTGCTGGTCAGTGGCCGGGGCATGCGTGCCTGAAACGTTGCACCGGCATTGGCGACGACGCCATTGCCGGCCCACCCACCAGCGCCAGTACAGCAGGGTGCTGAAATAGCCGAGCATACCCAGCAGCACGGCGCAGACGATTGAACCGAGCAGGAAGGGTTGCCAGACCGTCGACAGTTGGTCGGTGATCCACTAGAAGGTCAATGTGTCGGGCAGCGCGCGTGGCGGTACCTGCATCAGCCAGGCACCGACCATGTAGGTCACGAAAAACACCGGTGGCATGGTCAGCGGGTTAGTCAGCCACACCAGGCTGACGGCGATCGGCAGGTTACCCCGCAACGGAATGGCCAACGCCGCGGCCAGCAGCATTTGCGCAGGCATCGGGATCAAGGCGGCGAACAGGCCGACGCCCATGGCTCGTGCTACCGAATGACGGTTCAGGTGCCACAGGTTCGGGTCATGCAGCAACGTGCCGAAAAAGCGTAAGGACTTGTGTTCCCGAATACTGCTCGGGTCCGGCATGTAGCGTTTGAATAGTCGGCGCGGCATGGGGGCTCCCGGAGCGTTGACCGAGGCAGTATGCCCTGATTCCCGGTCGGCCTCGTTCAGAGTTTGTGACAATTGTTGAGCAAGCATTGCCGACAAGTGGGCTATGCCTCAGAGGTTGATACAGCTTCTGGAGCTCTACCTCATGCGCACAGGGATGTTGGCGCTTGCACTTGGTCTGCTCAGCCTCGGCCTGGTGCCTCAACTGCCATCGGTCGGATGGCTGTTATTGCTTGCGGCGGGCGCTGTCGTCAGTCTGTTCACCCGCGGGTGGTTACTGGGCGTGTTCCTGCTGGGCTTTTGCTGGGCTTGCTGGTCTGCCAAGCAGGCCATGGATGATCGTCTGGCGCCAGGGCTCGAGGGTCGCACGTTATGGCTGGAAGGGCGCGTGGTCGGCCTGCCGGCGCGCACCGCGCAAGGCGTTCGCTTCGACCTTGAGGGGGCGCATTCCCGGCGTGCCGAATTGCCGCAACGCCTGCAATTGAGCTGGTTTGACGGGCCACCGCTGCGTGCCGGCGAGCAGTGGCGCCTGGCCGTGACCCTGCAGCGGCCGGGCGGGCTTTTGAACCCCCACGGGCCTGACCGGGAGGCGCAGTTGCTGGCACGCCGGGTCGGCGCCAGCGGAACGGTCAAAGCCGGGCAGTTACTGACGCCCGCGCCAGCCAGCTGGCGCGATGCGCTGCGCGAGCGGCTGCTGGCTGTCGAGGCCAATGGTCGGCAAGCCGCGCTGGTGGCGCTGGTGCTTGGCGATGGGGCAGGCCTGGCACGCGAGGACTGGCAGGCGCTACAGGCAACCGGCACCGTGCACCTGCTGGTGATTTCGGGCCAGCACATCGGTCTGGTGGCGGGTCTGCTCTACGCCGTGGTCGCGTGGTTGGCCCGCTGGGGGCTGTGGCCGGCCCGGGTGCCGTGGCTGCCTTGGGCCTGTGCGCTGGCGATGAGTGCGGCGCTGGCCTACGGCTGGCTGGCTGGGGCAGGGGTGCCAGTACAGCGCGCCTGTCTGATGCTGGCCGTGGTGCTGCTGTGGCGGCTGCGCTTTCGTCATCTGGGTGCGTTTCACCCCTTGTTACTTGCGCTGGTTGCCGTACTGCTGTTCGAGCCATTGGCAGCGCTGCTTCCAGGTTTCTGGTTGTCATTCGGCGCCGTGGCCACGCTCATCTACACCTTCAGTGACCGGCTAGGGGCTTGGCAACCCTGGCAGGCCTGGACGCGAGCGCAGTGGGTCATCGCCGTCGGGCTGCTCCCAGTGCTGCTGGCGGTGGGCTTGCCGGTGAGCCTGAGTGCCCCGCTGGCCAACCTGGTGGCGGTGCCGTGGGTGAGCTTGGCGGTATTGCCGCTGGCGCTATTGGGCACCTTGTTGCTGCCCTTGGGAAGCGCAGGTGAGGCCTTGCTGTGGCTGGCAGGCGGCCTGCTGGATATCTTGTTTCGCGCCTTGGCGCTGGTCGCCCAGCAGCGCCCGGCATGGGTGCCTCCCGCATTGCCGTTGTGGGCCTGGCTGCTGGTCTGCCTGGGTGCACTGCTGCTGTTGCTGCCACGGGGTGTGCCGCTGCGTGGGTTGGGTGCGGTGATGCTCGTGGCGCTCTGGGCACCTCGCGAGCCTGTCCCGGATGGCCAAGTCGAGGTGTGGCAGCTGGACGTGGGCCAAGGCTTGGCGGTGTTGCTGCGTACCCGGCAGCACAGTCTGCTGTATGACGCAGGTCCAGCCAGGGGTGAAAGCGATCTGGGTGAACGGGTCGTGTTGCCCACCTTGCGCAAGTTGGGGGTCGACAGCCTGGATCTGCTGGTGGTCAGTCACGCCCATGCCGATCACGCCGGCGGTGCAGGTGCAATCGGGCGCGGGCTGCCGATCAGGCGGGCGATTGGCGGTGAGCCGCTGGAAGCGGTTCAGTTACAGCCTTGCGTCAGTGGCGAGCAGTGGGAGTGGGACGGCGTGCGCTTTTCCCTGTGGCGCTGGGCGGATGCGCGCACCAGCAATGACCGCTCCTGCGTGTTGCTGGTCGAGGCGTCGGGCGAGCGTTTGCTGCTGGCCGGGGACATGGAGGCGGGGGCCGAACGTGCGTGGCTGGCTGCCATGGACTCACCACGCATCGACTGGCTGCAGTCGCCTCACCACGGCAGCCGCAGTTCGTCGAGCGAAGCCTTCATCCGCGCTGCAGCCCCGCGTGGGGTACTGATATCCCGCGAGCGCAACAACAGCTTCGGGCATCCCCATGCACAGGTGGTCGAACGCTATCGCAGGCATGGCATGACCCTTCACGACACGGCGGTGGAGGGGGCGTTGCATCTGGTGCTCGGTGTGCAAGGAAAGGTCGAGGGTATGCGCAGCCAGCGTCGGTTCTGGCGTGACGCCAGGGGTGGTTAATGCTGATGAGCCCCTGGCGCGCCTATGGTAAAGTGGCGACCTTTTCCAGAGGGCTTCTACTGTGTGGGAATTGGTCAAGTCAGGCGGTTGGATGATGCTGCCGATCATTCTGAGTTCCATCGCCGCCATGGCTATCGTCGTCGAGCGCCTGTGGACCCTGCGCGCCAGTCGCGTCAGTCCGCCTCACCTGCTGGGCCAGGTGTGGATGTGGATCAAGGACAAACAACTGACCAGTGACAAGCTCAAGGCCCTGCGTGCCGACTCGCCCCTGGGGGAGATCCTCGCGGCAGGGCTGGCCAACTCGCGTCATGGTCGCGAAATCATGAAAGAGTGCATCGAGGAAGCCGCCTCGCGCGTCATCCACGAGCTGGAGCGCTACATCAGCACGCTGGGCACCATTGCCGCCATGGCGCCGCTGCTGGGCCTGCTGGGCACCGTGCTGGGCATGATCGACATCTTCAGCGCGTTCATGGGGTCGCAGATGACCGCCAACGCCTCGGTGCTGGCGGGCGGTATTTCAAAGGCCCTGGTAACCACCGCAGCCGGGCTGATGGTCGGTATCCCGGCGGTGTTCTTCCACCGCTTCCTGCTGCGCCGCATCGATGAGCTGGTGGTGGGCATGGAGCAGGAGGCGATCAAACTGGTGGAAGTGATTCAGGGGGACCGCGAGGTGGAAGTGGCGGGAGGCAAGGCGTGAAGTTTCGGCGCAATCGCCAGCGCGAGAACATCGACATCAACCTCGCGTCGTTGATCGACGTAGTGTTCGTGTTGTTGCTGTTCTTCGTGGTCACCACCACGTTCACTCGCGAAACCCAGCTGCGCGTCCAGTTGCCCGAAGCGGCCAGCGCCGAGCGGGCACCGGGCGATGAGGGCAAGTTGGTAGAGATCACCATCAGTGCCGAAGGGGTGTATTCAGTGAATAACCACCTGCTGCCCAAGAGCGACCTGGCCACCCTCAGCGAGGCCATCGAGCGTGAATCAGGTGGCGACAACACACTGCCCCTGGCCATCAGTGCCGACGGCAAGACCCCGCACCAGGCTGTGGTCACCGCAATGGATGCCGCCGGCAAGCTCGGCTTCAGCCAGTTGCGCATGACCACCGTCGAGGCGGCCCAGAGCACACCCTGATGACACTAGCCGATCGCCTGCTTGCTGCCTGGTACACCGGCCATCCTGCACTGGCGTTGCTGCGTCCGCTGGAAGCGCTGTACCGCTGGGTGGTCAAACGCAAGCGCAGGCGTTTTCTCAACGACCAGCGGGCCAGCTACCGCGCCCCGGTGCCCGTCATCGTGGTGGGAAACATCACCGTCGGCGGTACGGGCAAGACCCCCATGATTCTCTGGCTGATCGAGCACTGCCGCCAGCGGCGCTTGAGGGTAGGGGTGGTCAGCCGTGGCTATGGCGCCAAGCCGCCGCAGTTGCCTTGGCGGGTCACGGCCGATCAGGCTGCCGAGCAGGCGGGCGACGAGCCGCTGCTGATCGTGCAGCGTACCGGTGTGCCGCTGATGATCGACCCGGACCGCGCCCGTGCGGTGCAGGCCCTGCTGGCCAGCGAACACCTGGACCTGATCCTGTGTGACGACGGCATGCAGCACTACCGCCTGGCGCGAGACCTGGAATTGGTCTTGATCGACGCCGCTCGCGGCCTGGGCAACCGCCGATGCCTGCCGGCCGGCCCCTTGCGCGAGCCTGTCGAGCGCCTGAAGGCGGCCGACGCGGTCCTGTTCAATGGCGCAGAGCAAGACACTGCCGAAGGCTTTGGTTTTCGCCTGCAGCCCAGCGCATTGGTCAATCTGCGCACGGGCGAGCGCCGGGCACTCGACCATTTTTCCGCCGGCCAGCGCCTGCATGCAGTAGCCGGCATCGGTAATCCGCAGCGTTTCTTCAATACTTTGCAAGGGCTAGGCTGGCAGCCGCTGCCGCACCCATTTGCCGACCACGCACAATTCAGTGCCCAGAACCTTGCCTTCACACCGCCACTGCCGCTGGTCATGACCGAGAAGGATGCGGTGAAGTGCCGCTCTTTCGCGGCCGAGAACTGGTGGTACCTGGCTGTGGAAGCCCAACCCACGCCGGCATTTGGCACTTGGTTCGACCTGCAGTTGCAACGTTTGCTACCCAAGCCCTGATCCCGTTTTCAATGTCGGCCATCTGGCCAAAGGAAGCCTTTTATGGACACCAAACTGCTCGATATCCTGGCCTGCCCAATCACCAAGGGCCCGCTCAAGCTCAGCGCCGACAAGACCGAGCTGATCAGCAAGGGCGCCGGCCTTGCCTATCCCATTCGCGACGGTATCCCGGTCATGCTGGAAAGCGAGGCACGTACCCTGACCGATGATGAGCGCCTGGACAAATGAGCCTGGATTTCACTGTCGTCATTCCAGCCCGCCTGCGCTCCACGCGCTTGCCAGGCAAGCCCCTGCTGCCCATCGCCGGCAAGCCAATGGTGCAACACGTGTGGGAACAGGCGCGCCGAAGTGCCGCCAGCCGTGTCGTCATCGCAACCGACGATGCCGGCATTTACGAAGCTTGCCAGGCATTTGGCGCCGAAGTGCTGATGACCCGCGTCGACCATGAATCCGGCACTGACCGACTGGCCGAGGTGGCCGTGCGGCTCGGCCTGCCCAGCGACGCCATCGTGGTCAACGTGCAGGGTGACGAGCCGCTGATTCCGCCAGTGATCATCGACCAGGTGGCCGCCAACCTGGCGGCTAACCCGCAAGCCGGTATTGCGACCTTGGCCGAGCTGATCCACGAACCGCAAGCGGTGTTCAACCCCAACGCAGTCAAGGTGGTGAGCGACAAGAACGGCCTGGCCCTGAGCTTTAGCCGTGCGCCGCTGCCGTGGGCCCGCGATGCGTTTGCCAAAGGCCAGGATCTGCCACCCGGTGTGCCTTACCGTCGCCATATCGGCATGTATGCCTATCGGGTTGGTTTCCTCCATGATTTCGTCGGCTGGGGCCCATGCTGGCTGGAGCAGACCGAGGCGCTGGAGCAGCTGCGTGCGTTGTGGCACGGCGTGCGTATTCATGTGGAAGATGCCATCGAGGCCCCCGCCGTGGGCGTGGACACCCCTGAAGACCTGGAGCGCGTACGGCGCTTGCTGGAGGCCTAATGCGCGTTCTGTTCGTGTGCCTGGGCAACATCTGCCGCTCGCCTACTGCCGAAGGCGTGCTGCGTCATCAACTGCAGGCCGCAGGGCTTGCCGATCAGGTGCAGGTAGCCTCGGCCGGTACGGGCGACTGGCACGTTGGCAAGGCGCCCGATAGCCGCACCCTCAAGGCCGCGCTGGCACGTGGCTACGACCTGTCGAAGCAGCGTGCCCAGCAGGTCAAGGTGGCGCACTTCGCCGAGTACGACCTGATCCTGGCGATGGATCAGAGCAACCTGCGCGATCTGCGTGCCCTGCGCCCGTCCACGGCAGTGGGTGAGCTCGACCTGTTTTTGCGCCGCTACGGTTCTGCGCTCGATGAAGTGCCAGACCCGTACTATGGCGGTGCCGACGGCTTCGAGCAGGTGCTCGACCTGATCGAAACCGCCTGCCAAGCGCTGGTCGTGGAAATCAAGGGGCGGTTATGACCGAGCATTGGCAGGAGCAGGTCTCGCTCAAGCCGTACAACACCTTTGGCATCGACGTGAAAGCGCGCTATTTCATCCAGGCCAAAGACGACCTGCAGGTGCGTCAGGCGCTGGACGGTGCGCAGCAGCAGGGTGTACCGGTGCTGGTGATCGGTGGGGGCAGCAACCTGCTGCTGACCCGCGATGTCGATGCCCTGGTGCTGCACGTCGCAACCCAGGGTCGTCGCGTGCTCACTGACGATGGCGAACACGTTGTGGTCGAGGCCGAGGCGGGTGAGGCCTGGCACCCGTTTGTGCAGTGGACGCTCGCGCAGGGGTTTTGCGGGTTGGAGAACCTCAGCCTGATTCCCGGCACAGTAGGCGCTGCACCCATGCAGAACGTGGGCGCTTATGGCGTCGAGATCAAGGATGTCTTCGCTGGCTTGACCGCGCTGGACCGCAAGACGGGTGAAGTCCGTGACTTCGCCTTGTCCGACTGCGCGTTCGGCTACCGTGACAGCCTGTTCAAGCGTAACCCTGGTCGCTGGCTGATACTGCGTGTGCGTTTCGCCTTGAGTCGCACCTTGCAGGCGCGCTTGGACTACGGCCCGGTGCGTCAGCGCCTGGCCGAGCAGGGCAGCACCGTGCTCACTGCGCAGGCCATCAGTGATGCTATCTGCAGTATTCGTCGTGAGAAATTGCCTGATCCGGCCGAGCTGGGTAATGCCGGGAGTTTCTTCAAGAACCCCGTGGTCGCGGCGCAGGTGGTTGAGCGCATTCGTGCGCAGCATCCAGATGTCATTGCCTACCCTCAGGCCGATGGCCAAGTGAAGCTGGCAGCGGGCTGGCTGATCGAGCGGGCGGGCTGGAAGGGCTATCGCGAAGGCGATGCCGGGGTGCATCGCCTGCAGTCGCTGGTGCTGGTCAACCATGGCCAGGCGAGCGGGGCGCAAATGCACGCTCTGGCGCGGCGAATCCAGGCCGACATCCTGGAGCGGTTCGGGGTTGAGCTCGAGATGGAGCCCAATCTTTATTGATGCTGCCTACAGCGTCGTCCAGGCGCCGTGTCCGTCCATAAGGGTAAACGCCCGGCCAAGAAAAAGCCCCGCCAGTTCGCACTGGCGGGGCTTTTTCATTCAGCCTTGGCTATCAACCCTGATGGGTTTTCGGCTCGTCGGCGGTCTCTGACGTTGGCGCGTCGGTAGCGGCGGTAGCCTGGGCGGCTTTGGCGGCAGCCTCAGCCTCACGCTTGCGGCGACGCACTTCACGTGGATCGTTTGGTGCGCGGCCGTTGGACAGCATGACGGTGGCAGGCTGTGCCACGGCGGCTGCGGCGGCTGGCTCAGGCTCAGGCGCGGCCGTTTCAGGCTCGGCCACAACCTCTGGCTCGGCCACCTCTGGCTGGGCCTCGACCGCCGGGGCGGGCTGTTCGGCTACCGGGGCAACCTCGATCACGGAAGGTGCCTGCTCGATTTCGCCGGCTTCGATGGCCGGGGCTTCCGCGGGCACTTCAGTGACTGGTGCTTCAGGTGCCTGAACGTCTGCCGGGGCTTCAACGGCTGCAGTTTCGGTGGCCGCGGCTGGCTCAGCAACGGAGGCTTGTTCAATTGCCGGCTGCGGGACAACCTCAACCACTGGCTCGGCCGAGGCCTCGACAAACGGCGCTGGCTCGCTGACTGGCTGCTCGACCGCCGGGGCCACGGCGGCCGCTTCTGCTTGGGCCACAGCGTCAGCCTGCTCGACCAGTTGGGCGATTTCGCTGCTGTCGGTTGGGGCAACAGCGGCGACTTCGGCGGTAGCGCGCTCGGCCTGCTGATTGGCCTGGGCCTCGGCGTCGGTGCTGATGTTGCTGGTCGCAACCGCAGCGGTCACCGCGACGCCTGCGGCCAGCTCTGCGCCCAGCTCGGTGGCCTGGCGCTGTTGAGGCTGCTCTTCGCTGCCTTCTTCTTCACCGTCGATCAACTCACCATTGGCGTTGCGCTGGCGCTCGCGACGGTTGCTGCGGCGACGCTGGCCACGCGAGCGGCGGCGCGGACGCTCGCCATCGTTGCCGTCCTGCTCATCCTGCAGTTGCTCTTCGTTCGGCAGTTGCTCTTCGGCCAGCTCGGCGGCGTGTTCTGCTGCTTCCTCGGTCGTGCGTGGCTGACGTTCTTCACGAGGTTGGCGCGGGGCGCGTTCTTCCCGGGCTGCACGCTCTTCACGAGGCGCTTGATCTTCACGCGGAGCACGCTCTTCGCGAGGTGCGCGCTCTTCACGTGGGGCGCGCTCTTCACGCGGAGCACGCTCTTCCCGAGGCGCGCGCTCTTCACGCGGAGCACGTTCTTCGCGAGGTGCGCGCTCTTCACGCGGAGCACGTTCTTCGCGAGGCGCGCGATCTTCACGTGGAGCACGTTCTTCGCGGGCTACGCGCTCTTCACGCGGCTGACGCTCCTCGCGTTCTGCTGGCGGTGTAGCGTCCAACGGCTCGCGCAGTTCACGCACGCGCTCTTCGCCACGGTTGCCGCGACGGTCCTCGCGCGACTGGCGTGGTGCACGCTCTTCGCGCGGGGCACGTTCTTCTCGTGGTGCACGTTCTTCACGCGCAGCACGCTCCTCGCGTGGCTGGCGTTCCTCGCGCGGGGCGCGCTCGGCACGCTCTTCACGCGGCTTGCGCTCTTCGTCGCGACGACCGTTACGGTTACGGCTCTGCTGGCGTCCGTTACGGCGTTCCTCGTTGCGCGGGCTGCGCTCGGTAGTCGGCTTTTCAGCGGCAGGGGCGACAGGCGCGGCAGCAGGTTCTTCCTTGCCAGCGAACAGGCTCACCAGCGACTTCACCAAGCCCTTGAACAGGCTGGGCTCCGGGGCGCTTGGGGCAGGGGCGGCGGCTGGCGCAGGCTGTGGCTGCTCGGTGGCAGGTACAGGTGCGTTCGCACGGGCCGGGGCAGTTTTCACAGCGGCTTCCTGGCGAACCAGGGTGCGGGTGGCGGTCGGCTGTGGCGCTTCTTCGGTCTCGCTGGCGGCGATTTCGTAGCTGGACTGGTTGTTCAGTACTTCAGGGTTGTCGTCGCGCAGGCGCTGGACTTCGAAGTGTGGGGTTTCCAGGTGATCGTTCGGCAAGATGATGATGCGTGCACGGGTACGCAGCTCGATCTTGGTGATGGAATTGCGCTTCTCGTTGAGCAGGAAGGCGGCCACCGGGATCGGCACCTGGGCACGGACTTCGGCAGTGCGATCCTTCAGGGCCTCTTCTTCGATCAGGCGCAGGATAGCCAGCGACAGCGATTCCACGTCACGGATGATGCCGGTGCCCGAGCAGCGCGGGCAGACGATGCCGCTGCTTTCGCCCAGCGACGGACGCAGGCGTTGACGGGACATTTCCAGCAGGCCGAAGCGCGAGATGCGGCCAACCTGCACGCGAGCGCGGTCGGCCTCGAGGCATTCACGCACGCGCTCTTCCACGGCGCGCTGGTTCTTGGCAGGGGTCATGTCGATGAAGTCGATCACGATCAGGCCGCCGATGTCACGCAGGCGCAGCTGGCGGGCGATTTCCTCGGCCGCTTCCAGGTTGGTCTGCAGCGCGGTTTCCTCGATGTCGCTGCCCTTGGTGGCGCGTGCCGAGTTGATGTCGATGGACACCAGCGCCTCGGTCGGATCGATCACGATCGAACCGCCTGATGGCAGCTCGACCACGCGCTGGAACGCGGTTTCGATCTGGCTCTCGATCTGGAAGCGGTTGAACAGCGGGACGCTGTCTTCGTACAGTTTGACCTTGCTGGCGTACTGCGGCATGACCTGGCGAATGAAGGTCAGGGCTTCTTCCTGGGCATCGATGCTGTCGATCAGCACTTCGCCGATGTCCTGGCGCAGGTAGTCGCGGATGGCGCGGATGATGACATTGCTTTCCTGATAGATCAGGAACGGCGCGGCGCGGTCCAGCGAGGCTTCCTTGATGGCGGTCCACAGTTGCAGCAGGTAGTCCAGGTCCCACTGCATCTCTTCGCTGCTGCGGCCAAGGCCGGCGGTGCGAACGATCAGGCCCATGTCGCCTGGTACGGTCAGGCCATTGAGCGCTTCGCGCAACTCGTTGCGCTCTTCACCTTCGATGCGACGGGAAATGCCGCCGGCGCGTGGGTTGTTGGGCATCAACACCAGGTAGCGGCCGGCCAGGCTGATGAAGGTGGTGAGGGCGGCGCCTTTGTTGCCGCGCTCTTCCTTCTCGACCTGGACGATGACTTCCTGGCCTTCGCTGAGCACTTCCTTGATGTTGACGCGGCCTTCAGGGGCCTTCTTGAAGTATTCGCGGGAGATTTCTTTCAGCGGCAGGAAGCCGTGACGTTCGGAACCGAAGTCGACGAAGGCGGCTTCGAGGCTAGGTTCGATGCGAGTGATCTTGCCTTTGTAGATGTTGGCCTTTTTCTGCTCACGTGCACCGGACTCGATATCCAGGTCGTAGAGGCGTTGGCCGTCCACCAGGGCTACGCGCAACTCTTCGGGTTGAGTGGCGTTAATCAGCATTCTTTTCATGTTGTACCGTCGGTTTCCGGGCTGCCGGAAACGGCGTTCGGCACACACGACGTCTCATGGTCGGTGCCAAGGTGCGCAAAGGGTGGTTAACCACCCCCGTGTCGAGCGACGTTCGGCACCAGCCGGTTGCCCAGCCTGCCGTTGTCGCGACGACGCGTCCTGTTTTGCTGCGGTGCCAACAAGGCCCCGGAGGCTTCGAATTGTTATCCGAATCAACCAAGCGGGCCTGGTGCACTCAGTCAGGAGGAGGAATCAACCTTCAGCCGTGGACGCCCAGGGGCATCTGTTCAGGACCTTATCCGCTCGCCAGCCGTATGATGGGGCTGGTGGCCGGACGCGGTGCTACACGGTCCGAGGGCTGTGCATCTCCACCCTGCACGTATCCCTGATAATTCGGGTGCTGCCGCGCGCTGAATCCGCAACGGGTTGCATTTTTCGCCAGCGCGATTCTGCGCTGGCGCCATTCATGTCCAAGGCAGGTATTTCCGAGGCATTCGCCATGGGTTGCGTGGAAGCGACGGGCGGGCAGAGGTACTGCGAAAAGAAGCGTGTAAGCAGGTTTGACACCGCACTTGTCGTTTATTTTCGGTCTTCTCTACACGGCGCTGGTGGCGATTCCAGGCAATTCGGTAAACTGGCGAACCCCCGTAGGACGGCCTCGCGTCCTGGAGAATTGCGTAGGTCAGTGACTGGCGCACAGCCTGATTCCACTGGCCTGCCGCTTATGGCGGCGTTCGCGACTATAGCAGCAATGATTAAGTGCTTCAATTCCATAAAAATTGTATGATTGCGCCATGACAACCAATACCTCTCCGACTTCCGGCGTCCAGCTGATTGAAGTCGCGCCGGAACTTGCCGGCCAGCGTATCGACAACTTTCTCATCACAGCCCTCAAGGGTGTGCCCAAGACCTTGGTCTATCGCATCCTGCGCAAGGGCGAGGTGCGAGTGAACAAAGGTCGGGTCAAGCCCGAGTACAAGATCCAGGCGGGCGACATCGTGCGGGTGCCGCCCGTGCGACTGCCTGAGCGCGACGAGCCGGCGCCGGTGGCTCAGGGGCTGCTGCAGCGGCTCGAAGCCGCCATCGTTCACGAAGACAAGGCGTTGATCGTGATGAACAAGCCTGCCGGGATCGCCGTGCATGGCGGTAGCGGGCTGAGTTTTGGGGTGATCGAGGCGCTGCGTCAGTTGCGCCCTGATGCCAAGGAGCTGGAGCTGGTGCATCGCCTGGACCGGGACACCTCGGGCCTGCTGATGATCGCCAAGAAGCGCAGCATGCTGCGCCATCTGCATGCTGCGCTGCGCGGGGATGGCGTGGACAAACGCTACATGGCCCTGGTGCGCGGTCACTGGCCAACCGCGAAGAAACAAGTCAATGCACCGCTGCTCAAGAGCAACCTGCGCTCAGGCGAGCGCATGGTCGAAGTCAACGACGAAGGCAAGGAGGCGCTGACCCTGTTCCGTGTACTGCGCCGCTTCGGCGACTTCGCCACCCTCGTGGAGGCGCGCCCGATCACGGGCCGTACCCACCAGATTCGCGTGCATGCCCTGCATGCCGGGCACATGATCGCAGGCGACAGCAAGTATGGCGACGAAGATTTCAGTCGCGAAATCCGCGAGCTGGGCGGCAAGCGTCTTTTCCTGCACGCGTATGCGCTGACGGTGCCGCTTCCGGATGGTGGGGAGCTCAAGTTGGAGGCGCCCGTGGATGAAATGTGGGCCAAGACCGTGGAGCGTTTGAGTGCGCCGTGACTACGCGCTGCTGATCTTCGACTGGGACGGCACCTTGGCCGACTCCGTCGGGCGCATCGTCGAGGCCATGCAGGTTGCTGCCGAGCGCGCCGGCCACGCGCCCAGTCAGGAACAGGCCATCAAGGGGATCATCGGGCTGTCGCTGGCCGAGGCGATCCACACCCTTTATCCGCGTCTGACACCTGAGCAGGTAGAGCGTTTTCGTCAGCACTATGCCGATATCTACACGGCGCTCGATCAACAGCCTTCGCCACTGTTCGACGGCGTTGTCGAATCGCTGGCGGCCTTTCGCGCCGAGGGCTATCGAATGGCGGTGGCTACCGGCAAGGCGCGCCGCGGTCTTGACAGGGTGCTCAAGGCCAACGGCCTTGAGCGGTTTTTCGATATCACGCGTGCGGCCGATGAGACGCGCGGCAAGCCCCACCCACTGATGCTCGAACAAATACTCGACCATTGCGGCGTCGAACCGGGTCATGCGCTGATGGTCGGAGATTCTGCGTTCGATCTGCAGATGGCCAGTAACGCGGGGATGCACTGCGTCGCCGTGGGTTATGGCGCAATGTCGCTCCAGGCGCTGGCCGAGTTCGGGCCGCAGGTTTGTATCGATCACTTTGGCCAGCTGCGCGAGTGGCTGTCCGGTTCCGCAGGTTCATTTTCGAGGTAGGTGAGCATGGCAGGCGAATGGAAGGCCCCCGAGGCCGAGCCCGAGGAGCGCGAGGAGCGCAAAAGTTGGAAGCTGCTGGAAAAGACCTTGCTGGCGGGGATCCAGGAACAGCGCCGGTCGCGACGCTGGGGTATCTTTTTCAAGCTGCTGACGTTCATCTATCTCTTCGCCATCCTGGCGCTGTTCCTGCCCTGGGCCGACATGGACAAGGCTGCCTCGGGCGGTGCCAGTCATACAGCCTTGGTGGAGGTACGCGGGGTCATCGCCGACCAGGAGGCTGCCAGTGCCGACAACATCGTCAAGGGCCTGCGCGATGCCTTCAAGGACAGCAAGACCAAGGCGGTGGTCCTGCGCATCAACAGCCCGGGCGGCAGCCCCGTGCAGGCAGGCTATGTGTATGACGAGATTCGCCGCCTGCGTGCCGAGCACCCTGGCATCAAGCTGTACGCCGTCATCACCGACCTGGGTGCGTCGGGAGCCTATTACATCGCCAGTGCCGCTGATGAGATCTATGCCGACAAGGCCAGTCTGGTCGGGTCGATTGGCGTGACGGCTGCGGGCTATGGTTTCGTTGGCGCCATGGACAAGCTTGGCGTGGAGCGCCGGCTCTACACGTCCGGTGAGCACAAGGCGTTTCTCGATCCCTTCTCACCGCAGAAACCTGAGGAGACTCAGTTCTGGCAGGGCGTGCTGGACACCACCCACAACCAGTTCATCGCCATGGTCAAGCAGGGGCGGGGCGAGCGACTCAAGGACAAGGATCACCCGGAGCTGTTCAGCGGCCTGGTCTGGTCCGGCGAGCAGGCCAAGGCGCTTGGCCTGATCGATGGCCTGGGCAGTGCCAGCTATGTGGCGCGTGAGGTGGTGGGCGAAAAGGATCTGGTGGATTTCACCGTGCAGGAATCGCCACTGGATCGTTTCTCCAAGCGCATGGGCGCCAGCGTGGCAGAGCGCCTGGCCATGTGGATGGGTTTCCAGGGCCCGCAATTGCGTTAAGCCCAGTCGCCTCTAGGGGGTCGGTGCACGACCCCCGGTTTGGCTATGGTACGCGCACTCCCTCCAGGGCCAGCATGTCGACGAGCCGTATCAGTGGGAGCCCCACCAGGCTGGTCGCATCGCACCCCTCGGTGCTTTCGAACAAACTCACGCCAAGCCCTTCGGCCTTGAAACTACCGGCGCAATCGAGGGGCATTTCCGCTGCCACGTAGCGTTCGATACGCTCTCGGTCCAGCGTCCGCAGCTTCACGGTGAACGGCACGCAGTCCACCTGGCACTGCCCGGTGGCGCTGTTGAGCAGCGCCAGTGCGGTAAGGAACGTTACCTGCTGGCCACTGCAGGCGAGCAGCTGTTCGCAGGCTCGCTCGACTGTGTGGGGCTTGCCCAGAATGTGCTCGCCTAGCACCGCGACCTGATCCGAGCCGATGATCAGGTGGTTTGGGTGGCTGCCCGCAAGGGCTTGGGCTTTTTGCATGGCCAGGCGCTGGACCAGGTCGATTGCAGGCTCTTGCGGCTGGCGCGTTTCGTCTATGTCAGGGCTTGCCCAGGTGAACGGAAGGCGCAGGCGCGCAAGCAGTTCGCGGCGATAAAGGGAACTGGAAGCCAGTAACAGTGCAAGCATGGTAAGCTCCTGATTCGGTTGAACCCATCCTATCACGCACGATGCCACCAAATTCCTTTGACAGGGACGGGGGGCATCCCTAGAATGCTGCGCCTATGTTGAATGACCCGATTCCACCTCACGTTGACCCGCGCAAATTGGCTGATCGTGGCGTAACCCTTAGCGGTTCGCTACCACTCGCTGATTTGGAAAGACTCTGCGACCCGCTTTCCGACAATGTCGGTACGGTGCAGGCGAAGTTCGATTTTGAACGAGACGAACAGCACACTGTGGTTATCCACAGCGAGCTGGATGTCGAAGTCAAGATGGTTTGCCAGCGTTGTCTTGAGCTGGTCACCCTGCCGATCCACAGCGAGTGTACCTACGCCGTGGTGAAGGAGGGTGCGAATACCCAGTCGTTGCCGAAAGGCTATGACGTGCTGGAACTGGGCGAAGATCCATTGGATCTGCAGGCGCTGATCGAGGAAGAGCTGTTGCTCGCCTTGCCCATCGTGCCTGCTCATCATCCGGAAGAATGCCAGCAGCCGGCGGGCGCAGACGAGCCCGACTCGAGCAAGGACGAGGTATCGCGGTCCAACCCGTTCAGTGTTTTGGCGCAGTTAAAGCGTGACCCAAACGTTTAGGAGTTAATCAATTATGGCTGTTCAGCAGAACAAAAAATCCCGCTCTGCCCGTGACATGCGTCGTTCGCACGATGCCCTGTCGGAAAACGCGCTGTCGGTAGAGAAGTCCACCGGCGAAGTGCACCTGCGCCACCACGTTTCGCCAGAAGGCGTATACCGTGGTCGCAAAGTGATCGATAAGGGCGCTGACGAGTAATCCTTGTCCGCTCAGATCATCGCGATCGACGCAATGGGCGGGGACTTCGGTCCCCGCAGCATTGTCCAGGCTAGCATCGCCTGCCTGTCGGCTACCCCCTCGCTTCACCTGACCCTCGTCGGTCAACCCTCCCTCTTGGAAGAACTTGTCAGCGGCTATTCAGCTGCCGATCGCGCGCGCCTGCACATTCTCGGTGCCGCAGAAGTGATCGGTATGGACGAGCGGCCTTCACAGGCATTGCGCGGCAAACCGGATTCATCCATGCGTGTTGCCTTGGAGCTGGTGCGTGACGGCAAGGCCCAGGCCTGTGTCAGCGCCGGTAATACCGGGGCCCTGATGGCGCTGTCTCGTGGCGTGCTCAAAACGCTGCCGGGCATCGATCGTCCAGCCATGGTAGCCGCCATCCCGACACGCACCGGCTACTGCCAGCTGCTTGACCTTGGCGCCAATGTCGACTGCACGGCCGAGCAGCTTTACCAGTTTGCGGTGATGGGGTCGGTGGCGGCGCAGTCGCTGGGCGTGCAGCGCCCGCGAGTGGCACTGCTGAATGTGGGCACCGAAGACATAAAGGGTAATCAGCAGGTCAGGCTGGCGGCAAACCTGTTGCAAGGGGCTCGCGGCCTCAATTACGTCGGTTTCATCGAAGGTGACGGCTTGTACGAAGGGGCAGCGGACGTGGTGGTCTGCGACGGTTTCGTTGGCAATATCCTGCTCAAGTCCAGCGAAGGGTTGGCCACCATGATTGCGCAGCGTATCGAGCAGGCCTTCAGGCGCGGACTGTTGTCGCGCCTGGCGGGCGCTGTGGCCATGCCGCTGCTCAAACGTGTGCAGGCTGATCTGGCCCCGGCACGGCACAACGGTGCCAGCTTTCTGGGGTTGCAGGGCATCGTCGTCAAAAGCCACGGCGCGGCAGGCGTGGAGGGCTTTCAGAGTGCAATCCAGCGGGCCCTGATCGAAATTCAGGAGAATTTGCCCAAGCGCCTCCATGGTCGCCTGGAGGATTTGCTCACGTAATGTGATGCGAGCCCGCACTTAGCGGTCTTGCCGACGAAATGCTTAAATGTGACCGCACGGTTTCGGTCTTCATCCAAATGTTCAGATTCTGCGCCTGGCATGCGCCAGGCGCCTCTATCCGACGACAAGATCATAAGGGCTTGTTCAATGTCTGCATCTCTCGCATTCGTCTTTCCAGGTCAAGGTTCCCAGTCGCTGGGCATGCTCGCCGAGCTCGGCGCGCAGAAGCCGGTGATCATCGAGACCTTCAAGGAAGCTTCCGAGGCGCTGGGTTACGACCTTTGGAAACTGGTTCAGGAAGGTCCGCAAGAGCAACTCGATCAGACCGATAAAACGCAGCCGGCCATTCTGACCGCTTCCATTGCGCTGTGGCGCCTGTGGCTTGAGGAGGGCGGCGCCAAGCCTGCATTCGTCTCGGGTCATAGCCTGGGTGAGTACAGTGCCCTGGTCGCAGCGGGCAGCATTAGCCTCAAGGACGCCGTTCGCCTGGTCGAGCGCCGCGGCCAGTTGATGCAGGAAGCCGTGCCTGCCGGGCACGGTGCCATGGCCGCAATCCTGGGGCTGGACGACGCCGTCGTGGTACAGATCTGCACCGAAGCGGCTGAAGACGAAGTCGTCAGCGCGGTCAATTTCAATTCGCCGGGCCAGGTGGTGATCGCCGGTAACAAGGCCGCCGTGGACCGGGCCATGGAGCTGTGCAAGGCAAAAGGCGCCAAGCGCGCCTTGCCGCTGGCAGTCAGCGTACCGTCGCACTGCGCGCTGATGAAACCTGCGGCCGAACGATTTGCCGCCGCGGTCAATGCCATCGAGTGGCAGGCGCCACAGATTCCGGTTGTGCAGAATGTGACAGCTGCCATCGCACCCGATCTGGATGCGCTGAAGCGTGATCTGCTGGCCCAGCTGTACCAGCCCGTGCGCTGGGTCGAGTGCGTCCAGGCGCTGGCTGCCAACGGTGCGGTGCACCTGGTCGAGTGCGGTCCGGGCAAGGTCCTGGCTGGCCTCAACAAGCGCTGCGCCGATGGCGTAACCACCTACAACCTCAACACCCCTGACGCCGTTGCCGCCACGCGTGCGGCACTGGCCTGATTTGGAGAAGCTTGCATGAGCCTGCAAGGTAAAGTTGCACTGGTCACTGGCGCCAGCCGTGGCATTGGCCAGGCCATCGCCCTGGAACTGGGTCGCCAAGGCGCCACCGTCATCGGTACTGCGACCTCGGCCTCGGGTGCCGAGCGTATTGCCGCGACCCTGAAGGAACATGGTATTGCCGGTACCGGCATGGAGCTGAACGTGACCAGCGCCGAATCGGTTGATTCGGTACTGTCGGCCATCGGCGAGCAGTTCGGTGCGCCGACCGTTCTGGTGAACAATGCGGGTATCACGCGTGACAACCTGATGCTGCGCATGAAGGACGACGAGTGGTTCGATGTCATCGATACCAACCTGAACAGCCTCTACCGTCTGTCCAAGGGCGTGTTGCGCGGCATGACCAAGGCGCGCTGGGGCCGTATCATCAGCATCGGCTCGGTGGTCGGCGCCATGGGTAACGCTGGGCAGGCCAACTATGCTGCGGCCAAGGCCGGTCTGGAAGGCTTCAGTCGCGCCCTGGCGCGTGAAGTGGGCTCGCGCGGTATCACCGTCAACTCGGTCACTCCGGGTTTCATCGATACCGACATGACCCGCGAGCTGCCAGAAGCGCAGCGCGAAGCCCTGCAGACCCAGATTCCGCTGGGCCGCCTGGGTCAGGCAGATGAAATCGCCAAGGTGGTTTCGTTCCTGGCCTCTGACGGCGCAGCGTACGTGACGGGCGCAACCGTGCCCGTCAATGGCGGGATGTACATGTAATATCGCCGTTCAATGTGACGGATTTCGTAAAAAAAGAGTCATACTGCGAGCCTAAAATCCGTTATAAAGCTGCAATCAGATTCCAGGGGGCTGGTCGTGGGACTAGGCTGAAGGCGCGTTGAGCTTGAAAAGCGGACGTTCTTCTATAAAATTAGCCACCGGCCAGCTGCCTGACATATATCCATTAGGAGTGAAAACTAGGTATGAGCACCATCGAAGAACGCGTCAAGAAAATCGTCGCCGAGCAACTGGGCGTCAAGGAAGAAGAAGTGACTAACGAGAAGTCCTTCGTCGATGACCTGGGTGCCGATTCGCTTGACACCGTTGAGCTGGTGATGGCTCTGGAAGAGGAATTCGAGACCGAGATTCCTGACGAAGAAGCCGAGAAGATCACTACCGTTCAAGCTGCCATCGACTACGTCAACAGCCACCAGGCCTAAGACGCTGTAGTCGACGCTTCTTGTCGGGAAAAACCGCACTGCCTTGACTGGCGTGCGGTTTTTTCTTTGCAAGCTTTGGCTGTCGCCGTGTCGGCTGCCAGGCCCCGCATCGAGAGCTTGTTGCCATTTCATTCCGTCCAACTGGATGCAATGGCAAGAAACTCTGTCATTAGAAAAGGAGAGTACTGTGTCGCGTAGACGCGTCGTGGTCACCGGTATGGGCATGCTGTCGCCACTGGGTACCGATGTACCGAGCACCTGGCAGGGCATTCTGGCTGGCCGCAGTGGCATCGGTCCGATCGAGCATACGGATCTTTCTGCCTACTCCACCCGTTTTGGTGGCTCGGTGAAGGGCTTCGAGGTTGAACAGTACTTGTCGGCCAAAGAGGCTCGCAAGCTGGATCTGTTCATTCAATACGGTTTGGCGGCCGGTTTTCAGGCAGTGCGCAACGCCGGCCTGGAAGTGACCGACGCCAACCGTGAGCGCATAGGCGTGGCCATGGGCTCGGGCATCGGCGGCCTGACCAATATCGAGGAGACCAGCCGTACATTGCACGACGCAGGCCCTCGGCGCATCTCGCCGTTCTTCGTGCCAGGCTCGATCATCAACATGATCTCCGGCTTCCTGTCGATCCACCTGGGCCTGCAAGGGCCGAACTACGCCATCGCCACCGCCTGCACCACCGGTACCCACTGCATCGGCATGGCTGCGCGCAACATTGCGCATGGCGAGGCTGACGTCATGATCGCCGGCGGCGCTGAAATGGCCGCCTGTGGGCTCGGCATGGGCGGGTTTGGCGCATCGCGCGCGCTTTCCACCCGCAACGATGAGCCTGCGCGGGCCAGTCGCCCCTGGGACAAAGGCCGTGACGGCTTCGTCCTGTCCGACGGTGCCGGTGCCTTGGTGCTCGAAGAACTTGAGCACGCCAAGGCACGGGGTGCAACGATCTACGCCGAGCTCGTAGGGTTTGGCATGAGCGGTGATGCTTATCACATGACGTCGCCACCCGAATCGGGCGAAGGCGCAGCCCGTTGCATGGTTAATGCCCTGCGCGATGCCGGCGTGCAGCCGCAGGAGGTCAGCTACATCAACGCCCACGGCACCTCGACGCCGGCGGGGGACTTGGCCGAAGTGGCAGCCATCAAGCGCGTGTTCGGCGAGCACGCCTACAAGCTGGCCGTGAGCTCCACCAAGTCGATGACCGGGCACCTGCTGGGGGCTGCCGGTGCGGTGGAGGCCATCTTCAGTGTGTTGGCGATCAACAGCCAGATGGCGCCGCCGACCATAAACCTGGATGAGCCGGACGAAGGCTGTGACCTGGACTTCGTGCCGCACCAAGCCCGCAGCATGCCGATCGATGTCGTGCTGTCCAATTCGTTCGGCTTTGGTGGCACCAACGGCTCCCTGGTGTTCCGCCGGTTCGCCGAGTGATGCAAAGCTGGGTCGATGGCACGCCTGCGGCTGCGATCAACCTGCACAACCGCGGGTTGGCGTATGGGGATGGTCTGTTCGAGACCTTCGCTGTACGCAAGGGGCAGCCCTCGCTGCTGGATGAGCACATGGCGCGTTTGGCACTGGGCTGTCAGCGCCTGTCCATCGCCACCGACGTGGCCCTGGTGGCCGATGAAGTAAGACGCTATGCCGCTCAGCTGGGTGAGGGCGTGGCCAAGCTGATCCTGACCCGCGGTGACAGCCAGCGCGGGTATGCACCCGCATCTGGCGTAGTGGCGCGGCGCATCCTGCAAGCCAGCCCGTTGCCCATCTACCCAGCCGAACACGCCGAGTTGGGCGTGCGCCTGTTCATGTGCCAGACCCGGCTCGGGGAACAACCCTTGCTGGCAGGGCTCAAACACCTCAACCGCCTCGAGCAGGTGCTGGCACGGTCCGAATGGCAGGGCGGCGAATACGCCGAAGGCCTGATGCGTGACGGTCAGGGCCGGCTGATCGAGGGTGTCTACAGCAATTTGTTCCTGGTCAAGCAAGGCACGCTTCTTACTGCCAAGCTTGATCGCTGCGGGGTAGCGGGCGTGATGCGCGCCGCACTGCTGGCGCGGGCGAAGCTGATGAATATCCCTGTGCAAGTGCGTGACCTGGCGTTCGATGAGCTCGGACAGGCTGATGAAGCATTCGTTTGCAATAGCGTTTACGGCATCTGGCCCGTCCGCACTGCAGGCGCGCTAAACTGGCTGCCTGGCCCCCTCACCCGAACGTTGCAGGCCGTTGCCCGTACGTTACTGGAAACCTGAATTCGTGAGACGTAAATTCCTGCTGCTGCTGGAAATGTGCCTGATCGTCATGGGCCTGGCCCTTGGCTGGTCGGCCTGGAAGGTCCATTCGGTGTTGGATCAACCTGTGCATGTGGCACAGGAGCGCCTGCTGGATGTGCCCAATGGCGCTACGCCCAATCGCATGTTCTACCGCATGCAACAAGAGGGGCTGTTGGACGACGCGCTATGGCTCAGGTTGTACTGGCGCTTCAACATGGCCGGCGTGCCGCTGCATACGGGCGAGTATCGCCTGACCCCCGGCATGACCGTGAAACAGCTTTTCGACGCCTGGCAGCGGGCCGACGTGGTGCAATACAACCTGACCCTCGTCGAAGGCTGGACGTTCCGCCAGGTGCGTGCGGCGGTGGCCAAGCACGAAAAGATCAAGCAGACACTTGATGGCCTCTCCGATGCCCAAGTCATGGAAAAGCTGGGGCACGCTGGCGTGTTCCCGGAGGGCCGCTTCTTTCCGGACACCTATCGCTTCGTGCGCGGCATGAGCGATGTGGAACTGTTGCAGCAAGCCTACATGCGCCTGGAAGAGGTGCTGGCGCGCGAGTGGGCGGAGCGCGCCCGCGACCTGCCTTATCGTGATCCTTATCAGGCACTGATCATGGCCTCGCTGGTGGAAAAGGAAACCGGCATTCCACAGGAACGCGGGCAGATCGCAGGCGTCTTCGTCCGCCGTCTGCGCCTGGGCATGATGCTGCAGACCGATCCAACGGTCATCTATGGCATGGGCGAGCGTTACAACGGCCGCATCACACGCGCTGATTTGCGCCAGCCGACGCCTTACAACACCTACACCATGACTGGGCTGCCGCCGACACCTATTGCGATGGTCGGCCGTGAGGCCATCCATGCGGCGTTGAACCCGGCAGATGGCACCAGCCTTTACTTCGTCGCGCGCGGTGACGGTAGCCACGTCTTTTCCGATGACCTGGACGATCACAACTCTGCTGTGCGCGAGTTTCAGCTCAAGCGTCGGGCAGATTACCGCTCAAGCCCCGGCACTGCGCAGCCAACCCCCTCGGACAATGTGGCGCCGTCCGGTTCATCTCAGGCGCCTGAGGCGGGAGCATCGGATGATGCATCTGCTCCGGCCGCTGCGCCTGAACAGGGTAAGGTCGATGGCGATCGGGCGACCGAACCGTCGGCGCCCGACGCCCCCCAATAAGGACTGTATGTGAGCGGCTTGTTTATTACACTGGAAGGCCCCGAAGGCGCGGGCAAGAGCACCAACCGGGAATACCTGGCTGCCCGGCTGCGCGAGCAAGGGCTGGACGTGGTGCTGACCCGCGAGCCAGGCGGCACGCCACTGGCTGAAAAGATTCGTGAGTTGCTGCTGTCGCCGAGCGATGAGGCGATGCACGCCGATACCGAGCTTTTGTTGGTGTTCGCTGCACGCGCTCAACACCTTGCACAGGTGATCCGACCGGCGCTGGCGGGTGGGGCGGTGGTGCTGTGTGACCGGTTCACAGATGCAACTTACGCCTATCAGGGGGGCGGGCGCAGCTTGCCCGTCGACCGTATCGCGACGCTTGAGCAGTTCGTGCAGGACGACCTTCGCCCTGACCTGACGTTGGTGTTTGATCTGCCAGTCGAAGTAGGCCTGGCCCGCGCCGCAGCGCGAGGGCGGCTGGATCGGTTCGAGCAGGAAGGGCAGGCGTTTTTCGAGGCGGTCCGTCGCGCCTACCTGGAACGCGCAGCTGCGGCACCCCAACGCTATACGTTGCTGGATGCGTCGCAGTCGCTGGCGAACGTTCAGCAAGCGTTGGACAGATTGCTGCCAGGTATCGTGGAGCGCTGCCGTGGCTGATGCCTATCCTTGGCAGCAGACGCTATGGGAGCAACTGGCTGGCCGCGCCCAGCATGCCCATGCCTATCTGCTGCACGGTCCCAAGGGGATAGGCAAGCGTGATCTGGCCGAGCGTCTGATGGCGCGGCTGCTGTGCCAGCGGCCTAATGGCACGCTGCCTTGTGGCCAGTGCAAGTCCTGCCATTTGCTCAAGGCCGGTAGTCACCCTGACAACTTCATGCTTGAGCCTGAAGAGCTGGACAAGCCAATCAAGGTGGATCAGGTCCGTGAACTGGTTGCATTCGTCGCTCAGACCGCGCAGTTGGGCGGGCGCAAGGTCGTCATGATCGAGCCTGTCGAATCGATGAACGTGAACGCCTCCAATGCGCTGCTCAAAAGCCTGGAGGAGCCTTCTGGCGACACGGTGCTGCTGTTGGTGACCCACCAACCCAGCCGCTTGCTGCCTACCATCAAGAGCCGGTGCCAGCAGGTCACCTGTCCACAGCCGACCAAGGCCCAGAGCCATGCCTGGCTGGCCAGCGCCTTGCCGGAGACTGATGAGGCCCGGCGTGACGATCTGTTGACCTTGTCTGCCGGCTCGCCGCTGTTGGCCCTGAGTCTTCATCAACACGGCGTGCATGAACAGCGTGCCCTGGTGACCGACGGTGTGAAGAAGCTGCTCAAGCAGCAGCAGTCGCCCAGCCAGTTGGCCGACGCCTGGACAGCCGTGCCGTTGTTGTTGCTGTTCGATTGGTTTTTCGACTGGGCCCAGCTGATCCTGCGTTACCAGTTGACCCAGGACGATGATGGGCTCGGCATGGCCGACATGCGCAAAGTGGTGCAATACCTTGCGCAAAAGAGCCGTCCGGCGAACGTCCTCGAGGTTCAGGCCTGGATCCTTGAGCAGCGTCAGAAAGTGTTGGGCAAGGCGAACCTGAACCGTGCTTTGCTGATCGAATCGTTGCTGGCTCATTGGCTACAACTGCCAACTGGGCGCTGACTTTAATCCTTATCCGTGTGTGTACCCATGCTTGTAGATTCCCATTGCCATCTTGACCGCCTTGACCTCAGCGCCCACGGGGGTTCGCTCGATGCTGCCTTGAAGGCAGCACGCGCTCGGGGTGTCGGGCACTTTCTGTGCATCGGTGTCAGTGCCGAAAATGCAGGCGCAGTCAAAGCGTTGACCGAGCAATACAGCGATGTGGATTGCTCGGTAGGCGTTCACCCGCTGGACCTGGCGCCGGGTGCAGCGCCTGCCCTGGACTGGCTGTTGACCGAATTGGCCCATCCCCATGTAGTGGCGATCGGTGAAACCGGCCTGGATTACCATTACGAGCCGGAAGCTGCCGAACTGCAGCAGGCGTCATTTCGCTTGCACCTGGAAGCTTCGCGGCAGACGGGAAAACCGGTGATCGTCCATACCCGAGCGGCCCGTGCCGATACCTTGGCGCTGTTGCGTGAGGCGAACTTGCCGCAGGCAGGCGTTCTGCACTGCTTTACCGAAGACTGGGAAATGGCCAAGGCGGCGTTGGATCTTGGATATTACATCTCGCTTTCGGGGATCGTGACGTTCCGTAATGCCGAGGCGTTGCGGGAGGTGGCGCGGCAGGTGCCGACGGATCGGCTTCTGGTGGAAACCGACTCGCCGTATTTGGCGCCGATTCCCTATCGGGGTAAACCTAACCTGCCTCAATATGTGCGGGAAGTCGCTGAATATGTGGCTTCATTACGGTGTGTCAGCTATGAACAGTTGGCTGAGCAGACCACTACAAACTTCAAGCGGTTGTTTCCGTTGGCAAGGGTTTGCTAAGCCGCATACTCTGAGTTAACGCTGCAGCTGCAGCTGCAGCTGCAGCTGCAGCTGCAGCTGCAGTTGCTCTTGCTCTTGCTCTTGCTCTTGCTCTTGCTCTTGCTCTTGCTCTTGCTCCTAAGTGCGCTGTAGTCCAGGCGCCGCAGA
>NZ_BBIQ01000023.1 GCF_000730565.1 Pseudomonas fulva NBRC 16637 = DSM 17717 | reverse complement strand
CGGCGCCTGGACTACCGCGCGCTTAGAAGCAGAAGCAGAAACAGAAGCACGTAGCGGTAAGGACAAGGACAAGGACAAGGACAAGGGCGACTAGTCTTGGCAATCTTGGAGTCGAGGCGCGCTAGACATGGGTTGCGAGCAACCCAATCAGCTCGCCCCCCAGATCAGTCCGCCAACCGCCAGGTCGTCCCGCCTTTGCTGTCTTCAAGCACCACACCCATGGCCGTCAACTGGTCACGGATGCGATCAGACTCGGCCCAGTTCTTGTCGGCCCGCGCCTGCAACCGCGCCTGGATCAAACCCTCGACCTGAGCTGCGTCCACCTTGCCTTCAGCGCCCGCACGCAGGAAGTCATCGGCCTCCAGCTGCAACACACCCAGCACGTCACCCAGCTCACGCAAACGCCCCGCCAAGCCTGCCGCTGCAGACACATCGCTCTCGCGCAGGCGGTTGATCTCGCGGACCAGATCGAACAACACGGCGCAGGCTTCCGGCGTACCGAAATCGTCGTTCATCGCAGCAGTGAAACGCTCGACGAAAGCATCCCCACCGCTGGCCGGGACACGGGGCAGGCCACGCAAGGCGTGGTAGAACCGCTCCAGTGCGCCCTTGGCATCACGCAGGCTGTCCTCCGAATAGTTGATCGCGCTGCGGTAGTGGCTCGCCACCAGCAGATAGCGCACCACTTCAGGGTGATACTTTTCCAGCACGTCACGAATGGTGAAGAAGTTGTTCAGCGACTTGGACATCTTCTCGCCGTTGATGCGAATCATGCCGCAGTGCATCCAGGCGTTGGCGTACGGCTTGCCGGTTGCAGCTTCGCTCTGGGCAATTTCGTTCTCGTGGTGCGGGAACTCAAGGTCGCTGCCGCCGCCATGGATGTCGAAACTCTCACCCAGGCAGCACGTGGACATCACCGAGCACTCGATGTGCCAACCAGGCCGGCCAGGCCCCCAGGGTGACTCCCAGCTGGGTTCGCCTGGCTTGACGCCCTTCCACAGTACGAAGTCCAACGGGTCCTGCTTGGCCTCGCCGACCTCGATCCGCGCACCAATGCGCAGGTCTTCGATCTTCTTGCGCGAGAGCTTGCCGTAACCCACGAACTTGCCGACGCGGTAGTACACGTCGCCGTTGCCAGGCGCATACGCATACCCTTTGTCGATCAAGGTCTGGATCATGGCATGCATGCCGGCAATGTGATCGGTGGCGCGCGGTTCCTGGTCCGGAGGTAGGATGTTGAGGCGGCGTTCGTCCTCATGCATCGCGTCGATCATACGGGCGGTGAGTGCGTCGAAGGTTTCTCCGTTCTCGTTGGCCCGGTTGATGATCTTGTCATCGATGTCGGTGATGTTGCGCACGTACGTCAGGTTGTAGCCGCTCTTGCGCAACCACCGGGTGGCCAGGTCGAAGGCCACCATGCTGCGACCATGGCCCAGGTGGCAGTAGTCGTAGACGGTCATGCCGCAGACGTACATGCGCACGTTGTTGCCGTCCAACGGTTTGAACGGCTCCTTGGTCTTGGTCAGTGTGTTGTAGATCGTGAGCACGATGGTTCCTCAGCTGCCCCAGGAGTCACGCAATGTGACGGTGCGGTTGAATACCGGGCGGCCCGGCTGACTGTCCTTGAGGTCAGCACAGAAATAGCCTTCGCGTTCGAACTGGAAGCGATCTTCTGGCTGCGCCTGGGCCAGCGAGGGCTCGGCACGGCAGCCGCTGAGCACTTGCAGCGAATCGGGGTTGATGTTGTCGAGGAAAGTGCCACCCTCCTCGGTCTTCTCAGGGTTCGCCGAACGGAACAACCGATCGTACAAGCGGACTTCGCACTCCACGCTGCCTTCGACCGGCACCCAGTGGATCACGCCCTTGACCTTGCGGCCTTCGGGGTTCTTGCCCAGGGTGTCGGGATCGTACGAGCAGCGCAGTTCGACGATGTTGCCATCGGCGTCCTTGATCGCCTCGTCGGCGCGGATGACGTAGCTACCGCGCAGGCGCACTTCGCCGTTGGGCTCAAGACGTTTGTAGCCCTTGGGCGGCTCTTCCATGAAGTCGTCACGGTCGATGTACAACTCGCGTGCGAACGGCAGCACGCGCACCCCCATGTCTTCCTTGGGGTGGCGCGGCAGCTCGAGCTGCTCGGTCTGGCCTTCGGGATAGTTGGTGATCACCACCTTCAAAGGGCGTAACACGCACATGGCGCGGGGTGCAGTGCGGTCCAGATCGTCGCGGATGCAGAACTCCAGCATGGACATGTCGACCACGCCGTCCGAGCGGTTGGTACCGATCATTTCGCAGAAGTTGCGGATCGATGCTGGTGTGTAGCCACGGCGGCGGAAGCCCGACAGCGTGGACATGCGCGGGTCGTCCCAGCCCTCGACGTGTTGCTCGTCCACCAGTTGCTTGAGCTTGCGCTTGGAGGTGATCGTGTAGTTGAGGTTAAGACGGCTGAACTCGTACTGGCGCGGATGCGCCGGCACCGGCAGGTTGTCCAGGAACCACTCGTACAGCGGCCGGTGACCTTCGAACTCCAGGGTGCAAATGGAGTGGGTGATGCCTTCGATGGCATCCGACTGGCCGTGCGTGAAGTCGTAGTTGGGGTAGATGCACCAGGTATCACCTGTTTGGTGATGGTGCGCATGGCGGATCCGGTAGAGGATCGGGTCCCGCAGGTTCATGTTGGGCGACGCCATGTCGATCTTGGCGCGCAGCACGCGCTCGCCGTCCTTGAACTCGCCGGCCTTCATGCGCGCGAACAGATCGAGGTTTTCCTCCACGCTGCGCTCGCGGAACGGGCTGTTCTTGCCTGGCTCCTTGAGGCTGCCGCGGTATTCCTTGGCCTGCTCCGGGGTGAGGTCGCACACGTAGGCTTTGCCCTGCTTGATCAGCTCGACGGCCCAGGCGTGCAGTTGGTCGAAGTAGCTGGAGGCATAGCGAACGTCACCGGCCCAGTCAAAGCCCAGCCACTTTACATCGCGTTGGATGGCATCGATGTATTCCTGGTCTTCCTTGGCAGGATTGGTGTCGTCAAAACGCAGGTGACAGACACCCCCGAACTCCTTGGCCAGGCCGAAATTGACGCAAATCGACTTGGCATGTCCGATGTGCAGGTAGCCGTTTGGCTCTGGCGGGAAGCGGGTGACGATGCTGGCGTGCTTGCCCGAGTCCAGGTCGGCCTGGATGATCGGCCGCAGGAAGTTCGCAGGGACAGCGGGGGCGCCTTTGGCAGCGGCGTTGGGCGCGTTGTCGGCAGTGGGCTTGCTCATAGGATCCTTGAATGCACGTAGCCGGCCTGGGTAGGCCGAATGAATCAAAGGGCCTATCATAGCCGAAGCAGTCAAGCTGCCGACAGTCGGGCTCCGCCAAACTGGCGTGTTTTATCACGCCTTTTTGCCGCAGCCTTGGCAAAATGGCGCAAGCGCGCCATGTGTCCCCAACACCTGATGCCGCGTCTGGTTAGTAATCAGCGCCCAGCGCATCCCAATTTCCGATTGCCTTGAAAAAGCGAGTTTCAGCATGTCCAAAGTCAAACTGAGCACCAACCACGGCGACATCGTCCTGCAACTGGACGCCGAGAAAGCGCCGCAGACGACCGCGAACTTCGTGCAGTACGTCAAGGAAGGCCACTACGACGGCACCGTTTTCCACCGTGTCATCAAAGGCTTCATGATTCAGGGCGGCGGCTTCAAAGCCGGCATGTCCCAGAAGAAAACCCGCGCCAGCATCCAGAACGAAGCCGACAACGGCCTGAAGAACAAGAAGTACAGCATCGCCATGGCGCGCACCATGGACCCGCACTCCGCCTCGGCGCAGTTCTTCATCAACGCCTCGGACAACGATTTCCTCAACCACAGTGGCAAGAACACTCAGGGCTGGGGCTACGCCGTGTTCGGCGAAGTGATCGAAGGCCGTGAAGTCGTCGACGCCATCGAGAAGGTTGCCACGGGCTCGAGTGCTGGCCACCAGGACGTACCCAAAGACGACGTGATCATCGAGAAAGCCGAGATCATTGAGTGATACTGCTGATCTCTGATCTGCACTTGCAAGAAGAACGCCCGGACATTACCCGGGCGTTTCTTGATCTGCTCGAAGGTCGTGCTCGCCAGGCCCAGGCACTGTACATACTGGGCGACTTTTTCGAAGCGTGGATCGGCGACGATGCCATGACCGCTTTCCAGCAGTCGATCTGCCAGGCCATGCGCCGACTCAGTGACAGCGGCACAGCGGTGTACCTGATGCACGGCAACCGCGACTTTCTGATTGGCCAGGCCTTTTGCGAGGCCGCAGGTTGCACCCTGCTGAGCGACCCCTGCGTGGTGGAGTTGGGAGCAGAACGGGTGCTGCTGATGCACGGCGATACCTTGTGCACCCGCGACGTGGGCTACATGAAAATGCGCCGGTTACTGCGCAACCCTGTAAGCCTCTGGTTGCTTCGGCACCTGCCGCTGTCAGTTCGGATGAAATTGGCACGCAAGCTGCGCAGCGAAAGCCGCGCACAGACGCAAATGAAGTCCACGGAGATCGTTGACGTCACGCCCGAGGAAGTGCCCAAGGTCATGGCAGCGCACCACGTGCGAACGCTGGTGCACGGCCACACCCATCGCCCGGCGATTCACAAGCTGATGGTGGACGGGGAGCCGGCCCGGCGCATCGTGCTGGGCGACTGGGACAAGCGGGCCTGGGCCTTGCAAGTGGACGCACAAGGGTTTCAGTTGGCGCCGTTCGAATTTCACTGAACGCTCGAGCGCTACCTGCTCGACAACGGGATAGCCCGCCTGAGCGCAGCATCAGGCGTCGGCCTGATGCTGATACGAGCAACGGTCAAGGCATGCGGGAGACCAGCAAGGCTCGTCTCCCGTACCGACAATCACTGAACGCCTGGCCGCTCATCTCGCTCACGGATAATCACCGCCCGGTACGCCGGATCGGCCTTAATCTGCTTCTCTGTAAACGGCATATCATGCAGCTGACCAGCGGCGAACGCCTTGGTCTGATCACTGGCATGCGGCGAGGCCGCCTCGCTCGATTGGGAGAACGCCAGCAGACCGCGTGCCTTGGGGCCATCGTCGGTGAAGCTGACCAGCTGTAGGTAGCTGGTGCCGCTGACAACCAGACGCTTGCCCTGCCCCATCGGCACACTGTACATGGCGTTGTACACGCCAAGCGCCTGGGGGCCGCCCGGCACTGGCGTGCCATCATGGGCCTGTTGCACCTGCCCCCACCGCGCCATCGGGTCGATCCCCTCCTCGGCCACTTGACGGAGTGAGGCAAGCGCCGCCTGATGAACCACCTTGCTCACCGATGCCTGCTCCACCGCTAAACCACGCGGGGTATGCACGGGATCGTTGCGATCGAACGCTACTCGCCATACCTGCGGTTGTTGCTCAAGTGCATCGTAGATGTTTTGAAAGTGCACCAGCCCCATGTTGCTCTGCTGGTTGGCCTTGCCGTTCCAGCTGGCCAGGCTACGGCACACTGGCTCGACATCTGTGGGGGCACGCTTGCACCAGTTCAACAGATCCGGCAGCAGCAAACGCGCAAGGTAGACTTCATCATCGGTCACCATGCGCTGCAGGTCGTCCACACCAAGCAGCGCCTTGCCTTGCAAACGTTCCAATGCGAAACGCCCGCGCATGCCCAGAGGCTGATCACTGCGGCTGACCAATGGGGAGTAGCCTGTCAGCGGCTGCGCAGGGTTGGTCATCCAGGCTGGATCATTGGAATTCTGGACGAAGTCATCGCGTTCCAGGCGCGGCATGAGTTCAGCCGGAACCGTACCGGGTTGGGCGGCGCGGCCGTCAACCTTCCAGTTACACAGGCTGCGGGAACCATCGAGCACGACCAACGGGCCTGCCTGTTCGCCCCCGCAGGCATCGAGCAATGCCTGGTCGACATAAGGCACCACCGACTGGTTCAGGTAGGTCGTCTTGCCACCTTCATCCACAGCGACGGTGTTGACCCATGGAATGCCATGCAGTTGCTCGACGGAACGCGTCAGCGCCGCCACGCTGTCAGCGCGATTGATCTGGTACCACTGCTGCAAGACGCGGGTGTTGTCGCTGTTGGCATCGCGCAGGCTGTAAGCCGTATGTCTGTCCCAATCCAACCGCCCTGGCCACTGGACGATCGGGCCAAATGACGAGCTGTACAGAACACGCTCAACTTTCTGCAATTGGCCATCGGCGGCCTTGACCATGATGCTGATGCTTTGACGGGTCAGCGGCAGCGACTTGCCGTCGAGCATGTATCGGGTTGGGTCCTTTGGATCGAGTTGCAGGCGAAACAGGGTGAAATGCCTGGACGTGTCGACGGTGTGGGTCCACGCAAGGTGGCGATTGAAGCCAATATTGACCATCGGCAAGCCTGGCAGCGCTGCGCCCATCACATCGAGCTCACCGGGGATGGTCAATTGCATCTGGTAGAACCGCATGCCTCCCACCCAAGGGAAATGCGGGTTGGCCAACAGCAAACCTCGGCCATTGAGCGAACGCTGGGCACCCACTGCAATGGCGTTGCTGCCGCGCTGGGTGGCAAAGCGTTGCTGCTGCTCCAACGCTTGCCCATAAGCGACGGCGGGTGGCTGGGCATCGTTCTGAGGCGGGTGCGCCCCGGCCAGGGCCTCGACGAACTGCCCGACCCCACCTTCTGCAAGTAACCGCCGGGTAAGCTTGACCAGGTCCTGGCTGGTGATGGCGCGCACCCACGCGCCATCTCCACATTCCGCAGGCAAGCCCTGCTGACGCCGCTCGGCCAGTGCTCGATTGAAACCACTGGCATAACCCGCCAGGAGGGCCTGGATGGCAGCGGGCTGTGCCTCCAGAAAGGCCTGCACCTGAGCCGGCGCGTTGAGCCACGTGAAGAACACATCGCTGGCCAGGTTCTCGCGCTGGTCGACGGTCTGGCCTTGGCTACCAAAATAGCGCGAGCGCTCACCACTGACCGTCAGCACCTGGTCAGCCAGCAAACAAAGGTTGTCCTGGGCATAGGCATAGCCAATGCCATAACCGAGCCCTCTTTCGTCTTTGGCCACGATATGCGGCACGCCATAGGTAGTGCGACGGATCTGGGCGCTGGCGTCTTGCGCTACGGTTTCGGCCTGTGCGGTCAAGGCCGCAACCATGAGCGCTGCGGCTAAACCGGCACAACGACTTGAGCGGATAAGTGGGGACACGGGCACTCCTCGAATACGGTTCATGCCGGTGAAACGAACGAACGTGGGTAGAGTTTAGGCGGCCTCCGCGCTCAGGCCTGGCACCAGCGCGCAGAGCCCAAGACATGACTGGAGAAGAGGCCGCTTGATCTGGAAGCCCAACGAATGATCAAGTTTTTTCTGCTTTTGCATTGCAGATTACATGCGCTCATTCGTCTTATTCAAAGAGGCACCCATCGTTCGGATTCGTCCAAGAAAAGGAGCATTCACATGTACAACCCGCCAACTCCGATGCATGCCACGACGGGGCAGGACGCGCAGATCGACGAACGAACCGGCAACGAGCAGATACGCGAGTTGCTGCGCAGCTTCGGCCTGCGTACCAGCCTGATACGGCTGAAAGTGATAGACACCCTGCACGCGGCGCAGCGAAATGGAAGAAGCATTGGGGTGCGAGGTGTGCATGCGCAACTGGAGCAATTGGACATACCGCTGTCATTTCTCAGCGTACGAGAAGTGCTCAAGCGGTTATGCGCCGAAGGCGTGATTCAGCTAGGGGCCGACAAATGCTACAGCCTTGATCCGCAGGCCCGCGCCCTGTTGGAGCGGACTATTTCGCCCTGAGCAGCTGGGCCGGCCCACTGGCCCGGCAAGCATCAGCGCCTGACTTTGCGTCGTAGTATGCCGTTGATCACGACCACGACCACGGCAATGGCGATAGCCAGCATCTGGAAGGTCTGCTCGCTGATCGTACCGGCTTTTTGGAAGTGGGAAAGACCGATCATCAGCCCGAGGACTACCAGAATGATCAGGAGAGAATATTTCAGGCGCTGCACGTGTGTCATCAGGGTTCCTTGCTACATCCGGGACAGATGGCTTTGCTCAAGCCGCGCAGATGATACAACGTTCGTCCGCCCCGGCGCTGCATTTCCTGCTGCCTGATAGCATCGCCAGCTGAAAACATACGGCTTCATCACACCTGTGGGGAGCCCCATGAACAAGCGCCTGACAACCCTCTTGCTGTGCCTGGCTGCCACGCCACTGCACGCTTTCACTACAACTGAAGTCCCTTGCGCAACACTGCTCGATCTTGGGCACACGCTGAGCCAGCAGGCAGGGAGCAGCCAGTGGCAACAGTTGTGGCAACGGGTCCGAAAGGCTGGCTACCTGAGTCCTGACAACACCTCGTTGCGCTTCGAGGTGCCCTCCGCTGTATTGCCAGCACTTGCGCAGCAGACCCTGGCCGGGGCCGATCATGTACGGCCTGTGTCCCAGACCCAGGCGATCTACCGCCGGACCTTCGATGACCAGATTATCGGATCCCGTAAAGGGCAGCCCCTTCACGCGCTCTGCGTGCAAGTGGACTGGAGGTCCGTGCCATCGGAGCTGCGAAACGTTGAAAAGGCGCGCGTGAGCAGCGCCAGTTTACTCAGTGCCTATCCCTGCGACTGAGGTGCGAGGGCCCAAAATGCCATACGTTGTGCTCACCCCCCCTGACACCAGTCGATCCTCAAGCGCTTACATGCTTTTTTCCTACACGGTGAGACTGCGCTGCCTGCATAAGCTAGTAACCGAAGCTACAACCCTCACCCCTAATGGCGCCTAGCGGGTCCCGCCGGCAATCACTGAAAATCCAGCCACACCTCGACGTTATGCCGCTGGTGATCCCTACCATTTTCGAAGGAGCGTCATATGGAAACGCCAGACTTGAGCCACATCGACGTCAGCCAATTGCCGCAATCGTTACAGGCATTGATTGAGTGCATAGGCATAGAAAACGCGTACCAGCTGACCTGCGCGTTTGGCGGTAGGCCTAAGTACATTCCAAAGCACCGCGATCGTACCAAGCTTGCTGATGTGTTACCGGCTGAGGCACTCGACGCCCTGATCAAGCGCTTTGCAGGTGTCGCGCTCGAGATTCCCAAGGCTGATCATTTCGTCCGCCAACTGCGCAATCAACAGATTCAGAAAGAAAGCGCCAGCGGATTCTCGCGCAGCTTGTTGGCCAATAAGTACGGGCTGAGCCTGCGCCAGATCGGCAACATCCGCCGTCAGGATTTGCCATTGCGATAAGCGACGCTTTATCAACTCATACCCCCCCTCAACCTGAAACCTAAGAAGAGAACCCAGTATGTCTATAGATAACAGCTTAATCGGGTCTGTCATCAACGCCCTGCCCATGGACCGCATGATCGCAGGCCCATTGCAGGCCATGGTCCAAGCCCAGGTCACCGCCAGCAAATCCTACGCAGACTTCCTCATGCAAGTCTGCGTACAGGACGGCAAGGCGGTCGCCATTCAGTTCGATTACGACGAGACCATCGTCGACGAGCAGGGCCAATCAAAGGGCGTGGTCAAGAAGACGCTGCAAGTGCCGCTGATGGCGGCGATCACCCACCCCAACATCGCCATCGAAAACGGTACTGTCGAATTCGAGCTGGTCATCAACCAGATGTCCGAAGACACGTCGGCCAGGGATGTGAACGCAGAAGCCGCCGCCTCCTTGGGTTGGGGACCCTTCAAACTCAACGTCAAGGGCAGCGTAAGCCACAAGTCCTCGCAAACTCGCAAGACCGACACCCGGGCGCGGTACGCATTCAACACGACCCTCAAGCGCCAGGATCCACCGGAGGCAATGATGAGGGTGATCGACTTCCTCACGGAGGCCGCCACCAAGCCCGTTCTTGCAAAGGATGCCACGCAGCAAGAGCGCCCTTCGAATCCGCCATCTGAGGCTCAGGAAGAGCGCAATCGCCCAACGGCATGACCACCGTCGACGCACTCACGGCGTGACGCGACCTGTCCCCCTGAAGGTTCTTCAGGGGACCCACTTGGCCCAATGAGTCGACCCCATGGACAAGAGCCCCGCCCCCATGACCTCCATTGACCTGCGCGAAATCACTCGCGGCCTGCAGGAAGCTGCGAGCGCCGCCAACAGCATGATCGCGCAACAGTACATTGAACTGTTCGATCGTTTTTTCGACTGCAATCACCAAGAGCTGGGCGCACCGATGACCGCGAAGATGGTCGAGGTGGCCATGGATGGGCAACACTTGATGCGCGTGCCCCTTTTTGCGCTGGTTTCGCCCAAAGGGTTGGCGCTCGAACGGATGCAGGTCGACCTGTCGGTTCGCGTGCAGAATACCGAAGCACGCCGAGCTCTCACCCCAGCCGATGGAAACCGCTCGGCGAGTTTCAAGGTCACCATTGGCGGCCATGGCCGCCAAGGGGATAACCGCGATCCCGACGAAGTGCAGATCCGCATGCAGTTCCAGGCAAGCGAACCGCCCGAGGCTTTGAACCGGCTGATCGAGGAGTACACGAACTTGATCACCCCAGTTCGCGCCCCGGCTTCAGCGACACCCCCCTCGCCCACCAACGAGTTCATCGAGGCGGCGACGATCCGTTGATTCCGACACCATCTGCTCAGCCCGACCCTCGGCCAGGTCAGGCCGTCAACCTTGGGTGGCGACTAGAAGTCCCGTTTGTAGAAGACGTCCAGCGAGCTTGCCACTCCACTGGCAGCCTCGACATACACCTTCTTGCTGAGCTTGTAGCGCAGGGCGATGGTGTTCGCCGGCTCGAATACCCCTACCCCATAGCGCAGGCTGAGTTTCTCGGTCAGGTTGCCGCTGGCCACCACACTGGTAGTGTTGCCTGAGCCCTCGGTATCGAGCTGGAAGTCGTCGATGCCCAGACGCGATGCCACATTCCCCGTGATCCCTGCGCTGCCAGCCAGTCCCAGGCCCAATGCGGCCTCGGCCAGCATGTTGTTGTCTTCACCCGATGCTCCCAACGGACGGCCAAGCACCAGGTAGGACAACGCTTGCTCCTGGCTCATGGCAGGCTCGGAGAACACCGTACTGGTCGGTTGCTCGGCGTTGCCGCTCAAGCGGATGCCGGCAATCACGTCATCAACCTGGCGGATCGCTTCGATGTCCAGGTAGGGCTGGTCGATCGGACCGGCAAACAGCAGCCTGGCGCGGCGGATGGTCAGCCGCTGGCCGTAGGCGCGGTAGCGACCATCGGCCAGGCTCAACTCGCCGCGCGTATCGAGATTGTCACCGATATGCACGTGCCCCAGCAGGTTGGCAGTCAGGCCGAAACCACTGAACGACAGCTTGCCTCGTCCTACCTCTACATCGATATCCATGGCCATGGCCATGGGCGGCTTGCCCTCCTCGGTCTGGTTGCCCACGATGACCGTGTCGTCGGAAACCTTGACCGTCGAGGGGGGCAGCTCGCGCACCGTGATCTTGCCGTTGGGCACCTGCACCTTGCCTGTGACTGCCAACTTGTCGTCGATCAGTTGCAAGGTAAGGTCCGGCGCCACCTCCAGGGTGGCATAGGGTTCGACCGTGACGGGCAACTGCTGCCCTTGCACGCGGATGTTCATCCCCAGCGCCTGGCCCCAGGTCAGGCTACCATCGACCTGGCCGCGCCCGGTGCTGCCGCTGCGCCAGGTGCCGGCAAGCTGCACCTGTTCACCCGCGATCCGGGCCTGGAGGCTGAGGTCCTGGAACTGGGTCGGCAGTTCGGCGCCGGTGATCTGGCCACCGCTCAAATTCACACTACCGTTGACTTGCGGCGCCAACAATGTGCCGGACAGCTGCCCGCTACCCTTGAGCTCCCCAGCCAGGTGCTCCACCATCGGCACGAAGGGACGGGCCACCGAAAGGTCGAGACCAGCCAGGTTGAAATCACCGGACAACGGCTTGTCCTTGCCCAGTGGGTCAATGCGCGTTGTGAGATTCAGCTGCCCCAGGCGCTCCCCACGGAATGCAAGACGCGTATCGATACGCCGCGGTGCCAAGGAGCTATCCAGTCGCAGGGTCTGGTAGGGGAAATCGACCCAGCGATTACCGTCATTGACGCGCAATGTGCCGCCACTGGCGTCCACTACCACCGTACCCTTCGGGCCGCTGGCGGGCAGGTCCAGGTTGATGTCGGCATTGAGCAGACCCTGCCATGCGAAATCCTTGGGCATCCACTGCGCCAGGCTGTCCAGCGGGAAGCGCTTGAGGTGGTACCGCAGGCGTGGCTCAGGCGCCAACCGTTGATCGTCACCACACAGACTGGCCTGCCCGGATCGCCAGCAATGGGCACCGAAATCCAGCTGACCGCTGGCCAGGCGCTGCAATTTGGCAGGCGCCTGCAATTGCCAGTCTTGTCCGCCAGCCTGTACCCGCCCAGTGGCCAGGCGGCCGCGCCAGTCACCATCGTCCAGTTGCCCGTCCAGCCCCACGTCCAACTTCAGCTGCGGGCCGTTCAACGCCAGCGTCAATGCTTGTCGTCGCATGTCGCCATTGCCGACCGCTTGCAGCGTACCGAGGTCGGTATCACCCGCCTGAATGCCCGTGACCTTCAAGTCGATATTGGCCCGTTGCCTGTCGTCCAGACGGGCCGACAGGTTCAGTTGCTGCAAGCGATTCTCGGCCTGGGCCAACCCGGTACCGCGCAGAGCCAGTGTGCCTTGCGGCGCCTGCAGGGTGCCGGCCACGTCCAGCTGCCCCTTGACCTGGCCCTGCAGCTCGGGCCACAGCTGCCCAAGGCGTGGCAGGTCGATGTCCACCTTGCCGGCCAGGCGCTGTTGCAGGCTGCCACTGCCGTTTATGCGGTTGTCGCCCAGTTGTACGCGCAAGGCTGCTAGGGTCCAGCGCTGCCCGGCCCCGTCCGCCTGAACGTTGAGTACAGCGGGTTGACCACGCAGGCGGCCCTTGAGGTCAAGCTGTGCGTCGAGCGACAGGTCATCGCCCTGCACCTGGCCTTTGCTGCGCAACGGCCCGGCCAATGTTCCAGGGAGTTCCGCCACCCAATAGGCCGGGTTCAACGCCGACAGTTGCAGGTCGACGTCCCAGGCGAGTGCTTGGGCGAAGCGTACGGCCGCACGGCCAGTTGCCTTGCCTTGCCCCGCAGTGAGCGCCAGCGTTGGCAAGGTGACCTGCTCAAGGTCACCTTCGAAGGGGCTTGCCACCTTGAAAGCGCCGGCAGGCCCGTCCAGATCGCCATCGAAGCTGCCTTCATAGCGACCGTCGCGGTAGCGGACCTCTGCATTCAGGCGCTTGAGCGTCACCTCGGGTGGTGTATCCAATGGGTACAGGCGCAGCCAGGGGAAGTCCTGCCAAACCAATTGCGCGTCCGCTGCCAGGCCCTCCTGCCAGTCGACCTTGGCTTGCAGCTTCACCTGCTGGCTATCGCTTGCGTTGAGATCAAGGCCCTTGACCACGGCGCCCTTGCTGTCGACCACGCCGGACAAGGCCAGAGCGATGGGAGACTGCTCGGCTGGCAAGTTGGCAGAACCGGTCAATGCATAACCCGTCTCCAGGTTCCCATCGGCCAGCAGCACCAGGTCATCGAGCTGCAGGGTGTCGGGCAGTGCTTCCGACGGTTTGAACGCTTTGGACTGAATGCTCAAGCTGGCGGGCAGGTGTTCGGCCAACGCCTGGACCTTGCCTGCAAGAGTGGCATCCAGGTACCCACTGCTAGTGCCGGTCAGGTCAAGCGAGCGTTGCAATTGACCCATGGCCTGCAATGCCAGTTGCCATGGCTGGTCACCCATGGCAGGGAGCTGCACCTGGGCCTGTAGCTGCACAGGCCAATCGCCTTGGGGCTTCACGTCACCTTGCAGGTCCAGCTTCAAATCGTCGCGGGTCAGATGCAGGCTGTCGATGCGCATGCCCTCACCGGTCCAGTGCGCAGCCAGTTGCAGATCACCAAGCAGGTCGCTGCCATCCAGACGCAATTGCCCGATCTGCACCTCGCCCAGTTCGATGGCAAGCGGCAAGTCCACTGTGGGCAATTGCAGCGGGCCGTCGTCACTGACGTCGGTCGAAGGGGCAAACGCCATGTCGATACGTTCTGCGTGCAGCTGATCGATGCACAAAGCCCCACGCAGCAGGCACGCCGGGGACCAGTTCAGCAAGGGCGCCTGCACCAGAACCTGGGTTTGCCCATCGACGTAGGAAAGACGAGTCGCTTGCCAAGTGCCCGCCAGCCGTCCTGCGAAGCCCTCTACGCTCAGCCCGGGAACCTTGCCCAGCGCCCACCGGCTGCCGCCCTCTGTGCCGATCAGCAACGCGATGGTCAGGGTCAGGATGCTCACGAGCCCCAACAGGCCCAGCAGCATGTATTTGATTACAGGTTTCAAAGCTCAGGCCCCATGGAAAAGTGCAGGCGGATGCCGCCGTCGTCGTCCAGGGCCTTGGCCAGGTCCAGGCGTAGCGGCCCTACCGGTGACACCCAGCGCACGCCGAAGCCGACGCCCGTCTTCAGGTTGGGCAATTCGAAGTCATTAAACGCATTGCCCTGGTCGACGAAGGTTGCCAGGCGCCATTTGTCCGTCAGGGAATACTGGTACTCGACGCTGCCCGCCACCAGGTAGCGACCACCGATGCGATCCCCATCGCTGTTTTTTGGCGACAGCGTCTGGTAGTCATAGCCGCGCACGCTCTGGTCGCCACCGGCGAAAAACCGCAGCGAAGGCGGAACGCTGTTCTGGAAACCGTTGGTGGCACTACCGCCAAACTGCACGCGGCCCAGCAGACGGTGATTCTGGCCTACCGTCGTAAGCCCTTTGAGCAACACGTTGCCGCGCAGCAGGTTCGTATCGGAGCCGACACCTTCCTTGGCCACTTGCGCTTCGAACTGCACGCGATAGCCATTGTGGGGGTCTATGCGGTTGTCGCTGCGCAGAAACGAATAGCTGATACCGGGCATCAGCAGGTTGCTCAGGCCCGCATCGTCCCCCAGCCGGTACTCTTCGCGTTGGTACTTGAGCGATATGACTCGCTGCCAGCCATTGGGCAGCTTGCTGTGCCATTCAGGGCCTACCGTCAACAGCTTGCTGAGGGTGTCGGTACCCGCCAGTTCCTCGTTCTGGTACCCCCCGGCAAAACGCAGTTTGTCCGTCAATGGTGGGTCCAACGGGATGTCGTACCACAACCCCACGTTTTGCCGCGGCGCCGACAGCTCCGCTTCCCAGCCATAGCTGTGCCCCTGAGGGTTGACCCAATGGCGAGTCCAGTTGGCCTTGCCGCGCGGACCGACGTCGGTGGAGTAGCCAAGGCCCAGGCCTAATGTACGGGGTTTGCGGGTTTCCAGGCGCACATCGACCGGAATGTTCTGGGCGACAGCGGCCGTGGGCGCGGCGTCTACGCGCACGCCCTCGAAGTAGCCGCTCGATTGCAAATCGTTGTTGAGTTCGGCAATCAGCTCCGAATCATAGGGTGTACCGGGCTTGAACGAGACCATGCGCTGCAGCAGATCGTCGTCCAACGGCGTATCGCCACTGAAGGTGACCGCGCCCAAGCGGTACCGCGGCCCACTTTGGTAGACCAGATCGATATCGGCCACGCCAGCACGTGGATCGACGGCCAGGCGCTGCTGGCTGAAGCGGCCTGCGAAGAAGCCATAACGTGAGGCCTGGTTCTGAATGACACGCTTGGCATCTTCATAGACGCCGTGGTTCAGTGGCTGGCCAGCGCGAAGGGCGCCGCCGGAAGGCACCCTGAAGGCGGTCATGTCACTGGCCGGCCCCTCGACGCGCACGGTTACGTTGCGCAGGCGAATCGGCTCGCCAGGCACGATGTTCACCACCAATCGCGGTGAACCGTCATCACCGCTAGGCGGCTTGACGTCGGTGCTTATCTGGGCCTGGTAGTAGCCCAGCGCCTGGGCCGCTTTGCGCGCCTGCTCCTCGGCCCCGCGACTGAAACGCAGCAGCGCTTGCTCGTCGCGGTCACCCAAGCTACCGATATAGCCCTCGACATTGGCCTTGAGCGCCTTGTTGGCCGGTTTGACCGTCACCACCAATTCGCTCTGGCCCCATGCAGCAAAGCTAACGGCCCAGATCACCAGGCCCCAGCGAACTCTTCCTGAATATGTCATCCCGCGCATGCTACCAGACCAACAGTGTAAAAGAAGCCAACCCAAACGCCATTCACGCCAATGGCTCACCGGCCTGAGCGTTGTCATACATCAAGACGCGTTGGCGTACTGTCCCAATGGCGACCTCACCGGTCTCGACAAAGCCTTGGGTGTGATAAAACGCCACGTGTTCATCATTGCCCGTGTCGACGACGATGCCTTGGGCATCTCCATCATTTCTGCACCAGTGTTGTACCGCATGTAACAACTGGGTCGGATACACCTGGCCTTGTAGCACTGGCAACACACCCAGCAGCGGTAACACGTGCACCTGATCGGTAGGCCGGCACGTCGAGACGGCCGCCTGGTAAGCCATGAAGCGCCGGGTGGCACGCACCCCTGCGCCAACCATCATGCGCAAACGCCAGGCCCAACTGTCTGCCACACCCAGTCGCCGCAGGGGCGGGACGATCAGCGCGACGCCGATCAGACGATCGTCGAGTAGCAGGCCGACGGCGGGCAGCTGCAGGTAAAAATGCTGGCGGACCCACTCGCGCAGCAGTGTGCGCAGGCGCCGCTCATAACCGGGGCGATGCGCTTCGAGCAGATAAGCGAAGGTTGGGTCGTCCCGGTAGACGGTGTACAGCAGTGCCCGGGTTTCGCGGCGGTAACCGGAATCGAGCAGGCAAACGCGGGCCTCGGCGGCAGGGGCTTGAGACATGGAGGGGAACCTTCTGGGCTGGCTGATAGGCCTTGGAGGCACAATGCCGCCCATCGTTCACCTTGGCGCTGCACCAGTAGCGCCTACGCGCCACCATGCTGGTGATCAACGCCGATGTCGGCTAGCATCGCGCCTTTTTACCGGGATCGTCTCTGCATGAAGATCGTCTGTTTCAACATCAACGGCCTGCGGGCGCGCCCACACCAGTTGGCCGCCCTGGTCGAAAAGCACCAGCCGGACATCATCGGCCTGCAGGAAACCAAGGTCAGCGACGATCAGTTTCCGCTAGCCGAGGTCCAGGCCCTGGGCTATCACGTGCATTACCACGGGCAAAAGGGCCACTACGGTGTCGCCCTGCTGTCGCGCCAGGCACCCTTGAGCCTTCACAAGGGGTTCGCAACGGACGAAGAAGACGCTCAGCGCCGTTTCATCTGGGGCACCTTCGCCGACCACCAAGGCAACCCCATCACCGTCATGAACGGCTATTTCCCGCAGGGCGAAAGCCGTGACCACCCCACCAAGTTTCCGGCCAAGCAGCGTTTCTACGCCGACCTGCAAGCACTGCTCGAAGGCCAGTTTCGCAATGACCAACCCGTGCTGGTGATGGGCGACATGAACATATCGCCAGAAGACTGCGACATCGGTATCGGCCCAGACAATGCCAAGCGCTGGCTCAGGACCGGCAAATGCAGCTTCCTGCCAGAGGAGCGTGAGTGGATGGAGCGCTTGAAAGGCTGGGGCCTGGTAGACAGCTTCCGGCATCTGCACCCGGGTGTCGACGACCGCTTCAGCTGGTTCGACTACCGCAGCCGTGGCTTCGAAGACGCGCCCAAGCGCGGCCTGCGCATCGACCTGATCATGGCCTCGGCAAGCCTGGTCCCGAGGATCAAGGCTGCGGGAGTGGATTACGAACTGCGCGCGATGGAGAAACCGTCGGACCATGCGCCCATCTGGCTAGAGCTCAGCTAAGCCAGCCTGGGCGCGCACGGGGTCTCGTCCGGCTCACAACGTCGTGCGCAAGGCCTCCCCGATGCCGACACCCCGGCCATCATCGGCGGCACTGACCAGGGCGAAATTATACGCACCGTGGGACCAGTACCGGGCCTGAAGCTGACCATCGATTCGCTGCCCTTGCGGCATGCGCCGGAAGTGCTTGCCGGGTGAGCGCAGGAACAGGCTGATCCTGCGCCCCACCCCATCTTCGAACACCACCAGCGCCGCCGGCCCTTGCTCGTTACTGAGCAGTCGGGCGCCCACGGGGGTGAACCCGTAGCCTGCTAGGTCAGGCAGTTGCCCCACCTGATCAAAGTGCGCTTGCAGCCAAGTGCGCAATTGATCGGGATCACGCGCCTGGATGTCCAGCGCCTGGCTGTCGGCGAACAAGCGGTGAGCCTGCACGGCATCAGCCATGGGTTTTACGTCAGCAAGGCTGGCATCGCGCGCCTGCCACCCACCGAGCCCGCCTACGCCCAAGGCCACTACGATCGCGGCAGCACTTGCCCAGCGACGCTGCAGGCGGTGTCGCGCCTGTCGCCGCAGCGGATCCCGATCAACCAGCGTGCTCGCCCGCGGCTGCGCAAGGCCCGCCAGGCCCGTACGCAACTGGCGCGCATCGGCGAGCCAGCCTTCAACGCGTTGCGCAGCCTGGGGATGGCTGGCCAGCCAGGCCTGGACTTCGGCGCGGCGCACCGGGTCCAGGCGGTCATCGACGTAGGCATGAAGCTCTTCTTCACTAGGAATAAGACGTGTCATTTCAATCTCCGCAAGGCCGGTGGTCGAGGGCTGTCCTCGGTCAATGCGCGCAGGGCATCGCGCGCGCGCGACAGGCGTGACATGACAGTACCGATGGGAATGCCCAACGTCTGGGCAGCCTCCTTGTAACTCAGGCCTTCAACGCTCACCAGCAACAGCAAGGCACGTTGCTCGGTCTTGAGTCGGCCGAATGCCTGCAAATCCGCCTGGGCCAGCACGATGTCCTCAAGATTGTCGCCAGCCACTTCTTCGGCCGCGCTGCTGCTGGCGAACCAGGAGAGCCAGCGGGCGTGCAGGCGTTCTCGCCGTTTGCCATCCAGAAACAGGCGATAAAGGATGGTGAACAGCCAGGCGCGCAGGGCATCGGGGTCCTGATGCTGCTGACGCCGGCTCAAGGCACGCTCGACCGTGGCCTGCACAAGGTCATCGGCACTCCCCGCCTCGCGAGTCAGCCAGATGGCAAAGCGGCGCAGTCGGGCCAGCAGCGCTCGCCATTGTTGGTCGTCCAAGTCCTGCATGGAAAGTATCCGGGCAATGATGGGGCAGTGTAGGGAACAGACGCGCTGGAGAAAAAGTTATTCCCACCCGAGGAATAACTTTTTCAGTGCAGCGTCGTACTGGCACCTTTCGTGAAATCAACGGGACTGACCATGAACCAACCTTTGCAGGGCCAGGCCAAGGCCTGGCGTCTTGCGGCAATCGGCGCGTTAATGCTGGCTGCCGGTGCGGGCTTTGCCTACAGCGCCGGCTGGCTTGGCCCCTCCGCGCTCACACCACAGCGCATCATCGATACGTTCGAGGCCCAGGCTGGGCATTACCCGGGTTATCGCAAGAACCACTCCAAAGGCCTGTGCGTGAGCGGCTATTTCCAGGCCAGCGGGCAAGCGGCAAGCTTGTCGACGGCACGGGCGTTCACCCAGGCGCGCGTGCCGGTGATAGGCCGCCTGGCCATTGGCGGTGCCAACCCGTTCGCGCCTGACACCGGCATCCCCGTGCGCAGCCTGGCAATCGAGCTCTCCACCGATGACGGGCAAGTCTGGAGGACAGGCATGAACAATCCGCCCGTACTGGCAGTGAGTACGGCCGAGGCGTTCTACGAGCAGGTGCTTGCCAACACCCCGGACCCGGCGACGCGCAAGCCGGACCCTGCCAAGGTACAGGCCTTCTTTGCAACCCACCCCGAAAGCGCCGCGTTTCGGCAATGGGCCGCCAGCTACAAGCCCAGCGACAGTTTCGCCAACACCCAGTACCACAGCATCAATGCATTCAAGTTGATCGATGCCGACGGCAATGCCCACCCGGTGCGCTGGCAGCTTGAACCGCTCACGCCCTACACCGCGTTGCCGGCGCAGGTAGACGACCCCCTGTTTCTGCAACATGACCTGCAGCGACGGCTGGCGCAGGGGCCCTTGCGCTGGACCCTGCGTTTGGTACTTGCCGAGCCGGATGACGACATCGACGACCCCGCCAAACCCTGGCCTGCGAACCGGCGCAGCGTCAACGCAGGCACGTTGGTGCTTGAACAGGTCGACGCACCGGAACAGGGTGCCTGCCGCGACCTCAACTTCGATCCCTTGATCCTGCCCCGCGGCATCGAACCTACCGCCGACCCTATACTCGCGGCCCGTTCAGCGGCCTATTCCGAATCGTTCAACCGTCGTAGCCGCGAGTCCTTGAGCACTGGAGCCCGACCATGAAACCCACCGTCTTTCATCCCGTCGCCCGCGTGCTGCACTGGTCGATGGCGATTCTGATCCTGGCCATGCTCTTCATCGGGGTAAGCATGGTCACGGACCTGTCGGTCCGTCATCCAGTGCTGGTCAGTTTGCACAAGGGCACAGGGCTGGCGCTGCTGGTACTGGTGATAGCGCGCATCATCGTGCGCCTGAGTATTCCCCATCCGCCCCTGCCCCAGGACCTGCCAGCTGTCCAGCGCCTGGCTGCGGGCGCTTCGCATCTGCTTCTGTACGGCCTCATGCTTGCCATGCCCTTGCTGGGGTGGGCCATGCTCTCGGCCGGCGGGTACCCTCGCCCGCTCGACCTGCCGGCGATCGCGCCTCATGACGTGCAGCTGTATGCCGTGCTGCGCCAGGCGCATGGCTGGGCGGGTTACCTGTTGTTTGCCACGGTACTGGTACACGTGGGCGCTGCGCTGATGCACGCCTGGGTTCGCCGTGACGGGGTGCTGCGCAGCATGTGGCCAGGCCCGAGAGCGGAATAAGGGCGCCGTATCTCGCCTGGCGATGACCCATCCGGCATCGCCAACGGCCTGCACTGGCAAACCGCAGCGCGCAAGGCTTGAGAGTATGTTTTAATGCGCCTCGCTCATTATTCTTGACACCTCTTATCACAAGGCGGCTATGGACACGGGGACGCGACTCAAACTAGTGCGTGAACGCAACAACCTCTCGCAGCGAGAGCTGGCGCGCCGCAGCGGGCTCACCAACTCGACCATTTCGCAGATCGAGCAGAATCGCGTCAGTCCTTCAGTCAGCTCCTTGAAAAAGCTGCTGGAGGGCATTCCGATGAGCCTGGCAGAGTTTTTCAGCTTCGATGAACCCGTGCGTGAGGAGCGATTTGTGTTCCGGGCAGGCGAGCAGCCCGACTTGGGTCGCAACGGGTTGCGCATGCTGCTGGTGGGTGCCAGCGTCGAGGGCCGGCAAATGCGTATGCTGCGCGAGCTTTATGCCCCAGGAGCCGACTCGGGCGAGCCCATCGTGCACGCCGAGGGTGAAGAGTGCGGGCTCGTCACCCGAGGCACCGTCGAGCTGTGGGTCGATGGCCAAGTCAGCGTGCTCAATGCCGGTGACGGCTACTACATCCCAACCACGCTGCCCCACAGTTTCAAGAATATTGGCCAGGACGAAGCGGAGATCATCAGCGCCAATACCCCCGCGAACTTCTGATTCAGGCGCCGTGATGGTTGCAGCCCAGGTCGGCTGCAACCATCACCGGTTCATCGGACCGTTGGCACCTCGATATCATCCTGCTCGCGGCTCGCGTAATGTTGCGCCAGCACGGCGCAGACCATCAGCTGGATCTGGTGGAACAGCATCAGTGGCAGGATCATTGCGCCAATGCCGCTCCCGACGAACAACACCTGCGCCATCGGCACCCCGGTTGCCAGGCTCTTCTTCGAGCCTGCGAACAGGATGGTGATTCGGTCTTCCAGGTTGAAGCCAAACACTTTGCCCAGCAAGCTCGTCCCCACCAACACCACGGTCAGCAGGATGCCGCAGACGGCGAACAGGCCTGCCAGGTGCTGCGGCGAAACGGTGTGCCATAAGCCTGTGACCACCGCTTCGCTGAAGGCGGTGTAGACCACCAGCAGAATCGAGCCCTGGTCGACGATCTTCAGCCAGCGCGCATTGCGCTTGACCCAGGCACCAATCCAGCGGCGGGCGAGCTGCCCGGCCACGAACGGCACCAGCAACTGCAAGGTGATCTTGAGCACTGCGTCCAGACCTGAGCCGGTGTCTCCGCTGGCGCCCAGCAACAACATCACCAGCACTGGGGTCAGGAATATGCCCAGCAGGCTGGAGGCGGCTGCGCTGCAGATGGCCGCCGGCACGTTACCCCGTGCCAGCGAGGTGAACGCAATGGCCGACTGGACGGTGGCAGGCAACGCGCAGAGGTACAGCACCCCCAAGTAAAGCTCATCTCCCACCAGTGGCAGGAACAGCGGCTTGAACGCCATGCCCAGCAGTGGAAACAGAACAAACGTGCAGGAAAACACCAGCAGATGGAGGCGCCAATGCCCCGCCCCAGCGATGATTGCCTCCCGCGAGAGCTTGGCCCCGTGCAGGAAGAACAACAAACCGATCGCCAGGTTGGTGAGCCAGCCGAAATACACAGCCCCCTGACCTGAGCAAGGCAGCACGGTGGCAATCGCCACCACGGCCAGCAACGCCAGGGTGAAGTTGTCGAACAGCATGCGCAGATACTTCATCACAGTTCCGTTCCGTCTTGTCTTTGGGCAAGCACGGAGGATAAGGTTTTGCGCCCCCAGGCGCTAACGCCGGAACCCCTGCCGGTATCGCGCAACGGACACTCAGCCAAGGAACTTCAATGATCTGCCCCCGCTCCGTCTATATTGCGGTCGCCCTCATGCTCGGCGCACCCTGGTCATCCGCCTACGCCAATGATCCGCTGCGAAGTAAAGTCGACACCGTCATCGGCCCCCTGATGCAGGCCGAGGGCATCAGCGGCATGGCCGTCGCGCTGTATGCCCATGGCCACGCTCATTACTTCAGCTACGGCGTCGCCAGCCGCGACGGCGGCGTGCCCGTTAGCCGCGACACCCTGTTCGAAATCGGCTCGCTGAGCAAGACATTCACCGCCACGTTGGTAGCCGTGGCCAATGCCGAAGGCCAGCTCGCCCTCGACGCCCCTGCCAAACGCTATCACCCGGCCCTGGGGGGTACTCCCATGGGGGACGCCACCGTGCAGGACCTGGGCACCTACAGCGCTGACTGCTTGCCCTTGCAGTTCCCCGACACCGTGAACTCCACCCAGCAAATCGTGACGTTCTTGCGGCAATGGCAGCCCAAAGGCACGCCAGGTGCCCAACGGTGTTACTCCAACCCTAGCCTGGGCCTGTTCGGCGACCTGGCCGCCCGTGCCCAGCATCAACCGTTTGCCACCTTGCTTGAGCAAAACGTGCTCAAGCCCATGGGCCTGCACAGTACCTACCTGGATGTGCCCAGCGATGCACGTAGCCTGTATGCCCAAGGCTACGATGCCAGCGACAAGCCTGTGCGCGTGAACCCTGGCCCTTACGCGCAACAAGCCTACGGCATCAAGACCAGTGCCAGCGACCTGCTGCGCTACGTGCGCTTGAACATGCAGCCCGACGATCTGCCCGCGCCCTTGGCCCGCGCCGTCCTCATCACCCGCAATGGCTACGCCCAGATCGGTGAGATGACACAAGGCCTGGGCTGGGAGCGTTATGCGTACCCCGTCACATTGCGCACCCTCCTCACCGGCAATGGTCCGCAGATGATACGAGGCCCCCAGCCGGCACAACGGCTGCAGCCGCCAGCCGCTCCGTTGGCGGCAGCATGGTACAACAAGACCGGCTCCACCAACGGTTTCGGTTCATATGCAGCGTTCGTCCCATCAGAAGGGTTGGCCATCGTGCTTCTGGCCAACCGCAACTACCCCAACGAAGCCCGGGTCCGCGCGGCATTCGAGATTCTTTCAGGGCTCTGAAACCAAGGATTGTCGGACAACTCTACGAAAATGTAGTGAGCAAAAATAATCACTACAAAACGGTTGACGCCGTTCATCGCGCTTGTGCATGATGAGGCCGTCTCCCTGATCGGGAGTCGTGGCAAGGGTGTTCCAGGCCGCCTGCGCGGTAACGCAGGCGGCCCGTGGAGAGGGAACTGTCCAAAAGGCAGCGTGAGAAAGCCCCTGTTGCAAAGCTGCAGTAGCAGCCTTGGAAACGCGCTACATCGCGATAGCGCCAACTGTGAATATCACCTGAAACTGGGTAATGGGGGCTTTATGATGAACTTGAACGACAATCCGACCATTGATCAATTGGCCAAGCTGTTCGCCACGCGCAAGGACAGCCTTGATGACCATCTGCTGTGGGTGAGCCAAAGCGGCGAAGTGCGCCTGGACCGCTTGCCACCCAACACGATCGAAGATGAATTCCAGGAGCACCTGCCAAGCATGCGTGCGCGCTTCAAGGCCTACCGCCGAGGCCAGGGCTATGTAGGCAAGAAGGCGGCTGCCGATACCGAGTTCGTCGGCCGTGTCTTGCAAACCCTGCAACAGCAATGGCCAGAGGCGCGTACGCAACATGCCGTGAAGGTGATCGAAGCGCAGTACTGACCCTCACGCGGTCTCAAGCCCGGCCACCGCGCCGGGCTTTTTCATGCGCGCCTTTTTGCCTTATGGGGTAACGGCGTGGCGCCCGTGGCCAATGCCCGAGCGCGCTCCACACCCCACACCAGCGCGCGGGTCATGGTTTCGCCGCAGCGGGCGGGATAATACTCCTCCACCAGAGCCTGCCCGTCGCGAGCGTAAAGGCCAAGAAACAGTTGAGTTGCGCCTTGCCTGGACAGGCGCACCTGCACATCGAGGGTCGTGCCGTCGCTGAGCGCCTCGTCGTGGCAGCGGCTGTGCAGTTGTGCATCGGCCCACTGCCAATAGATTTCGTCCCTGACTCGCATCGTTTGCGGTCCTCCCTACCAAAACGTAGCCAGGGAAGCATATCCGTGCCTGCTGGGCGACTGTAACCGACCAACAACATGAGCCTGGTCAATCAAAACTCGAAAAAAACGGGTAGCGCCCGCAGTTACTCAGGCCCTCGCGGCCCTGAGCCGCTGGCCGAGTCGGGCACCAAACACGTTCACCAGCAAACCACACATGACCAGCAAGGCACCCCAACCCTGGGTTTCGGTCAGGCGCTCACCCAGCAGCAGTGCCGACGAACTCAGGCCTATCACAGGCACCAATAGCGAAAAAGGCGCGACCTTGCCAGCCGGATGGCGCGACAACAGCGTGCTCCAGAGGCTGTAGCCCAGGATGGTGGCGACGAATGCCAGGTATGCCAGCGCGGCAATCGAGTGCCAGCCGATGTGCGTGAGCGCCTGGCTGATGCGTTCAGGCCCCTCCAGCCAGCCAGAGAGCAGCAGAAAGGGCAGCGGAGGGATCAAACCGCCCCAGATGACCAATGCCACCAGGTCAATCGATCCGAAGCGGCGGGTAATGATGTTGCCCAAGCCCCACATCGCCCCGCCACACAAGGTCAATATCAGCGCGAGCGTGGGAACATGGCTGCCGTCTTCACTGCCGATCAGCGCCAGTCCACCAGCGGCCACCAGCAGCCCGAGCACACTGGCCACGCGCAAGCGCTCGCCCAGAAACAGCGCGGCGAAGCCCAGGGTGAAGAAGGCCTGGGACTGCAGGACCAATGAAGCCAGCCCCGGTGGCATGCCGCTGGCCATGGCCTGGAACAGAAATGCGAACTGCCCCAGGGAGATGGTCGCACCGTACGCGATCAGCCAACGCCAGGGCAGGTTTGGCCGCTTGATGAAGAACACCGCGGGGAATGCCACAAGGAGAAAACGCAGCGCCCCCAGCAACATGGGCGGCAACCCATCGAGCCCGACCTTGATCACGACGAAGTTGACGCCCCAGGCGATGATTACCACCAGAGCGATGAGCAGGTCCTTGAGCGGCATTGCGGCTTCCTTCTTCAGCGCTTATACATATTTCGTTACAGCATAAGGCTATTCCTCGATGACCCACCATTACAGTTGAGCCCTAGCGTTGCGCAACAGTAGGCTGTGTCGCCGTTAGCGGAATGCGGTGGCCGCGCATGAAAAAGGGCCGCCTAGGCGACCCTCAACTTGCGCTAAGGCGAACCCCCGCCGTCACGCAACGGCGAACAGATCGTTCTCGATGTGCGCCTGTGCAGCGGTAATCGCTTGGATACGCTGCTCCGGACCGTAAGCCAGGCCGTGAGCCCGAACCACCTGCAGGTCGGTAATGCCGATGAAGCCCAGGAACACCTTGAGGAAGTCTTCATGGCCTACCCCGGTAGGTTGATCGGCGTGCACACCACCTGCCGTGGAAACCAGCACCACTTTCTTGTCACCGCACAAGCCTTCCGGGCCAGCTTCGGTGTAACGGAAGGTCTTGCCGGCGACGGCGATGCGGTCGATCCACGCCTTGAGTTGGGTCGGCACGCTGAAGTTGTACATCGGTGCGCCAATGACCACCGCATCGGCGGCCAGGAACTCTTCGAGGGTCTCGGCACTGAGCTTGGCCTCGAAGGCCTGGGCTGCATCGCGCAGCTCTTCACCCGTGCCGGCAGCCATCAGGGTAGCGGCCGAGAAATGAGCGATGGCATCGGCTGCCAGGTCGCGATAGACCACTTCGACGTTTGGCTCAGCGGCCTGCCAAGCGGCTACGACCTCACGGCTCAGTTGGCGCGAGGCCGAGTTGTCACCCAGGATGCTCGAATCGATGTGCAGCAGTTTCATGAGGTGCTCCTGCGAAAAGGGGTTGAAGCGGGAGATGTTTGATGGGAACGATATTACCTAAGCGAGTAATGGATGATAAGTGCCCCCAATCGCGTTAGTTTGTCCTATCCCTGGAACAATGAGCATTGCCCATGCAGGATTTGAACGATCTGTTCTACTTTGCCCGCGTCGTCGAAGCAGGCGGCTTCGCCGCCGCCGGACGCCAACTGGGCATTCCGAAATCAAGGTTGTCCCGTCGAATCGCCGAACTGGAAGAACGCTTAGGGATGCGCCTGCTACAGCGCACTACACGCCAGGTGAAACTGACCGCCGTGGGCGAGCGCTACCTGCATCACTGCCAGGCCATGCTTCTCGAAGCCGAGGCTGCCGAGGAAGCGGTAGCCAGCATGAGCAGTGAACCGCGCGGCAGGCTACGCGTATCCTGCCCGGTGGCCTTGGGTCATGCGTTCTTGCCGGACGTGGTGACCCAGTTTTTGCGGCAATATCCGCTCGTACAACTGGACCTGGTCTTGCTCAACCGTCGGGTGGACCTGATCTCCGAAGGTATAGATGTAGCGCTGCGTGTGCGTGACCTGGGCGATGAGGACCCTACGCTGGTGACCCGGCGACTTTGTCAGGCACAGATGCAACTGGTTGCCGCGCCTGGTTTTGCCCCACAGGTACGCGAGCCTGAGCAGCTAGCCGACCTGCCGGTGCTCGGCGCACCCGAATCCGACCGCCTGGTACACCTGAGGCTGCAAGGGCCTGGGGGCCAGCTGCGCGCCTTGGCGCTCGAACCCAGGCTGTCAGTGGACGATTTCGTAGTACGTAATGCAGCTGTACGCGCGGGCCTGGGCTTCACCGCCCTGCCCAGCCTGTTTTGTGAAGAGCAGCTGCAGCGTGGAGAACTTGTCAGGCTGCTCCCGGACTGGTCCTTGCCAGGCGGCTACCTGCAGGCTGTATACCCTCACAGACGCGGTGTCACGCCTGCGGTGCGCGTATGGATCGACCATTTGGCCGCCTCATTCGAAACGTGCGGGGAACGCTATGTCTGACAGGTCACTGAGCAAATACAGGAGTGGCCGGGAAATGTATTAAGCGCGCTCGCTCCCGTGTGTGATAAAGCGGTTTCACGCCAATGCCGCAGCTCGCCCCTGGAAGAACAGCCAATACGCCCAGGCGGCCTGGTGCACGACCACGATGGCCCAGAAGGTAACCTGGTAAGGCACCTTGCGTGTCTTGTGCCTGAACAACTGCTGCGCCAGCAGAGCGCCAGGCCAGCCACCGAACAGTTCTGTACCGTGCAACAGCTTCTCCGGGATGCGCCGCGCCTGGGTGCGGGCCTGGGTGCGGGCCTGGGCCTTGTCGTGCCAGTAGAGCAACACGCTGACCAGGCTCATCCCCGGGTACACCACCAGCGGCCACCACGCCTGCGCGTCGTAGGCCAGGCACGCTACACCCAGCACCGGCAGCACACACAGCAGCCCCAGCAGCACCCCCTTGAACCGGGCGTTGCGTATCTGCGCGGGGCGCTGGCGATCTGGCTGCTCAACCATGGGCAACGGTCCAGTCGACCCAGCCGAACAGCCAGCTGGCCAGAATCAGCATGCCGAAGACGATCCGATACCAGGCAAAGGCTGCATAACTGTGGTTGGCGATGAACTTCAACAGGCCGCGTACGGCGATCATCGCGAAGATGAACGAGGTCACGAAGCCCAGCGTAAAGATCGGTAGATCATCCGGCTGGAACAGATGACGGTACTTGTAGCCCGAGTACACGGCAGCCCCCACCATCGTCGGCATCGCCAGAAAGAAGGAAAACTCCGTCGCAGCAGTACGCGACAGGCCAAACAGCAGGCCACCGATGATGGTCGAGCCGGAGCGCGAAGTACCAGGAATCATGGCCAGGCACTGCACAAAACCGATTTTCAGCGCATGGCTCCAGCGCATCTCATCGACATGCGTCACCTCAACCGTATGTTGCCGTCGCTCGGCCCAGAGCATGACCACCCCACCCAGCACCAGCGCAGCCGCCACGGTGACCGCGTTGAACAGGTACTCATGAATCAGGTCGGCGAACAATACACCCAATACCAGCGCTGGCAGAAAGGCCAATAGCAGGTTACCGGTGAAGCGCTGGGCCCTGGGCTGGGTGGGCAACCCGCGGACCACGTCGACTATCTTGCCGCGAAACTCCCACATCACCGCCAGGATGGCGGCCAGCTGAATGATGATGTTGAAGGCCATCGCCCGCTCACCTGTGAACCCGATGAGGTCGGCGACGATGATCTGGTGGCCGGTACTGGAAATCGGCAGGAACTCCGTCAGCCCTTCCACCACGCCCAGTATGATTGCCTGAAAGGCCGTCCAAAAATCCATCATCCCCCCGATGGAGCCTGCTCGTGGCAAGCTCCTTGTTCTTGATTTGCCTGAATATTGCCGCACGCGGCCCGGCTGTTTTACAGCGTCTGTTGGTCGCAAAGCCAGTGGAAAAGTTCACGGTTACTAAAGGTTTCATGTTGCGCCGCCGAAATGCTGGCAGAACCCCTTTGCACTGTCATGACGTTGCAGGCAACAGACTCCACGGCACATGGCACTTAGCCATTGGTCGAGTGGGTCCATGGCCACAGGCGTGCTTGGATGCAGGTGAAAACAAGAACAAATGGAGCATGCGCAATGAAGACGCTTAGATCGATGTCGATCAGCAGCCGCTTGTGGCTGATCCTGGTAGTGGCGATAGCCATGCTGTTGGCGCTTGGTCTGCTGATGCTGCGCCAGATCCACGGCGACTTGTACCAGGCCAAGGCTGAGAAAACCCGGCATGTGGTGGAAACGGCCACAGGTGTATTGGTGCATTTCCAACAGCTGGAGGCCGCCGGCACGTTGAGCCGCGACGCGGCCCAGCAACAAGCCCTGCAGGTGGTGAGGGCGCTGCGCTATGACCATGACGACTACTTCTGGATCAACGACCTGACCCCGCGCATGATCATGCATCCGGCCAATCCCAAGCTCGATGGCCAGGACCTGTCGGGCATCCGGGATCCGGATGGTTTTGCGGTATTCAACGAAATGGCTGCGCTGGCGCGCCAGCAGGGGGCGGGGCCTGTGAATTACCGCTGGCCCAAGCCCGGGGCTAGCGAACCTGTTGCCAAGACGTCCTTCATCCAGCTGTTCAAGCCCTGGGGCTGGATCATCGGCTCTGGCGTCTACGTGGACGACGTACAGGCCGAGTTCGCTCGACAGCTGCGTGACGCTTCGCTGCTGGGCGTGGTGATCGCGCTGCTGATGGGCCTGATGGTCTGGGTCATCGCACGCAGCATTGCCCGCCCGCTGCAGGAAGCCGTGCAGGCCATGGGCAATATCGCCAGCGGCGAAAGCGACCTGACCCGGCGGCTGGATACCCACGGGCGTGATGAACTCAGCCAGCTGGGCGAGCACTTCAACCGCTTCAACGGCAAGCTGCAAGGGGTGATCGGACAACTGCAAGGGGCGGCGCATGCGCTGGCCAGATCGGCCGACCATGTAGGCGACAACGCCGGTGCGGCGCAACAGCAAAGCGCGCAGCAATCACTGCAGATGGACCAGGTGGCAACGGCCGTGAACGAGGTGACCTACGCCGTGCAGGATGTTGCCAAGACCGCCGAGCAGGCCGCCGGGGAGATGCACACCGCTCAGCAACAGGTCGCGCAGGGGCAGCAGGCGATCCATGGCAGCCTGGCTCAGATCGACCGGTTGTCCATGACCATCGAACAGGCAGTGCAGGTGATCCGCGATCTGGCCGGGCACAGTACCCGCATTGGCGGCGTACTGGACGTGATCCGCTCGATTGCAGAACAGACCAACCTGCTGGCCCTCAATGCGGCGATCGAAGCGGCTCGCGCAGGCGAGCAAGGCCGGGGTTTTGCCGTGGTAGCCGATGAAGTGCGCCTGCTGGCGCAGCGCACGGCCCAGTCCACCGCCGAGATCCACACCATGATCGAACACTTGCAGAGCCAGTCCGATGCCGCCGTCAAGGCGATCGACACCAGCAGCGAGGCCTCACGGCAAACTGTCACGCAAGCCCGTGAAGCAGGCGCCAGCCTCAATGCGATCAACCAGGCCCTGCACACCCTGACAGCGTTGAATGCTTCCATTGCCAGCGCCACCCTGCAGCAATCCCACGTAGTGGAAGACATCAACCGCAACGTGCTGGACACGGCAGGCCTTTCCCAGCAGGCGGCCGATGCGGCGCGTCAGTCCAGTGAAGCCGGCGTGGCGCTGGGCCGGCTCAGCCAGGACCTGGAACAACTGCTGCGCCAGTTCAAGGTCTGAAGCCGACACCGGCTCAGGGCTGCAAGACGGCCCTGATGCCGGCAACGCCCTACACCTTCCTTGAGCTAACCGCTACAATCGCGCCCCCCGCTCAATTCTCCAAGGATCGCCGATGTCCGGCCTTGAACTCATCGCCGCCGTCCTCGGCGTCATCGCTGTGTGGCTCACGGTCAAGCAGAACGCCTGGTGCTGGCCCATTGGCCTGATCATGGTGCTGATCTATGCCTGGCTCTTTTACGAGGTCAAGCTCTATTCGGGCATGCTGCTTCAAGTTGCCTATGCGCTGTTGCAAGTGTATGGCTGGTGGCAGTGGAAGCGCCCTGAACGCCAAGATGCGGCACGCCAGGTATCGAGCTTGCGACCCGGCGCGCTGCTCACCCACCTGTGCCTGGGCGTGCTGCTCAGCGCAGCATTAGGTGCTGCCATGGCCACCTGGACCGATGCCGCCCTGCCCTGGCTGGACGCCAGCCTGACCGGCTTCAGCCTGGTGGCGCAGTGGTGGATGGCGCAAAAGCGCTTGCAATGCTGGCCCCTGTGGGCCGTGGTGGACATCATCTATGTCGGGCAGTACCTGCACCAGCACTTGTACTTCACCGCAGCGCTGTTTGCGGTGCTTACCCTCATCGCCCTGCGCGGATGGCTGGAGTGGTACCGGGACCCAGCGTTGGTGAAGGCATGAGCGCTGTGACGAGCACTCAGGTGGTGGTGCTGTGCGGCCCCGAATCCAGTGGCAAGAGCTGGTTGAGCGGCCAGATCCAGGCGCGTTTCGGTGGGCTGGTAGTGGGTGAGTACGTGCGTCACTTCATCGACCAGCACTGCCGCGACACGTGCTACGCCGACATCCCCAGCATCGCCCGTGGGCAATTGGCCTGGGAAGACGCTGCACGCGCAAGCTCGCCGTCGCTGCTGATTCTGGATACTCATCTGCTCAGCAATATGCTCTGGAGCCAGACCTTGTTCGGCGATTGCCCACCTTGGCTGGAGCAGGCTCTTCTCGATCGTCACTACGACCTGCACTTGCTGCTTAGCCCTGAGGGCGTGCCCTGGGTTGCCGATGGTCAGCGCACCCAGCCGGATGTGCGAGAGCGCCAGCAGTTTTTCGGGGCGAGCCTGCACTGGTTGCAAGACCACGATCAGCCTTACCGCATCATCGAAGGCGACTGGGCAACACGGCAGGCCCTGGCGCTGGAGCTGGTCGCTTCAATGCTGCGTCGCTCGGCCCCGGTGTAAAGCCCCTGACACACCCCCGCCGCAGCCAACCCTGCAAGCATGCGGCTTACGCCGTGAAGTGCGGTAAGTGTCACGCCACCGAAACACTGCCTGCCACTGTGATCAAACCCTCTCCCAGAGGTGACCGCTCGGTCACCGGTATCTGCTCGTTGTATCAGCCCTGACACAACGCAGGCCTGCACGACGGCCTTTATCACGCTAACCCCCTGAAATACCGCGACTTCTCAAAAGCGGCACGGCTCCTGCTCTTGCTAGCGCAACGCTGAACAAGGCCAGCGGCTGAAGAAGGAACCGCCGTCGTGAGGAACATCGACAAACGCCTGGGTTACCTGTTGCTGCTGGGGTGCGTGGTCAGCTCGCTCAGCGCAACCACCCAAGCCGACAATGGCACCATCGTCATTACCCGCGACGTGCAGACACGCAATGCCGTGATTCCCCCACTGCGCCCGGACCCCACACCTACCACCGTCAATGCCAACCCGGTCAATCATGTGCTGCGCCAGACCAACGAGTTGAGTGACGGCGACTTCGCCAGCATCAGCAGCGGCTCAGGCATCAACGCCATGATCACCCAGCAGACCGACCACCTGGGCGGCAACCTCGGCCACCAGACCCAATTGCCCAACCTGGCAGGCGGACGTGGATCAGGCTCGGGCAACGGGATCTCCAACATGGTCAATTCGAGCGTGCAGAAAGGCCTCGCGCCCCTGCAGATCCTGACGGGGGGCAAATGACATGAAGCCTGCCCTGCTCGTAATCACCCTGCTGTGCAGCGCGTCCGCCATCGCCCAGCCACCGGCTGCCGTCAGCAACAACGCCACCATCGACGACGCCGGCCGTGCCTATCAGGGCAACATGACGGTCAACCAGGCTGCCGGAGACCTGCAGCAGCAGGCCAACGCCCGGGCGTTCGCCCTGGGCCACGGCGCCAGTGCCACGACACAGATCCGGCAACGGCTCAATACACCTCCGGACGCTGCCATGGATACCCAGGCCAATATTGGCGGCGCCTCGTTCAGCCACGGCAATGGCGCGCTTGGTGTCAACCAGAGCGCCGGTTCAGGCACCCAGCAGGCCAACGCCCTGCGCATCAGCGTGGGTACACAACCGCAAAGCATCGACGACAGCGTCCTCCTGCAACAGAACGTGACGCTGCTCAACACCTTTGACTCAGCTGCTACCTCGACGGGTCATCGCCAGGTCACCACCAGTGACCAAGCGTTCACCGGTGGCCGTGGCGTGGTTCAGCTGAATCAGAGTGCCGGGGTGGGAAACCGCATGGCCAACACCTTGAGCATACGGGTCGCCGACTGACCGTTTGAGTCATGAACGACACTTAACCTTTAGAGTACGGAGAATCACCATGAAACCTTCGATGGCACTCAAGCCTCTGGTTTTCGCAATTGCTGCGGTCATGGCCGTTGCTGTACAAGCCGATCAGAACCGTCGCAGCTACAACGGCAACAGCACCACCTGGCTGCCCATCTCGGCCAAGGCCGATGCGCTGGACACCCAGCGTAGCACCGGCAACACCATCACCAACCAGGGCACCGTCAACGAAGCTGAAATGAGCAGCTCGGCAACCGGTGCCAGTGGCAACGTGGGTGTCAACGTGGCGTCTGGTAACGGCAACCAGCAGGGCAACGCGTCGGCCATCGCCAATGCCGCTGCCGACTCTACCCTGGACAACAGTTTCGTCTTCGGCACCGCCGAAGCCAACGCTGACGTCAGCCAGTACAGCAACAACAACCGTGTCGACAACTGGTCGACCCAGTCTTCGGCAGTGATGAGCGGCTCTGGCGAAGGCAGCTCGGGTAACGTGGGCATCAACATTGCCGGCGGCGACCTGAACCAGCAGAAAAACAGCATGGCCATCGCCAATACCAACGCCGGTATCGGCAATGCCACGGCTACGGCCAAGGCCGATCAGAACGGCCCAGGGCTTGTGGTCAACAACGGGGCCGACCGCACGTACCGCGTCGATACCCTGACCTTCACCACCTCGGCCACCGGTTCCAGCTCGCGTGAAGGTACGCTGAACTCCACCGATGACCGCAGTGCCTCGTCCAGCTTCAACCTGGCGGGTTCGCAAAGTGCCAGCTCCAGCGGCTCCAGCGGTTGGAATTCAAGTGGTTCGAGTGCCAATAACGCCAGCGGCTCCAACAGTGCCAGTGCCAGTGGTTCCAACAGCTGGGGCATGAACGGTTCGGCAAGCGGCAGCGCCAGCGCCTCGAGCAGCGCCAGCCTGAGTGCCAGCCTGGCAGCGGCTGCCGATGCCACGCGTACCCTGACCCTGACCAACGGCGATCGCGAGCGCACCCGCACCAGCAGCGTAGACGGTTCGCTCAATGCATCCCTGGATGCTTCGGTGAACACCTCGCAGCAAAGTGCATACGACTCTTCGTTCGAAAAAGCCTTCGACTCCAACTACGACAAGTCGCGCGAGTCGTCCTATAACCATTCGCGGGACTCGTCGTACACCAAGTCGCATGACTCTTCCTACGAGAACGCTTCGGCTTCGGCGTATGAAAAGTCTGGCGAAACCTCCAGTCAGTCCTCCAACGACGTCGCCAAGAGCTACAGCGAAAGCAGCGCTTACGACTTGAGCAATACCGTGTCCTTCCAAGTGCTGACCCCGACCGGCTGGGCCAACCCTGTGACCAACACTGCAACCCTTAGCGGTTCGGTCAATGGCGGCAGCGGCAACCTGGGCGTGAACGTGGCGGCCGGTGTGGGCAACCAGCAGAGCAACTCGCTGGCCATCTCCAACACCTCGTTCTGATGCCAGACCCCAAGGCCCCCTTTTTGGGGGCCTATCTCCAACGCACCCAAAGGCGTCGATCATGCGCGTATTCGCCCTGGCGTTCCTGCTGTGCCTGGCCAGCATGGGTCAAGCAGCCCAGATGCCGCTGTCCGTCCTGCCTGGCGGCGCGGTGGTGTTCAAGCCCATCCAGAGCATGCGCGAACGCAAGTTCGCCGACTTGGTGCAACAGAAGACCGATTTCAGCTGCGGCGCCGCCGCGCTGGCAACCATCCTGCGTCAGGCCTACTGGCTGGACGTGGACGAACACCAGATCATCGAGGGCATGCTCACCCATGCCGACCAGAACCTGGTCCGCACCCAGGGGTTTTCGATGCTCGACATGAAGCGCTATGTGGAAAGCCTGGGCATGCGCGCCCGGGGTTACCGAGTGGCGCCCGAGACACTGAACAGCGTTCGAATCCCAGTGGTGGTGCTGATGGACATCCGCGGCTACAAGCACTTTGTGGTCATGCAGAAGGTCGACCGGGGCTGGGTCTACATCGGCGATCCGGTGCTGGGGCACAAGCGTTACAGAACCGAGGACTTCCTAAAGGGCTGGAACGGCATCATCTTCGCGGTGATCGGCCAGGGCTACGACAAGCAAAACGCCCTGCTCGCCCCTCCGCTGCCGCTGACGGCCAAAGGCCGCCTGGACGGCTTCACGCCGGTCAAGGATGCCGATCTGCTGGACTACGGCTTCATTCGAAGCGATTTCTTCTAACGCCTCTTCCAAGAACAAGGTGCACGATGCGCCGGGGAGCATTGCATGAAGACCCCTATCTGGTTGGTTCTGGCCTGCATGACGGCCAGCCTGCCTATCCACGCCGAAGTGCTGCACCCTATCGAGCTCAAGGACCAGGAACTGGCGAGCTTGCGCGGACGCTACGTGATGCCGGGTCGAATCGTGAGTTTCGGCATCGTCATGAGCAGCACCTGGCAGAACGCGCGCGGTGAAGTGATAGGCGCCAGCAGCACCTTGCAGGTGCAGCAGGCCACGATCAAGCCGCAATTCTACGTCTCGTTGATCGATGAGCGCGGCGCGCCGACGGCCCAGGGAAGTGCCCAGCCGGTTGCCCAGGGCAGCGGTACGGTGAGCGGCGGTGCCGGGCTTGGTACTACGCAGGGGGTGACCCAAGTGGTCCGCGCGGCCGGCGACGACAACAGTGCCTACAACAATGTGAACGTCAATGTGACCAAAGCCGACCAGGCTCCCACGGTGCAGCCCCATGGGCAGGTATTGGCCGCCGGACAGACGCTGATGGCCGAGAACGGCGCCGGCGCGCTGAGCGTGTCGTCCACAGGCGTAGGCGTGCAAATGAACATAGATGCCCACGGCAATCAGGGCAACAGCGTGCAGCGTCTGGCCCAAGGCGGGTTGATGCAGAACACCACCGTGCTCGGCAATGGCAACCTGGTGAACAACGTCACCTCTCTGAACGTGGTCATGCGCCAGAACCTGCCAACCGCCGCTTCGCTAAATGGCAGCCTGGACCAGCTCAAAGGGCTTCGCTCTGTCGGATACTGATCTACGCTCAGTCTCATCACAGCAGTCGGAAGGGACGGCATCTTCATGCAACGATCGTTAGCACTCAAAGCGGTTGTGTGTTTGACAACCTTGGCACCCGCCACATCGCTATACGCCGCTGTAGATCCGCAAGTCGAAGCACTCAAACAGGAACTGACCGAACTCAAGCGCCGCTACGAAGCCCAGCAGCAGGCGCTGATGGTGCTGGAGCAGCGGGTTCGCCAGGTCGAAGAAACCCCGGCAGCCCCCCCGCCCAAACGCCTGGTGCGATCGCCCAGCGAACGGGTCAAGGGGGGCCAGACCGTCGCTGCCGGGGCGCCTGGGACCACCGGCGCCTCGTATGGGCAGGCGCTGGCCGCAGACTCCGAGCCTGCGCAGAGCGTCTCCAACTTGTACGACGAGGCCAGCGGGTTCTTCGGGGGTGGCAAGTTCAGCCTCGAAACCGGCTTGACCTATACCCACTACGACACCCGCGCCCTGACCCTCAACGGCTTCCTGGCGCTGGATTCGATCTTCCTGGGCAATATCAACCTGGACCGTATCAAGGCCGATAACTGGACCCTGGACCTGACGGCACGCTACAACCTGGACCAGCGTTGGCAGTTTGACATCAACGTCCCGGTCATCTACCGCGAGTCCACCTATTCGTCTGGCGGCGCTGGAGGGGCCGGGCCGAGCACCTCGGACGCCACGGTCACGCGCGACCCGGAAATCGGCGATATCAACGTAGGTGTCGCCTACAAGTTCCTGGACGAATCCGAGACCTGGCCAGATGCCGTAGCCACCTTGCGGGTCAAGGCGCCGACCGGCAAGGACCCCTACGGGATCAAGCTGCGCGAAGTGGCGGGCAACGACAACCTTTCGGTGCCTGAGAGCCTGCCGACCGGCAACGGGGTCTGGTCCATCACGCCGGGTATCTCCCTGGTCAAGACGTTCGACCCGGCCGTGCTGTTCGGCAGCTTGTCCTACACGTACAACCTGGAAGACTCCTTCAGCGACATCAGCCCGCAGGTCAACAGCAAGGTACCCGGTGACGTGAAGCTGGGCGACTCGTGGCAAATCGGTGCGGGCATTGCCTTCGCGCTGAACGAGAAGATGAGCATGTCGTTCTCGGTCTCCGACCAGTTCGGACGCAAGAGCAAGATCAAGCCCGACGGTGGTGACTGGCAATCGGTCTCCAACAGCGACTACAACGCGGCCAACTTCAACGTCGGCATGACGTTTGCGGCGACCAACAACCTTACGATCGTGCCCAATCTGTCCATCGGGCTGACCGATGATGCGCCCGACTTCTCGTTCAGTCTGAAATTCCCCTACTACTTCTGATGATCGACGCACCGGGCCCGCTTACGCGGGCCTGGCTTTTGTGTGCCAGCGCTTTGCACGCCCGCTTTGCCCGCCCTTGGCCTGTTATCATCAGCCACAGATTGATGACGATTTAATGGCAAAGGAACGTTTTTGTGAAAAGCCTCTCAGACCCCTCACACAAGCGGCTCGCCGCCTTGGCCGTGTTGGTGCTGGTGCTACCCTTGGGCGCACGTGCCGCGTTGGGCTGGTCCAACCCGCTTGGCTATCTCTCCGACCTGGCCCTGGGCGGCGCGCTGTTACTGCTTTTGCATCGTCGGCCCTGGTGGCTGGCGCTGCCGGTGCTGCTGGCGTGGGCCCTGCTTTGGGTCGCCTCGGCCGAACTGGTGAGCGCGGTGGGACGGTTGCCCACCAGCGCAGACCTCGCCTACCTGGTCGACCCGCAGTTCATGGAAAACTCCACCGGGGGCGGCCTGGCCCACGGCTGGCTGGCTTGGTCCATGGGTGCCGGGCTGCTGGCCTGGTTGGCCTGGGCATGGAAGACCCGTCGCCAGCCTGGCCGGCCGTTACCACGCAAGGCGTGGGTAGCGGTACTGGCCTTGTTCGGCGTGCATTGGGCCAGTCAACACCTGGCACCCTCCGATGCCGAGCAATGGCGCCAATACAACCTGGGCCATCAGCTCGTCTCTGCGGCGGTGGGCGATGTGCAGCGCCAAGTGCAACGCTGGAGCGGCCAGGTGACGCCGTTCACCCCCCTGCCCAGCGCCGGCCTTACCCAATCAGACCTCAACGGCCAACGCTTGCTCGATGGCCCAGGCAGTGCGCGCAACCTGCTGGTCATCACGGTCGAGGGCATCCCCGGTGCCTACCTGCGTCCCAATCGCGAGGCGCTGCACAGCCGCTTCGACGAAGACTTGATGCCGCGCTTGAGCCAGTGGGCTACGCGGGGCATGAATACCCCGGACTATGTCCTACACAGCCACCAGACCATACGCGGGCTGTATGCAATGCTCTGCGGCGACTACGACAAACTGGCCAACGGCACGCCCAAAGGCGTGGAGTTGTTGACCCAGGCCGAGCGCAACCAGGCCTGCCTGCCGGCGCAGTTGCGCCAGGCTGGTTTTACCACCCATTACCTGCAAGGCGCTGGGCTGCGTTTCATGGCCAAGGACCGCATCATGCCCCACGTAGGTTTTGATTCGGTACATGGCGTGGAGTGGTTCGGCAACCGCAATTACCTGGACTTCCCATGGGGCAAGGATGACCGAGCCTTTTTCGAAGGCGCGCTGGATTACGTCGGGCAACTGCGCAAGCAAGACCAACCGTGGATGCTCACCCTGCTCACCGTCGGCACCCATCAGCCCTACTCCGCCCCTGCCGATTACCTGGCGCGCTTCGACACCCCCAAGCAGGCCGCCGTGGCCTATCTGGACGACGCCTTGGGCGCTTTCTTGGACAACCTGGAGCGCCAGGGCGTGCTCAAGGATACCTTGGTGGTGGTCACCTCGGATGAATCCCACGGCATCGATGGGGTGCGCTTGGCTTCTTCCTGGGGCTTCAACCTGACCCTCGCACCCGATCAGGCCCAGTTGCCTCACCTCAAGGGCGGTACCTACGGGCACGTCGACCTGGCCACTTCGCTGCTCGACTATTTCGCGCTGCCCATCCCGCTGGCCCTTGGCGGGCGGTCGATGTATCGAGACTACGACACCGGCCGCGAAATGATCTCGTTCACCAATGGCATGCTCCGCTACCACGACGGCAAGGGCGTGTTTACCGAGTGCGATTTCCAGCAGCGCTGTCGCCGTTACGCCAGTGAAGGGTTCATTGCCGATCGGGCCCGCTACCTGGACCAGGGCGACAATGCGCTGGGGCAGCAAATAGGTGCATTGGCCGGCGTACTGGACCAATCGCTGATGCAAAGCCCCCTCAATCTGCGCTATCAATTTGGCGGGCCCTCACCCATCCAGCTCAGCAAGCGCATCCATGACGACTGGGCCGATAACCTGATCGGCGCGCAGTACCTGGAGATGCCCGAAGGCTCGCGCACGCGTGTCAGGGTCAAGGTGCGTGCGCTGGACGCCCGGCACGCCGCTTACATCCAGCTCAAGGCCAAGCAACTGGAGCAGGATGTGCCGCTAGGCTTGCCGGAGGAAGTCAGGGTCACCGCCGACGAACCGTTGGAGATGGAGTTCGGGTTCGACAACCCAGTGGAACGCAAGGCCTTCTCGTTCCACCTTCTGGGTTATGGGGGTGGGCAGGTCGAGGTGAGTGACTTCAGCGTCATCACTGCATTGCCTGGCGAGGCGGATTTTCAGGAGGAACTGACGCCGGAGCACGTTGCGCACTCAGGCTGATGCGCTGCCTGGTCTTGTCTACCCAGCCTGGCGTACGGCCCAGGCTGGGGGTTGCACATCAAGCGGAGTCAGGTCCGCACGCCCAGCATGCCTCGCTCGATGATGAAGTCGATCACCGCCTGCAACCCCTCCCCTTTTTTCAGGTTGCTGAACGTCCAGGGCCGCTCGGGCCGCATCCGTTGGGTGTCACGCTCCATTACTTCGAGTGAAGCCCCAACGTACGGTGCCAGGTCGGTCTTGTTGATGACCAGGAAGTCCGACTTGGTGATGCCGGGTCCGCCCTTGCGCGGAATCTTCTCCCCTTCGGCGACGTCGATCACGTAGATGGTCAGGTCCGCGAGCTCGGGGCTGAACGTGGCGCTCAGGTTATCGCCGCCACTTTCGACAAAGATGACTTCAAGGTTGCCAAACTTGCGCGCCAGCTCCTCGACGGCTGCGAGGTTCATCGACGCATCTTCACGAATGGCCGTGTGCGGGCAGCCGCCGGTTTCCACGCCCACGATGCGCTCAGGCTCAAGTGCGCCGGCTTCGGTCAGAATACGCTGGTCTTCCTTGGTATAGATGTCGTTGGTCACCACCGCGATCTGGTAATGATCGCGCATGGCCTTGCACAGCGCCTCGAGCAATGCGGTCTTGCCGGAGCCCACAGGGCCACCCACACCGACACGCAGGGGTTGTTGATAGCTTTGCATTCAGGCAGTCCTCAAGAGCGGAACAAACGGGTGTATTGGGTTTCGTGACGCGACGATGCGATGGCCAGCAGCGGCAAGCCGCCGCCAAGCTGGTCGTCGCCAAGGGTCAGTGCATGATCGAATGCGTCGGGCAGGTCGTTGCTGAGCGCATGCAGCAGGGTCTGGGCAGCCTGTTGGCCGAACGGCACCAGCTTGACGCCGGCCATCACCGCCCCTTCGAGCCAGGCGAAGCCGTAGCCCATGGCCAGTTGGCGCAAGGGAATCGCCCAATGCACAGCCAGCCAGGCCATGGCACCGAGCTGGGTGAGCCCTAGGCTGTCACGCCAGGCCGGGACCTGTGCCAGTTGCCAACCGTCGAGCAGGCGCGCCAGCGCGGCCCCGCGCTGTCCCTCTTCCAGGCGCAGCTCTGCGGTTTCGCGATTGGCCAGCAAGAACCGGCACCAGCGGGCGTAAGCCTGGGCATCGCTGGCCAGGCAGGCGTCGTATAGGCGGACAAGCACGGGCCAGTCCAGGCACGCGAGGGTGTCCTGGACCTGTTCGCGTTGCCAGGCTGCAAAGCCAGCCGTGTCCTTGACCCACCCTGCTTCAACTGCCCATTCCAGGCCTTGCGAGTAAGTGAAGCCCCCGACTGGCAAGCCGGGGCTTGCCAGCTGCAACAATCGCAGCAACGCCAGATCGGTGCTCATCAACCTGCCAGCACCAGGGCTGCACCGGCCAACAGCCCACCGCCGAACGCTTTCTGCAGCCGCGCATGACGACGCAGCAGCAGGCCTGCGGCGTAGCCACAGGCCAGTAACAGGCCGCTCACTGCAACGAAACCTGCGCTGAACTGCCAGAACGCGCTAGGCGTCGCCTCCACCCCATGCGCCCAGCCATGGAACAGCGCGAACACCGGCATGGCCAGGGCCAGCAGCAGTTGCCTTGCTGGCAGCAGCATTGCTGCACCAGCCACCACCAGCGAGCCAGCAATCAGGGTTTCCATGCCCAGCACATTGCCGAACACGTGCCCCCCTACAGCACCGGCGAACATCGCCGCCAATGTGGCCAGGGGGAGCAGCAACGTGCGGCCGGTGAGCGCCGCTAACACGCCTGTACCCAGCAGCATCAACAGGTGATCCAGCCCGGTCAGTGGGTGCAACAGCCCGTCCTGTAGCGGGTGGGTATCGTGACCCGGGTGGGCGAAAGCCGGCAATGCCAGCATCAGCAGCAACAACGCGAACATCTTTTTCATAGGTAGCTCCAACAGGGTCAGGAATGAGCAGGCAGGCGCACGAAGGGATGGCCATGGGCATGGGCATGTGGCGCACTCTGGTAGGCGCCGGCCTCCGGTTCGAAAGGCGCCTGTTCGGCCTCCACTGTCAGGCCCAGGCCACGCAGCATGTCATCGAGCACATGGTCATGCTGAAAGCGCAGCAGGCCAGGCTCGATTTGCAGGGGTACGTGTCGATTCCCCAGGTGATAGGCGGCGCGTGCAAGCAGGTGCGGGTCCGCACAGCGCACGGTCGAGACTGCTTCGGGCGCGGCTTGTACTCGGATCAACTGGCTACCGGTGGCATCTGCCAGCAGTTCTCCGCCGCGCAGCAGGTGACCCCGTTCCAGCATCAAGCCCGCTTCGCGGCCATCGTCCAGGGTTACCCGCAAACGGCTTTTGATGCGGCTGTCCACATCCAGGGTGACAGTGCCGGTTTGGGCATGAGTACCGGGGTCGGTGATACGACGGGTAAGGACTAGCATCGGAACTCCTTCAGAACAGGAAATAGCGCTGCGCCAGCGGCAGCTCGGTGGCCGGTTCGCATACCAGCAGTTCACCGTCGGCCCTGACCTGATAGGTCTGGGCGTCGACTTCGATCACCGGTTGCAGAGTGTTGTGGATCATGTCGGCCTTGCGCACCCGTCGGCAGCCGTGGGCCACCCCGATCAGGCTGCGCAGGTTCAATGCCTGGTGCAGGCCGTCGTCCATTGCGGCCTGTGGCAGGAAGGTCATGCGTGTGGCATGGCGGGCCGCGCCCAGGGCGCCGAACATCGGCCGGTAGTGCACCGGTTGCGGCGTTGGAATCGAGCCGTTGACGTCGCCCATGGGCGCAGTGACGATCATGCCGCCCTTGATCACCAACGCGGGCTTGATCGCGAAAAACGCCGGTGACCACAACACCAGGTCTGCCAGTTTGCCCGCCTCGACCGAGCCGACCTCATGGGCGATCCCGTGGGTGACTGCAGGGTTGATGGTGTACTTGGCGATATAGCGCTTGACCCGGAAGTTATCGCTGTAGGCCGTATCGGGCGCCAGGGGTCCGCGACGCTTTTTCATCTGGTGTGCCACCTGCCAGGTGCGTAGCACGACTTCCCCGACCCGGCCCATGGCCTGGGAATCGGAAGACGTCATGGCGAAGGCGCCCATGTCATGCAGGATATCCTCGGCCGCAATGGTCTCGCGCCGGATACGCGACTCGGCGAAGGCGACGTCTTCGGCAATGCTCGGGTCCAAGTGGTGGCAGACCATCAGCATGTCCAGATGCTCATCCACGGTATTGACCGTGTAGGGCAAGGTCGGGTTGGTCGAGGACGGCAGTACATTGGGCTGCCCCGCTGCCCGGATGATGTCGGGCGCATGCCCCCCGCCAGCCCCTTCGGTATGAAAGGTGTGGATGGTGCGCTCGCCAATGGCGGCCAGGGTGTCTTCGATGCAGCCGGACTCGTTGAGGGTGTCGGTATGGATAGCCACCTGGATGTCCATCTCCTCGGCCACCCCCAGGCAACAGTCGATGGCCGCGGGGGTCGACCCCCAATCCTCGTGCAGCTTGAGCCCCACAGCCCCGGCGGCGATCTGCTCGCGCAGCGCCTCTGGCCGCGAAGCATTGCCTTTGCCCAGCAACCCGATGTTGATGGGCAGGCTGTCAGCTGCCTGGAGCATACGCGCCAGGTACCAGGGGCCTGGTGTGCAGGTGGTGGCATTGGTGCCGGTGGCAGGTCCGGTACCGCCGCCAATGAAGGTCGTGACGCCGCTGTTCAAGGCTTCATCCACCTGCTGTGGGCAGATGAAATGGATGTGCGAATCGATGCCGCCGGCGGTGACGATCTTGCCTTCGGCCGCAATCACCTCGGTGCCGGGACCGATTGGCAAGGTGACGCCTGGCTGCACGTCAGGGTTGCCGGCCTTGCCAATGCCTGCAATGCGGCCCTGCTTGATGCCAATGTCAGCTTTGACGATGCCCCAGTGGTCGATGATCAGCGCATTGGTAAGGACCAGATCCATGGCCTCGGCGGCCAGCATCTGCCCTTGGCCCATGCCGTCGCGGATGACCTTGCCGCCGCCGAACTTCACTTCTTCACCGTACAGGGTGTAATCCTTTTCGACGGCCACCCACAGCTCGGTGTCAGCCAGGCGTACCCGGTCCCCCACCGTGGGCCCGAACATGTCGGCATAAGCCTGGCGAGACAGTCGGCTCATGCTTCACGCTCCAGAGGCCCCATGACCTTGCCCTGGAACCCGTACACCTCACGCTTGCCGGCGTAGGCGACCAATTGCACGGTACGAGCCTGGCCGGGTTCGAAACGCACGGCGGTACCTGCCGGAATGTCCAGGCGAAACCCGCGGGTAGGGCCACGCTCGAAAACCAGGGCCGCGTTGACCTCGTAGAAATGGTAATGCGACCCGACCTGCACGGGGCGGTCGCCGTGGTTGGCAACGCTCACGCTGACGGTGGCACGGCCGCTGTTGAGCTCGATGTCGCCGAGGGCGACCTGGATTTCACCTGGAATCATCAGGGGCTCCGGTGGGGTTTCAGACAATGGGGTCATGCACCGTCACAAGCTTGGTGCCATCGGGAAACGTTGCTTCTACCTGCACGTCGTGCAGCATCTCGGCGATGCCGGGCATGACCTGCTCGCGGGTCAGCACCTCACGGCCGAGGCTCATCAGCTCGGCGACCGTTCGCCCGTCGCGTGCTCCTTCGAGCACCGCCGCGCTGATCAGCGCCACCGCCTCCGGGTAATTGAGCTTCAGGCCACGGGCCATGCGCCGTTCGGCCAGCAATGCGGCGGTGAACAGCAGCAGTTTGTCTTTCTCTCTAGGGGTCAGCTCCATCGGTACTCTCTTCAGGTGGCCCAGATGCGTGGCGGGCAGGCGGACAGCCCCAGGACGGCCGGACGCAGCACTTGCCACAGGCGTTGCAGGGTGTGTTGCAGGCGTTGGTTATCGTGATCGAGCAGGCGAATCACCAGCAGCGAGCCGAGCAACGTCGCGCCTGCCGGGATACCTAGCCCATCCAGATGCGGGCGTACGGCCTCGAGGGTGTCTTGATTGGCGGGCGCAGCGCAGAAGGTTGCCAGCAACGGATGACCGCCGAGCTTCTCCAGGCGTCCACCGCGCACCCGCAAGCGTTCGTGCAAGCCGATTTCGTCTGCCTGCTCAATGCTCAGCAGGCTGTCGAGCGCGCCTTGCTCGAAGCGCTCCTGCATGACCGGCCTGCCCAGGCAAAGGGTTTCCCAGGCCAGCAGTCGAGCACCTGCTTCGAGGGTGAAGCGGCTCTCGAGCGTTGCCTTGGCACCATTGAAAAAAATGCTGTCCTGCGGCAGCCACTCCAGTGTGCTGTCCGCTGCCAGGCGAAAGCGCTGGGTCAGGCGCGCCGTCGGCCCCACGCTGCGGTAGAACTTGCTCGCCCCCGGCATGGTGAGCAGTGCGTGGCTACCGGGTTCCAGGCTGATGTCCAACTCCAACCGGTCACCGGCAACGATGCCGCCTGGCGGATGCAGGACATAGACATGGCATGGCGCACCTTCTGGATAGAATGGCCGTTGCACCAAAAGAGGTCCGAAATGCCGGCGCGCACCAAGGCGGGTCACACCCTCACGTAGGACGAAACGCAATTGCAGATGAGCGCTCCACCCGCTCGGGTCATCCAATGTATTCAGCGGCTCTGCGAGCATCATCCTGCAGCCCTTGTAATGCGTGGCCTGGTAGCCGTTGGGAGGGCATTGGGCGGGAACGGCTGCCCGCCCCTGCCTGACCACTCGATCAAAATTCTCGAAGTGGACTTAGCAGGGAATGGGCCAATTCAGTGGATCAGTCACAGACGCTGATATCAGACAGCTGCGCCCGCATCGGGCAGCTTGATGTCGCGTGCACTAGGCAGGGGCAACCACGAGCGCTATTGAGGTGCTCGTGGCCATGGGCGTAGGGTCTGCCATCCTCAGGACAAAGGATGGGCGTGTTCAGTAGTCGAAGCGGTCCACAGCACGCCGACGTTCATTGTCATCGCGCCGGTCATAGATGGCAGTGGTCTGGATGTTGGCGTGGTGCGCCAGCTTCTGAGCGATGGACAGGTCGTGCTCTTCGATGACCCGCGTGATGAAGGCCCGACGAAAATCGTGCGGCATGATCTTCACGCCTACCTGCGTGCCGCGTTGGCGGGCAATGTAGTAGATCGCATGCTTGGTGATCCGGGCCCGGGTGATGTGGTTGCCCCGCCGGATACGGTTGAACAGAAACGGATCGTCCTCGGCGCCGGCAGGCAAGTCAGCGCGCCGCAGGTCAAGCCAGGCCTGCAGTTTCTCGAAGGCCCAGGGCGGGGCGTACTTGATCAGCTGGTGATTGCCCTTGCCTACCACCTGCAAACTGCGGGCCTCGAAATCCACCTGGTTCAGATCGATGTCCACCGATTCCGACTTGCGCATGCCAGTGCCGTACAACAAGGCAATGATGGCGGCGTCACGAACCCCCTGCGGGCGCGGGTCAGCGGCGCACACATCCATCAGTTCACGAATCAGGCTGCGCCGCAGGTTGCGACCAGGCGGTAGTCGCGAGCCAGTGGCAGGTTTGACTTCGCGCATGCGCAGCAGGTGCTCGTGGTCGATCAGGCCCTGTCGCCAGGCCTCGTTCATGACGCCGCGAATGGCATTGACATACAGTGACGAGCTGTTGGGCGCAAAACCATCACTGCGCAGCGCGGCGACCAGCCCTATCACATGGCCAGGCTCAAGCTGGTGCCACGGCACATCGACCAGGTTGCAGTCCACGAACCCTAGCCGGTCGGCAGCGTCCTGGAGGATATAGCGCATGGTCTGCTGACTGGAGGGCGCCAGCCGGTCCATGTACTGCAAGAGCGGGTTTTTCGGAAGTTCGGACAAAACATAAATCCTGTAGCAGTGTTGCAGCGCAGGCGGGCGATGAGTGCAGGCTACCCATTCTCAGGCTTTTGAGACAGCGCACGGGCCAGGCCACTGCGAACCTGACACGCTCAACCGCCCTCCAATACAACGGATTGCGGATCGGTGTGGTCGCTGATCTTACCGCAAAGGCTCGACCAGAACGAACGCAGGGCCTCAAAGCCGCCTTTTCATCAGTTGAGGAATCGGGCCCAAGCAGCAGGGTCAGGCAATCGCTGGCGGCCACCAGCCTGGGAACATCTGCTGGACGCGGGGTTCGGCAAAGCGCTCGTCGATGAGCACCAGCACTCCGCGGTCCTGGTCGCCCCGGATGACCCTGCCTGCGGCCTGGATGACCTTGCGCACACCTGGATACAGGTAGGCATAGTCAAACCCGGCGCCGAACTGGCGCCCAAGTCGCTGCTTGAATTGCTCGTTGATCGGGTTGACCTGGGGCAGGCCCAAGGTGGCCACGAATGCGCCGATCAAGCGCGTTCCCGGCAGATCGACACCTTCACCGAAGGCCCCGCCCAATACCGCAAACCCTATGCCGCGCCCGCCTTCGACGAATCGGTCCAGGAACGCCTGACGTTCACCCTCGTCCATGCCTGGCGCTTGCGACCAGAGGGGGATCTGCCCGTGCTGGCGCGCCAGCAACTCCGCCACCTGCTGCAGGTATTCGAAGCTGCTGAAGAAGGCAAGGTAGTTACCGGGAAGGCGCTGGTACTGCTGCGCAATCAGCTCGACGATTGGCGCTAACGAGGCGCTGCGCTGCTGATAACGCGTGGAAACCTGGCTTGCGATGCGCACTTGCAGCTGCTCGGCGCGAAACGGTGCGGCCACCTCGAGCCAGGCGGTGTCCGCCGGCATGCCCAGCAGGTCGTGGTAGAAGCGTCGGGGGCTCAGGGTGGCTGAAAACAGGGTCACGCTGCGGGCCGCCTGCATGCGGGGCGAGAGCAGCCGCGCCGGGTTGACGTTACGCAGGCACAGTGTGGAATAGCGCTTGTTGCGTGGGCCGTTGCGCACACTGATGTCGAACATGAAATGCTCGTCGAACAGTTCAGCCACCCGGTTGAACTGCAACGCACTGAAAAAAAACTGCAGCAGTTGCGGATCGGTATGCGCCGGGGATTGATTCATCTGCTCCTGGATCAGGCTTATGCATTGCTGGAGTGCGCGCAGCAGCGCTTGGGGCAACACGTCACTGGCCTGGTACGGTGCGCGCTGCTCTTTGTGCAGCGCATTCCACTGCCGGTTCAAACGGTCCAGCGCCGTGGTCAGCCCGGCCGGCTTGCGCTGGCGTAACGCCTGCAGCTGGCCCTGATCGAGGCTGGCGCTGTACATGCTGCGGCCTCGATCGACCAGGTTATGAGCCTCGTCCACCAATACGGCGGTACGCCACTGGTTGGCCTGGGCCAGGCCGAAGAGCAAGGCGTGGGCATCGAAATAGTAGTTGTAGTCGGCAATGAGCACATCGACCCAGCGCGCCATTTCCTGCCCCAGGTAATACGGGCATACCTGGTGGGCCAATGCCACTGCGCGCAGGCTGCTGCGGTCGAGCAAGGGCTGGGCAGCGGCGGCTTCGCGTGCAGCGGGGAGCCTGTCGTAGAAGCCCGCCGCCAACGGGCATGACTCCCCATGGCAGGCTTTGTCCGGGTGTTCGCAGGCCTTGTCGCGGGCGATCAACTCCAGCGTGCGCAGGCCGGGCTGGGCCTGGGTGTCGGTCAGTTGACGAAGTGCATCAAGGGCCAGCGCGCGTCCCGGTGTCTTGGCTGTCAGAAAGAACAGCTTGTCCAGTTGCTGCGGCACCATGGCCTTGAGCAGGGGAAACAGCGTCCCCAGGGTCTTGCCGATGCCAGTGCTGGCTTGGGCCATGAGGCAGCGGCCAGTGCTCACGGCCTTGTACAGGGTCTCAGACAGCTGTCGCTGCCCTTGACGAAACTGCGGATAGGGAAAACGCAGCGCCAGTAGCCCTTGGTCGCGCTGCGCAATGCGCCGTTGCTGACCGTGAGCCCAGGCCAGAAACCGCTGGCACTGGTCGTCGAAGAAGGCCTGCAGATCCGTCGCTGTGCAGTGCTGGGTGATCAGCGTCTGCCCATCACTGTCGACGTCCAGGTATACAAGGGCGACATCTAGGGCTGCCAGGCCACGCGCCTGGCACAGCAGCCAGCCATAGACCTTGGCTTGAGCCCAGTGCAATTGGCGATGATTGTCAGGCTGACGAGCCAGGTCACCACGGTGGGTCTTGATTTCTTCGAGGCGGTTGCAGGCCGGGTCATAGCCGTCGGCGCGTCCGCGCACGCGCAAGGTTTCGAACTGACCTTCCAAGGCGATTTCCGATTCATAGCCCGCGCCCCGCCGTGCGACCACGCGCCGATGGCCTTCGATGCCTTCCTGGGCTGTGGGCGACGGCGTGAAGCGCAGGTCCAGGTCACCCACCTTGGCGCTGAACTCACACAACGCCCGTACGGCCACGCTGTAGCTCACGCCGCCTCGCTCCAGCGCACATGGCACACCGCAACCGGCAGGCCGTGCAGGCGGCAGAATTCCAGCCAACGCAGCTGGTTATCCTGCAGGCGATCACCCGGCCCCTTGACCTCCACCATGCGGTAGCTGCCCTGCTCCGGCCAGAACTGAATCAAGTCCGGCATGCCGGTGCGGTTATTGCGGATGTCCTGCAGCAGCCTCAAAAAGCATTGTTTCAAATGAGCGCCCGGCAAGCAGCCCAAGGCTTGGTCCAGCAGGGTTTCATTAAGCATGCCCCAGAACACGAACGGCGATTGCAGACCGCGCTTGGTGGCATAGCAGTCCCGAATGATTTGCCGATGCGTACCGTCGTCCAGCCGGCTCAGGCAACGCTCGAACACGTCGCTGCGCCGATGCTGGAAGTCGCTGTCGTGCAGGTCTTGGGGCGCCGACTGGAACGGGTTGAAGAAGGCCCCTGGAACCGGGGCGAACACAGCCTCCCAGCACAACAGGCCGAACAAGCTGTTGAACAAGGTGTTTTCCACATAGTGCACTTCGCCACCCGACGCAGCCAGGTGCTGTCGCACCGCTTCCTCAACGCCAAGCTCGGCGTGGGCCCTGGGCAGTTCCAGCTCGATCAACTCGACTGGCTTGAGGCGCTGGCGACGCTGAGGTGGCCCGCCAAGCTTGCGCGCCAGGCGCGGCAACATGCGCTCCAGCGCCTGTACCTCGAGCGCATTGGCCGGCGCTGCTGCCAGTTGCAAGGCCAGGGCATGGGCCTGCTCCCAGGACTGCGTGCGTTCCAGTACGCGTACTTGACGAATGCGCGCCTGGGGGTGGGCGCACTGGGCGTACACTGCCATGGCCTGATCCCATTCGCCCCTGCGTTCACACTGCTGGCCCAGCGCGAACAGTAACCGCGCCCGGCGCCTGGCCAGCCATGCATTGCCACTGTGCAAGCCTTGCAGTGTCGCCAGGACCGAAGCGGTATCGGCCCCCTCCTCAAGACGCTCGGCGCACTGGTGCAGCGCTAGCGCCAGGTCAACCTCCGAGCGCTGGTGCAAGGCCCGCGAGTCAGCACTGAACGCTACCTGCTCGAAGCGCAATACACCCAGGTCGGCCAGCACGAAGTCCGACCAGTCTTGATAGAGATTGCCGAAAAACAGCAGCCGGATCCGGTCACAGACCGGCTGTCGGCACCACTGCACGATACGCAGTTCGCTGTGGGCGAACCATTGGCGCAAAGAACGGGGCGCCAGCTCCAATGCTTGCAGCTCGGCCAGCAACTCATGCTTGGCCGCACGCGGCCGGCTGAGCTGCGTTGCGAAACACTGCGCCAGTTCATCCTTGCGCAAGAGCGTGAACAACTGCTCCAGGGTCAAGTGCTCGGGCTCGCACACCCAGCCAAGCCCCATCAAAGGTGCCAGCGCCTGCCCGATATCACCAACCTCGGCATACTGCAGGCGATCATCGCGAAACAGCTCACCCTTGCGCATGACCATGCGCACCATGATCGCCTGTGCAGGTGCGTCGAGCTCGGCGAACGTAGCGATGAACGCCTGCTCGCTCAGATCGAGCAGGTCTGCATAGCGCTGACCCACCCAGCACAGGACCTGGCGGAAGTTATGCAGGTAATACAACGGATCTTCGACAGAATGGGCAATCACGGAAATCGGTCGGACGGCAGCTTTACGGGGTACTGGTTATACATACAGACTAGCGCGTGTGACAAGTGCCGCGGGTCGGGCCGTGCATCTTCGCGCCCTGGCAGCATGGCCGATGCAGGCCTGGGGCGGTCATCAAGGGTGCCCGGCGACCTGAGCCAGTCGATCGACGGCAATCTGTAGCTCTACCGGGTCATCACCCGTCCAGCCCAAGGCCAGATGATGCTGAAAGCGGCCGTGCAAGCTGAAGTGCTTGCCAGGCATGGCATGCAGCGGCGTACCGGCCAGGGCCTTACTGATGGAATCCCAATGGACAGGCTGGCGCAACCTTGCCCAGAGCAAGCCGCCACCGTCGGGCAAGCGCAGTTGCAGCTGTGGCCCAAAGCGTAACGCGAGCACGCGTGCCAATGTTCGGGTACGGCGTTGCAGGGCCTGGCGAAGCCGGGCCCATTGTGCATCCACCTCCCCCTTGTCCAACATGCAGGCCAACGCTTGCATGCGTAAGGGTGGCAAGCGGAAAGCCCGTTCGCAGAAGCCTCTGGTCAGGGCACCGGTCGGTCCTAACACGTAGGCATACGGGGCCTCGGGCCCAAGCACTGCCTCGAACCCACCCACCACCAGCAGTTGCCTGACATCCACCCAGTCTCGCTGGCGGATGACAGGCGGGCCTGCGTGACAGAGCTCGCTGTCCAGGTCGCTTTCCAGCACCCATACCCTATACCGCGAGAGCAGATGGCCCAACTGCTGCTGGCCCGCCGAGGTCACCAGCCGGCCTTGTGGCGTGCTCAGACAGGAGGGCAGCACCACAAGCCCCACTGGCTCGCTTTCCAACAGACAGGTCAGCGCATACAGATTGAGATCACCCCGAGTATCCACTGGCACCTCAAGCACGGGCACCCCGGTGCGAGCGAGCGCCTGCAATAGCTGCCAGCAGCAAGGCGAATGAACCACCACTGCCGCATGCTTGAGCTCAAGCGCTGCCCACACGGTATCGAGCAACGCAGTGAGGTCCGGCGCCACGTGCACATCCTTGGCGCACCAGTAGCGGCTGCTGGAATGGGTGTAGCGCTCGGCAAGCGCCTGACGCAATCTCACGCTGCCCGGGTCCTGACCCCAGCCCATGGCTCGCAGCCGCTGACGCGCCAGCCGGCGTTCATGATTGTGCAAGTTCAGCTCGAACAGCGATGGCTCGAATACCGGCGGTTGCCGGGGCGTGAGGGCCACCTCGCTGCTTGATGCACTGTGCACGAAGTAGCCCGACCTGGGCAGACGCTCAACACGACCGGCCTCCTCCAGCAGGTTATAGGCATGCTGGACAGTGCCCAGCGACACCCGTAGCCTCGAAGCAAGGCCTCGCAGCGAGGGCAAACGCTGCCGTTGCCCGGGCGGCGATTGATCAATGAGTGCTTCGATGTACCGGTAGACCTTGCGATAGGCAAACTCGCGATGCGGGGCCTGCGGCATCACGGCCGCTCCACGTCGCAGCCTTGCGCCGGCAAGGGCGCCTGGCACAGCAGACGCAAGTTGATGTCACGCCGGGCCAGGTGCCTCAACACGCGCATGGCCGAGGCAGGCAAGTTGGTTTCATACAGGGCCCGCAGCTGTGCAACAGGCAAGCCACTGACATTGACGAGCCAAGCCTTCACGGCTTGTGGACATGGCTCGCCGCGCAAGGCGTGATGCAAGTAGGGCAATGCCACCAGCATGTCGGTATGCCGGCACTTGAGGAAGCGCTCCAAATGCTTACCCCTGCGAGCAAAGGGTGTGAACAGCAAGCACATCAGCTGATCGTGGCTCAACCCCCACACGCCGCCCACCTGCCCAGTGCGGCCCCGGCCCGGTTTGTCCACCTGATGCTTGAGCGACAATGCGGGCCTGCACCCCTGGGCTTGCTGAGCGCGGGCCTGCAGTTGGTGCACCTGCGCCAACGCCTCAGGATCCACGAAAGCCCCCAATGGATAGGCATCCTGCGGCACTGCGCACGGATTGCCGAGCATCGATTCAAGTTTCTGTCCTTCAAGCAAGTCTGCCAGAAGCTCATCGATCGCCATGACCCGCAGTGGCGTGCGTACCTGCTCCTGCCGGCCTGTCGGCCTGATTTCCTGGCCACCAACACCCTCCAGCCGCTGGCCCAGTTGAGCGAGCCCGTCAGCCAACGCAGCCAGGCAATGCTGCGCCTCGGGCAAGCCGCTTTCGCCGGCAAGGTGCAAGATGCGCCGGAACCAGGCCAGAAAACGATGCCGCTCTTGAGCCGGTATTGCCGTGATCATCACGTCGACAGGTGTTTGGAACTGCACGGCCTCGCTGAATGTGTTTGCCAGGTCCAGATAAAGCCAAGCGCCCAACAATCCCTCGGGCCTGGCACCTGCCAGATGCCCCAACAGCAGCATGGCAGTGCTGGCCAGAGGGACGTCGTCCCTGCTGGGCACCCAGTCTCGCGAAAAGGGTCTGACCGCCCGACCCTGGACCATGAGCAGCTCAACGCGTGGATCATCCTGGAGGAACAAGGCATTGAACGCACGCTCGTGACATACCAGGGTGTGAGAACCAGGAGCGGGTTGACTGATCACTAACACACGCAACTGGAAGGTGACCGGCCCGCGTGTGGCGATGCTCAATTGCGCAGCCCGGAGCATGGCCAGCAATCTGGCACTACGGCGGTCGTTGCCATGCAGAGCCAATACACGAAACGTCCCGATATATTCAGCGCCTCCGGCAGCTATCAGCAATCGCTGAATCAACAACTGCAAGGAAGCACGTTGTGATTGGGACATATGGTTCAACAAGCGCTCCAGCACTTGCCGATAAATATGATGCATTGCCTGATCGTGAATAGCCGTCACGATATTACCTCGTCCAGTTCATGCGGCCAGTCGATGCACAAGCACTCGGCATCAACCCTGGCCGGGATATTCCGAATGGTCGTTACAGTCCACGCACAACGAAGTTCATCTTCACTGTCGACACACGCCGGAAGCCCTCACCGCATACCCATGGCACACCGGCTTTTCACGCCATTGCCCAGCCAGCTCAGCCCTGCTCATATCACGCTCCTTGCGTAAACTGTCATTGCGCCATTATCGATATGCAACAGAAGAATTGAAGATACAGATCAGGGGAAAAAAAGTAGTCAGAGCTGTTGAAACGACAGCTTGACCTTGAAACTTGAAGACTTCAATCAAAGATAAGAGGCGAGATATTTCCCAAACTCCATAACACTGAAACTTTATGTAGTATCAGTCTTGGTGCGTTGTAGGAATTATCCTTTTATAAAATTCATGCACAGGATCGCCGGCCACTTGCCAAACCGAGTGAATGGCCAGGAACAGTCAGTCGCCGCCGGCCAGGACGCCGACGACAGCTGAACGTTGGGATAGATATCGGCGGGTCAAGCCCGATGCGGTCGGCGACGACCTGTGGACGCCCGCCTAATGAAGCGAGCCATCATTGCGCGCACAGCCTGTCAGGCAGGCATCAGGTCCAGCACCACGCGCCCACCGCAAGGGCACTGATCCATGTAGCGATGGGCGTCGACCACTTGCTCGAACGGGTACACCTTGATGATCTGCGGGGTGAGCAGCTTGTCGGCCGTGAACTGGTTGATATCGCGCAACGCCCTGTGCAAAGCCACTTGGTCCTGGCTGATGCCCAGTTCAGGCTTGCCCGTAAAATTGCCAATGCAGTGTACATAGAACTGAATGTTCTTCTGAAACGCAGCACAGGCCGGAAATGGGGTCTGGTTGCCGCCTTGCAGGCCATACAGCACAAGGCTGCCACGCGGGGCCAACACATCACCGAGCAACGACATCTGCGGCCCACCCAGGCCATCGAGCACCATGTCCACACCGCGACCCTCGGTGTACTTGCCTACCTGCATCACCAGGTCTTGCTCCTCGGTGACGATCACCTTGTCAGCGCCCAGGCCGAGCAGATAATCACGTTGCTCGCCATCCTTGGTCGCAGCAAACACCGTCAGGCCAAGCGCCTTGCCCAACTGCACGAACGCCGGTCCCGCGCAATGACTGGCATCGGTAACCAATGCCGTCTGCCCACTTTTTGCACGGGCCAGATCGACGTACGCGAAATAGGCGATCAGCAATGGCGTGTAATGCACGCTCGCTTCAATCGGTGTCAGCACCTCCGGATAGCGGGTGATGGCTGAACGGGGCAAGACGATAACGTCACCGTACACGGGGTGATCGTTGGCACTGGTGGCTGGGAAGCTCGCGACCCTGTCTCCGACCACGATGTCGTCGACCGCATCGCCCACCGCCGTCACCACGCCGGCCATTTCATGACCTATACCGGCTGGCAGCCGGGCACGGGAGGACGCCAGGTTCTGGCGCCAGAGCACGTCGTACCAGCTGACACCGATCGCCTCGACGCGGATCTGTACCTCACCGGCGGCAGGCATCGGCTCGGCCTGCTCCTCGCAACGGAGCACATCCGCAGCGCCGAACTTGTGGAACCGAATCATGCGGGACATCGCCTACCTCGCCTAGTGAAACATCAATTGCCACTGACTCTATCCGGGCTTTACGCATCGGACCAGCCGCGGTCATTAATAGTCGACATGCCTGTCATCGATTGGGCCCCGCATTTTCCCTGCTATTGGCCCCCTGGATGGGTGCAGATTACCAGCCTTTGGCCTTAATATTCACCCCTGCTCCTTTTCTGGCGAAGCGCCCCGATGAATCGAAACGACCTGCGTCGCGTAGACCTCAACCTGCTGATCGTGTTCGAAACGCTCATGCATGAGCGAAGCGTGACCCGTGCAGCGGAGAAGCTGTTCCTCGGCCAGCCCGCCATCAGCGCCGCCCTCTCGCGCCTGCGCAACCTGTTCGATGATCCGCTTTTCGTGCGCACTGGGCGCAGCATGGAGCCGTCCGCCCGCGCCAACGAAATCTTCGCCCTGCTTTCGCCCGCGCTGGATTCGATTTCCACGGCCGTCAGCCGAGCGGCCGAGTTCGACCCGGCCACCAGCAACGCCGTGTTTCGCATCGGCTTGTCGGACGATGCCGAATTCGGCCTGCTGCCGCAGTTGCTCAAGCGCGTACGCGCCGAGGCGCCAGGCATCGTGCTGGTGATACGACGCGTCAATTACCTGTTGATGCCCACCCTGCTGGCCTCCGGCGAAATCTCGGTTGGCGTCAGCTACACCAGCGAACTCCCGGCCAATGCCAAGCGCAAAGTGCTGCGCCGCAGCCTGCCAAAGCTGCTGCGTGCCGACAGCGTACCGGGCAGCATCAGCCTCGATGATTTCTGCGCACGGCCCCATGCCCTGGTGTCTTTCGCCGGGGACCTGTCGGGTTTTATCGACGAAGCCTTGCAGGCGCTCGGGCGCAAGCGCCACGTGGTCCTCGCCGTGCCGCAGTTCAATGGCCTGGGCAGCCTGCTGGCCGGCACCGACATTGTCGCCACCGTGCCTGACTACACGGCCGATGCCCTGACGGCGGCCGGTGGGTTGCGGGCTGAAGAGCTGCCACTGGACGTGCGCAGCTTTGAATTGCACATGGCCTGGCGTGGGGCGCAGGACAATGACCCGGCGGAGCGGTGGTTACGGTCTAGGATTCAGATGTTTTTTGGGGATCCTGAGAGTCTCTAGTCGCCGCCGGATAGGCTGTTCGGCTGATCATTCCTGCCTTTCCACAAACCATGGAGCTCTATGTACTTCCAGTGGATTGCTACATTGGTGGGCATATATGACGGCATGCTATGGATGGTTTGAAAAGGATGCCCCTAGCCTGAGGCCAAGCAGGTTATAGATGGCAATGGGTGGACTGAGGGAGATATGAACCCGCGACCCTACCCCGTCTCAATGACCGAGCCGTAGTGAGCTCACCACCCGCCACGCTGGACAAATGCGTGCAAATGTAAAAAATTATGATGGCATAATGCCTCGTCAACCGGCAAAATCCACACGCTCCCAACGGATTTGAAGGACCGGTTCCGATGACATGGTCAGTCACGCTAAAACTCGACAGTGCAGCCTACCCGCTCAGCGTTGTGCAACGCGCCGCTTATTCCCTGGCCGACACTGTCACGATCCAGGTCGGTATTGAAGCCAATCAGATAAGCCTCACGGCCCACCCCGCTGAAGCAAGGCTAACGCTTTCCCCGGAGCAAGCTCACTCACTGATCCTTCAGCATCTGAACGACTTCGCCCTACGCGACCATATCAACCGCGAAACAGTAGGGTTGCGCGAAGTCCTGGCCCGAGCCGCGCTCGCTGGATGTGGTATTTCACAGTGACACTGATTGCGACAGACGCCAAGCACTACCGCTTGCTGCCTTTTCGATTCATGCGCATGAACACGGGAAATGAGCGTGACATCCTGCTCACCTCCGATACCGGTGAGTACATGCACGTGAACGACGCGCAATTACGAGCCCTCAGTTACTTCGACCTTCAAGCAAGTACGCCTTTTTACAAGGACCTGCTGGCCCGCCACTTCATCTACGAACCAGGCCGCCACGATCCGTTCCCGGAAATGGCCGCGCAATATCGGAGCCGAAAGGACTTCCTCTTCCAGGGCCCTGCACTGCACTTGTTCGTGGTTACATTGCGCTGCAACCACACCTGCCAGTACTGCCAGGTATCGAGGGCCCCTCTGGGAGGATCCGGCCACGATCTATCGGAAGCAGATGCACAGGCGGCGGTCGATCGCCTGTTCGAATCGAACGTTCCCGCCTTGACTGTGGAGTTTCAGGGTGGCGAGCCGCTACTGGCCTTCGAGCGCGTCCGCCAGATTGTCGAATGGGTCGTTGAACGGAACGTGGTCGAACAAAGGGATATCCAGTTCGTCATCACCACCACGCTGCACCACCTGACGGAGGAAATACTCGACTTCGCAGAACAAAATCGCATCCAGTTTTCGACTTCGCTCGATGGGCCGGCGCCCTTACACAATGCCAACCGCCCTACCCCGTCACGAGACTCCTACGAACGCACTGTAAAAGGTATCCAGTGGGTCCGTGAGCGCCTTGGCCATGATGCAGTTTCCGCGCTGACCACGCTAACCTCAAGAAGCCTCGAACAACCTGAAGCGATCATCGATGAGTATGTAAGCCAGGGCTTCTCCAGCATTTCGCTTCGGCCTCTGAGCCCTTATGGGTTTGCCACCAAGAGTGCCCATCGACTTGATTACCCTATTGAGCGATACCTGGCCTTCTACAAGAAGGCACTGGCCTATTTGCTGCATATCAACCAACAGGGCGTATATATCTCAGAGAGTTATACAAGCCTGCTGCTGAAAAATATCCTGACACCCTTCTCCTCCGGCTACGTAGACCTGCGGTCCCCTGCTGGCGCTGGCACTGCGGCGCTGGTTTATAATTATGACGGTTACGTCTATCCCTCGGACGAAGCCCGAATGCTGCTGGAAATGGGTGAAGACGGCTTGAGGCTCGGCACCGTGCAGCAACCTTTGTCAGCATTGCTCGCATCGCCAGTTATGAATGCGTTGCTCGCCAGTGGAATAGCAGAGGCGCTGCCGGGCTGCTCCGACTGCGCGCTTGTCCCGTACTGTGGTGCTGACCCCATCGAACACTATGCTCGCCACGCTGACCCGATCGGACATCGAGCGTTCAGCAGCTTCTGCAAGAAGAACATGGGTCTTCTGAAGCATCTTTTCGGCCTGCTTCGCGATGGCGACGACAACGTGCAGAGGGTGCTGCTGTCCTGGTTGAACAGGCGCTCTTACAGCGATGTCCGGATCCCGGGTTACAGGGGCTGATTGCGATGCTGCGCAAAGATACCCACTTCGAAATCCATCACCTGAATGAGCCGAAACTGCTCAAGGTCATCACGCTGGATGAGTTCATCGAACACGGCCTGGCTGCTTGCGCCGGAACTGCCGCGTTCGATGACCTGCTGCTTTGGCTGCCAAACGAAGAACGGCTACGCAGCCCGCATCTGCTCTCGCTGCCAGTAGGTGGGTTCCTGATCCCGGAGCCATTGATCGGCGACTTCGACAGCGCGCGGCCATACCTGCACACTCCCAAGGATGCGGATGTCGTGCAGCCCGGCGATGTCATTGCCATCACTCCAGGCAACACGTTGGTGCGAGTGCTCTATCGACGAGGCTCGGACAGCAACCTGCTGTTCATGACCGATCGTTGCAACAGCCTCTGTCTGATGTGCTCGCAGCCGCCCAAGGATATCGATGACCGTTGGCACATTGAAGAAAACCTACGGCTGATCGACCTGATGGATCCGGGCGAGGAAAATCTAGGTATCAGCGGCGGAGAACCAACACTTTATCGCGATGGCCTGCTGGAAATCCTGGCCAAGTGCAAAGCTGTTTTGCCGCAGAAATCCATTCATGTGCTCAGCAACGGGCGCCTGTTCCGAGACCCAAGCTGGATCGCAGCGCTCTCTGCAATCGGTCACCCTCAGTTGAGCTGGGGCATCCCCCTGTACGCCGACAATGCCGAAGACCATGACCATGTGGTGCAGGCCCCAGGCGCGTTCAGCGAAACCCTGCAAGGTCTTTATAACCTGTCGCGGGCCAACCAGATCATCGAAATTCGCGTGGTGCTCAATCGCCTGACCACACCACGCTTGCCAGAGCTCGCCCACTATGTATTCAGAAACCTGCCCTTCGTGCGGCATGTTGCGCTGATGGGCATCGAAAGTACCGGCCTGGCGAGGAAGAACTATGAAGAACTGTGGATTGACCCGCTGGACTATCAAGGGTCGTTGACCCAGACCGTGTATTTCCTGTCCAACCGTGGCGTGCCGGTTTCGATCTACAACTTGCCCCTGTGCCTGATCCCGTCCCACCTCTCGCGCTTCGCCCGCCAGAGCATCTCGGACTGGAAAAACCTGTTCATCGAAACCTGCCAGCAATGCGCTGCCGTCAAACATTGCTCTGGCTTTTTCAAATCCCATACCGACCGTTGGCAGAGCCGCGGCGTACAACCACTATCGACCGAGGCCTTCAGTGCCTATGCAAGGAGTGCACAGTGAAATTGCTCGAACGCTGGAAAGTCCTGATCAGTGGGATCAGCCTGCTGCCAATGGCAGGTACTACCCTGGCACAGCCGGGACATCTGTCACTGGCCGATGCGAACTGGCAACCCAATGACAAGCTTCAGCCCCCGGTATTTACCGATACGCTCAATGCGCCAGATGCCGTCAACATCTATGCAGCACATCGCTCACACAGTTCACACCGGTCCCACAGTTCGCACAGTTCTCACTACAGCGGCTCGGGTGGCTATAGCGCACCTCGCTACTACAGCCCACCTGCTACCAGTACCCGAAGCTACAGCGCGCCGAGTGCTTCGAGCAGCACCTCAAGCAGCAACAGCCTTTATCAGTCGTCTGGCACTACCAGCGGGACAAGTTCGAGCACTTCAAAGAGCCGCGCGACCAATGAGCAAAAAAGCAACCTGGTCACCCGTGTGCAGACCGCGCTGATGGTGCGCCAGTATTACCAAGGCACCATTGATGGGGTGATGGGCAAGGCGACACGAGGTGCGTTGATGGCCTTTCAGATGGACAGTGGGCTGACCGTGAATGGCCGGATGGATACGCCATCGCTGAATGCGTTGGGTATCAAGATTCCATAAATCGCTTCAGGTTAAAGCTAGCGTCCGTTCAGTAACGAAAGAAATTATCCCATGCAGCACATCATTCAAATCGACAACACTCTCTGGGCATTGATCAGCCGCCTGCAAGGCAAGGAACTGCAAACACCGTCGCGTAGCGCCCGTTTCCGAATCACGACCGTTGATGCAAATCGCGTTGTGATTGAAACCGGGTCGGAAGACTCGCAGTTGGCGCTGACTCGAGCAGCTTTCCAGCAAACGTTGGACTACCTAGCCGGTAACAATCATTTCGGCCAAGCACAAGCTGTGGAAATCAGCTCTCACCATACCTACGAAAAAGCAGGCCCACTTTGCCAGGCGGCTCGTTACAGAGCAGAAGGCAAGCCGGGGCGTACCAACATCACCTACATTCTGCCGATTCTGGAGCAGTGCCAGGCAGTCGGCATCCGGTCCACCACCCCAAACAGTACTTGGCAGCTGCCCTGAACAGCTCCTGATATCTTTACAAGGACGCCAACATGTACGCCAAAATGGACACCTTTCGCCCCGGCAGTGCCGCGTGTTTGATCAACCCTGCAAGGTGACGATCGACATCGAGTTTATCACCGTCTCCTATGACGACGGGGCAGACCTGGCAATACCGAGGCCAGGCAAAAGGCCTGGGGCATTACGAACTGCAAGCAGAAGGTTTCGACGGCAGAGCAACGCTGTACCGCTTCGAAGGCTCGAATGTACTGGAAGGCACTTGGGTCGAAGACGGCGTACGCGGGATGTGGCGGATTGTCTGCCAGCCGATTGATTCGTCATTCGTGCCTACATAAATAAGCTGAACTCGTGGGAGTTTGATGGGGCGCCACGAGGTCATCCACCTCAAATGGCAGAACAAAACGTACATCAAGGCGGCCAAGCATTGCTATCCGCATGGATTTGGAAGCACTGAAAAGAAGTTCAAGGATGAAAAATGATAGCTCTGAAAGCAAAACTGCTCGCCAAATTCCAACAATATTCCGTATCCCAACGGTTCTATCTCGCCTCGGTAGTTACGTACCTCATCACGATTGCAGCTTCTCAATATACGGGCATATCCGCGCTTACCATCGGGACGACGGTCGCGGCTGCATTGATAATTTGCGGATTCATTGCCTGGTGCATCCCTTTCGCCCGCTGGCTCCATACAGCATGGGAGAAGCCATTCGCCAAAACGCCCATCATCATTATGCATCTGCTTGCACTGCTGATATCCACAGCATGCGCGCGTTTCACGGTTGCCGAGACGTTAGGGCTGCCTCCTCAAAGTCTTGATCTGACAGTCGGCTTTCTCGCGTTGCTATTTTACATTCCATCGTGGCTGCTTGTGGTGGCAATACTCCTTGGTCTGACAGCAATACTGATCATGGTCATCGCGATGATCAGCCTGCCATTCGAAGCAGCCTGGCAACACATGACCCGCTTGGCCGCGCTCCTCAGCTTTCAGGCTAAGCTCAAGCAATCGCGCAGTATGATCATGTTCCATGGTGCAGGGGCTCTTATCATTAGCGTGCTATTTGCGATGAGCTACGACTATCTTACCGACAACTTCAGCCCGGCCTTCAAGGCCGTGACCAAAGTCATTGCACTACGAAGTGATTTCCACAAAGCCCCAAACTATCCCGACGTGCGGACTGGAGAATATGTGCATCCGTTGGAGAATGGCTTTATTGCTTACGCCCGCGAATAAGAAGACAAAAGTGTCATCATTGGCGTTCGTTTACAGCCTACTGAGAATTACGATGTCGTGGTGTCGACTATTCCCCCTCTCAAGGTTGCAATGACAACCATGGCAGAACACGTCAAGCAATCCCCTGCCCTGATTTGGCTGCTCAGCAGCGCTGCTTCAGAGACTGAGTCTGACTCGATACTGCGTTAAACCTGGTTGGCCACGAGCAAAATACAGGCGAGCACCTTGAGAAACGTACTACTGGCGGGTACTTTGAGCATGGCTAACAAAATCACCAGCAATACAAAGGCCACCAGAGCGAGTGGATTACTCACATAGGGCGCCAATGCGTTTACATCTGTCATGTCCAATAAGATCCTCTTTTGAGAAAGAACAGTGTTGCCGATCTCGAGTGACCTGTTTGTTAGTAAGCCATGCGAGTCGTTCGAGAATTTGCAGAGAACGCCTTTTCTAGAATTTGGCAGCAAACCTCGAGGTGCCAAGCGCCGAAAAGCGACCACGCTCACACTACAGAATTGACGCCGCGAGTAGGCCAAGCCTACGCACTGAAGTCAATACGCCATCCTGGCATGTCGCCGCCGAGGTGGAAAGGCAGACGTAGCCCTTCTTCTGATCAGTGTCAGCATCTCGCTCCTTGGCCAGAAACCAAGATTGACCACGTAAGGATTATTCCTTACCATTCGCTTAGTATATCTGGGAGAACACTCATGCCTGCCATCCACGAAATCGCCACGTTGACCTCGAAGGGACAGGTCACACTGCCCAAATCCGTTCGCCAGCTTTTGGGCATTGACACTGGTGGCAAGATTGCATTCGACGTGCGCGGGGGTGAAATCGTGGTCAGCCGCGTAGAAACCACCCACGAAGACCCTGCCATCGGTGCGTTCCTGGGTTTGCTGGAGGCTGATATCCGAGGCGGCCGCAACCTCACTACCCTGCCGGAAGACTTGGCGCAAACCATGCTCGCCAACGCAAACCACCCTGTAAACCTGGACGAAGATATCGATGGTGAGGTCGCGATCTGATGGTGCGACATGGCTGGACACTGTTGTTCCATGAAGGTGTGACTTTACAGCTACGCAAATTGCAAGAAGCCGCCGCCCGGGCCGAGCAAAACGACCCGCAAGGTTTTGAGAGCAATGCCAACGTCAAGCTGTTTCGGGCATTGAGCCATCTGATCATGGAGGCTGTGCCTGCCGACCCGGGCCGTGATGAGTTCCGCCAAGGCAACACGCTGGGCACCGCCTACCGACATTGGCGGCGGGCAAAGATCGGTAGGCGCTTTCGGCTGTTCTTTCGCTACGACTCAAGATCCAAGGTCATCGTCTATGCATGGGTCAACGACGAAAATACCCTCCGGTCTGCAGGCAGCAAATCCGATCCCTACGCTGTATTCGAGAAGATGCTTAGCCGCGGCAACCCTCCTGATGACTGGGATGCGCTGACTGCTGCGACGCGTAGCGACTGGGACGAGCCCAAAGCGTAGGCGGCACGCTTTGGCGAGTGATAGCACGTTCAACACCGCGCCTCAGTGCGTCCACTATCGTCCACTCGGAACCACTGCAAAAAGGGGTACTTCTGGGGGTACAAATTGAATTTCTTACTCGTAACTTGGTGATTAGCATGATTGCCCAAATGTTTTTTGGGGATCCTGAGAGTCTTGAGGCATCTTCTGGCAGGCTGGTGCGTCGCAGAGCATGTGGATTCTGGTTGTCAGGCCACCACGACTGCGGCCTAGAGCGTGATCGGCAGGTTCGTCAGCCCCCTTATTTCCCGGCGCCAGATGAGGCTCGGTTGCGCGTACTGCGGTTGACTCGATCCTCCAGGTTTGCAGATCGATCAAGCCCAGCTCATTCAATCCCAGGTGCAGACGTTTGAGCATCTGCTCGAAAGTCCCTTGGTTTCGCCAGTCCCGAAACCGTTGATACACCATTGACCATGGACCGAAGCGCTCAGGCATATCTCGCCATGCAGCCCCTGAGCAGAGTACCCAGAGGACGCCATCGAGCATCAGTGGGTCGCTCAATCGCGGCCGGCCCCGGCCATGGGTTTCGATGAAGAGATCGGAGACCACATCCCAGGCCTCGTCCGCGAGTTCGTAGCGCCTTGCCAGCACAGGGTTCCCTTCCGTTGATGGCGTGTGACTCTACAAAATCTCAGCGCTGAAGGGGCAACGATTAGGTTTCTCGTGATTTCGCAGAGAGCCTAGGCTCCGTGTGAACAGTCTTGAGACGAAGCTCAGGCAAGGCGAAACAGCCGAGGAACGGTTGGAGTCGGGCTCGACTTAACGGGTTGTAAATGAGCAATCCGACCGGGCTGGCGCACTAGGCTGTTTTCGACGCAGCATCACCGAGTATCAAGGCTTTTCACACAGGGCCTAAGGTCTGGGCACCAACCGGCATTGAGTACCACCAATAGACCGGAGACTTCCCTGATGCATTAGGTTATGCAGCACAGACGTCGCGCCCCTCATAACAGCGGCTTCTTCTTACTGCCCTGCTGGCCCCGGTCGACCTAGCTCAGGAGGTCGCGGTTGTACCGTGTTGCAAGATGAAGACCTGTCAAAACTGCCAGTTGTGGGCACAAGGGATCCGAATAGCATGACTTTCATCGCACTATCGCGACGTTTACATAACGAGGAATACTCAATGGATACCCGTCAAGCACAGTCCATGACCGCAATATTGCGAGATGAACACGCTGACCTGCCCGAGCCTGCCAACGACGTACCAGCGTGGGGACCTTACATCACCGCCCACTTCAACCCGCGCAAAGGGGTTGAACTGTTCTATGCCGAGATACATGTGCCGCAGGCCGGGGCCCAGCGCTACATCTACTGGAGCCTGATGAATCCAAACTATGGAAAGAACCCCAGTTATGCTGGAATACAGATGAGCCTAGTGCCGGGTAACGATGTTTACGGAAACAACATCTGCTCCATCTGGGACTCCGATGATTTGCCCGAGGACACCTTGCCCGAGGCAACACTTATCAGCGGTAGACCTGGTATATACTGGGATCACTTCGGCAATGAAGGAACTGGTTTGCACACCAGTAATCAGAATGCATGGAAACCCGGTGAGCGCTATGCCATGGTCATACGCCGCTGGACACGCAAAGGTGATGACAAGTACACCTACACGTCGATGTTCATGTATTCGTTCACGGCCAAGACATGGACGCATTGGATGTCTGCACGGATTGCAGGGCGCGCGCTGATGCTTGAGGGTAATCCCGCCGGCTTCGTAGAGCGCTATGGAGGCAATGCACAGCACTACTACGGGCATTTTGGCAACTACTTCATCATGGTCGAGGGTGGCGAGTGGCAGTCACCCCACAAGTACACCGTCGGGGCCGGCAAAGCACCATGGCGAGCCTCCTTGGTCAATGGTCACTCCGGACAAGACGTCAAAGTCCAAGTTGGGCAAACGCCCGAACGAGATCAAGAAATCACATTGAGGCCAGCGCAGCAAAACCGGCCCACCACCATCACGCCGCCGATCATTGAGTCATTCACCGTGACCTACCATGTGCGTGCGCAAACAATTGAATGGGCGTGGACCATCAAAGACAGTTCGCCTCCTCCCATCAGGACCTTGCTCTCCATTTCACGTGATGAAGTATACGGACAGGACGTCTATCTCCATGAAATCAACGGACCCAGTGGCCGCAAGGCTATCACCAATGACCTGCTGCTCAGGGAGAACGATTACAAAGGAACGTACAGGTACTTCGCACGTATCGAGTACTTCGACATCTTTGAGCAGAAATCCAATAATGGGTACGTTCAGGTAGTATTTGATTACGCCTAACCTGAATGGCGACGCACATAGGCGGCCCATCTGCTCAACCCGACACCGGCGGTGGCTCTGATTGTGGACACTAGGCTTTGTATCAAGCGCCTTGATACTCGGTGAGGCTACGTTGAAAACAGTCTGGAGCGGCCGCACGGTCGGAAGGCTCATTTGCAACCCGTAAAGTCGAGCGCGACTTCGGCCGTCCTTCGGCTGTTTTCGCTTTGCCTGACCTTTGTCTCAAGACTTTTCACACAAAGCCTAGGATGGCAACGCCAAGCATGCTGGGAGACAATCAGGTTGCCCTTTTCAGTCAAAGCCAGGGCGCCAATGCGCGCAGGCGATTCATACAGTCGCGTCAGTTGCCCATGCAGGTCCAGCGCATTGATCTGGCCGCCACTGATGTCGACGAAGCGCAGGCACTGATGAGCTTCATCCCAGACCGGGCTTTCCTCCAGATCGGCCTGGCACGGTAAGAAGCGTTTGAGGTTTTCCTGAGGAGGCCTATTCATCGCTCCTTAATGTGGTCCCACCGCTGGGCAACTTGTTCGGCGCTAGTGGCCTTCACGCGGGCCAGATCGACCGGGTAATCGACATTTGGGTTTTCCACAAACCGCGTGGCCGTAAATTGGCCATTGCTGGCACGCAGGACATAACCTGTGTCCTGGCACTTCGGCGACGCCAGGAACACCACGCCGGGCGTCACCCATTCAGGCTTGAGATTCTCCGGTTCACCCGTCACGCCCCACATACGGGTCTTGGCCACTGGAGATACAGCATTGACGAGAATGCCGGCTTCGGTGCCTTCCATGCTCAGCGCATTCATGATGCCCAGTTGTGCCATCTTGCCGGCGGCATACGCCACCAGGCCCGGTTGGGCATATTGCTGGTACATCGCGCGGTCGGATGAGGTCAGCACGACCCGTGCGGCAGCAGACTGTTTGAGGTGTTTCCATGCATGTTTGCATAACCACACGGGGGTATAGATATTGATATCCACGGCGCGGCCAATGAATGTCGCATCAGCGTCTTCAATCGCTTGATAACCGACCCAACCGGCGTTATGAATCACGATATCGAGTTGACCAAATGCCTCGATGGCCATTGCCACCAGTTGCTCGCAACCCTGCTCACCGGACAAGTCCCCATGATGCCCCAACACGTTGAAACCTTTGCCCCGGAGCGCTTTCGCAGCCTCCATGGCAATGGAGCCATCGCCCCCGGCGCCCAGCTTATCTGCGCCGATATCACTAATTACCACATTGGCGCCCAGTGTCGCCAAAGCGTGCGCATAACTGAAACCGAGTCCTCGGCCAGCACCCGTTACAAGGGCGGTCTTTCCTGTAAAGTTCATGGTCTGTTTCCGCTTGAGTACCGCCCTACCTTAACAATGAATGTTCACGTTGTTTAATACTAACGGCAGCGCAGGTTGATACCTGGTGCCTATCAAGTTGCTGGTAAATCCGAATAATTTCTTGATGATTACTCTTCTGAGGCCCTTTCGTAAGCCACGCCACCGAACTCGGACCTGTTCGAGACCGCTTGCGGGTATTGGATCCAATGATTAACTTAGCTCTACTTTTTTTTAGTATTTAGTCGGGGGCCTGTTAACCGGTAACCTTGCCGCACCCCCGTCCTCAGATCAATTCAGATGAAGGAACAGAAGAAATGATCGAAACCCGCCTGCTGCGCCAATTCATCGCCGTGGCTGAAGAGCTGCACTTTCACAAGGCCGCTATTCGCCTGCACATGGCCCAGCCCCCGTTGAGCCAAGCCATCCATCGGCTGGAAGACAAACTGGGGTTCAGTCTGTTCACGCGCAATAAGCGCGGGGTCAAACTGACCCCCGCCGGCAGTGCATTCCTGAGTGCGGCCTACAGCACGTTGAAGGCGCTTGAGCTGGGCATCGAACACGCACGCCAGGTGTCCGAGGGCATTGCTGGCAAACTCACGGTAACGGCGGTGTCCATCGCCTATTACGAGTCACTGCTCAGTACCCTGCGCCAGTTCCGCGAGACTTACCCCAAAGTCCAGCTGATCATCAAGGAGATGTCCTCGTCTAGCCAAGCCAAGGCCATTTTGTCGGGAGAAGCGGACATTGCCTTCATGCGCAAATTGCCGATCTCGGCGGAAAACGTCGAGTCGCGCCTGTTACTGGACGAAGAGATCGTGATGGCCCTGCCCGCCCATCACCCGAAGGCAAAGGAAGGTCAGATCGACTTGAGGGACTTCGCCGGGGAAGACTTCGTCTTCACCCCCGAAGCGCTGGGCACCGGCTATCACAGCCAGCTGACCGCCTTGTGTGAAGCCGCCGGTTTTTACCCCAAGGTGGTGCAGGAGGCCGCGCAGATCCATACCTTGATAGGCTTGGTGGCCTGCGGTTTCGGCGTTGCTTTGGTGCCTGAGTCGATTGCCAACTCGATCATGCGCGACAGGGTCGTGTTCCGCCGTATCCACCCCGTGACCGCCTCCCCCAACCCGGCCATCGGCCTGTACATGAGCTGGAGCACCCACAACGAATCACCGTTGATGGACAGCTTCATTTCCATGTTCGACCTCGATGTCGCTCCCCAGGTCGAGGGGATGCTGGCCGCTCGTGTCAGTTAGAACGCCAGCTGGTAGAACGCCAGCTGGGAATCCTGGAGCCATGCGGCAAGGACCAAGGTGATTGATGCCCATGCTTAGGCCGCACGCCGATAAATTGCGCCTACCAACCGTTCCGGGCTGTCAACAAACCCTGCACACCACTCACCCCTTGCCCTTCTTTTTGATCTTCTTCAAGCGCGCAGCCGCTTTCTCGACCGTCGCCTTCTTCTCGGAACGCTTCATGTTTCGCCAGCCGCGTATCTCCTCCTTGCTGCGCCCGCAGCCGGTGCACACTTCATGCTTGAGCTTGCAGCTCGACACGCAAGGGTTTTCAATCTCTTTGGCCATTGAACGGTTCCTGATGAGTAGCAGCGCAAGTCTGCGCAGGGGCGCGGTTGGCTAGTGAAGTATGGGACATTCAAAGCTCGCACATGATCGCTTGCCCCCGTCACTGTCCCGCATCACCCTCGCTAATGGTCCGACCAATGCCCTTGCCCGACAGCCAGTGCAACACCGCCCCCAAGCCCAGCAATGCCCCTGCCCTCAGCCAGTTCTCGAAAGGTTGCTGACTCAGCACCAGCAGGCACGACAGGATACCCAACACAGGGACCACCGGATGAACCGAGAAATGCTCGGCATCGACCTTTTCCTTCTTGAGCACCAACACCGCTACGTTCGTGCTCAAAAATACGAACAACAGCAACAGCACTACGGTTTCGGCCAGCACTTCCAGCGAGCCAGTAAAGGTCAGCAGGATGGCCAGCAGCGTGGTCGCGGCTATCGCATAACCGGGTGTGCCGCGGTTGGGTAGCACTTGGCCCAGAACGCGCGGCAGCATGCCATCGCGGGCCATGCCCCAGGCAAGGCGGCTGGCCATGATCATGGTCAACATGGCGCCGTTGGCCACCGCCACCAAAGCGATGATGGCGAATACACCGTGGGGCAGCCCCAGGTCAGCGTTGTGCACGATGTCCATCAAGGGCGTCTTGGCGTCGATCAGTGCCTGCACTGGCATGACCAACGCGGCGCCGGCGCCGACTGCCAGGTAAACCAGGCCGGCCACCAGCAAGGCCCCGAACAGCGCGCGTGGGTACGTCCGGCGTACGTCCTTGATTTCCTCGGCCAGGTTGGCGGACGTCTCGAACCCCACGTACGAATAAAATGCCAGCAAAGCGCCGCCCAGTACCGCACTAGCCGGGCCCTGTTCGCCGAAATCCAGCAAACGGGTAGGCTCGGCCTGCCCTTGGCCGCTCAACACCGCCACAGCGACGATCACCAGCACCAAGCCGCTGAGTTCGATCAGGGTCATGACCAGGTTGGCACTGAGCGACTCCTTGATACCCCGGGCGTTGAGCATTGCCATCAATACTAGAAACAGGGGCGCCAGCACCGCCGAAGGCCAGTCGATAAACACGCGCAGATATTCCCCAGCAAACGCCAGCGCCAACCCTGCGGCACTGGTGATGCCTGCCGCCAACATGGCGAACCCCACCAAAAAAGCCAGCAACGGCGAGCCGAACGCCCGCCGTGCGAACACCGCCGCACCGCCAGCCCGGGGGTATTTGCTGACAAGCTCGGCGTAGGACGCCGCAGTCAACAGGGCGAAGAACAGTGCCAGGGCCAGAGGCGCCCAGATGGCGCCACCGGCCCGGTCGGCGATGGCGCCTGCCAGTGCGTATACCCCGGCGCCCAATACGTCCCCGAGGATGAAGAACACCAACAACGGCAGGGTGATCACGCGTTTGAGTGAGGCGGTTGCGTCGCTGGCCATCATGGCGCTCCAATCGTCTGGTCAATGGCGCTGTGACTGCCCCCCTGCGCGCAAGGTTCAGTGCCCTGCCCAGGTGGCGCGCCAACTGCCAGCCACCCATGGGCATAAGTTCCCTGACCTGGGCTGCCATTCGTCGACCAATCGCGCATTGCAAACAACCTTGGGAGCATTGGGTTCCTCTCAGATGTGATAGCCGAAACATCTGACAACACATACGGGATGCTCACATGGCCAGGGAACCGAAAACGGCAAGGCGACTGCTCTGGATGATGGCGCTGGGCACCGTAGCACTCCAGCTCTCGGGCTGCGACATGGTGTTATTCAACCCCAAGGGGCAGGTGGGGCTCGAGCAGCGCAACCTGATCATCCTCGCCACCTTGCTCATGCTGATCGTAGTGGTACCGGTGATGATCATGGCGCTGGTGTTTTCGGTGCGCTATCGGGCCTCGAACGAAAAGGCCCGCTATACCCCCGACTGGAGCCACTCGCGGCTGATCGAAGCGGTGGTATGGGGTGTGCCGCTGGCCATCATCATCGTGCTAGGGGTTGTCACCTGGCGTTCGACCCATGCGCTGGACCCGTACCGGCCGCTGGCATCCGACACCCCTGCGCTCAAGGTCCAGGTCATCGCCATGGACTGGAAGTGGCTGTTCGTCTATCCCGAACTCGGCATTGCTTCGGTCAACGAAATGGCGATGCCTGTAGACACGCCCGTTGACTTTAGGGTGACTTCCGACGGCGCCATCACTTCGTTCTTCATTCCGGCCCTGGGCGGCCAGATCTACGCCATGGCCGGGATGCAGACACGGCTGCACCTGATCGCCAACCACGCAGGCGACTACACCGGGATCGCCGCCAACTACAACGGCCCGGGGTTCTCCGACATGCACTTCAAGGCGCTGGCCCTCGACCCGCCGGGCTTCGATGACTGGGTCGAACGCACCCGCGCCGCCGGGCGCCAGCTCGATGGGGCTGCCTACACGCAGCTGGCCAAGCCCAGTATTGCCCACCCGGTAGAACATTACAGCAAGGTCGACCCGCACCTGTTCCAGTCGTTGATCGACAAGTACCAGGGCGTCAACCGCTCCCGGGAGGTCGAACGCCGCCTCAGCGATTCCCAGGGCCAGAGCCCCCAAGGCAGCAAGGAGTAAGCGCATGTTCGGAAAACTGACCTGGGACGCCATCCCCCTCCACGAGCCGATCATCATGTACACGCTGGCCGTCGTCGGGCTGCTGGGCCTGGCGGTCGTAGGGGCCATCACCTACATGGGCAAATGGAAATACCTGTGGCAGGAGTGGTTCACTAGCGTGGACCACAAGCGCATCGGCGTGATGTACATCGTCGTCGCCCTGGTGATGCTGCTGCGCGGGTTCGCCGACGCGTTGATGATGCGCACCCAGCAGGCCATGGCCTCGGACGGCTCGCCTGGCTACCTGCCGCCTGAGCACTACGACCAGATCTTCACCGCCCATGGGGTGATCATGATCTTCTTCATGGCCATGCCGTTCGTGGTCGGGCTGATGAACGTGGTGGTACCTTTGCAGATCGGCGCCCGCGACGTGGCCTATCCATTTTTGAATGCCGTCAGCTTCTGGCTGTTTGTTTCCGGCGCCGTGCTGGTGAACCTTTCCCTGGGCATTGGCGAGTTCGCACGCACCGGCTGGGTGGCCTACCCCCCGTTGTCCGGTATCGGATACAGCCCCGGGGTGGGAGTGGACTACTACATCTGGGCGTTGCAGATTTCCGGGGTAGGCACCCTGCTCACCGGGCTGAACTTCTTCGTCACCATTCTGAAGATGCGTACCACCGGCATGACGCTGTTTCGCATGCCGGTGTTCACCTGGACAGTGTTGTGCACCTCGATCCTGATCCTGGCTGCCTTTCCCATCCTCACCGCCACCTTGTTCATGCTCACGCTGGACCGCTATTTGGGCATGCACTTCTTCACCAATGAACTGGGCGGCAACCCCATGATGTACGTGAACCTCATCTGGGCTTGGGGCCACCCCGAGGTGTACATCCTCATACTCCCAGCGTTCGGTATCTTCTCGGAGGTGGCCTCGACGTTCTCGCGCAAGAAGCTGTTCGGCTACTACTCCCTGGTGTGGGCGACCATCGTCATTACGGTGCTGTCCTTCATCGTTTGGGTGCACCATTTCTTCACCATGGGCGCAGGACCCAACGTGAACGCGTTCTTCGGCATCATGACCATGATCATCGCCGTCCCCACCGGGGTGAAGATCTTCACCTGGCTGTTCACCATGTACCGGGGTCGGGTGCGTTTCGAGACGCCGATGCTGTGGACGGTTGGCTTCATCGTCACCTTCAGCATCGGGGGCATGACCGGGGTCCTGCTGGCGGTGCCCGGTGCGGACTTCCTGTTGCATAACAGCCTGTTCCTGATTGCCCATTTCCACAACGTGATCATCGGCGGCGCGGTCTTCGGCTACCTCTGCGGCCTGACGTACTGGTTCCCCAAGGCCTTCGGCTTCAAACTCCATGACCCACTGGGGCGTGCTGCCTTCTGGTGCTGGTTGGCTGGATTTTACTTTGCCTTCATGCCGTCCTATTTCCTGGGGTTCATGGGCATGACCCGGCGCCTGAATCACTTCGACGTACCCGAGTGGCGGCCCTTCCTGCTGCTGGAAATGGTCGGTGTATTGATCATCCTGTGTGGCGTGGCCTGTCAGGTCATGCAACTGGTGGTGAGTATCCGCAAACGTCATGAGAACCGCGACACGACGGGCGACCCCTGGGACGGGCGCACGCTGGAATGGGCGACCGCTTCGCCGCCCCCGTTCTACAACTTCGCCGAGCAACCTGTCGTGGGCGGCATCGACGCGTACTGGGGCATGAAGGAGAAAGGCGTGAAAACCCTGGCCGAGATGGATTTTCGCAAGATCCACATGCCTCGCAACACCAGCCTGGGCCTGGTGCTAGGCGTTGTGTCCACGGTGCTGGGCTTTGCGTTGATCTGGCACATCTGGTGGTTGGTCATCGCCAGTTCACTGGCAGTCATCGCCACCCTGATCGTGCGCAGTTACGACCCCAATACCGACTACTGCATCCCGGCCGAAGCGGTCGAACGGATGGAAACCGAGCGTCGCCAACGGTTGGCGGAGGCCTGAATCATGTCCCATGTCGTGCACAACGAAACGGCCCGCGAGCAAGAGCATGGCCACGAAGACGCAGGCTCCCTGAGCCTGTTCGGCTTCTGGGTCTACCTGATGACCGACTGCATTCTGTTCGCCACCCTGTTTGCTACCTATGCGGTGCTGGGACAGTCTGTGGCAGGTGGGCCCAGCGCGGCGGACATCTTCGAACTGCCTTATGTGCTGGTGGAGACGTTCCTGTTGCTCTTGAGCAGCATCACCTACGGCTATGCGATGCTCGCCAACCACCGCCAGGACAAGCGCTGGGTGCTGCGCTGGCTGGGCGTCACGTTCCTGCTCGGCCTGGGCTTCATCGCCATGGAGATCAATGAATTCCATCATCTGATCAGCGAGGGCGCAGGCCCCCAACGCAGTGCGTTTCTGACGGCGTTCTTCACGTTGGTGGGCACTCACGGCCTGCACGTGCTGGTGGGGCTGATCTGGATGGCCCTGTTGATGATGCAGGTTCACCAGCGCGGCCTGACCTGTGTCAATGCTACGCGCTTGAGCTGCCTGAGCCTGTTCTGGCATTTCCTGGACATCGTGTGGGTCTGTGTGTTTACCGTCGTTTATCTGTTCGGGGTGATCTGATGAGTCGTCAAAGCCATGTACCTAGCAGTGCCGGCGCTAGCCAGAGCAGCCACCGTTCGTATAACACAGGGTTCGTGCTGGCAGCCCTGCTCACCCTGCTGCCCTTCGGGCTGGCCATGTACCCCAGCCTGCCGCGTCACCTGACCTTCATGACCGTGCTGGTGTGCGCCCTGGTCCAGATCGTGGTGCACATGGTGTTTTTCCTGCACCTGACCACAGCGCGAGAGCAGCGTTGGAACTTGATCGCGCTGGTGTTCACGGTGGTGATCATCACGCTGTTGGTGGGGTTGTCGCTGTGGATCATGTACTACGTGCACTACAACATGCTCGGGTTATGACTGTCTTCCCATCCGGGCTGGCCTGCCACCAGCAGGTCGGACCGGCGCGCTCATGCAGCCCGACGGTTGCGCCATGCACAAGTCCCCGCGACACCCAACAGCAACACTGCCCCGGCTGCACCCAAGGTGGCCGGGGCGCCCACACGAGCAGCCAGCAGCCCGGCGGCCATGCCACCCAACGCCTCGAACCCGAAGCGCATGGCGATGTAGAACGCAATGACACGTCCGCGCAGATGGCCCGGCGCTTGGCTCTGCAACTGCATGTTGGTGCTCACGTTGCTCAGCGTGATGCCGAACCCCAGCACCAGAAGCGCCAGCAATGCCAGCTGCCACTGCCCTGCCCAGCACACACCCAGCAGTGCCAGGGCGCAAAGCCCTGCGCCCACTTCGATGAACTGCCGAAGGCGAGGCAAGGCTCCGCCCACCGCCAGCACTAACGTGGCCACGAACGCGCCAGCGCCTGCCGCGCCCCAGAGCCAGCCCAGCACCCGTGCGTCACCGGCGTACACGCGCTTGGCCAGGATCGGCAGAAGCGCTGCATAGCAGGACGCCAGGAGGTTGACCATGATGACATTGAACAGCAGTTGCCTGACGCCCTGTTCCCGCCATAGATAAGCGAGGCCCTCACGAAAGACCTGGGCAGTGGAACCTGTCGCCCGAGGGCTGGCTGTGGCTTGCACCTTCAGCAACCCTGCCAGCAGCGCGGTGAAGGCGACGGCGGTCAAGGCGAAGCAAGCCGCCTCCCCCGCCACGGCTATCAGCCCGCCGGCCAGTGGCGGGCCCACGAAGCGGGCGGCGTTGATAAGCATCGCGTTGAGGACCAGCGCGTTGGGCAGGTCAGCTGGATCTTCCACGAAAGAGCCGATCAGGGCCTGACGCAGGGGTGTTTCGACGGCATTGAGCAAGCCCAGCAGCAGTGCCATTGCGGCAATGAAGGGGCCATCTACCCAACCAGCCCAGGTCACTAGCGCAAGCGCGGCCGATTGCGCCACCAGCATCGACTGGACCACGATCAGCAGTCGACGCTTGTCGTGGCGATCGATCCAGGCGCCTGCGAACGGACCGACGATCAACTGCGGGGCGAGAAAAAGAAAGGTGATCAGGCCCAGCAATACAGCTGACCCGGTCAGGTGATAGGCCAACCAGGACAGCGCGACTTGCTGAACCCACTTGCCCAAGGTCGAAACGCCTTGGCCGGCAAAATAAACCTGGAAATGATGGTGGCCCAATGCGCGTACAGCAGAAGGCCAACGGGTACGAGGGGGCGGCGTCAGGTCAGACAAGTGAGCGAGTCCTCAGGTGAGAAGCAGCCGCCATTGAAGGATCTTGCTCGGACCACGTGCGGGTCGATCCTCAGCCTGGCAGCAGGCAGCCTTTCTTTTTCAAGGACTCCAGGACCCAGGTGCGGTCATTGGTACCTTGAGCGATATGTTGCATTTGCGCCGTTTCGGCAGCGTGCTTGGCCGTGGCGCGTTGGTAGACCTCTGCGACATGGGCATAGGGTACGCACAGCAAGCCGTCATCGTCACCGATGATCAGGTCCCCGGGTTCGATCACCATGCCATCGATGGCGATGGGCACGTTGATCTCACCCGGCCCGTCCTTGTAAGGGCCGCGATGGGAAACACCGGCAGCGAACAGGGGGAAGTCACCGGCCTTGATGCTGCCAGCATCGCGGATTGCACCATGGATGACGATGCCCGCTACACCGCGCTTCACGGCGTACGCCACCATCATCTCGCCGATCAGAGCATTGGTCAGGTCGCCGCCGGCATCGACCACGATCACATCACCTGGCTCGGCGCTGTCGATGGCGTAGTGCAGCATCAGGTTGTCACCAGGACGGGCCTTGACCGTCAGAGCCGCGCCGCACAGCACACCTTCCCGGTGCATGGGGCGCAAACGCGCACCACCCGCCGTCATGCGATTCATCGAGTCGCTGACGTTGGCGACCGGCACCTCGCGGTAGCGCGATACCCACTCATCACCGATTTTTCGCGTGCGCTCAAGCACCTGGAAACCAATGCTCATGTGACCTACCTCTTCTTGGATTTATTGGGCGCGCTCAACGTCGAATCAGAACGCCATTTCAGAATGGCATTCCATTAAACAGATTTCAAGGGTTTGAAATCTCAGTTATTCGGCAATGTGGCTGACTAAAAATCTATTGTTGCAACGCCATTTCATTATGATAGGTTATTGGTGAAAGCACTCAGTGCAGTCCTACCGTCTTCAACAAAAACAAGGTATCGACGATGTCCCGTACCCTTCTGCTGACAGGTCCGGCGCTGGCCGACGACGCGATGCGCCTGGCCGATCAACACGCCATCCGCGTCATCCCCACCACGCCCTATCTGTCCGAGAATGAGCTCGAAGCGATCATCCGCGCAGAGCAACCCGATGCCATCATCGTGCGACAAGGCAGCCTGACCCGCGCGATGATCGACGCATCCAACGCGTTGAAGGTGGTCGCCAAGCATGGGGTCGGCTACAACACCATCGACATCCAGGCCGCCGCCGACCGGGGTATTCCTGTCTCCGTCGCCGTTGGGGCCAACGCCCAGTCAGTGGCCGAGCACGCCTTTGCGTTGATGTTCAGCGTTGCGCGCCAAACCGCCTTGCTCGATGCGCGCATGCGCGAAGGCCACTGGGACAAGGCCACTGCCAACGGCATGGAGTTGGCGGGCAAGACACTGGGCCTGGTCGGCCTTGGCTCGATCGGCGCGATCCTGATGGACCTGGTGGCGCCGCTGCGCATGAAGGTCAAGGTTTACGACCCTTACTTGCAGCAGTTACCCGTGCGTGATCACCTCGAGCGCGAAGAGGATTTCGATCGTTTGCTGGCCGATAGCGATATCATCAGCCTGCATTGCCCCCTCACAGACACCAATCGCAACCTCATCGGCGCCCAGCAGCTTGAGCGCATGCGTTCAGGTGCCATCTTGATCAACACCGCACGTGGCGAGCTGGTCGATACCGAGGCCTTGGTGCTTGCGTTGAGCGAGCGGCGCATCGGGGGTGCCGGCCTGGACACTTTCCACCCCGAACCGCCTCCGGCCGACAGCCCGCTGTGGGGCCTGCCAACCCTGGTCGCCACACCTCACATCGGGGCCAACACCAGCGAAGCCCGGGACCGCGTAGGCCTGGTTGCCCTGCAGCAAATCCTCGATGCCTGGGACGGCAAGGCGCTGGACCCGCGCTGTGTGGTGAACCGTCACCTGATCGATAACTGATTGCCCTTGCGCCGGCTTGTCCGGCCGCACAGACCCCTGCGTAACTCCAGAAAAAAAACAATTGGAGAGCACCATGAAAGCAGCCTCAACCCCGCCCAGCGAGCTCGAACGCGCCACCATGCGCCGTGTTGCCTGGCGTCTACTGCCCTTTCTGATCATCTGCTACCTGATCGCGATCATCGATCGCGGCAACATCGGCATGGCATCGTTGCAGATGAACCAGGACCTGGAGTTGTCAGCCAAGGTCTTCGGTTTCGCCAGCAGCTTGTTCTTCTTCGCCTACTTCCTGGTGGAAGTCCCCAGCAACCTGGCCATGCAGCGTTACGGTGCGCGCATCTGGATCGCGCGCATCATGATCACCTGGGGGCTGATCTCCGCCGGTACCGCCTTCGTGCAAGGGGCCAACTCACTGTATGTGATGCGCTTTCTGCTGGGCGCTGCCGAGGCCGGGTTCTTCCCAGGGGTGTTGCTGTACCTCACCTACTGGCTGCCGTCGGCGTATCGCGCGCGCATGGTGGCGCTATTCATGGTCGCCATTCCCGCCGCTAACTTCATCGGCTCGCCGATTTCAGGGCTGCTGTTGAGCCTGGACGGCTGGTTGGGCATGCGTGGGTGGCATTGGCTGTTCATCCTCGAAGGCATCCCGGCGGTGCTGCTGGGGATCGCCTGCCTGTTCGTACTGACCGATCGGCCTGAGCAGGCCAAATGGCTGAATGACGATCAACGCGGCTGGCTCACCGGGCGGTTGGCCGAGGAACGAGCACAGAAAACCACCATCGGTCATATCTCGCTGTGGAAACTGCTGCGCCACAAGGACATCTGGGTGCTCGCGCTGATTTACTCGGGCGCCTCGGCGGCTGGCAGCACCATGAGCGTCTGGGCGCCACAACTGCTCAAGACCTTCGGCCTGAGCTCCATGGAGATCGGGCTGGTGAACGCGATTCCTTATGGCGTTGCCTCGATCCTGATGGTCATCTGGGGCCGCAGTTCCGACCGCACCGGTGAACGTCGCTGGCACACCGCAATGACCATGTTGCTGATTGCGGCCGGCCTGCTGATGACCCTGTTCACCTCGTCACTGCCGGCCACGGTGGTGATGCTGACCATGGTGCTGGTGGGGGCCTACTCCATGAAAGGCCCGTTCTGGGCATTGGTGTCGGGCTGGTTGTCCTCCTCCACTGCAGCAGCTGGGCTGGCTGCGGTTGGCGCCATGGCCAACCTGATCGGGGGTGGCTTGATGGTCAACGTGTACGGCGCCATCCATGACGCCACCGGCAGCTACGCACTGGCACTGATGCCACTGGCGGCGTTGTGCACGCTGGCTGGGGTCATGGTGCTGTTCATTGGCCGCAAGCGCCAGCTTGAACAGGCGCAGGCCGCAGGAACGCTGGCTGCCAAGTAGAAGCCGCTTGGCGCTCGGTTGCCGTCCACGGCTCACAAGCGTGCCATGGAGCCGGCGAAGCCGGCGCCAAGTCAAACCACAACACTAAAAATCAGGCGGTGATGGCTTTACCACGTGGAAGGTTTATTCAAACGACCGGTAGACTCAGACTTCATACCTGGCGCCGCCGCTGCTCGGGCGACGGCGCCAGCGAACCTAGAGCGATTCGCCGTCGTCCTCGATGTCCATCTCAGCCTCCGCCGCCTCCGTGGCATCCGCGTCATTGAGCGCAGGGGAAGTCGGTTTTAACGGATCGTTGATATAAGGCACATCGCTTGGGCCTTTCTCTTCAGTGCCCGCGGTTTCTGGTTGCATGGCGTACTCTCCTCGACTTACAGGCTCGGCCCTTTAGGACCGGGCTCATGGATTGGGCACCCATTGTGCTGCCCACGAAAATTGGCCGACATTTCATAGGCCGGCTTGCGCACCCGCATCACGCCACCCAAGGGCCTGTGCGCCGCCAGACCGTGCCAGGGGCTGAACGCCATGCCGTCGTCGATACGGCGCACATTCTCTTCACTCCATGCCGCTTGAGGCTTGACCTCCAACGTGGCCACGGCCACATAGGGGCTGAGCGTCTCGGGCCACTGACTGGATGCATCTTCGATTGGCATTTGATCAAGGTCGGTGGCCAACTGGACCTGAAGCTCCCAGACGCCGCCCTCGCTTGCAAAAAACGCTTCCATGGCGTGACGTAGCCCGTCTGGATCGTCTTTGAGGTCAACAACCTGATCGGTCAGCGCAGTCAAGGCCGCCGACACGGGCACTACCGCAAGCTTTGCGTAGTAAGGGCCATAGAGTACAGGTACGACGGTGCTGAAGCTTTCGCCAAGAATGTGGGTTTGAGGGTGCCCACCAAGGCTTTTGAGCGTGCCGCTCTCACCGCCAAACGCTTCGACCACTTTTTCTGCACCGCGCAGCACGGCCGACACTACCTTTTTCGTACCCGGCGCTTTGTCAGTGGTTTTGGCAAGCAACTTCAACGTCTTGAGAAACGCCTTGGGGTCTGGCGCGGTGAAGGCTTTGGCATTTTGCATGACAAAGTCCTGCGTGACTTGCCCTTCACTGCCTGGCAACCGCGGGCCTTGTACGCCAACGATCTTGAGCGCCAGCCCCCGTGGGGTGGAAACCTTGTCATCGAGGATGTCACCCGGGTTGGTGGAAAACCGCAGGTAAGCATCGAACTCACCCGGTGTGGCGAACGCCCCCTGAGCGAGCTGCGCCGGCAACCCTGGCGCCACTTTCAGTGTGCCGCGCAACAATCCATGTGCTTTTGCATGAACGCTGCGGTTGGCATGGCCATTGTCCTTGAAGGTGGTCTCCATGATTTCGCGCAGCGTATCCTGCAACGCCTGGCTGGTCTGTGCTTCATCTTCGGGAATCTGTTCAAACCCAGGCTCAAAAGGTAATGGCACTACCAAGGCGGGGGCATCGGGCAGCTTATTCATTACTACGCTCCTGTCGTCTCGAGACGAACAATGGGATGGTTACCAGCACACAGCCTTCACGATTCTGCATGGTCCAGCACCCCTCACGCTCAATTGATCTGATCGTGCGCAGGCACTGCCTTGCTGAGGTCGCTTGCACGGGGATCGACCTTGTGCAGCGTCACCGGCACGCACTTGGCGGCAGGCACCTTGCTGCGTTCAGCGTGGTGCCACAGCGGGATCAGCGGATTGCACTCAGGGTAATAGGCGCCCGCACAGCCTTCGGGAATGTCATAGGCGATGATCTGCAAAGGACCGACTTCTCGCACGACCTGGGGCTCGACAGCAGTGCGTAGCAGCACCCAGTCGCCTGCAGCCAAACCCAACCGAACCACATCGCTGCGATTGAGGAACACGACGCTACGGGTGCCTTTTACCCCACGAAAACGGTCGTCGTAGCCATAGACAGTGGTGTTGAACTGGTCATTGCTGCGCAGCGTCATCAATTGCAGCACATCATGCGCCGAGACAGCGGGCTGCAAGTCGTCGTCCTCATCAAGCCCCTGGGGCGCCACGAACTGGGCTTTGCCAGACGGGGTCTGCCACTCCCGTTTAGCCGCCGGCAGGGGCCTATGGAAACCGCCGTGCTCCCACATGCGTGTTTCCATGTTGTGAAATATCTCGGGGTAGACCTGGCTGATCGCTTCGCGGATCAATGCATAGTCGTGGCGCCAAGCATCCCAGTCGACAGTCGTTCGCTGATCCAGGGTCGCTTCGGCCAACCCGGCAATAATCGCCACTTCGGAGCGCAGGTGTTCACTGGCTGGCTCATTGCGGCCCTGCCAGGCGCGGATGCAGCCGGTACTGTCCTCGGTGGTATAGACCTGCTCTACACCCTCCTGACGATCAGCTTCTATGTGCCCAAGACAGGGCAACAACCAGCCATGTCGCCCCGGGAACAGATGCGTGCGATTAAGCTTGGTCGCCACCTGGACGTTCAGCGTAAGCGTCTGCCAGGCCGCCTCCATGCACTGGGTGTCGGGAATCGCCCGCAGGAAGTTGCCACCCAGGCCGATGAAAGCCTTGACCTTGCCCTCGACGAGCGCTTGGCAGCAGTCCACCGTGGCCATGCCCTTGTTCGGTGGAACCTGCACGCCAAACAGTGCTTGCAGTTTTTGACCCGGAACCTTGGCCGGGTCCTCCGTGATACCGACCGTGCGCTGGCCTTGCACATTGGAGTGCCCGCGCACGGGACAGATGCCTGCGCCGGGCTTGCCGATGTTGCCGCGCAATAGCAGCAGGTTGACCAGCATCTGCACGTTGTCGACACCGCGTCGGTGCTGGGTCATGCCCATCCCGTAGATGATCATGACCTTGCTGCTACGGGCATAGACGGTAGCTGCAGCTTCCATCGCAGCACGCCCGAGGCCGGACTGACGCTCCAGGGTCGCCCACTCATGGCGCTGAACTTCTTCTCGCAGCGCGTTCAACCCATCGGTGTGTGCCTGGATGAACGCATGGTCGAGCACAGCCGGCTTGCCCTCGTCACTTGCCTGTTGTTCCATCGCAAGCAGGGCCTTGATGATCCCCATCACTGCTGCCAGGTCGCCCCCTACCTTGACCTGATGATACTGGGTACTGATCACAGTCGATTCAGGCCCCAGCATTTCACTGGGGGATTGAGGGTTGACGAAGCGCTCAAGCCCTCGCTCGCGCAGTGGATTGAAGGTGATGATGGGCACATTGCGCTTGCGCGCTTCCTGCAGCGGGTGAAGCATTCGCGGGCTGTTGCTGCCTACGTTCTGGCCGAAGAAGAAAATGCAGTCGGTGTGTTCAAAATCTTCCAGCGTGACGGTGCCGACGGGTACACCAATACTCTCCTGCAGTCCGACCGACGTGCTCTCATGACACATGTTCGAGCTGTCCGGGAGGTTGTTCGTGCCGTAGGCGCGGGCGAACAGCTGGTACATGAACGAGGCTTCCAGCGATGCCCTGCCCGAGGCATAGAACACCGTTTCGTCCGGGCTCAGGGCTTGCAACTGTTGGCCGATCTGCTGGTACGCCTCTGCCCAGGTGGTAACTTGGTAACGGTCGCTAGCCGGGTCGTAGCGCATGGGGTGGGTCAGCCGGCCTTGCTGCTCCAAGGCGTAATCGGTCCATGTGCGCAGCGCTGAGAGGGTATGGGTGGCAAAAAAATCCGGGCCGGTGCGGTGGCGGGTAAGTTCCCAGGCGGTGGCCTTGGCGCCGTTCTCGCAGAACTCCAGCGCGTGTGGGTTGCCTGGCTTGGCCCAGGCACAGCTGACGCAGGCGAAGCCTTTGGGTTTGTTTTGCCTGACCAGCGCCATGGGTGCTGTTGTAATGGCCTGTTCCCGCCAGAGTATGGTCATGACAGAGCGCGCCGACCCCCAACCGCCTGCTGCATCTTTATAGGGCTTGTATCGCGCTTGAGGGTGGATGAGCGACATGGCCGCCTCGCTGTAGTTATGTCTGAATATTTCGAGGTGGGATGGGAGAGGGAAGTTCAAGCGAGCATGGTGTTTGCTGGCTGAGTGGGCGTGGGGTGGGAGCGTCTTCTCAAAGGGGTCGCTGCAAATTGGTCTTTTCTGAGATCGATCCGATAACGCCAGGGGCCGCTGTGCGGCCCATCGCGGCACGAGACCGCTCCCACATGGGGGATAAGGGTACCTAGGGGCGATATTCAATTCTTAGTTATTCGATATGGACACGCTTACAAACTACTTCCAACATAGTTGTCATCGTCGTCACCGCTGTTGCTGTGGATCTTGATCTTGATCTTGATCTTGATCTTGATCTTGATCTTGATCTTGATCTTGATCTTGATCTTGATCTTGATCTTGA
>NZ_BBIQ01000024.1 GCF_000730565.1 Pseudomonas fulva NBRC 16637 = DSM 17717 | reverse complement strand
AATGCCGAAGTACTGGCCCACTACGCTGAGGTCATTCCAGACCAGCCCACCCTGCGGATCAGCCCGGAGCGTGCGCTGTTGCGAGAATTGCTGCAGCAACGTGATCGGCTGGTTCAGCAGCGTGATGACGACCGCAGGCGCCTGAAACAGGCGCAGTTCAGCGCGGTGTCCGACTTTCTGAAAGCCAACCTTCAGCACTTCAAGTCGCAGATCAAGCTGATTGAGCAAGCAATCAGCCAGCAAACGGAAGCCCTGAAAGATGAACGGGTTACTCAGCTGGTCCAGGTCAAAGGCATTGGGCTGGTAACGGCGGGCAAGCTGATAACACTTCTGCCAGAACTGGGGCGTGTCGAGTCCAAAGAAATAGCCTCGTTGGTCGGGGTGGCGCCTTTTAACCACGACAGCGGAAAATCCGTGGGCAAGCGCTCTATCTCGGGCGGGCGGTTTGAGGCCAGGCGATCGTTGTATATGTCATGCCTTGTGGCGATAAAGTACAACCCAGCACTCAAGGCTCGTTATGAGGCGCTGCGCGGACGCGGAAAAGTTGCCAAGGTCGCCCTCGTAGCCTGTATGCGGGTATTGATCGTACGGCTCAATGCCATGCTAAGGACGGGCAAGCCTTGGCTTGATCTGGTCTTGCCACAGCCTATGCGGACCTAGAGCAGGAAGCCGACGTAACTCATACAGGAGCGGGCTTGCCCATCAATCCAATACCGCGCTGGATGGCACGGGCTTCGCCCGTGGCCGCGCGACAAGCGCGCCCCCTGGGGGGCGGGCTAGATTTTAAATAAATCGGGCAAGACAGTTGCTCCCACATTTGTTGCAACGTACCGAACCTGTCAGGCCATGGTTGCCCGCCTTGGTGTATGGCTTGAGGCAGGCGGCGGCATCAATGCCCGCCTTGAAATCCAGTCATGCCAGCAAGGCTGACAACCATGGACTTACAGGCGTGGTCGCGTTGCAACGGATGTAGGAGCGGGCTTGTCCCGCGAAGCGCCGCGTGGGCGGCGCTCGATCTGCGCAACACTGCAAAAATCAAGGCAAGCACCTAGTCGCCATAACGCGACCTTCTGCCAATCAAGGCAACAAAATAGTAGACCCCACGGTCCGCCGCGCCGACAGCTCGCTCTGGGCCTTGGCCGCTTCGCTGAGCGGGTAGCGTTGCTGGATATCCACCGTCAGTTGGCCGCTGGCAATCATGGCAAAGAGGTCATCGGCCATGGCCTGGGTGTTCTCGGCGTTGTTGGCGTAAGTCGCCAGGGTCGGCCGAGTGACGTACAGCGAGCCCTTCTGCGCCAGAATCCCCAGGTTCACCCCACTCACCGCGCCCGAGGCATTGCCGAAGCTCACCATCAACCCCCGCGGTTGCAGGCAATCGAGCGACGTCAGCCAGGTGTCGGCACCCACGCCGTCATACACGACTGGGCATTTCTTGCCGTCGGTCAGCTCCAGCACCCGTTTGGCGACATCCTCGTGGCTGTAGTCGATGGTGGCCCAGGCGCCCAAGGCCTTGGCCCGCTCGGCCTTTTCGGCAGAGCTCACGGTGCCGATGAGCTTGGCGCCCAGCGCCTTTGCCCACTGGCAGGCCAGCGAACCAACGCCGCCTGCGGCCGCATGGAACAGGATCACATCGCCAGGCTGCACAGCGTAGGTCTGCTTGAGCAGGTACTGCACGGTCATGCCCTTGAGCATGACGGCGGCAGCCTGCTCGAAGCTGATGGCCTCTGGCAATTTGACCAGGTTGGCCTCAGGCAGCGTGTGCACCTCGCCATAGGCGCCCAATGGGCCCCCGCCATACGCCACACGGTCGCCGACCTTCAACCGTGACACGCCCTGGCCCACGGCCTCGACCACCCCTGCGCCTTCGGTGCCCAGGCCCGAAGGCAGGGACGGCGGCGCGTACAACCCGCTGCGGAAATAGGTATCGATGAAGTTCAAGCCCACAGCATGGTTGCGCACTCGCACGTGCTGAGGCCCAAGGTCGGCGGGTTCGAAGTCCACCCACTGCAGCACTTCGGGGCCGCCGTGCTGGCTGAACTGGATACGCTTGGCCATCTCGTACTCCTGGATTGGGGATCGGGAAAGGGGCTTCTATCGGACGCTTTTGCTTGACTGCCGTCAACTGCGGGGCGCTGGCAGGCGGTGTTATGCTACGCGCCACTTGTTTCCTGCCCGCTCCTGGTGACCCGATGATTAGCCGCACCGAGGCTGTGAAAGCCTATCTGCTCGATTTGCAAGACCGCATCTGCTCAGCCCTGGAACGCGAAGACGGCGGCGCCCGCTTCGTCGAGGACGCCTGGGTGCGCGAAGCCGGTGGCGGGGGCCGTACGCGGGTGATCGGCGAAGGCACCGTCATCGAAAAAGGCGGGGTGAACTTCTCCCATGTGTTCGGCACCGGGTTGCCGCCTTCGGCCAGCGCCCATCGGCCGGAGTTGGCTGGGCGCGGTTTCCAGGCGCTCGGGGTGTCGCTGGTGATCCACCCGCACAACCCGCACGTGCCTACTTCCCACGCCAACGTTCGGTTTTTCATCGCCGAAAAGGAAGGCGAAGAGCCTGTCTGGTGGTTCGGCGGTGGCTTCGATCTGACGCCGTACTACGGCGTGGAGGAAGACTGCGTGCACTGGCATCGAATCGCTGAACAGGCCTGCGCCCCCTTCGGCGCCGATGTGTACCCACGCTACAAGGCCTGGTGCGACCGGTATTTCCATCTCAAGCACCGGGGTGAGCCCCGTGGCATCGGCGGGCTGTTCTTCGATGACTTGAACGAATGGGACTTCGATACTTGCTTCGCCTTCATCCGTGCCATCGGCGACGCGTACATCGACGCGTACCTGCCCATCGTGCAGCGCCGAAAAGGGACGGCCTATACCCCACAGCAACGTGAATTTCAGGAGTTTCGCCGGGGCCGCTACGTCGAGTTCAACCTGGTCTATGACCGTGGCACGCTATTCGGGCTGCAGTCTGGTGGGCGCACCGAGTCCATCCTCATGTCGCTGCCACCGCAGGTACGCTGGGGCTACGACTGGAAACCCGCGCCAGGCAGCGAAGAGGCACGGCTGACCGAGTACTTCCTGCAAGACCGTGACTGGCTCGGCCAGTAAGCCTGTAACCATTCAAGGAGCCGTCATGGACCAGTACGTCGTTTTTGGCAACCCGATCGGCCACAGCAAGTCGCCGCTGATTCATCGCCTGTTCGCCGAACAGACCGGCCAGGACCTGGAGTACGCCACGCTGCTGGCGCCGCTGGATGACTTCAGTGACTGCGCGCGCGGCTTCTTCAAGCAAGGCAGCGGTGGCAACGTTACCGTGCCATTCAAGGAAGAAGCCTATCGCCTGTGCGACAGCCTTACCCCGCGCGCACGTCGCGCAGGTGCGGTGAACACGCTCAGCAAGCTGGCCGACGGTACCTTGCAGGGTGACAACACCGACGGTGCGGGACTGGTCCGTGACCTCACCGTCAATGCCGGTGTTGAACTGGCAGGTAAACGCATCCTTGTCCTCGGTGCCGGCGGCGCCGTGCGCGGGGTGCTGGAGCCGCTGCTGGCACACAACCCGCAGTCACTGGTGATCGCCAACCGCACGGTGGAGAAGGCCGAACGCCTGGCCGAGGCGTTCGATGAACTGGGGCCGGTGGTGGCCAGTGGGTTCGCCTGGTTGCAAGAGCCAGTGGACCTGATCATCAATGCAACCTCGGCCAGCCTGGCCGGTGAGCTGCCACCGATTGCCAGCAGCCTGATCGAACCCGGGCGCACGGTGTGCTACGACATGATGTATGGCAAGGCGCCAACGCCGTTCTGCCAGTGGGCCGCCCAACATGGCGCCGCCAAGGTGCTGGACGGTCTGGGGATGCTGGCCGAACAAGCAGCCGAAGCCTTTTATGTGTGGCGCGGCGTGCGGCCGGACACTGCACCGGTTCTCGCTGAACTGCGCCGCCAACTGGCGCGGGGCTGACCGCCAGCTGGGCTACTGAGCGGCGCTGGGTGTGGCTGCTCAGTCCTCGAACCGGATTGGGCAACGCGCCGGGCCCTCGAGCTTGTGCAGCTCTTCGATCACCTGTGGCCTGGCGCCGCGCAAGGTCAGGCTACCGCCTGTTCGCGCCAGCCGCCTCGCCTCGCGGTGCAGCATGTCCACCCCTGAATAGTCGATGAAGTTCACCTGCCGCGCATCCATGACCACCTGCGGGCCTTGGCAGCCTTGCAGGCGTACTTGCAGGTAATGCGCAGCACCGAAGAAGATCGACCCGCCTACACGCAAGATGTCCGCATCGCCTTCGCGGCTCTGGTGAATCCGCGGGCGCGAGGTGCGCTTGAGGTAGAAGAACAGGGAAACCAGCACACCGGCATAGATGGCCGTCTGTAATTCCAAGAGCAAGGTGGCCGCTGCCGTCAGCGCCATGACCGCGAACTCGGCACGGCTGACACGCAGCAATGCGCCGATGGCCTTGCGATCAACCAGCCCCCAGCAAATCAACAGGATGCTGCCTGCCATCGCCGGAATCGGCAGGTGCGCGATCAGGCCGGCACCGGCGACAGCGAACACCGCTACCCACAGCGCCGAGAACACGCCGGCCATGGGCGAGCGTGCGCCTGCGTCATAGTTCAGGCCCGATCGGGTGAACGAGCCCGATGAGAGGTAGCCGGAAAAGAACGCACCGACGATGTTGGAGAGCCCTTGGGCACGTATTTCCTGGTCGGCGTCAATCAGTTGCTCGGAGCGCGCAGACAACGAACGTGCGATGGACAAGCTGGTCACCAGCCCCAGCATGCCAACGGCCACGGCGCTGGGGAGCAGGCGCAGTATCAGGTCCACGTCCAGCAGCGGCACGGCACTCAAGGGGGGCAGGCGCCCCTCGAACGCCGGTACACGCGGCACGTGCCCGAACACGCCGGGCAGCAGCCACGCCAGCAGGCTGACGGCCAACAGGCTTATCAACAGGCTGGGCCAGCGGGGACGCCATAGTTTCAGCGCTATGCCCATTACCACGGTGAGCGCTCCCAGTATCAAGGACGGCACGTCCATCTCACCGGCATGGCTGGCCAGGTCTTGAGCCGTCTTCAAGGCGGTGGCCTGGCTGGGCAAGTCCAGCCCAAGCAGGTTGGGCAGCTGCCCCAGCGCGATGACCACGGCGGCCCCAAGGGTGAAGCCGATCACTACCGAATGCGAGACGAAATTGACCAGGGCCCCGAAACGCAAAAGCCCCAGCAGTAGCTGGAAGACACCTCCCAGAAAGGTCAGCAGCAGCACAAGGGTGATGTAGTCATCGCTTCCTGCTACCGCCAACGGGCTGACACTGGCGTATAGCACGATGGAAATGGCCGCCGTCGGCCCGCAGATCAGGTGCCAGGAGGATCCCCACAGGCAGGCGACCAGCACGGGGACGATGGCCGCGTACAGCCCATATGCTGCTGGCAGGCCGGCGATCAGGGCGTACGCGATGGATTGCGGCAGCGCAAGGATGGCGCCGCTCAAACCCACCAGCAGGTCCTGACGCAAACTGTGGCGCGTCTGGCGCGGCAGCCAGCCCAGAAAGGGCAGCAGGCGTATGAGGCGATGCATAGTGCGGTCAAAATCCCCCGAATGGGTCTGTTCTGGAGAAGCGATCTGTTTCACGAATCAACCGCAGACAGACCCGCTCTCCATTAACGCGTTACAGCGTTCTTTTTACGGCCGCGACGGCGTCCGCACCCTCTTTGGTGGTCACGCCGGTCAGCCAACCATCCAGTGCTTCGGGATGTGCTCTCACCCAGGCCTTGGCGGCATCGTCGAAGCTGATCTTCTTATCCACAACCTCGGCCATGATGGTGTTTTCCATGTCCAGCGTGAAGCTCAAGTTGCTCAGCAACTTTGCCGCGTTCGGGCAGGCTTGTGGATAACCCTTGCGTGTCAGCGTGAACACGTCGCCTTTGCTGCCGAACCACTTCTCTCCACCGGTCAAGTAATGCATGTTCAGCTTCACGTTCATGGGGTGAGGCGTCCAGCCGAGGAAGACAATGTACTGCTGTTTCTTGACCGCTCTGTCCACCTGGGCCAGCATGGCCTGCTCACTGGACTCCACCAGCTTCCATTTGCCCAGGCCGAAGGCATCATCCTTGATGATCGCTTGCAGCGAGAGGTTGGCCGGCGCGCCTGAGCCAATGCCGTAGAGCTTCCTGCCAAACTGATCGGCGTGCTTGTTCAGGTCTGCGAAATCGCGTACCCCGCCATTCCACACGTAGTCCGGCACCGCCAGGGTGAATTCGGTTCCTTGCAGATTGCGCGAGAGCTGCTGCACATCCCCGTTGGCGACGAATTTGTCATGGAAGCCTTGGTGCGCAGGCATCCAGCTTCCAAGAAAGGCATCGACCTGGCCGTCCTTGAGCCCGCCATAGATGATCGGCACCGCCAGGCTGTCCACCTTGACCTGGTACCCCAGGGGTTCAAGCAGCAGGCGGGCCACTGCGTTGGTGGTGGCGATGTCACTCCACCCAGGGTCGGCCAGCTTGACGGTTGAGCACTGCGCGTTGTCATCGGCGGCCTGGGCGCTCAGTGTGCCCAGGCTGACGGCTAGCGCGAACAAGGTAGCAGCGAACGTATGCATGGCGGGCTCTCTTTTCAATCCAGTGGGGCGGGCTGTGGATAACGTGCCTTGCGCTCAAGGTCATCAAGATCGATGTGGTTGCGCATGTACTGCTGACTGGCGTCCACCCAAGGTTGGTGGTCCCAGCTGCTCAACTTGCCAATGGCCAGTGCCTGGGCCACCAGACGGCGACGTCGCTGGCTGGCCAGCACTTGCTGGCGCAGGCCGGGTATGTCCCAGCGCTGGCGCGCCTCGGTGACGAACGCCTGCATCAATGCCTGATGATCCGGGCTGGTAGCCAGATTCTCCCGCTCGTACGGGTCGCGGCTCAGGTCATAGAGTAGACAGGGGTCGTCCTCGCTGTACACGAACTTGTAGGAACCACGGCGAATCATCATGAGCGGGCCGACGGTACCCTCGGCCATGTATTCACCAATGACCTCGTCGTGACCGCCCTGCCCTTGCAAATGACCAAGCAGAGAGCGGCCATCCAGGTGAAGGGATTTATCCACAGCCCCACCTGCCAACTCGACCAGGGTGGGCAGCAAGTCGCAGGTCGAGACGGACGCACTCACGCGTCCGGGCGCGAAGCGCTGCGGGGCATGGATCAGTAGCGGTACACGGGCTGACATCTCGAACCAGTGCATCTTGTACCAGAGGCCACGCTCACCCAGCATGTCGCCATGGTCGCCCGAGAACACGATCAAAGTATCGTCGGCGAGGTTGCATTCCTCGAGGGTTTGCAGCAATTGACCGATATTGTCGTCGATATAGCTGCATGCGCCGAAGTAGGCCCGCCGAGCATCGCGGATTTTGTCCACAGGAAGCGGTTTGTTCCAAAGGTCGTAGACCTTGAGCAATCGCTGGGAGTGGGGATCGAGTGACGCCTGGCTATCGGTGTGCCTGGGCAACGGAATATCCACACCTTCGTAGCGATCCCAGTAGCGTTTGGGAATGGTGTAAGGGTCGTGGGGGTGGGTCATGGACACTGTCAGACAGAACGGACGGCCGTCGTTTTCACGGACATGGTCATACAAATACTGACGCGCCTTGAACACCACTTCCTCGTCGAAATCCAGCTGGTTCGTACGCACGCATGGCCCTGCCTGCAGCACCGAGGACATGTTGTGGTACCAGCTTGGTCGCACGTCAGGCTCATCCCAGTTCACGGCCCAGCCGTAGTCGGCCGGGTAGATATCACTGGTCAGGCGTTCCTCGTAGCCGTGCAATTGATCAGGCCCACAGAAGTGCATCTTGCCTGACAGTGCCGTTCGGTAACCCAGGCGGCGCAGATAATGGGCGTAGGTGGGGATATCGGCGGGGAAATCTGCTGCATTGTCATAGGCCCCAATGCGGCTGGGGAGCTGACCGCTGACGAGGGTGAAGCGCGAGGGCGCGCACAGCGGGCTGTTGCAGTAAGCCGAATCGAACACCACGGCCTGAGCGGCCAGGCGAGTGAGGTGAGGCATTTGAAGGGGTGAGTCAGCGTAGATGGGCAGCAGCGGCGCTGCCATCTGGTCGGCCATGATGAACAGGATATTAGGGCGTTTCATGCAAGCTTCCATCGTTTAAGGTTATGCGGAATGCTTGCCTACCACGATGAGGCGGTGCATAACGGGGGTAAAGCCCCTGTCGGGCAATGTGTGGGATTAGCCAGGCTTATGTTCGAGCACCTTGCGGGATTGTCGTTGGATACGTTGCGCGTGTTCGAGGCCGCCGCGCGCTTGCGCAGCTTTACGGCAGCTGCCTTGGAGCTGGGCACCACGCAGCCGGCGATCAGTCAGCAGATAAAACGCCTGGAGGCGCAGCTGGGCACGCGGCTGTTCGACCGTATCTACCGGGGCATCGAGCTGACCGAAGCGGGCCAGGTGTTGTTGGAATATGTCGGCCAGGGGCTGCACACCATGGACGATGGCGTGGCCCGCGCAAGCGGGCGCACACAGCGTGAAGTCCTACAGGTGGCAACGGATTTTGCGTTCGCTGCGTTCTGGTTGATGCCCCGACTGCAGCGCTTTCATGAAGCGTATCCTCAGGTCGATGTGAGCCTGGTGACAGGTGAGCGAAGCCAAGGCATGTTGCGCCCGGATATCGACGTGGCGGTGCTGTTCGGCGATGGGCGTTTTCATCAAGGCGAGAGCCGTTGGCTGTTCGACGAGGAAGTTTTCCCGGTATGCAGCCCTCGTCTGATCCATGGCAAATCCTTGTCTGCTGCGGCCTTGCAGCGTTTGCCGCTGCTGCATCTCAAGGGTGAACAGGCCAGCCGGTGGTTCGACTGGGCAGGTGTATTTCGCGGCTTAGGGGTGACCAGCGCACCGCCTGCGGGGCAGCTACGGTTCGACAACTACACGTTGTTGATCCAGGCTGCCATCGCGGGCCAGGGCATGGCGATTGGCTGGCGGCATCTGGTGGATGGGCTGGTCGATCAAGGGTTGTTGTGTCGACCGTTGGAGGGCAGCTTACGGTCGGCGCGTGGCTATTACGCCGTACTGCCGCCGCGCAAGCGTCGCGGGGCGTTGATCGGACGCTTCGTGGATTGGCTTGAGCACGAGCGTAGCCTCTGAGATGCTGGGCCCGCTTGTGGCATGTTGTCAGAATCGACGCACATCAGGAGTAGCTGTGCAGAGAATCAAGGGTTATCACGCCCACGTGTACTACGATGCCTCGACCCAGGAGCAGGCGCGAGCCTTGTGCGAGGAGGCAGCGGCGCTGTTCCCGGTCGTCATGGGGCGTATGCACACCAGGGCGGTAGGGCCGCATCCCGACTGGAGCTGCCAGTTGGCGTTCGAGCCAGAGCTCATTGGCGTGGTGCTGCCCTGGTTGGCGCTGCACCGCAAGGGGCTGGTGGTGTTTCTGCACCCGCTGACCGGGGATGAGCTGGCGGACCACCGCGATCATGCGATCTGGATGGGGGCGTTGCGGCCTCTGGACTTGTCGGGCTTTGGCGAAGGGCGTTGATTGGGCGATCCCAATCTCAGGAACGTTCTTGCCGGGGCGCCGGACTGGCGCCGATGAGTCGCGGAGTGTGTCCGGAAACCTCTGTGGAAAGTTGAAATCCTGGGACTGCAAGCAGTCCCAGGATAGCTTCGGGCACCGAGCAACCCTTGAAGCGACAACCATCGGTTAGCGCCGAGCGCCACGTACCCCTTCTGCCAAGGCCGAGCACAGGCTCAACACATCGTCTACCGCCTGACCGGGGTTCTGCGCGTGGGCAATCTTGTCGACCAGGGCCGAGCCTACCACCACACCGTCGGCAAGGCGGGCGATGTTGGCCGCTTGCTCGGGGGTGCGAATACCAAACCCGACACTGATCGGCAAATCCGTATGGCGACGCAAGCGTGCAATGGCTTCGGTCACATGTTCGGTAGTCGCCGAGCCTGCACCGGTCACACCGGCCACCGACACGTAGTAGACGAACCCGGAGCTACGCTGCAGCACGCGGGGCAGGCGCGCGTCGTCGGTGGTCGGGGTCGTCAGGCGAATGAAGTCGATACCCGCAGCCTGGGCCGGGCTGGCCAGTTCGTCGTCATGCTCAGGTGGCAGGTCGACGATGATCAGGCCATCGACACCGGCTTCGTTGGCCTGGGCCACGAACGCTTCCACGCCAAAGCGGTGGATCGGGTTGTAGTAACCCATCAGCACGATCGGCGTGGTCTGGTCATCCACTCGGAATTCGCGGACCATCTGGAGCGTCTTGGCCAAGGTCTGGCCAGCCTCAAGCGCGCGCAGGGTGGCCAGTTGGATCGCTACACCATCGGCCATGGGGTCGGTGAACGGCATGCCCAGTTCGATCACATCGGCACCTGCCGCTGGCAGGCCCTTGAGAATCTGGAGCGAGGCGTCATAGCCTGGATCACCTGCGGTGACGAAGGTGACCAGTGCTGCGCGGCCTTCGGTTTTCAGCTCGGCGAAACGTTGTTCAAGACGGCTCATGCCTGTTTCTCCTGGGCGGCCATGTGGTTCATGACGGTGTGCATATCCTTGTCTCCGCGCCCCGACAGGCAGATCACCATCAGGTGGTCCTTGGGCAAGGACGGAGCGCGCTTGATGGCTTCGGCCAGCGCGTGGGCGCTTTCCAGCGCTGGAATGATGCCTTCGAGCCGGCAGGATGCGTGGAAGGCATCCAGGGCCTCGTCATCGGTGATGCTGACGTATTCGACCCGCTTCACTTCGTGCAGGTAGGCGTGCTCGGGGCCGATGCCCGGATAGTCCAGGCCTGCAGAGATCGAATGGGCATCGGTGATCTGGCCGTCGGCATCCTGCAGCAAGTAGGTACGGTTGCCGTGCAGTACCCCAGGCACCCCGCCGTTCAGGCTGGCTGCGTGCTTGTCGGTCTGCACGCCGTGCCCGCCCGCCTCGACACCGATGATCTGAACGCTCGGCTCTTCGAGAAACTCGTGGAACAGGCCCATGGCATTGGACCCGCCACCCACGCATGCCACCAGGCTGTCCGGCAGGCGGCCTTCCTTTTCCTGCATCTGGGCGCGGGTTTCCTTGCCGATGATCGACTGGAAGTCCCGGACCATGGCTGGATAGGGGTGCGGGCCGGCCACGGTGCCGATCAGGTAGAAGGTGTCGTCGACATTGGTGACCCAGTCGCGCAGAGCCTCGTTCATGGCGTCTTTCAAGGTGCCGGTGCCAGCGGTGACCGGCACGATTTCAGCGCCCAGCAGTTTCATGCGGAACACGTTGGCCTGCTGCCGCTCGATGTCGGTAGCGCCCATGTAAATCACGCAAGGCAACCCGAAACGCGCCGCCACGGTGGCGGTAGCGACGCCATGCATGCCGGCACCGGTTTCAGCGATCAGGCGCTTCTTGCCCATGCGCTTGGCCAGCAATACCTGACCGATGCAATTGTTCACCTTGTGCGCGCCGGTGTGGTTGAGTTCCTCGCGCTTGAAGTAGATTTTGGCGCCACCGCAGTGCTCGGTCAGGCGCTCGGCGAAGTACAACGGGTTGGGACGGCCGATGTAGTCGCGTTGAAAATAAGCCAGCTCTTCGAGAAATGCAGGGTCTGCCTTGGCCGCTTCGTATTCACGGGCCAGGTCCAGTACCAGTGGCATCAGGGTTTCGGCCACGTAGCGGCCGCCGAACGAGCCGAACAGGCCATTGGCATCGGGGCCGGGGCGATATTGGGACTGGGTCATGAGACGCTCCAAGGCATAACGAATGAGTGATGGGCTTTACTGTAACCATGACCTGCCCCGATGAAAACCGATAAGATTGCTCTGACTTGTCAGGAAAACTCACACGTAATGGCCAGTGATCTCCCTCCTCTCAATGCGTTGCGCGCCTTCGAGGCAACTGCCCGGCTCAACAGCGTCAGCCAGGCAGCCGAGGCGCTGCACGTCACCCACGGCGCAGTTAGCCGGCAAATCAAAGCGCTCGAAGCGCACCTTGGCGTGGCCCTGTTCGCCAAGGATGGGCGAGGTGTCAAACTCACAGATGCAGGCGCCAGGTTGCGTGACGTCAGTGGTGAGGTCTTTGATCGGCTGCGTGGGGTATGCCGGGAGCTGACCCGCGAAGTGGAGCACGCCCCTTTCGTGCTTGGCTGTTCCGGAAGCTTGCTGGCGCGTTGGTTCATCCCGCGCCTGGGACGGCTGAATGCCGACTTGCCTGAGCTTCGCCTGCATCTTTCTGCCGGTGAGGGTGACCTGGACCCGCGTCGCCCTGGGCTGGATGCGTTGCTGGTCTATGCCGAACCGCCGTGGCCAGCGGACATGCAGGTTCATGTACTGGCGCAGGAACGTATCGGTCCAGTCGTCAGCCCGCACTTCGAGGGCGCTGGGCGACTGCGCAAAGCGGCTGTCAGCCAGCTATTGGAAGAATCCTTGCTGCACACCACCTCGCGCCCGCAAGCCTGGCCTACCTGGGCGTTGGCCAATGACCTCGATGCCCAGGCAGTAAAGTATGGGCAGTCGTTCGAGCACCTGTATTACTTGTTGGAAGCCGCAGTCGCAGGATTGGGGGTGGCCATCGCGCCGGAGCCACTGGTGGCCGATGACTTGCGTGCAGGGCGCCTGATCGCGCCATGGGGCTTTAGCGCAACGCCTGCAGCGTTGGCGCTGTGGGTGCCACGGCGCGCCGCGGATGGGCGCGCCGAGCAGCTGGCGCAGTGGTTACGCGCCGAGTTGGCTGGGCAGAGCGTTTAGTTGCGCTTGCACAGCAGGTAGGCAGCCAGCAGGCCCAGTGCGCCTACTGCCACGCCAGCGGTGGTGTAGGGGTGTTCCTGGGCATAGTCGCGAGTAGCGATGCTGGTCTTGACCGTGCGGTCTTTGACTTCTTCGTAAGCGTCGCTCAGTAGGCTGCGCGAGTGCTTCAGGGCCGTCTCGGCATTGCTGCGGATAGCCTTGAGGGACTTCTGGGATTCCTCGGAGGCGTCGTTCTTGAGGCTTTCCAGGCTCTTCAGGAGGCTCTCGATCTCGGCTTCCATGCTTTCCAGTGATGTTTTACGCAGCGAGTTGCGGGGCATGTTGACTCTCCTTCGCGTTATGGGCTCTAGAGAGTGCGACTATCAAGCGAAGCGAAAGTGCGATCGAACTTTCTGCCGCTGCGCCTGCTCGCAGGTAAACGAGCACTGCGCTGCTAGGCTCAACGTTATCGCCATCCAAGGAGTCAACACATGTCCGATCACCACACGTACAAAATGCTCGAACTGGTAGGTTCTTCCACCACCGGTATCGAAGATGCAATCCAGAATGCCCTGGCCGAAGCCTCCAAAAGCGTGCAGATGATGGAGTGGTTCGAAGTCGTCAGCACCCGCGGCCATATTCGCGACAACAAAGTCGAGCACTTCCAGGTGACCCTGAAGGTCGGCTTCCGTATCACCAACAGCTGATACAGGTCCGGGCTGGATGTGCCTGGCGCGATGGGGTAAGACTTAGACGAGGCGCCTGATGGGCGCCTTTTGCGATTTCATCTGCACAAGGAAAGCAAGTGATGAACAAAGTGGTTCTGGCGTTGGGCCTGATGACCCTGGCGGGCGGCGCGATGGCGGCCGGCAAGCCGTGCGAAGAGCTGAAAGCGGAAATCGCTGCCAAGCTCGATGCCAAGGGCGTGCAAAATTACACGCTGACGGTCGTGGACAAGGGTGATCCCGCTGGCAAGGTGGTGGGCAGTTGTGAAGGCGGTACCAAGGAAATCGTTTACAGCCGCAACTAAGGGCCACCGAACCCCGTGGGTTGACCACGGGGTTCGGGCATACGGCCGTTTGCTCGGCTACCGGCCACCCATCAAGAGGCCAGCCCAGCCCAGTTTCGCTCCACGGCGCGCCCTGCTCAACCGCTAGGCTGGCTGCAGTGCCTGAGCCAGCAACTCGTAGGAGCGTATCCGGTCTGCGTGCTCGTACAGGTCGCAGGTAAAGATCAGTTCATCGGCCCCTGTCTGCTCCAGCAACACGTCGACCTTGGCACGGACCTTGTCTGGGCTCCCGATCATCGCCAGCCCCATGAAGCTGCCCACTGCATCGCGCTCATGCGGCAACCACAAGCCATTCATGGTTTCTACCGGGGGCTTCTGCATCAGGCTCTGACCGCGAATTAGGGCCAGGATGCGTTGATAAACCGACGTGGCCAGGTACTCGGCTTTCTCATCGGTCTCGGCCACTACCATGGGGATGCCGAGCATGACGTAGGGCTTGTCCAGCGTGGTAGAGGGCTTGAAGTGGTTGCGGTAGACCCGAATGGCCTCGTGCATGTAGCGCGGCGCAAAATGCGATGCGAAGGCATAGGGCATACCACGCATGCCGGCCAGCTGGGCACTGAACAAGCTAGAGCCCAGCAACCAGATAGGCACTTCGGTGTCGTATCCCGGTACGGCAATCACCTTCTGATCATCGGTGCGTGGGCCCAGGTAGCGCGACAACTCTTCGACGTCATCCGGGAAATCGTCCGCACTGCCGGCCCGGTCGCGGCGCAGTGCATGGGCGGTTATCTGGTCGGACCCTGGAGCGCGGCCCAGGCCCAAGTCGATACGGCCGGGATAGAGGCTGGCCAGGGTGCCAAACTGCTCGGCCACAACGAGCGGTGCATGGTTGGGCAGCATGACGCCCCCGGAACCTACCCTGATACGCGATGTACCGCCTGCGAGGTAACCGATCAGCACTGAGGTGGCCGAGCTGGCAATGCCGTCCATGTTGTGGTGCTCGGCTACCCAGAAACGGTTGTAACCGAAGCGCTCGACATGTTGCGCCAGGTCCAGCGAATTGCGCAGTGATTGCGCGGGCCCTTGGTCGGCGCGCACTGGCACCAGATCAAGGGTGGATATTTTCAGATTTCGCAACTGCGTCATGAAGCCTCCGCAATGATGGTTGGCCTGAGGCCTTTTGACTCTGTATGGGCGCAATCGTTGGATTCAATGTCCCCTGTCGGATTGAGCTGAACTCTCATCAGGCTACCAGCCTCTGAATAGATAGGTACTTAACCAATGACCGGGAGGCATCATGAAGAAGACAGCATCGGCAATCTGGGAAGGTGGTCTCAAGGACGGCAAGGGCCAGATCTCCACTGAAAGCGGCGCGCTCAAGAACAATCCTTATGGGTTCAACACCCGTTTCGAAGATACGCCGGGCACCAACCCGGAAGAACTGATCGGCGCCGCCCACGCTGGGTGCTTCTCGATGGCGCTGTCGATGATGCTGGGCGAAGCCAAGCTGACGCCCGAGCGTATCGACACAGCGGCAGAAGTCACCTTGGACAAGCAAAGCGATGGTTTTGCCATCACCGCAGTGCACTTGGTGCTCCGCGCCAAGGTACCAGGGGCGAGCGAAGAGCAGTTCCAGGAAATCGCCAATAAGGCCAAGCAAGGCTGCCCCGTGTCCAAGGTGCTCAACGCCGACATTACCCTGGATGCCAAGCTGGTAAGCTGATCGCTCCAGCCGTGGGCGGTTTGCGGTAATCTGAAAACCCGGCAGCCTCGCTGCCTTTACTGGAGCCGCCCATGATTCGCATCGCTACCGCTTTACTGGTCTCCCTGATGACAACTTCGGCACTGGCAGCAATCAAGCCATGCGAGGAGTTGAAGGCAGAAATCGAGGCCAAGATCCAGGCCCAGGGCGTGCCGTCCTATACCCTTGAAATCGTGCCCAACAGCGAAGTGCAGGACCCTAATATGGTGGTCGGCAGCTGCGATGGCGGTGCCCGCAAGATCATTTATCAGAAGAATGATCAGTAAGCCTGCCAACAGCGGGTCATTAAGGAAACCTAAGGGATGCAGAAGACCCTGCTAGGTTCGTTGACGACCACGGTCCTGGCTGAGTCATACAGCAGCACCTGTGGCTCCATCACCGGCGCTCTTGCCTCAAGCCGATAACGCTCCCCTGCCTCGAAGTGATCGTAACGCACCGTCAGGTAGCACGTACGGTCCCTGGGGTCGGTAGAGAACCCGCCCGCGTAGATCTCATAGTCGAAACGTACGATCAGTTCGTGCTTGCCGGGCGTCACCTGAAAATAACGGCCATCGTCCAGGCGCTTGCCATCGAGGCGGTCGGCCATGATGACCCTGCCGGGTGTCATGGTGTATAGGTCTACCCAGGCCTGTTTGGGATCTTTGGGCGGTAGGGGGCTGGCACAAGCTCCCAGTGCACTGAGGGCGATCAGCATCATGGGCTGGCGCATGGCAGGGTTTTCCACTTGCAGTGAATATGTGACAAGCATAGCGCTGTTTTGGATGCTTTACGTCCGTTGGCAGCCTGCCGGTTCGCCCTGGCTGACCAGTTTCTGTTGCTGATCATAGAGCTTGATCCAGGGACGGAAGCCGATGCTGCCAGCCTGCAGTTGGTAACGCTCGCCAGCATCGAAGCCCTTGAAGGCTACCTTGACCTGGCAATCACGCCATAGCGGGGCGTCGACGGGACCGATGTTGCTGGGCGCCACCGGGAATTGATAGCGCACGGTCAGCTCATGGTTGCCAGGCGGTACCTGGAAATAACGGTTGTCGTCCCAGTCGCGTGCGTCGACTTTCACCGCGTCCAGGGAGGTCTGCTGGCCTGGTTCAAGGTCGACCCACGCCTGAGAGGGGTCGGGGTCGGGCAATGTCGAACAGGCCGTTGTCAGCAGCAAGGAACCGGTAACCCACAATGCGCGCATGGCGAAACTCCCCTTCGGCACGATAATCTTTAGGCGAATGGGGTTGAGCGAATAAGACGGTAAACGATGCTTGGAATAGTGCTTGCGCAGCGCTCAGACCCTGGGGCACTCGACCGTGTTTTCACCCGGTTTGTTCCGCTACTGGTCGCCGCGCTGCTCAACGGTTGCAGCAGCGCTGGCTACTATGGCCAGCTGGCAGCCGGCCAGTGGGAGCTGCTGCAGGCGCGTCGGCCCGTGACGAAGGTGATGGCTGATCCTGCCACGTCTGTGCCATTGCGCGCTCGGCTGGAGTACGCCCAACAAGCGCGAGCGTTCGCCACCCAGCAGCTGAAATTGCCCGACAACCGAAGCTACACGATGTACGCCGACTTGGGCCGCCCCTACGTCGTGTGGAATGTTTTCGCCACCCCCGAGTTGTCGCTTCAGCCAGTCACCCACTGTTTTCCCATTGCCGGGTGCGTGGCTTACCGCGGCTATTATCGTCAGGGCGCAGCACGGGGTGCAGCGGCGTTGATGCGCCAGCAGCACCTTGACGTCTATGTGGGCGGCGTTGAAACCTATTCGACCCTGGGCTGGTTCGATGACCCCATCCTGTCATCGATGATGGGCTGGGGTGAAGAGCGCCTGGCCACACTGATCTTTCACGAGCTGGCTCATCAGCGTGTCTATGTGCAAGACGATACGGCCTTCAACGAGTCATTCGCGTCGTTCGTGGAGCAGCAAGGCACGCGGCAATGGCGGCTCAGCCGTGGGCTGGCGGCCACCGGCGACGACCATGGTCCGCAGCGCGAGCAGTTCATTCGCTTGGTGCTGGCCACGCGGGCACGGCTACAGGCCCTTTATGCGGCGCCCACCGATGATCAAACCAAGCGCTTGGCCAAGCGGGCCGAGTTCGAGCGGTTGCGGCGCGATTACCATTCGCTGCGCGATGGCCCATGGGGAGGCGACAGGCGTTACGACGCTTGGGTCTATGGGCCGATGAACAATGCGAAATTGCTGCCATTCGGACTGTACGACCAGTGGGTGCCTGCTTTTTCGGTTTTGTTTCGCCAGGTCGAAGGTGACTGGGAACGCTTTTATGAGCGCGTCGGGCAACTGGCTTCATTGCCCCTCGCAGCGCGTACTGCAGCCTTGCAAGGGTTGATGCCCAAGGGCTAGGTCGCGCTAGCCGGTTGCCCAGCCCTTCAGCGAGGTTGCCTGTTGAACGCCTCGTGCATCTCGGCCAGGGAGGCGAAATGGAACGCCGGCGTTTCTGCCATCAGTTCCTCGCGGCTTCCGAACCCATACCCTACTGCCACGGCCTGCAAACCGTTGCTACGGGCTCCGATCAGGTCATGCTTGCGATCGCCGATCATGAGCGTGTGCGCCGGGTCCAGCCCTTCTTCGTCCAGCAAGTGGCGAATCAGCTCGACCTTGTTGGTTCGCGTACCGTCCAGCTCGCTGCCGTAGATCATTTTGAAATGCTGATCGAAGGCGAAGTGGCGGGCAATTTCGCGCGCGAATTCCCACGGCTTGGAAGTCGCTATGTAGAGCGTGCGGCCTTGGCCATTGAGGGTCTCGAGCAGCTGCGGCACCCCGTCGAACACCAGGTTTTCGTACAGGCCCGTGACGCGAAAGCGCTCACGGTAGAAGTTGACCGCCTCCCAGGCCTTGGCTTCGTCGAAACCGTAGAACTGCATGAACGCCTGCAACAACGGCGGGCCGATGAAGTGTTCAAGGCGTGAGAGGTCTGGCTCGTCGATACCCAGTTTCGCCAAGGCGTACTGGATGGAGCGGGTGATACCCAGGCGTGGGTCGGTCAGGGTGCCATCAAGGTCGAACAGAATGTTTTGCTGGTGCATAGGGAAGGTTTCCGCTTGAGTGCTGCGCCGCATGCTGGCGGGCAAGCCGTGCCCGCATGGCTGTGGAAAAACGATCAGTCTGGCTGATCGAAGCCCTCGGCCAGGTGCTGGTCCTTGAGCTTCACATAGTTGCCAGCGCTGTAGGCGAAGAAGGCACGCTCCTGGTCGTTCAACAACCGGACCTGCCTGACTGGGCTGCCCATGTACAGGTAGCCACTGACCAGGCGCTTGCCCGGTGGCACCAGGCTGGCGGCGCCAATGATCACCTCGTCCTCGACGATGGCGCCGTCCATGACGGTACTGCCCATGCCGACCAGGATGCGGTTGCCCAATGTGCAGCCGTGCAGCATGACCTTGTGCCCGATGGTGACTTCGTCACCGATGATCAGCGCAAAGCCATCAGGGTTGAACGGGCTGGCGTGGGTGATGTGCAGCACACTGGCGTCCTGCACACTGGTCCGCGCGCCGATACGGATGCGGTGCATGTCGCCTCGCACGACCACCAATGGCCAGACCGAACTGTCTTCGCCGATCTCCACATCGCCCAGTACCACCGCCGAGCGGTCGACGAAGGCCCGCGCTCCGAGCTTGGGATGGTGTTGCTGGAAGCTTCGAATGGCCATGATAGTGTTCCTCATGTGTGCCGATAGGCTGGCTGCCTGCTGCGGTCGGCGTCGATTGTAATTAAGATGGGGCTGTGTTTCTTCTGCCAAGGTATCCAAACCGTGACTGCGAACAACCCGCTTCTGCAATCCCACGATCTGCCGCCCTTCTCGCAAATCCGTGCAGAGCACGTGCTGCCGGCGATCGAAGCGATCCTGGCCGACAACCGTAAAGCCATTGCCAGGATTCTTGAAGAACAAGGCGCAGCGCCTACATGGGCAGGCCTGGTGCTGGCGATGGACGAACTGAACGACCGCCTCGGGGCCGCCTGGAGCCCGGTGAGCCACCTCAATGCGGTGTGCAATAGCCCAGCGTTGCGTGAAGCCTATGAGGCCTGCCTGCCAGCGCTGAGTGCCTACTCCACGGAGCTTGGGCAGAACCGCGCGCTGTTCGATGCCTACCAGGCACTGGCTGCAAGCCCTGAAGCTGCCTCGTTCGATGTGGCGCAAAAGACCATCCTTGAACATGCATTGCGCGACTTCCGCCTGTCGGGCATCGACCTGCCCGCCGCAGAACAGCAGCGCTACGCTGAGGTGCAGAGCAAACTCAGCGAGCTGGGCAGCCGTTTCTCCAACCAGCTGTTGGATGCCACCCAGGCATGGAGCAAGCACGTCACCGACGAAACCACGCTCGACGGCCTGCCCGACTCGGCCAAGGCCCAGATGGCCGCCGCTGCCGCCGCCAAGGACCTCGAGGGCTGGCTGATCACGCTAGAGTTCCCCAGCTATTACGCGGTGATGACCTACGCCAGCGACCGCGCGCTGCGCGAAGAGCTGTATGCGGCCTACTGTACCCGCGCTTCGGATCAGGGCCCGAACGCGGGGCAGTTCGATAACGGTCCGGTGATGCAGCAGATTCTCGATCTGCGCCAGGAGCTTGCCGAATTACTGGGCTACAAGAACTACGCCGAGCTCAGCCTGGCGACCAAGATGGCCGAGTCCAGCGACCAGGTGTTGAGCTTCCTGCGCGATCTGGCCAAGCGCTCCAAGCCCTTCGCCGCCCGCGACCTGGCCCAGCTCAAGGCCTATGCTGCCGAACAGGGTTGTCCCGAGCTGGCCAGCTGGGATGCCGGCTACTTTGGCGAGAAGCTGCGAGAGCAGCGCTACAGCGTGTCCCAGGAAGCACTGCGCGCCTACTTCCCCATCGACAAGGTGCTAGGCGGTCTATTCAGCATCGTGCAGCGCCTGTACGGCATCGAGATCAACGAGCTCAAGCAGTTCGATGCCTGGCACCCGGATGTACGTCTGTTCGAGATCAAGGAGAACGGCCAGCATGTGGGGCGTTTCTTCTTCGACCTCTATGCCCGCGCCAACAAGCGTGGCGGTGCCTGGATGGACGGTGCGCGTGACCGTCGCGTAACGGCTCAGGGCAAACTGCAAAGCCCGGTGGCCAACCTGGTGTGCAACTTCACCCCTGCCGCGCCGGGCAAACCTGCCTTGCTGACCCATGACGAGGTCACGACGCTGTTCCATGAGTTCGGCCATGGCTTGCACCACCTGTTGACCCGCATCGACCACGCGGGAGTGTCCGGCATCAACGGCGTGGCATGGGATGCGGTAGAACTGCCCAGCCAGTTCATGGAGAACTGGTGCTGGGAGCCCGAAGGCCTTGCCTTGATCTCCGGCCATTACGAAACTGGCGAGGCGCTGCCGCAGGACCTGCTGGACAAGATGCTGGCTGCGAAGAACTTCCAGTCGGGCATGATGATGGTGCGCCAGCTCGAGTTCTCGCTGTTCGACTTTGAGCTTCACGCCAGCCACGGTGACGGCCGTACGGTACTGCAGGTGCTCGAAGGGGTGCGCGATGAAGTGTCGGTCATGCGCCCACCGGCCTATAACCGCTTCCCCAACAGTTTTGCGCACATCTTCGCGGGCGGTTATGCCGCAGGCTACTACAGCTATAAATGGGCTGAAGTGTTGTCGGCCGATGCCTTCTCGCGGTTCGAGGAAGAAGGCGTTTTCAATGCCGAAACAGGCCGGGCGTTCCGCGAAGCGGTGCTGGCACGCGGCGGCTCGCGTGCGCCGATGGTATTGTTCGTCGACTTCCGCGGTCGCGAGCCGTCCATTGACGCCTTGCTGCGCCACAGCGGTCTGGCCGAAGAGTCGGCAGCATGAGCGAGGATGCCGTGAACAAGACCAAGAAGCGCTTCATCGCCGGCGCGGTATGCCCGGCGTGCAGTGAAGCTGACAAGCTGACGATGTGGAACGAAGACGGTGTGCCGCACCGCGAGTGCGTGGCGTGTGGTTTTACCGATACGCTCAATGAGCAGGGCTTGTCGGTACCCAGTGAACTGGGCACGCGGGTCAACCAACAAGCGCCCAAGCCGGCAGCGGCGAAAGTGCAGACCGTGCAGTTCTTTCCCAATCCGAAGCTGAAGAAACCGGCCGATTGACCACCGCACCGCCCGGGTGCAAGGCCCGGGCGGTGGCGGCTGGTGGTAATTAAGCGCGCCCTGCACGCTTGCGCAGTCGTCCACGCTTGCATGCTCCCATCATTGAGCAAGGTAACGCGTGATGAGCAACCCGCTTCTGCAAGACGGCAATGTGCCCGTCGACTACCCCTCCATTACAGTCGAAAGCATGCAGGATGCATTCGATCAGGTCCTTGAGCAGTATGCTCAAGGCATCGAGCGCGTGATCAACAGCCAGCCATCGATGCCAACATGGGATGACCTGGTGCTGGCCATGGATAATCTGGACGCCCAGGTGTACGCAGTGCTTTATGGGGTAATGCCCTTTCTGGGCAAAGGGCAGACCTGGAGTGACCCTATCCTGGCGTTTCATATCGCGGCCAGCGCTGCGTTGGACTCAAGGTTTAGCAACGAGCAGCTTCAGTCGCTGTATGAACAGCTGGCGCACAGCGATATCGGCGTTAACCTCGATGATCGCCAGCGGGCAACACTGCGCTGGCACTTGGAAAAGTTTCGCGTGAGTGGCGCTTCGCTGCCCAAGCGTGACAAGGCACGGCTGCTGGACCTGCAACGCCAGATAACGGAGCTTGAAGAACGGTATCTGATTAATCTCGACCAGCCAGACGTGGTCGTCGATGACAGCACTCAGCTGCGGGGTCTGTCCCAACGCAGTCTCGATGAGTTGAGCGATCGGGCAAGACAGCTTGGCACTAACGGGTGGTCCATACCTTGCGAAAGCTGGGCTGCCGAGCGTGTGTTGGAAGAGGCCGAGCTGGGTGCTCTCCGTGAGCAGGTGTATCAGGCTTTTCATGGACGTGGCGTCAATACCGATTCGTCGCAAGATAATGGTCAAGTGCTGCAGCAACTGGCCCTTCTGCGCCATGAACGAGCGACGCTATTGGCGTTCTCCGATCACATGACCCTGAGCTTGGCGCGTAAAAGTGCTGGTTCGCCAGACCAGGTTCGCGCCTTCCTGCAAAGCTTGGCTGCTGGCATGAAGCCCGTGGTGCTGCAGTGGCGCTCAGACTTTGAGCGTGACGCTCAGGCATTGGGGCTGGAAGACATGCAGCCCTGGGACCTACGCTTTGCCCAAAAGCAACTGCGAGACGCGGCCAAGATAGTGCCAAAGGACGCGCTGCGCGAATTTTTCCCGATGGCTGCCGTCATCGACGCGTTGGTCCAGCTGGCCAAGCGGCTCTTTGACCTGGAGTTGAGGCCAACCCCTGCCCCCGTATGGGCACCCTCGGTACTGGTGTTCGAGGCATTCCAGGACGACGCACGGATTGGCTTGCTCTACCTCGATGCCGTGCAGCACGCCGGTAAGCAGGCAGAGGCGGTGTTCACAACGTATGTGCGTAACCGCCGGATCGACGCGGAAGGGATTTTCCAGCAAGCGGTGGTGATCGTCTTCAGCGATGTGCCCGAAGGTAGTGCAGGTGCGCAGCCACTGTTGGATCACCTCGCGTTGCGCAAGCTGTATCACGAGTTCGGCCATGCCTTGCACCACCTCTTGGTGCGCACGGACAATCAGATCCAGTCGGGCGTAGTCGAACTCGGTACGGACGGTACGGAGCTCTTCGGCAAGCTGTTCGAACGTTGGGTGTGGAACGCCGCCTATCTCGTCAGCATTTCCTCGCACTATTCGGATGGGCGTCAGATTGACAGGGCGCAGGTCGAGCAGTGCGTCGAGCGCTACAGACGCGAAGCCATCGGCGAAGCCGCGCTTGAGCTGAGCAAGGCCTTGTTCGATGTGGATCTGCACACGAACCCAGCTGACGGGAAAACCCTTCGCCAGCGATTTACTCGATCGCGCGAGCAATGTGGTTACTGGCCTTTGAACGCCCTAGAGCACCCAGCCCACGCCTTCGACCACCTGGTTACCGGCTATGACGCCGGTTATTACGCGTACCTCTGGGCAGATGTATGTGCTGTGGATATCTTCACCCGCTTCGAGCAAACAGGGCTACTTGATCGTGCACTTGGACAGGCGCTGTTCGAGTCATTGATTGCCCCCGGAGCATCGCGCCCATTGCGTGAAGGAGTGATGCAGTTTCTTGGCCGTGAGACAAACCTACACCCCTACCTCCAGTGGCTTAAGGCCGTCGGATGATCGGGCTGGCAATTAGTCGCCAGGCCCTTTACTGTACATGCATACAGTAAAGGGTGTAGCCATGTCATATTCACCTCCGTTGAAGGGCCGCGGCACTGCGCATAACCCGCATAACCGCTTCGGCCCTACCCACTCTTCGCATGAGGACGATGGCTGGTACCAAGATGTACCGGTCACGCAAGGGACCGAAGTGCGGATCGAGACGGCCAAGACGGTTATCAGCCGCAATACCTCACCCGATCTGCCCTTCGACCGGTCGATAAACCCTTATCGCGGTTGCGAGCACGGGTGCATCTACTGCTATGCACGCCCTTCGCACGCCTATTGGGATTTGTCGCCTGGTCTGGATTTCGAAACCAAGCTGATTGCCAAGACCAATGCAGCCGATGTGCTGGCGCAACAGCTGAGCAAACCTGGGTACGTGTGTGCGCCAATCAACCTGGGGGCGAACACCGACCCTTATCAGCCCATAGAGCGCGAATACATGCTGGCCCGGCGTTTGCTGGAGGTGCTGCTGAAGTTTCGCCACCCCGTGACCATCGTTACCAAGGGCGCCTTGGTTCTGCGTGACCTTGACCTGTTGACTGAAATGGCCAGCTTGCGGCTCGTGCGCGTGATGATCAGCCATACCACCCTTGATGCCGGCCTCAAGCGCATTCTGGAGCCCCGTGCCGCTTCGCCTGCTGCACGCTTGCGGGCCATACGCCTGCTGCGCGATGCCGGCGTACCCGTAGGCGTCCTGTGCTCGCCGATCATTCCCATGATCAACGACTGTGAACTGGAGCAGTTGCTGGAGTCGGCGCAAGAGGCTGGGGCGCAAAGCGCAGCCTACATGATGCTTCGCTTACCGCTTGAGGTGGCCCCTCTGTTTGAGCAGTGGTTGCACGATCACTACCCGCAGCGTGCAGCCCATGTAATCAGCCTGATTCGGCAAAGCCGGGGTGGAGCGCTTTATGACAGCCGTTTCGGTGCTCGTATGCAGGGCGAGGGAGTGTTTGCACAGTTGCTTGCCCAGCGCTTCGCCAAGTGTATACGCAAATTGGGATTACAGGACCGTGGCGCCTTGAAACTGGACTGTTCGTTGTTTAGTCCGCCTGGCGTCCAGCTTCAGTTGTTGTGAACCATGGAGCATGGCGCAAACGCTCTGTCGCATTGAAAACGTAGATAGGCGTTCGTCAGTGATTGTGAATGGACGGTGATTTATTGTTGAAAGCGGGCACGCACTCAAAGAGGGTAATGCGTTCAGAGCGATAATGTTGTGATCGATGGACCTAACGTTTGCGGGGTTTTGCCCGTACTGCCCTTCCGAATTGAATCATACGCATGTCGTTCGTGTAAGCGAATACTTACATGAATGTAAGTATATTGCTATTCCGTGTTCACGGATTGCTCGGGTAACCTCATGCCAATTGTTACCCGTTAGTCGGCATAAAAATGTATTGGCGCGTGCTGGTAAACAAGTGAAAAACGGAGCGAGGTGCTCCATGACCTCCGGCACCAGGATAAATTTAAGGTCCGTTCCTTCATTCGGAACAGCGCTCATTACACGGTTAGAATTGAAAAGCAGGCCGATTTAAAAGCCTGTCACAAACAGCTACCGGGCCTTACCTTCAAAGATCTATCGATGCCCGAAAACTTCAGCGACGTAGACAACAAGATTTGGCCGGCCAGCAGGCGTTACATGTCCAACAGGGAAGGTATGCGTACTACCAAAAATTTGGAGGCAGCAATCGGCGCTGCAGCGTTTCAGGCCTCCCATCCCCGCCGATCTCGTCTGCGGCCTTGCTTACTGGCCCTGCTTGCCTATGGCGCATTCACCGTTGTGTCGGCTATGTCATCAACTGTTCAAGCCAAGGAGCTTGCCATGCAAGATGGCGCTAACCACTATCAACCCTATCAGCCAGGCATGGAACTTCCGGAGGGTGTGTTCCCACCGATGCCGGGTTACACCCATCAGGATTTGATTGGCGCGGCTACCACGCGCGCACGATCAGTTTTGGATAAAGGGGGTATCGAGCCAGCGCTTGTCCGTGAATCGTTAATTGGCTTGACCAAGCAGCTTAATCAGGCATTTGAAGCCCAAAATGTCGAGTATCAGATATCGACGTGGTACCAGAAACCTTACGCGAACAGCGCGGACCGTGGCAAAAGCGTTGCAGACATGGCTGAGCACTTTGGTGCGCTTGCTGTGCGCGCTGCTACCGCGTCACTCAGAGGCTCCCCGTTACTGGAAAAAGACCGTAACTTTCTCGGCGACTACATTGAAAGCGCCGGTGATGGTGTGCGCGACCTGATAGCAGGATTAGAAAATTCGGGCATTGATTGAGTTGCCGCATCACGCTGTGATTACCGCGGCTTTGAATATTCTCTGCTGCATAACCCGCGAATAACGAACCTCTAGCCAAGATACGGATGAACCGAACCCGCCTTCGATCCAGAACACATTGCAAGTTTTTTCATTCCGGACGCTTGGGTCTAGCTTTGGCTGTCAGCCTACTCGCGTTGTCCGGCAACTCCCCTGTTTACGCAACGGAGTCAGACATGGCTGGCCGAGACTATACCTACCACCCGTACACCCCAGGCATGAAACTCCCCGAAGGCGTTTTCCCACCGATGGAGGGGTACACCCATGACGCCTTGATCATCGCGGCTCAGAGGTGCGTTGAGAACTACCTGAAGGCCCATTCCATCGACCCCGTAATAATCCAGCAGTCACTGGCTACGCTGGCAACGAGCATGCGTGAAAAATTCGAGCGCGAGGGCGTTGAATACCAAGTGTCCAGTTGGTATCAGAAGTCGTATAACGACCCGGCGGCACGTGCTCGAAGTGTGGCAGCGATGAGTGAAGAGTACGGCTCGGCAACAGTTGAAGCGGCTGCCGAGTCCTTAGAGGGCTCCCCATTGCTACGCCAGGGCAGGGATTTCTACAAAGGCTACATCGCAGCTGCGGGCGAGGCCGTTCGTGACTTGATTCTGACATTGAAAGACCGGAAGGCTTGATCGGGCATCGAGGTATCGTTCCCTTCGAAAACCCGATGCACTACAGATGTGCGAAATGTAGCCCGGACGGCGCGTTGCCTCTGCGCCTTGACAGACTACCTTTGACAAAGCGCTGGGGGACTACCCCCAGCCTCACTAATCCGAGCAAATAATTGCAGTCATGGTACTTGGCAATTGATGCTTTTTTGCTACTATTGAAACACCCTCCTGATCATCTGGAACGCCCGTTCTAGAGCCTCCGAATTAAGTTTCAGTTAAGTTTTCCCGGCTAGCGTAGGAAATCAGTCCACACCGACTGTGATTTATGCTCAATGCCTGTCATCTAAATCCCAGCATTGCCAGAATCTTTCACCGGTAAAATGGATTTGCCTACTCACCGTCAAGAGGATGAATCATGCCCGTAAAGGACCCATCCAAGGTCGTGCCGCAGGTCCCTGCGGAGAGCGCCGATGCCGCCCTGAAGCACATTGTCGACGGCTTCCTGCGCTTTCATCATGACGTTTTTCCTGAGCAGCAAGAGCTGTTCAAGAAGCTCGCCACGGCGCAAACGCCGCGCGCCATGTTCATTACCTGCGCCGACTCGCGCATCGTGCCGGAGCTGATCACGCAAAGCTCGCCGGGCGATCTGTTCGTTACTCGCAACGTCGGCAACGTGGTCCCGCCTTATGGCCAGATGAACGGCGGCGTTTCCAGCGCCATCGAATACGCCGTCATGGCGTTGAAGGTGCATCACATCATCGTGTGCGGTCACTCCGACTGCGGCGCCATGCGCGCCGTGCTCAACCCGCAGTCGCTGGCCAAGATGCCGACCGTCAGCGCATGGCTGCGTCATGCCGAAGTAGCCCGCACCGTGGTCGAGAACAACTGCACGTGCGAAACCGAGCACGAGAACATGCAGGTGCTGACCAAGGAAAACGTCATCGCCCAGCTGCATCACCTGCGTACGCACCCCTCCGTTGCTTCGCGCCTTGCCGCTGGCGAGCTGTATATCCATGGTTGGGTGTACGACATCGAGACCAGCAAGATCGAAGCCTACGACGCCTTGAGCGACAGCTTCCTGCCGCTGTCGGCAGACCAGCCAGTGCCCTGCGCTACGCCGAGAGGCCGCTACTAAGCGACCCGACCACCGCTGAACCTTGATGGCCGGCTACACCCCGCTGGGGTGTGGCGTGGCCGTCTGCTGCCCTGAATTCCCTGACTGGTGTGCCGGCTTCTGCGCTGGCGGCTTGCTGCCGCGCGCCTGTCGGGGCTAAACGTGCCCGCGGCCAGAGGAATGGCCGTGCGATAGAGAAAGGAGTAATACGGTGAACATTACACAGCTGAAAGCGGCCCTGCCGCGTGAGTTGCTGGCCTCGGTAGTGGTCTTTCTGGTGGCCCTGCCCTTGTGCATGGGCATTGCGATTGCCTCCGGTATGCCGCCGGCCAAGGGACTGATCACCGGTATCATCGGCGGCATTGTCGTCGGTTTTCTTGCCGGTTCCCCGTTGCAGGTCAGCGGACCGGCAGCTGGGCTGGCGGTGTTGGTCTTTGAGTTGGTGCGCCAGCACGGCATGGCCATGCTCGGGCCGATTCTGCTCCTGGCAGGGATACTGCAGTTGCTGGCCGGGCGCCTGCGCCTGGGCTGCTGGTTTCGAGTGACGGCGCCTGCGGTGGTGTACGGCATGCTGGCGGGTATCGGGGTACTGATCGTGCTGTCGCAGGTCCATGTGATGTTCGACACGGCGCCTCAGCCGTCGGGCATGCAGAACCTGCTGGCGTTCCCGGCAACCGTCGCTGGGGCATTGCCCCTGCAAAGCGCAGGCATGGGTTGGCAGGCCGGTGCATTGGGGTTGGGTACCATGGTCATCATGTGGGGCTGGGAACGGTTGCGGCCACAGCGTTTGCGCTTCATTCCGGGGGCATTGCTGGGCGTGACAGCCATGACTGCCATCAGCCTGTGGCTGGCGCTGCCGGTGAACCGCGTGGAGGTACCGTCGGACTTGTCCGAGGCCATCGACTGGATTCGGCTCGATGACCTGATGAAACTGACCGACCCTAGCCTGCTGGTGGCTGCCTTCGCACTGGCATTCATCGCCAGCGCCGAAACCTTGTTGTCCGCCGCAGCGGTGGACCGCATGCACAGTGGCCAGCGCTCGGATTTCGACCGGGAACTCTCGGCCCAAGGCATCGGCAACATGCTGTGTGGCGTACTGGGCGCGCTGCCCATGACCGGCGTGATCGTGCGTAGCTCGGCCAACGTTCAGGCCGGCGCACAAACCCGGGCTTCGGCGATTCTGCATGGCGTGTGGCTGTTGGCGTTCGTGGTGGTGCTCAGCAGCATCTTGCAGCAGATCCCGATTGCAAGCCTGGCCGGGGTGCTGGTGTTTACCGGGATAAAACTGGTCGATCTCAAAGCCTTCCGGGGCCTTGGACGCTATGGCCGGATGCCGATGTTCACCTATGCGTCCACCGCCTTGGCGATCATCTTCACCGACCTGCTCACGGGCGTCTTGCTGGGCTTTGCCCTGACGTTGCTCAAGCTCGCCTTAAAGGCAGCACGCCTGAAGATCAACCTGGTGGACCTGCCCAAGGCCGGGCACATGGAACTTCGCCTGAGCGGCGCGGCCACCTTCCTCAAGGTGCCGGCGCTGACCAAGGTGCTCGACGGCGTACCGGCCGGCACCACCTTGCATGTGCCGCTGGGCAACCTCAGTTACATCGACCACGCCTGCCTGGAGTTGCTCGAAGACTGGAGCCGCAGCAATGCAGCCAATGGCTCCAAGCTTCGCGTCGAGCACAAGCGCTTGAAACGGCGGGTAGAGGGACGGTTACGTACCACGTCCGGCGTCGGCGCCTGACAGCGGGCCGTGGCCCAGGCCGGCCATCGCAAGAACAGCCAGCCTGGCCCTGCTCAGGCTGGCTGGCCGAGCTCCACGCCCAGCTGACGTGACAAGCAAGGCCAACGTTTCCAGGCGGCGCCGGTTTCAGGGCTGCTCAGCTTCTCGCGGTAGGCCTCTACGGATTCGGCGGCGAAGCTCTCGTCGTCGAGCATTTCATCGACCGAATGGTGCACCACTTCGTCGAGCTGATTGGCGAACGCCTCGCCGATCAGCTGGTGAGCGATCAGGTTGGCAACGGTGGTATCGACGGGGATGAGCGGCTGCTGGAAGTGCCGGATGTACAGGTCGTTCACCTCCTCCACCAGGCGATGGGCCAGATAGGCCTCATCCAACAGGCAGTCCAGGCCGACATGCCCTTGCATCACGCTGGGCGGCTGCAGGAAGTAAGCCTCGGCAATCTTCAGCACCGGCGTGATCTGCGACTCGATGCCGGCTTCACGCGCCACCTCATGAGCCGCTTCGAGCAGTTCCGGCACTTGATCGATGTAGGCACCCACAAAGCGCGCCAGCGTGTCCTGAGCACCCTGCTCCGGCAATTGAATGGACGGGTGCAGGTGCGGCAGTTGCAGCGCGAGACGTTTTTTCAGCTGGCCGGTCTGGCCTTCATGTTGATGGGCTTGATTCACCTGCTCGCGTACAGCAGCGATGTTCATGACAACTCCAAGGACAAAACGTTTCAAACGGAAGACACTAACTTAGCTGGATATTCAATTAAGTTAAGATCCATTTGTTATAAACGGATCCAATCCCTGTGGCATCCAGCATATATGGCGTTCCCTGCCTGACGGTTTTCCTTCAATTACACCGGTTTAGAGCCTTGAGGCGGCGGATGAAGTTCATTTCATGAAGAGCCTCGCCCACCGTGCTGATCCTTCCGGGCAGCCTGAAAAGGCCAGTGCAGGCCGTGGCGCCGCGCCGCATGCGCAGCATGTCGGCATCGCGTACCCTACTGCCTACCTTGTGCGCTGTTCGTCACAGCGATCGTCGACCTCAACCTGTTACCGAGCCCATGACCCGAACCCAGAAAGCCGTCTTCATCATCGCTGCCCTGATCGTTGTGATCATGGGCCTGATCCTCAACAATGTGCTCAACGCCAAACGCGCCCCGAGCGCCACCGAGCTTATCGATGCTGGCATCATCCTGCTGCCGCAAAGCCGGACGGTGGCTGGCGTGACCATGACCAACCAGGATGGCCAGCCGGTGCAGCTGGACCAGCTGAAAGGCAAGTGGTCGCTGCTGTTCTTCGGCTATACCTACTGCCCGGACATCTGCCCCACCACGTTGGCGCAGCTGCGGCAGGTAAAGAGTGAACTGCCCAAGCAGGCGCTGGACCGCTTGCAGGTGGTATTGGTGAGCGTGGACCCCAACCGCGACACGCCGAACCAGCTCAAGCAGTACCTGGGTTATTTCGACAAGGACTTCATGGGGCTGGCCGGTTCCGTGGAAGACACTCAGAAGCTGGCCAATGCGCTCAGCATTCCCTTCATCCCAGCCGATACCAGCAAGCCCGGTTACACCGTGGACCACAGCGGCAACCTGGCCATCGTCGGCCCGGACGGCCGTCAGCGTGGCTTCATTCGTGCGCCGTTCGACAGCCAGAAATTGGTGGCCCGCCTACCTGGTCTGGTCCAGGGCGACTGAGCATCGCTCAGGGCCCTGCGCGGGGCCTGGCCTCTGGGGCGATAGCACAGGCGCATTGCCCCCGTGCTTGTGTCACGCGCCAGTAGCAACCTTACCCTGGGTCGCCAGGCGACCCAGGGCGCAGGCTCAGAACGCGGGTACTACAGCGCCTTTGTACTTCTCGGTGATGAACTGCTTCACCTCAGGCGAATGCAGAGCGGCTGCCAGCTTCTTCATGTCCTCGCTGTCCTTGTTGTCCGGACGCGCGACGAGGATGTTCACGTAAGGCGAATCGCTGCCCTCGATGGCCAGCGCATCCTTTTCCGGGTTCAGCTTGGCTTCCAGTGCATAGTTGGTGTTGATCAGGGCGGCATCGACCTGGGTCAGCACGCGCGGGATGGTGGCCGCTTCAAGTTCGCGGAACTTGATGTTCTTCGGGTTCTCGGCAACGTCTTTCACAGTGGAGAGGATGTTGGTGTTGTCCTTGAGCTTGATGACACCAGCCTTGTCCAGCAGCAGCAGAGCACGGCCACCGTTGGTGGCATCGTTGGGGATGACTACGGTGGCGCCGGACGGGAGTTCGTCGAGCTTCTTGATCTTGGTGGAGTAAACGCCCAGCGGTTCGATGTGCACGCCAGTCACGCTCACCAGGTCAGTGCCCTTGGCCTTGTTGAACTCATCGAGGTAAGGCTGGTGCTGGAAGAAGTTGGCGTCCAGACGCTTTTCCGCCACCTGTACGTTTGGCTGGATGTAGTCGGTGAATTCCTTCACCTTCAGCTCCACCCCTTGCTTGGCCAGCAGCGGCTTGACCACATTGAGAATCTCGGCATGCGGCACCGGCGTAGCGGCGACGGTGAGGGTATCGGCCTGGGCCGAGAAGGCCGCGATGGCGGCAGCGACAGCAAGCAGCTTCTTCATTGATCACTCCTTGTGAGGGCCGCGACGGCCCCCGAACGGGTCGGTCGAGCCGACCCCATTGGGGTTACTTACGGGAAAAATGCACAACCAGCCGGTCGCCGACACTTTGCAGGACCTGCACCAGCACTAGCAGCAGCACCACGGTCACGACCATGACGTCGGTCTGGAAGCGCTGGTAGCCGAAACGAATCGCCAGGTCCCCCAGGCCACCGGCACCCACGACACCGGCCATGGCGGTGTAGGAAACCAACGTGATGGCCGTGACGGTGATCGCGGCGAAGATCCCTGGCCGGGCCTCAGGCAACAGCGCGCTGGTGATGATCTGGCGCGTGGTGGCGCCCATCGACTGGGTAGCTTCGATGATGCCGCGGTCCACTTCGCGCAGGGCGGTTTCGACCAGACGTGCAAAGAACGGGGTAGCACCCACCACCAGCGGCGGGATCGCACCTGCCACGCCTAGCGATGTACCCGTGATCAGCACGGTGATAGGGATCATTACGATCAGCAGGATGATGAACGGCAGCGAGCGCAGGATGTTGACCACCAGCGACAGCAACGCGTACACGCCCTTTTGTTCGAACATTTGCCGCGGGCCGCACAGGAACAACAGCACACCGAGTGGCAGGCCGAGCAGTACGGTGAAGAACAGCGAGCCGAACAGCATGATCATGGTATCGACGGTTGCCAGCCAGATTTCGGCCCAGTCGACGTTGGCGAAGAAACTCAGGGCGTCCATCAACGCAATACCTCCATATGAACATCAGCAGCCTTGAAGCAGGCAAAGGCCGCTTCCATGTCGCCGCCGATCAGGGCAAGCGTGAGCTGGCCGTAGGGGACGTCCTTGATGCGATCGATACGCCCGGCAAGGATGCTGTAGTCGACGCCGGTTTCACGGGCGACGGTGCCCAGCAGCGGTGCATAGGTCGCGTCACCCTGGAAGGTCAGTCGCACGATGCGGCCTGGCACATGGGCGAAATCGTCGCGCTGCTCGCCTTCGTCGACTTGCTCGTCTTCCTGCACGAAGCGTTTGGTGGTGGGGTGCTGCGGATGGAGGAACACGTCCGCCACCGAGCCCTGCTCGACGATCTGGCCGGCGTCCATTACTGCCACCCGGTCGCAGACACGGCGGATCACGTCCATTTCATGGGTGATCAGCACAATGGTGAGCTTCAGCTCACGGTTGATCTCGGCCAGCAGCTGCAGTACCGAGGCGGTGGTCTGCGGGTCCAGGGCGCTGGTTGCTTCGTCACACAGCAAAATCTTCGGGTTGGTGGACAAAGCACGGGCAATGCCGACGCGCTGCTTTTGACCGCCCGACAACTGCGCAGGGTACTTGCGCGCATGGTCCGACAGACCGACCCTGGCCAGAAGCTCGACCACGCGTTTGTCGATCTCGGCGCGCGACAATTGGCCAGCGAGGGTGAGTGGCAGGGCGACATTGTCGGCGACGGTCTTGGACGCCAGCAGGTTGAAATGCTGGAAAATCATGCCGACCTGCTGGCGAAAGCCGCGCAATTGGGTGGCATTGAACGCGGTCACTTCTTCACCGTCGACGATGATCTTGCCGCCGGAAGGCTCTTCCAGGCGGTTGATCAGGCGCAGCATGGTGCTCTTGCCGGCCCCGGAGTGGCCGATCAGACCAAACACCTGGCCATCCTCGATCGTCAGGGTCGTCGGATTCAGGGCGGGAATTTCTCTACCGGCAACGCGGTAAGTTTTGTGTACCTGTTGGAACTCGATCACGTAGCGAACCTTGTGGGGCGCATGGAAATTGATTCAGCGGTGGGCTGGGGGCCGCATTTTAGCCTTTTATAACCGCTGTTCTTAGCATTTATTTTGCCTCTGACCAATCAGAACGCTATATGGCGACAGCTGGTCATCCCGATGGAACGCTCGCTCTTGTGCCCGAGTCATTAACTGGACAAGCCCGATCGGGCGCCCGAAGACTGATGAGGAAAGCCAACCATGCCCAGCAAGAACAAGGATGCGCCGAAGCACAGCGAGGCCGCAGGTACTCAGACCCCGGATCGGGCCAATACCAATGCCAAGTTGCAGAGCCTGGAAGCAGACCGCAGCGATGCCACCGGGCAGGCGCTGCGCACCAACCAGGGTGTGCGCATTTCGGACAACCAGAACACCTTGAAGGCCGGCGACCGCGGCCCCTCGCTGCTTGAAGACTTCATCATGCGCGAGAAAATCACCCATTTTGACCATGAGCGCATCCCGGAGCGGATCGTCCATGCACGAGGCACCGGTGCCCATGGTTATTTCCAGAGCTATGGCTGCCACGCCGAACTGACCAAGGCCGGTTTCCTGCAAGATCCGAAGAAGATCACCCCGGTATTTGTGCGCTTTTCCACCGTTCAGGGGCCGCGCGGCTCCGGTGACACGGTGCGCGACGTGCGCGGCTTTGCCGTGAAGTTCTATACCGATGAAGGCAACTTCGACCTGGTCGGCAACAACATGCCGGTGTTCTTTATCCAGGACGCCATCAAGTTCCCGGACTTCGTACACGCCGTCAAGCCCGAGCCGCATAACGAGATCCCCACCGGCGGTTCGGCCCACGACACCTTCTGGGACTTTGTCTCGTTGGTGCCTGAATCGGCGCACATGGTCGTCTGGGCCATGTCGGACCGCGCCATCCCACGCAGCCTGCGCATGATGGAAGGTTTCGGCGTGCACACCTTCCGTCTGGTCAACGCCGAAGGCGTGGCCCACTTCGTCAAGTTCCACTGGAAGCCCAGCGAGGGCGTGCATTCCGTGCTGTGGGACGAGGCGCAGAAACTGGCGGGCAAGGACACCGACTACCACCGTCGTGACCTGTGGGAAGCCATCGAAACCGGCGACTACCCGGAATGGGAACTCGGCGTGCAGATCGTGCCTGAGGCCGACGAGCACAAGTTCGACTTCGACCTGCTGGACCCGACCAAGATCATCCCTGAAGAGCTGGTCCCGGTCACCCCGCTGGGCAAGATGGTGCTCAATCGCAACCCGGACAACTTCTTCTCCGAGGTCGAGCAGATCGCTTTCTGCCCAGGCCACATCGTGCCGGGCATCGACTTCACCAATGACCCGTTACTGCAGGGTCGCCTGTTCTCCTACACCGATACTCAGATCAGCCGCCTGGGTGGCCCGAACTTCCACCAGATCCCGATCAATCGCCCGGTTGCCCCGAACCACAACAACCAGCGCGATGCGATGCACCAGCATATCGTGCACAAAGGCCGCGCCGCCTACGAGCCCAACTCCATCGACGGCGGCTGGCCGAAGGAAACCCCGCCCGGCCCACGCGACGGCGGTTTCGAGACGTATCAGGAGCGCGTCGATGCGCACAAGATTCGCCAGCGCAGCGACTCGTTCGGTGATCACTTCTCCCAGGCGCGCCTGTTCTTCCAGAGCATGAGCCCGACCGAGCAGCAGCACATCATCAAGGCCTACAGCTTTGAGTTGGGCAAGGTCGAGCGTGAGCACATCCGTGCGCGCCAGGTGAATGAGATTCTCGCCAACATCGACCTGAAGCTGGCAGCAGCCGTGGCGGAAAACCTGGGCCTGCCAGCCCCTAAAGCCGGCACCGTCAAGGTCAAGGGCAGCCAGCTGGCCGAATCGCCAGCCTTGAGCCAGATGAACCATCCGGGCAAGGTCGGGATCAAGGGTCGCAAGATCGCTGTACTGATCGCCAACGGCGTGGATGCCGCCAGCGTCGACAAGATGGTCAAGGCCCTGGAGGCGCAGAGCGCTCGCCCCATGCTGCTGGGCCCGACCTCGGCGCCTGTGAAGGCCGCCGACGGTACGCAACTGCCGGTAGATGCCTCCATGGAAGGCATGCCGTCAATCATGTTCGATGGCATCGTTGTACCCGCTGGCAAGGCGTCCACCGATGCCATGGCGGCCAGTGGCCTGGCCAAGCACTTCCTGCTTGAGGGCTACAAGCATCTCAAGGCGATGGTGCTGACCCAGGAACTGCTTGCAACGTTGGGCCTGAAGGAAGACAAGGGTCTGCTGACCGGCGACGACCAGAAGGCCATGGACGCGTTCGTCAAGGCAGTGGAAGGGCATCGCGTATGGGAGCGTGAAGCGGCTGCCGAAGCGGTTCCTGCTTAAACCCTCCGCGTGTCAGGGGCTGCATTGCAGCCCCTATCCACGGGCCTAGCGCTGGTGGGGGACCAGCACCACCTGAGCGGGCAACGCGCGCTGGATGTCGTGCTTTTGTTTCAGGTCGAAGGTGCTGTCGATCTTGCGAACACGCTTGGCCAGCAATGTCTTCAGCCACGGCGCATCCGCGCTGCGTGGCACCTGGAACACCACATCGCAACCATAATTGACCACGTCGGCGGCGATGTCATCGAGCTGCTGGCGCATGGCTTGGATGTCGGTGGTTTCCAACGCAATCACTGTACTGGGCGCACTGGGGTCGATAACTCGAGCCTTGGGCTTGGCTTCGGCAGCCTTGAGTGCGGCTTCGGCCTTGGCCAGCTCGGCCTTGCGCGCTTGTGAAACGGCATCACCGCCAGTGACCGCCGGTGCCTGTGGCATCAGTGCGCGCGCGCGCGCCAGGGCTGTGACCGCCGCATTCACGTCACCCTTCTGCAACATGATCTGGCTGCGTTGCAGGTAGGCTTCGGCCAGCTCGCGCTGGTATTGCTCGACGCGTCCATCGCCAGGCGACTGCGCTTGCAGGGAGACCAGTTGGTCTTCTGCGGTGGCCAGCTCGTTGCTGGCGATATTTTGTTGCAACTGCTGCCATGCATCAGGCTGGGCAGGCGTGCTGGCCTGTTCGACCGGTGCATGGGAGCACGCGGCAAGGAACAGGGAAAAGACGCCAACAAGCAGACAACGGGAGGCAAACGGCTTCATTCCTGCGGCTCTCTATTTGCGCAAAAAGCGAGCAAGTCTACACCCAGGTGCGCACGCTCGAAAACTGGTCTTACAGACCCTTTACTCCGCCGAAGGTTGCAAGGCAGGACTTGGACGCCTGTCGCTCACCGTTTGGGCAGGGCCAGACTCAGCAAGAATAGCACCGCAGCGCACACCACAATGGATGGACCGGCAGGCGTGTCCTTGAACCATGACAAGGCCAGCCCGCCGCAGACCGCTACCACGCCTATGACGCTGGCGCCTACGGCCATCTGCTCGGGAGAGCGCGCATGCCGCTGAGCGGCTGCCGCCGGAATGATCAGCAAAGAGGTGATCAGCAAGACGCCGACGATCTTCATGGCCACCGCGATGACCACGGCGATGAGCAGCATCAGCGCCATGCGCAACGCTGCAACCGGTAGCCCTTCGACCGTTGCCAGTTCTTCGTGGACGGTGACGGCGAGCAAGGGGCGCCACAAGACGGCGATCAGTACGAGTACCAGGGCGCTGCCGCCCAAAATCCAGGCAAGATCGGTCGGGCTGATGGCCAGCAGATCCCCGAACAGGTAAGCCATCAGGTCGATGCGCACGTCGTGCATGAAGCTCAGCACCACCAGGCCCAAGGACAAGGTACTGGGTGCCAGGATACCGAGCAGCGTGTCGGATGCCAGAGGCTGGCGTTGCTGCAAGGTCACCAGCAGAATCGCCAGCAACAGGCAGCCCACGGTGACGGCCAATGTGGGGCTGACATCCAGCACGAAGCCCAGGGCCACACCCAGCAAAGCAGCATGGGACAGGGTGTCGCCAAAGTAGGCCATGCGCCGCCAGACGACGAACGAGCCAAGGGGGCCAGCTACCAGCGCGAGGGACAGACCAGCGAGCAGGGCGTAGAGAAGAAAATCAGCCATGCTTGCAGTGCGCTCCGTGAACATGGGGGGCTGGGGCGACCACCGAACCGTGCAGGTCGTGACTGTGGTCATGATGATGGTGATAAATGGCCAGGCTGGGTGCGGTCTGGCCGAACAGTTCGACGAATGCCGGGTCACCGCTGACCTGTTCGGGATGACCGGAGCAGCACACATGGCGGTTCAGGCACACCACCTGATCGGTCGCACTCATGACCAGGTGCAGGTCGTGGGAAACCATCAATACGCCGCAACCCAGGCGGTCGCGCAGTCGGGTGATGAGGTTGTACAGCTCCGTCTGCCCTACCACGTCAACACCTTGCACCGGCTCGTCCAGCACCAGCAACTGCGGCTCTCGCAGCAGCGCACGGGCCAGCAGCACACGCTGCATTTCACCCCCGGACACAGTCTGGATGGGACTGTCGATCACGTGCTCGGCGCCGACCTCCTGAAGCGCCGACAGGGCCGCTGCGCGATCCACGCCAGGTACCAGGCGCAGAAAGCGCAGCACCGACAACGGCAGCGTGGCGTCGACCTGGATTTTTTGCGGCATGTAGCCAATGCGCAGCCGGGGTTTGCGCCATACCGAGCCGCGGTGTGGCTTGAGTAGCCCCAGCACGGCGCGGACCAGCGTGGTCTTGCCCGCTCCATTGGGCCCGATCAGGGTGACGATCTGGCCGGGTGCGACTGCCAAGTCGATGCTGTCGAGCACGGCCTCCCCGCCATAGGTGACGCCAACCTGCTCCAGGCGGATCAGCGCGTCGCTCATGCCGCGTCCTTGCAGTTGCTGCACACGCCCACGACCTCGACGGTCTGGTTCTCGACCGTGAAACCTACATGCCTGGCGCTGCCGACGATGGCATCGCTGATACTCGCCTGCTCCAGCTCAATGGCGATATGGCACAGTCGGCAAATGAGAAACTGCCCCTGGTGCGTATGCTCGGGATGGCTACAACCGATAAAGGCGTTGAGCGAAGCGATGCGGTGCACGAGACCGTTTTCCAGAAGGAAGTCCAGCGCGCGGTACACCGTTGGCGGCGCCGCGCGACGGCCATCCTGTTCGCTCAGCACCGCCAGGATGTCGTAGGCGCCCAGCGGTTTGTGGCTCTGCCACACCAGCTCCAGTACCCGGCGGCGCAGCGCCGTCAGGCGCAGCCCTTGACGAGCGCACAGAGCGTCGGCTTCAGCCAGGGCGCTGTGCACGCAATGGGAATGGTCATGAGGACGGGTGGCCAGCGGCGTAATGGACATGGGCAGCGACGATTCTGGATAGAGACGTTATTATGTTACCTGTTTCTGACGATTCGAGTACCTACCGTGGCCCGATTCCTTACCCTGTTTGTCGCTTTCATCGCATTTTCCGCCCACGCTGACGTGCATGTGCTGACCAGCATCAAGCCTCTGCAACAGATCGCCGCTGCTGTACAGGAAGGCGTCGGCAGCCCTGAAGTGCTGTTGCCGCCGGGTGCCTCGCCTCACCATTACGCACTGCGTCCCTCGGACGTGCGCAGGGTCGCGGAGGCGGATTTGCTGTACTGGATAGGCCCGGACATGGAGGGCTTTTTGCCCAAGGTGCTGACCAGCCGCAGCAAGACGACCGTCGCGGTACAGTCGCTGCCGGGCATGAAGCTGCGTCACTTTGGCGAGGACAGCCATTCCCACGACGAAGACCACGACGACCATGACCATGATCACCGCCCAGGCAGCCTGGATGCGCACTTGTGGTTGTCTTCGGTGAACGCCCGGGTGATCGCCGGGAAAATGGCCGCCGATCTCGCCAGCGTGGACCCTGCCAATGCCGACCGCTACACGCGTAACCTGGCGACCTTCACCCAGCGCCTGGACGCGCTCGACACCCGCATCAAGGCTCGGGTGGCGGGTGTGGCCGGTAAGCCTTACTTCGTGTTCCACGAGGCCTTCGATTATTTCGAGGCTGAGTATGGCCTCAAGCATACCGGCGTGTTCAGCGTGGCGTCTGAAGTGCAGCCCGGCGCTCAGCACGTGGCCGCCATGCGTAAGCGGCTGCAGGAAGTGGGCAAGACTTGCGTCTTCAGCGAGCCGCCCTTGCGCCCCCGGCTGGCCGAAACCCTGACAGCCGGTCTGCCGGTGCGCCTGGCCGAGCTCGATGCGCTGGGTGGCACCGATCCGGTGGATGCGCAAGGCTACGAGCGATTGCTCGACAAGCTAGGGGGCGACTTGGCGAGCTGCCTGGAGCAGCTGTAAAGGTACGCTGCGGCTGCATATCTGGGTTGGGCGCCCGGGGCAGCGCCTGATGCCTTCTGCCCCATGGGTAGGCGCACAGGGCCTGCCGCCAGGGTTTGGATCAGAGGGCGAACGGCAGCTTCACGGCCACCTGCTGGCGCTGCGCCAGGCGCACCTCGAACTCGCTTGGGTCGTGGATCATCACGTCCATGCCAGCAAAGGACTCTGCCGCGATCAAGCGAGACAGCCAGAACCGCACGCAGGCAACGCGCAACATCTGTGGCCAGAGTTCGGCTTCGGCTGCTGTGAACGGCCGTAATGCGGCGTAGGCGGCAAGCAAGGCCTGGGCGCGCGGCACATCGATGCCGGCCTGCGCATCCAGGCACCAGTCGTTCAGGGTAATGGCAATGTCATACAGCATCGGCCCCGAGCAGGCGTTGTAGAAGTCGATGACCCCGGACAGATGGGTGCCCTCGAACATCACGTTGTCGCGGAACAGGTCGGCATGCAGGTTGGCCCGGGGCAGTGCCAGGATCTGCGCCTGGTGGGCGGCGATTTCATCCAGCGCCGGTTGCAGCAGGCTCGCCTGCTCGGCGTTCAGGCGCGGCAGCAGTTCAGCCCCGGCGGCCAGCATCCACTCAAGGCCTCGGTCCGTGCGGCGCTCGATGATGTGTTCACGGGTGGCCAGGTGAATGTGTGCGAGCAGGTCACCGACCTGGGCACAATGCTGGGCATTGGGCGCCTTGATGTGTTTGCCCGAGAGCCTGGGTTGCAGCAACGCCGGTTTGCCGCACAGTTCGCGCAGGCCATGGCCGTCACGGTCACGAATGGCGTAGGGCACTGGCATCCGGGCCGTGTGCAGGGTATCGAGCAGCTCGATGAAGAACGGCATGTCCTCGCTGGGCCCACGCTCGATCAGCGTCAGCACGAACTCCCCCTGTTCGAGGCTGACGAAGAAGTTGCTGTTCTCGGTGCCGGCGGCGATACCCTGGAAATCGAGCAGGCGACCCAGCTCATAAGGTGCCAGAAAGGTTTCCAGCTCAGGCCGGGTCACGGGGGTGAAGACTGACATGATGAAAGATTGCCCATGCAGGCACTTCTGGCCGAAGTGCCGGGTTGATGTGAACGGTGCGCGTCAGATTACCACTCGAAGATCTTCCAGGACGGAATCAGCATGTCCGGCTGGTCGGAACGAATGAAATTGCCATCGGAGCCATCGGCGCGTACCAGAAAGTAAGGCTTGCCATGTTTGGGCGTGATCTTGATCGCATACAGGAAGCCGTTTTGGCGATATTCCTGGATGGTCTTGTCGCCTTCCGTGCGAATGGTCACCTCGGGATCGGCCGAGGGCGCGTCATCCGCCGCCAAGGTAACGACGGGCAGACCTGCCATCAGGCAGAGCAGTAACAGGCGATTGAGTGTACGCATGATAACCTAGTCCCTTTGTCGTCAATGATTCTGGCTATTCTAGCGCCGGACCCGTCGAAAAGGTTGATTCTGCTCATGAGCCAAGCGCCCCTCGTCCTCGTGGACGGTTCCTCCTACCTTTATCGCGCCTTCCATGCCTTGCCCCCGCTGACCACGTCCAAGGGCATGCCAACCGGTGCGGTGAAGGGTGTGCTCAACATGCTCAAGAGCCTGCGCAGGCAGTACCCGGACAGCTTGTTCGCCGTGGTGTTCGACGCCAAGGGCGGCACGTTCCGCGACACCCTGTTCGCCGACTACAAGGCCAACCGCCCCAGCATGCCTGACGATCTGCGGGTGCAGATCGAGCCGCTGCATGCCAGCGTCAAGGCCATGGGCTACCCACTGTTGTGCGTCGAAGGGGTCGAAGCTGACGATGTCATCGGTACCTTGGCACGCAGCAGCGCGGCGCTGGACCGGCCGGTCATCATTTCCACCGGCGACAAGGACATGGCGCAACTGGTCGACGGGCACATTACCCTGGTCAACACCATGACCGGTAGCGTGCTGGACGTGGCTGGCGTGCACGAGAAATTCGGGGTCGGCCCCGAGCACATCATCGACTTCCTGGCGCTGATGGGCGACAAGGTGGACAACATTCCAGGTGTGCCTGGTGTGGGTGAAAAGACCGCCGTCGGGCTGTTGACCGGGATCGGCGGGGGGCTCAGCGACCTGTACGCGAACCTGGACAAGGTGCCTGCGCTGCCCATTCGAGGCGCCAAGAGCCTGCCCGCCAAGCTTGAAGAACACCGTGAAGCGGCTTTCATGTCGTACGAGCTGGCCACCATCAAGATCGATGTGCCGCTGGACATCGAAGTCGATGCGCTGGTGTGCGGCGAACCAGACCGCGAGGCGCTGCTGGCGCTATATACCGAAATGGAGTTCAAGAGCTGGATTGCCGACCTGCAGCGCGATGCGGCTCGGGAAGGGGACCAGTTGCCCCCGGTAGAGGCCCCGGCGGCCATGGTCGAGGCCCGCTATGAAACCATCCTTGACCAGGACCGCTTCGACGCCTGGCTTGAGAAACTGCGCCAGGCACCGCTGTTCGCGTTCGATACCGAAACCACCGGCCTCGATGCGCAGCGCGCCCAGCTGGTAGGGATTTCCTTCGCCGTCGAGCCCCATGAAGCGGCCTACGTCCCCTTGATGCACGACTACGAAGGCGCCCCTGCCCAGTTGGACCGTGAGGCCGTTCTGCTCGCGCTCAAGCCCTTGTTGGAGGACCCGGCAAAAGCCAAGGTAGGCCAGAACGCCAAGTACGACATCAACATCCTTGCCAATGGTTCTCCCGCGATCCAGGTGCAGGGGGTGGCCTATGACACCATGCTCGAATCGTACGTGTTCAACTCGACCGGCACGCGGCACGACATGGACAGCCTGGCGCAAAAGTACCTTGGGCATACCACCATTGCGTTCGAGGACATTGCAGGCAAAGGTGCCAAGCAGCTGACCTTCAACCAGATCCATCTGGACAAGGCCGGCCCCTACGCGGCCGAAGATGCCGACATCACCCTGCGCCTGCACCAGGCATTGCAGGCGCACATGGCCAAGACCCCCAGTGTGCAGCCGGTGCTCACGGACATCGAAATGCCGCTGGTGCCGGTGCTGGCCAAGATCGAGCGCCAGGGCGCGTTGGTCGATGCGGCGCTGTTGCACGTCCAGAGCGGCGAGCTGGGTGTGAAGATGGCCGAGCTGGAACAGCGGGCCTTCGAACTGGCTGGTGAGGAATTCAACCTGGGTTCGCCCAAGCAGCTGGGCGCGATCCTGTACGACAAGCTGGGCATGCCGGTGATCAGCAAGACGGCCAAGGGCCAGCCATCGACGGCAGAAGCTGTGCTGGACGAGCTGGCCGAGCAAGGGTACCCACTGCCTGAAGTGCTGATGCAGTACCGCAGCCTGAGCAAGCTCAAGAGCACCTACACCGACAAGCTGCCGGGGCAGATCAACCCTCGCACGGGGCGAATCCACACGTCGTACCAGCAGGCAGTGGCGGCCACGGGCCGGTTGTCGTCCAGTGACCCGAACTTGCAGAACATTCCGATCCGCACGGCCGAAGGCCGGCGAATCCGCCAGGCCTTCATCGCAAGCCCTGGCTACAAGCTGCTGGCCGCCGACTATTCCCAGATCGAGCTGCGCATCATGGCGCACCTGGCCAAGGACGAAGGCTTGCTGCACGCGTTCCAGAACGATCTGGACGTGCACCGGGCGACGGCGGCCGAAGTATTTGGCGTTGCGCTCGAACAGGTCACCCATGACCAGCGGCGCAGCGCCAAGGCGATCAACTTCGGGCTGATCTACGGCATGAGCGCCTTTGGTCTCGCCAAGCAGATCGGGGTGGACCGCAAGCAGTCCCAGGATTACATCGATCGTTACTTCACACGCTATCCAGGGGTGTTGGCCTACATGGAGCGTACCCGTGCCCAGGCCGCAGAGCAGGGGTTCGTGGAAACCCTGTTTGGTCGCCGGCTCTACCTGCCTGATATCAACGCCAAGAACCCAGCCTTGCGCCGGGGAGCCGAGCGCACGGCGATCAACGCGCCGATGCAGGGTACGGCTGCCGACATCATCAAGCGCGCCATGGTCAATGTGGACAACTGGCTGACCGAAAGCGCACTGGATGCGCGGGTGATCCTGCAGGTGCACGACGAACTTGTTCTTGAGGTGCGCGAAGACCTCGTGGATCTGGTGAAAGATGAAATTCGAAAGCACATGAGTCAGGCGGCGCAACTGGACGTGCCGTTGCTGGTCGAGGCCGGTGTGGGCGCAAACTGGGACGAAGCCCACTGATTGCGCGGGCCAAGGGGCGTTGTGGTGCGGTTTGCCGTCACAGTCGCCTTGGCCTGTCACAACCGGTTTCATGAAACTGTCGCAAATAGTTCCAGGCCCCAGGAACTAAAGCAGTGAACTGCAACTCAGAGTACCTGAATGGCTGGTGAAGCCGTTCGATGCTCCTATGTTGTGTTAAGTGTTGGCAGATATCCGGACCCCGCCCTAGCGGTCCGGGCTTGGACCCCGAACTTCCCCCTCCCCATACGAAGTCCGGGGTTTTTTTTGCCTGAAATTTGCCTGGCGCGGGCCTTGGCCCTCAGGCGACAGGCTTGTCTTCGAGCTCCATCCAGTCGGCCAGCACGCGGTAGGCGTCTTCAAGGCCCAGGCGCTTGGGGGCCGAGAACAGTTGGATGGTCACGCCTTCGCCCCAGCCTTTCCTGATCTCCGATTGCACCTTGAGCAAGGTGTTCTTGGCGGCGCCATGGGTGAGCTTGTCGGCCTTGGTCAGCAAGATATGCATGGGCATGCCGCTGGCCTTGGCCCAATCGAGCATCATCTTGTCGAAATCCGTCATCGGGTGGCGGACATCCATCATCAGGATCACGCCACGCAGGCATTCGCGGCTGCCCAGATAAGCTTCCAGGTGGCGCTGCCAGTGCTGCTTGAGGGGGATGGGCACCTTGGCGTAGCCGTAGCCCGGTAAGTCGACCAGGCGGCGTTCGTCATCCAGGCTGAAGAAGTTCAGCAACTGGGTGCGGCCGGGCGTTTTCGAGGTGCGGGCCAGGCTGGCGTGGGTCAGCGTATTCAGCGCGCTGGATTTACCGGCGTTGGAGCGGCCGGCGAAGGCCACCTCGTAACCCTGGTCGTCCGGGCATTGTTCGACCTTGGCAGCGCTGAGGGCGAATTTGGCTTTCTGGCACAGGCCGAGGATGGGGTTCTTGACTTGCATGGGATATCCGATGTGGTGATGCCAGCCCCCTGTTGAGCGGGACCTGGCAAGCGGTGTCGTTTCCGTTTGGGTGGCGGAAGTATATAATGCCCCAGTTTTTGTGTGCTCTTTCTCCCGGCTTTGGGGAACGAGCATGGGGTGTCGAACATGAGCTTGCGCATTAGAACGCAGCGCGGCCCCCAACCCTGAACGTCATGGCGCAATACGCAATGGCCGCTTGCTGTCGGTCTGTTCCTGCCGGTTTTCAGCGCACAGGCTACACAGGATTCCGAGGTGTTGTACAACCGCGTGTGCGCGGCGGGTACAGCGAACGCCTGCTCCATGAGCCCAGAGGGGCGATCGGGCAACCTGATTCCTGATCTGGCGCAATGCATGAATATCTCGGCACGGCACAATGCTCAGGGTTTCAAGGCTATGCCGCCGCGTGGATTGTGCATGGACTGCAGTGCCGAGGACTACCGTCTGGTCATCCTTTGGATGAATGGCAGTCCCGATACATAACATTTCACCCCTAGCCGTGTTGGATTAGCTGATGAACAAACTAGTCGTGAGTCTGCTGTTGAGCCTAGGTGTCGCAGGTGCGGCCACTGCTGCGCAGCCCGTCAAAGGCGATGCCGCCGCAGGTCAGGCCAAGACGGCCGTCTGCGGGGCCTGCCACAACCCAGATGGCAATAGCCTGGCACCGAACTTCCCCAAGCTGGCAGGTCAAGGCCAGCGCTACCTCGAAAAACAAATGCACGATATCAAGTCCGGCAAACGCGTCGTGCTGGAAATGACCGGTATGCTCGCCGGCTTCAACGACCAGGACCTGGCCGATATCGCGGCATATTTTGCCAGCCAGAAAGGCAGCGTGGGCGCGGCCGACCCTACGCTGGTCGAGCGCGGGCGTGCGCTGTTCAACGGTGGCGACCTGGACAAGGGCATGCCGGCCTGCACGGGCTGCCACTCGCCTGACGGGGCGGGTATCGCACTGGCCGGGTTCCCTCACCTGAGCGGGCAGCATGCCCAGTACGTGAGCAAGCAGCTGACGGACTTCCGTGAAGGCAATCGCACCAACGATGGGGATGCCATGACCATGCGCACCATCGCCGGGAAGCTCAGTAACCATGACATCGAGGCATTGGCCAGCTACATCCAGGGCCTGCATTAATGCCCGGTTAATGTTGAAAGCCAAAGATGAAAGGGCGGCGCGGCTGCCCTTTTTTTCGTCCGCAGCCGTTACACTACAGAACTAGAGCCCTTCCCGGCCTGTCTCAATCCAGGTCGTGCCGTGGCGACCCATGACTGCTCAGGAGTAAAGCATGCGTAAACTGATTCTCAGCGCTGCGCTGGTCGCTGCCAGCGTACTTGGTATGACTTCCGTTCAGGCCGCAGAGCCTGTAGCCGGCAAGGAGTATGTCGAGCTGAGCAACCCGGTTCCGGTTTCCGTGCCTGGCAAGATCGAAGTGGTCGAGTTGTTCTGGTATGGCTGCCCGCATTGCTATCACTTCGAGCCTGTCATCAACCCGTGGGTCGACAAGCTGCCCAAGGACGTCAACTTCAAGCGTGTGCCGGCCATGTTCGGTGGCCCTTGGGATGCCCATGGCCAGATGTTCCTGACTCTGGAAGCGATGGGCGTCGAGCACAAGGTGCACGCGGCGGTATTCGACGCCATCCAGAACCAGCACAAGCGCCTGACAGACCCAGAAGACATGGCCGCTTTCCTGGCACCGCAGGGGGTGGACAAGGACAAGTTCCTGGCCACCTACAACTCTTTCGCCATCAAGGGCCAGGTCAACCAGGCGAAAGAACTGGCCAAGAAGTATGAAATCACTGGCGTTCCCAGCATGGTGGTCAACGGTAAGTACCGCTTCGACCTGGGCACCGCTGGCGGACCAGAGGGCGTCCTCAACGTGGCCGACCAGCTGATCGACAAGGAGCGCGCTGCCAAATAGGCAGCGCAACCATGCCTCGCCTACGGGTCACGCGCGGCGTTGCCCTGCCCCAGCCGCAGGTCAACGAGCATCACTTGCAAGCCCCCGGCTTGCCAGAAGATGGTCGTCTGCGGCTGCTCAGCTTCAACATCCAGGTGGGCATTAGTACCGAGCGCTATCGGCATTACCTGACGCGCAGCTGGCAGCACCTGCTGCCGCACACTGGCCGAGCCAGCAACTTGCAGAAAATCGGTAAGTTGCTTGGGGACTTCGACCTGGTGGCCCTGCAAGAGGCGGATGGGGGCAGCTTGCGCTCGGGCTATGTCAATCAGGTCGAGCATCTGGCCCAACTGGGTGCCTTCCCCTATTGGTACCAACAGCTCAATCGCAACCTTGGGCGCTTCGCTCAGCACAGTAATGGCGTACTCAGTCGCTTGAAGCCTCACCAACTCGAGGATCACCCACTGCCTGGCCCAGCAGGGCGCGGGGCTATCCTGGTGCGCTTCGGCGAGGGTGAGGATGCGCTGATCGTAGTCATGATGCACTTGGCCTTGGGCGCCAAGACCCGTGCACTGCAGCTGGCCTACATCCGCGAACTGATCGGCGGGTATCGCCATCAGGTGTTGATGGGGGACATGAACACCCATGCTACCGACCTGCTCGAGCATTCACCGTTGCGCGACCTTGGCCTGATTGCGCCTCAGGTGGAGGCCACCTTCCCCAGTTGGCGACCACAGCGCTGCCTGGACCATATCCTGCTCAGCCCGAGCCTTACCCTGGAAAGAGTCGAAGTGCTGGCCCAGCCGATTTCCGACCATCTTCCTGTGGCCGTCGAGATCCGATTGCCTGATGCATTGACTGTGGATACGCTGCCGGCCTTGAGCTGAATCAACTGACGCCTCGCTTGCCCTCAAGTGTCCCGGGCACGCGCCGACAGTGTGTATCAGACAGCCCCAGTTGTATCACCCGTGCGGACACAGGCATGACCGAAGAAGCCGAGCGCTGGAAAGAAAAATACCTGATAAGCATTGAGCAACAGGAGAGGCTCGAACGTCGCTGGGAGGCGCGCCTGGACTTGCTGCGCCGAGGCCTGGTTCGCAGTACGTTAGCCGCTGAGGGCAGCGACAAGGTCGTCGACCAGTGCATGAAGGAAATGCGCGAGGTCATTCGCAGTGACAACATGGATGCCGGGCTTGCCGGCCTTATCCCCCGTCTTGAAAAAGCGGTACTGGAGTCTGAGCAGCGCCGCGAAACCCGCATGAACCAAGTGGGCGATGCGCTGACGGCACTGGTCGATCAGTTGCAAGGCCTGCCGTTGACCAGCGATGTCTCCAGGCCGTTGAAGAAGCTTGCCAAGCGGCTGGAGGCCGGTGTCACCCAGTCTCGCGATCTGCCGCCGCTGCTGGGGGAACTCAGTGGGCTGCAAGGGCGTGCGCTGGCCGCGCTGGACAGGCCCGAAGCCAGTTCGCGGGGCGGCTTTTTGCAGCGGTTGTTCAAAGGTCGCGATGACCTGGCGCCCGTCGAGGCCGCCAGCGAGCAGGCGCCGGGCCTCGTCCCTGCTGCCTCGCAGCCCCTGGTTCAGGAAGCGTCCATTGTCCCTCAGCACGATGGGCATGAGGACAGCGATGCGTCCCCGTCACTGATCGAGTCTGAACAAATGTCGGGTGGCGAGCCGCCGCCCGTGCCCCCGGCACCTGGTCCGGCAATGGACGTGCCATTGCAAAGTGGGGGTGAGGATGATTCGACCCCTTTGGCTGATGTCCCGTTGTCTGACCAAGAGGCCTATGCCCTGCCCTACGCAGTCGAGCCGCCATACAGCCAGGTGGCCGCCCATATCGAGCAGACGCTGCTCGGTCTGCTGGATGACCTGAGCCTGCCGGACCGCCACAAGGCGCAGGCGCAGGCGATGCGCGAACGGGTGGCGCGCGGCATGAACTGGTACGAGTTGATTCCGGTGCTGGATGATCTTGCCGTGTTGTTGCTGGCGATCTCCGACAGCGGCCAGCATGAGTTCGAAACCTATCTGCAATTGCTCAATGAGCGGCTCGAGGGTTTCCACGGCCACTTGCAGGCCGCCAGCGCAGGTCACGCCGACAACAGCAGTGCGGCACGCGAACTGGATACGCAATTGCGTGAGCAGGTGGACGGGCTGCAAACCGACATGCAAGGCGCCGCAGACGTATCGAGCTTGAAGCACCTGCTCGAAAGCCGGCTCGAAGGCTTGCTGATGACGATGGACCAGCACCAGCACGAGCGCGATCGCCGCGAGCAGGCGCTGGCTGGGCGTCTGCAGGGGCTGTCCGAGCGCGTGGCCAGCATGGAGCAGGAAGCGCTGGGTTACCGTGAGCACCTGGAGGAGCAGCGGCAGAAGGCGTTGCTTGACCCACTGACCGGCTTGCCCAATCGTGCGGCCTGGAGCGAGCAAATCGAGCGCGAGATGCAGCGCTGGCAGGAAAACGGCGGCGACTTGGCCATGGCGATTCTGGACCTGGATCATTTCAAGCAGATCAACGACGGCTATGGGCATCTGGCCGGTGATAAGGTACTGAAGATCGTGGCCGATCAGTTGCGCAAACGGCTGCGGGGCCAGGATTTCATTGCCCGCTTCGGGGGCGAGGAGTTCGTGCTGCTGCTGCCCGACACCTCGCCGGCAGACGCGTTACAGGTCGTCGAAACGATGCGCCTTGCCGTAGAGGCCTGCCCGTTTCACTTCAAGGGGGAGCGGGTGGTGGTATCCACGTCCATCGGGTTGAGCGCGTTCAGGCCTGGCGAGGTGGCCGATCAGGTGCTCAAGCGTGCCGACGCAGCGCTTTACCGTGCCAAGCAACGGGGGCGCAACTGCGTGGAGCAGCACTGACCGAGCGCCTGGCAAGGGCGAGCGCAGATGCGGGGAGAGCGTTATACTGTAGCGCTTATTCGCTGAGGCCACTGCCGTGCTTTCCACGCTGAAAAAATCACTGATCACCCTGCTGCTGCTGACTGTCGCCGGTTGCTCCACGGGCTTGCGCATCGACCGCAGCCACCCGTCAGCCAACCAAGACAACCGCATTCAGTTCGTGGTGCTGCACTATACCAATGCTTCACTGGAGCGCTCGTTGGCGTTGCTGACCCATGGCGAGGTCAGCAGCCACTACCTGATCGGTGATGGCCCCGCAACTGTCTACCAATTGGTGGATGAAAGCAGGCGGGCCTGGCACGCTGGCGACAGCCAGTGGCAAGGCAGAACCTGGTTGAATTCATCGTCCATCGGTATCGAGATCGTCAACGCTGGCTTTACCGATACGCCTGCCGGGCGGGTATGGCACCCCTACAGCGAAGCGCAGATCCAGTCGCTGATCGCGCTGCTCAAGGATATCGTCAAGCGTAATGGCATCGAGCCTCGGCACATCATTGGCCATAGCGACATCGCCCCACTGCGCAAGCAGGACCCCGGCCCGCTGTTCCCGTGGAAACGTTTGGCCGACGCCGGCCTGGGTGTGTGGCCTGACGCCTCTAGCGTGGCTCGCCAGCAGGCCTACTTCGAGGTCAATCCTCCTACGGTTGGATGGTACCAGCAGGCGCTTGCCCGATTTGGCTACGCCATCGAGCAGACGGGCGTGCTCGATGTCCAGACTCAGCACGTGATCGCGGCGTTCCAGATGCGCTTCCGACCTCAACGCTTCGACGGCCAGCCCGATGCGCAGACGGCCGCCATGCTCGAGGTGCTCAACCGCATGCGGTAAAGCGTTGACGGCTGCCGTTTGGTCCTCGCGCAAGCGAAGCGCTAAACGGCAAAGGTAATTGTCCATTGAGTTGCTATACCTTGGTAATCAACTGGATGCCTTCGATGCCTGATCGCCTAGCGGCCTTGCGCCAATTTTTCTACCGCCCCTGGATGCTTGCCGCTTTGGCGGCAATCGCCAGTGCCGCCCTATTGCTAACCGCCAGCATCGCCATTGCGTTGCAGCAGATGAAGCAAAGTGAGAGCGAACAGATGAATGCTCAGGGCGAGCGTTTTCTGGAACGACTGGAACAGGTATTCGGGCAGTTGCGCGAAGGTGTGGACTTATTGGAGACGCAACCTTTGCGTGGCTGCGGCCCCGCCATGCTGACGGCCTTGCAGCAGATCGGCTTGAGTTCACGGTTCATCTACGAGGCGGCCTATGTCGACGGTAATGTTGCCTGCTCGAACCGAGGTGACGAGCGGGCTTTCGTGCCGCTGCGCCCGCCAGACATCAAGGGGCCGGTCTACAGCTACTGGCTCAACACCACCACCGAGCCCGACGAAAACCTTGCCGCCCTGATGTTGGGGCGTGGCCGGTTTCTGGTGTCCACGTCCCGTGGGCATCTGACCGATGTAGTGGATTTGCCTCCGGGCGGGAGCTTGTTGGTCGTGCTGGACAACGGTGCTCGGGCGATCCCGGTGCTGGGCCCGCCCCAGGTGTGGCCACCGCCTTCTGTGTGGTCGACCAGTCACAAAACGTTGCTGGAGTTCAGCGATCGTCTCATCTATCGCATGCCCACCAAGTCTCCTGATTACCAGTTGGTTCTGATTGCACCACGCGCAAGTCTCCCCCTGCGCATGAATGGCGCCCTGTGGCTGCTGTTTCCAGGCAGCGTACTGGGAGCTTGTTGCATTGGCTGGCTGGTCCTGCAATTGGCTCAACAGCGACGCTCCATGAGCTCGGAGCTTCAGCAAGCGCTGAGTCGTGGCCAGCTGCAAGTGCTCTACCAGCCGATTTTCGAGCTCGACAGCAGGCGCTGTGTCGGCGCCGAGGCATTGGTGCGCTGGCGTCGTCCCGATGGCAGCCTGACCAGCCCTGAGCTGTTCATACCGCTGGCCGAGAATACCGGGCAGATCCGTGAAATCACCGACTTCGTCCTGCGACGCGTCCTTGAGCAACTCGGCCCTCTGTTGCGCTCAAGGCCCATGCTCTACATCTCGGTGAACCTGGCGGCGTGCGACGTGATGGTTCCGCGTGTTGGGGAAGTGGCGGCGCGCCTGCTGGCGCTGCACCGGGTGGCCCCGAGGCAGATCGCTTTCGAGGTGACCGAACGGGGCCTGATCGATGTGGTGGTGGCGCGCGAAAACTTGCAAGCGTTGCGCGCCGAGGGCCATCAAGTGCTGATCGACGATTTCGGCACGGGTTATTGCAGCCTGGCCTACCTTCAGACCTTGCCCGTGGATTGCCTGAAAATCGACAAGGCATTCATCGATGCGCTGGGCCACGATGCCGCCAGCAGCGGTGTGGCACCCCATATCATCCGCATGGCCCACGACCTGCATCTACGGGTGATCGCCGAAGGTATCGAGCGTGAGGACCAGGCGCTGCTGCTGCTTGGCGAAGGGGTGAAGTACGGCCAGGGCTGGCTGTTCGCCAAGGCCCTGACGGCCCGGCAGTTTGCCGAGCTGGTCACGCGGGATAAGTTGCCACGGGGCAGACAGGCCTGACAGGCCTTGCGAGCGTCAGACCGGCAGGGCCAGGTAGAACTGGGTACCTTCACCTGGTCGCGAGAAGACGCCCATGCGCCCACCGTGCAACTGCACGATTTCCTTGCACAGGGCCAGTCCCAGGCCGGCCCCGCCCTTCTTGCGGCCCACTTGCACGAACGGCTCGAAGATGCGGCCCTGCTGACCATAGGCGATACCCTCGCCCGTGTCCTCGACACTGATGATCACGCGTTCGGCATGGCGGCGCGCATGCAGGCGGATGCGCCCGCCCTGGGGGGTGTGCCTGACCGCATTGTGCAGCAGGTTGTCCAGCACGCGGTCGAGCTGAGCAACGTCAGCCTGGATGCGCGGCAGTGGCGGTTCCAGGGCCAAGACCAGTTCGATCTGCTTCTGGCCCGCCTGATCGGCGAAGCGCACTTGCGCCCGCTCCAGCAATTCATCGATGGCACAGGGCGCCAGCTCGAGCTTTTGCAGACCGCTTTGATAGCGGCTGAAGTTGAGCAAGTCGTTGATCAACTGGGTCAGGCGCTGCATTTCTTCGCCAATGGTTTCCAGCAGATCGTATTCACGCGCTTCCTCGGGAAACTTGACCCGTTCGCGCAGCAAGCCGAACGCCATGTGCATACCGGTGACAGGCGTACGCAGCTCGTGGGAGGCGCGTAGCACGAACTCGCTGCGCACCCGCTCGAAGGCACGCTGTTCGGTCACATCGTGCAGCACCATCACGGCGCCCAGGATCGGGCCCTGAGGATGGCTGACGGGCGTCAAGCTATAGGTCAACAGACGCGTTTCCTCGTCAACGTCGATGTGAAGGTCGTCCGGTTGGCGGTCCAGACTGCCGCCGCGTAGCACCTGGCACAGTTGCTGTTCCAGTTCAGGTCGTTCCAGGGCTTCGGCCAGGCTGCTGCCAACGCGGCTGTCGTTCCAGCCCAGTTGGCGTTGAGCAACCGGGTTCAGGTGCTCAAGCAGGCCCTGTCGGTCGATGATCAGCAGGCCATCATCGATACTGTCGAGCACGGCTTGCAGGCGCTGCTGCCCGGCGAGCAATTCGTCGACATTGGTGGCCTGGTGCTTGCGCAGGGCGTCGGCCATGATCCCGAAGCGACGCGTGAGCTGGTTCAGTTCGCTGGCTTGAGTGATCGGGAGTGTGACATCGAAATTGCCCTTGCCCAGCTGATCGGCTGCCTTGGCCAGGGCCTCGATGGGCTGGCCGAATCGGCGGGCAATGTTGTGGGCCGTGATGAAGCCCAAAACCAGGACCACCAGGCCCATCAGGCCCAGCACGCCGCCTACCAGCAGTGCGCGGGCACGGCTTTGTTCTTCGCTGCGAGCGATGTTGGCCAGCGCTTGTTTGTGGGAATCGATCAGGTCGGTACGCACTTGATTGAATGCGGCGCCCAGTGGCTGGTCCACGGCCAGGCTGCGCGAGGGCGCTGGGGTGGCGTGGTAAGCCTCGAGAAATGCCTGGTAGTGGTCGCGGGCTTCGCTGAACCCTGGCCGCTGGCCACCGTCGGCCAGGCCTTGGTCGAGCAGGCGTTGGAAGTCGTCTTGCAGCGTTTGCAACTGACCTGGAGCCGTGTCCGTATCCAGCAGCAGGATAAGCTGCTCACCCAGGTTCTGGCGTAGCTTTAGCCCTACATCCAGCGAGTGGTTGGTGTCGCGAACCAGCGCCTGCTGGGCCGAAGCCATCTGCAGGACACTGACCAGGCCGAGTAGCAACCCCAACAGGGCGACCGTGACCAGCGCCGAGATGCTGAGAAAGAGCCGCGTGCGCAGCTTCATGGTCGGCCACTTCACAGGTTGTACTGCTTACTCTTGCGATACAGGGTCGATGCGTCGATTCCGAGGGTCTTGGCGGCTTGGTCGAGCGTGTCGCTGGCGGCCAGCACAGCGCCGATGTGCGCGCGCTCAAGCTCATCCAGGCTCAAGGCGGCCCCTACGCGCGGCGCGTTGCTGGCCGGTTGCTCGCCCATGCCCAGATGGCTGATCTCGACCTTTTCCTGGGGGCAGATGATGCTGGCCCGCTCGATCACGTTACGCAATTCGCGAATGTTGCCCGGCCAGCGATAATTGAGCAGCGCTGCACGTGCTTCCTCACTGAAACCGCGGGCCGGCCTTGAGTATTCCTTGACGAAGCGCGCCAGAAAGCGGTCGGCAAGCGTGAGGATGTCTTCACTGCGCTCGCGCAGGGGCGGCAGGTGCAAGGTAATGACGTTCAGGCGGTAGAGCAGGTCTTCGCGGAAACGACCCTCGCGCACCATTTCTTCAAGGTTGAGGTTGGTGGCGGCGAGAATGCGCACATCGGCCCGGCGGGTGACCGGGTCGCCAACACGCTCATATTCCTTGTCCTGGATAAAGCGCAGCAACTTGGGTTGCAGGGTCAGGGGGAAGTCACCGATTTCATCGAGGAACAAGGTGCCGCCGTCCGCCTGGTTGACTCGGCCAAGGGTGCTTTCGCTGGCGCCGGTAAAGGCCCCTCGCGTGTGACCGAACAATTCGCTTTCCATCAGCTCGGCATTGAGCGACGGGCAGTTGATGGTCACGCAGGCCTTGCGTGCGCGCTTGCTCCAGCCGTGGATGGCGCGAGCCAACTCACCCTTGCCGGTCCCGGATTCGCCCAGGATCAGGATGTTGGCATCAGTGGTTGCCACCTGGCGGGCTGTTTCCAGTACGACCATCATGGCCGGGCTGTGGGAGTCGAGGCCATCCTTGGGCTTGCGCACTTCGCCTTCCAAGGCTTCCAGGCGGGCGGAAAGCTGGCGCACCTCCAGTTGCTTGGCTGTGGCCAGGCGCAACTGGTCTGGACTGCAAGGCTTGACCAGGTAGTCGGCGGCGCCGGCCTGGATGGCATCGACCGCTGTATCGATGGCGGAGTGGGCGGTCACGATGACCACACGCATCCACGGCGCCTGAACGCGCATCTGGGCCAACACGTCCAGGCCATTGTCTTCGCCAAGGCGCAGGTCAAGGAAGCACAGGTCGAACACCTGGCGCTGCAGCAGGCTCTCCGCCTGAGTGGCGCTGTTGGCGGTCGCCACGCTATAGCCCTCGTCTTCCAGGCAGTAGCGGAAGGTGCGCAGGATCGCGGACTCGTCATCCACCAGCAGAATGCGGCCTTGCTTGTCCTGGGCTGATTCCATGTACCTGCGCTCCTTTGGGAAATATCTTTGTTTAGTGTGGGAAAAATCGGGCAAGTTGCATGGTCAATTCTGAAGGATTCTGCCCTTTGCACGCCAGCGAGTCGACCAGCATGCTCAAAAGTCCCGGGGGACTGGCGATTTGCTTAGAGAGGGTGGTTGGCACATTGGTTGCGAAGAGTTTCAGATTTTGCCTACAAAAGGAGAGTACGACATGCCCTTCCCCTTTCGCGCGCTTGCGCTAGCGGTCAGTTTGCTGCCCTTCGTCGCTGTGGCGAGTGGAGATCCTGTTCACGATGCTCGCTTGGAAGGTTCGCTGCAGACGGCAGTGTCCCTGAACCGGATCCTCAACCCTTATCGGATCACCGTTGAGGTCGACGGCGCATCGGCGCGTTTGGCTGGGGAGGTCGAAAATGAGGTTGAGCGCCGTTTGGTCGAGGAAGTGGCCTTGGCCACTTCAGGTATCGAGAAGGTCGACAATCAGGTAAAGGTCAATCCTGAGCTGGTTGAGCGACCGCTGGCGTTGCGAGCCTATGCCCGGCGCACGGAAGACGTGACGCTGACGGCGGTCATACGGTCACGGCTGTTGTGGAGCCGCCTGACCGAGAAGGCATCTATAGAAGTGCAAAGTGACAGCGGTGTCATCACGCTCCGGGGTCGGGTAGACAATCCCGAGGCCAAGGAGCTTGCGGGCGTCGTGGCACGTACCACCGAGGGGGTGTACCTGGTCAACAACCTGATCAGCCTGGACACCGCCGCCATGATCAAAGCCAAAGGCCAGCCCGTGGATGCCCCGAGCGGACCACAGCCAAGCGATGCCTGGATCGTGGATAAAGTCCAAAGCAGTTACAGCTTCAGCCGCAACCTCGACGGGCTGAATCTGAAGGTGGTGAGCCAGGATGGCTTGGTACGACTCTCCGGCGAAGTCGTTAGCCCCGAGCAGAAAAATATCGCGATGGACATCGCCAGGCAGATCATCGGAGTACGTGGCGTAGATGCCGACATGCTCAAGGTGGCAACCAAGGTTGAGGGGTGATCGTGCATTTCGCACGGCCCCCCAGGGTGCATCGTGCAGGATACGTGGTAGGTCCTAATGGTTCAATCTTTTAACTCATTGAAAAATAAGGATTTTTTCTAATTTGAAAGCTGGCACGCAGGCTGCAATTACTTGTTCAAGTCTGGACAAAAATTACAGCAGGAGAAGCCGGCATGAACCGCCCATCTGTCAACCGTTTGCAAGTTACCGCCCTGCCACTGCGTCAGATCATGTCGCTTGGCATCGCGGTCATGCTGACCTTGGCAGCAGGGCTGTTCTACTACAGTGTGCAAACCGCCCGGTTGGCCGATCAGGTAGCGGCGCAAACCGCCCTGCTGTCGCAGATCCAGAACACCCGCGCCAGTAACCTCGTTCAGGCAGCCGAGCCGCTGCCATCGAAGGGTAAGGCCGAGTCCCCTGCAACCGTTGAACATGTCGTACCACAGGACCGTTGGGTGTTCTGATCACCCTGCTTTTGAAAAACAAAGGAGAATCACCATGCTGAGCTGGGCTATCACTTTCCTCATCATTGCCATCGTCGCTGCAGTTCTGGGCTTTGGTGGTATCGCTGGCGCTGCAACGGGTATCGCCAAGATCCTGTTCATCGTCTTCCTGGTTCTTTTCGTGGCTTCGTTCTTCTTTGGACGCGGTCGCAGATGAGCAGGCTGTTGCGCAATGCCGTAGCTGGCGTTCTGATGATGGGCGCCACTGCAGCAGCGTTGGCGGCCAATGATGGCCAGCTACGTGTCGATCAATTGCTGGGTAGCGATGCCGAATACCGGGAATCTTGGCAGGATGCTGTCAAAGGCGAGGAACGCCTGCCCGATTGGGTATTGAACCTCACGGGGAGTTCGTCTCAGCAGATGTCGGCGGTCACGGAAGACGGTGATAAGTACCTCGTGGGCCCGCTCTGCGAAGCCGCGGACAAATGCACTTACAAGCGTTTGATCGTGGCATTCAGCTGGGACAAGGATGATGCCTACGGGATGCTGGTGGAGGTACCGGAAGGCCTGCCCAGCGACAAGTCGCCTACCCGCCATGCGCAGTACCGGTGGCTTGGCGAACCTGATGATGGCATGAAAGCCCTGCTTCAGGAGCAACTCAAGCAGGACCCGAACTGGTACTGAGTCGCAAGACCAGTGTGGTTCAGGTCCGGCACTGTCATGAAATAGAAGCTGAACGGCCGTAGGCTTGCAGCCTTCTATGATGCGCCGCTCCGAGGAGGAGCAGCACATGACCAAGGGGCCGGGCTGTTCTGATCGCTACAGGATCGGAGTGGCCTAGGGGTACAGGGAGTGCCTCCACCTGTTGGGCCGGGTCAGGTAAGGCAGAATCGGAAGTTCCAGGTCAGTAGAGCCCTGAACGATCTTCAGGGTGGACCTGGCTTCCGAGGAGCCATCCAAATATCAGTGCACGATGCACGAATTCCCTCTCGGGACACATTTTGTCTCAACCGCATGTCTTTTTTTTCCTCAGCCGTGCTATCAATACGAGCTGCGTTTGAAGCATTCGGATTGTCGAACAACCTGATTTTTCCTACGTGCTTTTGCGACTATTCCAGCCGCCATTTGGCGTTTATGTCCTATTCGGGTTTCCGAACGGCGCACCGCATGTCAGTTATTTCCCTCGAAATGCCTCCACTTTCCCATGCTTGATCGGTATGGGGTATGCGTTTCCGGCATTAGATTTCCCTCTTTCCCATCGCAATAGTTGCGGCCTTTTTCGCCGACCGAGCCCTGCGCTCGTCTGCGCTGTCCTTACAACACGTCGCTGATCGGCGCATTCGCCCCGGGGTTGTTTCCACAGTTTTCCGGTAGCCGTTAGTTGACATGACCACTACAACAAAGGGTAAAGACATGAAGAAGGCAAAACTGAGCCTCGCCTGGCAGATCGTCATCGGTCTGGTCTTGGGCGTTGCAATCGGCGCGCTCCTGAACCACTTCAGTGCGGAAAAGGCCTGGTGGATCAGCAACGTCCTTCAGCCTGCTGGTGATATCTTCATTCGCCTGATCAAGATGATCGTGGTCCCGATCGTGATCTCGTCGCTGATCGTGGGCATCGCCGGGGTTGGCGACGCCAAGAAGCTTGGCAGTATTGGCCTGAAGACCATCCTTTACTTCGAAGTCGTCACGACCATCGCCATTGTCGTGGGCCTGGTGCTTGCCAACCTGTTCCATCCGGGCGCCGGCATCGACATGAGCACCCTCGGCACCGTGGACATCTCCAAGTACCAGGCGACCGCCGCCGAGGTGCAGCATGAGCATGCCTTCATCGAGACCCTGCTCAATCTGATTCCGTCGAATATCTTCGCGGCGCTGATGCGCGGTGAGATGCTGCCGATCATCTTCTTCTCGGTCATGTTCGGCCTTGGCCTCTCCAGCCTGCAAGCCGAGCTGCGCGATCCGCTGGTACGCACCTTCCAGGCCGTATCGGAAACCATGTTCAAAGTCACTCACATGATCATGAAGTACGCGCCGATCGGTGTGTTCGCGCTGATCGCGGTGACCGTTGCCAACTTTGGCTTCAGCTCATTGCTGCCACTGGCCAAGCTGGTCCTGCTGGTGTATTTCGCCATCGCCTTCTTCGCCTTCATGGTGCTGGGGCTGGTAGCGCGCCTGTTCGGCTTCTCGGTGATCAAGATCATGCGCATCATGAAAGATGAGCTGATCCTGGCCTACTCCACCTCAAGCTCGGAAACCGTCCTGCCACGGGTTATCGAGAAGATGGAGAAATACGGTGCGCCCAAATCGATCTGCTCGTTCGTGGTGCCTACCGGCTACTCGTTCAACCTCGACGGCTCTACCCTGTACCAGAGCATCGCGGCCATCTTCATCGCCCAGCTCTACGGCATCGACCTGTCGTGGAGCCAGCAGCTGCTGCTGGTACTGACCTTGATGGTGACCTCTAAAGGTATTGCCGGAGTACCGGGTGTTTCGTTCGTGGTACTGCTGGCCACCCTGGGTAGCGTGGGTATCCCGCTGGAAGGTCTGGCGTTCATTGCCGGTGTCGACCGCATCATGGACATGGCCCGCACGGCACTCAACGTGATCGGTAATGCCCTGGCCGCGCTGGTCATCTCCCGCTGGGAAGGTATGTACGACGCAGCCAAGGGCGAGCTGTACTACGCCTCGCTGATCGCCGAGAAGCCTGAAGCTGCCATGGTGGGTGAAGCAGCCAAGCGCTGAGGCCAAGCCTGTTGGACACAAAGCCCCGACATGTCGGGGCTTTTTGTTGTCTGCGGCATCTACACTCACGGCGGGCCGCAGCCAGGGCGGTGTTCGATACGTTATGATTCGGGCATTTCGGGGGAGGTACGTGGATGCTCAACGGCTTGTGGCTCGGCTTTTTCCTGGTAGCGGCCATATCTGCCATGGCTCAATGGCTAGTGGGTGGCAACGCTGGCATCTTCGCGGCCATGGTCGAAAGCATCTTCGCCATGGCGAAACTTTCCGTCGAGGTCATGGTATTGCTGTTCGGCACCCTGACGCTGTGGCTGGGCTTTCTGAAGATTGCCGAGCAGGCGGGTATCGTCGAATGGCTGGCCAAGGTGCTGGGCCCCTTGTTCGCACGGCTGATGCCAGAAGTGCCGCCTGGGCACCCCGCGCTGGGGCTGATCACCATGAACTTTGCGGCCAACGGTCTGGGCCTGGACAACGCTGCTACCCCTATCGGCTTGAAGGCCATGCGTGCCCTGCAGACGCTCAACCCCAGCAGCACCACGGCCAGCAATGCACAGATCCTGTTCCTGGTGCTCAATGCGTCTTCCTTGACCCTGCTCCCTGTGACCGTCTTCATGTACCGGGCTCAGCAAGGCGCGCCCGACCCAACCATGGTGTTCCTGCCTATCCTGCTGGCCACCAGTGTGTCGACGCTGGTAGGGCTGCTGTCGGTCGCGGTGATGCAGCGTTTGCGGCTATGGGACCCTGTGGTGCTGGCTTACCTGGTGCCCGGTGCGTTGCTGCTGGGGGGCTTCATGGCCTTTCTCGGCACGTTGTCGGCAGCCGCGCTGGCCAGCTTGTCCTCAATCCTGGGCAACCTCACGCTGTTCGGGGTGATCATCGTCTTTTTGATCATCGGCGCGCTTAAGCGGGTCCAGGTCTACGAAGCGTTCGTCGAAGGGGCGAAGGAAGGCTTCGACGTTGCCAAGAGCCTGCTGCCCTACCTGGTGGCGATGCTGGTGGCGGTCGGTGTGCTGCGCGCATCAGGGGCGCTTGAGGTGGCGTTGGACGGTATTCGCCATGCGGTGAACTGGATGGGCCTGGATACGCGCTTCGTCGAAGGGCTGCCAACTGCCCTGGTCAAGCCGTTTTCCGGCAGTGCCGCACGGGCGATGCTGATCGAGACCATGCAGGCCCAGGGTGTGGACAGCTTCCCTGCCTTGGTCGCTGCGACCATCCAGGGCAGTACCGAAACCACGTTCTACGTCCTCGCCGTGTACTTCGGTGCCGTGGGCATTCAACGGGTGCGCCATGCCGTGGGGTGTGCACTGTTGGCCGAGTTTTCCGGTGTGGTGGCAGCGATCTGCGTTTGCTACTGGTTCTTTGGCTGAACGGCGTTTCAAGTGCTACAGGGTGCGCCGCTCATGAAGCGGCGCCATCCTCGACTACCTTGAAGCGCAGTACGCCTATCACCTGGCCATCCTCGGTCAGCACCCTCACCTGCCAACGCCCCACCGGGTTGGGCGGGAAGTTCTGCTTGTGGGTCCAGGCCCGATAGCCTTCCTTGCGCCCACCGTGAATGTCCAGGGCGATACGGTCCACCTCCTGCCCGTCTTTCTGCCACACATGGTAGATCCGCTCATTCAGGCCGCGCGGCGCGTTGATGGCGGTGTAGGCGTACAGGCCGCTGCTGCGAATACGGCTGGCAGCGATTTTATCCAGTGAATCTCCCGGCTCACGGTTGATGACCTCGGTACTCACGGCGACCTCGGTCATCCACAAGGTGGCCGGCGGCACCCAGGAGCGCAACAACCAACCACCGCCACCGACTGCCAGCGTGATCACCACCAGGCCGACACCGCGTCGCCAGTTGCTGACCGGGAAGCTGCTGACCAGGCTTGGGAAGGACAAGGCCATGGCGATGATCAGGGCCAGCTTGAAGCTTTGCGCGGTGGTGAGGTGCAGGATGATCGGCAAAGCCGTCAGCAAGGCGGCGAACAGGGTCAGGGTGTGCAGCGCCATGAACAGCCAGCGCCGCGGCGCGAGCCAGCGGTAGTACAGCGGGTCGATGATCGAGACCAGCCCGGCGGCGCCCAGCAAGCCTGTAAAGATCGACTGGCCGCTGTTCCAGGTGGTGGTGATGAAGAAAAACGGCAGCACGAAGAACAGGGATTCCTGGTGGATCATCTGCGTGGCATAGCGCAACAGCGGCTGGGGTATTTCACGCTTGAACGTACGCGTGAACAGGCGAGTGAGCGTGCTTTCGAGCATCAGCCAGACCCAGCTGACCAGCAGCATGACGGCGATCCAGCTGGCAAGCCCCGCCTGCCGGTCGACCAGGATGAAGCTGCCTACACCCGATAGAAAGCCCCCCAAGGCAATGACGCCCGGATAGCGTTTGAGCAGTTCGATGATGCGCTGGGCGATCTTGGGTATTGGGGGCATGGGGGCTGCAATGCTTGGAGTGGCTAGGGGGCGGCCCTTGCATGCACGACGCGGGCATTGAAAGGATACCGCCGTTTCACATGTGCCGAGTAGCACCGCTTGGCTTGTCAGGAGTTTGTCGACGCCAGCGCAGAAGGCACGCGGCGAGCAGCAACCCTGCCAGCAGGAACGACAGACCGTAGAGCTCGTCGTACCCAAGCAGCGGTTTTTCGATACGAATGTAGCCTTCGTGGGCGAGCAACTGCTCGAGCGCCTGGTTGGCTTGCTCCAGTGTCACTCGTCGCAGCTGACGCACAGGGCTGGTGAAGCGGCCGTCGGTGTAGTCGTTCAATGCGCCCCAGTAATAATCGGCAAGGGCACTGTTACCTTGGGTTGCCCAACTTTCCTTGGCGATGCTCGCTTGCTTGATGCGGGCAAAGGTGTCCGGGTCCAGGCCCTGCTTGCGCAAATGATCGAACAAGCGCCGCATGACCTCGATGGCCCTTCCTATATCATCGCGCTCAAGGTCGGCGTTGAGGCTGAGCAGGCCGGTATCACCGAAGCTCTCGCGCTGGACCGAGGGCCCGTAGGACAGGCCGTTGCGCAGGCGCAGCTGGTCGTACACTGCCCAATCCAGATAACGGGAGAGCAGATCCAGGGTGGCCTGATGGTCGTTGTCCAACACTGGCTCGATGAACAGCCAGTGGAGTTTGGCGGTATCGCCCAGCCAGCCGTGCATCAGGTCGCGCCGTTGCTTGGCCTCGTGGCTGATCGATTCCAGATCACGGCGGTCTTCCGGCTCGGTGGCCGGGAGTTCGCCGAAGGTTCTTTCCAGGTAGGCGGGCAACAGGCGGTCAAGGCCACCCACCATGATCAGTGTCATGTTGTTGGCCGCGTACCAACGCTCGCGCAGGCCTTGGACCTGCTCGAGGGTCATGTCGTCGAGGTTGGAGCGCTCGGGGCATTTCAAGCCCAATTCCGTGGCCAATTGCTGCCCGGCGGGGTGGCCGATGTCCTGCCGGTCGAGCCAGCGCTGCAGATGCCCGTAATGGCCACCGTCCTCACGCTCGATGATGCGCTTGGCAGTCGCCAGGGCCTTGGCGTCGATCTGGGTGTCGCGAATGATCGACAGCAACAGATCGAGTACCTTGCGCTGATTGCGTGCGGGCGCCTCGATCACGAACGTGGTGTCGGCATTGCCCGTGAACGCATTCCATTCGCCACCCAGCGCCTGCAGGCGCTCTTCCAGACCCCCTTCGCCCGTGTCATCCACCCCACTGAACAGCAGGTGCTCCAGCAGGTGCGGCAGCTCTTTCTGGTCGCAGCCGAAGTCGTCCAGGCCCACCCCCACGACCAGGCGAATGGACACATGGTCGCGTTCGTAGCCGTCCTTGAGGATGACCTGCAGGCCGTTGGGCAGCAGATAGCCCTCCACGCGAGCGCGGTCCAGGGCAAAGGAGCAGAGGCTACACATCAGCAGGCAGACGAACATCAGGCAACGCATGGGTGAGCGGGGGTCCTCAGGTCGGCGACATCACGGCAGAGGGGCTTCGTCCGGCACGCTGTCGAGCATCAGCCCGCCCGTGTCCGAGCCGCCCAGTACCACATAGGCACTGCTGCAGAACAAAGAGTTCAACCGCTTCATGTCGGCGATAAGCTCCAGGTGGATGGAGCTGGTCTCGATGCTCTGTACCACTTTGCGCTGCAGGCGGCTGACATGGGCGTGGGCCAGGCGCCGTTCCTGGGCGCGAAAACGACGTTTCTCGCGCAGCAGCAAACGCGCGCTTTCCGGGTCGGCGCTGAGGAATACCGAGAGGCCAAGGCGCAAGTTGGCCAGCAATTGCTCCTGCAATCCGGTCAGTTCCTCCAGCCCCATCTGAGAAAAGGCACGGCGTTGGCTTGTCTTCTGCTGCTGGACTTTGCGCAACATGCGTTCGATCAGGTCGCAGGCCAGCTTGAGGTTGACGGCCAGCTCGATGATCTCGGCCCAGCGACGGTTGTCGTGTTCGCTGAGGTCCTCGCGGGTCATCTGCGCCAGGTATAACTTGATGGCGCTGTACAGGGCCTCGGCATCCTCACCCAGTGCGCGTACCTGCTGAGGCAATGCAGCCTGAGTGCCGCGCAGGGCGCCAAGCATGGCTTCAAGCAAGTTGTCGACGATATCGCCCAGGCGCAGCGTCTCCCGGGCAGCATTGGCCAGCGCCAGGCTGGGCGTTTCCAAGGCCGAGGCGTCGAGATGGCGCGGGCGTATCTGCCCGTTGTCGCGCTCGCGCTCTGGCAACAGGCTGTTGCACAGCCTTCCCATGGGCTTGACCGTAGGCAGCATGATCAGGCAGCGGGCCGTGTTGTAGAGCAAGTGGAAGCCAATGACCAGTTCTTGCGGACTGAAACTCAGTGAGTCCATCCAGTCCACCAGCGGGTGGAGCACGGGGATGATCAACAGCAGGCCGATCAGCTTGTACAGCAGGCTGCCCAGCGCCACGCGGCGGCCGGCGGCGTTCTGCATGCTGGTGCTGATGAACGCCAGCAGGCCGCTACCAATGTTGGCGCCGACCACAAGGCCTATGGCCACCGGCAGGCTGATCACCTCGGCACCTGCCAGTGTGGCGGTGAGCAGGACGGCGGCCAGGCTCGAATACGACACCATGGCAAACAATGCACCGACCAGGGCGTCGAGCAGAATGTCGCCGGTCAGCGAGGCGAAAAGCACCTTCACGCCTTGGGCATGGGTGATGGGGGCGGCTGCCTGGACGATCAGTTCCAGCGCCAGGATGATCAGGCCCAGGCCGATGCCGACGCGGCCGAGTTGGCCAGCACGGGTCTGCTTGCGTGAAAGGAAAAAGATCACCCCCAGGAAAATCAGCAGGGGCGAAAGCCAGGACAAGTCGAAGGTCAGTACACGGGCCATGAGCGCCGTGCCCACGTCGGCCCCTAACATGATGGCCAGCGCCGGGGTCATGGCCATCAGGCCCTGACCTACGAATGAGGTGACCAGCATTGCGGTTGCGTTGCTGCTCTGCACCATTGCAGTGACCAGAATGCCCGCGATGAAGGCCAGCGGGCGTTTGTCCATGTTCTGGCCGATGATGCGTCGCAGATCCGAACCGAATACCCGCAAAATGCCGGTTCGCACGATGTGCGTGCCCCACACCAGCAAGGTGACTGCCGAAAGCAGATTGAGTAGGGTCAGCATGACGAGAGCCCCCTGAGTGCACCGGCCAAGGTGGCCGGTCGAAAAGACGCGGGCGCAGTGCTGTTTGCAAAGGCCTGTTCAAGCTTTAGTTCTATTATGCCGCTGCCGCCAGCTTCGCATGGCTGTCATCATTTTGAAACATCCTTGGGACGTACTGGCGGCATGCGCAAAGGGCCCCGCAGGGCCCTTTTCTTCGTGACGTGTGAGGTTATTGACCCGGCACGTCCTTGCGCAGCTTCACGGCCTCGTGCTCCTTGCCAGCCTTGCGTGCCAACGACGTACGCATGCGGATGTTGATGGCTTCGACCGCCAGGGAGAAGGCCATGGCGAAATAAACGTAGCCTTTAGGAACATGCACATCGAATGCTTCGGCGATCAGCACGGTACCTACCACGATCAGGAACGACAGCGCGAGCATCTTCAATGAAGGGTGCTTGTCGATGAAGTCGGCGATGGTACCGGCACAAGCCATCATGACCAGCACGGCGACGATGATTGCGGCGATCATCACCGGCACGTGCGACACCATCCCCACAGCGGTAATCACCGAATCCAGGGAGAAGACGATATCGATGATCGCGATCTGGATGATGGTGTACAAGAACTTGCCGCCAGAGCCCTTGGGTTCGTCGGCGTTTTCTTCTTCGCCTTCCAGGCCGTGGTAGATCTCCTGCGAGCTCTTCCAGAGCAGGAACAAGCCACCGAAGAACAAGATCAGGTCACGCCCGGATATACCCTGCCCTAGCACCACGAACAGATCGTCGGTCAGGCGCATTACCCAAGTGATGGACAGCAGCAGCATGATGCGAGTGACCATGGCCAGGGCCAGGCCGAAGATCCGGGTACGCGGCTGCATGTGCTTGGGCATGCGGCTGACCAGGATCGAGATCATGATGATGTTGTCGATGCCCAGAACGATTTCAAGCGCGGTCAGGGTGAAGAAGGCAACCCAGATTTCCGGGCTGGTCAGCCATTCCATGTGTTTTCCTTTGAGCGGTATGGGCGATGCGCCTGCATCGAGGCGCATTGCGGTGGAGAGAGGTCTGTTATCAGAGACTACTGAACAGCGGGAAAATGCCCATGATCAGCGCGGCGAACATTATGCACATGCACACCAGTACTGCCCACTTGAGCGTAAAGCGTTGGTGATCCCCGAATTCGATGCCGGCCAGGGCGACCAGCAGGTAAGTCGAGGGTACCAGCGGGCTGAGCAGGTGCACCGGCTGCCCGACGATGGATGCACGGGCCATCTCGACCGGACTGATGCCATAGTGGCTTGCCGCTTCGGCCAGTACGGGGAGAACACCGTAATAGAAGGCGTCGTTGGACATGAAGAAGGTGAACGGCATGCTCACGATCGCCGTGATCACCGCCAGGTACGGGCCCAACGCTTCGGGAATGACAGCCAGCAGGCTTTTGGACATGGCATCGACCATGCCCGTGCCCGACAGGATGCCGGTGAAGATGCCTGCGGCGAAGATCAGGCCGGTAACCGCCAGCACGCTGCCGGCGTGGGCGGCGATACGGTCTTTCTGTTGTTGCAGGCAGGGGTAGTTGACGATCATCGCGATGCTGAAGGCGATCATGAACAGCACTGGCAACGGCAGCAGGCCGGCGATGAGGGCCGCCATCAATGCAGCGGTCAGTGCGCCATTGAAGTACAGCAGCTTTGGCCGGCGTGCCTCTGGATATTGCGAAACACTGATGTCGCTGTGATCGATATCGTCAGTTGGCAGGTGCAGCTCGCCCAGGCGGGCACGTTCGCGTTTGCCGTACAGGTAGGCGATGGCCAGGATCGCGACCACGCCGAACAACATCGCTGGAATCATGGGTACGAAGATATCGGAAGGGTCCACGTGCAAGGCGCTGGCCGCCCGCGCGGTGGGCCCACCCCATGGCGTCATGTTCATGACCCCGCCGGCAAGAATGATGAGCCCCGCCATGATGCGCGGGCTCATGCCCAGGCGGCTGTACATGGGCAGCATGGCCGCGCAGCAGATCATGTAGGTGGTAGCGCCGTCACCGTCCAGCGATACCACCAGGGCCAGCACGGCGGTGCCTACCGACACCTTGAGCGGGTCGCCCTTGACCAGCTTGAGGATTTTTCGCACCGCAGGGTCGAAAAGGCCGGAGTCGATCATCAAGGCAAAGTAGAGAATAGCGAACATCAGCATGACGCCGGTGGGCGCCAACTTGCTGATGCCTTCGAGCATCATGGGGCCGATCTTGCTGGCGAAACCGCCAAAGAGGGCGAATAGAATGGGCACCAGGATCAGGGCGATCAAGGCCGACAGACGCTTGGTCATGATCAGGTACATGAACGTGACGACCATGGCGAAGCCGAGGAAGGTCAGCATGGCAATACTCCAGGCGAGGCGCGACGAAAAAGAGGACGGTTCGGGCGGGTCAGCGTGCAGGACGCTGCGCGTGGAGTAGGTAGGACGGGACTAAGAAAAGTCGGGCACGGAAAGGCATCGGTATCACCATTGTTGTTGTTGGTTGCGCCGGGCGCGGCACGTACCTCGCCCTGGCTGACCGGTCTGTGCCGGCAATGGGGCTATCCTAAGCGGGCAAGCTTTCAGCCAGCTTTCGCTCCAACAAGGGTGACAAAAGGTAGGTAAGGCGGGTGGATGAGCTGTTGAGCCGCTACAGCTGTAGCCCACCCGCTGCCTTATGCAGTGCGCGAAGATGCTCTCCGATGTGCTTCACGTTGGCTTCAACTGCCGCTATCTGCCTGGCCCGGGAAGGCTCGAGCAGCGCCCTCACCTCTTTGTCCAGGTTGGTACTCAAGCGCAGCAACTGCGCCTGGCGTTCGCTGCTGACCTTTTCCAGATGAACCCGCTCTTCTCGCTGCGGCAGCCCGTAGCCTGTGGTGTCGAGCAATTCCGCCGGGCGACTCAGGAAACCGCTGTTGGCGAGCATCTGCTTGAGGGTGGCATCGGCCTTGTCGACGCTACCATCCTTGAGCGCTGCGGCATTGAGATAGCGCTGCTTGACCTCGTCCTGTGCCAACAGCAGTTGCCGTCGCAAGCCCGCCTGTTCCAGAAGCAGCAAGGCGGCACTGGTGCGCAGGTCAGCCTGGTCGAACCAGGGCTTGCGTTGCTCGGCGTCCAGGGCCAACCAATCCTCTACCTTGGTTTGCTTTACCGGCAGTTGCTTCTTCAGCACATCGAACATGGCCTGGTAGCGGTCGCGGTACGAGTCAAAGCGGTAGCCCAGGCGCAGTGCCTCTCGCGGATCGTCCAGCACGCTGGTGTCAGCCAGCCCACGGCCGTCGAGCACGGCAAGCAGGCCATTGGGCATGATGCTGTCGAGGTCGTTGAGTTTTGGGTTGGCGGTACCGCTACGCAGCAGCTTCAGCGATTCCACGGCGCAGTTATTGGACAGGAACCAGTAGTTGCCGTCGTAGCTCCAGTGCATTTCGGCGGCCTGGCGGACCAGGTTCTCGATCTCCTCACGATTGAGCTTGAGTGGCACCGAGGCCAGGCTGCGCAGTTCGGTCTTGGTGTATTCATCGATGACCTGCCCCAGCGGCAGCACGAACAACCGGGAGGGATAGACGCCGACCAGTCCATCCCAGCTGGACAACTGGACGTCGTTGACGAAAGCGCGGTACGAAAGCACCAGGCTTTGATCAAGGTCCAGGCGGCAGTCCGGGCCTCGCGGACGGCCGGGCTTGCAGATGACTAGGCGCAGCATGCTGTGCCCCCAGCGGCTGACCAGGTTCTGATTGGCCTCGGCCAGCAGGTAATCCACTTCGTACACCCGCTCGGGGTCGACCTCACCCAGCGGCTGGCGCGCGAAGTCGCTACCGGCATTGATGAACGGCAGGCCTTTGGCGCAGGCGTCCTGGGGAGGGCTCCAGCCAAAATGTTGAGTCAGGTATCGATTGAGCGCGGGGCGGCGACAGCCATAGCTGGGGTCGAGAAGGAAGTACTCCATATTGACCGCGACGTATTCTTTCGGGCTGCTCAGCTCGTAGCGGTCGGGGCTACGCACGAACTGGCCGTTATGCTGTTCGCGCTCGCCGCGCCGGCCTACGTACTGGGGCCAGCCGGCGAGGTCCAGCAGGCGTGGGTCATCGCTGAGGGTGAACCGTCGCCCCGCCTGGCCGCGGCATTCGCCGGGCAGGCCTATATTCCCGACAGTGCCTTGCAGGCGGTTGCATCGAGTGAGCAATGCGTTCTGCTGCCCCGGCCACAACCGGGCGCGGTCGTAGATATGAGTGAGCTCATGGACCACGGTCGCCAACAGTTCGTTGCGCACAGTGCCATGGGGCCGATGCGTCAGCTCTGTGGTCGCGGTGCCGTCGGCAAGGCTGGGCAGCAGGCGCCGATTGAGCATCAGGCTGGACACCAGTGATGCCTGGCCGTAGGCGTCAGGCGGCATCTGGTCACTCCAACTGACGCTGACGGTGCGATCAAGCCGCTGCTTGAACGAGGGTGGCAGGCTGGCCATGGCTTGGTCGAGCAGCGCCTGGCTGGCGCTGACCTGCTGCGGGGTCAGGTCGGCGGTTTGCAGATCCAGGTGCAAGTCTGCAAGCGCGGGCGTGCCGAGCAGTGTCAGAAGACAGCCGAACCACCCGGCACGCAGTGACTTCACAGCGCGAGAATAGCTTCGGCCAATACCTGGTCACTGGCATCGCGTGCCTGCGGTACACGCTCGCGCAACGTCGTGAACGCCGCTTCCAGTTGCGCGCCACGGATATCGCCGTCGCTGGCCACGAAGCTGGCTGCATCGTCGTGAGCTTCACGTACCACTTTCGAATCGCGAATGGATGTCGTGGTATCCGATGTGAAGTCGATCGAGCGGCCAAAGGCGCGCACGATGATGTTGCTGGTGGCCACCAAGGTCTGAGCCTGGGCCAGGTCGGCCAACAGGAACATGCCGAGAGTAGCGGCAATCAGCGGTTTACGCATGGAGCATCTCCGAAAATACTGGGAGGAAAAGGATAGTCATTCGACGAGGATTGCTCGCGCCAGTTCCAGGTCGCTGGCAGTGCGCGCGGGTTTATGCACGCGAATGGCTTCAAGGGCTGCCTCAAGGCGTGCACCGCGCACACGACCCTCGGTGGCGACGAACACTGCTGCATCGTCGCGCGCTGCGCTTATGAGCTTTCGATCAAAAGGTGCAGTGGTGACCTGGGTCGTGACGTAACCCGAGATCACCAGGCCTTGGGTGGTGGCGTCCAGCGCGTGGGCCGTGGCTATGCCCGCGATCCAGAGCAGGGGTAATAGCAGAAAACGCATGAGCGATCGGCTGGAGACGGCTTGCTGACTCAAAGAGCCAGGATGGCTTGAGCCAGTTGCTCGTCGCTGGCGTGCAAGGCAGGTGCCTGGGCACGGATGTGAACCAGCGCGCTTTCGAGCTTGGCGCCCCGGATGCTGCCCTGGCTGGCGACGAAGCTGGCGGCGTCGTCGCGGGCTGCTTGCACGATCTTGTTGTCGCGCAGGGATGAAGACGCATCGGACGTGGCGTTGGTTGAGGCAGCGACGCCTCGTACCACGGTGTCGGTGGTGACGACAAAACTGCTGGCACTGGCTGTACCAGCCAGGCCAAGCATCAGCGCAGCGCCGATCAGGTAAGTACGGGTCATGAACGTAAGCTCCTGGTGTGAGGGGATCCAGCTGGGAACGTGGGCAACGGCCCTTGCCTAGACTATGACAGTCGGTTCTACCAGACAGTTAAGCGAAGCGTATCACGCGGTGCTGTATCAAGATGTTAATGATAGAGCGGCGTTGAACTGTTATGCCTTATAGAAGAGCTCACGGTAACTGTACCGGTGACGGAGATTTTATTTGAAACACAAATAAAAAACCCGTCGCAGGGCTCTGCGACGGGTTTTCGAAATTCACGTTGCCAGTCAGGCTGGCACAGGCGCTTAGCGCCAGAAAGGCTTGCTCAACTCTTCGTAACGCTGCGATTCGCTGATACCGGCGTCTGCCAGCAGACGCGCATCCAAGCGAGCCAATTGACGACGGCTTGCCATACGACGCTGCCAAAGCAACAAGGTAGAGGCTACGCGCAGGGGGAACGAGGCGTTGGATTGTTTGGCGGTGCTTTCAAAAACCAGACCGGAACTGAGGGTACGTTCCATGATGATCATCCTTCCGCTTATGGCGGCATTAGATAGTGATTTAACTGATGCCAATGATCCTCCCCTCTTGTCCATAACAGTAGATACAGTTGCAGGTAAAGAGGGCGAGCCAGTTAACTGTGTAATGCTACTGTTGCACTCGAAAGTGGCTAAACTGTACTGGTGTGCGCGAATATGGTGCATATTTCGGTGATTCCTCTGCCTTTCGGAGAGATCATCTGGTGAAAAGCAGTACAGTAGTACAGTTCATTCTGTTCCTGCCTTGTTGCTGCTTTCTCAGTGGCGTAAAAAAAGGGTCGCCAAGCGACCCTTTGAGGTTTGTGCTTACTTCAGGACGCGTTACAGGGCAAGCATGCGACCTGTCTCTTCCAGGTTTTCATGCCATGCCAGTGCTTCACGCAAGATGTGCGGCGTGTGCCCGCCCCGCTGGCAAGCGCGCTCGAAGTAATCGTTCAAGGCCGCGCGATAGTCGGGGTGTACGCAGTTGTCGATGATCGCCCTGGCGCGCTCCCGAGGGGCCAGGCCCCGCAAGTCTGCCAGGCCTTGCTCGGTGACCAGGATGTCCACGTCATGCTCGGTATGGTCCACATGGCTGACCATGGGTACCACGCTTGAGATGGCGCCGCCTTTGGCAATCGATTTGGTCACGAATACGGCCAGGTGTGCATTACGGGCGAAGTCGCCGGAACCGCCAATGCCGTTCATCATCCGGGTGCCGCAGACGTGCGTGGAGTTGACGTTGCCGTAGAGGTCGAATTCCAGGGCAGTGTTGATACCGATGATACCGAGACGCCGAACCACTTCGGGGTGGTTGGAGATTTCCTGCGGGCGCAGAACCAGCTTGTCCTTGTACTTTTCCAGGTTGCCGAACACGTCGGTGTTGCGGCGACTGGACAGGGTGATGGAACTGCCCGAGGCAAAGCGCAGTTTGCCCGCATCGATCAGATCGAACGTGGAGTCCTGCAGCACCTCGGAGTACATGGTCAGGTCTTCGAACGGCGAGTCGATGAGCCCGCACATCACGGCGTTGGCAATGCTGCCGATCCCCGCCTGCAGGGGCCCCAACCGGTTAGTCATGCGCCCTGCTTCAACCTCTTTCTTCAGGAAGCTGATCAGGTGGTCGGCAATGCCTTGGGTTTCGTCATCGGGTGGCAGCACCGTGGAGGGCGAATCGGGTTGGTCACTGATGACGATGCCTACGATCTTGGCAGGGTCGATGGCAATGGCGGTACTGCCGATGCGGTCATCCACCTTTACCAATGGGATGGGCGTGCGGGTAGGACGGTACGTAGGTATATAGATGTCGTGCAGCCCTTCCAGATTCGGGTTGTGCGACAAATTGATCTCGACGATAACTTTCTTGGCAAAGATCGCAAAGCTCGCCGAGTTGCCGACCGACGTGGTCGGTACAATATGCCCTTGCTCGGTGATGGCCACCGCTTCGATCACGGCAATGTCGGGGAGCTTCAGTTGCTGGTTGCGCAGTTGCTCGACGGTCTCCGACAAGTGCTGGTCGATGAACATGACCTTGCCATCGTTGATGGCCTTGCGCAGCGTACTGTCCACCTGGAACGGCATGCGGCGGGCCAGTACACCGGCTTCGGTCAGCTGTTTGTCCAGGTCGTTGCCAAGGCTCGCGCCGGTCATCAGGCTGATTTGCAGCGGCGACTGCTTGGCGCGTTCGGCCAGCGCGTGAGGGACGGCCTTGGCTTCACCGGCGCGGGTGAAGCCGCTCATGCCGACGGTCATGCCGTCCTCGATCAGGCCAGCGGCGTCGGCCGCACTCATTACCTTGCTATGCAGGGAGGACAAGCGGATGCGATCACGGTACATGGATTGTTATCTCGGGCTACTAAGCTACTGCTGCGCAGTCTAGTGATTTAGACCGGTGCCGTCCCGCGACCATGGTCGTATTACCCCCGCCGCTTCATGGCCGTTGATCCGGATCAATTAACGAAAAAGCCCCGGCCGTTATCGACCAGGGCTCTTCTTGTTCACAGGATCAGAACAGAACCTGCCTCACTCCACGGCCTTGACCATGTCTTCGATGACCTTCTTGGCGTCGCCGAATACCATCATGGTCTTGTCGAGGTAGAACAGCTCGTTGTCCAGGCCTGCATAGCCGCTGGCCATGGAGCGCTTGTTGACGATGATGGTCTTGGCTTTGAAGGCTTCGAGAATCGGCATGCCGGCGATCGGTGACTTGGGGTCATTCTTGGCGGCCGGGTTGACCACGTCGTTTGCGCCCAATACCAGGACTACGTCGGCCTGGCCGAACTCGGCATTGATGTCTTCCATCTCGAAGACCTGGTCGTAGGGGACCTCGGCTTCTGCCAACAGCACGTTCATGTGACCAGGCATACGCCCTGCCACCGGGTGAATGGCGTATTTGACGGTGACACCGTTGTGCGTGAGCTTCTCGGTCAGCTCCTTGAGCGCATGCTGGGCACGTGCGACGGCAAGGCCATAGCCGGGAACGATGATCACGCTGTCGGCGTTGCTGAGCAGGAAGGTCGCATCGTCGGCCGAGCCGGACTTCACCGGACGCTGTTCTGTGGAGCCTTGGGCAGCACCCGCTTCGGCATCGCCACCAAAGCCGCCCAGGATGACATTGAAGAACGAGCGGTTCATGGCCTTGCACATGATGTAGGACAGAATCGCCCCGGACGAACCTACCAGCGAGCCGGCGATGATCAACATGGAGTTGTTCAGCGAGAAGCCGATCCCTGCTGCAGCCCAGCCCGAGTAGCTGTTGAGCATCGACACCACCACCGGCATGTCGGCACCGCCGATCGGGATGATGATCAGCACACCCATGATGAACGCCAGCACCAGCATGAGGGTGAAGGCGCTGTAGTGGCCGGTGAAGGTGAACAGCAACCCCAGCGCGATGGTGGTCAGGCCGAGAATGAGGTTGAGTTTGTGCTGACCGGCAAACTGCACCGGCGCGCCTTGGAACAGGCGAAACTTGTATTTGCCCGATAGCTTGCCGAAGGCGATCACCGAGCCCGAGAAGGTAATGGCACCAATGGCAGCCCCCAGGAACAGCTCCAGGCGGTTACCCGTAGGGATTGGATCGCTGATGGCGGCGACGATTCCCATCGACTGGGGCTCGAGCACTGCGGCAATGGCGATGAATACCGCGGCAAGGCCGATCATGCTGTGCATGAAGGCGACCAGCTCAGGCATCTTGGTCATCTCGACGCGTTTGGCCATCACCGAGCCTGCGGTGCCGCCCACCAGCAGCCCGACGATCACATAGCCGATGCCGGCCGTGGCCAGCTCAGCACTGAGCTTATAAATGAGACCGACCGTGGTGAGGATCGCGATACCCATACCGATCATGCCGAACAGGTTGCCACGCCGGGATGTAGTGGGGTGCGACAGGCCCTTGAGCGCCTGGATGAAACACACCGAGGCGACCAGGTACAGAAGTGTTACCAGATTCATGCTCATGCTGACTTCTGCCCCTCGTTCTTGACCTTTTTCTTGAACATTTCAAGCATGCGGCGGGTGACCAGGAACCCGCCAAATACGTTGACTGCAGCCAGAGCAACGGCGAGCGTGCCCATCACCTTTCCGGCAGGCGTGACCGTCAGCGCAGCGGCGAGCATGGCACCGACGATAACGATGGCCGATATCGCGTTGGTGACGGCCATCAGCGGGGTGTGCAACGCCGGTGTGACATTCCAGACCACGTGGTAACCCACATAAATGGCCAGCACGAAAATGATGAGGTTATAAATGCCATGGGAAATCAGCATGTCTTCCATTTGTCGTGCTCCTCAGCCGTTCTTGCGGACGATTTGACCGTCGCGGCACATGAGGCAGGCCGCGACGATGTCGTCTTCGAGGTTGATGGTCAGGGCGCCGTCCTTGTCGAACAGCAGTTTTGTGAAGTCCAGCAGGTTGCGTGCGTAAAGGGCGGAAGCGTCCGCTGCCACCAGGGCGGGTAGGTTCGTTGGGCCCACGATGGTGACGCCATGGGCATGCACGACCTCGTCGGCCACGGTCAGTGGGCAGTTGCCGCCCTGGGCCGCCGCCAGGTCGATGACCACCGAACCTGGTTTCATGTGGGCGACCGTTTCGGCGCTTAATAGCGTAGGCGCCTTACGGCCAGGGATCAGTGCGGTGGTAATGACGATGTCCGCTTGCCGGGCACGCTCGTGTACGGCCTGAGCCTGACGCTGCATCCAGCTTGCCGGCATGGGCCTGGCGTAGCCGCCGACGCCTTGGGCACAGTCGCGCTCCTCATCGGTCTCGTAAGGCACATCGATGAACTTCGCGCCGAGCGATTCGATCTGTTCCTTCACCGCAGGGCGCACGTCCGATGCCTCGATGACTGCGCCAAGACGCTTGGCCGTCGCAATCGCTTGCAACCCCGCTACACCTGCACCCAGGATCAAGACGCGTGCTGCCTTCACCGTACCGGCGGCCGTCATCAGCATCGGCATGAAGCGCGGATAGTGATGGGCAGCCAGTAATACGGCCTTGTAGCCGGCGATGTTGGCTTGGGATGAAAGTACGTCCAGGCTTTGTGCCCGAGACGTTCGCGGCGCGGCCTCCAGCGCAAAGGCCGTGAGGCCGCGCGCGGCCATCTTGGCGATAACGTCGTTGTTGAACGGGTTGAGCATGCCGACCAGAAGGCTGCCGCTGCTCATCAGTGCCAATTCACCATCGGTTGGCGCGACTACCTTGAGCACCAACTGGGTGCCATAGGCTTCAGCCGCCGAGCCCAGGCGGGCACCGACAGATTCATAGGCGCTGTCCGGAATGCTGGCATTGACCCCAGCACCTTGCTGGACCGTAACCTGATGACCCTGACCTATCAGTTTCTTGATGGTTTCAGGCGTCGCGGCGACCCTTGTCTCGCCGGTCTGCGTCTCGAGCGGAACACCAATGTGCACGACTATTTCTCCTGCGATGACCTTTTTTATATTTGTGAGGCCAGCGCACTTCGTAGGGTGCGCCGGAGCGGCTTAGGGCCCAACCACCCGATCCTGGGCGGGCACAGCATTTTGCAGACGAACCAGACGGGCTTCAATAGAATCTGGAGCGAAACTAACCAATAACTACAAGTCACCATGTGACCAGATGTCGCAGCTGATCTGTTGCGAACGCTCAAGCGCCTTTATTCGTCAAGCTAGGACACTTTTCAGCGGAAAATCTGCATTTTTCGTGTTTAAGCAGGCGAATGTCGCAAATAGAGGCTTGATAACAGATCGCTGAAGCACTCTATCACTGTCAGAAGCGCTGCAATATAGTTATTTAAATGCGACAGATCATTATATCTGTAGGTGTAAATTATAATTGACTACGGGGTCAGCTTTCCTTGGTGTCAGCGTAATCCGCCGCCTGTGCCACCAGCCATTCCCGAAACGCATCCAGCGTGGTTGATTCGACCCTGCGCTCCGGAATCATTAGATAGTAGGCCCTGTCGCTACGTAGAACATGCCTGTTAGCGACCACCAGCCTACCCTCGCCGAGCTCGCGTTGAATGAGAAAGGGGGGAATGAGCGCAACCCCCATTCCATGCATGGCCGCTTGTGCGAGCATTGAAAAGAGCTCAAGGCGGGGGCCGGTCATGTCGGTTGCTACAGAAATGCCGATGCTGCTGAACCACTGGCGCCATGCATAGGGCCGGGTGCTTTGTTGCAGCAGGGGGAGTTGTGCAATGTCGTGCGCCTGGAGGGTGTGCCTATCACCAAGCAACGCCGGGCTGCAGACAGGGACAGGATTTTCACCCATCAGCCTGTGCGAGCGGGTACCTGACCAGTCACCGTCACCAAAGTAGATGGCGGCATCGAAGCTGGTATCGGCAAATAGAAAAGGTCGTGTGCGATTGGTCAGGTTGACCGTGACATCGGGTTGACGCTGCTGGAAATCCATCAACCGCGGCAGCAACCATTGAGTGCCGAACGTGGGCACCACTGCCAGCTCGATCACGCTGGCGCCCTGCTGACGCATTACCGACAGCGTATCGCGCTCTACCGCATCGAGTTGCGCGGCCACTTGCCGGCTGTAGGACAGCCCTGCTTCGGTCAGCTTCACGCCCCGGTGTGAGCGGCGGAACAACTCAACGTTCAAAAAGCCCTCAAGGCTGCCGATCTGCCTGCACACAGCGCCCTGGGTCAGCGACAGTTCCTGAGCAGCCTTGGTGAAGCTTTCGTGGCGGGCGGCAGCCTCGAAGCAAACCAGGGCTGTAGTGCTGGGTATCTTCCGACGCATGCCTATCCCTCACTCGTGGACATTTGGTTTTGGGGTTTCAATGCTCTCTGAGTGAGAAAATAGCACTCATAGGTGCAGAAACGTCGTTTGTCGTCGCCGCTTGCCCGGCCTAGGATCACGTCATAAGTCATCCACCGTTCTGGGAGAAATGCATTCATGGCCGCCAAAGCAAGCTTCAGCTGGATCGACCCCCTCTTGCTGGATCAACAGCTCAGTGAAGAAGAGCGCATGGTTCGAGACAGTGCCTATCAGTTCGCCCAGGACAAGCTGGCTCCGCGCGTGCTTGAAGCGTTCCGTCACGAAAAGACAGATGTAGCGATCTTTCGCGAGATGGGTGAAGTGGGCCTGCTGGGCGCTACGATCCCGGAGCAGTACGGTGGGAGCGGTCTGAACTACGTGTGTTACGGGCTCATTGCTCGCGAGGTAGAGCGCATCGACTCGGGGTATCGCTCGATGATGAGTGTGCAGTCGTCGTTGGTGATGGTGCCGATCAATGAATTTGGCTCCGAGGCACAGAAACAGAAGTACTTGCCCAAGCTTGCCAGTGGCGAGTGGATTGGTTGCTTTGGCCTTACTGAACCCAATCATGGGTCTGACCCGGGGTCGATGGTCACTCGTGCCCGGAAAGTCGAAGGCGGCTATCGGTTGACCGGCAGCAAGATGTGGATCACCAACAGTCCTATCGCTGATGTGTTCGTGGTGTGGGGCAAGGACGATGCAGGTGACATCCGTGGTTTCGTTTTGGAAAAGGGCTGGGAGGGCCTGAGTGCACCGGCGATTCATGGCAAGGTCGGGCTGCGCGCCTCCGTGACGGGTGAGATTGTCATGGACAATGTGTTTGTGCCCGAGGAGAACATGTTCCCTGAGGTGCGCGGGCTCAAGGGGCCTTTCACTTGCCTGAACTCCGCACGCTACGGCATTTCATGGGGAGCGCTGGGCGCTGCCGAGGCCTGCTGGCATACAGCGCGTCAGTACACCCTGGACCGGCAGCAGTTTGGCAGGCCGCTGGCTGCCAACCAGCTGATTCAGAAGAAGCTCGCTGACATGCAGACAGAGATCACCTTGGCACTGCAAGGCTGCTTGCGTCTGGGGCGCATGAAAGACGAGGGCACTGCCGCTGTCGAGATCACGTCGATCATGAAGCGCAACTCATGTGGCAAGGCGCTGGACATCGCCCGCATGGCGCGTGACATGTTGGGCGGTAATGGCATCTCGGACGAATTCGGCGTGGCGCGTCATCTGGTCAACCTCGAGGTGGTGAACACTTATGAAGGCACCCATGACGTGCATGCTCTGATTCTGGGGCGTGCGCAGACAGGTATTCAGGCTTTCTATTAATAAGGAGGCTGTCATGGGAGCGCTTTCGCATCTGCGCGTGCTGGATCTGTCGCGGGTACTGGCGGGGCCGTGGGCTGGTCAGATCCTTGCGGACCTTGGTGCCGATGTCATCAAGGTCGAGCGTCCTGGCAAGGGCGATGACACGAGGGCGTGGGGGCCGCCTTATCTCAAGGACAGCGCGGGTGGCAGTACTGGCGAAGCGGCTTATTATCTGGCAGCCAACCGCAACAAGCGCTCTATCACGATCGACTTCACCCAGGCCGATGGTCAGCGACTGATCCGCGAGCTGGCTGCCAAGAGCGATATCGTCATTGAAAACTTCAAGGTAGGCGGCTTGGCGGCTTATGGGCTGGATTATCCATGCCTGAAGGCTATCAATCCGAAGCTCATCTACTGCTCGATCACCGGGTTCGGGCAGACAGGCCCCTATGCGCAGCGTGCGGGCTATGACTTCATGATTCAGGGGCTTGGCGGGCTCATGAGCCTGACAGGGCTGCCGGAGGGTGAGGTGGGTGCGGGGCCTGTGAAGGTTGGGGTGGCGCTGACGGACATTCTTACCGGGCTGTATTCGACGGTGGCGATTCTGGCGGCGCTGTCTCATCGGGAGCAGCGTGGTGAGGGTCAGCACATCGACATGGCTCTGCTGGATGTCCAGGTGGCGTGCCTGGCCAATCAGGCGATGAATTACCTCACAACGGGCGTGCCGCCGCGTCGCCTGGGCAATGCGCACCCGAATATCGTGCCTTACCAGAACTTTCCCACGGCCGATGGCGACTTCATTCTCACTGTGGGCAACGATGGTCAGTTCCGAAAGTTTGCAGAGGTGGCTGGGCAGGTACAGTGGGCTGATGACCCGCGGTTCGCAACCAACAAGGCACGTGTAGCCAACAGGGGCGAGCTAGTACCGTTGATTCGCCAGGTGACGGTGTTCAGGACGACGGCGCAGTGGGTGAGTGACCTGGAAGCAGTGGGCGTGCCGTGTGGGCCGGTCAATGACCTGGCGCAGGTGTTTGAGGATCCACAGGTAGTGGCGCGAGAACTGGCAGTGAGCATGGCGCACCCGCTGGCAGGCACAGTGCCCCAGGTCGCTTCGCCGATTCGCTTGTCGCAGACGCCTGTTGAGTACAGGCATGCGCCACCTCTACTGGGTGAGCATACAGAGAGCGTGTTGAAGGCACTGCTAAGCATGCCGGATGCCGAGGTGAAACGGTTGCGGGTGGCCGGGGTGATCTAGCGGGTGACGGCGGCTATGAATAAGCGGGGGGCGGCAGCCCCCCGCTTTGCTTTTGATTTATATGAAATTAAAGGTTGACGCGGTTTCGAATCCCCTTATAATGCGCCCCACTTCCAGCGACATCGGAACGCGAAACTCCTTGAGATTCAATTGGTTAGCTAGTTCGGGTGGTGCTGAAAGGGCTACGATCGAATAGATCGAAGGCGGTTAAGAAGAAGGTTGACAGCGTGTTGAAACGCTGTAGAATTCGCCTCCCGCTACGAGAGATCGAAGCGAGTCAAGTGGTTGAAGTTGAACGAGTTTCTCGAAACAAACTTCAAAATAAAT
>NZ_BBIQ01000025.1 GCF_000730565.1 Pseudomonas fulva NBRC 16637 = DSM 17717 | reverse complement strand
GAGAGTTTCGTCTCAACCGAGGCGCGCATTCTACGCTTTCCTCATTGCCTGTCAAGCGTTTATCTTGAAGCTTGTTTCGAGAAACTCGTTCAACTTCAACCACTTGACTCGCTTCGATCTCTCGTAGCGGGAGGCGAATTCTACAGCGTTTCAACACGCTGTCAACCTTCTTCTCAACCGCCGTCGATCTATTCGATCGTAGCCCTTTCAGCACCACCCGAACTAGCTAACTCATTGAATCTCAAGGAGTTTCGCGTTCCGATGTCGCTGGAAGTGGGGCGCATTATAAGCGGATTAGGAACTGCGTCAACCACTATTTTCAGAAATCGCGAGACAAGCACCTATTACCCCAATGCCAACTCAAGTCGACCTTCCCTGTCGGCGGTGTACGCGGGGAAGCGAACGGGCAACAGCCGGTATCCTCAGCACTATCAATAGCAGCCCAATAAAGGCATAGACAGCCCACTCCCGCAGGTCAGATCGCACAATCCATAGGAAATGCAGCAGCCCCAAGCCCAGTACCGCGTAGACCAGCCTGTGCAGCTTTTTCCATCGCGCGCCCAGGCGGCGCTGACTGTAGCGATTGGAGGTGACCGCCAACACCAGCAAACCCAGCAAGCCAAGCGCACCGACGATGATGTACGGCCGCTTGCGCAGCTCTACCGTCAACTGTCCCCAGTCCAACCCCAGGATAAAGAACAGATACGCCAGCACGTGCAACACGATGTAGGCAAACACCCACAGCCCAAGTTGACGTCGCACCACGATCCAGCCCGGCCAACCCGTAAGCCGCTGCAATGGCGTCATGCACAGGCTGATCAATAGAAACACCAAGGCGCCCAACCCCAATCGATCCATCAACACCTTGCCCGGATCAGGGCCCAACAGGTTGACCGAGGCCTCATAGAGCCACCAGGCCGGAAACAAGCAGCCTGCCATGAATATGCCCAGACGAAACCAGGGGTATCGCATCAGTAGTTCTTCCGCAGATCAAGCCCGTCATATAGCGACGCCACCTCATCGGCATAGCCGTTGAACATCTGAGTCTCCCGCACGTTGGGACTGAACAGCCCGCTAGGTAACCTGCGTTCACGAGCCTGGCTCCAGCGCGGGTGATCGACCGTCGGGTTCACATTGGCATAGAAACCATACTCGTCCGGGGCCAACCCCTGCCACGTGGTTTTCGGTTGTTCTGCCACCAGGCTGATGCGCACGATCGACTTGATGCTTTTGAAACCATACTTCCAAGGCACGACCAACCTGAGCGGCGCCCCGTTCTGGTTCGGCAGCTCCCGGCCATACATACCGACTGCCAGGATGGCCAACGGATGCATCGCCTCATCCAGGCGCAGCCCCTCTTCATAAGGCCAATCGATCAATGCAAAGCCAGAACGTTGGCCGGGCATGCTCTTGGGATCCTCGAGCGTTTCGAAACGGACATAACGGGCCTTGGAGGTGGGCTCGACCTGCTTGAGCACGTGCGCCAATGGAAAACCCAGCCACGGAATGACCATCGACCACGCCTCCACGCAGCGAAGCCGGTAGACACGCTCTTCAAGTTGGTAGGGTTTGACGAAGTCCTCCAGTGCATAGCGACCGGGTTTACCCACTTCCCCATCGATGACAACGCTCCAGGGTTCGGTCTTGAGGCTGTCTGCGTTGGCAGCCGGGTCGCCCTTGTCGGGCCCGAACTCATAGAAGTTGTTGTAGTGGGTGGCATCCTTGAAGGGGGTCACGGCTTCGTTCTGGACTGTCACCGCCTGCCAGCGGGTATCGGGCAGCTTTTCGGCAAACCAGGCAGGCGCCTTGCCAGCCTGTACGTCAGGATAGCGAGACGGCTCGCCAGCCAGGACATTGCCCGGCAACGTACCCAGTGCCAGACCCGCGAGCGAACCGCCCATCAGGGCGCGGCGCGAGAGATAGAGACCTTCAGGGGTGATCTCCGACGCCTTGCATTCGGAAGACCTGGAAAGCTTGATAAGCATGAGCGGCTCCACAGCACTGGATAACGGATGTACCAGTAAGACTATGGAGCCGGAGGGTTATTCCACAATTAAGCGATTATCACCCTTTTCGGCGACGCGAGCGCAGCAGGAACTGAATGGGGCCGGAAGCCGCATAGGCCAGGAAGGCCAGCAGCAGAATGCGCGGTGGATCGCTGAAGACCACCGCGAACACCAGCACCACGGCAAGGATCGCCACGAAAGGTACACGCCCCTTGAGGTCAAGCTCCTTGAAACTGTTGTACTTGATGTTGCTGACCATCAGCATGCCCGCAGCCGCCACCAACAGCGCCACCAGGAACGAGAGCTTCGAGCCCTGGATGCCATAGTCGCTGAACGCCCATACGGTACCGGCTACCACACCGGCCGCAGCCGGGCTGGCCAGGCCGATGAAATAGCGTTTGTCGGCGGTTCCCACCTGTGTATTGAACCGCGCCAGGCGAAGCGCGGCACCGGCCACATAAATGAAGGCCACCATCCAGCCGACCTTGCCCATGTCACCCAGCGCCCAGCCAAAGGCCAGCAGGGCCGGGGCCACGCCGAAGGCGACCATGTCCGACAGCGAATCGTACTCGGCGCCGAAGGCGCTCTGGGTATTGGTCATGCGCGCCACCCGGCCATCGAGGCCATCGAGCACCATGGCCACGAAGATGGCGATGGCAGCAAAGGCAAAATACTTGCTCGCTTCGCGTGGATCGCCAGCGCTCAGGGCACTCTGCGCGTTCATTGAACTGATGATGGAATAGAAACCGGCGAACAGGTTCGCGGTGGTGAACAGGTTGGGCAGCAGATAAATGCCGCGATGACGCACCTTGCGCCCTTCGTCGTCATGCCCCTCTTCAATGTGCTCATCGACAGGTAGCAGGCTTTCGGCGTCGGAGGGCTTGTTCGGCTCTTCGGGACGTTCGCTCATGGAGGGTACCTTGCAACAGGATGGAAAAAGTTCGACACGGGCCCGCTAAACAGGTTCTGACGGCGGGCCACTGGTCTGCTTTATACCAGAAGCTGGCTGCCAGAACGAAAAAACGCGGCCTAAGCCGCGTTTTTCATCGTTCGACGAACCTTAGTTCTTGGTCTTGTCGACGATCTTGTTGGCCGAGATCCACGGCATCATCGAACGCAGTTTCTCGCCGATGACTTCGATGCCGTGCGCGGCGTTGTTACGGCGCTTGGCGGTCATCGATGGGTAGTTGGTAGCACCTTCGGAGATGAACATCTTCGCGTACTCGCCGTCCTGGATGCGCTTGAGTGCATTGCGCATGGCTTTACGGGATTCTTCGTTGATGACTTCCGGACCGGTCACGTACTCGCCGTATTCGGCGTTGTTGGAGATCGAGTAGTTCATGTTGGCGATACCGCCTTCGTACATGAGGTCAACGATCAGCTTCAGCTCGTGCAAGCACTCGAAGTAGGCCATTTCAGGGGCATAGCCCGCTTCGACCAGAGTCTCGAAACCAGCCTTGACCAGTTCGACGGTACCGCCACACAGCACGGCCTGCTCGCCGAACAGGTCGGTTTCGGTCTCGTCCTTGAAGGTGGTTTCGATGATACCGGTACGGCCACCACCCACACCCGAGGCGTAGGACAGGGCAACGTTCTTGGCATTGCCAGAAGCATCCTGATAGATGGCGATCAGGTCAGGGATACCGCCACCTTTGACGAACTCGGAGCGCACGGTGTGACCCGGGGCTTTCGGTGCGATCATGATCACGTCGAGGTCGCCGCGTGGAACCACTTGGTTGTAGTGAATCGCGAAGCCATGGGAGAACGCCAGGGTAGCGCCCTTCTTGATGTTCGGTTCGATTTCCTGCTTGTACAGCTGGCCCTGGAATTCGTCCGGGGTCAGGATCATGACCAGGTCGGCAGCGGCGACCGCCGAGGCTACGTCGGTCACTTTCAGGCCGTGGGCTTCTGCCTTGGCAACGGTAGCCGAACCTTTACGCAGACCGATAGTGACGTCCACACCGGAGTCTTTCAGGTTGCACGCCTGAGCGTGGCCTTGGGAGCCGTAGCCGATGATGGCGACTTTCTTACCTTGGATGATGGAAAGGTCGCAGTCTTTATCGTAGAAAACTTTCATGAAATACCCCTGGTTATATCCCGGCCCCAAAGGAGCCATCGCTAATTTATTGTTGAATTCAGATGCTGAGCACTTTGTCGCCACGGGCAATGCCGGTAACGCCGCTGCGCACGGTTTCGAGAATCGATGCGGTGCCGATGGCCTGGATGAAGCTGTCCAGCTTGTCGCTGGTGCCGCTCAGTTGCACGGTGTACACGCTGGCGGTCACATCGACGATCTGGCCACGGAAGATATCCGTGGTGCGCTTGATCTCGGCACGCTGGGCACCGGTGGCCTTGACCTTGACCAACATCAGCTCGCGTTCGATATGAGCGCTTTCCGACAGGTCGACAAGCTTGACCACTTCGACCAGCTTGTTCAGGTTCTTGGTGATCTGTTCGATCACTTCGTCATGGCCAACGGTGGTCAACGTCAGACGCGACAGGGTCGGGTCTTCAGTCGGCGCCACGGTCAGGCTTTCAATGTTGTAGTTGCGCTGGGAGAACAGGCCGACCACGCGGGACAAGGCACCCGGTTCGTTTTCCAGCAGCAGGGAGATGATGTGCCGCATATCAGGTACGCTCCGTCTTGCTCAGCCACATGTCACGCATCGAACCGTCCTTGATCTGCATCGGATAGACATGCTCGCTACGGTCAACCGCGATGTCGATGAACACCAGGCGATCCTTCATCGCGAAGGCTTCCTCGAGCTTGGGCTTGAGGTCCTTCAGGCTGGTAATGCGGATACCCACATGGCCATAGGCCTCGGCCAGCTTGATGAAGTCAGGCAGCGACTCGACATAAGAGTGCGAGTGACGGCCGTTGTAGGCCATGTCCTGCCACTGGCGAACCATGCCCAGCACACCGTTGTTCATGTTGACGATCTTGACCGGCAGGCCGTACTGCATGCAGGTCGACAGCTCCTGGATGTTCATCTGGATGCTGCCTTCACCGGTTACACAGGCCACGTCCTGGTCCGGGAAATTGAGCTTGATGCCCATCGCTGCCGGGAAGCCGAAGCCCATGGTGCCCAGGCCACCGGAGTTGATCCAGCGGTTGGGTTTGTTGAAGCGGTAGTACTGGGCAGCGAACATCTGGTGCTGGCCCACGTCCGAGGTCACAAAGGCATCGCCGTTGGTAACTTCGCACAGGGTCTCGATGACTTTCTGCGGCTTGATGACATTGCCGTCGCCCTTGTCATAAGGGAACAGCTCGCCATTGCCACGCCATTCGTCGATCTGCTTCCACCAGGCATCCAGCGACGCCTTCTCAGGCTGCTCGCCGATTTCCTTGAGAATGCCGATCATCTCGGACAACACGCTGTCCACTGGGCCAACGATCGGTACGTCGGCCTTGATCATCTTGGAGATCGACGCCGGGTCGATGTCGATGTGGATGATCTTGGCGTTCGGGCAGAACTTGGCCGGGCCGTTGACCACACGGTCGTCGAAACGCGCGCCTACGGCGAAGATGACATCGGCGTTGTGCATGGCCATGTTGGCGGTGAAGCTGCCATGCATGCCCAGCATGCCAAGGAACTGGCGATCGGTACCCGGGAAGCAGCCCAACCCCATGAGGGTATTGGTGACGGGCAAGTTCAGCGACTTGGCGATCTCGGTCAGGGACTCGGATCCACCACCCAGGATCACGCCGCCGCCGGCGTAGACGATCGGGCGCTTGGCAGCCAGCAGCATTTCTGCTGCCTTGCGAATCTGCCCGGAATGACCGCGCACGGCCGGGCTGTAGGAGCGCAGCTTGACCTTCTTGGGGTACACGTACTCGAATTTTTCAGCCGGGTTGGTCATGTCCTTGGGGATATCGACCACCACCGGGCCTGGGCGGCCGGATTGCGCCAGGTAGAACGCTTTTTTCAGGATTTCCGGAATCTCGGTCGGGTTCTTGATCATGAAGCTGTGCTTCACGATAGGCCGGGAGATACCGATCATGTCGGTTTCCTGGAAGGCATCGGTACCTACCATGGTGCTAGGCACCTGGCCGGACAGAATGACCATCGGAATGGAGTCCATGTAGGCAGTGGCAATGCCCGTGATGGCATTGGTCGCACCTGGGCCGGACGTCACCAGCACCACGCCGGCTTTGCCGGTAGCGCGGGCGTAGCCGTCGGCCATGTGGGTCGCCGCCTGTTCGTGGCGAACCAGGATGTGCTCGACTTCCGGTTCCTTGAACAGCGCGTCGTAGACGTGCAGGAGAGCACCACCAGGGTACCCGTAGATGTGCTTAACGCCTTCGTCACGCAAGAAGCGGACGACCATCTCAGCGCCAGATAAAAGCTCCACGTTGTTCACCTCTAAAACGCCAGAATACCGCCCCAACAGGCGGGTCTTAATAGGTTTACTGCCAAGCAGAGCATGAGCGAACGTCAGCACTGACTGAGCAAGTATTGGGAGCTCCCCAGAGTGTTGCGGGGGTTTCCCACCCAGCGCGAGGTAACGCGTTGCGGGGTGTAACAGGTCGGCGCGGGTGTGCGCCTCATGATCTGCTTAGCGGGTCTGCTTCTGGCAGTCCCACTACAGCGGAAGTTAGATTCTTGTGATTTGGCGGCGACAAGTCAAGAAAAATTATTGCCAATTTTCAGCCAAGATGAATTCCTGGCACCACTAAAAATCACTAAAGCAGCAGGAAAATTAAGATTTCCATAAAAAAGGGCCACAATCTGCGGCCCTTGAAGGAAAATTGGAAGAAATCAGGCGGTCGGGGCGATCAATTGGTCGAATGCTGCCAACAGTCGGCGCAGCTCCCGGCTCTGCTCCGGCCGGTTCACGAACACGGTTTCAGCCATGGTGAGGATCCCCGACGCATTGGGCAATGGATGACCCAACTCGATGATGATCTTCATGCGCGGCAGAAAAATCCACTGCAGCCACTGCTCGAAACGCAAGGTGTCGACCGCAAAGGGCACCGTGCTCTCCAGGGCATCGTCGTCAGGCGCCTCGTCGTCCCACCAACCTTGCACCTGCAACTCACGCTCGATCAGCATCAGGTGATCGGCAATGGCCAGTACCCGCGGTTCCACCGTCACGAGCTCACCCGTGCCTTTTGCCGTGCCTGCGCTGCCCCGGCACTGTCGCCTTGCTTTTCACGCGCCTGGGCGATCGTATTCCACAACTCGGCCTGCAAGCTCGGACGACCATTGGCATAGGTCAGCGCACGGCGCGCCAACTGCTCGGCCTGCGGGGCGTCGCCCTGGGACAGCCTTACCTGCGCCAACCGGTAGAGCACCTGCGGCTCGCGCGGTGCGATCCGCTGGGCCCGCTCCAGGCTCGACGCCGCGCCGTTGAAATCGCCGCTGCCCTGCTGCGTCTGGGCGGTGGTCAGCAGTGCCAGCACCGGCCCATCGAGCTGTTCGTCAGCGGACAACCCGCCGCCAGCGCCGCTACGCGGAATGCCGGTAGGCGCGCTGTTGGCCTTGGGGGCCGATGCGCTGTTCATTGACGCGATATCGAAAGGCTCGTCCGCAATGGGGTTAGGGTCAGTGGTAATCGGTTGGGCGTTAACCGGCTCGGTGGTGATCGGCGTCGTGCTGATAGGCGCCGCGCCATTGCCAGCAGGGAACGTCTGGATGCCGGACGCCCCGGCCCCCTGGGGAATCATCACCGTGACGCCGGAATCCTCCGGCAGGGTCTGCGCCTGGGGCGTGCCGGCATTGATGCCAGGTGTCTGGCGCTTGGCCGTGACGCGCTCGCTGTTGGACACGCGGGTACTGGAGTCGACCACCGGTATATTGCCGCGAGGCACGCTGGAGCACCCCTGGAGCACCACCAGCGCCGTCACGGCAGGAAACAGCCACTTGTTCACGTCACACCTCTTCAATGCAGCCTGTGCTTAATTCATCCAGCCCTTGACCCAGTCCATGACCGATTCAGCTGGATTCTGCTCGCCGCCACAGGTCGCGCCGGCAGGCGGTTCACTCCCGCGAATATACGGCATCTGCACGGCGCCCGGACAGCTGCTGTCAGACCCCTGGCCGCTGTACGGATCGATCCAGGCCTGCACAACGTTGTCGGGCTGGGGCATGTCGAGCGGCAGTGGGTCGGCTTTTTTCATGAAGCTGGTCCACACCTGCAGCGCGCCGGTAGCGCCGGTGAAGGGCGTTTTACCGTTGTCGTCGCGGCCCATCCAGACCACTGCCAGCAGGTCCTGGCTGAAGCCTGAGAACCAGCTGTCACGTGAATCGTTGCTGGTACCGGTCTTGCCCGCCAGGGTGAGGGTGCGCGGCAAGGTGTTGTATACCGAGCGCCCGGTGCCTTCACGCATGACCCGCTGCATGGCGTTCTGGACCAGGTAGATGGCCGCCGGGTCGAACGTCTGCTGGATCTGGAACGGGTAGCGCTTGAGCGGTTCGCCTTCGGCTGTCAGTACACTGCGAATACCGCGCATCGGCGTGTTGAAGCCGCCGTTGGCCAGGGTCTGGTACATGGTCGCGACCTGCATCGGCGACATCCCGCCTGCACCCAGCAACATCGATGGGAACGCCGGCCAGTCCACATCCACACCCAGGCGCCCGATGGTCTTGATCACGTTCGGCACACCCACTTCCAGGCCGAGCTTGGCGGTGGAGAGGTTGTACGAGTGCGCCAGCCCCTGGTACAGGTAGATGGTGCCGTGCGAACGCCTGTCGTAGTTCTGCGGGCGCCATACCTGTCCGTTGGCAGCCTTGACCGAGAACGGTTCGTCCTGCACCCAGCTGGTCAGGGTGTACTTGCTCGGCTGCTCGAGGGCCGTCAGGTACACCGCCGGCTTGACCAGGGAACCAATCGGGCGCACGGCATCGATGGCTCGGTTGAAGCCGGCAAAGCCCGACTGGCGGCTGCCGATCAGTGCCTGCACCTCGCCGGTCTCCGGGTTGGTCACGACCATCGCCGATTCCACCTCGTCGGCGCCCTTGCGCCCGGCCAGGCGCTTGAACGTCTCGTTCATCGAGGTTTCGGCTTTCATCTGCAGGATCGGGTCGAAGCTGGTGAAAATGCGCAGCCCTTCTTCGGTCAAGTCTTCGTCGCGGTAGTCCTGACGCAGCTGGCGCTTGACCAGGTCGAGGAAGGCCGGGAACGAACTGTCGGCCAGACTGCCGCGCTTGGTGACGCCCAGCGGCATCTTCTTCGCCGCATCCACTTCGGCCTGGCTGGCCACACCCTGCTCGGCGACCAGGTCCAGTACCAGGTTACGCCTGGCCAACGCACGTTCCGGGTAACGGCGCGGGTTGTAGTAGGACGGGCCCTTGACCATGCCGACCAGCAACGCAATTTGATGCAGCTTGAGCTCGGACAACGGCTGGCTGAAGAAGAACTGGCTGGCCAGGCCGAAACCGTGCACGGCACGCTGACCGTCCTGGCCGACGAACACCTCGTTAAGGTAGGCCTCCAGGATTTCGCGCTTGTCGTAATGCAGTTCCAGCAATACCGCCATCATCGCCTCGGTCAGCTTGCGGCTCAGGCTGCGCTCACTGGTGAGGTAGAAGTTCTTGACCAACTGCTGGGTCAGGGTACTGCCACCCTGGCGCATCGATCCGGACGAGGTATTGACCCACATGGCCCGGGCGATGGATTTGGGCGACACGCCCAAGTGACTGTAGAAATCGCGGTCTTCGGTGGCCACAAGGGTTTCGAGCAGGTACTTGGGCACCTGGTCGATCTTGATCAGGATGCGATCCTCCAGGTTCTTGGGGTAGATGCCGCCGATCATCAGCGGCTCCAGCCGCACCACATCCAAGGCCTTGCCGTCGGCGCCCGCCAGTCCCGCCACGTAATCACCGGAGAACCGTACACGGACGAACTGGGCAGGCTCCATGCCCTCATAGAACTGGAACCCACGTGTATTGAGGTCCACCGTGTTGCCGTTCACCGCTGCCGCGCCTGGCCCATTGGCGGCACTTTCACGGCGATAACCCAGCGCGTCGAGTTCGGTGAGGAAGTCGTTCTTGCTCAGTTTCTGGCCGGTGAACAGCTCCAGCGGCCTGGCATACACCTTGGCGGGGATAGTCCAGCGCTTGCCGGAAAACTTTTCCTGCACGACGGCATCGAGGTAGACCGCGAAGCCAGCGATGATCACCAAGCCGACCAGGCTGAGCTTCAAAGCCCAGCCCAGCCAGGCACGGGAGCGGCCGGTCGGGCGTTTTTTGGGGGTACGGGAATTTCGAGATCGAGTCATGGCGGCGGATTATACGCACTTTACTGAGGCTGGGCAGGCGGCCCGGCGGTAGGCAGGGACGGCACCATTGACCATAATGGCCGATTCGAATTCCCTGCCCCCGGAAGGATTTCCCGTGAGCCAAGCCCTCATCACTGCGTTGCAGAACCCTGCCCTGTACCCCCACACCGTGGATGGGTTCCACCTCATCGAGACGCATATCTCCTGGGTATTGCTCACGGGTGAGTATGCCTACAAGATCAAGAAGCCGATGAACTTCGGCTTCCTCGACTTCACCCACCTGGATCAGCGCCAGCACTTCTGCAACGAAGAACTGCGCCTGAATCAGCGCCTGACCGACGGTCTGTACCTGGAGGTGCTGCCAATCACCGGCACCGCCGACGCCCCGCAGATCGGTGGAGAGGGCCAGGCCATCGAATTCGCCTTGAAAATGCGCCAATTCCCACAGGGACAGATGCTGTCAACTCTCCAGGCCAACGGTGAGCTGACCGCTGCCCATGTCGACCAGATGGCCCGCCAGATCGCCGAGTTCCACATGCAGGCGCCTCGCGTGCCGGTGGAGCACCCGCTGGGTACGCCAGAAAGCGTGATGGCACCGGTGGAGCAGAACTTCGAACAGATCCGTCCGTTTCTGAGCGACAAGGCCGACCTGCAACAGCTCGACGCCCTGCAAGCTTGGGCGCGCAGCAGTTTCGACCGCTTGCATGGGCTGCTCGAACGCCGCAAGGCCGAAGGTTTCATTCGCGAATGCCACGGCGACATTCACCTGGGCAACGCGACCCTGATCGATGGCCAGGTGGTGATCTTCGATTGCATCGAATTCAATGAGCCCTTCCGCCTGACCGACGTCTATGCCGATACCGGCTTCCTGGCCATGGACCTCGAGGACCGCGGGCTCAAGTGCCTGGCCCGGCGTTTCATCAGCCAGTACCTGGAACTGACCGGCGACTATGAAGGGCTGGAGTTGCTCAACTTCTACAAGGCCTACCGCGCCCTGGTGCGTGCCAAGGTCGCGCTGTTCAGCATGCCTGCCGACGCCGATGGCGTACAGAAGGCCACGACCCTGCGTACCTACCGCAACTACGCCAATCTCGCAGAAAGCTACAGCGCCATTCCTTCACGCCTGCTGGCCATTACCCATGGGGTTTCGGCAGTCGGCAAGAGCCATGTCGCCATGCGTCTGGTCGAAGCGCTGGGCGCCGTGCGCGTGCGCTCGGATGTGGAACGCAAACGTCTGTTCGGCGAACAGGCGCAAGACACGACAGGCCAGTTGAGCGCAGGCATCTACGACCAAGAGGCCAGTGCAGCCACTTACCAGCGCCTTCACCAGATTGCAGGTACCGTGCTGCGGGCAGGCTTGCCGGTGGTACTCGACGCCACCTACCTCAAGCATGCACAGCGCCAAGCCGCCGCCGACGTCGCGAGCCAAACAGGCGTCCCCTTCCTGATCCTCGATTGCCATGCCCCGGATGCCGTGATCAGCAGCTGGCTGCAGCAACGCCAGGCGCAGAACCAGGATCCGTCGGATGCCACCCTGGAGGTCGTTCAGGCCCAACAGGCAAGCCGTGAGCCGTTGGCTGTCGAGGAAGTCGCCTTGAGCACGCCGGTAGACACCCAGGCGAGCAGCAGCATGGACCATGTCATCGAGCAAATCCGTCAGCGCCTGCCAGGGCTCTGATACCTGAAGCGGCAAGACGCCGTTTCAAGCGACGCGCCTCCGACCTGCGGCCTTGTCAAAAGGCCGCGCACGTGTAGGGCCCCGCTACACTTGCTCCAGCGCCATGCGCTCTTTCCTCAACCATCGCAAGGAGGCGTGATGACCGAGGATCTGCAATGCCTGAAAAACCTTGGCAAGACGTCAGTCCAGTGGCTTAAGGCCGCCGGCGTGCAAACCCCGTCGGATCTGCGCCGCCTTGGCGCAGTCCAGGCCTACTTGACGGTGAAGGCTCGCGGTTTTCGCGCTACCAAGGTACTGCTGTTCGCCATCGAAGGCGCCCTGCTGGATGTTGGCTGGAGAGCGCTGCCGCACCCGCGCAAGACGGCACTGCTCGAGCTGCTGGAAGCCGCCACTCGGCGCGAGGCAAAAATAAAGTGTAATAAGCTATTGACCCACGAATGAGAATCGTTATGATTATCACAACTGGTCGCGAGACTGGTTGGATAACCTCAGAGCCCTTGGTTCGGACTCTCAGATTATCTCCTCATCAGGCTAATCACGGTTATTGACCCGGCATTTTGCCGGGTCTTTTTTTGCCTGGCTGTTCAGGTCGAGTACCCGACCGACGTCATGAACACGGCCTGCTTCTCTTTCAGCGGGCGATGACCAACGGATGCCCACGCTCAGGGTGCGCCTGCACGATGACATCGATTCCGAAGACAGCCTTGAGCGCCTTTGGGGTGAGCACACCGGCAGGGCTGGCCAAGGCGTAACTGCGCCCCTGTTCCAGCAACAGGATCTGGTCGCAGAACCGCGCTGCCAGGTTAAGGTCATGCAGAATGAGCAAAACGGCAGCGCCACGATCTGCGAAACGACGCACCGCCTCCAGGGTCGTGTGCTGGTGCAGCGGGTCGAGCATGGAGGTGGGCTCGTCGAGCAACAACGTCACGCCCTCTTCGCCCGGCCACAACTGCGCCATCACCCGTGCCAGGTGCACCCGCTGGCGCTCGCCACCCGACAGCGCCAGGTAACTGCGCTGTGCAAGGTGGGCTGCATCTGCTGCCTGCAATGCCGCCTCCACAATCTGTGCGTCACGCAGGCGCCCTGTGGCATGCGGCATGCGCCCCATCCCCACAACGTCCTGCACCTGGAACGCAAAACCGAGGCTGGCCACCTGTGGCAACACCGCCAATCGCTGCGCGCGCTCGGGGCCGGCCCAGCCCGACAGCGGTCGCCCTTGCAGTGTCACTCGCCCCTGCGCAGGCACGAGTTCGCCACTGAGCGCTCCCAACAGACTGCTTTTGCCCGCACCATTCGGGCCCAATACACCGACGATCTGCCCAGGCGGTAGCTGCAGATCGATACCCCGCAGAACGTCCTGTTGACCACGGCGCAGGTAGAGGCCTTCGGTTTGCAGCATCACGCGCGCCCTCGGATCAGCAGGTACAAGAAAAACGGCGCGCCAATGAAAGCGGTGACGATACCAATGGGAAGCTCGGCAGGGGCCAGCAGCAGCCGCGCCACCAGATCGGCCATCAGCATCAAAGCGCCACCTGCCAACAACGAGGCAGGTAATACCACCCGGTGGTCAGGGCCGGCCAGCATTCGCACCAAATGCGGCACCACCAGGCCGATGAAACCGATCAAGCCGGCTGCGGCCACCGCCGCCCCGACACTCAATGCCGTGCAGAACACCAACTCGCGCTTCAAGCGCTCGACGTCGATACCCAGATGGCGGGCTTCGGACTCCCCCAGCATCAGCACGTTGAGCGCCCTCGCCCGGCGAGGTAGCCAGAGCGAAACGCCCGTCGCGACCAGCAGCAGAGGCCAGATCCGCGCGTAACTTGCGCCATTGAGGCTGCCCAGGTTCCAGAACGTCAAGGTGCGCAGGGTGGCGTCATCTGCCAGGTAGCTGAAGAGCCCCACGGTCGCGCCGCCCAGTGCGGTCATGGCCACCCCGGCCAGCAGCATGGTGGCCACATTGGTCTGCCCGTCGCGCCTGCCTAGCCGGTATACCAGCGCGGTCACACCCAGTCCGCCCAGAAACGCACACAGCGACAACAGATACGGTGACAAACCCTCGGGTATGTTACCCAGCCATTGACTCCCAACGATCGCGACTGCGGCGCCAACCGCCGCACCGGCCGCCACGCCTACCAGCCCAGGGTCTGCCAGCGGGTTGCGAAACAACCCCTGCATGGCCACCCCCGACAAGGCCAGCACCGCGCCCACAGCCAGCCCCAGCAGCGTTCGCGGGAGGCGGATCTGGCCAATGATCATCTGCGCCTGCTGCAAACCCTCTGCTGCAAGCGGTACACCCAAAAGCCGCAAGCTGGCCTGCAGGGTATCGGTCAGCGGCAGACTCACGGGCCCCAGCGACAAGGAAAGCAGGATGGCGAGCACGCATGCACAGCCCAGCCAGATGAACAACGTGCGCGGTCGAACCCATGGCCTCATGGCACGAAGCGGATAGTGGCCGACGGATAGAACACAGCGGCCAGCACCCTAAGCGTGGCTGGCAAGCGCGGCCCCAGCCCACCGACCAGCAGGGTCGGGTCAAGCTGAACCAGGCGCTGATCATGCACTGCACGCGACGCGGCCAGTGCAGGGTTTTCTTTCAACAGCGCCTGCAAGGCTGCTTGATCGGTGAGCACGCGGTCCGAGAACACGATGACGTCCGGGTCCAGCGCCGCGAGCGCCTCGCTGGAAAAGTCCTTGTAGCCCTGATGGGTTGCAAGGTTACGTCCCCCGGCCTGCTGCAAGACCCAATCCCCTGCCGTGCCGGTACCTGCCAACAACGGCTTGGCACCGGCATGCCCCACGAGCAACACCACGCCGGGCGCGGGCTGCTCGGCTTGTGCCTGGCGTACCTTGTCGTGCAGTTCATCGAGCTTATGGCGAAAGTCTTCAGTCGCACGTGCGGCATGCGCCTGGGCCCCAAGCAGCTCGCCCAGGCGCTTGAGGGTCTGCCCGAGGGCATCGATATCAGGCTGGCTGGAGAACACCTCGACGGGCACGCCGGCCCTGGTGATCTGTGCCAACACCGGCGGTGGGCCCATTTCATCCGTACCTATCAACCTGTCAGGGCGCAGGCTCAGAATGCCTTCGGCGGACAACTGGCGCTGATAACCAATACTGGGCAGTGCTTTCAAGGAGGCTGGGTGTTGGCTGGTGGTATCGACGCCGACCAACCGCCGCTCAGCGCCCAACGCGACCACCCACTCGCTCAAGGCACCGCCAGCACTGACCCAACGGCTTGACTGTTCGGCTGCCAGGGCCTTGGTGCAGAGCAGTGGGCAGGCGGCAAGAACAAGCACGGCGGCAAGGCGACGCATCATTGGATTTCCTTTATTGGATTGGCCCCCACACCTTGTAGCAGGCGGCAGAACTGCGCACCATGCAACGCCAGGCGCAGCGAATGACAGCCATTTGATAATTGTTCGCATTGACGCGTCAAGTCGACCACCGTTCCAAGAGTCAGGCCTGCCATGCACTTTCTTTGCCCCTCCCACAGCTTGCCCGAAGGCCAGAGCCGCCCGTTCGATGTAGACGGCGTTCTCCTGCTGGGCGTTCGCCGCCAAGGCAGCGTCTACCTCTACCGCAACCGCTGCCCGCACCGTGGCATTGCATTGAACGGGCCGCAGGAACGTTTTCTGGACGACAGCAACAGCCTTATTCACTGTAGCCACCACGGTGCACTCTTTTTGATCGAGACGGGCGAATGTGTGTCCGGGCCTTGCGAAGGCGAGTCGTTGCAGGCCCTGGACTGCCTCGAAGACAGTCAGGGCATCTGGCTCAAGGTGTGAGGATCACCGGCAGGCGCCGGTCAATGACGATGCCCTCGGCATCCAGCCGGGTCCCATAGGCCAGCACTTCGACCCCCTCGGCCGCCGCCGCCTTCAGCGCTTGGGCATAGGCCATGTCGATCTCATCGGCCGGTCGTACGGCCTCGATACCCGTCAGGTTCACGCAATACAGCTGAACCGCCCGTATGCCTTGACGCGCCAGCTTGGCCAGCTCGCGCAGGTGCTTGGCACCGCGCTGGGTGACGGCGTCCGGGAACGCCGCCGTGGTGCTGTCGGCGTAACCCAGGGTTACGCTTTTCACTTCCACGTAAGCCGGTGCACCGTCGAATTCCAGACGAAAATCGATGCGACTGCCTTCTTCACCGTAGGCCACCTCCCGCTTGAGTGCAGTGAAACCTGCCAGTTCGGTGATGATCCCCGCCCGCAGCGCCTCCTCCACCAATGCGTTGGCGCGGCCGGTGTTGACGCACGCCAGCCTACCTTGCGGGGTTTCGCTGATTTCCCAGGTGCCTGGCAGTTTGCGTTTCGGGTCACTTGAGCGACTGAACCACACCAGGCCACCCTCGCGCATGCAATTGCGCATGGAGCCGGTGTTGGGGCAATGGATGGTCAGCTGCTCGCCAGTGGCCAGTTCGATGTCGGCCAGAAAGCGCTTGTACCGGCGCAGCAGCCGACCTTGTTCAAGGGCAGGAGAAAAGCGCATCAGCCCTGCCAGCTCTGCAGGCCACGGGCAATCCGCTGGACCGCTTGCTCCAGGCGCGGCAGGCTTTGGGTGTAGGCGAAGCGCACATGATGGCCGGCCAGGTGGCGACCAAAGTCCAGCCCAGGGGTAAACGCCACGTGCTCGGTTTCCAGGAAATGTCGGCAGAAGCCGAAGGCATCACCCCCGAATGCGCTGATATCGGCGTACAGATAAAACGCGCCCTGGGGCTCCACGGCAATCTTGAAACCCAGGCTGCGCAGGGCTGGCAGCAGGTAATCACGGCGTTTGGCAAATTCTGCCCGGCGCGTCTCGAAGATCCCGAGCGCCTCCGGCTGGAAGCAGGCCAGCGCGGCGTGCTGGGCCATGCTGGGTGCGCTGATGTAGAGGTTTTGCGCCAATTTCTCAAGGTCAGCCACCGCATCTTCGGGTGCCACCAACCAACCCAGGCGCCAACCGGTCATGCCGAAATATTTGGAAAAGCTATTTAGCACAAACGCCGAATCGTCCACCTCAAGCACGCTGGGCGCGTCCATGCCATAGGTCAGGCCGTGGTAGATCTCGTCCACGACCAGGTGACCGGCGCGGGCGCGCGTGGCTTGGGCAAGGCTGGCCAACGCCTCGCGCCCCAGCACCGTCCCCGTCGGGTTGGCAGGTGATGCCACCAAGGCGCCGACCGTATCGGCATTCCAGTGTTTGTGCACCAGCTCTGCATCGAGCTGATAGTTCACCTCAGGCCCTACGGGCACCAACTGCGCCCCGCCCTCGACCAGGCGCAAGAAGTGGCGATTGCACGGGTAGCCCGGGTCGGCCAGCAGCCAATGCTTGCCGGGATCGACCAGCAGGCTGCTGGCCAGCAGCAGCGCCCCGGAACCACCTGGCGTGATCAGGATGCGCTCCGGATCGACGTCAAGGCCGTAGCGCTGACCATAGAAACCGGCGATTGCCTGGCGCAGTGCCGGCAGACCACGGGCGGCCGTGTACCGGGTGTGACCTTCGGCAAGCGCGGCTTGCCCAGCGGCAACGATGGGCGCCGCCGTGGTGAAGTCCGGCTCGCCGATCTCGAGGTGGATCACGTCATGCCCGGCTGCCTGCAGCTCATTGGCACGCGCCAGCAGCGCCATGACATGGAAGGGTTCGATGGCGCGACTGCGCGCACTGTAGGGTTGGGCCATGTCCTTCTCTCAATCGGGTCTAAACTTGGGATTCTACCCTTGCGCGCAATCGAACGTACGGTTCGCGCCGGTGTCAGTAAGCAGGATCGGGCGGGCTAGCGCACCCCCGATCTATCTGGTAAGTTCGGCGGCTCGCAGTCGCAGGGCCGGCGGTCGCCGGAGATGGAGCATCCTGCGCATAGGATCAGATGAGTGAGAGGCGGTCTATTCATGTCCACCGTAGAAAAGCAAAAAACCGGTCAAACCATGTACGGTGTCGAGCCCTATCAAGAGACCAAGGGCGAAGAATACATGGGTGAGCCCATGAAGAAGCACTTCACCAAGCTTCTCAATGCCTGGAAAGGCGAGCTCATGCAGAGCGTGGACCGCACCGTGGACCACATGAAGGACGAAGCGGCGAACTTCCCCGACCCGGCCGACCGTGCCAGCCAGGAAGAAGAATTCGCCCTCGAGCTGCGCAACCGCGACCGCGAGCGCAAGCTGATCAAGAAAATCGACAAAACCCTGCAAAAGATTCAGGACGAAGAATACGGCTGGTGCGATTCCTGCGGGATCGAGATTGGCTTGCGCCGTCTGGAGGCCCGTCCTACCGCCGACCTGTGCTTTGACTGCAAGGAAATTGCCGAGAAGAAAGAAAAGACCGTCGGCAAAGGCTGATCGTCTTCTTCTCCAAACGGGGCGCATCATGCGCCCCGCTTCATTTATATGCCCTGCCCGATCATGACCCAGTCCCGTTACATCGGCCGCTTTGCCCCCACCCCCAGCGGTTTCCTGCATTTTGGCTCCCTGGTAGCCGCCCTGGCGTCCTGGCTGGACGCCCGAGCCGTGGGCGGGCGTTGGCTGCTGCGCATGGAGGACACCGACCCGCCACGGGAAATGCCCGGCGCGCGCGATGCCATCCTGCAAACCCTGGAGCGCTACGGCCTGGAATGGGATGGCGAAGTGGCTTTCCAGAGCCTGCGCTTTGATGTCTATGCCAGCGTGGTCGACCGCCTGTTCAACATGGGCCTGGCATACGCCTGCACCTGTTCGCGCAAGCAGCTGGAAGCGTACGGCGGCATCTACCCCGGCTTTTGTCGCAACGCCGGGCATGCCCGCGAAGGTGCGGCGATTCGTATCCGGGTACCGGAGCTGACCTACCGCTTCACCGACCGGGTTCAAGGTGAGTACGAGCAGCACCTGGGCCGCGACGTCGGCGACTTCGTCATTCAGCGCCGCGACGGGCTCTATGCCTATCAGTTGGCGGTGGTGCTCGATGACGCCTGGCAAGGCATCACCGACATCGTGCGCGGCGCCGACTTGCTCGACAACACTCCCCGTCAACTGTACCTGCAGGAGTTGCTCGGCTTCACGCAGCCGCGCTACCTGCATGTCCCGCTGATCGTCCAGCCTGACGGCCACAAGCTGGGCAAGTCGTACCGCTCCCCGCCCTTGCAGGCCGACCAGGCTACCCCGCTGCTGCTGCGCGCGCTCAGGGCACTGGGCCAGGACACGCCCGCGCAGCTCGCAAGCGCCACCCCGGCCGAAGTGCTGGCCCTGGCACGTGCGCAGTGGCGGCCCGAACGCATTGCCCAGCGCACCACGGTCCCTGAGGCCGACTTGCGCTAGGCCGGGTTTCGATAACCCGCCAACCTGAATCAAAAGGCCATGAAATTCAAACCCTTGGCCAACGCTGCCGATTCCCGCTAGCATCCGCCACGCCATATGCGCCAATAATAGATCCACACCCGCAGCGCCCAACCGTCGAGGCCCGCATGTACATCTATCGTTTGGTCCTGCTTCTGGTCGTGGGGATCTACCTGTTCTCCCCGGCCATCATGGACTGGTGGATCGAGCCCACCGGAGCCTGGTACCGCCCGTACCTGCTCTGGCTCATCCTGATCGTCGTCACTTTCATCCTGCAGAGCCAACGAGATGCCGATGAGCTTTAGCCTGACCCAGATGATCCTGATCAGTGCCGGCTACCTGCTGGTGCTGTTCGGCGTGGCCTGGGTCAGCGAACGCGGCTTGATACCGCGCTCGATCATCCGCCACCCCCTTACCTACACCTTGTCGCTGGGGGTTTATGCCAGCGCCTGGGCGTTCTACGGATCGGTCGGGCTGGCCTACCAGTACGGCTACGGCTTTCTGGCCTGTTACCTGGGGGTATCCGGGGCGTTCCTGCTGGCACCGGTGTTGCTGTATCCGATCCTGAAGATCACCCGGACCTACCAGCTATCGTCCCTGGCCGATCTGCTGGCTTTTCGCTTTCGCAGCACCTGGGCCGGGGCTCTGACCACGGTGATCATGCTAATCGGGGTGTTGCCGCTGCTTGCCCTGCAGATCCAGGCCGTGGCCGACTCCATCAGCATCCTCACCGGGGAGCCGGTCAAGGCCCGGGTAGCGTTCGCCTTCTGTGCCCTCATCATCCTGTTCACCATCTTCTTCGGTTCAAGGCACATCGCTACCCGTGAGAAGCACGAGGGGCTGGTCTTCGCCATCGCCTTCGAGTCGGTGATCAAGCTCATCTCCCTGGGCGGCATCGGCCTTTATGCCCTGTATGGTGTCTTTGGCGGGCCCCACGGCCTGGAGGTCTGGCTGCTGCAGAACCAGACGGCGCTCGCGGCCCTGCACACGCCCTTGCAGGAAGGCCCGTGGCGCACCTTGCTGCTGGTGTTCTTCGCCTCGGCGATCGTCATGCCGCACATGTACCACATGGCGTTCACCGAAAACCTCAACCCGCGTTCGCTGGTCAGCGCCAGCTGGGGGCTGCCGCTGTTCCTGCTGCTGATGAGCCTGGCCGTGCCCCTGGTGCTGTGGGCCGGCTTGCGCCTGGGCGCCAGTACCAACCCGGAATACTTCACCTTGGGGTTGGGCATCGCGGCCAACAACCAGGCCTTGGCCCTGCTGGCCTATGTCGGCGGGCTTTCGGCAGCCAGCGGGTTGATCATCGTGACCACCCTCGCCCTCTCGGGCATGGCGCTCAATCACCTGGTCCTGCCGCTGTACCAGCCGCCTGCCGAGGGCAACATCTACCGCTGGCTGAAGTGGACACGCCGGGCCTTGATCGTGGCCATCATCACCGCCGGCTTCATGTTCTACCTCACCCAGAGCAACCACCAGAGCCTGGCCAACCTGGGCATCGTCGCGTTCGTGGCCACCTTGCAGTTCCTGCCAGGGGTCCTGTCGGTGCTGTACTGGCCCACGGCGAATAGGCGGGGGTTCATTGCCGGCTTAGTGGCGGGCACCCTGGTGTGGATGGGCACCATGCTGCTGCCGCTGCTGGGTAACCTGCAGGGTTTCTACATCCCCTTGCTGGACATGATCTACGTGCTCGACGACACCAGCTGGCACATGGCAGCCATTGCATCGCTGGCCGCCAACGTGCTGCTGTTCACCTTGATCTCCCTGTTCACCAATGCCAGCAACGAAGAGGTGGCCGCCGCCGAAGCCTGCGCCGTCGACAACGTCCGCCGTCCCCAGCGCCGCGAACTGCACGCCGCCTCGCCACAGGAGTTCGCCACCCAGCTGGCCAAGCCACTGGGCGCCAAGGCCGCGCAGAAAGAAGTGGAGCAAGCCCTGCGCGACCTGTATCTGCCCTTCGACGAGCGGCGCCCCTACGCCCTGCGTCGGTTGCGCGACCGCATCGAGGCCAACCTGTCCGGCCTGATGGGCCCAAGCGTCGCCCAGGACATGGTGGAGACCTTCCTGCCCTATAAGTCGGGCAATGAAAACTATGTGACCGAAGACATCCACTTCATCGAAAGCCGGTTGGAAGACTACCACTCGCGCCTGACCGGCCTGGCTGCCGAACTCGACGCGTTGCGCCGCTATCACCGCCAGACGCTTCAGGAGCTGCCGATGGGGGTATGTTCCCTGGCCAAGGACCAGGAAATCCTCATGTGGAACAAGGCCATGGAAGAGCTGACCGGCATTGCGGCCAAGCACGTGGTCGGTTCGCGCCTGATCACCATTGCCGAACCCTGGCGGGGCCTGTTGCAAGGCTTCATCAATGTGCCGGATGAACACTTGCACAAGCAGCGCCTGGCGCTGGACGGCCAGCCGCGCTGGCTGAACCTGCACAAGGCCGCCATCGACGAACCGCTGGCCCCAGGCAACAGTGGCCTGGTGCTGCTGGTGGAAGACCTGACCGACACCCAGGCCCTGGAAGACAAGCTGGTGCACTCCGAACGCCTGGCCAGCATCGGTCGCCTGGCGGCGGGTGTGGCCCACGAGATCGGCAATCCGATCACCGGCATCGCCTGCCTTGCGCAGAACCTTCGCGAGGAGCGCGAAGGGGATGGGGAAATCATCGAGCTGTCCAGCCAGATCCTCGAACAGACCAAGCGGGTGTCGCGCATCGTGCAGTCGCTGATGAGCTTCGCCCATGCAGGCGGCAGTCATCAGAACAGCGAAGAACCCGTGTGCCTGGCCGAAGTGGCCCAGGACGCCATTGGCCTGCTGGCCTTGAATCGGCGCAACTTCGACGTGCAGTTCTTCAACCTGTGCGACCCCGACCACTGGGCAGAGGGCGACCCGCAGCGCCTGGCCCAAGTGCTGATCAACCTGCTGTCCAATGCGCGGGACGCTTCCCCACCCGGCAGCGCGATCCGCGTGCGCACCGTGGGCTGCGAGCACACGGTCGACCTGATCGTGGAGGATGAGGGCAGCGGCATTCCGAAGAACATCATGGATCGCTTGTTCGAACCCTTCTTCACCACCAAGGACCCTGGCGAGGGAACCGGGCTGGGCCTTGCGCTGGTCTATTCCATCGTGGAAGAGCATTATGGACAAATCACCATCGACAGCCCGGCCGATATCGAACGGCAACGTGGCACACGGATCCGCGTGACCCTGCCCCGGCATGTCGTAGCGACGTCCCCTGAAAATCGAGACCGTCGAGAGAATTGAATCAATGCCGCATATTCTGATCGTCGAAGACGAAACCATCATCCGCTCGGCCCTGCGACGCCTGCTCGAACGGAACCAGTACCAGGTCAGCGAAGCCGGCTCGGTGCAGGAAGCACAGGAACGCTTCAGCATTGCGACCTTCGACCTGATCGTCAGCGACCTGCACCTGCCGGGTGCCCCTGGCACCGAGTTGATCAAGCTCGGCGAGGGCAGGCCTGTGCTGATCATGACCAGCTACGCCAGCCTGCGCTCGGCCGTGGACTCGATGAAAATGGGCGCGGTCGACTACATCGCCAAGCCGTTCGATCATGATGAGATGCTCCAGGCGGTTGCGCGCATCCTGCGTGATCGGCCAAGCGCGCCTCCCGCAGCCCCTGAGCCACGCCCGGTTTCCGGCAAGTCTGCCCCGGCGGACAAAGCCAGCGCACCGGCGACCAACGGAGATATCGGCATCATCGGTTCCTGCGCCCCCATGCAGGACATGTTCAACAAGATCCGCAAGGTCGCCCCTACCGATTCCAATGTGCTGATCCAGGGTGAATCAGGCACCGGCAAGGAACTGGTCGCCCGCGCGCTGCACAACTTGTCTCGGCGGGCCAAGGCACCGATGATTTCGGTCAACTGCGCGGCGATTCCCGAAACGCTCATCGAGTCCGAGCTGTTCGGTCACGAAAAGGGCGCCTTTACCGGCGCCAGCGCAGGCCGGGCCGGGCTGGTGGAGGCTGCTGACGGCGGCACCTTGTTCCTTGACGAGATCGGCGAACTGCCACTCGAAGCTCAGGCGCGCCTGTTGCGCGTGCTTCAGGAAGGGGAAATTCGCCGGGTGGGTTCGGTGCAGTCGCAAAAGGTCGACGTGCGCCTGATCGCGGCCACTCACCGAGACCTGAAAAACCTGGCCAAGGCCGGTCAGTTCCGTGAAGACTTGTATTACCGCTTGCACGTGATCGCGCTCAAGCTACCTGCCCTGCGCGAGCGTGGCAGCGATGTGAACGAAATTGCCAGTGCCTTCCTGGCCCGCCAGTGCGCGCGGATCGGGCGCGACGATCTGCACTTCTCTTCCGAGGCAGAGCAGGCCATTCGTCACTACAGCTGGCCCGGCAACGTGCGAGAACTGGAAAACGCCGTGGAGCGCGCGGTGATCCTGAGCGAGAGCCCGGAAATTTCGGCGGAGCTGTTGGGCATCGACATCGAGCTCAGCGAGCTGGACGAGGACGAGCTGCTCGACAGTACGCTGACCGTGGCCGGTGCCGCCACGGCCAGTCATGAGCCGACCGAAGACCTGTCGCTGGAGGACTACTTCCAGCATTTCGTGTTGGAGCATCAGGACCACATGACCGAGACCGAGCTGGCACGCAAGCTGGGCGTCAGCCGTAAATGCCTTTGGGAGCGCAGGCAGCGCCTGGGTATTCCACGCCGTAAAACCAACGCCACCAGCGAGAACTGATTCAACCGGGCAGGCGTCATCTCCTGCCCGTCTTCGGTCACGCTGCAAAGCCCTTCCTCGTAATAGGGCTCAAACCGATTCCCCGCACCCTCCCCCTCTGCAAAATCTGTTACCTGCCTGCTGGCACGTAACAGTTACCGAGGCAAACGGTAACGAAAAACACGTTGCGCCCCTGGGATGCAACCCTGCAGAAATGACCAAACCCCCGGATTTGCTGGGCCAGCCAAAGTTGGCACGCCTTCTGCTATATGCTTAGTACAAAAACAATAACAAGCACTGCAACCCACAATAAGAACAAGACGAAACGACTCACGCACAATAAGAACAAGACGGCGGAGGCGCAGCTAACTGATTCTTTTGGAGAGGATGCATGTTTGGGGCTTGCCCCACACCCAGGCAGAGAACAACAAAAACTGCACTAAAAAGCAGCACCTGAACTGGATGGATCGACGATCAACGTGACATCAGCGGCCAAAGCAATCCGTTTGCTCTTTACCCCTGGCTTGGGGGTCGTCCACAAGCTTCGCGCTTAGTGGCAGGGCGCTCAACAAAAACAAGAAGCCCGCAAAAAAAACAATAAGAGCACACGCAACGACTTCTTGGGGAGCTTAGGCTCCCCTTGTCGTTTCTGCCTTTGGGCAGGCATTCTGCGACCGCCTACACCATCCCGCGAGTAAATGCTAGAATCCCCGCCCATCATGCGGCCATTCTCATATTCTTGGCCGAACATTCCTTCAAACAGTGCATCCCATGCTGAAGAAGCTGTTCCAGTCGTTCCGCCCGCCCGTACCGGGCCAGCACCACCGGCGTACCACGCCCGAGGTGATCAACAAAAGCCAGCATTCGCTGCAGCGCCACCAGTTCAGCCGCCATGCGGTGAACATCGTGGAGCGCCTGCAGAGCGCCGGTTACCAGGCTTATCTGGTCGGTGGTTGTGTCCGCGACCTGATGCTGGGCATCACGCCGAAAGACTTCGACGTGGCCACCAGCGCCACCCCCGAACAGGTACGCGCCGAGTTCCGTAACGCGCGGATCATCGGCCGCCGCTTCAAGTTGGTTCACGTGCATTTCGGCCGTGAAATCATTGAAGTCGCCACCTTCCGTGCCCCTCACTCCGAGGACGATCAGGGCGACAGCCACCGCTCGTCCCATAATGCCAGCGGGCGAATCTTGCGCGACAACGTATATGGCACCTTGGAAGAAGACGCGCAGCGCCGCGACTTCACCATCAACGCGCTGTATTACGATCCGGTCAGCGAGCGCATCCTCGATTACGCCAACGGCGTGCACGATGTGCGCAATCGCCTGTTGCGCCTGATCGGCGATCCTACCCATCGCTACCAGGAAGACCCAGTACGCATGCTGCGTGCGGTGCGTTTCGCAGCCAAGCTCGACTTCGGTATCGAAAAGCACACCGTACAGCCGATCCGCGAACTGGCGCCGTTGCTACGCGAAATACCGCCGGCGCGGCTGTTCGAAGAGAGCCTGAAGCTGTTCCTTTCGGGCCAGGGCGCCATGGTGTTCGAAATGCTGGTCGACCTGCAGCTGTTCGAGCCCCTGTTCCCCGCCAGTGCCCAGGCGCTGGAAGACCGCCCCACTTATACCCACACGCTGATCAGCCAGGCGCTGAGCAACACGGACCTGCGCGTCAAGCAAGGCAAGCCGGTAACGCCTGCCTTCATGTTCGCAGCCCTGTTGTGGCCTGCCCTGCCAGCACGCGTTCTGCACCTGCAGAATCAAGGGGTGCCACCGATTCCGGCCATGAACGGCGCAGCCCATGACCTGATCGCCGAGCAATGCGCGCGCATCGCCATCCCCAAGCGCTTCACGCTGCCGATCCGCGAAATCTGGGATATGCAGGAACGCCTGCCGCGCCGCAGCGGTAAACGCGCCGACATGCTGCTGGACAATCCGCGCTTCCGTGCCGGTTACGATTTCCTGCTGCTGCGCGAAAGCGCTGGCGAAGAAACCGATGACCTTGGCCAGTGGTGGACCGAGTATCAGGAAGCCAATGACAGCGAGCGCCGCGACATGATTCGCGACCTGGGCAGCCGTGATGAAGGCGGTGCGTCCCGCAAACGCAAGCGCAGCAACAGCAAGCGCAAGCGCGGTGGTGAAGAGGCCTTCGAGTGAGCATCCGCGTGTACGTCGGCTTGGGCAGCAATCTGGATGCCCCGGCCGAGCAGTTGCGCAGCGCCCTGGACGCCCTCGATCAGGTCCAGGCAACGCGACTGGTGGCTGCTTCGGCGCTGTATACCAGCGATTCGCTACTGCCGGGTCAGCCCCGCTACACCAATGCGGTCGCCGCGCTCGACAGCGCCTTGGCGCCACTTGACCTGCTCGATGCCTTGCAGGCCATCGAAAACGACCAGGGCCGGGTGCGCAAGGAACGCTGGGGGCCGCGCACCCTCGACCTGGACATCCTGCTGTACGGCGACCAGGTGCTGGACCTGCCGCGCCTGCAGGTACCGCACTACCACATGCATGCCAGGCCCTTCGTGCTTTATCCGCTGGCCGAACTGGTACCTGCAGACTTCCGGCTTGCCGATGGCCGCCAACTGTCCCAACTGCTCGCCGCCTGCCCTTGCATTGGCCTCGAACGCCTGTAACCGGCCGTTCGTTAGGGCAGTAACGCCAGTAACACCCTGATCGTAACAATGCGGTAACAGGGTGATTGACTTCCCTCATTCCGCTCACGACTATAGGCGACCCGCGTGGCACCCCCGTGTTGCGCACCCCTATCGAGGCCCGGACGGACCTGTGCCAGAACATCACGCGCGATGATGTGCCGCTGCGGAAGATGACTACTCAGGTTGCATGCAGTCGTTTCCCCTGGCGCCAGAATGAGGAACTCTCTACATGCCTGAAGTAACCCTTTCCACCCTCAATGGCCTGAAGGCCAAGGGTGAAAAAATCGCCATGCTGACCTGCTATGACGCGACGTTCGCCAAGGCAGCCAGCCAGGCTGGCGTCGACGTCCTGCTGGTGGGCGACTCCTTGGGCATGGTCTTGCAAGGCCATGACAGCACCTTGCCGGTCACCACGGCAGACATGGCCTACCACACCGCCTCGGTCAAGCGCGGCAATCACGGCGCATTGATTCTCGCCGACTTGCCTTTCATGGCCCACGCCACGCCCGAATCGGCCTTTGCCAACAGCGCGGCGCTGATGCAGGCCGGCGCCCACATGGTCAAGATCGAAGGTGCAGCCTGGCTGGCCGAGACCATTCGGCTGCTGGCCGAGCGCGGCGTGCCTGTGTGCGCCCACCTGGGCCTGACACCTCAGACCGTAAACGTGCTCGGCGGCTATAAAGTACAAGGCCGCCTTGAGGCACAAGCCCGGCAGATGCAGGCCGATGCCATCGCCCTTGAAGCCGCGGGCGCCGCGATGCTGTTGCTCGAGTGCGTGCCGAGCGATCTGGCCGCAGCGATCACCCAGGCCGTGCGCATCCCGGTCATCGGCATTGGTGCCGGCAACGCCACCGATGGTCAGGTACTGGTGCTGCACGACATGCTCGGCCTGTCTCTCAGCGGTCGGGTGCCCAAGTTCGTGAAGAACTTCATGGACGGCCAACCTGACATCGCCAGCGCCCTCGCCGCTTATGTCCAGGCCGTCAAGCAGGTCACCTTCCCCGCCAGTGAACACGGGTTCAGCGCATGAATACAGTCAAGAACGTGCGGGAGCTGCGCGCCGCCGTAGCCCGCGCCCGCAACGAAGGCAAGCGCATCGGCTTCGTGCCGACAATGGGCAACCTGCACAGCGGCCATGCGGCCCTGGTGGTCAAGGCCGCGCAATGCACCGACTTCGTCGTTGCCAGCATCTTCGTCAACCCGCTGCAGTTCGGGGCCAATGAAGACCTGGACAAATACCCTCGCACGTTGGCAGCCGACCAGCAGCTGTTGGTTGAATCGGGCTGCAACCTGCTGTTTGCCCCTGGCGTGGATGAAATGTATCCGGACGGGATGAGCGTGCAGACGCGGGTCAGCGTGCCCACCCTGTCGCAAGGGCTGTGCGGCGCCAGTCGGCCAGGGCACTTCGAAGGCGTGGCCACCGTGGTCAGCAAATTGTTCAACATGGTGCAGCCTGACCTCGCGGTCTTTGGCGAAAAGGACTATCAGCAGCTGGCAGTCATCCGCGCCATGGTGCGCGACCTGAACATGCCGATCCAGGTGATGGGCCTGCCTACGGTGCGCGCCGCAGACGGTTTGGCACTGTCATCGCGCAACGGCTACCTCACCCCAGAGCAGCGGGCAACAGCGCCAGTGCTGTATCGGGTACTCCAGACACTGGCAGCTGCCATCGCCCATGGCCAAAAGGACTTCGCCACGCTGGTGGCCGACGGCCAGGCCCAGTTGAGTACAGCCGGTCTGCGCACCGATTATCTGGAAGTACGGCATGCCCTGACCCTGCGCCCGGCCGTGGTCGATGACCGAGACCTGGTGGTCATCGCGGCGGCTTACCTGGGCAACACCCGCCTGATCGACAACCTGTACGTGCAAGTGCAGGACACGACTGCCTGAACGGCCTGGGGTGCCCAGGCACCTCATCTACTTGAACGCCCCCCATTCCCAGCGCCGGACCTTTGCCTATAATGATGCCAGCCTGAACCCGGCAATGACTGCCGTGTCCAACGCATCACCACGGACCAAGGGACCCCCGCGCAATGGCGTATTACCGTACCCCCCACGATGTCACGGCTCTACCCGCCTGGCAGGCGCTCAAGCAGCACCGCGATGCCATGCAAGGCTTCAGCATGCGTGAAGCCTTCGCCGCCGATCCTCAGCGCTTCGAACAATTCTCCCTGAGCTCCTGTGGCCTGTTCCTGGATTATTCCAAGAACCTGATCACCGAACAGACACGTGACCTGCTGGTAAACCTGGCCGACGAAGTGGGCCTCAAGGACGCCATCACCTCGATGTTCAGCGGCGAGATCATCAACGCCTCCGAAGGCCGGCCGGTGCTGCACACCGCCCTGCGCCGCCCGGTGGGTGACAAGCTCAGCGTCAACGGCGTGAACGTCATGCCGGAAGTGCACAAGGTGCTCAACCAGATCACCGAGCTGGTAGGCCGCATCCATGATGGCCTATGGCGTGGCTACAGCGAAAAGCCCATCACCGACGTAGTCAACATTGGTATCGGTGGCTCGTTCCTGGGCCCGGAACTGGTATCCGAAGCGCTGATGCCTTACGCCCAGCGCGGTGTACGCTGCCATTACCTGGCGAACATCGACGGTAGCGAGTTCCACGAACTGTCGGCCAGCCTGCGCGCCGAAACCACCCTGTTCATCGTCTCGTCCAAGTCGTTCAACACCCTCGAGACCCTGAAGAACGCAATGGCCGCGCGTACCTGGTACCTGGCCCAGGGCGGCTCGGAAGCCGAGCTGTACCGCCACTTCATCGCCGTTTCCAGCAACAAGGCCGCCGCCGTGGCGTTTGGCATCCGCGAAGAGAACATCTTCCCGATGTGGGACTGGGTCGGTGGGCGCTATTCGCTGTGGTCCGCCATCGGCCTGCCGATTGCGCTTGCCATCGGCACCGCCAACTTCAAGGAACTGCTCTCCGGTGCCTACACCATGGACCAGCATTTCCAGAGCGCGCCGTTCGAGAAGAACATGCCCGTGCTGCTGGCGCTGCTGGGCGTGTGGTACGGCAATTTCTGGGGTGCCAGCAGCCACGCGATCCTGCCGTACGATCACTACCTGCGCAACATCACCAAGCACCTGCAACAGCTGGACATGGAGTCCAACGGCAAGAGCGTGCTGCAGGACGGCACCCCGGTGAAAACCGAGACCGGCCCGGTGATCTGGGGCGGCGTGGGCTGCAACGGCCAGCATGCCTATCACCAATTGCTGCACCAGGGCACACAGCTGATCCCGGCCGACTTCATCGTGCCGGTCGTCAGCTTCAACCCGGTGGCCGACCACCACCAGTGGCTTTACGCCAACTGCCTGTCCCAGAGCCAGGCGCTGATGCTGGGCAAGACGCGCGAGGAAGCCGAGACCGAACTGCGTGCCAAGGGCATGAGCGAAGCCGATGTGCAAAAGCTCGCCCCGCACAAGGTCATTCCGGGCAATCGTCCGAGCAACACCTTGGTGGTCGAGCGTATCAGCCCACGCCGGCTGGGCGCCCTGGTGGCCATGTATGAGCACAAGGTGTTCGTGCAGAGCGTGGTCTGGGGTATCAATGCCTTCGACCAATGGGGCGTGGAATTGGGCAAGGAGCTGGGCAAGGGTGTGTACCAGCGTCTTGTGGGCAGCCAGGAAGAGGTTGCCGAGGACGGTTCTACCCAGGGCCTGATCAATTACTTCCGCGGCCGCCATCGCGGCTGATCCCACCCTCTGCCTGGCAGTGCATCCTGCTTGTCAGGCAGGGCGTGAAAAAAGTGCGCCGTAGCTTCTGCAGTTCGCTTCCGGGCGATTGGCGGGGCTGCCGCGCAGCGCCTATCGCACGTGAGTGAAGCCTGCGCAGCAAGCCAGTCTGCAGCTCCACCGTCCCTGTAGCCCGTGACCGCCCGATCGCCGGACCGGTTGAACACCCCTCCCCCCAAAACTGTCCTACTCAATAGCCGTTGCCGTGCCTCGCCCCTTACAAGAGCAGGACCACCGCCATGTTCGATCTCCGACATTACCCGCAGGCCCTCGCCGTCAGTCAGGCGGCAGCCCTTTCCCAGGACGACTATGACCGCCTGTACCGCCAGTCGGTCGAAGACCCGGATACCTTCTGGACCACTCAAGCGCAACGCCTGACCTGGATGAAGCCATGGTCCCAGGTTCAACGGTCGGACCTGCGCACCGGCCACGCCCGTTGGTTCGACGGAAGCCAACTGAACGTCAGCTACAACTGCATCGATCGCCACCTGGCCACGCGGGCCGAGCAGACCGCCCTGCTGTGGGAAGGCGACGACCCTAGCGACACCAAGGCCATCAGCTACCGTGAACTGCACCGCCAGGTATGTCGCCTGGCCAATGTATTGAAGTCGCGAGGCGTGGCCAAAGGTGACCGGGTATGCATCTACATGCCGATGATCCCCGAAGCCGCGTTCGCCATGCTCGCGTGCGCGCGCATAGGCGCTGTTCACTCCGTGGTGTTCGGTGGTTTTTCCCCCGACGCGCTGCGTGACCGTATCCTCGATGCCGACTGCCGCACCGTCATCACCGCTGACGAAGGCGTACGCGGCGGCAAGCGCATCGCCCTCAAACAGAATGTCGACAAGGCGCTGGCCAGTTGCCCAGCCGTCAGCACCGTCGTGGTCGTGCGGCGCACTGGGGGTGATGTCGCGTGGGACGACGGTCGTGACGTCTGGTACCACCACGCCATCGAGCAGGTCGACGAGACTTGCCCGCCCGAACCCATGGAGGCAGAGGCGCCGCTGTTCATCCTCTACACATCCGGCAGCACCGGCAAACCCAAAGGCGTGCTGCACACCACGGCGGGGTACTTGCTGCAAGCGGCCATGACATTCGACGTGGTGTTCGACTACCGGCAGGGGGAAGTCTTCTGGTGCACCGCCGACGTCGGCTGGGTCACCGGCCACAGTTACATCGTGTATGGCCCTCTGGCCAATGGCGCCATCTCGCTGATGTTCGAGGGCGTGCCCAACTACCCCGACAGCTCGCGGTTCTGGCAAGTGGTGGACAAGCATCAGGTCAACATCTTCTACACCGCACCCACCGCCCTGCGCGCCCTGATGCGCGAAGGGCTTGCGCCCCTGCAAAGTACCTCCCGTGCGAGCCTGCGCTTGCTGGGCAGCGTGGGTGAACCGATCAACCCGGAAGCCTGGCATTGGTATTTCGATGAGGTCGGACAGCGCCGCTGCCCCATCGTCGACACTTGGTGGCAGACCGAAACCGGCGGCATCATGCTCACGCCACTGCCCGGCACCCAGACCCTCAAGCCTGGCTGCGCCACCCAACCCATGTTCGGCGTGCAGCCGGTGCTGCTTGACGACAAGGGCCAGGTCATCGAGGGTCCAGGGGCTGGGCTGCTGGCGATCAAGGCCAGCTGGCCGGGGCAGATTCGCAGCGTCCATGGCGATCACCAACGCATGGTCGACACCTACTTCAAGCCCATGCCCGGCTACTACTTCACCGGGGATGGCGCCAGGCGCGATGCCGACGGGCATTACTGGATCACTGGGCGCGTGGACGATGTGATCAACGTGTCCGGACATCGCATCGGCACGGCGGAGGTCGAAAGCGCCCTGGTGCTTCACGACAGCGTGGCCGAAGCAGCCGTGGTGGGTTACCCCCACGATCTCAAGGGCCAGGGTGTATACGCCTTCGTGACCACCATGAACGGTGTCAGCCCCGATGAAGACCTCAAGGCCCAGTTACTGGCGCTCGTCGGCAAGGAGATCGGCAGCTTCGCCAAGCCCGAGCTGCTGCAATGGGCTCCGGCTCTGCCCAAGACACGGTCGGGTAAGATCATGCGGCGTATACTGCGCAAGATCGCCTGTAACGAGCTCGACAGCCTGGGCGACACCTCTACCCTGGCCGACCCGAGCGTCGTCCAAGGGTTGATCGACACTCGCCTGAACCGATAACCGGCGGCCGCTACCCAGGCTGCCCAGCCCTGCAGGTCACCATGGAAGCGCTTCGCCGCCGTATCGAACAACAAGCCATGAGCCTCACCGGCCTGGCGTTGGGGCAGCTCGACCTGGAGTCGCCCAAGGGCGACCCTGGCCTGTTCGGGCCCGACAGTGTCAGTTGGCGGGTGCATGGCGACTTCCCCAGCATGCTGGTCGGCGGCATCAGCGCACTGATGCTGCAGTTGCTGCACCCGCTGGCGCTCGCTGGGGTCTGGGACCATTCCAACTTTCGCCATGACTTGATCGGGCGCCTGCGGCGCACCAGCCAGTTCATTTCAGGGACCACGTTCGGTGCGACCGAAGATGCGCACTGGCTGATCGAAAAAGTGCGCCGGATACACCTGCAAGTCGAAGGCACCGCGCCGGATGGCCGCCCCTATGCGGCCAGCGACCCTCACCTGCTGACCTGGGTGCATGTGGCCGAGGTCAGCAGCTTTCTGGCCGCTCACTTGCGTTACCGCAACCCCCGCTTGTCCCTGGCCGACCAAGACGCTTACTACCAGGAAATCGCCCTGATCGCCGAACGCCTGGGCGCCCTGGACGTGCCACGCTCGCGCCGTGAGGTCGAACACTACCTGCATGCGATGCGCCCACAACTGAGCTGCGATGCCCGCAGTCAGGAAGTCATGAGTATTCTGCTCGACGCCCCTGCGCCCAGCCGGCTGGCAAAACCGGTGGGCAAGCTGATGCTGCACGCCGGTATCGAGCTGCTGCCCCAGTGGGCACAACAGCAGCTTGGCCTCGAACCGGGCCATTGGCAAAAACGGTTGATCCGCCTGGGCGTGCAAGGCACCGCACCGGTATTGCGCTGGGCCATGCGCGACGGGTCTGCGCACCGGGCCAGGCGCCGCATGGGCATCGAATAAGCACTGAGCGCACCTCAGCGGAACTGATTTAACGTGCCATACTCCAAGGCATCCCGGCCCGGACAGACGAAGCGATTCATGTACAAAGGACTGACTCGCGCCATCGGCGCACTGCTGGCGTTGCTCGCCCTGTACAGCCTGCTTGGCTTTTTCATTCTTCCGGGCGTCGCGCTGCGTATCGCCAACCAGCAGCTCGCCCACTACGCCACGGTGCCGGCCCACCTCCAGCGGGCCGAGTTCAACCCCTTCAGCCTTGAGTTGACCTTGTGGGGCTTGCAGATCGGCGAGCCCGGTAAAGAGCAGGTTGGCTTCGAAAAACTGTACGCCAACCTGTCGCTGGACAGCCTATGGACCGGCGCGCTGCACCTTGACGCCCTCGAGTTGGTCAAACCACGCACCGAAGTGCTATTTGCCAAAGATGGCACGCTCAACCTCGCTCGCCTTTTCCAACTGCCTGCCAGCAAAAGCGAGCCCGATACACCCCCAGGCGATCCTTTCCCGCTGCGTATCGGCAGTATCAAGCTTGAGCAGGGTTTCGTGCGTTTCGAAGACCTGCGTCCCAGCGAGCCGATCGAGTTTCTCTACGACAACCTTGGCCTGGAATTGAAGAACCTCAGCACCCTCGCCAATGACAATGCCGACATGACCATGGTGGCCAACGGTCCCAACGGTGGGCGCATCGACTGGCAGGGCACGTTGAGCCTAGCGCCTATCGCGTCCGAAGGCACGCTCAAGGTCACCGACAGCAAAATGAAGCTGTTCTGGCCCTATGTGCGCGATGCGGTGCCCTTGGTGCTGGAAGACGGCAAGCTCAGCCTGAGCACGCATTATCGGCTCAACCTGGCAGATAAGACCGAACTGCGTCTGGAAAAAGCCTCGGTGCGGGTGGCGCCCTTTGCCATCAAGGCTCCGAATGGTCGTCCGTTGGCAAGGCTCGCCAATCTGGAGTTGAGTGATGCCTCCGTCGACCTGGTCAAGCAGCAGGTCACGATCGGCAAGGTACGCAGTGAAAAACTGGAAACCTGGGCAGCGCTGGAGAAGGACGGTCAGCTCGATTGGCAGGTGCTGTTTGCCGGCGAGCCTGGCAAGCCAACACCAGCTGAAAAGGCCGAGCCGCCCACTGCAGGGGCTTCAGCTGCACCGCAGACGCCAGCGGCCCCAAGCAAGCCCTGGCAGGTGTTGCTTAATGATGTCCAGCTCAGGAACTACCGTGTTCACCTGGCAGACCGCACGCAAAAAGAACCGGTCACCCTGGACGTAGGCCCCTTGAACGCTGACTTGAAGGGCTTCGACAGCCTCAACCAGAAGCCCTTCACGGTCAAGTTCGACACCGGCATCGGCAAGCAAGGCACCCTGCAGGGCCAGGGCCAGGTCAACCTGGCGCCGGTGTGGGCCAAGCTGGATGTCGGCACCCGGGACATCGACCTGCGGTTAGCCCAAGCCTACATCAGCCCCTTCATTCTGTTGGAGCTGCGCAGCGGTATGCTCGACAGCGACCTGAAGGTGGACCTGAAAAGCACCTCGCCGTTGGCCTTGACGGTAAGCGGCAAAGCGCAGGTGAATCAGTTGCATACCCTCGACACCATCAAGAGCCGGGACTTCGTCAAATGGCAGCAGGTCAACCTCGATGGCCTGACGTATGTGCATGGCGATGCCCTGTCGATCGACAAGGTGACACTGCAACAGCCTTATGCACGCTTCATCATCAACGAAGACCGTACTACCAACATCAATGACCTGTTGATTCCACAGCCAAACGATGCGCCTGCCAAGGTCCAGCCCCAGCCTGCAAGTGCCACCGAGGAAAAGCCGCTGGGTATCCACATTGGCCAGATCGTGATCAAGGACGGTTCGGCCAACTTCGCCGACCTGTCGCTCACGCCCAATTTCGCCACGGCCGTGCAACAGCTCAACGGCCAGGTGGGGACCATCGATAACCGCAAGCCCCTCCCTGCCCCGGTGGATGTGCAAGGCAAGGTTGACCGGTACGCACCCGTCACCATCAAAGGTGGCCTCAACCCATTCGACCCACTCGCGAGCCTGGACATCGCCGCCGTGTTCAAACGCGTCGAACTGACCACCCTGACGCCCTACTCGGGCAAGTTTGCCGGCTACCGCATCCGCAAAGGCCGGCTGAACCTGGACCTGCACTACCTGATCACCAAGGGCCAACTCAAAGCCGAGAACAAGGTGGTCGTTGAGCAGTTGCAACTTGGGGAGAAAGTGGACAGCCCGGACGCGGTCGATCTGCCGATTCGCCTCGCAGTGGCGCTGCTCAAAGACACTCACGGCAAGATTTCCATCGAGTTGCCCGTTGCGGGCGATCTGAACAACCCGCAGTTCAGCGTGATGCCGATCGTGTGGCAAACCTTGCGCAACCTGGTGCTGCGCGCCGCGCAGGCACCGTTCAAGCTCATCGGTGGCCTTGTTGCCGGAGGCGGCGCCGAAGACTTGGGCACTGTGGCCTTTGCACCCGGGTCCAGCGAGCTGGCAGGCGATGCCCAAGCATCCTTGGATAAACTTGCCGAAGGGCTGAGAAAGCGGCCGGAACTGCGCCTGGAAATCGAAGGCACCAGCGCTCAGGCAAGCGACGGCCCCATTCTTGCCCAACAGCGTCTGGAGCGGGAATATCAGGCCACCTGGTACAAGATTCTGCAGCGGCGCGGTGACAAGGTACCGGCCAGTGCGTCCCTGATGGTGGTCGACGAGGCCGACAAGCCAGCGATGCTCGAAGGCATTTACCGCAGCCGCCTCAAGCAGCAACCGCCTGCCGAATGGGAGCAGCTTGACCGCGACGCGCGCACTGCCAACCTTCGCAACGCCGTGCTCAAGTTCTGGGCCGAAAGCACGGCTCTGTTACGCACTCTGGGGCAGGAGCGGGCCAGCAGTATCAAGGATTACCTGGTGGACAAAGCCAAGCTTGAAGACGATAGGGTGTACTTCATCGACACCCACCTGGGGCAGCCCGAAAAAGATGGCCGCGTTGTCACGCCAATGCACCTGGATGCCGACTGATCGTGACTCCTAAGGCTTGATGCCAAGCCTATGCGGCTCAATGAAAGCTTCCACGAAAAAGCCCCGGCACAGGCCGGGACTTTTGTTGTAGCTGGCCAAATCCATTTGGCCGACAGGACGATCCTTATTCAGCTTTCAGGCCGTCAGCCATTACGCTCTTGACGCCTTTGATGTTCTTGGCAACGCGCACGGCCACTTCTTTTTGCGACTCGGTCACTTTGACGTCCGAGGACAGAGAGACTACGCCGTGGCTGGTTTCTACTTTGATGTCGCTGCCTGGTACGCCTTTCTCGGTCAGCAGATCCGCTTTGACCTTGGTGGTGATCCAGGTGTCAGAGCCTTCTTGCTTAGCGTCATCCATAGTGTTGGCAGCCAGCATTACCGGAGCCTGGGTGGCCTGGGCTGCGAAAGCGGCGTTGGCCATGGTCAGGGTCAGAGCGGTAGCAGTAGCGGCAGCAATGGCGAACTTCTTCATGTGAGTCACTCCTGTTTTTCGAAAGGTCTGCGCCATGTGTCTGGCGGCAGGTAAACAGGTAGTTGCATGGCTTGTGCCAGGTTTTACGCTTCGCTTGATTTCTTTTAAATCAATGACTTACGTATCATCGCATCGTTCACCGCTCGTGCATTCTGCAACCTGCGCGATAAACCTGCATGCAAGATGCAAGTCCGCTAAAAGTTCCGTGTCTGTTTTTGTATTTACACGGGCACAGCCCAGTATAGATCCAAAAAAAAGGGCTCCCGCGGGAGCCCTTTGTGAAGCGCTAGGCGATCAGACGCCAGAAGCCTTCGCAGCCGCGACGTCCTTGATGGACAGCTTGATACGGCCGCGGTTATCCACGTCCAGTACCAGCACTTCGACTTCCTGACCTTCCTTGAGGATGTCGGTGACTTTCTCGACGCGCGCATCGCTCAGCATGGAGATGTGCACCAGGCCATCCTTGCCAGGCAGGATGTTGACGAAGGCGCCGAAGTCGACAATACGCTCGACCTTGCCCACGTAGATCTTGCCAATCTCGGCCTCGGCAGTGATGCCCAGGATGCGCTGCTTGGCAGCGTCTGCCGCTTCCTTGGTTTCGCCGAAGATCTTGATCGAGCCGTCGTCTTCGATATCGATCGAAGCCTTGGTCTCTTCGCAGATGGCGCGAATGGTGGCGCCGCCCTTGCCGATCACGTCGCGGATCTTGTCCGAGTCGATTTTCATGGCGATCATGGTCGGCGCGTTGGCCGACAGCTCGGTACGCGACTGGGCAATGATCTGGTTCATCTGGCCGAGGATGTTCAGGCGCGCTTCCAAGGCCTGGCCCAGGGCGATTTCCATGATCTCTTCGGTGATGCCGTTGATCTTGATGTCCATCTGCAGGGCGGTGACGCCCTTGGCGGTACCGGCTACCTTGAAGTCCATGTCGCCGAGGTGGTCTTCGTCACCCAGGATGTCGGTCAGAACGGCAAACTTCTCGCCTTCCTTGACCAGACCCATAGCGATACCGGCAACCGGTGCTTTCATCGGTACACCGGCATCCATCAGGGCCAGCGAGGCACCGCAGACCGAAGCCATGGAGCTGGAACCGTTGGACTCGGTGATTTCCGAGACGACACGGATGGTGTACGGGAACTCGCTGTCGCTTGGCAGCATCGCCTGCACGCCGCGACGCGCCAGACGACCGTGGCCGATTTCACGACGGCCAGCGCCGCCCATGCGACCACACTCACCGACCGAGAACGGTGGGAAGTTGTAGTGCAGCATGAAGGGGTCTTTCTTTTCGCCTTCCAGGGTGTCCAGCAACTGTGCGTCACGGGCAGTACCGAGGGTGGCAACGACCAGCGCCTGGGTTTCGCCACGGGTGAACAGTGCCGAGCCGTGGGTTTTGGGCAGAACACCGACTTCGATGTTCAGCGGGCGCACGGTGCGGGTGTCACGGCCGTCGATGCGCGGCTTGCCGTTCACGATGTTCTCGCGCACGGTGCGGTATTCCAGCTCGCCGAAGATTTCCTTGATCTGGCCAGCGGTCGGGCCGGCTTCTTCGTTGCTCAGGCGGGCAATGGCTTCATCGCGCAGCTGGCCCAGGCGGGTGTAGCGGTCCGCTTTCTGGGTGATGGTGTAGGCCTGCGACACCTGCTCGCCGAACTCGGCACGTACCAGGTTCATCAGCTCGGTGTTGGCGGCAGCGGGCTGCCAGTCCCACGTTGGCTTGCCGGCTTCGGCAGCCAGTTCCTTGACGGCCTGGATGACGGCCTGGAACTCATCGTGGGCGAACAGCACGGCGCCCAGCATCTGGTCTTCGGTGAGCTCTTTGGCTTCCGATTCAACCATCAGCACGGCGGTTTCGGTACCGGCGACGACCATGTCCAGGCTCGAAGCCGCCAGTTGCTCGTACGTTGGGTTCAGCAGGTAGCCGGTGCTTTCGTGGAAGGCAACGCGCGCCGCGCCAATCGGGCCTTCGAATGGAATGCCGGAGATGGCCAGGGCCGCCGAGGTACCGATCATCGCGGCGACATCGGGGTCGGTCTTCTTGCTGGTGGAAACCACGGTGCAGACGACCTGCACTTCGTTCATGAACCCTTCAGGGAACAGCGGACGGATCGGACGGTCGATCAGGCGCGAGGTCAGGGTTTCTTTCTCGGAAGGACGGCCTTCACGCTTGAAGAAACCACCGGGGATCTTGCCGGCAGCGTAGGTTTTTTCCTGGTAGTGAACCGACAACGGGAAGAAGCCCTTGCCTGGATCAGCTTGCTTGGCACCGACCACGGTCACCAGCACGGTGACGTCGTTGTCGACGGTGACCAGCACGGCGCCGGTTGCCTGACGGGCAATGCGGCCCGTTTCGAGAGTAACGGTCGATTGACCGAACTGGAATGTCTTGATTACCGGGTTCACGGTTTCCTACCTTCTTCAGTGGCTCTTGGGGGAACTGTTTTCTTGCGAATGCTTGGGCAGTGCAGGGAATCGGCCCTGTCTACCGTCCAGATACAACTCGAGGCCGGGAGCCTGGAACCGAACGAAAAAACCGCTCGAGTTACCAGGCTGCCAGCCTCGAAGTCATGCGTGGCGTGCCCCACGACAAGGCTGTGAAACAGCCCTGTCGAAGCCAGCGGCACGCCATGCACACCACCAACCAGGCCGCTATTAGCGACGCAGGCCCAGGCGAGCGATCAGCGCGCTGTAACGGGTGGTGTCTTTGCCCTTCAGGTAGTCCAGCAGCTTACGACGCTGGTTGACCATACGAATCAGACCACGACGGGAGTGGTGGTCTTTGTCGTTGGCCTTGAAGTGGCCTTGCAGCTTGTTGATGTTGGCGGTCAGCAGAGCAACCTGTACTTCCGGGCTACCGGTGTCGCCGGCGGCTTGCTGGTGTTCGGCAACGATCTTAGCTTTTTCTTCAACGCTGAGGGCCATGAGGCTTCTCCTGATTAAACGGACCCCGCGAACGGGTTCCAATAGGCCAGGGACTTAACCCTGTATCAATAGAAAGAGGTGTGACCGTGCCTACTGACAGCCACCCTCTGCTCCACGGACCTCGGCACCTGCCTAGGCCCATGGTTTCGGTCATTCCGACCGAATCAATCGACGTGGCGCGATCCGCCCGTCCTCGCTCACTTCACCGATACCGATGAAGCGGGCATTGTGATCCTGTACACGAACCATGCCGAATTGCGGCGCGTCCGGTGCACGCACTGCCTGCCCATGCAGCCAGTAGAACGCGCTGTGCTCGGACAGGCTCACCATCGGCCAATCCTGCAGCCCGCTGTCTGACGGCATGAGGAAACGATCGAGCGCTTCGTTGCCGCCTTCGGCGTGGGCCTGCTCGAGCTCCTCGAGGGTGACCGTCTGTGCCAGCGCGAAAGGCCCGGCCTGCGTCCTGCGCAGCTCTGCGACATACGCACCGCAGCCCAGCACTTCACCGATATCCTCCACCAGGGTACGAATATAGGTGCCTTTGCTGCAGCCAACGCTCAAGCGTGCACGGGTGCCTTCGCACTCGAGCAGTTCAAGACGGCTAATAGTAACAGAACGCGCCTCGCGCTCCACTACCTCTCCTGCACGCGCCAGCTTGTACAACGGCTGACCGTCACGCTTGAGAGCCGAGTACATGGGCGGTATCTGGCTGATCGGGCCACGAAAACCGGGCAATGCGGCTTCCAGTTCGGCGCGACCAACGGTCACCTCGCGGGTGCGCAGCACCTCGCCCTCGGCGTCGCCGGTGTTGGTCGTCTGGCCCAGTTGCATGACCGTCTCGTAACCCTTGTCGGAGTCGAGCAGGTATTGCGAAAACTTGGTGGCCTCGCCGAAGCACAGCGGCAAGACGCCAGTGGCCAGCGGGTCGAGGCTACCGGTGTGACCGGCCTTCTCTGCATTGAGCAACCAGCGCACCTTTTGCAAGGCAGCGTTGGAGGTGAAGCCCAAGGGCTTGTCCAGCAGGATGATGCCGCTGACATTGCGGCGAATGCGTTTGACCTGGGCCACCGATTACTCCTTGGTGCCAGACTCGTCGGCATCCTTGTGCAGGCGGTCTTCGGCCACTGCACGCTCGATCAATGCCGACAGGTGCACGCCACGGCTGACGCTTTCGTCGAAGTGGAAATGCAGTTGCGGCACGCTGCGCAGCTGCATGGAGCGACCCAGGTGCAGGCGCAGGAAGCTGGCGGCGCTGTTCAGGGCCTTGAGCGACTGCTGCACGGCATCGGAGGTTTCTTCACCCATCACGGTGATGAACACCTTGGCATGGCCCAGGTCGCGGCTCACATCCACAGCAGTGATGGTGACCAGACCGACACGCGGATCCTTGACTTCACGACGGATCAGCTCAGCCAGCTCGCGCTGCATCTGATCGCCAATGCGTTGGGTACGGCTATATTCTTTGGCCATTCTTGTTACCTGTAACGTAAAGCGGCAAACGCCCGGTCAGAACGATGCCTGACCGGGCGCTGCCTGAAGAGGTGCTGCAAAGCGCCCGCCAAGGCGCTTGCAGCCTGCTCACCCTCAGAGGGTACGAGCCACCTGGACTTTCTCGAACACTTCGATCTTGTCGCCGACCTTGACGTCGTTGTAGCTCTTCACGCCGATACCACACTCCATGCCGTTACGCACTTCGGCGGCATCGTCCTTGAAGCGGCGCAGCGATTCCAGCTCGCCCTCGAAGATGACCACGTCGTCGCGCAGTACGCGGATCGGACGGTTACGGTAGACGGTACCTTCGATGACCATACAGCCAGCGATGGCGCCGAACTTCGGCGAACGGAACACGTCACGCACTTCGGCGACGCCCAGAATGTTCTCGCGAACATCGCTGCCGAGCATGCCGGTCAGGGCTTTCTTGACGTCTTCGATGATGTCGTAGATCACGTTGTAGTAACGCATATCCAGACCTTCCTGCTCGACGATCTTGCGCGCACCGGCATCGGCACGCACGTTGAAGCCGAACAGTACTGCGTTCGAAGCCAGCGCCAGGTTGGCATCGCTCTCGGTGATACCACCTACGCCGCCACCAATGACACGGACCTGCACTTCGTCGTTGCCCAGGCCGCCGAGCGAACCCTGCAGCGCTTCGAGAGAACCGCGCACATCGGTCTTGAGAACGATGTTGAGCGTTTTCTTCTCTTCCTGACCCATGGTCTCGAAGATATTTTCCAGCTTGCCTGCGTGAGCACGGGCCAGCTTGACCTCGCGATACTTGCCTTGACGGAACATGGCAACTTCGCGGGCTTTCTTCTCGTCAGCCACTACCGACAGCTCGTCGCCGGCTTCCGGTGTGCCGTCCAGGCCAAGGATTTCGACCGGGATGGACGGGCCAGCTTCCTTCACAGGCTTGCCGTTCTCGTCCAGCATGGCGCGAACGCGGCCATAGTTGGAGCCGCACAGCACCATGTCGCCCTGACGCAGCGTACCGTCCTGAACCAGGATGGTAGCGACTGGGCCGCGGCCCTTGTCCAGACGCGATTCGACGACCACACCGCGCCCTGGGGCGGTCGGCGTAGCGGTCAACTCGAGGATCTCGGCCTGCAGCAGCACCGCTTCGAGCAGCTCGTCCACGCCGGTACCCATCTTGGCCGAAACCTTGACGAATGGCGTGTCACCACCCCAGTCCTCGGAGGTCACGCCTTCGACGGACAGCTCGTTACGGATGCGATCAAGGTCAGCACCAGGCTTGTCGATCTTGTTGACCGCAACCACCAGCGGTACGCCAGCTGCCTTGGCATGCTGAACGGCTTCGCGGGTTTGTGGCATCACGCCGTCGTCCGCCGCCACCACCAGGATGACGATGTCGGTCGCCTTGGCACCACGGGCACGCATCTGGGTAAACGCAGCGTGGCCAGGGGTGTCGAGGAAGGTGACCATGCCGCGGTCGGTTTCCACGTGGTAGGCACCGATGTGCTGGGTGATACCACCGGCTTCGCCAGCAGCAACCTTGGCACGACGGATGTAGTCGAGCAGCGAGGTCTTACCATGGTCGACGTGACCCATGACAGTGACGACCGGCGCACGGGACTCGGTCTGGCCTTCGAACTTCAGGGATTCGGCCAGGGAGTCTTCCAGGGCGGAATCGCTGATCAGCGTGACCTTGTGGCCCAGCTCTTCGGCGATCAGCTGAGCGGTTTCCTGATCGAGCACCTGGTTGATGGTCACCGGGGTGCCCATCTTGAACATGAACTTGACCACTTCAGCGCCCTTGACGGACATCTGGTTGGCAAGCTCGGAGACGGTGATGGTCTCGCCGATGGTCACGTCACGAATGACCGGACCGGTCGGGTTCTGGAAGCCGTGCTGGTTACGCTTCTTCAGCTTGCTCTTGCCACCACGACCACGACGAGCGCCATCGCTCTCTTCGTCGGTGGTACGCGGCGCGGCACGAGGCGTCGGAGCCTTTTCCTTTTCCTTGACCTTGACCTTGATCGACACACGTGGCGCCTCGCCACGACGACGGTCGTCATCACGGGTGCGGCTTTCGTTGCGACGGGTCTCGTCTTTCTTGCGCTCGGCCGCACGGGCGGCAGCGTCTTCCGACGTCGGCGCATTGGCTACGACCGGCGCAGCGGCAGGGGCAGAAGCCTGTTCTGCCTTGGCAGCCGGAGCCGGAGCGGAAGCGGCGGCATCAGCAGCCTGGCGACGCGCCTGCTCTTCGTTGCGCTGACGCACTTCAGCGTCAACCTTGTCGCGGGCAGCGTTTTCAGCTGCACGGCGCTCTTCGAGCTCACGCTTCTGCTCAGCCTGGATTTCTTCCGGGCTGCGCTGCACGAATACTTTCTTCTTGCGTACTTCTACGCTGATACTCTTACTACCGGCGACACGCAGGGTGCTGGTGGTTTTGCGCTGCAAGGTAATCTTGCGCGGTTCTTCCGCCTTGCTCTTGTGGCTGCTCTTCAAATGAGTCAGCAAGGTCTGCTTCTCATTGTCGGTCACTACCTGACCGGCGTCGGTGTGCGGCAGACCTGCCTCACGCATCTGCTGCAGCAGGCGCTCTACCGGTGCCTCGACCTCTTGGGCCAGTTCTTTCACCGTGACTTGCGTCATGCACTTCTCTCCTCAGGCCGCGCCTAATTACTCGAACCAGTGGGCTCGGGCGGCCATGATCAACTTGCCGGCACGCTCTTCGTCGATGCCGTCGATGTCGAGCAGGTCGTCGATCGACTGCTCGGCCAGGTCTTCGCGGTTAACCACGCCGCGCACCGCCAGTTCCGCCGCCAGGTCCTTGTCCATGCCCTCAAGGGAGAGCAGGTCTTCGGCCGGATGGGCGTCTGCCAGTTTTTCTTCGGTAGCGATGGCCTTGGTCAACAAACGGTCCTTGGCTCGAGCGCGGAGCTCATTGACGATATCTTCGTCAAAGCCATCGATGTTGAGCATTTCTTCCAACGGTACGTAGGCAATTTCTTCAAGGCTGGTGAAGCCTTCGTCGACCAGCACTTGGGCCAGCTCCTCGTCGACTTCCAGTTCATCGATGAAATTGCGCAGGATGTCGCCAGTTTCGGCTTGCTGCTTGGCCTGGATGTCCTTCTCGGTCATCACGTTCAGGGTCCAGCCAGTCAACTGACTGGCCAGGCGAACGTTCTGACCGCCACGGCCAATGGCTTGAGCCAGGTTGTCTTCGGCGACGGCGATGTCCATGGCATGGGCATCTTCATCAACGATGATCGCCGCGACTTCAGCCGGCGACATGGCGTTGATGACGAACTGCGCCGGGTTATCGTCCCAGAGAACGATATCCACACGCTCACCACCCAACTCTCCGGATACGGCCTGGACGCGCGACCCACGCATGCCGATGCAGGCGCCTTGCGGGTCGATGCGCTTGTCCTTGGAGCGGACGGCGATCTTGGCTCGCGAACCCGGATCACGGGAAGCGGCCATGACTTCGATGAGGCCTTCAGCGATTTCCGGCACTTCGATGCGGAAAAGCTCGATCAGCATCTGCGGCGCGGTGCGCGACAGGATCAGCTGAGGACCACGGTTTTCGGTGCGAATTTCCTTGAGCAGTGCACGCAGGCGCACACCCACACGGAAAGTTTCGCGGGCAATGATGTCTTCGCGGGCCAGCAACGCCTCGGCATTGTTGCCCAGGTCGACGATGACGTTGTCGCGGGTGACCTTCTTGACGGTACCGGAGATGATTTCGCCCACACGCTCACGGTAGGCATCGACCACCTGCGCACGCTCGGCCTCACGGACCTTCTGCACGATGACCTGCTTGGCGGTCTGCGCGGCGATGCGGCCGAACTCGATGGATTCGATCTTTTCTTCGATCACGTCGCCAATCTTGGCTTCGGGATGCGTGTCCTTGATCTTGTCCAGCCAGGTTTCGATGGCCGGATCATCGAGGTCGGCTTCATCGACCACGGTCCAACGACGGAAAGTCTCGTAGCTACCGGTGTGGCGGTTGATTTCCACACGCAGGTCGACTTCGTCTTCAAAACGTTTTTTGGTTGCGGTGGCCAGGGCCACCTCCAGCGCTTCGAAAATGACGCCGGGCGGTACACCTTTTTCGTTGGATACCGATTCAACAACCAGCAGTACTTCTTTGCTCATCGTACGCCTCGCCTTGCGCAAGCCATTGGGCCCGGATAATCCGTCGGGCCCGGCACGTCTCAGTCAAAACTGGGAATAATATTGGCCTTGTCGATCGAATCGATCGGCAGTAGGAACTCCTGGTCGTCCACCTGGACCACCACATCCTGCTCCTCCACACCGCGGAGAAGGCCCTGGAAGTTACGACGACCCTCGAAGGGTGAGCGCAGCTTGATCTTCACTTGTTCGCCGGCATGCGAGGCAAACTGTTCCAGTGTGAACAGTGGGCGATCCATGCCTGGAGAAGACACCTCGAGGGTGTACTCGCTGCTGATCGGATCCTCGACATCCAGGATGGCGCTGGCTTGACGGCTGACAGCTTCGCAGTCCTCCACCAGAATGCCGCCTTCCTTGTCGATGTAGATACGCAATACCGAATGCTTGCCCTGGGAAACGAATTCGATCCCCCAGCATTGATAGCCCAGACCCTCGACAACCGGGGCCAACAAGGCCTGCAACTGTTCTAGCTTGCTCGACACCTGAACCCCCTCGTGCATGCTGTGCAAATAAAAAATGGGCGAAGCGCCCATCCCTGAAAGCGCCGTTGGACAACGACGCCTGAACTGTTCGGTTAGCAAAAAGCCCCTGAAAAGGGGCTTCGCTGAAGCTGGTTGCGGGGGCTGGATTTGAACCAACGACCTTCGGGTTATGAGCCCGACGAGCTACCAAGCTGCTCCACCCCGCGACAAAGCTGGGGCGAAAGTATAAGACCGAACCCACTTGAGGGTCAAATCCAAACCTTCACCTGCAAGAAAGCCCGCCAAGGCGGGCTCTCAAGCTTTAAATGGTACCGAGAAGGGGACTCGAACCCCTACACCCTATGGGCACAACCACCTCAAGGTTGCGTGTCTACCAATTCCACCACCTCGGCAATACTACTTTGAAACCCGTTACTTCTGCTCTTCTGCCGGAGGAGGTACATCACCCGAATTAGGAGTGGCTTCGCTCTTCTGTTCTTGGAGCACCGGTACATCATCATTGATGGCCGGTTTTGGCTGCTCTTTCACTTCTAGCACGGCTGGATCTGGAAGACCTGCTTGGCTAAGCTGGTGAGCTTGTTGCTTCGCGAAGTATCCTAACCCAAGTGCTGTCAAAAAGAAAGTGGCAGCGAGTATTGCAGTGAATTTACTTAGGAAGGTGGCAGAGCCCTGACTTCCGAAGACGGTATTGGAAGCACCCGCACCAAAAGATGCACCGGCTTCCGCCCCCTTACCCTGTTGCAACAGTACCAGCACTACCAGCGACAGCGCTGCCAACAGATGAAAAACAACGATGACTGTTTCCAGCATTTGTTCAGTTTCCTGCGGCGCGACAAATTGCACCGAATTCGTCTGCGTTCAGGGAAGCCCCACCAATGAGACCCCCATCGATATCCGGCATGCCGAACAGTTCGGCCGCATTGGCCGCCTTCACGCTGCCGCCGTAGAGCAACTGCACCTTCGCAGCCACTTCAGCATCTTTTGCCGCCAGCTGGCCGCGGATGGCGGCGTGCACATCCTGGGCCTGCTGAGGCGTGGCCGTTAGGCCAGTGCCGATGGCCCATACAGGCTCATAGGCAATTACCGCATTGGCAAACACACTAACACCGAAAGCTTCGATGATACTGTTGAGTTGACGCCCAACAACTTCGAGCGTTTTGCCGGCCTCGCGCTCTTCAAGGGTTTCCCCAATACAGAGCACGGGCTTCAAACCTTTGGCCTGAGCCGCTGCAAACTTGCGATTCAGCACTTCGTCATCTTCGCCGATTACCTGGCGACGTTCCGAATGGCCAATCAACACCAACTTGCAACCTGCTTCAACCAGCTGTTCCGGAGCAACTTCACCGGTCAGCGCGCCCTGTTCGGGCATTACCGCAGAATTCTGTGCGCCGACGATAATACCCTTGCCGTCGAGTTCGGCAACCACTTGGTTGATGAACAAGGTTGGCGGGAATACCGCGACTTCCACTCCGCTCGGCAGGGCAAGATTGCGCAAACCCTCGGTCAGCTCAGCGACGCTGGCGCGGGTACCGTGCATCTTCCAGTTACCAGCAACCATAGGGCGACGCATGCTTTACCTCGTCGGTCAAAGTGGGCGCAGATCTTACCCAACCAGATTCGCGCTGGCAAGCGGCTTCAGGCACAAACTTCTGCGACGCGCTTTGCCAGTGCTTCGGCATGCAGACGCACCTGGTGTTCATCCTCACCTTCGACCATGACGCGCAACAGCGGCTCGGTCCCGGATTTACGCAGCAACACCCGCCCACGGCCTGCCAGGGCCTCTGTGACCTGCGCGCTGGCTTGCTTGACGTCCGGGTGCTCGAGGGGGTCCACGTCGCCTGCACTGAAGCGCACGTTGATCAGCACTTGCGGGCATTTGCGCAGCGCCTGGCGCGCCTGGGCCAGGGTCTCGCCACGGCGCTTGAGCGCCATCAGCACCTGCAGCGCAGCGATGATCGCATCCCCCGTGGTGGTGTAGTTGCAGCACACCACGTGGCCGGAATTCTCCCCACCCACCAGCCACTCGCGCTCGAGCAGCTCGGCCATGACGTAGCGGTCACCGACCTTGGCACGCACGAATGGGATATCCAGGTCCTTGAGCGCAAGCTCCAGCCCCAGGTTGCTCATGAGCGTGCCTACCACGCCCCCTTGCAGCTTGCCGCGGTCATGCAGGTCGCGCGCAATGATGAACAGCAGCTCGTCACCGTCGACGATCGCGCCGGTGTGATCGACCATCAACACACGGTCGCCATCACCGTCGAAAGCGATGCCCAGGTCTGCGTGGCCGACCAGCACGGCGGCCTGCAGCGACTCGATGTGGGTCGAACCACAGCCCTCGTTGATGTTCAGGCCATCAGGCTGGGCGTGCAGCACAGTCACATCGGCACCCAACTCACGGAACACGCTGGGCGCCACCTTGTACGTGGCGCCATGGGCGCAGTCGACCACCAGCTTGAGGCCGGCGAAGCTGGTGCTGCTGGGCACGCTGCTCTTGCAGAACTCGATGTAGCGACCGGCTGCGTCGTTGATGCGCGAAACCTTGCCCAGCTTGCTCGACTCCACGACGGTCATGGGCTGATCGAGCAGTTCCTCGATCATCAGCTCCACTTCGTCCGGCAGCTTGGTGCCCTGCCCCGAGAAGAACTTGATGCCATTGTCATCGTGCGGGTTGTGCGAGGCACTGATGACGATACCGGCTTCGGCATGGAAGGTGCGGGTCAGGTAGGCGATGGCAGGCGTGGGCATCGGGCCCAGCAGCATCACATCGGCGCCTGCGGCCGAAAGACCAGCTTCGAGCGCGGATTCGAACATGTAGCCGGAGATCCGCGTGTCCTTGCCCACCAGCACGCGGCAATGGCCTTGCTTGCGGAACGCCATGCCAGCCGCCCAGCCAAGCTTGAGCATGAACTCCGGGGTGATCGGGTATTCGCCGACGCGGCCACGAATGCCGTCGGTACCAAAATATTTTCTGCTCATAGGGACTCCAATGTTCTTATTCGGCGTGCTGAACGGCGGCGATCATGCGGACCACGTCAACGGTTTGCGCTACATCATGCACGCGCAGGATACTTGCGCCCTTGGTCACGGCCAGCGCCGCGAGCGCCAGGCTGCCATAAAGACGCTCATCCACAGGACGCTCGAGCGTCAGGCCGATCATGCTTTTACGGGAAACGCCTACCAGCAGCGGACGCCCCAGGCGATGGAGCGCTTCGAGGTGCTTGAACAGGCTGAGATTGTGGGCCAGGGTCTTGGCGAAACCGAAGCCTGGATCGAGCACGACGCGGTCGGCCTCGATGCCCGCGTCCGCACAGGCCACCATGCGCTGCTGGAGGTAGCGCGCCACGTCCTGGGTGACATTCTCATAATGCGGGTCGTCCTGCATGGTGCCCGGCTCGCCGCGCATGTGCATCAGGCACACCGGCAGCCCGGTTGCAGCAGCGGCATCCAGCGCCCCATCGCGCTCGAGGGCGCGCACATCGTTGATCAGGCCAGCGCCCAGGCGGGCGGCTTCGCGCATGACGGCAGGCGTGGACGTATCGACCGACACCACCACATCGAGATGACGGTGGATGGCCTCGACCATCGGCGCCACGCGCTCAAGCTCTTCGGTGACCGAAACGGGCCGCGCACCCGGGCGGGTGGACTCCCCGCCCACATCGATCAGCGTGGCGCCTGCGGCCACCATTGCCTCGGCGTGGCGCAAAGCCTCGTCGCGCTGACTGAAGCGGCCACCGTCGGAGAAGGAATCGGGCGTGACATTGAGAATACCCATGACATGGGTACGCGACAAATCAAGAACCCGATTGCCGCAAGGCAATCGGGTCGGGTGCTGCACTGAGCTCATAGGTGCCCTTAGTGTTGAGCCGCTGGACCACCGATGGGCGATTCCGGGCGGTCACCCTGGGCAGCCGGTGTACCGGAAGCCGAATCATCATCCCAATCGCGAGGTTCGCGAGGCGTACGGCCGGCCATGATATCGTCGATCTGCTCGGCGTCGATGGTTTCGTACTTCATCAAGGCTTCGGCCATTGCATCGAGCTTGTCGCGGTTCTCGGTCAGCAGCTGCTTGGCAGTGGCGTAGCACTGGTCGATGATGCTGCGCACTTCGGAATCGATCAGCTTGGCCGTCTCACCGGAAACACTGGTCTGCTGGCTGCCTGCGCTACGACCCAGGAACACTTCGCCGTCTTCTTCGGCATACATCAGCGGGCCCAGCTTCTCGGACAGGCCCCACTTGGTGACCATGTTCCGCGCGATCTGGCTGGCACGCATGATGTCGTTGGAAGCGCCGGTGGTGACGCCGTCGAAGCCCAGGGTCATCTCCTCGGCGATACGACCGCCGTAGAGGGAGCAGATCTGGCTGATCAGCGCACGCTTGGACAGGCTGTAGCGGTCTTCTTCGGGCAGGAACATGGTCACACCCAGTGCACGACCCCGCGGGATGATCGACACCTTGTAGACCGGATCGTGCTCGGGCACCAGGCGACCGACGATCGCGTGACCCGCTTCGTGGTAGGCCGTGTTCTGCTTTTCCTTTTCGGACATGACCATGGTCTTGCGCTCAGCGCCCATCATGATCTTGTCCTTGGCCAGCTCGAACTCCTTCATATCGACCAAGCGCTTGTTGGCGCGAGCGGCGAACAGCGCGGCTTCGTTGACCAGGTTGGCAAGGTCTGCACCGGAGAAGCCCGGCGTACCACGGGCGATGACGGCCGGGTTGACGTTGTCGCCGATCGGCGCCTTGCGCATGTGCACTTTAAGAATCTGCTCACGACCCCGAATGTCCGGCAGGCCAACGACGACCTGACGGTCGAAGCGACCGGGGCGCAGCAGCGCAGGGTCGAGCACGTCAGGGCGGTTGGTCGCGGCGATGACGATGATGCCATCGTTCATCTCGAAGCCGTCCATCTCTACCAGCAACTGGTTGAGGGTCTGCTCACGCTCGTCGTGACCCCCGCCCATGCCAGCCCCACGGTGACGGCCGACGGCGTCGATCTCGTCGATGAAGATGATGCACGGGGTGTGCTTCTTGGCCTGCTCGAACATGTCGCGCACACGGCTGGCACCGACACCGACGAACATTTCAACGAAGTCCGAACCGGAAATGGTGAAGAACGGCACCTTGGCCTCGCCTGCAATGGCCTTGGCCAGCAGGGTCTTACCGGTACCGGGCGGGCCCACCATCAGCACACCGCGCGGAATGCGGCCGCCCAAGCGCTGGAACTTGCCCGGGTCGCGCAGGAACTCGACCAGCTCGCCCACTTCTTCCTTGGCCTCGTCGCAACCGGCGACGTCAGCCAGGGTGGTCTTGACCTGGTCCTCGGAGAGCAGGCGCGCCTTGCTCTTGCCAAAGCTCATGGGGCCACCCTTGCCACCTGCCCCGCCTTGCATCTGGCGCATGAAGAACATGAACACGGCAATAATGACCAGGATCGGGAAGCTGGCAACCAGCAACTGGGTCCAGATGCTCTGCTGCTCGGGCTGCTTGCCCTCAACGGTAACGTGGTTGTCCACCAGGTCGCCGATCAGGCCGTTGTCGGTGATCGCCGGGCGCACGGTCTTGAAGCTGTCGCCGTCGGAGCGCTTGCCGGTGATGATGTAACCGTCGACGGTCACTCGCTCGACCTTGCCATCCTTGACCTGCTGGATGAAGTCGGAGTAGTTGAGGGTCTGCGGCTCGTTAGGGCTGGAGAAGTTGTTCATCACCGTCACCAGGACAGCTGCGATGATCAACCACAGGATCAGATTCTTTGCCATGTCGTTCAATTCGCTACCCTCTGAGGCCGGCGCACGACGCAGCCGTGCCTCGCATGATATTCATCGCCCTAACTTACTACATTGCCCACGCAACCGCAGGCACCGTCTGTAACCCTTTGTGAAATCCAGACTACACGAAGTTCGGACGATCCTGACGCCGTGGCCGATTGGAATTAACTATCGGCCGCTGCGCTTAGTACCGTTCACGCGCCCTTGAACCCCTTGCCAAGCAGGTACTGCTCGCGGGAGCGATCCCGCGATGAAGACGGTTTGCGCATCTGTACCTTGTCGAACTTGGTGCGCACGTCCTTGAGGTACACATCGAAACCTTCACCCTGGAAGATCTTGATCAGGAAATCACCGCCGGGCCGAAGCACGCGGGTTGCCAAATCCAGGGCCAGCTCGCAAAGGAACATGGCTCGCGGTATGTCGACCGCGGGCGTACCACTCATATTGGGGGCCATGTCCGAAATCACAAGGTCTACGTGTGAATCGCCGACGGCTTCGAGAATTTGCCGTAGCACCTCGTCCTGGGTGAAGTCCCCCTGAATGAAGGTGACATCGGGGATTGAGTCCATCTCCAGGATGTCGGAGGCGATCAGTCGACCCTGACCACCAATCAGACGACTGGTCACCTGGGACCAGCCGCCCGGCGCTGCGCCCAGGTCGATGACACTCATGCCAGGACGGATCAGGCGGTCCTTTTCCTGGATCTCAAGCAGCTTGTAGCTTGCTCGCGAGCGGTAGCCGTCCTTCTGCGCCTGTTTGACGAAAGGGTCGTTGAAATGCTCTCGCAGCCAGTTTGCGCTGCTTTTGGAACGTTGTACCACGGGGCACCTCGATGATATGCGTGGTGATTGACTGGGCGGAGCCGGTGGCCCTCGGGTAAAATGCCGGTCAATTTTACAGAATCAGACGGAAAGGGTCAGATTATGCCGCTCAATAACGAGCAGAAGAAGCAATACAAATCCATTGGTCATGACCTTAAGCCGGTCCTGATCGTTGCTGGCAACGGTTTGAATGAAGGCGTCGTCGCCGAATTGGAACGCGCATTGGCCGACCACGAGCTGATCAAGGTCGAAATTCGCTCCGAAGACCGCGAAGAGCGTGCCGAGACCATTGCCGCGCTGTGCAAGGCCGGCCGCGCCGAGCTGGTTCAGACCATCGGCAAGAAGGCGCTGATCTACCGCAAGAACCCTCAGCCGAACAAGCAGCTGTCCAACGTCCACCGTTACAAGTAACGGTGGCGCCGCTCAGTGGCGCGAATGTCGCGCCCTGAGTGGAACGGGCTGGGCGACCAGCACGATGCCGGAAAAGCCCAGCACCAGGAAACAGAACATCTGCCAGCGCTCGCCCACGGAGATCCCGTAGCGCAAGGTGTAGTAGCCGATGCAGGCCCCAAGGCCCAGCAACAGCATCTGGCCACGGAACTGGCGCCACCAGGCAGCCAGGCCTTCCACCCTCGCCAATACCGCCAGCTGGGTGATCAGGCCGAGCAGTGCCACGCCGATCAACCAACGGTCGATCTGCCCGGCAATGTCCTGGACAAGCAATGGCGCAAGGCCGCTGACTTTCAACGCAGGCACCAACCCCACGTGGAACACCCACAGGCCACCGACCCAGAATACCTGGGCCAGCTGCCAGAGGATCCCCTCGAGGGAAGGCGCCCGCAGGCGCCGGTCAGATGTGCTTGACTTCGACAATCTCGTACTCGACCGTACCGTTTGGCGTCTTGACGACAACGGTGTCACCCTCTTCCTTGCCAATGATGGCGCGAGCGATCGGCGCACTGCTGGACAGCTTGCCTTTCTTCACGTCGGCTTCATCCTCGCCAACGATCTGGTAGGTGACCTGATCACCCGTCTCGGTGTTTTCCAGATCGACGGTAGTACCGAAAATGACCTTGCCCGTATGGGCAATGGTGGTCACGTCGATCACGACCGAGTTCTGCAAACGGCCTTCGATGTCGCGGATACGGGCCTCGACCATGCCCTGCTCCTCGCGGGCGGCATGGTACTCGGCGTTCTCCTTCAAGTCGCCCAGCTCACGCGCTTCACCAATGGCTTGGCTCAGGCGCGGGCGCTCGGTCTTGCTCAGAAAGAGCAGTTCTTCTTCCAGGGCGCGAGCGCCCTGGACGGTCATCGGGTATTTGGTCATGCTCATGCTTTGAGTCCTGCGTGCAGATCCTGCAGGCGGCGAACGGTTTTTTCCGGACCGAATTTCAGCGCCTCGCAGATGGCTTCACCGGCCGCAATGGTCGTGGTGCAGTAGATCTTGTGCTGCAGCGCATTGCGGCGAATCGAGTAGGAATCGGCGATCGACTGACGGCCTTCGGTGGTGTTGATGATCAACGACACTTCGTCGTTCTTGATCATGTCGACCACATGAGGACGGCCTTCGGTCACCTTGTTCACGCGGCGTACCTTCAAGCCGGCCGCCTCGATGACCTTGGCGGTACCTGCGGTTGCCACCACTTCGAAGCCCAGGGCGATCAGGTCGCGGGCAACGCCGGCCACTTGCGGCTTGTCGTCGTCGCGCACGCTGATGAACGCAGTGCCACCGGTCGGCAGTACTTCGCTGGCACCCATCTGGGCCTTGGCGAAGGCTTCACCGAAGCTGTCACCGACACCCATTACTTCACCGGTCGATTTCATCTCAGGGCCGAGGATCGGGTCAACCCCTGGGAACTTGGCGAACGGGAAGACGGCTTCCTTCACGCTGTAGAAGTTGGGGATGATTTCCTGGGTGAAGCCCAGCTCCTTCAGGGTTTTGCCTGCCATGACGCGGGCGGCGATCATGGCCAGCGACGTGCCGATGCACTTGGACACGAACGGTACGGTACGCGAGGCACGCGGGTTGACTTCGATCACGTAGATCTTGTCGCCCTGCAGGGCCAGTTGCACGTTCATCAGGCCAACTACGCCCAGCTCCAGGGCCATTTTCTTGACCTGCACACGCACTTCATCCTGCACTTCCTTGCTCAGCGAGTAAGGTGGCAGCGAACATGCCGAGTCACCGGAGTGAACGCCGGCCTGCTCGATGTGCTGCATGATGGCGCCGATGACCACATCGGTACCGTCGCAGACCGCATCCACGTCCATCTCGATGGCGCAGTTGAGGAAGTGGTCCAGCAGCACCGGGCTGTCGTTGGACACCTGAACGGCTTCGCGCAGGTAGCGCTTGAGCTCGTCCAGTTCGTAGACGATCTCCATGGCACGACCACCCAGGACGTAGGATGGACGCACGACCAGCGGGTAGCCGATGGTGCCAGCGGCGCTGATGGCCTCTTCTTCGCTGCGCACGGTGGCGTTTGGCGGCTGCAGCAGGTTCAGGCGCTGCACCATCTGCTGGAAGCGCTCACGGTCTTCGGCACGGTCGATGGCGTCGGGGCTGGTGCCGATGATCGGCACGCCGGCTTCTTCCAGGGCGCGGGCAAGCTTGAGCGGGGTCTGGCCGCCGTAGTGCACGATCACGCCCTTGGGCTTCTCGACGCGGCAGACTTCCAGCACGTCTTCCAGCGTCAGCGGCTCGAAGTACAGACGGTCGGAGGTGTCGTAGTCGGTGGAAACGGTTTCCGGGTTGCAGTTGACCATGATGGTCTCGTAACCGTCGTCACGCAGCGCCAAGGCGGCGTGCACGCAGCAGTAGTCGAACTCGATGCCCTGCCCGATGCGGTTGGGGCCACCGCCGAGGATCATGATCTTGTCGCGGGTCGACGGGTTCGCCTCGCACTCCTCCTCGTAGGTGGAATACAGATAGGCGGTGTCGGTGGCGAACTCGGCGGCGCAGGTGTCGACGCGCTTGTACACCGGGAACACTTCCAGCTTGTGGCGGTGACGGCGCAGGGTCTTGTCGGTGATGCCCAGCAGCTTGGCCAGACGCTGGTCAGAGAAGCCCTTGCGCTTGAGGCGCAGCATGCAGTCCTTGTCGATCGCGGTGAGGGCCAGGGTCTTGACCTTTTCCTCTTCCTTGATCAGGTCTTCCATCTGCACCAGGAACCACATGTCGATGCCGGTCAGGTCGAAGATCTGCTCGCAGGTCATGCCCGAACGCATGGCGTCGGCCACATACCAGATGCGCTCGGCGCCCGGCACGGTCAGCTCGCGCTTGAGGATGCTGGCAGCCTCGGGGCTGGCCAGGTCGACTTTCGGGTCGAGGCCGCAGGCGCCGACTTCCAGGCCGCGCAGGGCTTTCTGCAAGGATTCCTGGAAAGTACGGCCGATGGCCATGACTTCACCGACCGATTTCATCTGGGTCGTCAGGCGAGCGTCGGCCTTCGGGAATTTCTCGAAAGCAAAGCGTGGCAGCTTGGTCACCACGTAGTCGATCGACGGCTCGAAGGAAGCCGGGGTGCGGCCACCGGTGATGTCGTTCTGCAGCTCGTCCAGGGTGTAGCCGATGGCCAGCTTGGCGGCGATCTTGGCGATCGGGAAGCCGGTAGCTTTCGAAGCCAGGGCCGAGGAGCGCGACACACGCGGGTTCATCTCGATGACGACCATGCGGCCGGTGTTCGGGCAAATGCCGAACTGCACGTTGGAACCGCCGGTCTCGACACCGATTTCACGCAGCACCGCCAGGGAGGCGTTGCGCATGATCTGGTATTCCTTGTCGGTCAGGGTCTGCGCCGGGGCGACGGTGATCGAGTCGCCGGTGTGCACGCCCATCGGGTCGAAGTTTTCGATGGAGCAGACGATGATGCAGTTGTCCTTCTTGTCGCGGACCACCTCCATCTCGTATTCCTTCCAGCCGATCAGCGACTCGTCGATCAGCAGTTCCTTGGTCGGCGACAGGTCCAGGCCACGGGTGCAGATTTCTTCGAATTCTTCGCGGTTGTAGGCGATGCCGCCGCCAGTGCCGCCCATGGTGAACGACGGACGGATGATGCACGGGAAGCCAAGCTTCTCGAGCACCGCATTGGCTTCTTCCATGCTGTGGGCGATACCGGAGCGCGGGCACTCCAGGCCGATGTCCTTCATGGCCTTGTCAAAGCGCGAACGGTCTTCGGCCTTGTCGATGGTGTCGGCATTGGCGCCGATCATTTCCACGCCGAACTTCTCCAGAACGCCATGGCGCTCCAGATCCAGGGCGCAGTTCAGCGCAGTCTGGCCACCCATGGTCGGCAGGACGGCGTCAGGGCGCTCTTTCTCGATGATCTTGGCCACCGACTGCCACTTGATCGGCTCGATGTAGGTGGCGTCGGCCATGGCCGGGTCGGTCATGATGGTGGCTGGGTTGGAGTTCACCAGGATGACGCGGAACCCCTCCTCGCGCAGGGCTTTGCAAGCCTGGGCGCCGGAGTAGTCGAATTCGCAGGCCTGGCCGATCACGATCGGGCCAGCGCCGAGAATCAGGATGCTTTTGATGTCTGTACGTTTTGGCATGGTTGTCACTCAAATCCGGGGTCAGTCGGCAAGCCGCATTGAACAATCTGGGTCAGGCGCATCCGGGCATGGCACATGCCGCCCGGGGCCTTGAAGCAGGAGACTCAGCGGCGCTTGGCCATGGCATCGGTGAAACGATCGAACAGGGGCGCGACGTCGGTCGGGCCTGGGCTCGCTTCAGGGTGGCCCTGGAAGCTGAACGCGCTCTTGTCGGTGCGCTCGATACCCTGCAAGGTGCCGTCGAACAGCGACTTGTGAATGGCGCGCACGTTGCCAGGCAAGGTCGCTTCGTCTACCGCAAAGCCGTGGTTCTGGCTGGTGATCATGACCACACCGGTATCGAGGTCCTGAACCGGGTGGTTGGCACCGTGGTGGCCGTGGCCCATCTTCACGGTCTTGGCGCCGGAGGCCAAGGCCAGCAGCTGGTGACCCAGGCAGATGCCGAAGACCGGGATGTCGGTTTCCAGGATTTCCTTGATCGCCTGAATGGCGTAGTCGCAAGGCTCAGGGTCGCCCGGGCCGTTGGACAGGAAAACGCCGTCCGGGTTGAGGGCCAGCACTTCGCTCGCCGGCGTCTGGGCCGGTACCACGGTGACGCGGCAGCCACGGGCAACCAGCATGCGCAGGATGTTCAGCTTGACGCCGTAGTCGAACGCAACCACATGGTAAGGCAGGTCGGCAGCTTCGAGGGTGGGGTGGCTGTCGGTCTTGAGCTCCCACACGCTGGAGCGCCATTCGTAGCGTTCCTTGGTGGAAACCACCTTGGCCAGGTCCATGCCTTTAAGGCCTGGGAAGCCGCGCGCAGCAGCGATCGCGGCTTCTTCGCTGATGTCGTCACCGGCCAGGATGCAGCCGTTCTGAGCGCCCTTTTCACGCAGGATTCGGGTCAGGCGGCGGGTGTCGATACCCGCAATGGCCACCACATTGTTGGCCTTGAGGTATTCGGGCAGCGACTGAGTGTTGCGCCAGTTGCTGGCCAGCAGCGGGAGATCGCGAATGACCAGGCCGGCCGACCAGACGCGGTTGGATTCTGCGTCCTCCGGCGTGGTGCCGGTGTTGCCGATGTGCGGGTAGGTCAGGGTAACGATTTGCTGCGCGTAGGAAGGGTCTGTAAGGATTTCCTGGTAGCCGGTCATAGCGGTGTTGAATACCACCTCACCAACGGTCTGGCCGTCGGCACCGATTGCCTCACCGCGGAAAATACTGCCGTCGGCAAGGGCGAGTATGGCTGGCTTTGTCAAGAAGACCTCCCGAAAATCAAGCATGAAAGGGCGATCGCAGGTTGCAAAAAAGCGGAGTGACGTATGGACACGTCACCCCGCTTTTATGTGCTGAATTCAATTCGCTGCGCGCTTTTAGTGGACACACTAAAGCTGTAGCTTACAGAAAAGTGCGTTTTGGGTCTACCGCATATGTGCCTCTTAAACACATGAATGCGACAGACCGCTGCCAGAGCCACGCGCCAGAAGCGAGCCCCACCGCCTAGACCCGCACAGGTGCGCGTCAGCGGCGGCAGGTTGCCCTGGTCACGACCGATGGCTCAGTGCAGCTCGAGCACATCCTGCATGTCGTACAGGCCAGGCTCGCGCCCGTCCAGCCACAAAGCCGCTCGCACGGCACCCTTGGCGAATGTCATGCGGCTGGAGGCCTTGTGGGTGATCTCCAGGCGCTCGCCCTCGGCAGCGAACAGCACCGTGTGATCACCGACCACATCGCCGGCGCGCACCGTGGCAAAGCCGATGGTCTTGCGATCACGCGCACCGGTCTGCCCTTCGCGGCCATACACCGCCACTTCCTGCAGGTCGCGCCCCAGCGCATTGGCCACCACTTCACCCATGCGCAGCGCGGTGCCCGAAGGCGCATCGACCTTATGGCGGTGATGCGCCTCGAGGATCTCGATATCGACGTCATCGCCCAGCACACGCGCCGCGATGTCCAGCAGCTTGAGGCTGAGGTTGACGCCCACACTGAAGTTGGCCGCGAACACGATCGGGATGTCTTTGCCCGCTTCGGCCAGCAGGTGCTTTTCTTCCACGGTGAACCCGGTGGTGCCGATGACCATGGCCTTGCCATGCTTGCGGCAGAACGCCAGGTTCTTCAGGGTGACCGATGGATGGGTGAAGTCGATCAGCACGTCGAAGTCATCGGCAACCTTGGCCAGGTCGTCTGACAGCAGCACGCCAATGCGCCCCAGGGCCGCCAACTCGCCTGCATCCGCACCCACCAGCGTGCTGTCCGGGCGGTCGATGGCAGCCGTAAGTCCGGCACCTGCGGTTTGCTGCACGGCTTCGACGAGGGTCTTGCCCATTCGCCCTGCCGCGCCCATCACTGCAATACGTCGCATAGCCTTTTCCTTGTCAGAGATCGCCGAAGAAGCGCTTCACGCCATCGAACCAGCCATTGGCCTTGGGCGAATGGGAGCTGTCGCCTTCGAGCGAATCACGCAGCTCTTCAAGCAGCTCGCGCTGGCGACGGCTGAGGTTGACCGGCGTCTCCACCGCCACGCGGCACAGTAGATCGCCCGCACCACCACCGCGCACAGGCGCCACGCCCTTGCCACGCAGGCGGAACTGCTTGCCGGTCTGGGTGCCTTCGGGAATGCGCAGCTTGACCCGACCGTCGAGGGTTGGCACCTCGAGTTCGCCACCGAGCGCAGCATCGGTGAAGCTGATCGGCACTTCGCAGTACAAGTGCTTGCCATCACGCTGGAAGATCTCGTGCTCACGCACGTTGATCACCACGTACAGGTCACCGGTCGGCCCACCGTGCGCGCCGGCTTCGCCCTCGCCCGACAGGCGTATGCGATCACCGGTGTCGACGCCTGCTGGCACCTTGACCGACAGGGTCTTGTATTCCTCGACGCGGCCTTCGCCATGGCAGGCGCCACAAGGGTCGGTGATGATCTTGCCCTGGCCATGGCAGCGCGGGCAGGTCTGCTGCACCGAGAAGAAGCCCTGCTGCATGCGCACCTGGCCGATGCCGCCGCAGGTCGGGCACGTCGACGGAGTGGAGCCTTTCTTCGCACCGCTGCCATCGCACGGCTGGCAGTTGACCAGCGTCGGCACGCGAATGCTGACCGTGGTGCCGCGTACGGCTTCTTCCAGGTTCAGCTCCAGGGTGTAGCGCAGGTCGCTGCCGCGCTGGGCGCCACCGCGCCCACCACCCCGGCCGCCGCCGAAGAAATCGCTGAACACATCACCGAAGATATCGGAGAAGTTGGCGCCCCCGAAACCGGCCCCGCCGCCACCCATGCTCGGGTCGACACCGGCATGGCCATACTGGTCGAACGCTGCGCGCTTGCTGGCGTCCGACAGGACCTCGTAGGCCTCGTTGGCTTCCTTGAATTTGTCTTCGGACTCTTTGTCACCCGGGTTGCGGTCAGGGTGGTACTTCATCGCCAACCGGCGATAGGCTTTCTTGAGGTCAGCATCCGTGGCGCCGCGCTCGACACCCAGGACCTCATAATAATCACGCTTGGACATAGGTCATTTGCACCTTGTTGGGCGTCCGGCATCTGCGCCGCGCCGTCAGCACCTGCTCCCCATGAGGGGCTGACAAATGCTGCAAAAATTCTCGAATTCCAGATACGTCAACGCGGGAGCAAGCCCCCGCGCGGCGACATCCTACCAGTTCACCGCCAAACGGCGGTGCACTGGCCGACAACTTGCAGGAATTACTGCTTGTTGTTGTCTTTCACTTCTTCGAACTCGGCGTCCACCACGTCATCGTGCTTGGCTTCCGGCTCGGCCTGCTGCGCGCCGCCCTGAGGCTGTTCAGCCGACTGCTCGGCGTACATCTTCTGGGCAACCGGTGCAGAGACCTTGGACAGCTCTTCGACCTTGGCGTCGATGGCAGCCTTGTCGTCGCCTTTGACGGCGGTTTCCAGGGCGACCACGGCCGCTTCGATGGCAGTCTTTTCTTCGGCGGTGACCTTGTCACCCGCGTCGGCGACCATCTTGCGGGTCGAGTGAACCAGTGCATCACCCTGGTTACGGGCAGCGGCCAGCTCTTCGAACTTGCGGTCTTCCTCGGCGTTGGCCTCGGCGTCACGCACCATGCGCTCGATTTCGTCGTCCGACAGGCCGGAGTTGGCCTTGATGACGATGGACTGCGACTTGCCAGTGGCCTTGTCTTTGGCGCTGACGTGCAGGATGCCGTTGGCGTCGATGTCGAAGGTCACTTCGATCTGCGGCACGCCACGTGGTGCTGGCGGAATGTCAGCCAGGTCGAACTTGCCCAGCGACTTGTTCTGTGCCGCCTGCTTGCGCTCGCCTTGCAGCACGTGAATGGTCACGGCGCCCTGGTTGTCGTCGGCCGTCGAGAACACCTGCGACTTCTTGGTCGGGATGGTGGTGTTCTTCTCGATCAGCGAGGTCATCACGCCGCCCATGGTTTCGATACCCAGGGTCAGCGGGCTGACGTCCAGCAGCAGAACGTCCTTCACGTCACCGGCCAATACTGCGCCCTGGATGGCGGCACCCATGGCAACGGCTTCGTCCGGGTTCACGTCCTTGCGCGCTTCCTTGCCGAAGAAGTCGGCAACGGCTTTCTGAACCAGCGGCATACGGGTCTGGCCACCGACCAGGATCACGTCGTCGATCTTGCTGGCGTCGATACCGGCGTCCTTGAGCGCAATGCGGCAAGGCTCGATGGTGCGGCTGACCAGGTCTTCGACCAGCGATTCCAGCTTGGCGCGGGAAATCTTCACGTTCAAGTGCTTCGGACCGGTTGCATCTGCAGTGATGTACGGCAGGTTGACGTCGGTCGACTGGGCCGAGGACAGCTCGATCTTGGCCTTTTCAGCAGCTTCCTTCAGGCGCTGCAGGGCCAGCGGGTCGTTCTTCAGGTCCATGCCGGACTCTTTCTTGAACTCGTCGACGAGGTAGTCGATCAGGCGCATGTCGAAGTCTTCGCCACCCAGGAAGGTGTCGCCGTTGGTGGCCAGTACTTCGAACTGATGCTCGCCGTCGACTTCGGCAATTTCGATGACCGATACGTCGAAGGTACCACCACCCAGGTCATAGACGATGACAGTGTGGTCGCCCTTGGCCTTGTCCATGCCGTAGGCCAGTGCAGCGGCGGTCGGCTCGTTGATGATGCGCTTGACGTCCAGACCGGCGATGCGGCCGGCGTCCTTGGTGGCCTGACGCTGGCTGTCGTTGAAGTAGGCCGGCACAGTGATGACCGCTTCGGTCACAGGCTCGCCGAGGTAGTCTTCGGCGGTCTTCTTCATTTTCTTCAGCACTTCAGCGCTGATCTGCGGCGGCGCCATGTCTTTGCCGCTGGCCTGAACCCAGGCGTCGCCGTTGTTGGCCTTGACGATCTTGTAAGGCACCAGCTTGATGTCTTTCTGCACGACGTCTTCTTCGAAGCGACGGCCGATCAGGCGCTTGACGGCAAACAGCGTGTTGTGCGGGTTGGTCACGGCCTGGCGCTTGGCCGACTGGCCGACCAGGATTTCGCCGTCGTTGGCGTAGGCCACGATCGAGGGGGTGGTACGCGCACCCTCGGCGTTCTCGATGACTTTGACGTTACCGTTTTCCAGCACAGAGACGCACGAGTTGGTGGTCCCCAGGTCGATACCGATGATCTTGCCCATGTTAACTCTCCCGAAACTTGAATGAGGTAGCAGCGGCTACTGTGGCCAACTGCGGTAATACTTGAAGGCTTGACACCTAGATGGGGATGCCCGGAAGGATTTCAAGCCTTTTCATCGATAGAAGGTTGCGCTGCGCTCGGCGCCTTGCTGACCACCACCATGGCGGGGCGCAGCAGGCGGCCGTTGAGCAGGTAGCCCTTCTGGAACACGTTCAATACGCTGTTGGGTTCGACCTCGGCGTTTTCCTGCATGGCCATGGCCTGATGATGCTCAGGGTTGAACGGCTGGCCGTGCGGGTCGATGGCTTCGAGGTTGTAGCGCTTGAGGGTGTCCTGGAACATCTTCAGGGTCAGCTCGACGCCTTCGCGGATCTGCTTGACGTGTTCGTCCTGGGCGCTGGAGTGAGCCAGGGCCAGTTCCAGGCTGTCGATCACAGGCAGCAGGTCGGTGGAGAATTTTTCCAGGGCGAACTTGTGCGCCTTTTCCACATCCTGCTCGGCACGACGGCGGATGTTCTGCAGTTCGGCCACGGTACGCAGCGACTGGTCCTTGGCCGCGGCCAGCTGTTCTTCGAGTTCCAGCACGCGGGCATCAGCTGCGTTGTCGGCACCGGTTTGCTCGACGTTGAGGTCTTTCTCGTTCAGCTGCTCATCAGCCATGGGATATCTCCTGCGCAATTTGGTGGACTGCGAGCCAGGCTCGCCGGTGATGTGGCGTATATGGGGCCGGAAAATACAGCTTCAAGGGGCAACCCGGTTTTTACGCCTTCAAGCGTTTGCGCCAAAAGGGCATTGGCAGGCTGGAAAAAACTACTGTATAAATAACCAGACATGACTTTCTGGAGTCGCCCTCATGCTGGTGCACCTGTCCATTCACAACTACGCCATCGTCGAACACCTCGACCTGGAAATCGCCCGCGGCATGTCCGTGATCACGGGCGAGACAGGTGCGGGCAAGTCGATCATGCTCGATGCCCTGGGCCTGGCCCTGGGCGACCGCGCCGACAGCGGTGTGGTACGCCCCGGCACCGACAAGGCCGACATCCTCGCCACGTTCGACCTGGTTGACATTCCCGAAGCCCACACCTGGCTGGCCGAACGCGACCTCGCCAGCGACGGGCTGTGCATCCTGCGGCGTGTCATCACTGCCGAAGGCCGCAGCCGTGGCTACATCAACGGCACGCCCTGCCCGCTCGGCGACCTCAAGGCCCTGGGCGAGCTGCTGATAGACATCCACAGCCAGCATGAGCACCAGTCCCTGCTCAAGGCCGACACCCACCGGCGCCTGCTCGACGAGTACGCCGGGGCCATCGACCTGGCCCGGCAGGTGCAAATGGCGGCCAAGCGCTGGAACCAGACGCGACTCGAACTGGAGCGCCTGTCCAATTCCGGCGACGAACAGCGGGCCCGTCACCAGCTGCTCAGCTACCAGCTCGAAGAGCTGGACAACCTGGGCCTGGGCGAAAACGAGCTGGAGCACCTGGAGCAGGAGCACAAGAATCTCACCAGCGCTGAGGCCCTGTTCGGCATTTGCCGCCAGGTCATCGACCAGTGCAGTGAAAGCGATTCGGGCAATGTGCTTGGCGCGCTCACCTCCAGCCTCAACCGGTTGGGCGCTGCCAGCAATGCCCCCAAGGCACTGTCGGAAGCGGCCAACCTGATTGCCAGCGCGCAGATTCAGGTGGAAGAAGCCGTGGGCGAGCTCAACCGTTTCCTCGACAACTTCGATGCCGACCCCATGCGGCTGCAGGCCCTGGAAGAACGCCTCGACACCATCTATACCCTGGCGCGCAAGCACCGGGTGCACCCCACAGAGCTACCCCACCTGCAGCAGCAGTTGATGGAGGAACTCGAAGGGCTCAACGCCAGCGACGAATCGCTGGAACGCCTGGGCGAAGAGATGGCTGCATTCGCTCAGCACTATAAAGAGAAGGCCCGCGAACTGAGCGGGCTGCGTCAGCATGCCGCCAAGCAGCTGGCAGAGGCTGTCGAGCAGGAAATCCAGCGCCTGGGCATGCCCGGCGGTCGCTTCTGCATTCAGCTCACGCCCAATGAGACGGCCGACCTTTCACCCAATGGGCTCGAGCAGATCGAATTGCTGGTCAGCGCCAACCCCGGCCAACCCCTCAAGGCGCTGTCCAAAGTCGCCTCGGGCGGCGAACTGTCCCGGATCAGCCTGGCGATCCAGGTCATCACGGCCCAGACCTCGCGCATCCCTACCCTGGTGTTCGACGAAGTGGACGTAGGCATCGGCGGGCCGACGGCGGAAATCGTGGGCCAACTGTTGCGTCGCCTGGGCGAGCGCGGCCAGGTGTTGACCGTCACCCACCTGCCCCAGGTGGCCGCTCAAGGCCATCATCACCTGTTCGTGCACAAGGCCCGCGAGAGCGATACCACGCACACGGCTGTGGCCAGCCTTGGCAAACGCGAGCGGGTCGAGGAAGTGGCGCGCATGCTGGGTGGCATCGACCTGACCAAGGAATCGCTGGCCCATGCGCGCAAGATGGTGGTCAGCGGCAAGGCCTGAAGTCATTCGGCAAAGGGCCGGGGTAACGGCCAACACCACCGCTTGCAGAAAAAACAAAGGCGACCCTAGGGTCGCCTTTGCTGTTTAAGAACGAAGTAATCGTTACTTCTTCTTACGCACATAAAGGACCAGGTTGTGGTCCACCAGCTCGAAACCGTGCTCTTCGACAATTTCACGCTGACGCTTCTCGATCTCGGCGTCCATGAACTCGATGACTTCACTGGTATCCACGTTGACCATATGGTCGTGGTGACCGCCATCGGCCAGTTCAAACACCGCATGACCGCCGTCGAAGTTGTGGCGAACCACCAGACCTGCTGCTTCGAACTGGGTCAGTACACGGTACACGGTGGCCAGGCCAACATCCTCGCCTGCCTCCATGAGGGCCTTGTACACATCTTCGGCGCTCATGTGACGCTGCTCGGCAGAGTCGAGCATTTGAAGGATCTTGACTCGAGGCAGGGTCACCTTGAGACCGGCTTTGCGCAATTCGCTATTTTCAACCATGGTCAGCTTTCTCGCCGATGCTGCTTCGCAGCTTCTCTTAATACGGGTATGATCGGTGTTTACGTTGTCCAGCCAAGATAGTGGAAGTCGCCCACCGATGCAAAACACCAAGCTCTTGCTAACCAGCCTCACCTTCGTGGGACTGCTCGCACTCGCCGGTTGCTCGTTTCCCGGGGTTTACAAAATCGACATCCAGCAGGGCAATGTCGTCACGCAAGACATGATAGACCAATTGCGTCCGGGAATGACCCGGCGGCAAGTGCGGTTTATCATGGGTAACCCTCTGATTCAGGATACGTTCCACACCAACCGGTGGGATTACCTCTACAGCCTGCAACCTGGTGGCGGTCAGCGCCAACAGGAACGCATGAGCATTTTCTTCAATGAAAGCGACCAGCTGGTAAGCCTGTCTGGCGACTTCATGCCGGGCGTCAGCCGCGACCAGGAAATCCTCGGTGGCAGCGGTGACACCACGGTCAGCCCAGGCGCCAACGGCGAGCAGCCGGCAGCCCAGCCGGAAGAAAAACCGGCCAAACCAGGCTCGGTCGAGGAATCCATCCAGCGCGAGATCGACACCATCGAAACCACGCCCGTGCCGACACCGGCACCGCTGGAAACGCGCTAAACGCGCTGATACAAAAAAGCCCGGACAGTGTCCGGGCTTTTTCATTGCTGCAATAAACGCTGCCAATCAAACGTCACCGCCTCCTGCCACTGGAGGCGCGTGGCGATACCTCGATTGCAGACCTTACGAAGCAGCGTACAACTGCTTGGCACGCTCGCAGAACGCATCCACCAGGGTATTGGCTGCCTGATTGAACAGCGGCCCCAGCGTGGCGCGCACCAATGAGCCGGCATAGTCGAACGACAGGTCCAAGCTGATCTTGCAGGCCTTCTCGCCCAGCGGCTTGAACACCCAGATGCCATGCAACTGGGTGAACGGCCCCTCCTCCAGGTTCATCTCGATGGATTCCCCCGGCACCAGCACATTGCGGGTAACGAAGTGCTGGCTGATACCGCCTTTGGCCACCTCGAGCTTGGCGCGCATGTGGGTTTCGCTGGCTTCGAGCACCGTCGAGTCGGAACACCAGGGCAAGAAGTCCGGGTAGCTGGCTACATCGTTTACCAGGTCGTACAAGGCCTGGGCAGGATACGGCAGCAGGGCGGAGCGTTGAATATGGGTAGTCATCCAGGCGTCACTTCCTAGGCTGGGTGGCGGTGCTTCGCAGCATTCCGATTACAGGTTCTGTACCTATGACAGTGCCTGCATTGTCCGGTATTCATTCCAGTGGCTCAAGCACGCAGAAATCCCATAGCGGACGACGCGCGGACTTGCCTATAATGCCGACCCTATGGCTAAGCAAAAAAAACATCCGACCGGGACCATCGCGCAGAACAAGAAAGCGCGACACGATTACTTCATCGAACACAAGTTCGAGGCCGGGCTGGTCCTGTCCGGCTGGGAAGTAAAAAGCCTGCGAGCCGGCAAGGCGCACCTCGTTGACAGCTACGTGCTGCTCAAGGACGGTGAGGCCTGGCTGTTCGGCAGCCACATCACCCCGCTGACCACCGCCAGCACCCACGTCATCGCAGACCCCATCCGCACCCGCAAGCTGCTGCTCAACAAGCGTGAGCTCGAGCGGCTCGAAGCGGCCGTGGCGCAAAAGGGTTATACCTGCGTGGCATTGGCGCTGTATTGGAGCAAGCACCTGATCAAGTGCGAAATCGCACTGGGTAAGGGCAAGAAGGAATACGACAAGCGCGATACCGTGCGCGAACGCGATTCCAACCGCGAGCTGCAGCGGGCCGTGCGCAACAAGGGCAAGGAAGACTAGCGCTTGCCCCTCTTCCCCGCCGAGTGATGATACGGGCAACTAGTTGCCCGATCGTTTCATCAAGGGGAAGCTTACCTGCCGTGAACAGCGCGCCGCCCACAGCGGCCACCTGTTCATGCGTACACTCGCCCGCACACATACCCTCAGTGCCCGTTGCGCCGCTCCGCCCGTGCGACCCGCTGCGCCTCTTCATGCGCCTCTTCGAGCACCTCCTGCACGTACAGAATGTGCCGGCTGGACACCTCACGCGCATCCTCGGCCCTGCCTTCGACAATCGCCAGGTACAACTCCCGGTGCTGGCTGATCAGCATGTCGCGCGTTTCGCTGCGTTGCTGGTACATGCCACCGATGTTGGTGACCACGTTGCGCTTGAGCAGGTCGAACAAGCCACGAATGGTGTGCAGCAGCACGGCATTGTGACTGGCCTCGGCAATGGCCAGGTGAAAGCGCGCATCGGCGGCGCCTTCTTCGGCCCGCGTGACTTCCCCCACCCGTGCGTAGCAGTCCTGCAGCACGTCGAACGCCTCCTTCAAGCGAGCCCGGTCGGGTGCGGTGGCGCGCTGGGCCGCGTAGTAGGCACAAGACGCCTCCAGGGTATGGCGAAACTCCAGCAGGTCGTGTTGCGCCTGAGGGCTGTGTTCGAGCAGTTGCAACAACGGGTCACTGAACGTGGAGCCCAGCGACTGCGCCACATAGTTGCCGCCGCCTTGCTTGCTGACCAGCAACCCCTTGGCCACCAGCTTCTGGATCGCTTCGCGCAACGACGGGCGTGATACCCCAAACTGCTCGGCCAGCACGCGTTCGGCTGGCAGCCGCTGGCCCGACGTCAACGTGCCTTCCAGAATCATCCCTTCCAACCGATCGACAATGTCGTCGGACAGGCGCCGCTGGCGGACCTGATCAAAAACCATCACACGCTCTCCACGAATCCCGGCTGATATCCGGGGCATCCATTCTCGCCGATCCACAGCCGGCCGACACCCACCAGCGCTCGATTTTCACGCCACATCACCTGCCCGCTCATCGGCATTCGACCAAAGTGCTGCCTCGGACAAATTGACACACCCCCGTGTGCGCTTTTAACCTAGCGGCGAGCCATTGTAAATTGGTCTTACCAATTATCCAGGGCCGGCGCATGACCAACAACAATTAGGGGCCACCCCATATGCAAACCTGGCAACAACTCTACAGCCCGCTGGGCAGTCTCGGCCTGTCCGCACTGGCGGCAGTCATCCCCATCGTCTTCTTCTTCCTGGCCCTGGCCGTCTTCCGTCTCAAGGGCCATGTCGCCGGCAGCATCACCTTGGGCTTGTCGATCCTGGTGGCGATCTTCGCTTTCCAGATGCCTGTCGACATGGCCCTGGCGGCTGCCGGCTACGGCTTCCTCTATGGTCTGTGGCCCATCGCCTGGATCATCGTCGCGGCCGTGTTCCTGTACAAACTCACGGTCAAGAGCGGCCAGTTCGAGGTGATCCGCAGTTCGGTGCTGTCGATCACCGACGACCAGCGCCTGCAGGTGTTGCTGATCGGCTTCTGCTTCGGCGCCTTCCTGGAAGGGGCGGCCGGCTTTGGTGCACCGGTGGCGATCACCGCCGCGCTGCTGGTGGGCCTTGGCTTCAACCCGCTGTACGCCGCAGGCCTGTGCCTGATCGCCAACACCGCACCGGTCGCCTTCGGCGCGCTGGGCATCCCGATCATCGTGGCAGGCCAGGTCACCGGCATCGACGCCTTCCACATCGGCGCCATGACCGGTCGCCAGCTGCCGTTGCTGTCACTGTTCGTGCCGTTCTGGCTGGTGTTCATGATGGACGGCCTGCGCGGCGTGAAGGAAACCTGGCCTGCGGCCCTGGTGGCCGGCCTGAGCTTCGCCGTCACCCAGTACTTCACCTCGAACTTCATCGGCCCGGAACTCCCTGACATCACCTCGGCCCTGGCCAGCCTGATCGCCCTGACCTTGTTCCTGAAAGTGTGGCAGCCCAAGCGTTCGTTCGCGGCGGCCACCGGCAGCGTCGGCGCGGCCATGGTGCAAACCGGTGGCAGCCAGCCAAGCCCCTACAGCCTGGGTGAAATCTTCAAAGCCTGGTCGCCGTTCCTGATTCTCACGGTGCTGGTGACGATCTGGACCCTCAAGCCCTTCAAGGCCGCGTTCGCCCCGGGCGGTGCGATGTACAACTTCGTGTTCAACTTCGCCATCCCGCACCTCGACCAACTGGTGATCAAAACGGCCCCCATCGTGGCTGCACCTACGGCCATGCCGGCCGTGTTCAAGCTCGACCCGATTTCTGCCACGGGCACCGCGATCTTCCTGTCGGCACTGATCTCCATGGCCGTGCTCAAGATCAACGTCAAGACTGGTCTGACCACTTTCAAGGAAACACTCTTCGAGCTGCGCTGGCCCATTCTGTCCATCGGCATGGTGCTGGCCTTCGCCTTCGTGACCAACTATTCCGGCATGTCCTCGACCATGGCCCTGGTACTGGCCGGCACCGGCGCGGCGTTCCCGTTCTTCTCGCCGTTCCTGGGCTGGCTGGGGGTGTTCCTGACCGGTTCGGACACCTCCTCCAACGCCCTGTTCAGCTCGTTGCAAGCCACCACCGCGCACCAGATCGGCGTGAACGACACCCTGCTGGTTGCCGCCAACACCAGCGGCGGCGTGACCGGCAAGATGATTTCGCCGCAGTCGATCGCCGTGGCGTGCGCCGCCACCGGCCTTGTGGGCAAGGAGTCCGACCTGTTCCGCTTCACCGTCAAGCACAGCCTGTTCTTCGCCACCATCGTCGGCCTGATCACCTTGGTGCAGGCCTACTGGCTGACCGGCATGCTGGTTCATCACTAAAGTGAAAGGGGCCGGGCAGCCCACATCGCCCGGCCTTACTCACCTGCCAAGCTGCGAGAGCCCATGATCATTTCTGCCTCTACCGATTACCGCGCCGCCGCCCAACGCAAGTTGCCGCCCTTTCTGTTCCACTATGCCGATGGCGGCGCCTACGCCGAGCACACCCTGCGCCATAACGTTTCGGACCTGGCCAGCATCGCCCTGCGCCAGCGCGTGCTGAAGAACATGTCCGAACTCAGCCTGCAGACCGAGCTGTTCGGTGAAACCCTGAGCATGCCTGTGGCCCTGGCCCCGGTCGGCCTGACCGGCATGTACGCCCGCCGTGGCGAAGTGCAGGCGGCGCGTGCGGCTGCTGCCCACGGCATCCCGTTCACCATGTCCACCGTTTCGGTCTGCCCCATCGAAGAAGTGGCCCCGGCCATCGACCGGCCGATGTGGTTCCAGCTGTACGTGCTCAAGGACCGCGGCTTCATGCGCAATGCCCTGGAGCGCGCCAAGGCTGCCGGCGTTCGTACCCTGGTGTTCACCGTCGACATGCCCACCCCCGGCGCCCGCTACCGCGATGCCCACTCGGGCATGAGCGGCAGGAACGGCCCGCTGCGGCGTATGCTGCAAGCCATGACCCACCCGCAGTGGGCATGGGACGTGGGCGTCATGGGCCGCCCGCACGATCTGGGCAACATCTCCACCTACCGGGGCAACCCTACGGGCCTGGCCGACTACATCGGCTGGCTGGCCAACAATTTCGACCCGTCCATTTCCTGGCGCGACCTGGAGTGGATCCGCGAATTCTGGGACGGCCCGATGATCATCAAGGGCATCCTCGATGCCGACGATGCCCGCGATGCGGTCAAGTTCGGCGCCGACGGTATCGTCGTGTCCAACCACGGTGGCCGCCAGCTCGACGGCGTGCTGTCCAGCGCCCGCGCCTTGCCGGCGATTGCCGACGCGGTGAAGGGCGACCTGAAGATCCTGGCCGACTCGGGCATTCGCAGCGGCCTGGACGTGGTGCGCATGATCGCCCTGGGCGCCGACACCGTGCTGATCGGCCGGGCCTTCCTGTATGCCCTGGCCGTTCATGGCCAGGCCGGGGTGAAGAACCTGCTGGAGCTGTTCGAGAAAGAAATGCGCGTGGCCATGGTGCTGACCGGCACCAAGTCCATCGGCGAGATCACCCGCGACTCGCTGGTACGCGAACTCGGCGCCTGAGCGCCTGCCTGAAACACCGCCTGATTACCGGGGCACGCGCCGCACCAGACGCCGCGGCCCCGCGAGGAGACTGCATGAGCCTGCCTGCTGCGTTTCTGCGCGATGCCGAGCGCCTGATACCTGCCGAGCGTCGCTTCGACGACCCGACCTCTACCCTGGCCTTCGGCACCGATGCCAGCTTCTATCGCCTGATCCCCAAGCTGGTGGTGCGGGTGGAGTCCGAGGACGAGGTGGTCGGGCTGATCAAGCTGGCCCAGCGCGAGCGGGTGCCCATCACCTTCCGCGCCGCCGGCACCAGCTTGTCCGGCCAGGCCATCAGCGATTCGGTCCTGATCGTGCTGGGCGATAACTGGAACGGGCGCGAGGTGCGCGGCCAGGGCGAACAGATCAGGCTGCAGCCGGGTGTCATCGGCGCCCAGGCCAACGCCTGGCTGGCGCCGTTCGGGCGCAAGATCGGCCCCGACCCTGCCTCGATCAATGCCTGCAAGATTGGCGGTATCGTCGCCAACAACGCCAGCGGCATGTGCTGCGGCACGGCGCAGAACACCTACCACACCCTGGCCGGCCTGCGCCTGGTGCTGGCCGACGGCACCTGCCTGGACAGCGAGGACCCGGCCAGCGTCGCGGCCTTCCAGAACAGCCACGCCCCCTTGCTCGACGCCCTCGCCCGCCTGGGTCGGGAGACCCGCGCCAATACGGCCCTGGCCGAGCGCATCCGGCACAAGTACCGGCTCAAGAACACCACCGGCCTGTCGCTCAATGCCCTGGTGGATTTCGACCAGCCGCTCGATATCCTGCAGCACCTGCTGGTCGGCTCCGAGGGCACCCTGGGCTTCATCAGCGCGGTGACCTACGACACCGTGCCCGACCACCCGCACAAGGCCAGCGCCCTGCTGGTGTTCCCCAGTGTCGAAAGCTGCTGCCGCGCCGTGCCGATCCTCAAGCGCCAGCCCGTATCGGCCGTGGAGTTGCTGGACCGGCGCAGCCTGCGCTCGGTGCAGGACATGGCCGGCATGCCGGTGTGGGTCAAGGGCCTGTCGGCCAACGCCTGCGCCCTGTTGATCGAATCCCGCGCCGCCAGCCAGACCCTGCTGCACGAGCAAATGCACCAGGTGATGGCCTCGATTGCCGAGTTCCCCCTGGAACAGCAAGTGGATTTCAGCGAAGACCCGGTGGTGTACAACCAGTTGTGGAAGATCCGCAAGGACACCTTCCCCGCCGTGGGCGCCGTGCGCCAGACCGGCACCACGGTCATCATCGAAGACGTCACCTTCCCCGTCGAGCAACTGGCCGAAGGCGTCAACCGGCTGATCCAGCTGTTCGACCAGCACCGCTACGACGAGGCAATCATTTTCGGCCATGCGCTGGAAGGCAACCTGCACTTCGTCTTCACCCAGGGTTTCAACAGCGCCGAGGAAGTGGCGCGCTACCAGGCCTTCATGGACGACGTGGCGCAGTTGGTGGCCGTGGAGTTCGGCGGCTCGCTCAAGGCCGAGCACGGCACCGGCCGCAACATGGCGCCCTTCGTAGCGCTCGAATGGGGCCAGGATGCCTACCAGCTGATGTGGCAGCTCAAGCGCCTGCTCGACCCCAACGGCATTCTCAACCCCGATGTGGTGCTCAGCGAAGACCCGGCCATCCACCTCAAGCACCTCAAGCCGCTGCCGGCTGCCGACGCGATCGTCGACAAATGCATCGAATGCGGGTTCTGCGAACCGGTGTGCCCATCCAAGGGGCTGACCCTCAGCCCGCGCCAGCGCATCGTCATGTGGCGGGATATCCAGGCCAGGGAGCGCGACGGCCAGGACACCCGCACGCTGCGCGACACCTTCCAGTACCAGGGCATGGATACCTGCGCCGCCACGGGGCTGTGTGCCCAGCGCTGCCCGGTGGGCATCAACACCGGCGAGCTGGTCAAGAAGCTGCGCGCCCAGGCGGCCGAACATGGCAAGGCCGCCGACTGGTTGGCCGAACACTTCAAGACGGCCATGGGCGGCGCGCGCCTGTCCCTGACCGCCGCCAATACCGCCCGCAAGCTGCTGGGCGCGCCGCGCCTGAACCGCTTGAGCGCCGCCCTGAGCAAGACCAGCAAAGGGCGCATGCCCCGCTGGACCCCGGCCATGCCCCAGCCTGTGCGCCCTGTGCGCGTGGGTGAGGCGAGCAACGACCCGCGCCCTCGCGTGGTTTACCTGGCTGCCTGCGTGTCCAAGGTCATGGGCCCGGCGTATGCCGATCGCGAGCAGAGCTCGTTGCTGGACAAGACCCGCAGCCTGCTGGAGAAGGCAGGGTATCAGGTGGTCTTCCCTGACAATGCCGAAAGCCTGTGCTGCGGCCAGCCCTTCGCCTCCAAAGGCTACCCTGAGCAGGCTGAACACAAGCGCCAGGAGCTGATCAATGCCCTGCTGCACGCCAGCCGGGGCGGTCTGGACCCGATCTATTGCGACACCAGCCCCTGCACCCTGCGCCTGGTCCAGGACCTGGGGGATACCCGTTTGGACCTGTACGACCCGGTGCGTTTCATCCGTACGCACCTGGTCGATCGGCTCACCTTCACTCCGCAGGATGAACCGGTCGCCGTGCATGTGACCTGCAGTACGCAGCACCTGGGCGAAAGCCAGGCGCTGATCGACCTGGCGCGGCGGTGCAGCACGCAGGTGGTGATACCTGAAGGGATTCATTGCTGCGGGTTTGCCGGCGACAAGGGCTTCACCACCCCGGAGCTCAATGCCCATGCCTTGCGCAGCCTCAAGGATGCCGTGCAGTACTGCGGCGAAGGTATCTCCACCAGCCGCACCTGTGAAATTGGCTTGTCGACCCACAGTGGCATCGATTATCACGGGTTGGTGTATCTGGTGGATCGGGTCACTCGGGCGCGGTAGTTGGGGCCGCTATGCGGCCCATCGCGGCACGAGGCCGCTT
>NZ_BBIQ01000026.1 GCF_000730565.1 Pseudomonas fulva NBRC 16637 = DSM 17717 | reverse complement strand
GATCAAGATCAAGATCAAAAGCAAGATTAAACGCTATGGAGTAAGGGGGAGTCAGTATTGAACTCAAGAGTCATGAGAGTTTGTGTTGGAAGCACGTACGCAGCGCAAGGCCCGATAGCGACCTTGAACGTGAAGAAGTTGTAGCTCGGTGCAAGTCAGGCGCGCGTACTGTCGCCTTGAGCACCCCATCAAGGGGCGGGTAATAGCTGAATAACTACAACCTTGGAGGCCAGCGCCGGAAGTCCACAGCGTATCGGCAAGATCACCTCGACCCCGCCACACTATCGCCTCGATAGCGAACGGTGGTTGTCCTGCAACCTGCGAAAGAGGACAATTATCGGCTTCCTGTCACAACCAGCGATCTTGCATGGCCTTTCTTGCACTTGGTATCAACCATAAGACTGCCTCGGTAGACGTACGCGAGCGCGTGGCGTTTACCCCGGAGCAGCTGGTGGACGCCCTGCAGCAGCTCTGCCGCCTCACCACCAGTCGCGAGGCAGCGATCCTGTCCACCTGCAACCGCAGCGAGCTCTACATCGAGCAGGACCAACTGTCGGCCGATGCCGTGCTCCAGTGGCTGGCCGACTATCACCGCCTCAGCCTCGACGAACTGCGTGCCAGCGCCTACGTGCATGAAGAACACGACGCCGTCCGGCACATGATGCGCGTCGCCTCCGGCCTCGACTCACTGGTGCTCGGCGAACCGCAGATCCTCGGCCAGATGAAATCCGCCTATGCCGTTGCCCGCGAGGCCGGCACCGTCGGGCCGCTGCTCGGGCGCCTGTTCCAGGCCACGTTCAGCGCCGCCAAACAGGTCCGTACCGACACCGCCATCGGCGAAAACCCCGTGTCGGTCGCTTTCGCGGCCGTCAGTCTGGCCAAACAGATCTTCAGCGACCTGGCCCGCAGCCAGGCACTGCTGATCGGCGCCGGCGAGACCATCACCCTGGTCGCTCGCCACCTGCACGAGCAGGGCGTACGCCGCATCGTGGTGGCCAACCGTACGCTCGAGCGCGCCAGCACCCTGGCCGAACAGTTCGGCGCACATGCCGTGCTGCTCGCCGATATCCCCCAGGAACTCGCCAACAGCGATATCGTCATCAGCTCCACCGCCAGCCAGTTGCCGATTCTGGGCAAGGGCGCCGTCGAAAGCGCCCTCAAGCAGCGCCGACACAAACCCATCTTCATGGTCGATATCGCCGTCCCGCGCGACATCGAGACCGAAGTGGGCGAGCTCGACGATGTGTACCTGTATACCGTCGACGACCTGCATGACGTGGTTGCCGAAAACCTCAAGAGCCGCCAGGGCGCTGCCCAGGCCGCCGAAGAACTGGTGGCGGTGGGGGCCGAGGATTTCATGGTGCGCCTGCGAGAGCTGGCCGCTGTCGATGTGCTCCGGGCCTACCGCCAGCAAAGCGAGCGGCTGCGTGATGAAGAACTGCAAAAGGCCCAGCGCTTGCTGGCCAATGGTGGCAACCCTGAAGACGTATTGGCCCAATTGGCGCGCGGCCTGACCAACAAGCTCCTGCATGCGCCCAGCGTGCAGCTGAAAAAGCTCTCGGCCGAGGGCCGCCTCGATGCGCTGGCCATGGCCCAGGAACTCTTTGCCCTCGACGAGGGCTCCACGGACAAATCCCTGCAATGAAAGCGTCGCTGCTCAATAAACTGGACATTCTCCAGGACCGCTTCGAAGAACTCACCGCCTTGCTCGGTGATGCCGAGGTCATTTCCGACCAGACACGTTTTCGCGCCTATTCCCGCGAATATGCCGAAGTCGAGCCGGTGCACACGGCCTATCAGCAATGGCGCAAGGTCCAGGATGATCTTGAAAGCGCCCAGGCGCTGCTCAAGGACAGCGACCCGGACATGCGTGAAATGGCCGTGGAGGAAGTGCGTGAGGCCAAGGACCAGTTGGTGGCGTTGGAGTCGCAACTGCAGCGCATGTTGCTGCCCAAGGACCCCAACGACGGGCGCAACGTGTTTCTCGAGATTCGCGCCGGAACGGGTGGCGACGAAGCGGCGATCTTTTCGGGCGATCTGTTTCGCATGTATTCGCGCTACGCGGAAAAGCGCGGCTGGCGGCTGGAGATCCTTTCCGAGAACGAAGGCGAGCACGGCGGGTACAAGGAAATCATCGCCCGCGTCGAGGGCGAGAACGTGTACGGCAAGCTCAAGTTCGAGTCCGGCGCGCACCGTGTACAGCGCGTCCCCGAAACCGAATCCCAGGGCCGCATCCACACCTCGGCCTGCACCGTGGCGGTTTTGCCGGAGCCGGATGAACAAGCGGCCATCGAGATCAACCCAGCCGACTTGCGCGTGGACACCTACCGCGCGTCCGGCGCGGGCGGTCAGCACGTGAATAAGACCGACTCGGCCATCCGCATCACGCACTTGCCCACAGGCATTGTCGTCGAATGCCAGGAAGAGCGTTCCCAGCACAAGAACCGTGCGCGCGCCTTGTCCTGGTTATCGGCGAAGTTGAACGACATGCAGACCAGCGCCGCTCAGAACGCCATCGCCAGTGAGCGCAAACTGCTGGTGGGCTCCGGGGATCGCTCCGAACGCATCCGCACCTACAATTATCCACAGGGTCGGGTCACGGACCATCGCATCAATCTGACCTTGTACTCGCTGGACGACGTGCTCGCCGGTGGGGTCGATGCGGTGATCGAGCCCCTGCTGGCCGAGTACCAGGCCGACCAACTGGCTGCTCTGGGGGACTGATGACCATCATCGCCAGCCTGCTGCGCAACGCGCAGTTACCCGATTCGCCTACCGAGCGCCTGGATGCCGAGCTGCTGCTGGCGGCGGCGCTTGGCAAGTCGCGCAGTTATTTGCACACATGGCCAGAGCGCATCGTCAGCAGCGAAGCTGCCCAGACCTACGCCGGCTACCTGCAGCGGCGCAGGGAAGGGGAGCCTGTGGCCTATATCCTGGGCCAGCAGGGCTTCTGGAAGATCGATCTGGAAGTGGCCCCGCATACGCTCATCCCGCGCCCGGACACCGAACTGCTGGTCGAGACGGCACTGGAGTTGCAGCCTGCGCTGCCGGCCAGGGTGCTCGACCTGGGGACGGGCACCGGTGCAATTGCCCTTGCCCTGGCCAGCGAGCGACCGGCGTGGCAGGTAACGGCGGTGGATCGCGTGCCCGAGGCCGCCGCGTTGGCCGAGCGCAATCGCCAGCGGCTTGGCCTGGCCAACGTCCGCATCCAGGTCAGCCACTGGCTTGAGGGGCTTGCCGACGAGCGCTTCGACCTGATCGTCAGTAACCCGCCCTACATCGCGGCTTCAGACCCGCATCTGGTCGACGGTGACGTGCGCTTCGAGCCCAGCAGCGCGCTGGTAGCCGGGGTCGACGGTCTGGACGACCTGCGTGTCATCGCCGCCCAGGCGCCGAGCCACCTCAACCCTGGCGGTTGGCTTCTGCTCGAGCATGGTTACGACCAGGCTGATGCCGTACAGGCACTGCTGCGGGAAAACGCCTTTGTCGAGGTGGGCAGCCGCATCGACCTGGGCGGTCACCAGCGCATCACCTTGGGGCGCTTGCCATGCTGAGCGACCAGGAGCTGCTGCGCTACAGTCGGCAGGTATTGCTGTCCCAGATCGACATCGACGGCCAGCTGCGCCTCAAGCAGAGCAAGGCCCTGATCGTCGGACTCGGTGGCCTGGGCTCGCCTGTGGCGCTGTATCTGGCAGCTGCCGGCGTTGGCGAGCTGCACCTGGCGGATTTCGATACGGTCGACCTGACGAACCTGCAGCGCCAGGTCATCCATGACAGTGCCAGCGTGGGCATGAGCAAGGTCGACTCGGCCCTGCAACGTTTGCAGGCGATCAACCCGGAAATCGACCTGATCGCCCACCGCCAGGCGCTGGATGAAGACTCACTGGTCGCTGCCGTATCGGCAGTGGACCTGGTCCTGGACTGCTCGGATAACTTCGGTACACGTGAGGCGGTCAACGCGGCCTGCGTGGCGGCCGCGAAGCCCTTGGTCAGTGGCGCCGCAATACGCCTGGAAGGCCAGCTGTCGGTGTTCGACCCGCGCCGGGACTACAGCCCCTGCTATCACTGCCTGTATGGCCACGGCAGCGAGGCCGAGCTGACCTGCAGCGAGGCTGGCGTGATTGGCCCCTTGGTGGGGCTGGTGGGCAGCTTGCAGGCGCTGGAGGCCATGAAGCTGCTGGCCGGCTTTGGCGAACCCTTGGTAGGGCGACTGTTGCTGATCGACGCCTTGGGCACGCGCATCCGTGAGTTGCGGGTCAAACGCGACCCTGGCTGCGCGGTGTGTGGCGAGCGCGATGGCTGAGCGCGAGGGGCCGGTCGGGGTGATGGACTCCGGGGTGGGGGGGCTGTCAGTGCTTGCCGAGATTCGTCAACGCTTGCCCAACGAAACGCTCCACTACCTCGCGGATTGTGGCCATGTGCCGTACGGGGAAAAGTCCCCGGACTACATTCGTGAACGCTGCCGCCACATCGCCGCCTTCTTGCATCAACAAGGCGCCAAGGCCATGGTACTGGCCTGCAACACGGCTACCGTGGCTGCGGTGGCTGATCTGCGCGCGCACTATCCTCACTGGCTGATCGTGGGCATGGAGCCGGCGGTCAAGCCTGCCGCAGCGGCCACCCGTTCAGGGATAGTCGGCGTGCTGGCCACGACCGGAACCTTGCAAAGTGCCAAGTTCGCCGCCTTGCTCGATCGCTTTGCCAGCAACGTGCAGGTGATCACCCAGCCTTGCCCCGGGCTTGTCGAACTGATCGAAACGGGAGACCTGAACAGCCCGGTGTTACGCACGTTGCTGGGCAGGTACGTTGAACCGCTTCTGGCGGCGGGCTGCGATACCTTGATACTGGGCTGCACGCATTATCCGTTCTTGAAACCCTTGCTGGCTGAAACGGTGCCCTCCCACGTGGCCGTCATCGATACGGGCGCAGCCGTGGCGCGCCAACTCGAACGCCTGCTCGCGGGTGCTGATCTGCTGGCACCCGGCCCGGCTCGGCCAACGCGGTTCTGGACCAGCGGCGATCCACGCGCGTTGATGGATATCCTTCCGGTGCTGTGGCATACCTCTCAAGACGTGGAACGTTTCACGTCCTGAGCACGTTGCACTGCTTGACTGCACGGTGTGTTGAGCCTCGCAGCTAGTGCTGCGGCAGCGGCCAGAGATTCGACGGGTTCAGCGTCTCGAGCACCAGCTCAGGCTCACGTGCAGGCAAGCGCGCCAGAAGCTCCAGCGCCGCTGTGTCGGCGGTCCAGTCTTCAGGCACCGCGCTGGCAGCCGTCACAGGGTTTTTCAGGGACTGCGGCGCTACCACTGTCAGCGCTATGCCGTTGGCGAGCAACGATGAACGCTGCTCCCTTACCCACTGCACGGCGTTGTTCCAGCCGGCAGGAAACTGCGTCGGCGCGTAGAGCTGCGTGGCGGAGTAGCGGCTGAAAACCGCCATTATCTGGGGCGTATCGCCCTTGGCCAGCAAGGGCGTGGCGTACTCGAGGCAGTGCTGTGCCGCCTGAAGGTTGGTGGTGATCAGATGCTCGAACAACTCGCTGTCCGAGGTACCAGGGAGCAAGTAATCACAGGTGGCGGCATTCAGGATCAAGCCATCCAATGAGCCCCAGGCGTCGCCGATCATGCGGCCTGCCTCGTCAGCATCGGGCTGCTGATGTAATTGGCCTGGAAGCCGCAGCAAGCGATCGCCATGGTGCAAGCACAAGCGATCGAGTTCCTCGCTTGCACCTGCACTGGCGGCGACCCGCTGCCCATTAGCTAAAAGATTGCGGACCAGTGCCAAGCCCAGCCCATCCGTTGCGCCCGTAACCCAAAAACTGCGTGAGCCACCCACGGCATTGCCCTCTATACACGACTAGCGGGGCAACTCCTTGAAAGCCTGGAGCGCCCGCTGTCGACTACTGTGAAGATCGACGATAGGAGTGGGATAGAGGTTAGCATCAATCAAGCCGTGGCATTTTCCGGGGTCGTGGATATTTTTGTCGTCAATGCCCTGCAATTCAGGTACCCACTGACGAATGAAGCGGCCCTTGGGGTCAAAACGTTGGGACTGCGACACGGGGTTGAAGATCCTGAAGTAGGGGACCGAGTCGGTGCCGGTGGATGCGCTCCACTGCCAGCCGCCGTTGTTGGCCGCCAGATCGCCGTCGATCAGATGGCGCATGAAGTGACGTTCCCCCAGCCGCCAGTCGATCAACAGGTTCTTGCTCAGGAACATGGCGGTCAGCATGCGTAGCCGGTTGTGCATCCAGCCGGTGGCCAGCATCTGGCGCATGGCCGCATCGATGATCGGGAAGCCGGTTCGGCCCTGCTGCCAGGCTTCGAATTCCTTGGGTGCCTTACGCCACGGCAACGCCTCGGTGTGCGCACGGAAGGCACGATGCCGAGACACCTGGGGATAGCCCGTCAAGATGTGCTTGTAGAATTCGCGCCAGAGCAGCTCGTTGATCCAGGTCTGGACGCCGCTGCTGCCGCTGTCGAACTCGCCTCGGTTGTGGGCCAGCGCGGCATGCAGGCATTGGCGGGGTGAGATGACCCCCGCTGCAAGGTAGGCTGACAGCTGACTGGTGCCCTCGCGAGCAGGAAGATCACGCAACGTCTCGTAGTCGTCGATGACCTCGTCGGTGAATCGGGCAAGCCTTGCCTGAGCCTCCTGCTCGCCAGCAGGCCAATGCTTGCGCAGCGCGTCTGCGGGCTTTTCGAAGGGGTCGACATGGTGCGCAATCGGGTCGCTCTTGATTGATGTCGGGGCTTGACGTTTAACCGGTGAGGCCATTGAGGGCAGGCTGCGGTGCAAGTGTTCCAGGCAGTTTTTCTTGAATTGGCCGAACACCTGGAAGTAGCCGCCACTGCGGGTCAGCACCGTTCCGGGCCGGAACAGGAGCTGGTCGAGGTGGCTGTGAACCTGAACCTCGGAGGCTTCGAGCAATTGGCGCGTGGCCGTGTCGCGGCGGGCCTCGTTGATGCCGTATTCCTCGTTCCAGTGAACGCTCTGGACATGATGCTTCCGGCAGACGTCGAGCACAGCCTGAGGCGCATCATCCCAGGTGTCTATCGTGCGTATGAGCAATGGGATGTTGAGCGCATCAAGCGACTGGCGCACCTCGCGCAGGTTGCGTAGCCAGAAATCCACTTTGCAGGCCGCATCGTCATGGGCCTGCCATTGACCAGGGCTGATAAGCCACAGGGCCAGGGTTGGGCCACGTTCACTGGCGGCGCTCAGGGCGGTGTTGTCGGTAACGCGTAGGTCACTGCGAAGCCAGGTCAAATGCATGAAATCGGAATCTCTCCAGGCTGGCAGTCACAGGCCTTGCAGTAACTGCAAGGCCGCTTGAGGGGTATCGAAGGTGTGCAGGTGAGGCAGGTCGAGCGAGCCCAGTTGGGCCTGATGCAGCGCCAGCAAGGCTCCCCCGGCAAGGGTGGGCAGCTGCAGGTTCTGGAGCGTGCGCTGCAACGCGCGGGTGTCGATGCGCGGGCCGAGGTTCAGGAGCACCGCGCGCGGCTTCAAGGCCGCAGCTGCACTCTGCAACTGCGCACCGGCCACGGCTTGCTCGAGGATTTCCACCGCAAAGCCATTGCTGGTGAACAGCCATGCGCAGAGCCACAGGCCAGGGTCGAAGCCTCGGTCACTGTCTTCGGCAAGCAGAACCGGTGGGCCCTGTAGCAGCTGATTGTCGTGATACACCCGCGCGCCCAGTTTGCTGCGCAACCACGTATGGAAGAACACCTGCTCAAGCCGGGCGTTGAAGTAATTGCGCCAGCGCAGTTCCAGCAGGTCCAGCAAAGGCAGCAGCAACTGCTCGCATAACGTGACGGCAGGGTAGAGCGCCATGGCCTGGTTCAACTGATGATCCAGCGCCCGTTGCGACAAGTTGGCGATGGCTTCGAGCATCTGGAACTGACGGGTTTGCCAATCCCCGGTGGGTGGGGTGCTGAGTGGCTTGTCCAGCAAATCCCCCACCTGGCTGACCGATGCACCACGCTGCAACCAGGCCAGGATCGCTTCCACTCTCTCGACCTGTTCGACCGGGTACAGTCGATGCCCCTTGGGTGTGCGCTGTGGCTTGAGCAGCCCGTAGCGCCGCTCCCATGCGCGCAGGGTGACCGGGTTGACGCCCGTGCGCCGGGCCAGCTCACCAATTGGTAGAAGAATCTCAGACCGCATTACGTAGTCCCAGGCGTTCAGGATGAGGCTGCAAGTAGGCTTGTTGCAGCAGGTAGGGGTCAGGGTGGTTGCGCAGATGATGCTTGAGCAGGGTCAGCGGTACGATCAAAGGCACGACCCCTTGCTGGTACTGTCCGATCAACGTCTGCAGCTCGGCTTTGTCGGCAGGGGTCAGGGCGTTTTTGAAGTAGCCGCTCAGATGCTGCAACACATTGCCGTGTGTGCCACGGCTGGCACAGCGGCGCAAAGCCTGCATCAGCTCCGAGAAATAGCGCGGGGCGACAACGGCCGTATCGTCGTCCTTGCTCATGCTGCCGAGCATGCGCCCCAAGGTGCGATAAGCCTGCGGGTTGTTCGCCATCAGCAGGTACTTGTAGCGGGAGTGGAAAGCCAGCAGCGCATGGCGACTCAAGCCTTGCTCAAGCAGATGTTGCCAATCGGCGTACGCGTACACGCGGCTGATGAAGTTCTCGCGCAGCACAGGGTCGTGCAGGCGGCCTTCCTCTTCGACCGGCAGGTCTGGCCTTAGCTCGCAAAAAGCCTGCGCATAGGCGCCGCGACCGCGGTTGATGGCCGGGTGACCATTGTCCTGGTAGACCTTGACACGCTCAAGACCGCACGAGGGCGACTTCTGCATGAAGATGTAGCCGCAAACATCATCAAGTTCGGCGGCCATCTGTTTACCGTAATCACGCAGCGGACCCGTATAGTCCAGGTCAGGGTTGCGCGTGCCCACGACTTCAGGATGTTCAGGGTCGCCCACCAGCCGGATTGGATCGCGCGGTACACCCAGGCCAATGGCCATTTCTGGGCACACCGTCGTCCATTCGAAATGTTCTTCCAGTTGGGTGCGGCACAGGTCCGAGGACTTGTGCCCACCGTTGTAACGCACGTTATGCCCGGTCAGGCAGGCACTGATAGCGATGCGCGGCTTGTGGTGAACTGCAGGGTCGTGCATAGCTGCCTCCGTATACCTGTACAACTTATCAGTCATGTACAGGAATATTCCAGCACATAGTGGGTCCGGTGCGAACCCTTAAGGTGTAGATAGCCGATCAGTCCAAGTGTTCAAGTAAACGGCGCGCGGCCTCTTGTCCACTCAACCAGGCACCTTCCACCCGTCCGGACAGGCACCAGTCCCCGCAGGCATATAACCCTTGGTCGGCATCGGCCAGGGCGCCGAATTCGTGATGGCTGCCGGGGCGGGCGTACAACCAGCGGTGGGCCAGGGCAAACGCGGGCTCAGGCACGGCGCAACCGACCAGTTCGGCGAACTCGCCGCGCAGGTGCTCGACGACGTCGTCCTTGGACAGGTCGATGTGTTGTCGGCTCCAGTTGGAAGTGGCGTGCAGTACCCACGTGTCCAGCGTCTCGTCGCGCCCCGGCTTGCTGCGGTTGCGTGCCAGCCAGTCAAGGGGGCTTTCCTGGACGAAGCAGCCTTGCATGGGCGTATCCAGAGGGGCCTTAAAGCCCAGCGCCACCGCCCACGTCGGCTCCATCTGCACCCCGGCGGCCACGGCTGCGAGCTTTGGCGTGGCTGCCAGTAGGGGCGTTGCCTGTGGCGCCGGTACGGCAACCACCACACGGCGGAATGGACCATGGCTGCAGCCCTCGGTGTCCTGCAGGTGCCAGTAGTCCTTGCCGCGAAAGACCTCGGTAATACGGCAGGCGAAGCTAACGGTCATGTCCTTGAGCAGGCCGCGGGTGATGGCGCTCATGCGTGGCACGCCCACCCAGCGGGTCTGTTCATCGGGGGAGGGGGTGAGTGACCCGTCGCGGTAGTTGTACAGCTGTGGTTTCCACTGCGCCGCCCAGCCGGCGGCTACCCAGTGCTGCAGTTCTTCGACGAAGCGGCGGTCACGGGCGGTGAAATACTGCGCCCCCAAGTCCAGTGCACCGGCTTCGCTGCGTTTGCTGGCCATGCGCCCGCCGCTGCCATGGCCCTTGTCGAAAAGGTGCACGGTCTGCCCGGCGCTCTGCAGTGCCTGGGCGGCTGACAGGCCGGCAATGCCAGCCCCGATGATGGCAATAGGTATGGTCATGATGGCCTCTTAAAACCTTGCTATGCGCAGATTACGCTGTCAGGCAAACCTGTACAATCATAAAAATATGTATAAGTATATTCCGCAAGTAACGATTGGTTGGCCTATGTTTATCGGAGAGCATGGGCGCTAGAAAGTGCCTTGATGTTAAAAATAGACCACTGCCTTATTCCATGAGGACACTGCCATGCACATCCTGCTGACAGGCGGCACCGGATTGATAGGCCGGCACTTGTGCCGTCACTGGCTTGCTCAAGGGCATCGGCTCACCGTGTGGAGTCGACGTCCCGAGGCGGTGGCGACGCTTTGCGGCGACGGTGTCAGAGGCATTGCCGAGCTCAATGAACTGGAAGCGGCCGACCCCATTGATGCCGTGGTGAATCTGGCCGGTGCGCCGATTGCCGATCGACCCTGGACGGCCTCTCGGCGCAACCTGCTGTGGTCAAGCCGCATCGCCCTTACGGAGCAATTGCTGGCATGGCTGGGCAGGCGTGAGCAGCGTCCGGGCGTGCTGATCTCAGGTTCGGCCGTGGGATGGTACGGTGACGGCGGCGAACGTGAGTTGACCGAAGACGCCCCGCCGGTGGTCGAAGACTTCGCCAGCCAACTGTGCATCGCCTGGGAGGAAACGGCGTGCCGTGCACAAGCGCAGGGCATTCGGGTGGTGCTGGTGCGTACAGGGCTGGTGCTGGCCAGCGACGGCGGCTTCCTGTCTCGCCTGCGCTTGCCCTTCAAGTTGGGATTAGGTGGGCCGATAGGCAACGGTCGGCAGTGGATGCCCTGGATCCACATAGACGACCAGATCGCCCTGATTGATTTTCTCTTGCAGCGCACCGACGCCAGCGGCCCTTACAATGCCTGTGCACCTGAGCCTGTGCGTAACCGTGAATTTGCCAAGCAGCTGGGCAGGGCGCTGCACCGACCTGCCGTGATACCCCTGCCTGGGTTGCTGCTGAAAGCTGGCCTGGGCGAGATGTCGAACCTGCTGCTCGGTGGCCAGCGCGCCTACCCCACGCGGTTGCTGGCAGCCGGGTTCACGTTCCGCTTCAACGATCTGCAATCGGCGCTGGGCAATTTGTCCAGCCGCCTCTGACATAGGATGCTGCATGACCGATCACGCTTTGCTGCTGGTCAACCTGGGTTCACCGGCCTCCACGTCGGTAGCCGATGTTCGCCGCTACCTCAATCAGTTTCTCATGGACCCCTATGTGGTCGACTTGCCCTGGCCCATCCGGCGCCTGTTGGTGTCGTTGATACTGATCAAGCGTCCCGAGCAGTCCGCCCACGCCTATGCCTCGATCTGGTGGGACGAGGGCTCGCCGCTGGTGGTGCTTACCCGTCGCCTGCAAGCGGCCATGGTCGATCACTGGCCTCACGGGCCGGTTGAAATCGCCATGCGCTACGGTGAGCCAGCCTTGCCCCAGGTACTGGAGCGGCTTGCGGCGCAGGGTATACGCAAGGTCACCCTGGCGCCCCTGTACCCACAATTTGCCGACAGCACAGTAACGACCGTCGTGGAGCTCGCCCGGCAGACCATCACCGAGCAGCGACTGCCGCTGCAGATGCGCGTGCTGCAACCGTTCTACGATGATCCAGACTACATCGACGCATTGGTCGCCAGTGCCCGGCCCTATTTGGAGCAGGACTATGACCACCTGCTGCTCAGCTTCCATGGCTTGCCCGAACGCCATTTGAAGAAACTCTTCCCCAGCGGTACGAAGCATGACCTGCGAGCGCCCGAGTGCTGCGAAGGTGCCAGCGCCCAAGTGCGTGCCGTGTGTTACCGCGGGCAGTGCCTGGCTACGGCCAGGGCGTTCGCGACGAAGCTGGGCATACCAGCGGGCAAGTGGTCGGTCTCCTTCCAGTCGCGGCTGGGCCGGGACAAGTGGATCGAACCCTATACCGAAGCGCGGCTGGACGAACTCGCCCAGGCCGGGGTGAAGAAGTTGCTGGTGATGTGCCCGGCCTTCGTGGCCGACTGCATCGAGACGCTCGAGGAAATCGGCATGCGCGGCAGCGAGCAATTCGTCGAAGCCGGTGGTCAGGAGCTGGTGCTGGTGCCCTGCATGAACGAACACCCGGAATGGGTGAGGGTGCTGGCCAAGCTCTGCGAAAACGCTTGATGGCCCGCCTGGTCTGGCCCCGTCGAGGACGGCGCCAGACCAGGCGACTCAGGCGTCAAGGCAACTGATCATCCTGCTGCTTGTGCTTCCAGGCATCGTTGCCTGGCAGGATGAGGTTGAGCGCGATCGCCACGATGGCGCACAACGCGATGCCCTTCAGGCCCCAGTCGTCGGGACCGTCACCGCTGCCGACCAGCACGCCGCCGATACCGAATACCAGGGTCACCGACACGATCACCAGGTTCCGCGCTTCGGCGAGGTCGACCTTGTGGCGGATCATGGTATTGAGCCCGACGGCTGCGATCGAGCCGAACAGCAGACAGAGGATGCCACCCATCACAGGCACCGGAATGCTCTGCAGCAGGGCGCCGAACTTGCCGATGAAGGCCAGGGTGATGGCGAACACCGCAGCCCAGGTCATGATCTTCGGGTTGTAGTTCTTGGTCAGCATCACCGCGCCGGTCACCTCGGCGTAGGTGGTGTTGGGCGGTCCGCCGAACAGGCCGGCTGCCGTCGTGGCGATGCCGTCACCCAGCAGCGTGCGGTGCAGGCCCGGTGTCTTCAGGTAGTCCCGTCCCGTCACGCTGCCCACCGCGATGACCCCGCCGATATGCTCGATGGCCGGCGCCAAGGCCACGGGCACGATGAACAGGATGGCCTGCCAGTTGAAGGCAGGGGCGGTGAAGTTGGGCAATTCCAGCCAGGGCGCCGCTGCAATCTTCGCCGTGTCGACCACCCCGAAAGCGAATGACAGGGCAAAACCCACCAGCACGCCGGCGATGATTGGCACCAGGCGGAAGATGCCTTTGCCGAACACGGCCACGATCAGCGTCGTCAGCAGGGCCGGCATGGAAATCAGCATGGCGGTGCTGTAGGGCAGCAGCACGCTACCATCGCCAGCCTTGCCCATCGCCATGTTGGCCGCGATCGGTGCCATGGCCAGGCCGATGGAGATGATCACCGGGCCGATCACCACCGGGGGCAGCATACGGTCGATGAAGCCTGTGCCCTTGATCTTCACCATCAGGCCCATGAAGGTGTAGACGAACCCGGCGGCCATGACGCCACCCATGGTTTCTGCCAGACCGAACTGGCCCTTGGCGAGAATGATCGGGGTGATGAAGGCAAAGCTCGATGCCAGGAAAACCGGCACCTGACGCCCGGTCACCAGCTGAAACAGCAAGGTGCCAAGGCCTGCGGTGAACAGCGCGACGTTAGGGTCCAGGCCGGTAATCAAGGGCATCAGCACCAGTGCGCCAAATGCCACGAAGAGCATCTGCGCGCCTGAAACGACCTGACGCCAGAGCGGGTCGTTGTAGCCGTCCTGCATGGTCAGGCGTCCTTTTGCTTGGTGCCGAAGATCTTGTCGCCGGCATCACCCAGGCCTGGGACGATGTAGCCATGTTCGTTCAGGCGCTGGTCGATGGAGGCCGTGTAGATCTGCACATCCGGGTGGGCCTTGTGTACCACGTCAATGCCCTCTGGGGCAGCAACCAGGACCATGGCGCGGATTTCCCGGCAACCGGCCTTTTTCAGCAGGTCGATGGTGGCGACCATCGAGGCGCCGGTGGCCAGCATCGGATCGATGATCAGTGCCAGGCGCTGGTTGATGTCCGGCGCGAGCTTTTCCAGGTAAGTGTGGGCCTCAAGCGTCTCTTCGTTGCGGGCCACGCCCACCGCGCTGACCTTGGCACCCGGCACCAGGCTGAGCACGCCGTCGAGCATGCCGATGCCTGCGCGCAGGATTGGCACGACCGTGATCTTCTTGCCGGCGATCTTTTCCACGGCAACCTTGCCGCACCAGCCGTCGATTTCGTAGGTTTCCAGTGGCAGGTCCTGGGTGGCCTCATACGTCAACAGGGCGCCGACTTCCTGGGCAAGTTCGCGAAAATTCTTGGTGCTGATATCAGCACGGCGCATCAGGCCGAGCTTGTGGCGGATCAGCGGATGGCGGATCTCACGAGTGGGCATAGGGGGGGCTCCGAAAGGCGGGCAAAAAAACCGCGCTAGATTAATCTATTCAGCCTGTGCTGTCGTCTGATCATTTTGCACGTTAGTCCATAAACGCTTGATCTGTGACGAGCGGATGCGTACCTTTGCCCGCTTTTCCAAAATGCACCTCCTGGAGAGCGCCATGTCCGCCGATCTCGAGCATATCCGTCAAGTCATGCGTGAAGCAGACTGCCTGTACACCGAAGCCGAAGTCGAAGCGGCCATCGCCAAGGTCGGCGAGCAGATCTGCCAAGAACTGCACGACAAGAACCCCGTGGTGTTCTGCGTGATGAACGGCGGCCTGATCTTTGCTGGCAAGCTGTTGACCCACCTGCAGTTCCCGCTGGAAGCCTCGTACCTGCACGCCACCCGTTACCGCAACCAGACCAGTGGCGGCGAGCTGTTCTGGAAGGCCAAGCCGGAAGTCTCGTTCATCGACCGCGATGTGCTGATTGTCGATGACATTCTCGACGAGGGCCACACCCTCAGCGCTATCATCGACTTCTGCAAGCATGCCGGCGCCCGCGCCGTGCACACGGCCGTGCTGATCGACAAGGACCACGACCGCAAGGCCAGCCCGGACCTCAAGGCCAACTACGTGGGCTTGCCGTGCATCGATCGTTACATCTTCGGCTATGGCATGGACTACAAGGGCTACTGGCGCAACGCCAACGGCATCTTCGCCGTCAAAGGGCTCTGAGCGCAGCCTGCCTGCCGCCCGCGTGCAGCATGCTAGAGTGCTCCTTCAAGCCAAGGAGCCTCACATGCGTGCGTTCATCCCGTTCCTGCTGGCAGTCAGCCTGCCCCTGGCTGCCGCGCCGATGCACAGCCAATTCTTGCCGCCCGACGACCAGTCCCTGCGCCAGGCAGCGCCCACCGCCCAGCAGCTCCTTCAGGTCACCGACTACACCGTGGTGGTCGGCGCCCAGCGCCAATCGGACCAGCAACCCATTCCGATCACCTCTTCCTTGCAGGTGCGCCTCAAAGGCAAGCCTCTGAGCAAGGCGGCCAGCATCACCCAGGTGCTGCTGACCTTCGACGGCGAGGCGGCCAAGAGCCTGAAAAAGCCGCTGTACGACGAGAAGACACGCACGCTGAGCTTGAATTACCCGCTCAGCGATTACCGGGTCATCATGGACCTGCTGCGCAACGAGACCCTGTATGTGCAGTTTCTCACCTATGCCAACGGGCACATCTGGGCGGACCTGCACACCGGCACCGTACGTACGCGTTGAGGCTCGCGCGCGGCGGAAGGTACACTGCCGCCTTTTGAACATCGTGATGGTCCAGTTGGAGTCGGCAATGCGTAAAGACAAGAAACAGGTAATCGGTGACGAAATCAGCGACGACTACATCAAGGCGTTTCTCCAGTTCGAGCCCGCCGATGAGGTCACCTCGCCCTCGCTGCACAAGCTGGTAAAGGCTTACCGCGGCTTGCGCGTGGATGACTTCCGGCGTTTCGTTGGCTTCTTCGTCGAAGCAGGCTTGGACCTCGATGGCAAGGACGAGCACGGCAAGACGTTCGCCGAGCAGATCGCCGATCAGCGCAATGGCGAGGAGTACATCGAAATCATCGAAAACGCCCGCTCACGGGCATGAAAAAACGCCCCGAGGGGCGTTTTTCATTGGCCGGGCGGCTTAGGCGTAATGCTTGGCTGCCGGGCTGCTTTGCACCAGATCCAGTGCCGCATCGTTGTCGGCGCTGATCTTCTGGTAAAGCGCAGCGTCGGTGGCCAGGGTCTTCTCGCGCGCCGGGAAGATCTCCTTGAGCTTGGCTGCCCAGGCACCTTTTGCCTGCTCCGGGAAGCAGCGCTCGATCAGTTCCAGCATGATCGAGACCGTCACCGAAGCACCGGGCGATGCGCCCAGCAGCGCTGCCAAGCTGCCGTCCTCGGCAGACACCAACTCGGTACCGAACTGTAGAACGCCGCCTTTCTTCGGGTCCTTCTTGATGATCTGCACACGCTGGCCAGCCACTTCCAGGCGCCAGTCTTCGGCCTTGGCCTCGGGGTAGAAGCGGCGCAGGGATTCCAGGCGCTGCTCCATCGACTGCATCACCTCACTGACCAGGTACTTGGTCAGGTCCATGTTGTCTCGGGCCACCGCCAGCATCGGGCCAAGGTTGCCCAGGCGTACCGACAGGGGCAGGTCCAGCAGCGAACCGTGCTTGAGGAACTTGGTGGTAAAGCCGGCATACGGCCCGAACAGCAGGGATTTCTTGCCGTCGACCACGCGCGTGTCCAGGTGCGGCACGGACATGGGCGGCGCGCCAACGGCGGCCTGGCTGTAGACCTTGGCCTGATGCTGACTGACGATTTCCGGATTGTCGCAACGCAGCCACTGGCCACTGACCGGGAAGCCGCCAAAGCCCTTGCTTTCGGGGATGCCGGAGGCCTGCAGCAGCGGCAGGGCAGCGCCGCCGGCGCCGAGAAACACGAAGCGGGCGTCCACTTCGCGGCTGCCGCCGCTGTTGACGTCCTTGATGCTGACCGTCCAGCCGGCGCCGTTGCGACGCAGGCCCACGACCTTCTTGCAATACTTGACCTGCGCGTCGGGCGCGTCGCCCAGCAACTTGAGCAGTTTGTTGGTCAGGGCCCCGAAATTGACGTCGGTCCCCTTGAGCACCCGGGTGGCGGCAATGTGCTGGTCAGCCGGGCGGCCCGGCATCATCAGCGGCATCCACTCGTTCATCACGGCCTTGTCGTCGGTGTACTCCATCTCGGCAAAGGCGTGATGCTGCTTGAGCAGTTCATAGCGCTTTTTCAGGAAGGCGATGCCCTTGTCACCCTCGACGTAGCTCAGGTGCGGTACCGGGTTGATGAACGCCCGCGCCGGGCCGAAGTTGCCTTTCTTGCTCAAGTAGGCCCAGAACTGGCGAGACACCTCGAACTGGGTATTGATGTGCACGGCCTTCTTGATGTCGATGCTGCCATCAGCGGCCTGGGGCGTGTAGTTCAGCTCGCACAAGCCGGCGTGGCCGGTGCCTGCGTTGTTCCAGGGGTTGGAACTCTCTGCGGCCCCGGAATCCATCGCCTCGACCACTTCGAGTTTCAGGGTCGGGTCGAGCTCCTTGAGCAGTACGGCCAGGGTGGCACTCATGATACCTGCGCCTACCAGTACTACATCAACCGATTCGTTCTGCGCCATTTAACGCGTCTCCACAATCTACAGCTACCTAATTGACAGCACAGGATCACCGGGTTCTCCAGGATCGCCATGTCCGACTTTTCGCAGTTCATGCAACGTCCGCGGACACCGCCAACCAGTCTTTGGGTTCGCCTATTGAACCCTGTTTGCCCCAGGTGCGGCAATTCGACTTATGGTCAACGACCGTCGGATGCGCTACGCAAGCCGCTCAGACACGCATCCAGCTTGGGGCCATTTGCCGCCTGTTCAGGGCTGTAGGGGACACACCTGCCGCTTTTGCACATGCCAGATTGTTCATTTGCTCGCCACACTCTTGTGAAGTAGTGAAAACCGTTTTTTCACGCTCTTTTGGAGACGTGAACCTCAAAAGGGGACTGCGCGATGGCAACCCACAGGTTCTTTGCAGTGTGACGGCCATGGAAGCAGGCACGACAGCCGATGCAAGACCTGAGTGGAAGGCTCTCTGTGGGCGAGGCGGGTAGATTTGCCGTGGTCAGACGGCGGATGCGGGGCCCGATCAGGAGACGTCCTTATAATCGGGGGGAGATTATAGCGATGTCGCAGCCAGAAATGTCGCCATTTCGCGGTTTTATTGCGGGGTTTTTCAGGCAGCCAGGATGCGTTGGTGCCAACGACGACTTGTCGGCTTGCAAACCCGGGCATCGTCCGGCAGTGCATGACCCAGCCAGGCAAGCTGCACCTCTTGCACCTGCACCCAGCCATCGCCCTCGGGTGCTTGCGAGCAATGCTTGAAGGCCAGGCACGTGCCATTCGCGTCGAGCAGGGCGTAGGCGGTGTGGCGAGGAGCAGGCAACAGCAGGTGCAAAAGCGAGGCCATGGCAGATGTCCTGTGCAGGTGAACGTGCTGCCACCTTAAGTGTCGCCGGTTAAGCGTTTGTGACAACCCCGGGCCTACCGGGCGCAAGCGGTGCAAGCCGCTTGTAGCCAGGCCCTTGCCGCTGGGTATACTGTGCGCCATCGCCGCATTTTCTGGAGAATCGCGCATGTTGCAACGACTGTTGTTCGGTTTGATCACCGTAGCCAGCCTCAGCCTGGTCGGTTGTGCCCACAGCCCGCAACAACTCAATCCGCAGCCCAAGCTCACGGCGCAACTCACCCCGGTGGGGCAGGGCCAGCCGGTGGTGGTGCGAGTGGTAGACGGCAGGCCTTCACCGTCGCTGGGCACCCGCGGTGGCATGTACCCGGAAACCAGCACCATCAGTGTCAGCGGCAACCAGGTGGTGCCCAAGCTGCAGGCCCAGGCCGAGGCTGCCGTGCGCCTGCTGGGCTTCACGCCCACCACCGCAGGCAACGCGCCCCAGTTGACCGTTACCCTGGCCGAGCTGAAGTACCAGTCGCCCAAGGACAAGCTGTACGTGACCGAAGCCACCATTGGCGCTACCTTCCGTGCTGACGTCGCCAACAACGGCCGCCGCTACACCGGTCGCTATGGCGCTTCGCTGGATCAGCGCTTTGGCATGGCGCCAAACCAGGACACCAACACCCAGTTGGTCAGCGATGTGTTGAGCGACGCACTGACCCGGTTGTTCAAGGACCCAAGCATCGGTCAGGTGCTGGCGCAGTAACGTTCAATGCTTCACTCAAACCGCTGCCCGGTGACGGCCAGCGGTTTTTTCATGCCGCGTGCCGGTATCATGCCGTCGCGATGCGCAGGTCCAGCAGGCTGATCCCGGTCTGGGTGTCCACCTCGGGCCAGTGCTCATGGGCATGCCCGCCCAAGGCGCAGTAGACCAGCCATTGGCGGTCTTGGACATTGATGGCCAAACCATCGATGAGCGCCTGTTGCTCATCACTCTGGGCAACGAGGTAGAGGCGGTCCTGGTTTTCGGCATGCAGCATGAACGAGCTCCGGTTCGAGGAAGGACGACAGGGTGGCCTGTTCTGATGACGAACCGATGACAGATGAAATTAAATGACACCCGGTCGCCGCCGTGCAGGCAGTGCCAGGTGGCTTGGGTAGAATGCTGGCTTTTGTTCAGGTCTACGCCGAGGTAACGCGATGTCCATGCACATGCTCTGGGGGCTGATTGCCGCCCATCCCACCAAGCTCATCAATGTGCTGGCCTTGCTGCTGACGTGTCCGGGCGGCCTGCTGTTGCACAGCGCCAGGCGTGAGGCGGCCGATGCACGGCTAGGGTTGGGGGCGCAGCCGAGGACGTTTGCGCGATTCGCTGGGTGGGTGCCCAGGCAGCGCTACAGCCTGGGCTTCGCCTGCCTGGCCATTGCGCTGGTGCTGTCGTGGGTCAGCACCTGGGCCTGAGCACAATCGGGGGCTAAGGCCGAACGCGAGGCTCGCGTTCAACAGCGCCCCCTTGATGCTCAAGCAAGCGGTGCCTGCTGCCTGACCTGATACTGATTGCGCACCGGCGTCGCGTATTGCAACACCAGGTAAGGCCGCTGCTCTTCAGGGCAGGCATCCAGACGGCGCTGCCATTCTTCCTTGGCCTTGGCCAGTTCATCGGCTGGGAACACCTGCTCGGCGCTTGGCACCTGCAGCGTGTCATCCTGCTCGGCCCACATCGCATAGGCCAGGTAATGCACGGGGAACAGTCGATAACCGCCGAGGATCTGCCGGTCGATTTCCGCTGCCAGCTGCTTGGTGTCCTCGTAGTACTGGGTCACTGGCGGTGCAAAGTTGATGTGCACGCGGCCCTTGTAGCCGGTAATGCCCTTGGCGATGCTGTGATCGTCCTCTCCCGGCGCCTTCTGGTAAGTACCGGTGGTGGCGCGGATGTACAACTCACGGGCCTTGGCCTGGTCGCAGGGGTCGTATTCGTAGCTGATCGATACCGGCGTCAGGTTCAGGCTCTGGATGACCGCGCCGAATGCCTCGTCCTTGCGGCTCATGTGGAACATCTTGAGGATGGCCGAATCGGTGCGGTCGTCGCCATCCTTGGCCCGGCCTTCGGCCTGGGCGATCCAGATGGAGGTGCTGTCGTTGATGATGGAGTGACTGATATAGGCCGACAGTAGCTGGTAGGCGGCCAGTTTCTCGCGACGGCCGGTGATCGAGCGGTGCACGATGAAGCTCTTGTTGAGCCGCATGAGGTCGCTGACGAAGGGTTTTTGCAGCAGGTTGTCGCCGATGGCGATGCGCGGGGTGGGCAGGCCGGCGTGGTACACCGCGTAGTTGACGAATGCCGGGTCCATGACGATGTCACGGTGATTGGCCAGGAACAGATAAGCCGTGCCGGCCTTGAGCTGCTCCACACCCGAATAGGTCACGCCATCGGTGGCGCGGTCGATGGTGCGATCAACGTAGTGCTCGACCTTGTCCTGCAGGGTCGATACACAGGTCACGCCAGCGAACTCCTGGCGCAGGCGCCGGGCGATCAGCGGTTTCAGCAGCCAGCCAAAGGCACCGGCTGCGCGCGGGAAGCGGAAATGAGTCAGGATATCGAGGAATGCCGGGTCGCTGAGCAAGCGTGCCAGAACTCCAGGGACCTCAGCGTCGTCGTATGGTCGGATGGCATCGAATTCGCCCATCATGCTCTCTTGTTGGAAACGGCTAGGGTAATAATGAAGTACGGGCAGGCTCCGAAAAACGGCTCGGACGCACGTGGCCCTGTAAACAGAGCGGCAATTATACGCATAACTCGTCGTGGAGGCCCTGATGCTGGAAACAGAGTTCTACGATTGCCCTTATTGTGGCGAACGGGTGGAAACCTACGTCGATCTGTCCGGCGGCGATCAGGTCTACACCGAAGACTGTCAGGTGTGCTGCCGGCCGATCGTGTTCGTGCTGCAGGTGCATGACGACGAATGGATGCTCGATGTCAGACGTGAGGACGATGCGTGATGAGGCGTATCTACGAACCTGAAAGCCTGCTCGAGGCTGAGATGCTGGCCGGTATGCTTGCCAGCGAAGGGGTGCAGGCGCACCTGGTGGGCCGCGATCTTGTCGGGGCGACCGGCGAATTGCCTCTGCACGGTCTGCTGGGCTTGTCGGTGGCCGATGAGCAGGCCGAATACGCACGGCAGTTGATCGATGCGTACAATGACGCCCAGCCACTGGTTGGCGACGAGCCGGAGAGCTTCCCCGGTACCTTGATCTGCTAGGTTCAGAATTACCTCATGTGTGGACGTTACGCCCTGTTCCGCTGGTCCCAGGCATTGGCCAACCTGCCTGGCTTTCCCGCCGGGCAACCCGCCCAGTGGAATATTTCGCCCGGCAATACTGTCCTTATCCAGCGCCAGCTGGATGGGCAGCTGCAAGTGGCCAAGGCACGCTGGGGGCTGACGCCGCCGTGGCTCACCGACCTTTCCCGCACTCCTGCGCACGCCCGCGCCGAAACGCTGGCCGAGCAGCCGATGTTTCGCGAAGCGTTTCGCCAACGACGCTGCCTGATACCGGCCAACGGGTTCTATGAGTGGCGGGGCAGTGTGCGCAAACGGCCCTTCTGGCTGACCCCGGGGGAGGGGGCATCGCTGTATTTCGCCGCTGTGTGGGAGGCTTATGCCGTACAGGAGCAGGTCTGGCTCAGTTGCGCCGTGGTCACCCAGGCGGCGATGAACCAACGCAGGCCCCTGATTCTGGATGAGGCAGGGCAGGCTGCCTGGCTGGATCCGCAAACGCCGCTGATCCGTTTGCAGGAATTGCTGGCCAGCCCCTCGGTGACGTTGCGCGAGCGGGCACTGGCGCCTTTCGTGAACGACCCGAAACTGGACGCTCCCGAGTGCCTCACCCCGGCCTGAGTGCCTGTCCATGCTTTGTGGCGCGCCGCGCAGAGGGCACGGGTGTGCAAAATCTTCCCTGCGGCTATGGCGGCCTACCCATGAGTCATCCTAGGATACGGCGCATGTAAAAAGGAGTGTTTCCATGCGTAAGTCTTTTGTCATCAGCCTATTGAGCGCTGGCATCCTGCTCGCCGGCTGCCAAGGGGTGAACACCACCAGCGGCGGTGCAGTGGGCGTTGAGCGCAAGCAGTACATGTTCAGCATGCTGTCGCCGGACGAGGTCAACACGATGTACGCCCAGTCGTACCAACAGACCCTGGGCGAGGCGTCCAGCAAAGGCTTGCTCGACAAATCCAGTGCCGATGCCAGGCGCGTACAGGCCATTGCCAACCGATTGATTGCCCAAGCGCCCCAGTTCCGGCCGGACGCTGCGCAGTGGAAGTGGGAGGTCAACGTGATCAAGAGCGATGAGCTCAATGCCAACTGCGGACCAGGCGGCAAGATCATCGTCTACACGGGCCTGATCGATCAGCTCAAGCTCAACGACGCCGAGATCGCGGCCGTCGTGGGTCACGAAATCGCCCACGCCTTGCGCGAGCACAGCCGTGAAGCCATGTCCAAGGCCTACGGCGTGGAAATGGCGCGCCAGGGGGCCGGCGCCATCTTCGGCCTGGGTCAGGACAGCATGGCGCTGGCCGACACCGTGGTGAACTACGCCATGACCTTGCCCAACAGCCGGGCCAACGAGAACGAAGCAGACCTGATCGGTCTTGAGCTCTCGGCACGTGCAGGCTACGACCCGAACGCGGCCATTACCCTGTGGAACAAGATGAGCAAGGCCTCGGAAGGGGCGCCACCGGAGTTCATGAGTACGCACCCGGCCTCGGCCAGCCGTATTGCCGCCTTGCAGGCAGCCATTCCCAAAGTCATGCCACTGTATCAGGCAGCGGCCAAGCCCTGAGGCCGGCTGCAAGTGGGCAAGCTGGCGCCATGAAGGCGCCGGTCTGCCCGCCGGTGCGTCAACCCACCCAACCGCTGGCCTTCATGGCCGTGTAGACCGCAACGATCGCGAGCACGAAGAACGCGGCGGCCGCCAGGCGGCGAATCAGCGTCAGCGGCAGTTTGTCGGCGGCGAAATTACCCGCCAGCACCACGGGCACGTTGGCGATCAGCATGCCCAGCGTGGTACCGACGATGACCATGATCAGGTGTGGGTACTGCGCAGCCAGCATGACCGTGGCGACCTGGGTCTTGTCCCCGATCTCGGCAAGGAAGAACGCGATCAGCGTGGTCAGGAACGGCCCGAAGCGGCGCGCAGGGTTTTCGTCGTCGTCCATTTTGTCCGGCACCAGCGTCCACAGGGCCGTGGCGGTGAAGCTGGCGGCCAGGATCCAATGCAGCGCAGCGTCGCTGAAGAAACTGCCGAACCAGGCGCCCACGGCACCTGCTGCGGCATGGTTGGCCAGCGTGGCCGCGACGATGCCGGCAATGATGGGCCAGGGCTTGCGAAAGCGGGCAGCGAGGATGAGCGCGAGCAGCTGCGTCTTGTCGCCGATTTCGGCCAGGGCAACGATTGCGGTGGGGACCAGCAGAGATTCCAGCATCAGGATTCCTACGGGGGCGGGTCGACACGGCTATGACACGTACGACCTCCCCGCCCCGGGTAAGGTGTGCGTGTCATAGGTCTTGTCAAACCCCGGGCCTGTCTGTGCAGGCCTGGCCATGCAGGTTTGCATGGTGGGTCGCACGCGCCATGGTCTGTGGACCAAGTATGTTGACGCGTACCGGGCGAGCGTGGCGCTCGCGGGAGACTACTCCCCTAGGACGGTGCGGATTCTGCCTAGGCGAAACGGTTTCGGCAAGCGCTGTTTTTATCAGCGTGTTGCCTGGTAGATCCTGAACCCGTCGGCTTCCTCCAGGACCTGACAGTTGCCCAACGCTGCTTCGATGATCGGTTTGTAGCGCAGGAAGGTGTTGGCTACCAAGCGTATTTGGCCGCCTTTTCGCAGATGAACGGCAGATTTTTGCAGCAATTTCTCCGATGCTTGGTAATCGGTATGGACCCCGGTGTGAAACGGTGGGTTGCTCAGTATCACGTCCAGGTCCAAAGGTGCTGCATCGATACCGTCACCTTGCACGACGTCGGCTTCCAGGCCGTTGGCCGCCAGGGTCAGACGGCTGGCGGCCACGGCGAAGGCATCCACATCGAGCATCGTTACCCGGCTGTCTGGGTAGCGCCGTTTCACTGCCGTCCCCAGCACGCCAGCGCCGCAGCCGAAGTCCAGCACATGACCTTCGGGCAGCGCCTCCAGGTGGCGCAGCAGCACCGCCGTGCCTCGGTCGAGGCGGCCGTGGCTGAAGACCCCAGGCAGGCTCACCACCTGCAAGGGACCCTCTGGCAGAGCCAGCTCGAACTGCTTGGCCAACGTGTGCAGCGCGACTGCCTCCGGCGCCTGCTCGATGCTGACTTGCCACAGTTGGCAGTGCCGGGCGCTGTCGAGTTTGCGCGGCTTGCCCAATGCCTGGAGGTGCCGTGCGACGCTTTCGATCCCCCCGCGCTTTTCACCCACCACGTACAACGTGCCGCCTTGCAGGCGTGCGGCCAGGGTGGTGAGCAGGTAGGCCGCCAGCTCGCGCGACTTGGGAAGAAACAGCACGGCAGTGGGCACGTCCACCGCTGGAGGCTCCACCGCGCAATGGCAGCGGCCGGCAAAGCGGCTTTCGAGCAGGGCGTGATCGCCTGCGTGCCAGGTCCAGGCATGAGCCTGGGGCAGTTGAGCCAACAGGCCATCGGCTGGGGCCCCTGCAATCAGCAGCGGGCCCTGGAACAGCTCTGCCTGGCGGAGCAACACTTCACTGCGCGGGTCCATGGACGACGCCTCCGAAAAATCGCGCAGTGTAGCAGAGCCGCGCTTGCGCCTCAGCCGACCACGCGGCGTGCCTGCCCGGCAAAGTACGCCTGGGCGTTTTCCGCCAGTTGGCCCACGATCCGCTGGCGCGCCTCGACCGCGCCCCAGGCGCTGTGAGGGGTAACGATCAGGCGCTCGATGCCAGGTTCGAGCAGGGGGTTGCCGTCAACCGGAGGCTCGACGCTCAATACGTCGGTTGCAGCCCCGCCCAGGTGGCCGCTGCGCAATGCATCGGCCAGCGCCTGTTCATCGATCAGCCCGCCACGGGCGGTATTGACCACCAGTGCACCGGGCTTGAGCAAGGCCAGCTCGCGCTCGCCGATCATGTGCCGGGTGTGCTCATTCAGGGGGCAATGCAAGGTCAGGGCGTCGACCTGTGGCAGCAGTTCATCCAGGGGCAGGCGGTCGGCACGGCTCGGCCGGCCTGGAATCTGCCCGCTCAGCACGCGCATGCCGAAGGCTTCGGCCAGGCGCGCCACTGCACCGCCCAGTTCGCCATGGCCCAGCAAGCCGAGGGTCTTGCCCTCCAGCTCGACGATTGGATAGTCCAACAGGCAGAACTGGCTAGCTTTGGCCCATCGCCCCTCGGCCACCGCCTGGTTGTAATCACACAGGCGCGTGGCCAGCGCCAGCAGCAGGCCCAGGGTGTGCTGGGCCACCGAAGGTGTGCCGTAGCCCTGGCAGTTGCAGACCGTGATGCCTTGCGCCCGTGCGGCAGCCAGGTCGACGTTGTTGTTGCCGGTGGCGGCCACCAGGATCAGCTTGAGCTGTGGGTTCGCTTCGAGGCAGGCGGCGTCGAGCACCACCTTGTTACTGATCACCGCAACAGCACCTTGAAGACGTTCCGCCACCTGTTCTGGCGTCGTGGCAGCGAACAGCGCCAGTGAATCGAACGACTGATGCAGCGGTGTCAGGTCCAGGTCGCCCAGGTCCAGGGAGTCGTGGTCGAGAAAAACGGCGTGGCGCGAGCTGGGCATAGATGGGCTCCGGTTACAGAGAAGGGGGGATGAAGGTCTGGTTGACGCCTGTGGGCCAGTGTCCAGCCCCTGCTTGCCGCCCGTCAACGCCTGGCGCCTCAGGCTGCATTGGCCAAATCATTCCTTCGGCTGATTTGACCGGCGCAGTCGCACACTACAGTGACGCCACGCCTTGCAAGCCCTCGCCTCAATAAAAGGGATATTTATGCTGCAGACCCGTCTCCTCAAGCCAGCCGACGACGCCTATGCCTACCCCCTGCTGATCAAACGCCTGCTGATGTCGGCCAGCCGCTACGAAAAAACCCGTGAGATCGTCTACCGGGACCAGGTGCGGCTGACCTACGCCCAGTTGAACCAGCGCATCGCGCAGTTGGCCAACGTGCTGAGCGAAGCTGGGGTCAAGGCCGGTGATACCGTGGCAGTGATGGACTGGGACAGCCACCGCTACCTTGAGTGTATGTTCGCCATCCCGATGATCGGGGCGGTGGTGCATACCATCAACGTGCGCCTCTCGCCCGACCAGATTCTTTACACCATGAATCATGCCGAAGACCGGCTGGTGCTGGTCAACAGCGACTTCATCGAGTTGTACCAGTCCATTGCCGGCCAGCTGACCACGGTCGAGCGCACCGTGCTGCTGACCGATGGGGCGGACACCCAGGCGGCCTTGCCTAACCTGGTCGGCGAGTATGAACAGCTGTTGGCTGGCGCGAGCACGCAGTACGATTTCCCCGACTTCGACGAACACTCGGTCGCCACCACCTTCTACACCACAGGCACCACGGGCAACCCCAAGGGGGTGTATTTCACCCATCGGCAACTGGTCCTGCATACGCTGGCCGAAGCCTCGGTCATGGGCAGCATTGACAGTGTGCGGCTGCTGGGTAGCGATGACGTGTACATGCCCATCACCCCCATGTTCCACGTACATGCCTGGGGTATTCCGTACGTTGCGACCATGCTGGGCGTCAAGCAGGTGTACCCGGGGCGTTACGAGCCCGAGATGCTGCTCAAGCTGTGGCGCGAAGAGCGGGTCACCTTCTCCCACTGCGTGCCCACCATCCTGCAGATGCTGCTCAACTGCCCTCACGGCAAAGGTGTGGATTTCGGCGGTTGGAAAATCATCATCGGCGGCAGTGCGCTGAACCGTTCGCTCTACGATGCGGCCTACGCCCGCGGCATTCAGCTGACAGCGGCCTATGGCATGTCCGAGACGTGCCCGTTGATCAGTGCCGCGCACCTCAACGACGAGCTGCAGGCCGGCACCGAAGATGAGCGCATCAGTTACCGCATCAAGGCCGGTGTACCGGTGCCGCTGGTGGAGGCGGCCATCATCGATGCACAAGGGCGTTTCCTGCCCGCCGACGGTGAAAGCCAGGGTGAACTGGTGCTGCGCGCGCCATGGTTGACGCAGGGCTATTTCAAAGAGCCGGAAAAGAGCCAGGCCTTGTGGGAGAACGGCTGGCTGCACACCGGCGACGTCGCCACGCTCGACAGCATGGGTTTCATCGACATCCGCGATCGCATCAAGGATGTGATCAAGACCGGCGGCGAATGGCTGTCTTCGCTGGATTTGGAAGACATGATCAGCGCGCATCCGGCTGTGCGGGAAGTGGCGGTGGTCGGGGCTGCCGACCCGCAGTGGGGCGAGCGCCCCTTTGCCCTGGTAGTGGTGCGCGAAGGCCAGGCGATCGACGCCAAGGCACTCAAGGAGCACCTCAAGCCGTTCGTGGAGCAAGGGCGCATCAACAAGTGGGCCATCCCCAGTCAGGTCGCCCTTGTTACTGAAATTCCCAAGACCAGTGTCGGCAAGCTCGACAAGAAACGCATCCGCCAGGACATTATCGAGTGGCAGGCCGGTAACAGTGCCTTCCTGTCCACCCTGTGAAAGCGGGCATGCGGCAATCTGTCCCGGGCCAACCCGCATGCCAGAGCGGTGCAGTGCTTGCCAAATTGCGCAAATGCGCCATTCTTCGGCACGGCCGGGGCGCAGTCGGAGCACACAGCACCGCCCTGGCGGCACGGAGCGCAAATCACACTTTAGAGGGATCGAGCGCCTGTGCCTTGCTGGCTATAGTCGGGGCCAGGGGCTTTCGGGAGGGGAGGGTGAGCAGGCGCAGGCTTGCACACCGGTCGTTCGGGCCGTTCCTTGAAGCACCACTGCCATAACAAAAAAGAACATGGAGTAGCGTCGATGAAATCTGCAAACCCGTTCTGGCGCAGGGCCAGGTTGCCCATGGCTGTAAGCCTGGCGTCCACCCTTGCCAGTCCCGCTTTCGCGGTCAGTTTCAACATCGGTGAAATCGAAGGCCAGTTCGACTCGTCGCTCTCCATCGGCGCCAGTTGGTCCACGGCCAACCCCAACCGCAACCTGATCGGGGTCAACAACGGCGGCAAGGGCCTTTCGCAAACGTCCGACGACGGCCACCTCAACTTCAAGAAGGGCGAGACCTTCTCCAAGATCTTCAAGGGCATCCACGACCTGGAGCTCAAGTACGGCGATACCGGCATCTTCGTGCGCGGCAAGTACTGGTACGACTTCGAACTCAAGGACGAGGGCCGGCGGTTCAAGGACATCAGCGACTCCAACCGCAAGGAAGGGGCCAAGTCCTCGGGTGCCGAGCTGCTCGACGCCTTCGTCTACCACAACTACTCCATCGGCGATCAGCCGGGCTCGGTGCGCCTGGGCAAGCAAGTGGTCAGCTGGGGCGAGAGCACCTTCATCGGCAGCGGCATCAATGCCATCAACCCGATCGACGTGTCGGCGTTTCGCCGGCCTGGGGCCGAGATCAAGGAAGGCCTGATTCCGGTCAACATGTTCTATGTGTCCCAGAGCCTGACCGACAACCTGTCGGCCGAGGCCTTCTACCAGCTCGAGTGGGACCAGACCGTCGTCGACAACTGCGGCACCTTCTTCTCACAGCCAGACATCATTGCCGACGGCTGCACCGACAACCTGCGCGTGCTCAACAGCAGCCGTACCGTGCCTGCCGCCGCTCGCCAGTTCCTGGCCACCCGCGGCGTCAACATCAACGAAGAAGGGGTGATGGTGCGCCGTGGCGGCGACCGCGATGCCCGTGACAGCGGTCAGTTCGGTGTGGCCATGCGCTACATGTTCGAACCGCTGGACACCGAGTTTGGCGCCTACTTCATGAACTACCACAGCCGTGCGCCGATCTTCAGCGCAACCGGCGCATCGCCTTCGGTCTTCTCCGCCATCCCGACCCTTCCAGCGCAGTTGCGTGCACTGGCACCGTTGATCGTGGCTGGCAACTCCAAGTACTTCGTCGAGTACCCCGAAGACATTCGCCTGTATGGCCTGAGCTTCTCCACCACGCTGCCCACCGGCACCGCCTGGAGCGGTGAGATCAGCTACCGCCCCAACGCACCTGTGCAGCTCAACACCACCGACATCCTGTTCGCCGGTGTGCGCCCGCTGGGCGGCGCCTTGAGCAACGCGTCGCTGCTCGATGGCGTGCCTGGTCAGGACCTGCATGGCTACCGGCGCAAGGAAGTCACTCAGTTCCAGACCACCCTGACCCACTTCTTCGACCAGGTGATGGGCGCCAGCCGCATGACCGTGGTAGGCGAGCTGGGCGTGACCCATGTGGGCGGCCTGGAAAGCGCCTACGACACACGCTACGGCCGCGATCCGGTGTTCGGCCCTGGCCCGTTGCCCGCCACCGGTGGGGCCAATACCTGCCAGGCGCTCAACACCAGCACCATTGCTGGCGCAGGTGCCGGTGCCTCGACGGCCAACCTGAACCGCAAGTGCGAGAACGACGGCTACACCACCAGCACCTCGTGGGGCTACCGCGCCCGGGTCATCTGGGACTACAACGATGTGTTCGCAGGCGTCAACCTCAAGCCGAGCGTGGCCTGGTCTCATGACGTCTCCGGTTACTCGCCAGGCCCAGGCGGCAACTTCGAGGAGGGCCGCAAGGCCGTCAGCCTGGGGCTCGATGCCGAGTACCAGAACACCTACACCGCCAGCCTGTCGTACACCAATTTCTTCGACGGCAAGTACAGCACCGTGGATGACCGCGACTTCCTCGCCCTCAGCTTCGGCGTGAACTTCTAAGCATACGGATCCAGGACGACACGACATGAACAACACCAGAAGTCTGCTGCAAGCCGGTGTGCTGGGCCTGTCCCTGCTGGCAACCAGCGTGATGGCGGCAGTACCGGCCGGCGAAGCGGCCAAATTGGGCAACACCCTGACCCCGATGGGCGCAGAAAAGGCCGGCAACGCCGATGGCTCCATCGGGCCCTGGCAGCCGCTTTCGAAGACGGCCGGCAGCGTCGATGGCAAAGGCTTCCTCGCCGACCCCTACGGTACCGAGCAACCGCTGTTCACCATCACCGCGCAGAACGCCGACCAGTACAAGGACAAACTGTCTCCAGGCCAGATGGCCATGCTCAAGCGCTACCCGGACACCTACAAGTTGCCTGTCTACAAGACGCACCGTGGGTCAACGGTACCGGCCGAGGTGTTTGCTGCAATCAAGGAAAACGCCACCCAGGCAACCCTGGTGGAAGGTGGTAACGGCCTGAACAACTTCCGCACGGCAGTGCCGTTCCCCATCCCACAGAATGGGCTGGAAGTGATCTGGAACCACATCACTCGCTACCGCGGTGGCAGTGTGAGCCGCCAGGTCATCCAGGCGACCCCGCAGCAGAATGGTTCCTTCAACCCGGTGTCTTTCTCTGATCAGTTCGTGTTCCGTGATCGGATGAAAGACTACGACCCCAACAATCCAGGCAACATCCTGTTCTACTTCAAGCAGGAAGTGACCGCGCCGGCACGCCTTGCAGGCACCGTGCTGCTCGTTCACGAAACCCTCGACCAGGTCAAGGAACCGCGCAAGGCATGGATCTACAACGCCGGCCAACGCCGCGTACGTCAGGCGCCGCAGGTGTCGTACGACGGCCCGGGGACGGCTGCCGACGGCCTGCGCACCTCCGATAACCTGGACATGTTCAACGGCGCTCCGGACCGCTATGACTGGAAGCTCGAAGGTAAAAAGGAGCTGTACATCGCCTCCAACGCCTTCAAGCTCGACGACCCGAAGCTCAAGTACGCCGACATCATCAAGGCAGGGCACATCAACCAGGACCTGGCCCGCTACGAGCTGCGCCGCGTCTGGCATGTGGTGGCCACACTCAAGCCCGGCCAGCGACATATCTACGCCAAGCGTGATTTCTACATCGACGAAGACACCTGGCAAGCTGCCGTGATCGACCAGTATGACGGGCGCAACCAGCTGTGGCGCGTCTCTGAAGCCCATTCGCAGCCGTACTACAACGTCGAGGTACCATGGATCACCCTGGAAGCCATCTATGACCTGCAATCGGGGCGCTACCTGGCCTTGGGCATGAAGAACGAAGAAAAGCGTGCCTACAACTTCAACTTTACTGCCAGCAAGGCCGACTTCCAGCCTGCGGCCCTGCGTCAGTCGGGCATCCGCTGACAGCGAAGCCATAAAATGATGGGGCCACGCTCGGTGGCCCCATCGCGCCCATGCAAGGGTGCCAGTCCCAGTAGATGCGCCAGGCCGGTGCGATAAACCGTCTGAATACCCCGCCAAAGCCCCCATCCCAGCCTGCGTCGACCGGCGCTGTTGCTTTTTGTCGTAGTCTTTTTCCGACGCAGTCTCCCCGCCAACTTCAAATGCAGGGCGTTAACCGCTAGTCTCGCAACCACCCTTACGCCGTATTTTTCCACCCAGAACGAGCCGGCCATGACAGATCTGTCCCGTACGCATGGATGCACCAGCCAGGCCGTGGGCCTGATGGACGAGCATTTCTTTCGACCGCCCTTGCCCGACGGCCATGTCCCGCGTCAGCGTCTGTGCCAGCGCCTGCAAGCCGGGCTGGGCGGGCGGTTGCTGCTGATCAGTGCGCCCGCGGGCTTCGGCAAGAGTTCACTGGCCATCGAGTTCTGCGAGACGCTGCCTGCCCACTGGCGCACGCTGTGGTTGGGCTTGAGCCAGCGAGATGCCGATCCCGGGCGCTTTCTGGAGCGTCTGCTCGACGGGTTGCAGCAGCACTGCCCAGCCATGGATGGGCAGGCGATGGCGCTGTTGAAGATGCGCCAGCGCCACCAGCCGTTCGCGTTCGAGCCGTGGCTTGGCACGGTGCTTGACGCGTTGGCGCTGAACCTGCGCAGTGAGTCGCCCTTGCTGGTGGTGCTGGACGACTACCACCTTGCCCAGGGGCCCGTCCTGGACCACTGCCTGCAATTCTTCCTGAACCACTTGCCCGCAGGCCTTGTGTTGCTGGTGACCAGTCGTCAGCGCCCGGACTGGCACCTGGCACGCCTTCGCCTCTGCCGGCAATTGGCCGAACTGAACGAGCAGGACCTGCGACTGACCGCCGAGGAGTCGCTGGCGGTGCTGGGGCGCAGGCCCACTGGCCTGCGTGGCCAAGCGCTGGACAACCTCATCCAGCGCAGCGATGGCTGGGTGGCCGGGCTGCGTTTCTGGCAGTTGGCCGCCAGCGAGTCGAGCGATGAAAACGTTCTGCCCCAGGCGTTGCACGGTGGCGAAGGCCTGATCCGCGATTATCTGCTCGAAGAAGTGATCGACATACTGCCTGCGCCTGTGCAGCGCTTTCTCGACGAGACGGCGTGCCTGGAACGCTTCTGCGCGCCTCTATGCGACGCGGTACGGCTGCAACAGGACAGCAACGCGATCCTGGATTTTCTGCAATCGCACCAGGTGTTTCTGGTGCCCCTGGATGAGCATGGCCGGTGGTTTCGCTACCACCACCTGTTCTCCGATCTGCTTCGCAGCCGCCAGGCACGCGAGCCTTTGACCGAGCGGCACCTGCGTGCCTCTTGCTGGTTCCAGGCCCAAGGCTTGCTGGATGAGGCGGTGGAGCAGGCGTTGCGCGGGGGCGACCTGAACGCGGCGGCCGACCTCGTGCAAAGCCTGTCCGAAGAGCAGTTGCTGGCCGAGCAGAACGTCGCCATGTTGCTGCGTTGGAAAATGGACCTGCCTGACAGCCTGCTGGTCAGCACACCGCGCCTGATCGTGTTGTACAGCTGGGCCCTTGGCCTGGCGTGCCAGCTCGACGCTGCCGAGGAACTGGCAAGCCATCTGGGGCGCTTTCTGCCGGCGCCTTCTGCCACTGCCCAGAAGTCCATGCTCGCCCAGTGGCTGGCACTGAGCGGCGTGATCGCCAGAGGCCGAGGCGATCGTGAACGCACCCTGACTTGCTGCACCGAAGCACTGCAGAGCCTGCCCTGCAAACGGTATGGCCAGCGCCTGGTGTGCCTGTCGACATTGTCGAACCTGGCAATCGCCGAGGGCGACTTCTGGCGTGCGCGCGGTTGGAACCGAGAAGCGCTGGAGCTGGCGCAGCGCGTGGGCAACCCATTGTTCGAGGCCTTGGCCCACTATGACAGGGCCCGGGTATTGCACGCCCGAGGCGAGGTTGTGCGAGCACTGGGCGAAGTGCGCGAAGGGCTACAGCGTTTGCACGGGTTGTCCGCACAGCGGTTGTATGCGATCCGGGCGCGGCTGACCTTGTACGAAGGGTATCTGCTGGTCGCACACCTGTGCCCGGAGCAGGGGCTTGCTCGGCTGCGTGGTGGCCTGGGCGAGGCACGTGCCTGCCGCGACATCAGTGTGCTCATCGGTCATTGCGTGATTGCCATGCTCGACGGCCGGGAAGGGCGCTTTGCCGAGGCGTTCACGGAACTCGCCGAAGCCGAACGTCTGATGCATATCTGGGATGTGCCCCCGGTGTACTACCTGGCGATGATCACCCTGGTCAAATGCGAGCTCTGGCTCGCGCAAGGGCGCATGGATCTCGCCGAATCCTGGCTGTCGCGCCTGGGGCAGACCTACGGCGGCGCGCAGGCGGCACTGGCGCCCGAATTTCACCCGTTGTTGCCCTGCCATGTCGCTTTGCAGCAAGCCGCGCTCGACCGCATTCAGGGGCGTGAAGCAGAGGCGGCGCGCAACCTTGAACAGCTTGCCGAGCGCGGCCAGGGTTGTGGGGGCATGATGCTGATGGTCAGCGCCTTGTGCCCCTTGATCGCCTTGCACCTGGATCAGGGGCATCAGGCGCAGGCAGCACGCTTGCTGCCGACACTGCTGCAGGCGGCCAGGGGCGGTGTGTTGCAGCCGTTTCAGGAGCTGCTGCAACGCTACCCGCAGTGGCTGCGCGATCAGGTCCAGAGCAGCGAAAACTGTCCGGTTAGGGCCCAGTTGCTTGAGCGCCTGCCCGGCTTGCCATGCACCAGCGCCAGTGCTGATGCGCTCAGTAGCCGCGAGCGGGCAGTGCTGGAGCTGATCGCCCAGGGCTGGTCGAACCAGCAGATCAGCGAGCGGCTGTTCATTTCGCTGCACACGGTCAAGACGCACGCCAGCCACATCAACAGCAAGCTGGGGGTCGAGCGCCGCACCCAAGCCGTGGCCAGGGCCAAGGCGCTTGGCTTGCTGGAGTGAGAGTGGCAGGGCGTGCGGCGGGTAGCTAAAATGCTGGCCTGATGCCATCTTGCAAGTGGCGCGTACACCTCGCTTATCTTTTCCGACCGCCTGCCGATACAGCGTTCGGTGGTTCGCCTCGTGCCATCTTTCCATTTCTTCCAGGGCAGGTCGTGTTGATGCTGCAGTTCGGGCAAAAGAGTTTTCTGATTGTTGACGACTTCACCGACTTTCGCACGTCGACCCGCTCCATGCTGCGCGAGCTGGGCGTTCGCGACGTGGACACCGCCGACAGTGGCGAGCAGGCGCTGCGCATGTGCGCCCAGAAGCGTTATGACTGCATCCTGCAAGACTTTCACTTGGGCGATGGCAAGAAAAACGGCCAGCAGGTGCTCGAAGACCTGATCATCGACAAGCACATCAGCCACGAATGCGTGTTCATCATGGTCACCGCCGAAAGCAGCCAGGCCATTGTGCTCAGCGCCATCGAGCACGAGCCCGACGCCTACCTGACCAAGCCCTTCAACCGGGTAGGCCTTGCCCAGCGGGTGGAAAAACTCTACCAACGCAAGGCACTGCTAAAGCCGATCCTCCAGGCGCTGGACCGCAATCGCCCTGGTGAAGTGCTGGCAGCCTGCGCCGAGCTGTGCAAGCGCGACCCGCGCCTGGCGCCGCTGTGCCTGCGCTACCGGGCCGATGCGCTGCGCAACCTCAACCGCTTCGAAGAACTCGAGAAGTTTCTCAAGGCCATTCTCGCCAGCCGCCCGCAGCCCTGGGTGTACGCGGCATTGGGCAGCTTGATGCACAAGCGCGGGCAGCTTGCCCAGGCCCAGGCCGTCTACGAGCAGGCGCTCAAGGCCTTCCCGATCATGCCCAGTCTCTACGATGGCATGGCCGATGTGCTGGAGGCGCAAGGCGAAACCAAGCGCGCCCAAGGGCTGTTGGAGGAGGCCGTGCGCCTCTCGCCGTTATCGGTTCGGCGCCAATCGAAGCTGGGCAAGCTGGCGTTGGCCAACGAAGACTTCGACAGCGCGTCCAAGGCGTTCCGGCATGCCGTGAATCAAGGGCAGAGCTCACGCTACAAGGATGCCGAGAATAACCTGGGCCTGGTGCAGGCGTTGATGAGCCGCAATGCAGGCTTTGGCCTGGACGCGCGCACCCGGGTCGAGATCAACACCACGCTCAGCGAGGTGGCCAAGGAAAACCCGGAAGACCAGGGCCTTCAGGTGCGTGCCCGCATGATGAAAGCTGCCAGCCTGCAGCAGGCCGGTGACCCGGAGACCGCTGCCAAGCTGACGGACCAGGCCGTCCAGCGCCTGGAAAAGATGAACCAGTTCTTCTCGGTCGATGCGGCCCTGACCGTTGCTCGGCAATTACAGGCATCGGGGCAGGATGGCGCGGCCATCGGCGTGCTCAGAAGCTGTGTGGAGAGTTATGGCGACGACCCCAAGGTCATGGAACGAGTAGGCCAGCTGACGGATGACCCCAGCGTGCTGAACGCCATTACCGAAGCCGTCACGCTCAATCGTCAGGGCGTGCGCAGTTACCAGGGAGGTCAGCTCGGCGAGGCGTTGCAGCTGTTCCGTAAAGCGTTGGGCCTGCAGCCCAGGAACATCAGTATCGCCCTCAATACCGCCCAGGCGCTGCTGCGCATTGGCGGAGAGAATCCTCAGCCTGCGATCATGCAGGAGTGCCGCGACGCCTTGACGAGCGTGGCCGGTATCCCCGCCAGCGATAATCGCTATGACCGCTACCGCAAACTCCATACCCGGGTGTTCGGCGCATGAATCTTGATAATCAGGGGCTGGATTTTTCCACGGTGATCGCCTCCACCGTGCACGACCTGAAAAATTCGCTCTCGGCACTGATCCAGTCCCACAGCCAGTGGGTCCAGCGCTTGCCTGAAGAGCTGCGCGGTGGCGCGGAACAGGGGGTGATGGAACATGAGTTCCGACACCTCAATGGCATGCTGGTGCAGTTGCTGGGCTTGTACAAGCTCGGCGTTAATCAACTGCCGGTGTGCCCGGACTACCACGAACTCGACGACTTCATCGAAGCGCAGTTGGCGGCCCATGAAGAAGTGCTGCAACACAATGCCATCGAGGCGAACTGGCGCATCGATACCGATAATCCCCTGGGCTTCTTCGACCGCGAACTGGTGGCCTCGGTGGTGACCAACGTCATCACCAATGCCACGCGGTTCGCCGAAAAGGCCCTGCTGATTACCATCGAAGAGGCAGACAACCAACTGGTCATCTGCATCAACGATGACGGGCCCGGCTACCCGGCGCGCATGATCGAACGGCAACAGGAATACATCCAGGGCATCGACTCCACCAGTGGTAGCACGGGCCTTGGCTTGTATTTCGCTGCGCGTATTGCGGCCTTGCATGAAAGCGGCGGCGTGCAGGGTCGCATCGACATCTCCAACGGGGGTGCGCTTGGAGGCGGCCTATTCCGGTTGTACTTGCCCTGAGGAGTGAGCAGGGCGGTGCAGAAATGCGCAGGCGGGTGCGGAATTTTCACCCGGCAAGACACTCCAAGCCTGACATAGAGCCGTTCCAGACCTACGGCCTACATGATCAATACGAGGAGCTTGCCCATGTTCACCATGCGTCGCCTGATTATCGTCGCAACCACTGCTGCCCTGATGACCGGCTGTGCGGGGCAGAACCCCTATGAGAACCAGGGGCAAGATGGCGGCGGCATGAGCAAGACCGCCAAGTACGGTGGCCTGGGTGCCCTGGCCGGTGCCGTGGCCGGCGCCGCGATCGATCACAACCACCGTGGCAAGGGCGCACTGATCGGTGCTGCGGCCATTGGCGCCGCGGCGGCCGGCTACGGCTACTACGCCGACAAGCAGGAAGCCGAACTGCGCGCGAAAATGGCCAACACCGGTGTCGAGGTTCAGCGCCAGGGCGATCAGATCAAACTGATCATGCCCGGCAACATCACCTTCGCCACTGACTCGGCCAACATCTCGCCAAGTTTCTACGCGCCGTTGAACAACCTGGCCGGCTCGTTCAAGCAGTTCAACCAGAACAACATCGAAGTGGTGGGCTTCACCGACAGCACCGGTAGCCGCCAGCACAACATGGACCTGTCCCAGCGCCGTGCCCAGGCAGTCAGCAGCTACCTGACCTCCCAGGGTGTGGACGCCTCGCGGGTCACCGTGCGTGGCATGGGCCCGGATCAACCCATCGCCAGCAACGCCGATGCCAATGGCCGCGCGCAGAATCGCCGCGTGGAAGTGAACCTCAAGCCTATCCCTGGCCAGCAATACGACCAGCAGCAAGGCCAGGTTCAGCAGTATCCCTGACCGAGTTGGGGGGGCGCTTGATGGCCCCCCGCATTCAGCGCACTTCGCTCGCCTGGATGGCGGTCAGGGCAATGGTGTGCACGATGTCATCGACCTGCGCCCCGCGCGGTAGATCGTTCACTGGCTTGCGCAGCCCCTGCAGCATGGGCCCTAGGCTCACGCCGTCGGTGCTGCGCTGCACCGCCTTGTGCGTGGTATTGCCGGTGTTCAGGTCCGGAAACACGAACACCGTGGCGCGGCCGGCCACCTGACTGCCCGGCGCCAGGTCGCGTGCAACGGCAGGGTTCACGGCCGCATCGTATTGCAGCGGCCCGTCGATCATCAGTTGCTCGCCGCCATCCCTGGCCATGCGTGTGGCCTCGCGCACCTTTTCCACTTCCTCGTCGCTTGCCGAATCGCTCGAATAGCTGATCATCGCTACCCGTGGCGTGATACCGAAGGTGAGCGCCGATGCAGCGCTCTGGCGCGCGATCTCGGCGAGTTCGGCGGCATTGGGGTGGGGGTTCATCACGCAGTCGCCGTAGACCAGCACTTGGTCCGGGAACAACATGAAGAAGACCGAAGAGACCAGGCTGGCGCCCGGTGCGGTCTTGATCAACTGCAATGCAGGGCGGATGGTGTTGGCCGTCGAGTGCACCAGGCCCGAGACCAGGCCATCGACTTCATCCAGGGCTAGCATCATGGTGCCGATGACCACCGGGTCTTCGAGCTGTTGCTCGGCCATCGGTGCGTTGAGGTTCTTGCTTTTGCGCAGCGCCACCATGGGCTCGACATAGCGCTGGCGGATCAGGTCCGGGTCCAAAACTTCCAACCCTTCGGGCAGGGTGATGCCCTGTGCGCGGGCCACGGCATCGACCGCTTCAGGCTTGGCGAGCAGCACGCAGCGGGCAATGCCGCGAGCCTGGCAGATGGCCGCTGCCTGCACCAGCAGCGGCTCGGCACCTTCGGGCAGGACGATACGTTTGTTGGCCTGCTGCGCGCGCTGGATCAGTTGATAGCGGAACACGGCTGGCGACAGGCGCATCTCGCGCGGCGCACCGCAGCGCTGGCTCAACCAGGCACCGTCGAGGTGGCTGGCCACGAAGTCGGTGATGAACTCGGCACGCTCGCGGTCATCGACCGGGATTTCCCGGTTCAGGGCATTGAGCTGGTTTGCGGTGTCGTAGGACCCTGTGCTGACCGACAGGATCGGCAACCCGGCCTGCAGCGCTCCGCGGCACAGCCCCAGAATACGCGCATCGGGCTTGCTGTCGCTGGTCAGCAGCAGGCCTGCCAACGGCACGCCGTTGATGGCTGCCAGGCTCACGGCAAGGATGATGTCGTCGCGATCGCCGGGCGTCACCACCAAGGTCCCGGATGTCAGCAGCGGCACGGTGTTGGCCACCGTGCGGGCGCAGATGATGATCTTGGTCATGCGCCGCTGTTCGTAGTCACCGGCATTGAGGACCTGGGCCCCGAGCAGCTCTGCCACATCGCGCGTGCGCGGGGCGTTGAGCTCTGGTTGATAGGGAATGCAGCCGATCAAGCGGAAGTCATCGCCGCGCAGCAGCGGCGAGTGCTCACGCAGGCGCGTCGAGAATTGCTCCATGCTCTGGTCGGTGCGCACCTTGTTCAGAATCACGCCCAGCACCTTGGGGTCGCGCGGACCTCCGAACAGCTGGGCCTGTAGCTCGACCCTGCCGGACAGTTCACTGAGCACTTCCTGTTCGGCGGCAGATACCAGGATCACTTCGGCATCCAGGCTCTTGGCAAGGTGCAGGTTGACGCGTGCTGCGTAGCTGGCGTGACGGGTAGGGACCATGCCCTCGACCACGACCACGTCGTTGCCCACACACGCCTGCTGGTACAAGCGAACGATCGACTCGAGCAGTTCGTCCAGCTGGCCATCGCCCAGCATCCGTTCGACCTGGGCAAGGCTCAACGGCGTCGGCGGCATGATGCCATGGGTACGTGCGATCAGCTCGGTGGAGCGCTCCGGGCCGGTGTCGCCTGGGTGGGGCTGGGCAACAGGCTTGAAGAAGCCCACTTTCAGGCCGGCGCGCTCCAGCGTGCGCACAAGGCCCAGGCTGATGGACGTAAGGCCGACGCCAAAGTCGGTTGGTGCGATGAAAAAAGTCTGCATGCGTGCTTCTCGAAATAAGCGGTGCAAGGGATCAGCGATCAAGGGTAGCGCTATCGGGACCCTGTGCGCACCAACCGCACGGGAACGCCTGGCCGATGCGCTGCGCACGCTGTTCGGGGTCGAGCACCCAAGGGCGCAGTTGCCAGGGCGGCACGTGGCGCAGGTGCTGGGTGTGGCCACAGCTCAACTGGACGAACCAGTGGCCTTCGGCATCCTGGGAAAAACCGATGATCCGACTGATGGACATGGGCGGATCCAGGCGAGGTTCGCAATCGGGCGATGGCTTGGTTACACTTGTGCGTTCTACATTCTTTTGCAAAAGGTCTTGCCCCATGCTGATCGCCGCCAACAAGGCTGTCTCCATCGACTATACCCTGACTAACGACGCCGGGGAGACCATCGACAGCTCCGCCGGTGGCGCGCCGCTGGTTTACCTGCAAGGTGCCGGCAACATCATCCCAGGCCTGGAAAAGGCCCTGGAAGGCAAGCAGGCCGGCGACGAGCTGACCGTTTCCATCGAGCCTGAAGACGCCTACGGCGAATACCTGGCCGAGCTGGTCAGCACCCTGAACCGCAGCCTGTTCGAAGGCGTCGACGAGCTGGAAGTGGGCATGCAGTTCCACGCATCGGCCCCCGATGGCCAGATGCAGATCGTGACCATCCGTGACGTGGACGGCGACGACGTGACCGTCGATGGCAACCACCCACTGGCCGGCCAGCGCCTGAACTTCCAGGTCAAGGTCGTTAACGTGCGTGACGCCAGCGAAGAAGAAATTGCTCACCGTCACATCCACGGTGAAGGTGGCCATCACCACTGATCTTTCTGCGCTAAGCTCAGAAAGTCGCCAGGCGTTCGGGCAAGCCGCCCTGCCTTCCCAAGGAAGGCGACGGCTTGAACGAACGCCTTTTTAGTGGGCGCAATTTGCCCAGGTGCCGTCGGCGACCTGAAAAGGGGATTACAGCATGAGTGCATTTCACGACCTGAAGTTGAACGCGCTTGACGGTGGCGATCTGTCCTTGAAACCGTACAAGGGGCAGGTAGTGCTGGTGGTCAACGTGGCCTCCAAGTGCGGCCTGACACCTCAGTACGCGGCGCTTGAGCAGCTCTACCAAACGTACAAGGACAAAGGTTTCACGGTCCTTGGCCTGCCCTGCAATCAGTTCGCAGGGCAGGAGCCGGGCAGCGAAGCGCAGATCCAGGCGTTCTGCCGCGTGAACTATGGCGTGAGCTTTCCGCTGAGCGCCAAGCTCGATGTGAATGGGCCCCAGCGTCACTCGATGTATCGCCTTCTGGCGGGCGAGGGCGCGGAGTTTCCGGGGGACATCACCTGGAATTTCGAGAAATTCCTGGTGGGCAAGGACGGGCGGGTATTGGCGCGCTTCTCCCCACGCACGGCGCCGGATGATCCTGCGGTGGTCCAGGCCATCGAGAAGGCCCTTGGCTAATCACGCACCGGGTGCTCGCCTTGGCCGCGGCGGTGGCTTCACAGCGGCGGCAGTGGCTGCATCGAGGTAGCTTGGCGCCCATGAGTGCTCAGTGAGGCGCTGAGCAGGTGCGCTTCGAACTGATCGACGATTTTCGACCACCCCTGATGGCTGGCATGCTGCCGCGCATTGAGCCTCACCCGCCGCAGGGTCTCGCTGTCTTGCAGCAGCCAGCAAGCAGCATCGATGAATGCTGCCACGTCGCCTGGCATGGCCAGCGCACCATTGTGGCCATGGCCGATGTGCTGCGCGGCCGTTGCCTGGTCATAAGCGACCACCGCCAACCCTGACGCCATGGCTTCGAGCACCACATTGCCAAACGTCTCGGTCAGGCTCGGAAACAGAAACAGATCACTGCTGGCATAGTGCTCGGCCAGTTGTTCACCTCGCTGGACCCCGCATAAGACAGCCTCGGGGACCTGCTGCAGCAGCTTCCCCCGCAGTGGCCCGTCCCCCACCAGGATCAGGCGTAATCTTCGCTGTGGCAGAGCCCGCTGCAGAGCTTCGAAACAGCTTTGCAAAAGCCCCAGGTTTTTCTCCGGTGCCAACCGTCCCACATGCAGGACGGCGATATCATCGTGGCCCAGCCCCCAGCGTTCGCGCAGCGCCTGGCTGCGACGAGCTGGGTTGAACAGCTCCGCATCTACGCCGCGCTCCATGTGCACCAGCCGCTCGAAGCCGCGGCGTTCGAGCCAACGCTGTTGGTTCAAGCTGGGCACGAGGGTCAAGACGGCCCGGTGATGAAACCAGCGCAGGTAAAGGCTTAGCAGGCGTGCTACCACGCCCATGCCGTATTGCCCTGAAGGGTGCGCAACGTGGGTATGCAATCCGCTGACAACGGCGATCCCTAACCGCCGAGCGGTGCGCAATGCGCTCAGCCCCACGGGGCCTTCAGTGGCGATGTAGATGACATCAGGCCGTTGCCGGCGCCAGTGCCTTGTTAGCGTATGCAGGGAGACCCCGCCGCGTTGCAACCCCGGGTAGCCGGGCAGTGGCCAGTCGCGCCACAGTCTCACGCCAGGGTTGTGGCTCGAAGCCTGCTCCCCTGGCTGGCGGGGGCGGACGACGCTGACCTGATGGCCACGCAGGCGCAGCCCTTCGCTCAGGTTCAAAAGAATGCAGGCCACGCCGTTGATGTGCGGGGCGAAGGTGTCGCTGACCAGGCAGATGTGCAGAGCAGGTGTGTTCATGAACTGACTATCCACTTGCTGCATTGCCGGGGTATGACGGCGAGGTGACGCCTGCATGATACATGGCTCACGACGGCCGATGACGCGCACGAATATTCATCGCGGCTGCACTCAAGAGGCGCAGTTCCCCGCCGATGCAGTTGCATTCGCCCCCACGCTCCAGGAGAGCGGTGATGTTCAACAACAAGCTCAAGCAAGAAATCCGGCAGTTGCGTGAAGAACTGATGATCATCGACCAGATCAAGAGCAGCCTTGACAGCGAAATGCTGGTGCTGCAACTCGATCCGGCCGGTCGGATCGAACTGGTCAATGGCAATTTCGAAACCGAGATGCTGTATAGGGCCGACCAATTGCTTGGGCGCAACATCGAAGACATCGTGCCTGCCCACGTCAAGTCGCTGGATTTTCACCAGCGCATGAAAAATGCCATCAGCCGGGGCGAGCATTTCAATGGCGCGTTTCGCCTGCTGCGCGGGGACGGCCAGGAAGCCTGGCTGCGTACGATCCTGCAACCTGTGAAGGGTAGCGACGGGCGCATCAAGTATTTCACCCTGCATTCGAGCGACCTGACCCGCACCATCGTCACCTCCCGCGAGCACGAGAGCCTGATCAAGGCGTTGATGCGCTCGACGGCGGTCATCGAGTTCGACCTCGATGGCATGATCCTGACCGCCAACGAACGCTTCCTGTCGGCAGTGGGGTACCGGCTGGATCAAATCCGTGGCAAGCACCACCGTATGTTCTGCGAACCTGCCGAGGTCAATGCACCGGGCTACCAGGCATTCTGGGACAAGCTTCGTCGCGGTGAATACATTGCCGAGCGCTTTCGGCGGATCGATGCTCACGGCCGGGTAATCTGGCTGGAAGCGTCCTACAACCCGATCTTCAACGCCCACGATGAGCTCTACAAAGTGGTCAAGTTCGCCACGGTCATCACCGAACAGGTGAACCAGGAGCAAGCAGTGGCCCAGGCGGCGGACGTTGCCTACAACACCTCGCGGGAAACGGACACCAGCGCCCGCCGGGCCACCGAGGTGGTCGGGCAGAGCGTCAGCGTCATGCGCGGGCTGGAAGCCTCGATGCTTCAGGCTGCCGAAGGTATCCAGGCGCTGGACACCCAGTCGCGGGTCATTGGTTCGATCATCAAGACCATCAGCGATATCGCCGGGCAGACCAACCTGCTGGCGCTCAACGCCGCCATCGAAGCCGCCCGCGCTGGCGAGCAGGGGCGGGGCTTTGCGGTGGTGGCCGATGAGGTGCGTCAGCTGGCCTCGCGCACCAGTACAGCTACCGAGGAAATAGCCCGTGTGGTGCAGCAAAACGAGCAGTTGGCCCAGGCTGCGGTATCGATCATCGACACCAGCAAGCGTCAGGCCGAAGAAGGCCGCGCGCTGGCGGACCAGACCGGAAGCGTGATCGAGGAAATCCAGGAAGGGGCCAGGCGGGTGGTGGATGTGGTGGGGCAGTTCTCCAGCCGCCTGGGGCAGTGATGCTGGTTAGTTTTGCAGGCCAGTGGTGACCCTGAGCCAAGCAACACGCAGCGGTCTGCTTGGACAAGTACGGGGTCAGCCGCTGCCTGAAAGGCACGCGGCCGGTTCACGCGCTCATCGCCAACCCATCGCCCACACCTGGGCGTCGCGCAGCACCCGCCAATCCAGCCACTCGCTGCGCCCACTGTGCACCGCCTGCAGTTCCACGCGCAGCAGCACGCCCGCTTCGTCATGCTCCAGGTCGGTGACCAGGAAGTGCTTTTCACGGTTTATCGGCTGCGTTGCGGTCCATTTCGACAGCTTGAGTTTGGCGGGGCTGAAGCGGTTCATGGTCTGCTCCTGTAGATGGGGTAGGGTTACGCCTGGGGCAGGCTCAGGCCCGATGCGCAGGGGTGTTCACGACACGTGCATTGCCGTTCTCGCGCACCCAGAACAACGTCGCCCCCGCCACCGCCGCCGGCATCATCACCACATTCACCCCCGGGATCAGCAACGCCAGGTAGGTCACCCCGCCAAAGCCCAGGGACTGCCAGCGCTTCTCCCGCAGCCAGGCGAGCATGTCTTGCCAGCTCATCTTGTTGTTGTCGGCCGGGTAGTCGATGTACTGGATGGCCATCATCCATACGCCGAAAACCAGCCAAAGCGGCGCGGCGACCACGTTGACCACCGGGATCAACGACAGGATGAACAAGGCGGTGGCGCGTGGCAGGAAGTAGCCGAGCTTGCGCATTTCGCGGCCCAGTGTGCGGGGGATCATCGCCAGCAGCTCTGCCCAGCTGAAGGCTGGGAAATGATCGTCGCCGCGCACCACCACTTCCACCTTTTCAGCCAAGAAGCCATTGAACGGTGCCGCGATGATGTTGGCCACCAGGGTGAAGGTGAAGAACACCATCAACACCAGCAGCACCACGAACAAGGGCCAGAGGATGTAGGTCAGGAAGCTCAGCCAGCTTGGCAGCGTGGGCACCAGCGCGTCCAGCCACTGGCTGAACTGGTGGCCGGCAAAATAGATGAGACCACCGAACAGCAGCAGGTTGATGGTCAGCGGCAGCAGCACGAACAAGCGCAGGCCAGGGCTCAGGATCAGCTTCAGGCCTTCGCGCAGGTACTGCGGCCCGGAAAGAACGGGGGCTTGCATGTATCACTCCGCAGAAAAGGTAGTCGGCAGACATTACCGAGTTTCGGGGTGATGCGGAAGCTGCGCCATCTGGGTGAAACCGGCCGTAACAAAAGCCAAGGTTCGACCCTGCCAACGCAAAGACGCGCATAGACGATGGCTATGAGGTGGATTGTCTAAGGATATTTCCTTACTCTTTGCCACCTCGCTACAGTGCGCTCATATTTCAGCGTCACAGGCCTGCCCGTGGTGCAGGCCCTACTTCATTTGCACAGCTGGCTCTTACAGCCCGCTCGACAGGAGTTCGACATGTCCGAAGCACGTCATTCGCGCGTCATCATTCTGGGCTCCGGCCCTGCCGGTTACAGCGCAGCGGTCTACGCGGCCCGTGCCAACCTCAAGCCGCTGCTGATCACTGGCATGCAGGCCGGTGGCCAGTTGACCACCACCACCGAAGTCGACAACTGGCCGGGCGACCCGCACGGCCTGACCGGCCCTGCACTGATGCAACGCATGCAGGAACACGCCGAGCGTTTCGAAACTGAAATCGTCTTCGACCACATCAACGCCGTAGACCTGGCCAACAAGCCGTTCACGTTGACCGGCGACAGCGGCACCTACACCTGTGACGCCCTGATCGTGGCCACTGGTGCCAGCGCTCGTTACCTGGGCCTGCCGTCGGAAGAAGCGTTCATGGGCAAGGGTGTATCGGCCTGCGCCACCTGCGATGGCTTCTTCTACCGCAATAAGCCGGTCGCGGTGGTTGGCGGCGGCAACACGGCCGTTGAAGAGGCGCTGTACCTGGCCAACATCGCCAGCAAGGTAACCCTGGTGCACCGCCGCGATACCTTCCGCGCCGAGAAGATCCTGATCGACAAGCTGCATGCCCGCGTTGCCGAAGGCAAGATCGAGCTCAAGCTGAACGCTACCCTGGATGAAGTCCTGGGCGACAACATGGGCGTGACCGGCGCGCGCTTGAAGAACAACGATGGCAGCAGCGACGAGATCAAGGTAGACGGCGTGTTCATCGCCATCGGCCACACCCCGAATACCTCGCTGTTCGAAGGCCAGCTGACCCTCAAGGACGGCTACCTGGTGGTCAGCGGCGGCCGTGAAGGCAACGCCACTGCCACCAACGTCGCGGGCGTATTCGCCGCAGGTGACGTGGCCGACCATGTCTACCGTCAGGCCATCACCTCGGCCGGTGCGGGCTGCATGGCTGCGCTGGACGTCGAGCGCTACCTGGACGGCCTGGCCAACGCCTCGTTCTGATCTTTCGATCGGGGCCGCCTGGCGGCCCCGTGTTACAAGCTAAGGCGCATCGACAGGTCGACCGCTCGCACATCCTTGGTCATCGAACCTATCGAGATGTAATCCACACCGGTTTCGGCAATGGCCCGCAGGGTCGTTTCGCTGACGCCGCCGCTGGCCTCCAGCTTCGCCTTGCCGGCTGTTATGCCGACGGCTTGCTTCATCTCATCGAGCGTCAGCTCATCGAGCATGATGATGTCGGCGCCAGCGCTCAGCGCCTGATGCAATTCCTCCAGGCTTTCCACCTCGATTTCCACCGGCTTGCCGGGGGCGATGCGGTGGGCGGCGTGTACCGCTTCAGCGACGCCACCACAGGCTGCAATATGGTTTTCCTTGATCAGGAAAGCGTCATACAGGCCTATGCGGTGGTTGTAGCAGCCGCCACAGGTCACTGCGTATTTTTGCGCCAGGCGCAAGCCAGGCAAAGTCTTGCGGGTGTCCAGCAACCGTACCTGCGTGCCTTCGACCAGATCCGCCAATGTGCGCGCACGCGTGGCAACCCCGGACAGCATCTGCAGGAAATTGAGCGCACTGCGCTCGCCGCTGAGCAGCGCCCGCGCCGGGCCTTCCAGATGAAACAGCGGCTGGTTGGGCTGGGCGCGATCGCCGTCGACCACCTGCCAGTGCACGGCTACGCGTGGGTCGAGTTGACGAAACACCGCATCGACCCAAGCCGTACCGGCTACCACACACCCTTCGCGAGTAATGATCGTTGCCTTGGCCAGCCGCTCGGCCGGGATGAGCTGGGCGGTGATGTCGCCGCTACCGATGTCCTCCAGCAACGCGCGGCGCACGTTGGCTTCGATTTCGGCGGTGAGGTCGGCAAGGCGTAGGTTAGGCATGGTTGGCTCCACAAGCGAGATGCCCGCGATTATAGGGCAGGGCGCAGGTGTGTACAGCCGGTGGTCGGTTGCCATGACGCAGCGGGTTGAGCAACCACTGCCTATTCAGGGTCAAGACTTACCAAGGGAAACGTATCTGGCAGTAAAAGGAATTATTCCCGATAATGCTGTCTGATATTTGGCGTCATGCTATTGGCGAAATCGGCCGTGTCTGGGCCCGACACCCTGCAAGGAGTACAGGATGCACAAAGAGGGCAAGGTAGTGCCCTTGGCGGCGGCTGAACATGGACGGCGCACGCCCCCTTCGAGTCTGCCCATTGCGCTGCTGCAAGTGCGCGATCAGGCCGCCTTGCAGCTGCGTCAGGGTTTGCAGGCGCTGTTCGACAATGCCGACGATACGCTGTTCGAAATGGCGGACAAGGCCGCTGACCGGTTCGCTCAGCACCTGTATTTCGAAGCCATGCGCGACTTGCGGCTCAAACGCAAGAGCATCGAGCGGCTGTTTCTCGATACCGTCCATGAAGCCTTCGCGCGCTTGGTCGAGCCTGAGCCTGAACGTGCCCCGGCAACCATCGTTCACGCCTTGTCTTCTACCCCCGGTCAGTCCGAGCGCGCAGCAGCGGTGGAAGCGATGGTTGCCAGAGTGAAGGCCCGTGATGGGGTCGCCTTGCAGCAGTTGGGTCTGCGCCTGCAGACGCTGCTCGAACGTCATGTGCCTGAGCAGTGCAACCCCCTGAACCCTATTGCCCTGTGCCGCTGCTTTCTCGAAGCCGGGCAAAGCCTGGGTGTAGGGCCGCGCGTAAAGCTGGTGCTGCTCAAGCTGTTCGAACGGTACGTGCTGTGCGACGCGCAAGTCATCTATGGCGAAGCCAACAGGGTACTGATTGCGGCAGGTGTGCTGGGGCAGCTGCCACCGACGCCTTGCCGACGAGCTGGAGACAGTTGCTTGCTGGCGGAGCCGGACGAGCGTTCCTATCATGAGCCTGAAGCGGCCGACGATACCGCAGGCGAGGCCTTGTTCGCCTCCCTGCAGCCGCTTCTGCGATCGACACGTGGGGTGTTGGCGCCTCGCCTGGGCGCACCGGCCGGCGCCCAGCAGGTCAGCAGGGCCGATCTGCTGCGGTTGCTTTCACATCTGCAGCACTATGTGCCGGAGCCCGGCGCGGCTGATGACTTCGTCCTTGGCCAGCAACTGGAGCAGTTGCTGCTGACCATCAGCGTGCGTAGCGGTACCCGCCGCTTCATTGGCGGTGACGACGAAGACATGATCAACCTGATCGAGCAGGTGTTCAGGTTCATTGCAAGTGATGACAATCTGCCCATTTGCCTGCGAGCAGTGCTGGCGCGCCTGCAGATCCCGCTGCTCAAGGTGGCGCTGCTGGACAGGGGGCTGCTCAGCCGCGCCAGCCATCCCGCCCGACGGCTGCTCAACGAATTGGCGGCGGCGGGGCTCGGCTGCGACCCGCGCGAGCAAGGGCAGGGTGATGCCTTGCAACTGCGCGCAGAACATGTGGTTCAGCGCTTGCTCATCGATTTTGCCGAAGACTCGCGTCTGTTCGGTGAGCTGCTCGAGGACTTTCTCGGGCAGACCCAGCATGAACGGCGGCGTACCGAGCTGTTCGAGCAGCGCACTCGGGACGCCGAAGAAGGGCGGGCCAATGCCTCGCTCGCCAGGCGACAGGTGCAACAGGTGCTCAGCCAGCGTCTGCGCGGACGTGTGTGGCCGCAGGCAGTGGTACAGATGCTGAGCAACAACTGGAGCCAGGTCATGATGCTGGCCTGGCTCAGGCACGGAGAAACCTCTCTGGGCTGGCGCAATGCTCTGCAGACCCTCGATACGTTGCTGGCCAGTGTGATGCCATCGCTTGCGCCGCAGGTCCTGATGCATCAGGTACCACCGTTGCTCAAGTCACTGCGCGATGGGCTGGCCAGTGTTGGCACCGATTCGCTGGTGACCCGTGAATTTTTCCGCAAACTCCAACAACTGCACCTACGTGCTTATGCAGGTGACGCCGAGATAGACGAGGACGACATCCTGGTTACCCAGGACATCCTGGTGACGTTGGCCGAAGAGGCAGACGGGCCTGGGCTGCAACCGGCCGGTGAGCAGGGCAAGGTCTCGCAGAAGGTGCAACGCTTGCGCATGGGCACCTGGATTGAAGTGTCCGATGACGGTGGCATCCAGCGCTGCAAGTTAGTGGCTCGCCTGGACAGCTGCGACAAGCTCGTCTTTGCCAATCGCAGCGGCATGAAAGTGCGGGAGTGGAGTGGCGCCGGCCTTGACCAGGCCCTGGAAGCCGGCACTGTCCGCGTACTGGATGACGGCCCTTTATTCGAGCGCGCCCTGGAAGCGGTCATAGAGACTTTACGCAGGAGCGGGCAGGCCGCCTTGTGACGATTACCGTGTCAACGACAGCGGCGGCAGGGCATACTGACGCTCTGTGCAGCACTTTTCAGGACAGGCCCCATGCAATTGGACCGTGCCACTGGCTGGTTCCACGGAGACGGAATCACCCACTGCCCCTCACCGAATTTCAATGTTCGCCCGCAAGGTGAGCACATTTCTCTGCTGGTGCTTCACAACATCAGCTTGCCGCCGGCCAACTTCGGCGGCGGTTACGTCCAGGCGTTCTTCCAGAACCGGCTCGATCCGAACGCACACCCCTATTTCGCCACCATCGAGCACCTGAAGGTATCTGCGCACCTGTTCATCGAGCGTGGAGGCGCGGTGACCCAGTTCGTCTCGTTGCACGACCGCGCCTGGCATGCGGGCGTCTCCTGTTTCGACGGCCGTGAGGGATGCAACGACTTCTCGATCGGCATCGAGCTCGAGGGCACTGACCAGATACCCTATACCGAGGCGCAGTACCTGACCCTCGACCGCTTGACGCGTCACATCCGTAAGGCCTGGCCGGCCATTACCCCCGAGCGTATTCAAGGGCACAGCGACATCGCCCCCCAGCGCAAGACCGACCCCGGCCCTGCCTTCGACTGGGAGCGGTACCGCCAGGCGTTACAGCGCAATGAGGGCTGAAGTATGAGTTTTCTGGTATTGATCCTGGTGCTGTGGTTCGAGAAGTTTTCGGGCTTGCGCCATCTGGTCCAGCGTGACGGTTTCTTCCTTGGCGAACTGGCGCGCCTTGAGCGCAGAGGTGGGCTGCCTGCAGGGTGGGTGCTGGCCGCTGTGGTGCTGGCGCCGGTGGTGGTGCTGTCACTGCTGTTGCATGTGCTTGAGCCCGTTGCCTACGGCCTGCTGGCCTTGCCAGTGCATCTTCTGGTGCTGGTCTATAGCCTGGGGCGTGGCGATGCCAAGGCTTCCCTCGGGCCTTTGCGTGACGCCTGGCACAGGGGCGATGAACAGGCCGCGCTGCACGTGGCCGCACGTGACCTGGGGGTCGTGGCCGATGGGCCCCGCAGCCTGCGCGAACGCCTGCAAAGCAGGCTGCTGTGGGAGGCCTATCAGGGCTTTTTCGCCGTCATCTTTTGGTACTTCCTGCTGGGCCCGGCCGTCGCGCTAGCTTACCGCCTTCTGGCGTTGTGCCAAGCGCACAGTCAGCGACCCGCACTCCAGCAACGTGCCGAGCAGCTTCGCCATCTCATGGACTGGGTGCCGGTCAGGGTGGTGGCATTGAGCTTTGCTTTGGTCGGCAACTTCGTCGCCGTTGCCCGCGAAATGTTGCACGAACTGTTGAACTGGCATATCAGCGCCGCGCACCTGGTGGCCCGCATCGGGCGCATTGCAGATGACGGCAGTCATGCCGGCACTGCCGGCGACAATGAAGGTGGGGCGCGGCGCCTGGACAGCCTGTGGGACCTGGTGCTGCGTTGTGGAGTGCTGTGGTATGCCGCTTTCGCGTTGTGGACCGTGTTGGCCTGACCACGTAGGCCGGGCCTGTGCGAGTCAGCCCAGGGCTTGCCAACCAAACAGCTCGCAGGCGTTGCGCGTGCTCGCTTCGGCCAATTGCTCGACGGGCACGCCCATCGACTCGGCCAGCGAGTGTGCGATGTCTGGCAGGTGCTCGGGGCTGTTGCGCACCCCAGGATGCATGACCGGCGCCATGTCCGGTGCGTCGGTCTCCAGCACCACGCTGTCGAGCGGTAAGCGGGCAACCGTACGGCGCAGCCGCACGGCCTGGGGCCAGGTCGCCGCGCCGCCCAGCCCAAGCCGAAAGCCTAGCTTGATGTACTCACGTGCCTCTTCGTAACTGCCGGCGAACGCATGGATGATACCCGCCCGCATCGGCCTGTAGCGCTTGAGGGCGGCAATCACCTGGGCGTGGCTGCGGCGTACGTGCAGCAGGGCCGGTAACTGGAAATCGCACGCCATTTGCAACTGTGCCTCGAACAACCGTTGCTGACGGACCTTGTCCAGTTCAGGCAGGTAGTAATCCAGTCCGAACTCGCCCACCGCACACAGACGGCCGTCGCCACGCAAGCGCTCCAACCAGGCGCGCAACTGCTTGATGTGGCTGGGTTGATGCTCTTCAAGATAGACCGGGTGCAGGCCAAGCGCCGCCGCCAGGCGCGAGTCGCTGCAGGCCAAATCCCATACCCGCTGAAAGTTGGCCTGATGAACCCCCAGCACCACCATTCGCTCGACGCCTCGCGCGCTCGCGCGGGCCATCAGGCTCGGGCGGTCAGCGTCGAAGTCGGGGAAGTCCAGGTGCGTGTGGGTGTCGATCAGGCGCAGGTTCATGGCGTGTCGATTCGCTGCTTGAAGGTACGCGCTACCGCATGCACGCCGGGTTCATAGCGTTTGTCTTCGATTGCGGCAAGTGCCAGCTCCAGTGCCTTGGCGGCCATGTCACCATGACGCTGGGCCATGGCATTGACCGGCAGCGGCAAGAAATCGAGCAGTTGGTTGTCGCCGAAAGTGCCCAGCTGCAACCGGCGCGATTCGATGGGCTGGGCGTGCAGCGCGTCGAACACCCCCTGCAGGAGCACGTACGAGGTGGTGATCAAGGCATCGGGCAGGTGGCCCAGCTCATCGATCAATTGCTGCATGAGCCGCTGCCCGCACTCTCGGCTGAACGCTTCGCCCTGGTAGCGGCGCACCTCACCGGCAAAGCCCTGCAGTGCATCGTCGAAACCACCGGCGCGGGCCTGGCTGACCGACAGTTCAGGGCGTGCGCCGATCAGGGCGATGCTGCTTGGCGCGGTGCTCAACAGGCTGGCCGCCAGACGACGACTGGCATCATGGTCATCGCTGATCACCGAGCAAAAATACCGGGGGTCCAGACCGCGGTCGATGGCGATGACCGGCAGGCCCTTGTCTTGTAGCTCGCGGTAGCTCTGGTCTTGCGGCGGTAGGCAGCTGGCGACGAACAAGGCATCGCAGCGGCGTGCCCGGAACAGCTGCTGCAACTGGCGTTCGCTGTCGGGCTGGTCGTCACTGCTGGCGATCAGCAACTGATAGCCCCGGGCCCGGGCGCCTTGCTCAAGGCGCTTGGCAATACGCGCATAGCTGGGGTTCTCAAGGTCCGGGAGAATGAAGCCGAGCGTACGGGTGTGCCTGCTGCGCAAACCAGCGGCCTGGGGGTTGGGCGTGAAGCCATGGGCCTGCACCACCGCCTGCACGCGCTCCACGGTGCTGTTGCTGATGCGTTGCTGTTCGGCCTTGCCATTGATGACGTAACTGGCGGTGGTGACGGACACACCGGCCAGACGGGCGATATCGCTGAGTTTCACCGAGTTTTCCTTGTTATGACCAAAGCTGGCTGTGGGCGATGACCAGGCAGTTTGACCCTGATACCCCAGCGAGCGCAGGCGACCATTGTCGCAATTGTCCGACAGGATGGGGCTTTTTCATCGGCAGATTATCGAGTAACGTGGCCGCCTGGTCAGATTAAACGTTTCAGCCTCCTGATTTTCTGCATCTGCTGCCCACTGTGCAAGGCGGTTGAACTGGCCATTTCCGTGAATTTCACAACAATACTCCAGTACCCATCCGGGAACTGCAAAGGGAGAAGGTCATGCTCGAGCTCGCCAAGGAGCAGATAGCCATGGGCCAGACGGCCCCCGACAAGGCGCACGCATTGCGCCTGCTGGCGGATCGCCTGGTCGCCGACGGACTGGTCGCCGAGGGCTACCTGCAAGGGTTGCAGGACCGCGAGGCGCAAGGTTCCACGTTCCTTGGCCAGGGCATCGCCATCCCTCACGGTACGCCGCAGACCCGCGACCTGGTGCACACCACAGGCGTGCGTCTGTTGCAGTTCCCCGAGGGTGTGGACTGGGGCGATGGGCAGATTGTGTACTTGGCCATTGGTATCGCTGCGCGCTCTGACGAGCACTTGCGCCTGCTGCAATTACTGACCCGCGCCCTGGGCGAAACCGATCTGGCCGAGGCCCTGCGCCGTGCGGGCTCGGCCGAGGCCTTGCTCAAACTGCTGCAGGGTGCACCGCAGGAGTTGGCGCTCGATGCGCAGTTGGTCGCCTTGAACCTTCCAGCCGAAGATTTCGATGAGCTGGCCTGGCGCGGTGCGCGCTTGTTGCAGCGCGCCAACTGCGTGGACAGCGGCTTTGCTGCCGTACTGCAACAGGCAGAGCCGCTGCCGCTGGGAGAGGGTTTGTGGTGGCTGCACAGCGAACGTCAGGTTCGCCAGCCAGGCCTGGCCTTCGTCACCCCGGCACAACCTGTGCGCTACCGCGATCAACCCCTGACGGGTCTGTTCTGCCTGGCCAGCCTGGGGGCTGCCCACCAGGCCTTGCTCGAACGGTTGTGCGAAGTGTTGATCGAAGGCCGTGGGCAGATGCTTTACCAGGCCACCAGCAGCCGCGCCGTGCTCGAAGTGCTCGGCGGCGAGGCGCCTGCCGACTGGCCGAGCGCGCGCATCCTGCTGGCCAACGCCCACGGCCTGCATGCTCGCCCAGCCAAGGTGCTGGCGCAGCTGGCCAAACGTTTCGAGGGCGACATTCGCGTCCGCGTGGTCGACAGCGGTCAGCCTGGCGTGTCGGTGAAAAGCCTGAGCAAGCTGTTGAGCCTTGGCGCGCGCCGCGGCCAGGAACTAGAGCTGGTGGCCGAGCCTGCTATCGCCGCCGATGCCCTGCCTGCGTTGCTGGCAGCCATCGAGCAGGGTTTGGGTGAGGAGGTGGAAGCGCTGCCGCTTGTTGCAGAGGCCCCTGCGCAGCCAGCAGTCGAAACGGCGAAGGCGCCGGCGGCCGGCAGCCGCGTGCAGGGTGTGGGCGCTGCCCCAGGTATCGCATGCGGCCCTGCCCACGTTGTGACCGAACGCACGTTCGACTACCCGCTGCGCGGCGAGTCGTACGATCAGGAACGATACAAACTGACCCAGGCCGTGGCTACCGTCAGTGCCGACCTTCAGGTGCTGGTGCAGCGCAGCGACGCGGCCATCGGCGAGATTTTCGTCACCCATCAGGAAATGCTGGCCGACCCGGCCCTGACCGACGACGTCGAGCAGCGCCTGGCCCAAGGGGAAAGTGCCGCCGCCGCGTGGATGGCGGTGATCGAATCAGCGGCCAGCCAGCAAGAAGCGCTGCACGACGCGTTGCTGGCCGAACGGGCCGCTGACCTGCGCGATGTGGGTCGCCGCGTATTGGCCCAGCTGTGCGGCGTCCAGACGCAGAGCGAGCCTGACCAACCTTACGTGCTGGTGATGAGCGAGGTTGGACCCTCCGATGTCGCCAGGCTCGACCCGGCGCGGGTTGCCGGTATTGTTACAGCCCAGGGTGGCGCCACCGCGCACAGCGCCATCGTCGCCCGGGCGCTGGGTATTCCTGCCGTAGTCGGAGCAGGCCCCGGCGTGCTGCTGCTCGAGAATGGCACACCGCTGCTGCTCGACGGCCAACGCGGTGTGGTCAACGTCGCGCCGCCAGCCGAAGAGCTGCAGCGTGCCCTGGCCGAGCGTGACGTGCGCGAGCAGCGTCTGCAAGCCGCCTGGGCCAACCGTTTCGACCCGGCAGTGACCCGTGATGGCCATGCCATTGAGGTCTTCGCCAACATCGGTGAAAGCAGCGGTATCGACAAGGTGGTGGAGCAGGGGGCCGAAGGCGTCGGCCTGTTGCGCACCGAACTGATTTTCATGGCCCACTCTCAGGCGCCGGATGTGGCCACCCAAGAAGCCGAGTACCGCCGCGTGCTCGATGGCCTGGACGGGCGCCCGCTGGTGGTGCGAACCCTGGACGTAGGCGGCGACAAACCGCTGCCGTACTGGCCGATCGCCGCAGAAGAGAACCCGTTCCTCGGCGTGCGCGGCGTGCGTCTGACCCTGCAGCGCCCGCAGGTGATGGAAGACCAACTGCGGGCCCTGCTGCGCGCCGCCGATCAACGCCCTTTGCGCATCATGTTCCCCATGGTCGGGCAGATGCACGAGTGGCGCGAGGCCCGTGCGATGGTCGAGCGCCTGCGCACGGAAATACCCGTGGCAGACCTGCAGGTGGGCATCATGGTCGAGGTGCCCTCGGCAGCCCTGCTGGCGCCGCAACTGGCGCGCGAGGTGGACTTCTTCAGCATCGGCACCAATGACCTGACCCAATACACCCTGGCCATCGACCGTGGCCACCCCAGCCTGTCCGCCCAGGCCGATGGGCTGCACCCTGCGGTCCTCAGCCTGATCGACATGACGGTGCGCGCCGCCCACGCCCATGGCAAGTGGGTGGGAGTGTGCGGCGAACTGGCGGCTGACCCGCAGGCCGTCGCGGTGCTGCTGGGGCTTGAAGTGGACGAGCTGAGCGTGGCATCGCGCAGCGTTGCCGAAGTCAAGGCCCTGGTGCGCCAGGCCGATTCCCGTACAGCCCGCGCCTTGGCGCGTGAGGCCTTGCAACAAGACAGCGCCGCCGCGGTTCGCGCGCTGGTGGAGCGTTATTGAATGGCCAAGATCCTGACCCTGACCCTTAACCCCGCCGTGGACATCACCATCGGGCTCGACAGCCTGCGCCCCGGTCACGTCAACCGCAGCCAGGCCCAGCACAGTCACGCGGCTGGCAAGGGCCTGAACGTCGCCCAGGTGCTGGCCGACCTGGGCCATAGCGTGACCGTCAGTGGCTTTCTCGGGCAGGACAACCTGCCGGCGTTCGAAGCGCTGATCGACTGGCGCGGCTTCTGCGATTGCTTCGTGCGCGTGCCTGGGGAAACCCGCAGCAACCTCAAGCTGGTCGAGGCCGATGGCCGCGTCACCGACATCAACGGTTTGGGCCCGGAAGTGGACGCGGCCGCTTGCGATGCCTTGCTGCGCCTGTTGCGCCAGCACGCGCCGGGGCACGATGCCGTGGTCGTTGCTGGCAGCCTGCCACGCGGGATCAGCCCTCAATGGTTTGGTGACTTGCTCGATGAACTCAAGGCGATGGGTTTGAAAGTGGCGCTCGACACCAGCGGCCAAGCGCTGCGCGTCGGTCTGCAAAGCCTGCCCTGGCTGGTCAAGCCCAATACCGAAGAATTGGGCGAAGCCCTGGGCACGCCCGTGGACGATGCCGGCCAACAGCGACGGGCTGCCCGCCAGCTACTGGACGAGGGCGTCGAGCACGTGGTGGTCTCAGCCGGCGAGCACGGGGTGCGCTGGTTCGCCCGTGACTTCACCCTGGTGGCGGTACCGCCCAAGGTGAACGTGGCCAGCACGGTCGGTGCCGGGGACTCCCTCGTGGCCGGCATGGTTCACGGGCTGTTGCAGGGTGAAGCCGCGTCGCGCACCTTGGCCCGCGCCACCGCCATCGCCGCACAGGCCGTCACCCAGGTGGGTTTCGGCATCAATGACCATGACCAGTTGGCCCGCCTGCAAGCCGCCGTGAGCCTGACAGAACAACAAGAGGGTTGCCAATGAACATTGTCATTCTCACCGCCTGCCCCAATGGCCAGGTATCGAGCCTACTCAGCGCTCGCCTGCTGGCGGCTGCGGCCCAGCGCCGTGGCTGGACCACCCAGGTCGAGGTGCAGGATGCCGAGCATCCCGAACGACAGCTCGACGCAGCACAGATCGCTGCCGCCGACTGGGTGCTGGTGGTCAGCACCGGCCCGGTGGACCTGAGCCGTTTTGTCGGCAAGCGTGTGTACCAGAGCACGCCGTCCCAGGCATTGGCTGACCGCGAAGGCTTTCTCGACGAAGCAGCCGCCAATGCGCAGCCGCTGACGGCCGTAGCACCGGATGTCGCTACCCGCGATGAAGTGCGCATCGTTGCAGTCACTGCGTGCCCGACTGGCGTCGCCCACACCTTCATGGCGGCCGAAGCCCTGCAACAGGCCGCGCAGCAGATGGGCTACCAGCTCACCGTTGAAACCCAAGGCTCGGTCGGGGCACGCAACCCGCTTTCGGCCGAAGCCATCGCAGCGGCCGACGTGGTGCTGCTGGCCGCTGACATCGAGGTGCCCGCCGCGCGCTTTGCGGGCAAGCGCATCTACCGCTGCGGTACTGGCATTGCGCTCAAGCAGGCCCGCGCCACCCTGGACAAGGCGCTGGCCGAAGCCAAGGTGGAGGAGGGTGGGGCTGCTTCGGCCAGCGCCGCCGCCAGCAAGGGCGAAAAGACCGGCGTCTACAAGCACCTGCTGACCGGTGTCTCGTTCATGCTGCCCATGGTCGTGGCCGGGGGCCTGCTGATCGCCTTGTCGTTCGTGTTCGGCATCGAAGCTTACAAGGAAGCGGGGACGCTACCGGCTGCGCTGATGCAGATCGGCGGCGAAGCGGCGTTCAAACTGATGGTGCCACTGCTGGCAGGCTATATCGCCTGGTCCATCGCTGATCGGCCAGGGTTGGCCCCAGGCATGATCGGCGGTCTGCTGGCCAGCACCCTGGGCGCCGGCTTCATTGGCGGCATCGTGGCAGGCTTTCTGGCCGGCTACAGCGCCAAGGCCATTGCCCGCTGGGCGAAGCTGCCCACCAGCCTGGAGGCGCTCAAACCGATCCTGATCATTCCTTTGCTGGCGAGCCTGTTCACCGGGCTGGTGATGATCTACGTGGTGGGGCAGCCCGTGGCGGCCATGCTTGAAGGCCTTACGCGGTTTCTCGACAGCATGGGCACTACCAACGCGATCCTGCTGGGGCTGCTGCTCGGTGGCATGATGTGCATCGACCTCGGCGGGCCGATCAACAAGGCCGCCTATGCGTTCTCGGTAGGGTTGCTGGCCTCTTCGAGCTATGCCCCGATGGCGGCCACCATGGCCGCTGGCATGGTGCCGCCGATCGGCCTGGGCCTTGCCACGTTCCTGGCCAGGCGCAAATTCGCCCAGAGCGAGCGGGAGGCAGGCAAGGCAGCGTTGGCGCTGGGGCTGTGCTTCATTTCCGAAGGGGCCATTCCATTCGCCGCCAAGGACCCGCTTCGAGTGATCCCGGCGAGCCTGGCAGGGGGCGCGCTGACCGGAGCGTTGTCCATGTACTTTGGTTGCAAGCTCATGGCGCCACACGGTGGCCTGTTCGTTCTGCTGATCCCGAACGCCATCAACCATGCCGCGTTGTACCTGTTGGCGATTGTCGCAGGCAGCTTGCTGACGGCGGTGGTGTATGCGCTGATCAAGAAGAATGAAAACGTCGAGTTGATGGTGGCGCCGGCCAAGGGGTAGGGTTGCTCAGCGGCAAGACTTCTCGGCTACGGATGCCGTTCATCGGGCTTGCTGGCTTGCACATGAAGTGCAAGGCGATCCGATGAATACGTCAACTCCGACATTACGCGATCACTGTGGG
>NZ_BBIQ01000027.1 GCF_000730565.1 Pseudomonas fulva NBRC 16637 = DSM 17717 | reverse complement strand
GTACGACCCCGTGGGTCGCTTGATCAGAGAGACGGGCTTCGACAAGGAGGCTATCGACTATCTCTACGACAACAGCAGTGACTTACCAACCAGGCGCCTCGATGGTGACCGTATCACCCACTTCGAATACGACCCAATGGGCCGTCTGGTCGAGAGCAGCGCGGGCGAACGCGGTGGCAAAGTTTGGGAAACCGAAACCTTCGCCTATGACGGCAATGGCCGCTTGCTACTCGCCGAGAACCAAGCCTGCAAGCTGCAGTGGTTCTATGACGCGGCGGGTAACAACACCCGTGAACACCAGCACTTCAACTACATGCAGCAGCCGAAGGTCGCGGTGTTCACCCATGAATACGACGCGCTTAATCTGCGCATCGCCACCACCCGGCCTGACGGCCACCGGGTCAGCTGGCTGACCTATGGAAGCGGTCATCTGCTGGGGCTGAAATTTGACGACCGTGAACTGCTCAACTACCAACGCGATGATCTGCATCGGGAAATTGGCCGGGAGCAGGGCAATGGCCTGGTACAACGCCAGACTTGGACTCCGAACGGCCAATTGCTCGAACAGACATTGGCACACCACGGCGCTACCAAGCGCATCGCCATGCGCAGCTATCGGTACGACGAGGCTGGCCAGCTCACTCATATCAATGACCTGAATCGCGGGGACCTCCGATACCGATACGATCCCGTGGGGCGGCTGCTCGAAGCCAGGCTCAACTATGACAAGGAGCTTTTTGCCTTTGACCCAGCGAGCAACCTGCTCGACCCTCAGGCACCACCTGGGCCTAATCCGCATTCACCACGCAAGATCCGCGACAACATACTGCGCAGCTACTGCGGGACACAGTATCGCTACGACGAGCGCGGCAACCTGCTGGAGCGAATCGAGAATGGCAAAGCAGGCCACTTCACCTGGGACCTCTACAACCGGCTACGAAGGTACGAAGATGACCGGCTGATTGTCGATTTCGCGTATGACGCACTTGGCCGTCGTCTCTACAAGAACTCTCGCTCCAAGTACAGGGATCGCCCGCAGGCAGGTCCGATATGGAACGAAAACGCTCGACGGCAGCGGGATGAAGAACTGGGCTGTGGGTTCACCTGGTTCACCTGGGAAGGTGACACGCTCGCAACGGAGTGTCGTGACCGGGAGGAACGGGGTGGTAGTACCACCCACTACGTGTTTGAACCTGAGACATTCGTTCCCGTGGCGCAGGCGGTGATCAATTCGACGCTCGATTTGTTACCACAACCTACCTACGGCGACCACTACGACATTGATCGAGATCCAGTATGGCTGCACAAGCCAAATCCAACGCTGGTAGGCACGTTTCCCTGGTACCAGTGCGATCAGCTCGGTACGCCCATGGAAATGACGGATGAGGACGGCAATATTGCATGGAGCGGAACCTATAAAGCGTGGGGATTTACTGATGAAAAGCGAAGTAACAACACCGAGCTGCTCAAGATCGACAATGCCATACGCTTCCAAGGCCAGTACTTCGACGTTGAAACTGGTCTTCATTACAACCGCTATCGCTATTACGGTCCCGAGGCAGGCCGTTTTACTGCAAAAGACCCGATTGGCTTCATTGGCGGACTTAATACTTATTCCTACGGCGCCAACCCTCTTTCATGGGTAGATCCGCTCGGACTAGCAGGCAATAAAGCAAATCGACGAGCAGGAGCTATACTTCAGAACATTGATAGCAAAGGAGGCGGGCACGCAAACTCTCGACACGGCGCAGGCACCACTCTATCTCAACAAGAGCATAGGGCGATCACGGACATACCGCCAGATTGCCCATGTATAAAAAATCCAAAACCGACAGACTCCACACGATTCTTAAGCAATATTGACCAACTGGACGCAATTCAACGTGGAAATGCACAAATGAACACCAATGGCAGCAATAGTGCAATTCTCAACATGAATCGTATAATTGGTGAAGGATACCGGGCAGGCGGCGGGAGCCGACAAGAAACAGCGACTGCTGTAATAGTCCGGAGAAACAACAACATCTTAACAGCATATCCAAAACTCCCATGAAAACAGTTAATATTAGTTACATCCACTACCTATATTACCCTTTAATCTCGATGACGGATGATGAGCTTAGCGCATTTCAAATAAATGAAAACAAAGATAGGGCTACCCTGTTCCGACTAATGCGCCTAACGCTTGAGCAATTTGGCCCTAAAACCAAATCAAATATCTCCGACTGCCTCGAATACATTATATCCACGTGCAATCATGAAAAATATTGGCGCCAACTAGTGCCACACGAAGTACCTCTTGACGAAGTCAAGAACAAGCCAGAGTATTTAGATTTATTGTATCGCTCGCTTTTTGATCGAGCACCTACACCATGCAAAAACGAAGTTATTATCTCAGAAGGAATTCCTCTTGAAGGACTGACGACAAAAGACTGATTTTTATTTTCGCCAGTCCACAGGTGCAACCTATAGACTGGCGAGCTTTTAAAAACACCCCCAATTAACTAGGATGCGACGACAGAGAGGATATTGCGTTCTTCAGCCCTGCATACCCAGACCGTTTTAAGAGAAAACTCAGCAGCCCCATATTTTGGCAATTTCAGGAGGCGCCCCCAAGACAAGGCATTAAACTCCCGACAACCCCAAACCCTCAAGTGATACTTTATTAAGCCCACCTAAAACCTAGGCCCCACGATTACCTCAACACCTACCCGTAAATTTTTTACTTAGACGTAAAAGCGAGCTCACGAATTAAAACCAAACACCGGATTCAGCCCCCTCAACAAACAGGAACTTAACCACAATGAAGAAAATAGTTCGACTCGGCGACATGACCGACCACGGGGGAACAGTTGTTAGTTCCATCCCTCACACTAACCTCAACGGCAAACCTATGGCCGGCAAAAGCAACATGGTGTTCTGCCCGCTATGCAAGGGCGAATTCCCCATCATCGAGGGTAGTGGCACCTACCGCGTTAACGGCGTGCCCGTCGCGCTCGACGGCATGAAGACTGCGTGCGGGGCAAGCTTGATAGCCAGTGCCTCACACGGCAGCGTCCATCGCTGAGTCAACCCGGCAATTTGCCGGATACGCGAACCTCGGTACCTTTGCCACTCACGCTTGGGGCCAATGTCATCAAGATCTTGGCTCGCTTGCCCAGCCAATAGAAACGAGGTGCCCCTGCCTGGCACACACGAACAGTGCCGGCCCATTGGTGCTTGTGGGGGTGCGGTGCTTGCCAGTGGATTACGCCTGGCGGACAGCGGTGTCGATCAATGGCGCGCGCACATCTTCATGTCTCGCAAGACCGAGTAGACGTACATTGATGCCAGCGCCCTAGCCCCGCCCCGCCATCAATGCGCTAGGCCAAATACCCACAATCGCTATACTCAAAAACGTACTTAGCATTCGTGGCTTTTGATGGACTCAGGCAGGCTGCACTGAAACGAAAAAAGACGCCGAAGCGTCTTTTTTCGATAATCTACGAGCCCAAAGGATGCTGTAGACCGATATTTGGAGCGGGAAACGAGACTCGAACTCGCGACCCCGACCTTGGCAAGGTCGTGCTCTACCAACTGAGCTATTCCCGCAAAGTGAAGCTTTACAACCCTTGGCGTGAAGCGCCGATACGACCTTCACCACCACTGCACCGCATAGACGCCACAGTATTCAAACTGGAGCGGGAAACGAGACTCGAACTCGCGACCCCGACCTTGGCAAGGTCGTGCTCTACCAACTGAGCTATTCCCGCAATGGCGTCCCCTAGGGGACTCGAACCCCTGTTACCGCCGTGAAAGGGCGGTGTCCTAGGCCACTAGACGAAGGGGACACACAACACTTTTCAGTGCACCAGTACATGAACCTCACGATCCAGACTGGATTTTCTTTTCCTGCCGCGCCGCGAGGCACTGCCGGAGAAACTGGAGCGGGAAACGAGACTCGAACTCGCGACCCCGACCTTGGCAAGGTCGTGCTCTACCAACTGAGCTATTCCCGCAATATGGCGTCCCCTAGGGGACTCGAACCCCTGTTACCGCCGTGAAAGGGCGGTGTCCTAGGCCACTAGACGAAGGGGACACGCTGCTGGCATTGCTGCCTGCTTTCACTCCCTGCTGCGTTCTGCTGTGTGCTTTACGCTGCAAGTGGCGCGCATTCTATGGAGGGATGGATAGGCCGTCAACCCTTTTGTAGAAATTTATTTAAATCAATGACTTCCCGCCCTGCCGCCCCAGCTTGCGCAGGCGCTAAACGAAGCCCGAGCTGAATTTCTGACGTCAGCGCAGCGTAAATATGCCAGCATTCAGCCACTGGGCATGCGGCCGATAATGAACACAGGCTGTCAGGGTTTACGCAACCTCGCCCCTACACTCAATGATGCAATCCATTTCATGAGGCATTCACGGTGACACCACTTCTGATCACCCTGCTCGTCGTGGCGGGTATCGCACTGCTGATTCTGATTGGCTACCTCAATAACGTGGTCGAGAACGGCAAGCTCGAGCGCGCTCGATTGAAGATAGAACTGGCCGATCGCCTGCGTCGCTGTGGCGAAATCAGTGAAACCTTCCCCGGCCAGTACATGACCCCTGGGCTGAAATTGCTGCTGACCCGGCTGGAGCTGAACGTCAACCAGCGTCAGCTTGCCCTGGACAAGCACAATGCCGACATCAAGGCGCGCATCGCCGAAGTTGAAGCGCTGATCGCCAAAGGCGAGCAGATACCGGTCAACAACCCACCCAGCCCGATCCTGACCGAAGCCAAGGCCAAGGACGTGCGGTTTCTGCTCGAAGCCTTGCACAACCAGATCACCCGCGCCGCGCAAGAAGGCTTTCTACCTGCTCTGGAAGCCAAGCACTGGCTCAAGGAAATCCGCCACATCCTGGTATTGCTGCACATCGAGTTCTTCAACAACCTCGGCCAACAGGCCTTGCAGAACGAGCAGCCCGGCCAGGCTCGCCTGGCGTTCGAACGGGGCGTGCAGTACCTGCGCAAGCAACCGGAGCCCAAGGTCTACGAAGAGCAGCTGACGTATCTTGAAAAACTGCTGGCGCGGGTGAATGCCCAAGTGCTGGATCAGCTGGCGCCGACCGAGGACGAAGATAACGAGCTGACCGAAGGCTTGAAAACCGACGACGAAGAGACCTGGAAGAAGAAGGCGATGTACGACTGAACCGGGTGCTCGTACCGGCGGCGCAGGCGCGCCGTCGATACGTGCTCAAGGGCGATCAGCAGTCAGTCAGTTCCAGAAAAATCGCCACCAGCTGCTCAAGCCCTGCCTGATCGGCTTCACTGAAACGCCCGATCGTGGGGCTGTCCAGATCCAGCACGCCCACCAGCCTGCCCGCCTTGATCAGTGGAATCACCAGCTCGCTGTTGGACGCGCTGTCGCAGGCAATGTGCCCGGCAAAGGCGTGCACGTCTTCTACCCGCTGGGTTTGGCGCGTGGCTGCTGCGGTGCCGCACACCCCTTTGCCAAAGGGAATGCGCACGCAGGCCACCTGGCCCTGGAACGGGCCGAGTACCAGCTGTTCATCGCGATTGATGTAAAACCCCGCCCAGTTCAGGTCTTCGATCTGGTGATAGACAAAAGCCGAGAATTGCGCGGCGTTGGCGGTGAAGTCACGCTCGTCGGCGAACAGCGCCTGTACTTGCGCCGCCAGCAAGGCGTAGCCGTCCAGGCCAGCACCACTGGCATTGAGATCGATCATCGGGTTTGCTCCAGCAATTGCAGCCCGACCCAATAGCGGGCGAACTGATAGGCACATCGGCCATTACGATTGCCGCGGCCGGTAGCCCAGCGCACGGCGAGTATGTCCAGGGCTTCGTCACGCTGCCAGCGCAGCCCGGCCGGGCGCGCGAGCTGGCCGATCCAGTGCTCGACCACATCGAGGAAGTGCTCCTGGCTGAACGGGTAGAAGGACAGCCACAACCCAAAGCGGTCGGACAAGGCGATCTTGTCTTCCACGGCCTCATTGGGGTGCAACTCGCCATCGACCATCTGCCAGTTTTCGTTGTCGCTCTGTTTTTCTGGTACCAGGTGGCGGCGGTTGGATGTGGCGTACAACAGGACGTTATCCGGGGCCTGCTCAAGCGAGCCATCGAGCACGCTCTTGAGTACCCGGTAGTCGCCCTCCCCCGCCTCGAACGACAGGTCGTCGCAGAACAGGATGAAGCGCTGCGGCAATTTCTGCAGTTGCTCCACCACCCGCGGCAGGTCGGCCAAATGGTCGCGCTCGATCTCGATCAAGCGCAGCCCCGCTGCGGCGTGCTCGGCCAGCAGCGCACGCACCAGCGAGGACTTGCCTGTGCCCCGCGAGCCCCACAGCAACGCGTGGTTGGCAGGCAGGCCACTGATGAACTGATGGGTGTTGCGGCCAAGCTGGTCACGTTGCTGGTCGACACCGATCAGGTCGCTCAGGCGGATATCCAGGCTGACCTCAAGCGGCATCAGGTAGCCACTGCGGCCATCGCGCTGCCAACGGGCAGCCAGGGTCGCGGACCAGTCTATCTCGGGACGCGCTGCCGGCAGCAGCGGCTCGAGACGGGCCAGCACCGTTTCGGCGCGGTCCAGAAAAGTAATCAAGCGGGCGTCCATGACGACTCCTACACAGTCGAATTCGGGTTGGCGGGTGGCCCGTTATCCTAGAACCGCCTAGTAAAGTCACGACGGCACGTAGCACCGTGCCATGGCGTACAAGGCGATTGAGCAATCAAACGGCCAGCCCAGGCGCTCAGCCTGATCAGGGCTGAAAATGTGACAGACCCGCCAGCAGCCGCGATCGATCGGCTATGCTTGCGCAGCGCAAGGAATGTGGAACCGGCTCGGGACTCATGGATATCAAGTTCACCAATCGCCTGTCATACAAGCAAGCCCGGTTGACAGTCCTGGTTGGCTTCATCCTGGGAACATTGCTCAGTCTTGTCCAGATCGGCATCGATTATGCCAGCGAAGACGCCTCGATCAACCGCGAAGTGCGTGCGCTGCTGCAAATCAGCCACAACCCGGCCTCGCGCATCGCCTACAACATCGACTCGGAGCTGGCACTGGAACTGACACGGGGGCTGCTGGAGTCGCCTGCCATCGTGCGCGCGCGGTTGATCGACAACAACGAGACGGTGCTGGCAGACGTGGAACGGCCGCGACTCGAAGACCGTTACAGGCCGATCAGCGACTTTCTGTTCGGCGATCACCGTCAACTGCGCGACCCCCTGTTTCTCACCCACATGCCCGACGAGTACCTGGGCACGCTGTACCTGGACGTGGACACCTACCCCTTCGGCCGGCGCTTTCTCGACCGCGCCGGCCTCACCCTGCTCAACGGCTTTGCCCGCAGCCTGGTGCTGACAGGCCTGTTGCTGGCCCTGTTCTACATGATGCTGACCAAGCCGTTGGTCACGGTGATCGGTGCGCTGAGCGGCGGCGATGCGCGCAAGCCCCTGCAGGGACGACTGCAATGCCCGCCCGGTCATGAGCACGATGAAATCGGCGTGCTGGTGAAAGTGGCCAACCAGCAGTTCGTCAGCATGTCCACCGAGATCGAGCAGCGCCGTACGGCCGAGAATCGGCTCACCCAGTACCTCAACGAGCTGGAAAACATCGTTGCGGCCCGTACCGATGAACTCAAGGCGAGCAACGACAACCTCAGCCTGACCAACCAAGAGCTTGAGCAAGCCCGGCGTCGGGCGCTGGACATGGCCCATGCACGGGCTGCGTTCCTGGCCAACATGAGCCACGAGATCCGTACGCCCCTCAATGGGATGCTCGGCATGATCGCCCTGGCGCTGGACAACCCGCTGCCAGGTGAGCAGCGCCAGCAGCTGACCATTGCACACGACTCCGGGAAAGTCCTGGTCGAACTGCTCAACGATATCCTCGATCTGTCGAAATTCGATGCAGGCCAGCTCGAGCTAGAACGAATCCCCTTCGACATGGCGACCCTGGTCGAGGACACCGCTAGCCTGCTGTCGCAGAACGTGGCCCAGGGGGTCGAACTGACTTGCCTGATTGCCCATGACTTTCCGGCAAGCGTATTGGGCGACCCTACGCGGGTGCGCCAGATCGTCGGCAACCTGTTGTCCAACGCGTTGAAATTCACCCGCTTCGGACGGGTGGACGTCAGGCTTGAGCCGATGATCGGCGGCGTGCGCCTGGAAGTCCGGGATACCGGCATCGGCATCCCGGAAGAAGCGCAAGCGCGTATCTTCCAGCCCTTCACCCAGGCTGGCGCAGGCATCACGCGTCAGTACGGCGGTACCGGCCTGGGACTGGCCCTGACCCGTAACCTGTGCAAGGCCATGCATGGGCATCTGCATATTCGGTCCCAGCCCGGTTTTGGCAGCCGTTTCACTGCAGAACTCCCCCTCAACGCCTGCGCCAAGGCCGATACACCCGAGCCTTTGCACGCCAGCGTGGCTGCACTGACCGCAGCGGGCAGCGGCCTGCATGAGCTGATGCTTGGCCTGTTACCGGCCTTGGGCCTGGCGTATGCACGGCACGACGGCATTGACACCGTAGCAGGCGCAACCGACCTGCTGATACTCGACGATGTGCAGGCGCTGCCCGAGGTGCGCAGGGTTTCGCAGGTACCCATCCTGCTCGTCACTGCCTACGGCAACTTCCTGCCCAGCGAACAGGCCTTGGCCATGGCCCCCCTGCATCAGCTCGCACGCCCGCTGACCCGTGGGGCGCTGTACCAGACGCTGCATCGGGTATTGCAAGGACACGATGCCGAGCACCCACTGGCAACCCCACCCCCCGCTACAGCCAAAGGCCGGGCGCGCATCCTGCTGGTGGAGGACAACCCCGTCAATCAGCTGGTGGCCAAAGGCATGCTGGCCAAGCTGGGGTGCCAGGTGGAATTGGCCACGCAAGGAGTCGAAGCCCTGGCGCGGCTAGAAGAGGAAGCCTTCGACCTGGTGCTGATGGACTGCAACATGCCGGTGATGGATGGCTACGAGGCCACCCGGCGCATCCGTGAGCGCGGCCATTGGCCAGGGCTGCCCATTGTCGCGCTCACCGCCAATGCGATGCCCGAGGAGCGCGACCGCTGCCGAGCCGCCGGTATGGACGATTACCTGGCCAAGCCGTTCCGGCGCGAGGACCTGCTGGCCGTGGTCGATCGCTGGGTGCCGGTCAGCGGCTGAGCAGACGCTCGATGTCCGCCTCCAAGGCCTGCGGCTTGGTGGTCGGTGCATAACGCACCACCTGGCCGCTGGCCGGGTCGAGCAGGAACTTGGTGAAGTTCCACTTGATCTTCTGGCTACCCAGAATGCCAGGCGCCCGCTGCTTGAGCTCGGCGAACAAGGGGTGGGTGCCTGGGCCGTTGACCTCCACCTTGCGAAACAGCGCAAAGCTCACGCCGAAATTGCGCTGGCAGAACTGCGCGATGTCACGCGCCTCGCCAGGCTCCTGCTTGCCGAACTGATTGCAGGGAAAGCCCAGCACCACCAGCCCGCGATCACGGTACCTCTGCCACAGCTGTTCCAACCCGGCGTATTGCGGCGTGAAGCCGCACTGGCTGGCGGTGTTGACCACCAGCACGGCCTTGCCTGGGAAGTCGCCCAGCTTCTTGTGTTCGCCTGCAAGGGTGACACAGGGAATATCCAGCAGCGATGCGGCCATGTTCGAGCTCCGGTCAGTCACGAGGGCGCAAGTCGATGCACACCGAGTTGATGCAGTAGCGCAGCCCGGTCGGTGGTGGCCCGTCGGGGAACACGTGGCCAAGGTGAGCATCGCAGCGGGCACAGGTCACCTCGGTGCGGATCATGCCGTGGGAGGTGTCGCGGATCTCGATCATCGCGCTATCCTCGATGGGGGCGTAGAAGCTTGGCCAACCACAGCCCGAATCGAACTTGGTCTGGGCATCGAACAACGCCAGACCGCAGCAGATGCAGTGATAGATGCCGTCGCGGCGCTCGCTGTTGTACTTGCCGCTGAACGGCCGCTCGGTGCCTTTCAGACGGCACACCTGGTATTGCTCGGGGTCGAGCATCGACCGCCACTGTTCCAGGGTTTTCTCGATCTTTTGCATGGGGCTCCCTCGGCAGGCTCAATTTCACCCTGCGCCGTCTTTTCCGGGGCGCGGGTGGCACGTATATTAGTTGGCTTCGTGTGCAAGGCGTTCAGTCTCGCACCCGCTTTGTGCCCTTACAAACCTTTCGGCCGGGCATAGCGCGTTTTCTCAATCGGGATTCCATCATGCAGTTCAGCAAATCGAACAAGCTCGCCAATGTTTGCTACGACATTCGCGGCCCTGTGCTCAAGCACGCCAAGCGTCTGGAAGAGGAAGGCCACCGCATCCTCAAGCTGAACATCGGCAACCCGGCGCCGTTCGGTTTCGAGGCGCCCGATGAAATTCTGCAGGACGTGATCCGCAACCTCCCTACCGCGCAGGGCTACAGCGATTCCAAAGGCCTGTTCAGCGCACGCAAGGCGGTGATGCAGTACTGCCAGCAAAAGGGCATCGAAGGCGTCGGCATCGAAGATATCTACCTGGGCAACGGCGTGTCCGAGTTGATCGTCATGTCGATGCAGGCCCTGCTCAACAACGGTGACGAGGTGCTCATCCCCGCCCCCGACTACCCCCTGTGGACGGCAGCCGTAAGCCTGGCCGGCGGCAAACCGGTGCACTACCTGTGCGACGAGCAGGCCGACTGGTTCCCCGACCTGGAGGACATCAAGGCCAAGATCACCCCCAACACCAAGGCACTGGTCATCATCAACCCCAACAACCCAACGGGCGCGGTGTATTCCACAGCGCTGTTGCGGGGCATGCTGGAGCTCGCTCGCCAGCACAACCTGGTGGTGTTCTCCGACGAAATCTACGACAAGATTCTTTATGACGAAGCGGTGCACATCAGCACGGCCTCCCTGGCACCGGACCTGCTGTGCCTGACCTTCAACGGCCTGTCCAAATCCTACCGCGTGGCAGGCTTTCGCTCCGGCTGGTTGATCATTTCCGGGCCCAAGCATCATGCCCTGAGTTACATCGAAGGCATCGACATGCTGGCCAACATGCGCCTGTGCGCCAACGTGCCGGCCCAGCATGCCATTCAGACCGCACTGGGTGGTTACCAGAGCATCAACGACCTGGTGCTGCCACCGGGGCGCTTGCTAGAACAGCGCAACCGCACCTTCGAGCTGCTCAACGACATCCCCGGGGTGAGCTGCGTCAAGCCCATGGGCGCGCTGTATGCGTTCCCGAGGATCGACCCGAAGGTCTGCCCGATCCTCAACGACGAGAAATTCGCCTTGGACCTGCTGCTGTCCGAGAAACTGCTCATCGTCCAGGGCACTGCGTTCAACTGGCCTTGGCCGGACCATTTCCGCGTAGTGACGCTGCCCCGCGTAGATGACCTGGAAGCGGCCATCGGGCGGATCGGCAATTTCCTCAGGACCTATTCGCAGTAAGCACACGCGCCGCTGGCGCTCACAGAGGGCCGACACTCTGGTTGCAGCTGTGAGCGCTGGCAGGGCCGCCTCAGGAAAAGGACGGCCCTGCGCGCGCTGTAGCATGTTTCTTACATCCTGCAATGCTCTATCCCACAGCCGGCTTCCCCTCCTCTGCCATACTGCGGCTTACACAGTTTGAAATAGTCCGTCGATTGAATCCCGGCGGCAGGCCCCTTATATACCCCGCAGTAAGCGACAATTCATCCGTCAGGAGAACGTAACAACCATGATGCGCATTCTGTTGTTTGTGGCCACCAACCTTGCGGTGGTGCTGGTTGCAAGCATTACCCTGAGCCTGTTCGGTTTCAACGGGTTCATGGCTGCCAACGGGGTCGACCTGGACCTTGGCAGCCTGCTCGTGTTCTGTGCGGTGTTCGGTTTTGCCGGCTCGCTGGTTTCGCTGTTCATCTCCAAGTGGATGGCGAAGATGAGCACCGGTACCCAGATCATCAGCCAGCCGCGTACCCGGCACGAGCAGTGGCTGCTGCAAACGGTCGAGGAGCTGTCCCGCGAGGCTGGCATCAAGATGCCGGAAGTGGGTATTTTCCCGGCCTATGAAGCCAACGCCTTTGCCACCGGCTGGAACCGTAACGATGCACTGGTGGCGGTCTCTCAAGGCCTGCTGGAGCGTTTTTCGCCCGATGAAGTGCGCGCCGTGCTGGCGCACGAGATCGGCCACGTTGCCAACGGCGACATGGTCACCCTGGCGCTGGTCCAGGGCGTGGTGAACACCTTCGTGATGTTCTTCGCCCGGATCATCGGCAACTTCGTCGACAAGGTCATCTTCAAGAACGAGGAAGGCCAAGGTATCGCCTATTACGTCGCGACCATCGTGGCAGAACTGATACTGGGCATCCTGGCCAGCATCATCGTCATGTGGTTCTCGCGCCGCCGCGAGTATCGCGCAGACGAAGCCGGCGCTCGCCTGGCCGGCACCTCGGCCATGATCGGCGCCTTGCAGCGCCTGCGTGTGGAACAGGGTTTGCCGGTTCACATGCCCGACACGCTCAAGGCCTTCGGCATCAATGGGGGCCTCAAGCAGGGCCTGGCCGGCCTGCTGATGAGCCACCCGCCACTGGAAGACCGCATCGACGCCCTGCGCCGCCGCGGTTGATCCACCCCACCCTGCAAAAAGGCGACTTCGGTCGCCTTTTTTTATGAGCGCCTGTTAATCACAAGGCGGGGTGCAGACCTCAATGGCTGACCCGATAGACCCTCTCCCACAAGCTCGAAGCCCCCGCCTGCACGAACTTCGGGCTCTGCTCGATCATCTGCACCGCTTCGAGCTCATCCACTTGCCAGCCGGTGAACCCCTGCCGCAACGCGTCGTCGCTCACCGAAAACGGCGGCCCGGGCACCAGCGCCTGGTCATAGTCCAAGGTCACCACCAGCCCCTTGGTGCCAGCAGGCAACAAGCCCGACAGCGCTCGGACATACCGCTCCCGCATCGCCGAGGGCAAGGCAATCAAGGCCGCTCGGTCGTAGAGCGCGGTACAGTCACCCACGTCGCCGCTCGTCAGCGCGAAGAAATCGCCGCACCAAAGCTCAATAGGCCCATGACCCCAGATCTCGAATGCGCCTGTGTGCGAGACCTGTGCCTGGAGCCCCTGCTCACGGAAGAAGTCTTCCACTGCCCGACGAGACAACTCGACACCCATCACCCGGTGTCCCTGCCCGGCCAGCCACAGTACGTCCAGGCTCTTGCCGCACAAGGGCACCAGGACCTTGCTGTTGGCTGCCAGATGCAAGCCAGGCCAATAGGCCTGCAGGTAGGGGTTCACCTGGGCTTGATGAAAGCCAATCTGGTTGTCGGCCCACCGCTGCTGCCAGAATGCCGGTTCCATGTTTCCTCCCGATTATTCGATGGTTCCCAGCCATAACTTGATTTGGATTCGATCAAGCCTTGGCCGAAGATGCGAGCATCTTAACCCTCAGGACCCTGCCATGCTGCCTAGCTTGTTCATCTCCCACGGCTCACCCATGTTGGCATTGCAGCCCGGCGCCAGCGGGCCTGCACTGGCGCAGTTGGCTCAACAGCTGCCTACGCCACGTGCGATTGTCGTGGTATCGGCCCATTGGGAAAGCCGCGACCTGGCAGTGACGAGCGGCGCGAGGCCGGCGACCTGGCATGACTTTGCTGGCTTTCCTGCGGCGCTGTATGCGGTGCAGTACCCAGCACCGGGCGATCCGCACCTGGCGCAACGTATCTGTGATCGTTTGCAGGCGGCCGGGCTGCCAGCTGACCCAGACACCGAGCGCCCCTTCGATCATGGCGCCTGGGTGCCCTTATCGCTGATGTATCCGCAGGCACAGGTCCCGCTGGTGCAGGTGTCCTTGCCCAGCCATTTGGGCCCCACGGGGCAGCTACGCATTGGCCAGGCCCTGGCCGGGCTGCGCGAAGAAGGTGTCCTGCTGATTGGCTCTGGCAGTATCACGCACAACCTTGGTGAACTGGACTGGCAGGCTGGGCCGGACAGGATGGCGCCGTGGGCGCTGGCCTTCAGAAACTGGATGGTAGAGACGTTGCAGGCCAACGACTGCCAGGCCCTGCTCGACTACAGGGCGCAGGCGCCGTTTGCCGTGCGCAATCACCCCAGCGATGAGCATCTGCTGCCGCTGTTCTTTGCCCTAGGCGCGGGTGGGGCTTTTGACGTGGTGCACCAGGGCTTCACCTTGGGCGCGCTGGGGATGGATATCTACCGGTTCGGTTAGGTCGCGCCTGATGGCTTGCAAAAAAAATCCCCGACCTAGGCCGGGGATGTTTTATTGCTTGAGGATCAATCTTCGCGGTAGCGACGCAGCTTGAGCTGCTTGCCAGCGACGCGAGTGTCCTTGAGCTTGGTCAGCAGCTTCTCGAGGCCGTCTTCCGGCAGCTCGACCAGGCTGAAGCTATCACGCACCTGGATGCGACCAATGGCATCACGCGCCAGGCCACCTTCGTTGAGGATCGCGCCCAGCAGGTTCTTGGCAGCGATACCGTCACGTGCGCCCAGGGCAGTACGGCAGCGTACGCGGCCTTCTGCCAACGGCAGTGGCGCACGACGCTCGCGGTCGCCACGGTCCGGGCGCTCGCCACGTTCGGTGCGCTCGCCACGCGGGGCGAAGCTTGGCACCAGGGGCTGTTCGCGTTCTACCGCTGCCAGGTCCAGGGCTTGGCCATTGGTGGCCTTGCGCAGCAGGGCAGAAGCCAGCGCGCGAGCGCTGCAGCCCAGGTCGACGGTCAGGCGGTCGAACAGCTCGCCGTGGGTGGCTTCGGCTTCGGCAACCAGCGGCGCCAGGCTATTGGTCAGCTTCTTGATACGGGCATCGAGCACCGCCTGGCCGTTGGGCAGGCGCGCTTCGGCGACTTTCTGACCCGTCACGCGCTCGATCACCTGCAGCATGCGGCGCTCACGCGGCGTCACCAGCAGCAGTGCGCGACCTTCGCGACCCGCACGGCCGGTACGGCCAATACGGTGCACATAGGACTCGGGATCGTACGGCATGTCGACGTTGAACACGTGGGTGATGCGCGGCACGTCCAGGCCACGGGCAGCGACGTCAGTGGCGACGACGATGTCCAGGCGGCCATCCTTGAGCGAGTCGATCACGCGCTCACGCTGGTTCTGGGCGATGTCGCCGTTCAGCGCAGCAGCCTTGTACCCCTTGGCTTCCAACGCGGCAGCCAGGTCCAGGGTAGCCTGCTTGGTGCGCACGAAGGCGATCAGCGCGTCGAACTCTTCGACTTCCAGCAGACGCAGCACGGCCGGGATCTTCTGGTCGGCATGCACCATCAGGTGAGCCTGATCGATCGCGGTGACGGTCTGGGTCTTGCTCTGGATCTTGACGTGCTTGGGCTCACGCAGGTGACGTTCGGCGATCGAGCGGATCGACGACGGCAGGGTCGCGGAGAACAGTACGGTCTGACGCGTGGCCGGGATGGCATCGAAGATCACTTCGAGGTCGTCCATGAAGCCCAGCTTGAGCATCTCGTCGGCTTCGTCCAGTACCAGGTACTGCACGGTCGACAGGACCTTCTCGTCACGACGCAAGTGGTCGCACAGACGGCCTGGGGTGGCGACGACGATTTGCGCGCCGTTGCGAATGGCGCGCAGCTGCGGGCCCATCGGGGCACCACCGTAGACGGCCACGACGTTCACGCCCGGCATCTGCTTGGCGTAGGTTTCGAAAGCGGTTGCAACTTGCAGCGCCAACTCACGGGTTGGTGCCAGGATCAGGGCTTGCGGCTCGCGCTTGCTCACATCGATCTTGTTGAGGATCGGCAGAGCGAAGGCAGCGGTCTTGCCGGTGCCTGTCTGCGCCTGGCCGATCATGTCGTGACCGGCGAGGATGATCGGGATCGATTGCTGCTGAATGGCCGACGGCTCTTCATAGCCGGTGGCCACGACAGCGGCAACAATGTTCGGATTGAGATCGAGAGCGGCGAAGCCGGCGATTTCCTGGGTCATGGGTCTGCCTCTAGAGTGCATCCGCAAAGACCCATGCTCCAAAGCTGCACAAGCCATGAAAGACCGACAGGTCACCCAGGCAGCTTTGGCGGCGGGGATTTGCGAAAACGATTGAAAAAGATACTTGGGAAGGTCCGCCTAGCGGACGTGCAGCCGAAGCTGGACTCGGAGGATTTGCACCGCCTGATTTTTGAGGCCCGCTAAAAGACCGGCGCGTACTATACCTGAAATCGAACGGGGCGGGAGGAATTTTTTCAGGCCGCGGGGTTTGAGGGCGCTGTCGGTGGGCAGCGGCTGAAACGATACATCTTTTACACCTGCAGGGGGGGGGTGTTTTGGTTATCGCCAAGTGACTGGAACGCTGCGGTCAAACCACCGAAGCCCTCTGTATGGCGCGCGGGGCCGCGCAACGGCCCCCTGCAATTTCATCCCATCCCTGCGGCTCAACTGGCCGGCCGAATGTCCTTGATCAACCCGTCCAGGCTATACCCCAGGCATGGCGCCAGGGCCTCGGCCCGCGCCCGCAGCCCCGCCATGTCGAGGGTCTGCTCCAGGTCGGCTGGCACCAGCACGATCACGTTGCCCTCCTTGACCGGTAATTCCCAGTAATGGCGGTGGTACAACCCGCGCAGCAATGCCGCCCCAAGCGGCTTGCCCTCGTCAGTGGCCCACTGGTTGATCACCAGCCAACCACCGGGGTTGAGGCGTTGCTGGCAGCCCTCCAGAAAATTCCAAGCCAAATGCCCGACGCCAGGCCCATGGTCGGTATAAAGGTCGACGAACAACAAGTCGGTCGTTTCCGCAGTCGGCAGCAATTCGACCGCATCGCCGATGCGCACATATAACCGCGGGTCATCATCCAGGCCAAGGTGCTCCATGGCCAGGCGTGGCACATCCGGGCGCAGCTCGATGGCCTCGATGTCTTCGAGGGGCAGAAACTTCATGCAAGCTTGGGTCAGGGTTCCGGCGCCCAGCCCCAGGAACAGCGCACTTTCCGGCTGTTCATGGCAAAGCGCCCCTACCAGCATGGCGCGGGTGTAATCGTACTCCAGCCAGCTGGGGTCTGCCGTGAACACGCAGCTCTGCTCGATGGCGTCGCCGAATTCGAGGAAACGGTAATCATCCACCTCGTACACGCTGATGACGCCAAAGGCATCCTCCACGCGTGCCAGCAACCGCTCCTGCCGTTGCGCCACCATGTGCAAATCACCCCCGCAAAAGCTGCATTGTCCGTCAACACCCGTGCTGCAACAAGCACGGTGCCAGCTGTTACCATGGCTGCCAGCCTGCAACCTACATGACCGAGCCTGAAATGACCCAAACGTGGAGCCCTGACAGCTGGCGTGCCCTGCCGATCCAGCAACAACCCGTCTACCCTGACGCTGCGCACCTGCACAAGGTCGAGCAAACCCTGGCCAGTTACCCGCCGTTGGTGTTCGCTGGCGAAGCCCGCGAGTTGCGGCGTCAGTTCGCCGAGGTGACCGAAGGCCGGGCGTTTCTCTTGCAAGGTGGCGACTGTGCCGAGAGCTTCGCGGAATTTTCCGCGGCCAAGATTCGCGACACCTTCAAGGTGCTGCTGCAAATGGCCATTGTCATGACCTTTGCCGCCGGCTGTCCTGTGGTCAAGGTAGGGCGCATGGCCGGGCAGTTCGCCAAGCCTCGCTCGGCCGGTGACGAGACCCTGGGCGGCGTTACCTTGCCCGCCTACCGTGGCGACATCGTCAACGGTATCGGCTTCGATGCCAAAAGCCGCATCCCCGACCCCGAGCGCCTGCTGCAGGCCTATCACCAGTCCACGGCCAGCCTGAACCTGCTGCGCGCTTTCGCGCAAGGCGGCTTCGCCGACCTGCACCAGGTGCACAAGTGGAACCTGGACTTCATCGCCAATTCGGCGCTGGCCGACAAATACCACCAGTTGGCCAACCGCATCGACGAGACCCTGGCGTTCATGCGCGCCTGTGGCCTGGACAGCGCACCCCAGCTGCGCGAGACCAGCTTCTTCACGGCCCACGAAGCCCTGCTGCTCAACTACGAACAGGCCTTCGTGCGCCAGGACAGCCTGACTGGCGACTACTACGACTGCTCCGCGCACATGCTCTGGATTGGCGATCGCACACGTCAGCTCGACGGCGCACACGTGGAGTTCTTGCGTGGGGTGCACAATCCGATCGGGGTCAAGGTGGGCCCGAGCATGGACCCGGAGGCGCTCATCCGCCTGATCGACATCCTCAACCCCAGCAACGACCCAGGGCGCCTGAACCTGATCGCGCGCATGGGCGCGGGCAAGGTCGGGGACCATTTGCCGGGGCTGATCCGCACGGTCGAGCGCGAGGGCCGTAAGGTGCTGTGGAGTTCGGACCCGATGCATGGCAATACCATCAAGGCCAGCAGCGGCTACAAGACCCGCGACTTCGCCCAGATCCTGGACGAGGTGAAGCAGTTCTTCCAGGTTCACCAGGCCGAAGGCAGCCACGCAGGTGGTATTCATATCGAGATGACCGGGCAGAACGTCACCGAGTGCATCGGTGGGGCCCGCCCGATCACCGAGGACGCCTTGTCGGATCGCTACCATACCCACTGCGACCCGCGGATGAACGCCGACCAGTCGCTGGAACTGGCGTTCCTGATCGCCGAGACACTGAAGCAGGTGCGCCGCTAAGCGGCGCTCCGAAAAAGGCAAGGCAGGGACCTCGCTGCGCTCACTTGCACAGCGGGTCGTCCCAGAAGTGCCGCTCGCTTTCCTGATGCGTATCGGCCCTGCTCAAGCCCAGGTCGTGGAGCATGGCGTCGCTCAGGCTGGCAAGCTGCTGGCGCTGGCGGTGCAGCTCCAACCACCGGATCACGCGCCCCCAGGTCGCTTGCCACAACGCCCTTGACGACACAACTGAAGCCTCTGCGCGGCTGATCGTACCTTTCATCGTGAAGCCCTCCGTTATCGATGGCTTCAGTCTCACGCGCCGATTAAGATCAATCCAACGAATGTTTCTGATGCCATGCATCTCGGAGATTGATGCAATGTCCCAGTACCAGAGTCTCGACGCCGACGTGCTGCGTACCTTTGTTGCCATCGCCGAGCAAGGCGGCTTTACCCGTGCCGGTGAGGTGGTCAACCGCACCCAATCGGCCGTCAGCATGCAGATGAAGCGCCTGGAAGAAGATATCCTTCAACGGCCCTTGTTCGAACGCGAGGGGCGGCAAGTGCGTCTGACCGCCGAAGGACAGGTATTGCTGGGGTATGCCCGGCGCATTCTCAAGTTGCACGGTGAGGTCTTCAACACCCTGCGCATGCCGCACATGGTGGGTCTGGTGCGTATCGGTACGCCGGACGACTACGCCATGCGTTTTCTGCCGAGCATTTTGTCCAGTTTTGCCAAGGCCTACCCCTTGGTCCAGGTGGAAGTGCACTGCGACACCTCACGCCAGTTGATGCTGCGCAAGGACCTGGACCTGACCATCGTCACCCGTGAGCCCGGCAACGAAATCGGCCAACTGCTGCGCCAGGAGCGGCTGGTATGGGCTGCGGCCGAGGGCTTCTGCCCACACGAGCAGCGCCCCATGCCATTGGCATTGTTCAACACCGAGTGCTTCTGCCGCGCCTGGACCTGTAACGCACTGGAAACCCAGGGCATCGACTACCGGGTGGCCTACACAAGCCCCAGCCTGTCGGCCATTTTTGCCGTGGTCACCGCAGGGCTGGCGGTGACCGCGCAGTTGCAGAGCTTGATTAGCGGCAATCTGCGGGTACTCGGCGAAGCCGAAGGCTTGCCTGAATTGCCGCTGGCCAACGTCATGCTGGTACGTGGCGGTCAGTCACCCTCCCCCATCACCGATTGCATGGCGCAGTACATCATCGAAGGGTTCAAGTGACACGCCTGCGGCTACAGTTCGAAACCAAGCATGACCGCGCAGACCACCAGGAAAACACAGAACATCGCCCGCAGCGCCTTTTCCGGCAGGGCGTGGGCCAACTTGACGCCCCAACTGATGCTCAATAGCCCGCCCACCGCAAGCGGGATACCGACGCTCCAGTCCACACTGTGGTGCACGCCGTAGGTCACCAGGGTGACCAACGTGCTTGGCGCTGCCAGCGCCAGTGACAACCCTTGCGCGACCACCTGGGTTGCGCCGAACACACTGGTCAATATCGGCGTGGCGACGACCGCGCCACCGACGCCGAACAACCCGCCCATGGTCCCGGCGAAGCTGCCGAGTACGCCAAGCCAAGGCCAGGGATGACGCAGCTCTGTACTGGCAGGGCTGACTTTCATGAACATCCTGGCCACGTTCCAGATCGCCAGCGCCACCAGAAAGCCCACAAAACCCAGGCGCATGGCATGCGCGTCCAACCCCACGGCCCAGATCGACCCCAGCCAGGCGAACACGAAGCTGCACAAGGACAGCGGTAGGGCATGCCGTAGCTCGATGCGGTTGCGCTGGTGATAGCGCCATAACGCCAATAGCACATTGGGCACCACCATGACCAACGCCGTGCCCTGCGCCAACTGCTGGTCAAGGCCGAACAACACGCCAAGGGCCGGAATGGCAATCAGGCCGCCACCGATGCCGAAAAGCCCACCCACGGTTCCCAGGGCGACGCCCAATACGCCGTACAGCACCCACTCGATCATCAGATTTCAACTTCTATCGTGCACAGGGACCGTCATGCTAGCGGCTGTGTGCTGGCAGCGAAACGCACAGCCACGCACAATGGCTGTGCGTTTCCTGCAAAAGCGGACTTGGCCATGAACCCTGATACATTGACCGATCAATTGAGCTTGTTTCTCGATGTACTGGAAACCGGGAGCTTTTCCGGCGCGGCCCGGCGTCATCCACTGACGCCGTCAGCGGTTGCCCGGCGCATCGATAACCTGGAGCGCGCCCTCGGCAGCCGCCTGTTCAGCCGCAGCACCCACGCTGTGCGGCCGACGCCTGCGGGCAATGCGTTTGCCGAACGCGCCAGGCACGTCATAGATGAGTTGCGCCTGGCCCGGGCCGAAGCGGTGTCGTTGAGCAATGCCCCGGAAGGCTTGATACGCCTCGATGCACCGGCGGCCTTCGGGCGCCGTCACCTGGCCCCGGCGATCGCCGATTTTCTGGTGGCCTACCCTGGCCTCGATGTGCAGTTGCGCTTGATCGACAGTTTCGTCGACATGCACGGCAGCCATTTAGGCGAAGTCGACCTGGTATTACGGGCAGGTCCGCTGGCCGACACACGCCTGGTGGCGACACCCCTTGCCGACATGGTGCGCATCGCCTGCGCCAGCCCCGCCTACCTGGCGGCACGGGGCGTGCCCAAGTGCCCCAGCGAATTGCCTGGCCATGACGGCCTGGACTGGGACGGCCTGGCACCCCCGTTCGCCTGGCGATTCGAGGTAGACGGCCAGACACGTCTGTACCGGCCCTCGCGCATGCGCATGGTTGCCAACAATGCCGAAACCCTTCTGTTCGGCGCCTTGGCCGGGCTGGGAATCGCCCATTTGCCTACCTGGCTGATCAGCGAATATCTGTTGCGTGGGGAATTGATCGCGCTTTTTTGCGACGCCGGCCTGCCCCAAGCGGAGACGAGCGGCATTTATGCACTTCGCCTTGAACATGAAACGAACTCTCGCAGCCGATTGCTGCTCGAATTTCTCAAGAGCCGCTTTAGCCCGGTCCCGCCGTGGGATTTGGCACTGCGCAGTGAATTACGCTGGTAGTAAGCGTACCCCACCATCAGCGTGCTAGTTTCTTATTCAACGAATTCAAGGACCTGCATGAACGCCGATAACAAAGCCTCTGGCGCCGAACTGCTACTGGAGAACCAGGTCTGCTTCGCGCTGCATTCCACCTCGTTACTGATGACGAAGGTGTACAAGCCCTTGCTTCAGGCCCTCAACCTGACCTACCCGCAATACCTGGCGATGCTGGTGTTGTGGGAGCACGATGGTTTGACCGTGGGCGAAATCAGCCAGCACTTGCTCACTGACCCAGGTTCACTGACGCCGTTGCTCAAGCGCCTGGAAAGCGAAGGCCTGCTCAAGCGCACCCGCAGCCGTGAAGATGAGCGGGTTGTGCTGGTGCAGCTGACGGATAAAGGGCGCAAGTTGCACAAGCAAGCCGAAGAGGTGCCTCAGCTGATTCTCAAGGCCAGTGGGCGCACTCACGAGGGGCTGCAAAAGCTGCAAGCCGATTTGCTGGAACTGCGCGAGAGCTTGCAGAAGACGTTGTGAGGGGGGGCTAACTTGGGCTGGAGCGGCGCTACCGAGGTGCGGTGGCGTAGAAATCCACGCTTGCGTGTGCTCAATAGTTGGGGCCGCTTTGCGGCCCCACAGAAGCACCAGGCAGTGCGGTGCTTCAGGCTATCCAGGAAGCATTACTTCTTGGAACGACCCTTGAAGCTGTTGTCGCGGGTGTCGATGTCGATCCACTCGTCGATCTGGATGAAGTCGGCCACCGAGATCTCGGTACCGTTCTTCAGCTTGGCAGGCTTCATGACCTTGCCCGAGGTATCGCCGCGCGCAGCGTTCTCGGTGTAGACGACTTGACGGCTGATGGTGGTCGGCAGTTCTACCGAGACCAGGCGGCCTTCGAAGAAGACGGCTTCACAGACATCTTCCATGCCTTCTTCGATGTACGGCAGAACGGCTTCGATGTCTTCGGCATTCAGCTCGTACATGGTGTAGTCGCTGGTGTCCATGAAGGTGTATTCATCACCGTTGATGAACGACAGGGTGGCTTCCTTGCGGTCCAGGATCACGTCGTCCAGCTTGTCGTCCGCACCGTATACGGTTTCGGTCTTGTAGCCGGTCAGCAGGTTCTTGAGCTTGGTCTTCATGATCGCGCTGTTACGGCCCGACTTGGTGAATTCCGCTTTCTGAACCAGCCACGGGTCGTTGTCGATCCGCAGGACGGTACCGGGTTTCAGTTCTTTACCAGTTTTCATTACGCAGTATCCGAATCTGGATGGATTTATAAAAATCGAGGCCGCATATCATAGCGAATTTCCACAAAAGTGTACTAGCGCCTTGGCAAGGTCCGGCCCAGCGGCCTGCTGGGCAGCCCAGCAACGGGCATGCTGGTGCAATTGCGCCCAATGCGGGCGGGCTGCGCGCCAGGCCTGCCCCATGTCCTGATCCCTGTTCCAGGCACGCCATAACCCGAGCAGGGCCGCTTGCGCCTCGTCCGACAAGCCGCGTCGATAAAGCGCCAGGAACGCTTCGAGTTTTTCCCAATGCGCGTTTTCTTCCTGCACGTAGATGTGCCAAAGCATGGGCTTGGCCGCCCACTGGGCGCGAACGAAGGAATCCTCGCCCCGTACGGCGTTGAAATCACAGCTCCACAACAGCCGGTCGAAATCGTCCTGACTGACGAAAGGCAACACCTGCACCGTCAATGATCCGCGCACATGCACATCGCCCGCCTCAAGGTGCGTTACCCCCAGCCACTGCCCAAGCCCGGCGATGCTGCGCCCTTGCGGTACCAGCACATGAGACGGCTGCGGGTCGGTGGCCAGCGCTTGCAGCCAGCTGGCAAGCTGCGGGTTCTCATAGGCAAATAGCATGATCAACAGGGCACCCTGCGCGGGCGTTACTTTCAAAGCCTCGAGAAACGTTGTGCGCGCTCGGCTGGATCGCTCGAAGGCATCACGCCTTGGCAACAGGTCATGCTCGCGAACCAGCCCACCGGTTTTTTCGGTGAAGCCCGGGAAGAAAAATACCTTGCGCAGCCCGTTTGGCTGCGGTGACGGCAGCCCGTGACAGCCCTCCACCCATGGCTCGGCACTCAGGTATTCAAGGTTCAGCCACACAGGCGGGGTGTGGCGCGCTCGCATGGCCTGGACAAATGCATCCGGCAACTGGCAGGCGAACGCGCCGATCACCACATCACCCGGCTCCACCGGCACCCAGGTAGACGACCACTGACGCACCTGCACACCTCGTAGCCATTGCTGCGCCGCAGTGGCGTCTGCGCCCGGGCACAAAGGCACGAAGGCATTGAGGTCATCAACCCACAGGCGCACGGCGACCTCGTGCTCGGCCACCAGTTGCCGAGCCAGGCGCCAGGTCACACCGATATCGCCGTAGTTGTCCACGACGCTGCAAAAGATGTCCCACGTGGCTGTCATGCTCGGCTCCCTAACCCATGCCAAAGCTGCGGATTCTGCGCATAAATTGTCACCAAAGACAGCCGTGCGCGTAAAAATGCCAACGCGCATGCAACAATGCGCTAACGCCCACCTTGCCAGGAAGCAACCATGCCCCGTCGCCGCGAACTGACGATCACGCTCAAACCCTTGCCACTGATACTGAGCATCGCGCTGGGCCTATGGCTGGGCGCTGTGGCGATTGCTGCCAGCCTGTGGCTTGTGGACCAGCTGATGCCCACCCCGGTCGAGGCACCGGAGCCAGCCACCGCGCAGGACGCCCCCCGCGGCGCTACGCCGCCGACCTCGACGCAGCCACCGAACGCCCAGGCCGAAATGTTCGAGCGCTACAAGGACACGCTGCACAAGCAGCAACTGGAGCAAGCCGCCGAAGGCAACCCTCGCAACCTCAACACCCCCAAATGCCAGTTCTGGTTACAGCAGAACCGCACGGCTCCCACAGACAAAAGCCAGGCCAACGTGCTGGAGTTCTGTTACTGATCATGAACAAGACCCACCTGATAGCGCAGATCATCGCGGCCCTCGAACACGACCTGGATGTGGTAACCCGAGCAGCGCAGAGCGCTTATGAAGCTGCCACTGCCGAAGAAAACATCGCCGAGAACAAGTACGACACGTTGGGCCTGGAAGCCTCCTACCTGGCCACGGGCCAGGCCCGGCGCAGCGCCGAGATCCGCCAGGCACTCCAGACCTACCGACAGCTGAAGCTGCGCGACTACGACCCTGAACAAGGGGTGCAGGTAAGCCAGGTGGTCACCTTGGAAGATGAACAGGGCCAATGCCGCAGGCTGATCATCGGGCCCGAGGCGGCTGGGTTGAAGATCGTCCTGGGCGATGAGGTGGTCATGGTGATCACGCCGCGCTCACCTTTGGGGCAACAACTGATGGGCAAGCGCATTGACGAGGAGGTCAGTCTCAATGCCACAGGCTGGACCCTCGTCGAGGTGATCTAGCGCCTGTGCTCAAGCGCCCCCAGGCGCTGCTCCATGAGCGCTAGAAAAGCCCGGGCGGCGGGTGTCGGGTGGGCGGACCAGATCGCGTACAGGTGCCGTACCGGCGCATCGAGCAGTTGTACCCTGGCCACGCCGTCAAAGCCCTGGGCCACTCGCTCCGGCACCAGGCCGATCGCCATGCCGCGCTGCACGAACTTCTCCACCAGCCGCACATGACCGATCTCGAACTGCACCCGACGTTGCAGCCCTGCCGCCTGGAACGCTTCGTCGGTCTGCCGGCGCGCACCGGTGCCTTCCGGGAAATCCACCAGCACCTCCTGGACCAGGTCGGCGAGCGTCAATTGCCCGTGTCCGGCCAGGCGGTGGGTGGGTGGAAGCACGGCGACCAGAGCCTCCCGAGCCAGTAGACGATGCTGTACCCCCTGCACGCCCTCGCCTTCCCACAACCCGATGAAACCCACATCCAGGCGACGCTCGAGCACATCGGCGACCAACCGTTCGCTCTTGGCCGTGAGCCACCGTACATCCACATCCGGATAGTGCACGTGAAACTCGGCAAGCAGGTCGACCAGGTCCAGAGCCGTCAGCGAACTGATTTCACCGATGGTCAGCCGACCGCGAACCTGGCCACAGGCGGCGGCCACATCGTCGGCAATGCGTCGCGCGGCCTCCACCGCTGGCCGGGCGCTTAGCACGAACGCCTCCCCTGCCAGGGTCAACAACACCCGGCGCGAGGTGCGCTCGAACAGGCTCACGCCCAGCTGGCTTTCCAGCCTGGCCACCTGATGACTGAGCGCCGACTGCACCACATGGCAGCGCTCGGCGGCACGGGTGAAGCTGCCTGTCTCGGCCACCGCCAATGCATATTCGAGCTGCTTGAGATTCATGGATCAATCTGCTTTCAAGATGGATGGCGTGAGAACTATACATTGGTGTCATGCGTCGAGGGCGTCGATAATCTTCCCCACTTCACTGCCCGTCACGAGAACCACCATGCACACCTCAACCCTCAGCCGTGCCCTGATTCTGCTGATGGCCACGGCCACTGGCCTGGCCGTGGCCAGCAATTACTACGCTCAACCGCTGCTGCACAGCATCGCCCAGCAGTTCGGCTTGAGCACCGCCAGCGCCGGCAGCATCGTGATTGCCGCGCAACTGAGCTACGGGGCCGGCCTGTTGCTGCTAGCACCGCTGGGCGACCTGTTCGAACAACGCCGGCTGATCACCGTGATGACCGTGATCGCCACGCTTGGCCTGGTCATCAGTGCCTGTGCCCCCAGCCTGCCCTGGTTGATACTCGGCACCACATTGACTGGGCTGTTCTCCGTCGTGGCGCAGATTTTGGTGCCCATGGCCGCCTCATTGAGCGAGCCCAATCAACGGGGCCGTGCCATCGGCACCCTGATGAGCGGCCTGCTGCTGGGCATTTTGCTGGCGCGCACGGCCGCAGGCTTCATGGCCGAACTGGGCGGCTGGCGCAGCATCTACGTGCTGGCCGCGGTGCTGATGGCGATCACGGCCCTGGCGCTGCATCGTAGCCTGCCGGAGCATCACAGCCATGCAGGCCTGCGCTATCCCGCCCTGATTGGCTCCGTGTTCCGCCTGTTCATCGAAGAGCCGGTGCTACGCCTGCGCTCGCTGCTCGGCCTGTTGGCGTTCAGCCTGTTCGCACTGTTCTGGACGCCCCTGGCATTTCTGCTGGCCAACGAGCCGTATCATTACTCCGATGCGGTGATCGGCCTGTTCGGCCTGGCAGGTGCGGCCGGGGCGCTTTCGGCCAACTGGGCCGGTCGGCTGGCTGACCATGGCAAAGGCTCGCTGGGGACCACGGTGGGGCTGGTGGTCTTGCTGCTGTCCTGGGTGCCGCTGGGCTTTGCCGAGCAGTCCTTGCTGGCCCTGCTGCTGGGCGTGCTGATGCTCGACCTAGCCGTGCAACTGGTGCATGTGAGCAACCAGAACGCGGTCATCGCGCTGCGCCCCGAAGCGCGCACCCGACTCAATGCGGGCTATATCACGTGCTATTTCATCGGTGGCGCCTTGGGGTCACTGTTGGGCACGCAACTGTTCCAGCGCCAGGGCTGGCCAGGGATCGTGGTGGCAGGCCTGGTGATTGGCGCGCTGGCATTGGTAGTGTGGTGGGTGGCAGCGCGTAAAGCCAAACCCGAAGCCTTGGTGCGCCAATAGCCGTGCCTACGGGGGCTGCGTGGTGCGCAGCCCCCAAGTCGGGGCTCCCGGGCTTTTGTCCGCGCCCAATACCTGAAGCGACTGATACTATGCGGCCTTTTTCACGGCCTGTGCCGCGCCTTCAGGAGCCCCACGCATGCCCCCGCGTCACCCTCGCCTGCCCTTTCGCCTGCTAAGCCTGGGCCTGGCCTTGCAATGCCCTGCGGTGTTCGCAGACCACGGGGTGCAACTGGACCCGCTTGAGGTGTCTGATACCTACGGCAACGACGGCTACCAGGCACGTGAGGCTGCCGTAGGCAGCTTTCAGGCTGCCCCCCTGCTTGACACCCCGGCATCGATCAGCGTTTTCAGCCAGCCTTTGCTGGAGGATCGGCAGGTGCGCCTGCTCAGCGAAGTGCTGCAAGGCGACGCTTCGGTGGGGGAAAGCTACGCACCGGTCGGCTACTACGAAAACTTCAACGTGCGCGGCTTCGAGCTCAATGCCGCCAGCAGCTATCGCCTCAACGGGCATACCATGGTCGGTGAGCAGAACGTGGCCCTGGAGAACAAGCAGCAGGTGGAACTGCTCAAGGGTTTGTCGGGGCTGCAAAGCGGCGTGTCGGCGCCCGGGGGCCTGGTCAACTATGTGACCAAGCGGGCCGAGCCTGTGCGCCGGGTCACGTTGTCCACCAACGCGCAGGGCGAACGTTACCTGGCCACCGACGTCGGCGGCTGGTTCGGCGACCAGCAGCAGTTCGGCCTGCGGGTGAACCTGGCGCATGAGGACATTCGCTCCTATGTCGCGCATGCCGACGGCCAGCGTGATTTCGCGGCGCTGGCCTTCGACTGGCAGATCAGCCCGAACGCCACCTTTCAGTTGGACGCCGACTACCAGCACCGCCAGCAGCGCTCGGTACCGGGTTACCAGTTGCTGGGCGGCACGCGCCTGCCCCACGACGTAGACCCTGAGAACCACCTTGCCTACCAGCAGTGGGCCAAGCCTGTGCAGAACGATTCGCTCAACCTGGGCGGGCGCCTGGAGTACCGCTTCAGCGAGGCCTGGACAGGCACGGTCAGCGCCTCACGCAGCCAGGCGGTGATCGACGACTACAGTGCCTTTGCCTGGGGCTCTGGGGAAGGCGCCTTCTTCAGCAGCACCGGCGACTACGACATCTATGATTTTCGCAGCCCCGACGATACCCGGCGTATCGACGAGGCGCAGGCCACGCTCGATGGGCGCTTCGATGCGCTGGGCGTGGGCCACGCGTTAACCCTGGGCACCAGCGTCCAGCGCCGCACCTTGGACCAGCGTCCGTACTACAACGCGTGGCTCGGCACCGGCAACCTGGATGAAGCCGCGCCCGACCTTGCCCCCTCGGACCAACCCGTCGGCGCTCGCGAAAGGCGTCTGGATAGCCGCCAGTATGGGCTCTTCGTCACTGATCGGGTGACGTTCAGTGAACACTGGCAAGCCATCGTCGGCGCCCGGGAAGTGCGCCTGGATGAACGCGCCTGGGATGAAACCGGCACCGCCGGGCGGCACACTCGCCAGTATCAACTGCTGCCCAACGCGGCGCTGGTCTTCAAACCTGCGCCAGACACGACGCTCTACGCCAGTTACGCCAAAGGCCTTTCGGCGGGCGGCACTGCACCGTGGTTTGCCCGTAACGCTGCGCAGATCCTTGCGCCCACCCTCTCGCACCAGCTGGAAGTGGGCCTCAAGCATGACTGGGAGGCGCTGAGCGTGAGCGCTGCGTTGTTCCAGATTCGTCAGGCGTACCAGTACGCCCGCCCTGACGGCGACGGCGCTTTCACCTATGTGCAGCAAGGCCAGCAGAAAAACACGGGGCTGGAACTCGGGGCCAGCGGTTGGGTGACCTCCAACTTACAGTTGCAGGCCAGCGCGGCCGCCATTCATGCGCGGGTGGTCGGCAGTGGTACGGCTGAGCGTGAGGGGCACCAGGCCATCAACGTGCCAAGGTTCCGGGCAGCCCTGCAGGCGCAGTACACCCTGCCGGTGCCAGGGCTGGCGATACTGGGCGGGGTACGCTACAGCGCCCGCAAGTACGCTGATCATGCCGGCAACGTGGCGGTGGGTGGGTATACCGTGTTCGACCTGGGCGGGCGCTACCAGACGCGCGTCGGGGGGTATGACACGGCGCTGCGGCTGACAGTGGACAACGTCTTCGACAAGCGTTATTGGCGGGATGTGGGGGATTATCTGGGGGATAACTACCTGTTCCAGGGGGCACCGCGTACGGCACGGTTGTCGGCTTCGGTGAGTTTTTGAGTTGTAGTGGCTGAGATTACTCGCTTCGCAGCAGGAATCGCCGGGGCCGCGGCGCGGCCCCGGCGATTACCGCTGCAAAGCTGCAGCCCGTGCCTCACACACCGTCGGCAGCGCCATCAATAAACACCCCAAAAACAAAAAGCCCCCATGCTTTGCAGCACAGGGGCTCTTCGTAGAATGTGGCGGTGAAGAAGGGATTTGAACCCTTGATACGATTTCTCGTATACACACTTTCCAGGCGTGCTCCTTCGACCACTCGGACACTTCACCGTTTCTCTTCAAGCCGTATGGCCTGTCGAGGTGCGCTAATTTAGTGAAAGACGTTTCCTTTGGCAAGCATTTTTTTCAGTTTTTTCATGCATTTGCATCTCGCCGTCGGCAGCGCCTGACTGGCCAGTCAGCCTTGCTGCTTTACCTGGCCTGCGCTGCTGGGTAACGTCGGCGCCACGCCAACAAAAGGACTCTGCCATGAGCGAGCTGATCACCTACCATGCCGAAGACGGCATCGCCACCCTGACCCTGAACAACGGCAAGGTCAATGCCATCTCGCCGGACGTCATCGACGCGTTCAATGCCGCGCTCGATCGCGCCCTCGAGGCCCGGGCAGTGGTGATCATCACCGGGCAGCCGGGCATTCTGTCGGGCGGCTACGACCTGAAGGTCATGACCCGCGGCCCCAAAGAGGCCATAGCGCTGGTCACCGCAGGCTCCACCCTGGCGCGCCGCCTGCTGTCGCATCCGTTTCCAGTGGTGGTGGCCTGCCCAGGCAACGCCGTAGCCAAAGGGGCGTTCCTGCTGCTGTCGGCCGACTACCGCATTGGCGTCGAAGGCCCGTACAAGGTGTGCCTGAACGAAGTGCAGATCGGCATGACCATGCACCAGGCCGGGATCGAACTGGCCCGTGACCGTCTGCACCGCTCGGCCTTCCACCGCTCGGTGATCAACGCCGAAGTGTTCGACCCCCAGGGGGCGGTGGATGCAGGCTTTCTGGACAAGGTGGTGCCCGCCGAGCAACTGATGGATACCGCCTTGGCTACAGCGCAAGCGCTCAAGCAGCTGAACATGCTGGCCCACAAGAACACCAAGCTCAAGGTCCGCAAGGGCCTGCTCGAAGCCCTGGACAAGGCTATCGAGCTGGACCAGCAACACATGGGGTGACCTCACCACCTGCACAGATCGACCAGAGCGCCTCCACCAGGGTTTGCCCCGGCCAGTGCACAGTCGTACACTGCCGGGCGACTGTCTGGTGTGAGTCGTACCATGCTTTACGTTCTTCGCATGTTCCTGCTGGCGCTGCATTTTCTCGCCGTCGGCGCCGTGGGGCTGATCATTGGCCTGTGCCGCCCGTTCAACCCCGACAACAGCCGCGTGTTCGCCCGGCTCTACAGCATGCCGGCTACCTGGCTCATGGGCCTGAAGGTCCAGAAGCAGGTGGGGCCTTTGTGGGACCAGCCACCGGGCTGCGTCATCATCGCCAACCACCAATCCAACTTCGACCTGTTCGTCTTGGGCCAGGTGGTCCCGCAACGCACCGTGGCCATCGGCAAGAAGAGCCTGGGCTGGATTCCGCTGTTCGGGCAGTTGTTCTGGCTGGGCGGCAACGTGCTGGTCGACCGCAAGAACGCCTACCAGGCCCGCAAGGCGTTGCAAAAGACCACCCGCGTCCTGCAGAACGACACCTCCATCTGGATATTCCCTGAAGGCACGCGTAACGCCAGTGAACAGCTATTGGCGTTCAAGAAAGGCGCATTCCACATGGCCATCGAGGCCGGGGTACCCATCGTGCCCGTGTGCGTGAGCCGCTATGCCCACCGGCTGAACCTCAACAGCTGGCGGCGCCGGACGGTAATCGTACGCTCCTTGCCTCCCATCGCCACCACCGGCATGACGCAACAGGACCTGCCTGCGCTGATCGAGCAGTGCCGCACCCACATGCAGCAGTGCATCGACCGGATGGAACACGAACTGCCCTGACCCGTTGCTCTCCCGCCCACTACAGCCCAAGCTGTAGGCCGTGTTCAACCACAAAAAAGCGGGCAATCATGGGGCGAGTCGTGGCAGCGGCGGTATACAGCGCCGGTAGGAAGGTCACCAACATCAGTATCGATGAAGGCAGCGAATGGGCACGCAAGCCAGGCCACTTCGTCTGGATCGGGCTGGAGGAGCCCGACGCCGAAGCGCTGGCCAACCTGCAACGCCAGTTCAACCTTCACGAACTGGCCATCGAAGACGCTCTGGAGAAACACAGCCGGCCGAAGCTGGAAACCTTCGGCGACGCCTTGTTCATCGTCACCTATTCACCGGTACGCCAGCAGGGGCGGCTGGAGTTCATCGAAACCCACATCTTCGCCGGCAATGGCTACGTGATCACCTGTCGCAATGGCCATTCCAAATCCTATGCCCTGGTGCGCCAACGCTGCGAAGCGCGGCCGCTGCTGCTCGAACACGGCGAGGACTTCGTGTTGTATGCGCTGCTGGATTTCGTTACCGAAAACTACCAGCCGGTCAGCGAGGCGATTCATGGGGAAATCGAAGCGCTGGAGCAGAGCGTGCTCGGCGGATCCTTGCTCGAAGCCGACATCCGTCGCCTGCACAGCCTGCGACGCGATCTGCTGCGCTTGCGCCGCTACGTGGCGCCCATGGTGGAAGTGAGCGAGGAATTGCAGCGCCTGAGCTTTCCCTTCATCGACAAGAACATGCGCCCCTACTTTCGCGACGTCCAGATCCACGTCACCCGGCAGATGGAAGACCTGGCCGGGATTCGCGACATTGCCAGCCAGACCATCGAGATCGGCATGCTGCTCGAAGCGTCTCGCCAGAGCATCGTGCAGCGCAAGTTCGCCGCCTGGGCGGCCATTCTGGCCTTCCCCACTGCCATTGCCGGCATCTACGGCATGAACTTCCAGAACATGCCGGAGCTGAGCTGGCACTACGGCTATTACGTGGTGCTGGGGGTGATTGCGGCCGGATGCGCAGGGCTGTTCGCCAGCTTCAAGAAATCCGGCTGGTTGTAACAAAGCAAGGGGCACCCGGCGCCCCCTGCCCTGTCAGGCCGCGTTGTGCTTGCTGGCCGGTTGCTGGATGAAACGCAACATCCACTCGCCTACCACGTCACCTTGATGTTCAGTGGCGAGGCTGGCGACGGCCTTGTGGTAGACCTCATCGCCCAGATGCGCCTGTCGAGCGTCGAGCAGGGCCCGGGAGTAGTCATGCACGAACTCTGGGTGACCTTGGAAACACAGCACCTGATCGCCGATGCAATACGCCGCATTGGGGCAGAAATCACTGGATGCGATGACCGTGGCGCCTTTGGGCAATTCGGTCACCTGGTCCTGGTGACTGATCAGCAAGGTCAGCTCAGACACCTGAGGTTGCATCCAGGGTGCCCGTGCAGACAGCGAATAACGGTGCACGCCGACGCCCCAGCCCTGCTCGGCCCGCTCCGCCTTGCCACCCAGGGTCAGTGCCAACAACTGGTGACCGAAACACACGCCCAGCAGCTTCTCACCCTGGTCATACAGCTTGAGCAGGTAAGCCTTGAGCGTCTGGATCCAAGGATCGGAACCGAACGAATCGGCTTTGCTGCCCGTCACAAGGTAAGCATCGAACTTGAGATCCTCTGCCGGATATTCACCGTTCATGACGTTATAGACGCTGAACTGTGCTGTGATCGGCTGACGGGCGAAGAGCTGCTCGAACATCCTGCCGTAGCCTTCGTACTGCGCCGTCAATTCCGGTCGCAGAACATCGGTTTCAAGGATGCAGATGCGTAACGACATAGGGATAGTCCTGAACGACATGGATGGAAAACAGCTATAGAGCGTGACGCGAAAGGCACGTACAAGCAAGAGGGTCGCGCAGACGAACGGTGCACGCAGGGTAGAGGCAGTACAAAAACAGCGAGCCTGTCTAGCTGAAGCCTATCAGCGCGATGGCTTGATGCTTTAAATCGAAATGCTTTATAGGCGTTGGTAGTTAGAACAAAGGGTTCTCAAGCCTGAATCGTGTACACCCTAATGTTGCAGGTATGTCCACATTCATGAGGCAAGCGGTACAGGTGCCGGTAGGGGCCATTGCGATCGACCCGACGTGTGACAAGGAAGCCAACGGGTATTGAGGAATAACAACAAGAAGGCGGTCCGCCATGTTCAGACAATCGAAACTTCGCCAAGCTGGGCTCATTCTTTTCGCGACCACGCTGTTGCTGATACTGCCGAACCTGACACGGGTGTTCGGTTAAGGCCAGTGGTGGCGGGAGCAGGCTGCATAGCGGTAACCTGCTGGCCCCTGATGGCCGGAGTATCCCATGCGCCCATGCATTGCCTTGGCAGCCCTGCTGTCATGCCTGCCGCTGTCGGCGGCCCAACTGCACCTTGAACTGGGCACTGGCCAAACACAGTGGAACAGCGAACAGCTGCTCGCGCATTCCCAGGCCAAAGCGGTAGATATCAGCGAGGACGTTTCCTATAAGCGCCCCATGCGCTATCGCGCAGTACCCCTGGCGGTGCTGCTGGACGGTGTGGGGCCAGAAGACCATCTGCAGGCCATTGCAGCCGATGGCTTTGCGGCAGAAATGCCCGCTGGCCCTTTGCTTCAATCCGGCCCGGCGCAGGCCTGGCTAGCCGTCGAAGACCCGGGCGACCCATGGCCGCCCCTAAGCAAGGGCAAACCGAGTGCAGGGCCGTTCTACCTGGTGTGGACCGCGCCGCAAGCAAGCGGCATTCGCCCCGAACAATGGCCCTTTCAGATTTCCACGATCCGTAAGCTGGCGCCTGTCGAGCAGCGGTTTCCGGCGTTGCTGCCGGACCCGAAGCTGCCCAGCGGCAGTCCCGTGCGACAAGGCTTTGCACTGTTCCAGCAAAACTGCCTGGCCTGCCATCGCCTTAACGGTGCAGGGGATGCTCAGGTAGGGCCTGATCTGAACGTGCCGCATAACCCGACCGAATACTTCCAGCCAGGTTACCTGCGCAGGCTGATTCGGGACCCGCAAAGCTTGCGGCAATGGCCCCAGGCGAAAATGCCGGGCTTTGCCCCAAGTGTGCTGAGTGATAAGGAACTCGATGCGCTGCTGGCGTATCTGCGGCACATGGCCACGCGCAAATCCTGAGAAAATTGGGCCGCAGGACGGCCCAATGGCCTAGGCCGTGAGGCGCTCGTGCTTGACCCCCCACCCCTCCACTTCGCCGCCATAAGGCGTGACAACCTGCTCGAAGGCCTCCTCGAAATCGCCAATGCCACCGTGGGTGGCGAACATGATTTTACTGAGTTCCAGGTGCCAGGCACCGTCATCGAGCTCGGTCACCTGAGCGTTGAGCGATTCGCCACGAAACTCCCCGGCTGCGCGACGCGCAGCGGCTTCATCCGGGAAAACGGCATAGAACTCGATAGGGTGAATCTGGGTGAAATCGAAACCGCCTGCCTTCATCTGGCGCAGGACGTTGCTGCTGATATCGTCGTGTTGGCTGCTCATGAATCGTCCTCCTGAATAACGCAGTGGATAGACTTTCCGTGCACGGGCACCTGCCCCAAATCGTCGGGCAGTTCGAGCTGATACAAGACGCGGGTGGGAACGGTGCCGCCTGCGCAGCCGGCGGGCACCTTCATGCAGCGTAGTGCCCAGGCGGACGCTACGCAAACCGTGAATCAGGGCGCCTCTTCAATGCTGGTGATGGTGACGCCGCTGTGTTCTTTCAGCCAGCGCGCCGTGGGGGAAACCGCGCGATCCTGAAAATCGTTGAGGTCCAGCTCATCCATGACCGGGAACAACCGCGTGCGGATGGCACGGGCGGCGTCTTCCTCGCTGGGGCGATGTTCTGCCTGCAGCACGATCGAGGTCGGTGCGCCTTTCTGGTCGGCAAAGATGACTTCCCACTCTTTCATCGAACGAGCCCTCTCAATCAAACGACACCTTACGCGATGCCTGAATAACTGACCTTGGCCCTTGGGGAATGTTCAGAAAGTTGAACACCCCCGACCAGGGCCGCCCGGGAGCGGCCCTGGTCGGGGATGTGGACACGGTTACTTCGGCGTGCCGTGCACTACCCCTGCCGTGTTGTCCAGCAAGCTCTTGGTGGCCGTCTGAATATAGGCTTCGAGCTGCTTGAGCAACTGCGGCTGGTCCGGGCTTTCGATGAGCTCGGCCTTGAACTCGCGACCCAACTGATAGCGGTACAGGCGCGGGGTCATGTCCTTGGACTCGATCAGGATACGGTCGCCCTGCACCAGGCCCACGATCTGCTCGCTGCCCGAAGGCTTGATCATGCCGATGCCTGGGTCGCCCTCAGGCAGGTTGAGCAAGTCGCGCCCCCAGCACTGATGGCGCGTCTGGCCGCCCAGGCGACCCATGATGGTCGGTACGATATCGACCTGGGTGCCCACGGTGTGGTTGACCGCCCCGAACTTCTCCTGGATGCCTGGAGCGATCAGCAGCAGCGGTACGTTGAACCGTCCCAGGTCCAGTTCGGTGACCTGTTGATGGTTGCCGAAACCATGGTCACCCACAATCACGAACAGGGTGTCCTTGAAGTAAGGCTCCTTGCGCGCCTTCTCGAAGAACTGGCCCAGGGCCCAGTCCGAGTAGCGCATGGCCGTCAGGTGTTCGTCCAGGCGGCCTTGCCCGGTCACCTTCTCTACCGGCAGGTCCTTGGGCAGGGCGTACGGCGTGTGGTTGGACAGGGTCTGGAGCAAGGCATAGATCGGCTTTTTACCATCGTGCTTGGCCAGTTCCTGATTGCCGCGGTCGAACATGTCCTGGTCGGACACGCCCCACGTCGGGTCAGAGAACACCGGGTCGACGAAGTCCTGCCGGCCGATGAAGGTGGTCATGCCCTGGTTGCCGAAGAAGCCGGACTGGTTGTCCCAGGCGAAATCGCCGTTGTAGACGTACACGTCGTCGTAGTCACGGGCGCTGAGCAAGGCTGGCAGCCCGGACAGCTTGTGACCGCCCTCCGGGGTCTGCATCAGGTACTCGAAGCCTGGCAGGTTGGGGAAGCACGCCATGGTGGCGAACATGCCCTGGTGCGTGTGGGTGCCGTTGGAGAAGAAACGGTCGAACAACAGCCCTTCCTTGGCCAGCTTGTCGAAGTAAGGGGTGATGTTGTTGGGGCTGCCCAGCGCGCCGACCGAATGGCCCGCGAAGCTCTCCATCAGGATCACCACCACGTTCTTGATGGGCAGGGTGCCCTCGGCTGGCGGCACGAAATCGCGGCGCACGGCAGCTTCGTCGGCATCGACCAGGGTGTCATGGGGGGTCAGCAGCTGCTGGCGTACGGTCTGGGTCGCCAGATTCTGCTCCAGCACCGGCTTCCAGATGTTGGCGCGGTCCTCGCCAAAGCGGCTCTTGGCGGCGTCGATCAGGGTCAGGGTGCCGTTGAGGCCCAACTGGTTGACGAAGTTCGAGTCGGTGGTGAACGCGTCACCCCAGCGCATGGGCGGGCCCTGACGCAGGGTGCCACGGGCGGCGATCACGGCCACCAGCAGGATCACCATGAACACTGCCAGGCGGTAATACCAGGCAGCCACCGGCTGGGTCCCAATCCCGCGGGTCAGCCGGTCCACACCCTTGAACAGCAGGCTGAGCAGCCAGGTTCCGAACACCCAGGCCAGCAGGTAGCGCACCACTGGGAAGCCGTACCAGAGCATGCTCATGACGGTTTTGGGGTCTTCCTTGATGTACTGGAACACCAGGCCGTTCAGACGCTGGTGGAACTCGCGATAGAAGTCCAGCTCCATCAGGCCCAGGAACATCACCACGCTGGCGGTGAGCGTCAGCCAGAACCGGAACACACCCCGGCGGGCCATGGCCCAGGGGCTCAGCAGTGCCAGCAGCAGCGGTATGCTGATGTACACCACCACCCGAAGGTCGAAGCGCAGGCCGTTGACGAACCCTTCGGCGACCGTGGCCGCTGGCGTGTCGCCAATCATGTCGCTGTTGTAGACCAGCAGTGCCAGGCGCACGAGGCTGAGCATCAGCATGATGACCAGCGCGCTGAGCAGCGTATAGGCCAGGTGGGATTTGAGGGTCGGCGAGAACGGCGCTCGCGCGCGCCGTTGCTTCAAGGCGTCCGGGTTGGCCATGAACAGGAAGGTCCTAGAAATGCGGTTTGCGAAGAAGGCGCTGGCGCAAGACCAGCGCGGCATTGTGCGGGTGCGGATTCTGTTTAATTCATTGTGAAAATTTTGTCACGGCCTGGATGCGCCTGTGGCGCCAGGGGTGTAGTTGTGCTGACTTCAAAGCCGGCCCGAGCCGCGCGGCCCGGCGATGGCCCAGATCACCAGCCCCACGACTGGCAGCAGGGCAATCAGGAGAATCCACAACACTTTTACGCCCACTTCGCGGTCGCTCTTGTAGACGTTGATGATGGCCCAGATATCCAGGGCAAGAATGATCAGACCTACCAGGCTGTTGAACATCGATCCCATACCGCGTACTCCAGTTGATGAGTGTATTGCTGCATAGCATAGCCCCCTATCGGTTCAATAGAAGGGAATCCTTGGCCTGGCCAGCAGGTCACTGCCTATGATGCATCGTCATTTCGATCAGAGGTTCTGCATGCCACCTGCCCACAGCCACAGCGCCACCCCGCCCTCGCCGTTCAGCGTGTGGCGGCAACAGATAGCCAACAACCCCTGGGTCGGAGCAGGCCTTGCGCTGAGCCTGGTGGCCGTCGTGATCCTGCTGGGTGCAAGCCTGTGGAACGCGGTCAACGGCGATCATTCCGAAAACCTGCACCTGGCCGCGCTCGGTGGCCTGTCCGGGTTTGGCGCCACCGCACTGGGCGCCGTGCTGGCCGTGGTTTTGCGTGATGTCAGTAGCCGTAACCAGGATGTGATGCTGGGGTTCGCTGCCGGCATGATGCTGGCGGCCAGTTCGTTTTCGCTGATCCTGCCGGGTCTGGACGCGGCGCGGGAAATCACCGGCAGTGGGCCGGGTGCGGCTTTGATCGTGGTCGTCGGCATGGGGTTGGGCGTGCTGCTGATGCTGGGCCTTGACCGTTTCACACCGCACGAGCATGAACGCGTCGGCGTGGTTGGGCCAGAAACCGAACGGTTCAGCCGGGTCTGGCTGTTCGTGCTGGCCATTACCCTGCACAACTTGCCCGAGGGCATGGCCATCGGAGTGAGCTTCACCAACGGTGACATGAACATCGGCCTGCCACTGACTACCGCCATCGCCATCCAGGACATCCCGGAGGGCCTGGCCGTGGCGCTGGCGCTGCGGGCGACCGGGCTGTCCAACCTGAAGGCCGCACTGGTGGCGATTGGTTCAGGGGTGATGGAACCCTTGGGCGCGATCATCGGCCTGGGCATTTCCACCGGCTTTGCCGTGGCCTACCCCATCAGCATGGGGCTGGCGGCGGGCGCGATGATCTTCGTGGTCAGCCACGAGGTCATTCCTGAAACCCACCGTCACGGCCACCAGACCTCAGCCACGCTCGGCCTGATGGGCGGTTTTGCGGTGATGATGTTCCTGGACACCGCACTGGGCTGACAGCGCCGATGTGCGGCCGTGTACGAAACGGTCAGGCGTGCAGGGCGATTTTCAGGGCCTCCAAGGCTGGCTCGGCCTTGATGCCGAGTTCAGCGGCCAGCGCCTGGACCCGTTCCAGATCCTGCTGGCCCACCATGACCATCTGCAACTCATCATCGAGCAACTGGCTGAAATCGAGCAGTACGTAGCCACCGGCTTCCTTGTTGAGCGCTCCCATCTGCACCTGGATGCGGTTGAGCGCAACGAGCGGTTCGGTGCGTGCCAGCTGCTTGGGCTTGAGCGTGAACGGCACGCTCTTGTCGAAAGAGTCGCTGATCTGCTGGAACAGCTCCTGATAAGTGTCGGCCTGGAATACCACGGTATCGGGCAGGCTGCCGAGCACTGTCCATTCGCCCAGTGGGATGGGAAAGCTGTCGTCGTAGTTGATGTCGGGGTTGGCGACCAGGAAGGCGTCGGGGTCGGCGTAGGCCTGGGCAGCCTCGTCGGCAATGCGCTCGATGTCTTCTTCGCGCAGGCAGCCTGCACCGATGAGGCGGATGAATTCGAGCAGCTGAGTTTTCATGAGGGGGGCCTGTGGCGATGGCAAAGTCGCCAAGGATAGCCGCAAACGCCCCCTGCCCGTTAGCCTGCCAGCGCTTGCAGGCGTGCGGTGGCGTCCACTGCGCCCATGGTCTGGGCTGCCATCAGTGCGTTGGCACCACGGGCATCTTGCAAGGCGGGGTTGGCACCCTGGGCCAGCAGGTACTCGAGGATCTCGACACGGTTGAACATGGCGGCCAACATCAGTGCCGTGCGTCCATCCTGGGCAGCGGCATCGACCGGTACACCGTTTTCCAGCAACAGGCGGATCATGGCCATGTCCCCTTTGAAGGCGGCACCGGCAATGGGCAACTGACCATTGTCGTTGGCGATCAGCGGATCGGCCCCGTGGCTGAGCAGCACCTGAACGGCGTCATGGTGGCCGTGGTAACTGGCCAGCATCAGCAGGGTGTCGCCCTTGTGATTACGCAGGTTCACCGGCAGACCGCTTTGCAACAGGCGCTCCAGCATCGGGGCATCGCCTTGACGGGCCTTGTCGAATACTTGTGCGGCGAAGGCCGCCGCTTCATCGGTAGACATTTGAGCAGGCTGAGCGGGCGCAGTCTGGGTGGACATAAGGAACCTCCTGGTAGAAATCGTTGCCCAAGTGTTTGTCAGGCCCTTCCTGCGCGTCAAAGGTTCCGTTTCTATCGAGCCCATAGTGTTGGTCGGCTCGCCGTGCAAAATGCACTGTGCAAAATGCATGACCTTGCAGGTTGCATGGAAAGCATTCTCCAAAAGTAGCCCAAGCCCCTGATTTTATTGGATTTTTTCTACACGCTGTTTCTGGCACGGTCGCTGCAATCTATCTAGACATCGATTGCCACACACCTTGTCAGGAGTAGTCATGAACCTTATCCAGGAAAAATTCGTCTCGGTGTTCCCTGCTTACCAAGTAGCGACTCAACCACGTCCTGACGGCGGCATCTTGCTGACTCTGCGTGCGGCCGACGGCAAGGTTACCCGCCGTGTACTGACCTACACCCAACTGCACAGCGCCGAGCAATTGTCCTGGGCCATCAGCGCCATCCGCCGTGACCTGGCCGAGCAAGCCAGCGAGCTGCCGGTGATTTCGATGCTGCAGAGCCAACAGCGTTTTGCGTTGCCGACGTATCGCTGATTCTTTCACTGCCCGAAAGCGACCATTCCAGGTAAAAGCGACCATTCCAGGTAGGAGCGGCCTCGTGCCGCGATGGGCCGCACTGCGGCCCCAAGATTTCGGCGTAAAAGCTAATACCGCCGGGGCCGCTACGCGACCCATCGCGGCACAAGGCCGCTCCTACCCGGGCATCACATGTCTTGGGCGCAAGGCTACAGCTCGTCTATCCCCAAAAACGCTCGCGCGCTCGCATCGCCGGTGAAGATCGGCTGACTCCCCGCTTGCGCTGCAAATAGCCTGAACGCCAGGCAAAACGGCGCCTCACCCAGCTCAAGCCAGCGCCGCGTCCCCGCCGGCACGCGCAACTGGTCGCCCTTCTCACACATCACCGAATACACCCCAGCGCCCAGGCGCAAGCCGACCTGCACGCGTCCGCTCACCACAGCGATCACTTCGTTGGTCTCGAGCACATGCTCATCGCGCAGATCAGGGCCTTGCGCCTCGATGCCGTCACGGTTGATCACCGCATAGGCCCGGCAGGCGTGCGTAGTCATCAGGTGATCCAGATGGGCTTGGCAAGCTTCCATCATCTCATCGTGCAAAGTGCCCGGACGCACCCGCAGCCCGTGCTCAGCCTGGGTCAGCGTCACCCCATGCTCGGCGAGCGCGGCCGTGATGTCTTCGGCGTGGGTCAGCACCTTGTTGGGCAACTGCGGGGTGGAGGGATCGAATACGCAGAGGATGCTCATCGTAAGGTCCTGTTCGGTTGCGAATGAAAGGCCATGATAACGGCTGCTGCCAGTGCTGCGGCGCTGGCCATACCAAAGGTGAGCCCAGGGCCCAGCATGTTCCAGCTGTAGCCGGCGTACAACGCGCCCAGGGCGCCGCCGGTACCCGACAGCGCGGCATACAGGGCCTGGCCCTGCCCCTGCTGCCTGGCGCCGAAACTGGCCTGTACGAAGGCGATGCTGGCGGCGTGAAAGCAGCCGAAGGTGGCCGCATGCAGCACCTGCGCGCCCACCAGTACGCTGGGCTCCGCCGCCAGGTTACCCAGCAACAGCCAGCGCACCGCGGCCAGTACGAAGCTTGCTAGCAGCACCCGGCGCACGCTGAACCGCGCGAACAGCCGGCTCATGAGCATGAACATCACCACCTCCGCCACCACCCCGAGCGCCCACAGCAGGCCAATGGCCGTTCGGCTGTAACCCAGGTGCTCCAAGTGCAGCGTAAGGAAGGTGTAGTACGGCCCATGGCTCAGTTGCATGAGTGCCACACAGGCATAGAACGCCAGGACCCCAGGCGCACGCAGCTGCATGAGGAAACCGCCGGCCGCCTGCCGCTCACCGTGCTCGACGGGCTGGGCATTGGGTACCCAGAGGCTGGCGGCCACGATACCCGCCATGATCAGAACCAGGGCCACAGGGTAGATGTCCAGGCTCAGCCACTCGAACAGGCGCCCAAGCCCCACCACGGTGAGGATGAACCCGATCGACCCCCACAGCCTTACCTGGCTGTAGCGCGACGTCTGGCCGTGCAGGTGCGCCAGCGTAATGACCTCGAACTGCGGCAGCACCGCGTGCCAGAAGAACGCATGCAAGGCCATGACCATCGCCAGCCAAGCGTAGCTCTTGCCGAAGAAGATCAGGCTGAACGTTGCCAGCGTGCACAGCGCCCCAAGCCGCACGATCAGCAGGCGCTGGCCGGTCCGGTCCCCTAGCCAGCCCCACAGGTTGGGCGCTATGCAGCGCATCAGCATGGGAATGGCCACCAGTTCGCCGATCCGCGCGGGCGAAAAGCCCAGGTGGTCGAAGTACAGCGCCAGGAACGGCGCCGTGGACCCCAGCAAGGCGAAATAGAAGAGGTAGAAACTGGACAATCGCCAGTAGGGTATTGGCTGCATGGGGTTGCCTTGGAAAGCAGGGCCTGCTGGCGGTGACTCAGCCGCTTGAGTCACCGCCGCGAGAAAACAGGCCCAGGTGGGTCAGAGCTGGCCCAGCACCGGCGTGCTCACCTTCACCTCGGCGTTCTGGGCACGGTGGCGCAACAGATGATCCATCAGCGCGATGGCCATCATCGCCTCGGCGATCGGGGTGGCGCGAATGCCTACACAGGGGTCATGCCGGCCTTTGGTGATCACGTCCACAGGGTTGCCGTCGACGTCCACCGAGCGGCCCGGCACGGTGATGCTGGAGGTGGGCTTGAGTGCCAGGTGGGCAACGATCGGCTGGCCCGAGGAGATACCACCCAGGATGCCGCCCGCGTTGTTGCTGAGAAAACCCTGCGGGGTCATCTCGTCGCGGTGTTCGGTGCCGCGCTGCGCGACGCTGGCAAAGCCTGTGCCGATTTCCACACCCTTCACAGCATTGATGCTCATCAGCGCGTGGGCCAGCTCGGCGTCCAGGCGATCGAAAATCGGCTCGCCCAGGCCCGGCATCACGCCCTCGGCCACCACGGTGATCTTGGCGCCTACCGAATCCTGATCGCGGCGCAGCTGGTCCATGTACGCCTCAAGCTCCGGCACCTTGCTCGGGTCGGGGCTGAAGAAAGCGTTCTGCTCCACCGAGTCCCAGGTCTTGAAAGGGATTTCGATCGGGCCCAGCTGGCTCATGTAGCCACGCACGGTGATGCCCTGGGTGGCCAGGTACTTCTTGGCGATGGCGCCGGCAGCCACGCGCATGGCCGTTTCGCGGGCCGAACTACGCCCGCCGCCACGGTAGTCGCGGGTGCCGTATTTGTGGTGGTAGGTGTAGTCGGCATGGGCCGGGCGGAACAGGTCCTTGATGGCCGAATAGTCCTTGGACTTCTGGTCGGTGTTGCGGATCAGCAGGCCAATGGAGCAACCGGTCGTGCGCCCTTCGAACACGCCCGAGAGGATTTCCACCTCATCGGGCTCCTGGCGCTGGGTGGTATGGCGGCTGGTGCCGGGCTTGCGCCGGTCCAGGTCACGCTGCAGGTCGGCGAGAGAGATCTCAAGGCCTGGCGGGCACCCATCGACAATGGCGACCAACGCCGGGCCATGGCTTTCGCCAGCGGTGGTGACAGTGAACAGCTTGCCGTAGGTATTGCCGGACATGGACGCTCCGCGAGATCTGCCTGAAGTGAACGAAAGCGGCAGTATACAGATGGATTGCCTGCCTGTGCGGGCCGGTTGGCAAGCGCATCGTTACGGACGATACAGGGCCTTGGACCTGGCCCTAGAACCTTCATTGGCCATTGTGGGTCAAAGTGCTATCTCCCCCTGTGTAGTTGCGCACGATGCCGCGTTTCATTGCCCTGTTTTGCCTGCTGTTGACCAGCCTTTGCCATGCCGCCACCCCCACCGTCCTGCACCGCCCCATCGACCTGGACACCGGTCAGGGGGTACTGCACGGCAGCCTGCTGTTACCCCAGCAGGACACGCCGCCGCCGGTGGTGCTGATCATCGCAGGCTCCGGGCCCACCGACCGCGACGGCAACAACCCGGCCGGCGGGCGCGTGGACAACCTGAAGCGCTTGGCCCTGCTGCTGGCCAATGCAAACATCGCCAGCGTGCGCTACGACAAGCGCGGGGTGGCCGCCAGCCAACCGGCCACGCCCGATGAGCGCGACCTGAGCGTGGAACGCTACGTTGCCGATGTGGTGGCTTGGGGCCACAAGCTCAAGGCCGACCCCCGCTTCGGCCCCTTGATCCTGATCGGCCACAGCGAAGGTGCGCTGATCGCCAGCCTGGCCGCCGAGCAGGCCGGGGCCAGCGCAGTGATCAGCCTGGCCGGCAGCGGCAGGCCCATGGCCGAGGTGGTGCGTGAGCAGCTGGCCGAGCGCCTGCCGCCTGCGCAGCTGGCCCGTGGCAGCGCCCTGCTCGACCGCCTGGAAGCTGGCCAGACCAGCCTGGACGTGCCCGCACCACTGCGCCAGGTGTTTCGCCCCAGCGTGCAGCCCTACCTGATCACCTTGTTCCGGCAGGACCCGGCAGCCGCGTTTGCGCGGCTGTCCATGCCGGCGCTGATCGTGCAGGGGCGCAACGACGTGCAGGTGGACGTGGCGGATGCGCAGAAGCTCAAGGACGCCAAACCCGATGCCCACCTGGTGCTGATCGAGGGCATGAACCATATGCTGCGCATCAGCCCCAAGGACATGAGCGAACAGCGCGAGAGTTACCAGAACCCCCAGTTGCCGCTGGCACGGGAGCTGGGCGAGCAGATCGTCGCGTTCATTCGCCAGTTGCCACCGGCCTGATCGACGGGCTCAGGTCTGCGCGCAGGCGGCCGATACAGCGTGCATAGCCAAGGACATGCCCTGATGACCACACCACCTGCTGCCACAGAGCCGGCTGAAGAGCCCCAACACACCCCCGCCCTGCCCTGGGCGGACCTGGCCGTCGAACATCACCAGTTGCTGCGCCTGGCGCCCCTGCCTGGCGACCGCGCAACCGGCGCCCGCCCCCTGCGTTTCGTGCAGTTCGGCTATGCCGAGCGCCACGACCCGGCCCACAGCCTGCTGCGCATGCAGATTGGGTTGCCCGGCCAGAAGGTGCACAAGGGCCATAACCAGGTGGACATACGCGTAGATCACCAGACGAAGCGCGTGTACCTGGGGGATGAACATGGCCTGCAACTGGAGCCGGTCAATCGCGGCCTGGGCCGCTTTTTGCTGGCCCAGGCTGCCCAGTGGCTGCAGCGCAAATGGCCGAATTACCGAGTAGAGGCTTTTGCGCTGCCGAGCAAGGATGCGCTGGAGGAGGACTCGCGCCTGCGCCGGGACCAGTGCCTGCGTGGGGTAGGCCTTGAGGTGCACTACGAAGACGGGCAGGTGCTCAAGGGCCGAACGGCCGAGACCCGGGTAGACCAGTTGGAGGTAGGCTGGAACAGCGAGCGCGTGCAGCGCGTGGGCCTTCTGGATGCAGCGCAGTTGCTGCAGCAGGCAGACCAGCAGTTGCAGGAAGGCGAAGCCCGCTTGCGCGAGCGCGACGAGCGTGTGGCCAAGTACCAGCGCGAAGACAGCGGCTTGCGGTTCACCATCACCTGCCTGGTGGCCTTTGCACTGTTTCAGGCCGGGCTGCTGATCTGGATCGCCACGCGTTGAAAGCCTGGGGCCGGCGTTGTGCGAGCCTCAGGTGGTGTGAAGACGGCTTGGGCGGAACGGGCGCCTGGCACCCGTGCCCCCCACTCGGCCTCAGACGCGGCCTTTGAACAACGCCTGATGCTGACGGCACTGCTCGGCGGTGAGCATGAATACCCCATGCCCGCCGCGCTCGAATTCGAGCCAGGCGAAGTCGACTTCCGGGTACAGCGCCTCGACATGAACCTGGCTATTGCCCACCTCCACGATCAGCAAGCCCTTGTCGGTCAGGTGATCGGCCGCTTCGGCCAGCATGCGCCGTACCAGGTCCAGACCATCGGCACCGCAGGCCAGGCCCAGCTCCGGTTCGTGGTGGTACTCGGCCGGCATGTCGCCGAAGTCTTCGGCGTCCACATAGGGCGGGTTGGACAGGATGAGGTCGAAGCGCTGGCCCGGCAACCCCTCGAAACCATCGCCCTGCACGGTGTACACCCGGCCATCGAGGCCATGGCGCTCGATGTTCTGGTTGGCCACTTCGAGCGCTTCGAACGACAGGTCGGCCAGCACCACCTCGGCCTGCGGGAAGACGTCGGCGGCGACGATCCCGATGCAGCCGGAGCCGGTGCACAGGTCCAGAATGCGGGCTGGCTCAGCGCCCAGCCACGGCTCAACACGCTTTTCCAGCAGCTCGCCAATGGGTGAGCGCGGCACCAGCACACGCTCGTCGACGATGAACGACATGCCACAGAACCAGGCCTCGCCCAACAGGTAGGCGGTGGGCACCCGTTCTTCGATGCGGCGCTTGAGCAGGTGCTGCAGCTGTACACGCTCGGCATCCTCGAGCATGCAGTCCAGGTAGCTGTCGGCCACCTCCCACGGCAGGTGGACTGCCCCCAGCACCAGCAACCGGGCTTCATCCCAGGCGTTGTCGGCACCGTGGCCGAAGAACAGGTCGTGCTCATGGAAGCGGCTGACCGCCCAACGGATGTAGTCGCGCAGCGTGCGCAGACGGGATGTGATCACGGGAAACTCCTAATTCAGACTGGCCGAAAGTCTAACAGCCCAGGCCCTGGATTTGTTCCCTGCAATCGCCTGTACGGTAGCCACAGGCCAGCAACCACGCCGCTTGCGTTGTCAACCATTCCCATTGTCGCCAAGGCAGGGGAGAATAGGCGTACAAAAGCCCTATACCAAGGAGCCCTTGATGTCCGTTCCAACCACGATGTTCCGCCTCACTGGCCGCGATTACCCGCCGGCCAAGCTGAGCCAAGCCAGCCTGATCATCATTGATGCGCAGAAGGAGTACCTGACCGGGCCCCTGGCGCTGTCGGGCATGGATGAGGCCGTGGCCAACATCGCCAGGTTGCTCGACGCCGCGCGCAAGGGCGGCCGTCCGATCATCCATGTTCGCCATCTGGGCACCGTTGGCGGGCGCTTCGACCCCCAGGGCCCTGCAGGTCAGTTCATTCCGGGGCTCGAACCGCTGGAAGGCGAGACCGTGATCGAAAAACGCATGCCCAATGCCTTCAAGAACACCAAGCTGCACGAGACGTTGCAAGCACTCGGCCATCTCGACCTGATCGTCTGCGGCTTCATGAGCCACTCCAGCGTCAGCACCACCGTGCGCCGTGCCAAGGACTATGGTTACCGGTGCACCCTGGTGGAAGACGCGTCGGCCACTCGCGACCTGGCTTTCAACAATGAGGTGATTCCAGCGGCGCAGATCCACCGATGTGAAATGGCCGTGATGGCCGACAACTTCGCCTGCGTGGCGCCGACGTCCAGCCTGATCTGATCCGATCAGGAGGGTGGCGGCAGGCAGGAACCCGAGGTGTGTTTGTGGGTCCAAGGGCCCAGACCCCTACAGGAGAGCAGGATGAAGCTTAAAGGCAGTATCGACGCCAAGCGCCTGCGCCCGCGCCAACCGCGCAGCTGGGGCGCACGCCTGGGTGCTGCGCTTGCCGCGCTGCTGGCCACCCTTGGTGTGTTACTGGCCATGGCCGGCGTGGCCGGGCTGCTGGGCAACTACCCTGCCCTGGCCGAACTCAACGCCAACAAGCCGCTTGCCGCCACCTTGACGGTGGTGGGGCTGCTGATGCTGTGGCTTGGCGTACGCTTCTGGCGCCTGAGCCGCATTCGCATGCGCCGTGCTCGGGAGCTGAACATGTCGCCCCACTTGATGAAGAAGCATGAGTGAGGTTCCTGCAACCGCAGCCCCCCTGTAGGAGCGGCCTAGTGCCGCGATGGGGCGCGCAGCGGCCCCAGGATTTCAGCTTGGCCGCCTAGATCGCCGGGGCCGCTGCGCGTCCCCTCGCGGCACTAGGCCGCTCCTACATTAGCTCACCGTCTCCCTTAGCTCACCGTCCCCCTTAGTAGCCCACCGTCGCCCTTCCCCACCCGACCACCATGGCTGCACACCGCCGCGCACTCGCGTAAACTATGCCGCCCACGCGGAGGCATCATGCAAGACGACGATTTTTCCCTGTTCAAGGCCGAAGTGCGCGGCGTCAAGCCGATCACGCACGACCGTGCCGAGGTCGGCAAGCCCAAGGCCGATCGCCAGAAACTGGCCGGCCTGCGCCAGTCGGCGACCGTGTCCAGCGACAAGGCATTGGTCATCGATGGCATGTCCGACCAGTTCGTCATCGACGTGGGCGCCGAAGACGAACTGATGTGGCGCCGTGACGGTGTTCAGGAAACCCAGCTGCGCAAGCTCAAGCTTGGACAGATACCGTTCGAAGGCAGCCTGGACCTACACGGCATGACCGTGGAAAAGGCGCGCGAGACGCTTTGGGATTTCATCGCCGAGGCGACGCGCCTTGAAGTACGCTGCGTGCGGGTCACCCATGGCAAGGCGGCACGCCTGGACGGCAAGCGCCCCATGATCAAGAGCCACGTCAACACCTGGCTGCGCCAGCACCCGCAAGTGCTCGGCTTTGCCTCCTGCAGTGCCCGCCACGGTGGCACCGGCGCGGTCTATGTGATGCTCAAACGAACCATGCTCGAAGGCCGCGACGAGTAACGCCGCGCTTGCAGCGCCGCCCTTGCCGCCGTAACCTTCGTTTTTGCGATTTTTCCCACAGGTAGATCCATGTCCCTGGAACAGAACTACACCGAGATCCTCAGCCAGATTGGCGAGGACGTCTCCCGTGAGGGCCTGCTCGACACGCCCAAGCGGGCTGCAAAGGCGATGAAGTATCTTTGCCGCGGTTATGAGCAAACACTGGAAGAAGTGACCAACAACGCGTTGTTCAGTTCCGACAACAGCGAAATGGTGCTGGTCCGGGACATCGAGCTGTATTCGATGTGCGAGCACCACATGTTGCCCTTCATCGGCAAGGCCCACGTGGCCTACCTGCCCAAGGGCAAGGTGCTGGGCCTGTCGAAAGTGGCACGTATCGTCGACATGTACGCCCGCCGCCTGCAGATTCAGGAAAACCTCAGCCGCCAGATCGCCGATGCCGTGCAGCAGGTGACCGGTGCCGCCGGCGTTGCCGTGGTCATCGAGGCCAAGCACATGTGCATGATGATGCGCGGTGTGGAGAAGCAGAATTCGAGCATGATCACGTCGGTGATGCTGGGTGAGTTCCGCGCCAACGCGGCCACCCGCAGCGAGTTCCTCAGCCTGATCAAGTAACCGGCTGCGTCACCCAGGCCGACCCCTGCCGGTCGGCCTTTTTCATTTCAGGAGTTTGTACATGATCGTCAAAGCCCTGCGGGTTGGCCTCGGCCAGCTTATCGTATTCGGCGACTGGGCCAGCCGCCCGGCCAAGCGCAAGCGCGACCCGGCGGCCCAGGCCCGCGTGGACGAGGCGGCCAAGGGCCTGGCGCTCTACCAGTTCCATGCCTGCCCGTTCTGCGTCAAGACCCGCCGCACCTTGCACCGCCTGAATGTGCCGGTGGCGTTGCGCGATGCCAAGAACGACCCTGTGCACCGCCAGGCCTTGGAACAAGGCGGTGGCCGGATAAAGGTGCCCTGCCTGCGCATCGAGGAAGCGGGCAAGGTGACCTGGATGTATGAGTCCAAGGCCATCATTGCTTACCTGGATGAGCGGTTTGGCAAGGGTTGATTCAGCGGTGGCGGGTGCAGCCTTGGCACCCGCCAGCGAGCGAGGTCGCTCCTACATGTTGCTCGTGAATCAGCCCACCATCGGCACATGCCGCGGATGGCTGCTCACCCTCTCCAGCCAGGCACGCACGGCCGGGTAGTCCGCCAGGTCGAAACCGCCTTGCTGTGCCACATGGGTGTAGGCATACAACGCCACATCGGCGATGGAATACTGGTCACCTACCAGGTACGGCGTCACCTGCAACTGCCGCTCCATCACACGCAGCGCCTTGTACCCGCCCTTGTGCAACTTGCGGTACTCCTCCACGCGATCATCCGGCAGCCCCAGGTAGAACTGGATGAAGCGGGCCACAGCGATATACGGCTCATGGCTGTATTGCTCGAAGAACTGCCACTGCAAGACCTGGGTGCGCAGGCGCGGCTCGGCGGGCAGGAACTCGCTGCCGTCGGCCAGGTAGTTGAGGATGGCATTGGATTCCCACAAGTAACTACCGTCCTCAAGTTGCAACACCGGCACCTTGCCGTTGGGGTTCATGGCCAGGAACTCGGGCGTCTCGGTCTCGCCCTTGAGAATGTCCACGGCGTGCCACTCGTAGGGCCGCCCCAACAGGCTGAGCATCAACTTGACCTTGTAGCAGTTACCCGATTGATAATCGCCGTAAACCTTGTACATCACCCCTACCCCTGCAATGCCGTCATACCAGAGCGCCTGATAGTTAACGACTGTACGGTTAAAAGCAATGATCGCTGTATCGCTGCTGTCACCTCGCCTGGCGTTAGTCTGAAAACCACGGCGTACACCCTTACAAGGATTTTTCATGACCGATGCCACTTCCGCTCGTCTTCGCCCCCTGGCAGATACCTCGCCCTCGGCGGTGGTCGCAGGCTTCATCGCCATGCTCACCGGCTACACCTCCTCGCTGGTGCTGATGTTTCAGGCCGGGCAAGCGGCTGGCCTGACCACCGCGCAGATATCCTCCTGGATCTGGGCGCTCTCGATCGGCATGGCGGTCTGCAGCATCGGCCTGTCCCTGCGCTACCGCACGCCCGTGACCGTGGCCTGGTCCACGCCCGGCGCGGCGCTGCTGATCACCAGCCTGGGCGGGGTGAGCTACGGGGAGGCGATCGGGGCCTACATCACCTGTGCTGCGCTGGTGCTGATCTGTGGGCTGACCGGCAGCTTCGAGCGCCTGGTCAAGCGGATTCCTGCCTCGCTGGCATCGGCGCTGCTGGCAGGCATCCTGTTCAAGATCGGCAGCGAAATCTTCGTCGCCGCCCAGCACCGCACCTTGCTGGTGCTGGGCATGTTCTTCAGCTACCTGTTGGTCAAGCGCCTGTCCCCGCGCTACTGCGTACTGGCCGCTCTACTGGTGGGCACGGCCCTGTCCGGTGCCTTGGGGCTGCTGGACTTCAGCGGCTTCGCCCTGGAAATGGCAACGCCGGTATGGACCACGCCGCACTTTTCGCTGGCAGCCACCATCAGCATCGGCATTCCGCTGTTCGTGGTGGCAATGACCTCGCAGAACATGCCGGGCATTGCCGTGCTGCGGGCAGACGGTTATCAGGTGCCGGCCTCTGCGTTGATTTCAACCACCGGCCTGGCTTCGTTGCTGCTGGCCCCGTTCGGCTCGCACGGGGTGAACCTGGCCGCCATCAGCGCGGCCATCTGCACCGGGCCGCATGCCCATGAAGACCCGAGCAAGCGCTACACCGCGGCCGTGTGGTGCGGCGTGTTCTACGGTGTAGCCGGCGTGTTCGGAGCGACCCTGGCAGCGCTGTTCGCGGCCTTGCCCAAGGAACTGGTGCTGTCGATTGCGGCGCTGGCCCTGTTTGGCTCGATCATGAATGGCCTGACGGTAGCCATGAGTGAAGCGCGCGAGCGTGAAGCGGCCGTCATCACCTTCATGGTCACGGCCTCGGGGCTTACGCTGTTCTCCATCGGTTCGGCCTTCTGGGGCATCGTGGCCGGTGTACTGGCCCTGCTGATCCTGAACCCACGCAAGGCGTAAGACACCCGCCCATGGCAGGCTCTACGCCGGCGGAGCCCTGCCAGGGCGGCGCCATCACAGCCTGAAGTGCCCCACCATGCCCTTGAGGTCGGTGCCGAGCTGCGCCAGCTCGACGCTGGACCGGGCGCTGTCCTGCATGGCCAACGCAGCCTGGTCGGCACTGCCACGAATTTGCGTGACGCTGCGGCTGATTTCTTCGGCGACCGAGCTTTGCTGTTCGGCGGCGGCGGCGATCTGCTGGTTCATCTGCTGAATCAACGACACCGCTGCAGCAATACTGCCCAGCGCGCTTTCAGTGTGCAGGGCATCGGCCACGGCCAGGCGCACCAGCTCCGTGCTGCCGCGAATCTGCGCGACGGACTGCTGCGCATTGCCGCGCAGGCTGGCCACCAGGGTTTCGATCTGCTCGGTGGACTGGCGCGTGCGCCTGGCCAGTGCACGCACCTCGTCGGCCACCACTGCAAAGCCGCGCCCCTGCTCGCCGGCCCGGGCCGCTTCGATGGCCGCGTTGAGGGCCAGCAGGTTGGTTTGCTCGGCCACGCTCTTGATGACTTCGAGCACATCGCCAATGGTATGGATTTCAGAGCTGAGGCTCTCGATGCCCGCACTGGCGGTTTCGGCCGCGGCGGCCAACTGCTCGATGCGCTGCATGCTCTGGCGCACCACATGCTGCCCCGAATCGACCTTCTCGTCCGCAGCCTGCGCCGCTTGCGCGGCTTCCTCGGCGTTGCGCGCCACATCGTGCACGGTAGCCGTCATCTGTTGCATTGCCGTGGCCACTTGTTCGGTCTCTTCCTTCTGGCTGCCGACTTCGCGGTTGGTCTGCTCGGTCACGGCCGACAGCGCCTGGGCGTTGCCGGCCAACTGCTCGATGCCTTGCTGCAAACCGCTGACGATGCCTGACAGGCCGGCGGCCATCTGCTGCATGGCCTGCATCAGTTGCCCCACTTCATCGCGGCGCGGGGCGACGGGCTCGAACGCCAGTTCGCCGTCGGCAATGCGTTGCGCACGGGCAATCACATGTTTGAGCGGGCCAACCACGGCGCGGGTGATCAGCCAGGCGGCCAGCACGCCCACCAGCAAGGCCAGCGCGGTGGCGATGGCGATGGCCACCGTGTTGCGCTGCAAGTCGCCTTGCAGCACGCGCTCTTCGGTGAGGTAGGCCTGATCGACGCGACTTGTGACGTGCTCGGCCGAGGCCTGCAACTGCGCTTTGAGGCCTTGTTCGCTGGCCAGTTGGTCGGTGTATTCGTTGAGTTTTTCGGAGAAGCTGCCAATGTGCCCCGCCACCTCGTTGAGTACGCTCTGGTAGCCACTGTCGGTGACAGCCGCTTGTAACTGGCCCACAAGGCTGGCGGCCTCGACCGTTTGCGCGATGCGCGCCTGGCTGACGTCGTCTTCGCCCTTGCGGCTTTTCTCAAGGCGCACCCGGGCTTCATCCATGGCCTGGAGCATCAACCGCGAGACCTGCGCCACCTGCGCGGCCTGCTCCAGGAACTCACCGCCCTGCTGGCCTTGTGATTGCTTGAGGGTATACACCCCGTCATCAGCCAGGCCGGATTGCAGCACGTCGAGGTTGTTGGCAACGCTTGAGACCGACCAGCTGGCGGTATCGAGCGCCAGTTCCTTGGCCTGCACCGCGCCGACGAACGCTTCGAATGCCTGCCCATAGGCGGCCAGCTCGGGCTCGGCTGCGGCCAGGGCCGGCAGTGCACGAGCGCGCTCGACCAACCCTTGCAAGCCGGCGCGCAAGGCTTCGGCTTGCTTGATGTCGGAGCGCAGTGCAAATGCCTGTTCGTGCTGGCGCAGACGCAACAGGTCGGTATTGAATTGTGCCAGCGCGCGCAGGCTGTCAAAGCGCTGTCCGACACTGTGCAACGCCGCGATACCGATGGCAGCCACCGCCAGGGTCAGCAGCAACACCAGGGTGAAGCCCAGCGCGAGTTTGCGCGCCATGCCCAGGTTGGCCAACACACCGTGCTTGCTCGCGCCCATGCCGATTCCCCTTGTGGGTGTCAGGTTATCCCGAACGCCAAGGGTGGCAACGTTGCCAACCCCTGAACAAGGGCCTGACGTCAGAATAGTGTCAAATAGCTATGAGTATGTCGGTAATGGGTTTGTAGGAGTCGTCCTACGTATGAAAGGCAGGGATGGGTGGCCGGATGTTGTCTGGCAACGACGGTGGTTGGTGGAGGGACATGGTGGCGGCACGCTGGGGGTGCGCGAGGGATGAAGATTTGCGGCTCGGGGCGGAGAACTTGGGGCCGCTGCGCAGCCCATCGCGGCACAAAGACCGCTCCCACAAAAGTGCAATCTACAGGCTACTGAGCCCCGTGTGGGAGCGGCCTTTCCGGGGCGCCGGACCGACCGCGATGGGGCGCGCAGCGGCCCCAGGATGTCAGCGTAATAATGCCTCTTCAGACAAGTGCTCAGCCCCTGGCAGCCTTTGGGCTTCATCCACCACAACCTCACCGATTCAAATTGCCGTGGCCCCTCCATCCACCGTCAGACAGTGCCCAGTGGTAAACGCCGCACCATCGCTGCACAGGTACAACACCGCACTGGCGATTTCGGCCACGGTGCCGATGCGCCCTACCGGGTGCATGGCGGCAGCGAACTCGGCTTTGCGGGGGTCGGCTTCATAGGCACGGCGGAACATGTCCGTATCGATCACGGCCGGGCACACGGCATTGACCCTGATGCCCTTGCGGGCATATTCGATGGCGGCAGACTTGGTCAGCCCGATCACGGCATGCTTGGACGCACTGTAGATGCTCATCTTCGGCGCTGCGCCCAACCCCGCCACCGAGGCGGTATTGACGATAGCGCCGCCGCCCTGGGCCAGCAGTAGCGGCAGCTGGTATTTCATGCACAGCCACACACCTTTGACGTTCACGCCCATGATGGCGTCGAACTGCGCCTCGCTGCCGTCGGCCAGCTTGCCCTGCTCGATCTCGATGCCCGCATTGTTGAAGGCATAGTCCAGCCGGCCATAGGCGGCGACCAAGTGCTCGTGCAGCTGGCGGACCTGGTCTTCGCGGGTCACGTCGCAGGCGATGAACAACGCCTCGCCACCTGCGGTCCGAATCTGCCCGACCGTTTCCTCGCCGCCCACGGCGTCCAGGTCGGCGACCACCACCTTCAGGCCCTCGCCGGCAAAGGCCAGCGCCGTTGCCCGGCCGATGCCCGCCCCGCCCCCGGTGACCAGTGCTACCTGGCCCGAAAAACTCATGCTCATGCCGCGCTCCTGTCAGGGCCTGTGAGGCACACGAGCATAGCCAGCCGCTGGTAAGGCCGCAGCATCATCACATGGACATTTATAGGACCATGCTTGTCAGTGATGTTGAGGACCTGCTTTCATCAACAAGGTAGATTTATCCTCTTGTGCACATCCCATTCTTCAAGGACCCGTCATGACCCAGACCAATCGCCGCTTCCTGCTCGTCAAACGCCCGGTCGGGGCGGTAACGCGTGAAGACTTCAAGTTCGAGACCCTGCCTGCCGAACAACCCGGTGAAGGGCAAGTGATGGTGCGCAACCTGTACCTTTCCCTGGACCCGGCCATGCGCGGCTGGATGAACGAGGGCAAGTCCTACATCCCGCCGGTTGCCTTGGGGCAGGTGATGCGCGCCCTGGGCGTGGGCGAAGTGGTTGCGTCCAACCACCCGGACTTCAAGCCTGGCGACCATGTGAACGGCGCATTGGGCGTGCAGGATTACTTCACCGGCGAGCCCCAGAACCTGCAGAAAATCGACCCGAGCCTTGCACCCCTGCCCCGCTACCTGTCGGCCTTGGGCATGACCGGCATGACGGCGTACTTTGCCTTGCTGGAAGTGGGCCAGCCTAAAGCCGGCGACACCGTGGTGATCTCCGGCGCCGCGGGTGCGGTGGGCAGCATTGCGGGGCAGATCGCCAAGATCAAGGGCTGCCGCGTCGTGGGTATCGCGGGCGGTGCCGAGAAATGCCAGTACCTCAAGGATGAACTGGGCTTTGACGGCGTCATCGACTACAAGGCCGAGGACGTACAGGCAGGCCTTAAGCGCGAATGCCCGAAAGGCGTGGACGTGTACTTCGACAACGTCGGGGGCGAGATTCTGGATGCGGTGCTGACGCGCATCAACTTCAAGGCGCGCATCGTGATCTGCGGTGCGATCAGCCAGTACAACAACAAGGAAGCGGTCAAAGGCCCGGCCAACTACCTGGCGCTGCTGGTGAACCGTGCGCGCATGGAGGGCTTCGTGGTGATGGACCACGCCAAGGACTACGGCAAAGCGGCCAAGGAAATGGCCGGCTGGCTGGCCAATGGGCAGGTCAAGAGCAAGGAAGACGTGGTGGACGGCCTGGAAACCTTCCCAGACACCCTGTTGAAACTGTTCAACGGGCAGAACTTCGGCAAGCTGGTGTTGAAGGTGTAATGACTGACTGGACGCACGCCTTTCAGGTCCCGATCCGATGACGGTGCCTGAAAGGCGTGCGGCTCAGGCTCAGCCGCGAATCTCGGCCACTACCGCTGCCAACGCTTGGGCCGGGTCGGCGGCCTGGCTGATGGGGCGGCCGATTACCAGGTAGTCCGAGCCGGCGTCCAGGGCCTGGCGCGGCGTGAGGATGCGACGTTGGTCATCCTGGGCGCTGCCTGCCGGGCGAATGCCGGGGGTGACGAGCTGCAGGCCAGGGTGAGCGGCCTTGAGCGCCGGGGCCTCCAGCGCCGAGCACACCAGCCCGTCCATACCGGCCTTTTCGGCCAGCGCCGCCAGGCGCAGTACCTGTTCTTGCGGGTCTACATCCAGGCCGATACCGGCCAGGTCTTCGCGCTCCATGCTGGTGAGCACGGTCACGCCGATCAGCAGAGGTTGCGGGCCGCTGCGCTTGGCCAGTTCTTCACGGCAAGCAGCCATCATGCGCAAGCCGCCGGAGCAATGCACGTTCACCATCCACACGCCCATCTCGGCAGCGGCCTTGACGGCCATGGCCGTGGTGTTGGGGATGTCGTGGAATTTCAGGTCCAGGAACACTTCGAAGCCTTTGTCACACAGGGTTTCGACAATGCCCGACGCGCTGCTGGTGAACAGCTCCTTGCCCACCTTGACGCGGCACAGCGCAGGGTCCAGCTGGTCAGCCAGCTTCAGGGCGGCTTCGCGGGTAGGGAAGTCCAGGGCGACGATAAGGGGCGTCTGGCAAGCAGGCATGGCAGGGTCTCTTGGCAAGTCGGAAACGGCGCGCATTGTAAACGATGTGACGCAGGCTGGGGGGGCCGCTGGCCCAGGAATTGGTCGGACGGTGGGCCAGGATGTGGGCCGGTGGGTGCTGGGCCTGCGTGAGGCGCCGTACCATTGAACCAACGAAGCGGCGCCTGGCTCAAAACAGGTGAGCAAGCCGCTTACATTCGCAACAGGAGAAGGAAAATGCCTTGGTATGCCTGGCTGATACTCATCGTTGCCATTGGCTCGATCGTCGGCGGTTTGATGATGCTGCGCGACACGGCCAAGAAGCTGCCGTTGACTGACGAGCAGTTGCGCAAGGTTCATGAACGCAACGCCGAGGCCGATGCCCGGGATGCGCAAGACCGCTGAATGCGGTTGATGGCCTTTCAATGAGCGGGCCTGTCGAAGGCCCGCCCCTCTGTACTTATTGCACTTTCAGTTTGTCGCGGTTGCGTTCTAGCAGCGCATTGCCGATGCCTTTTATCTCGAGCAATTCATCGACTGACGCGAATGGCCCGTGGGCTTCGCGGTAGGCGACGATTGCCTCGGCCTTTGCCTTGCCGATGCCGTTGAGTTCTTTCTGGAGCGTCAGGGCATCTGCGCTGTTGAGGTCGACCAGCGGGGTTGCTGACTGGCTTGCCTGGGCGACCATCGCCATGGGTTCGACCATGTTCGTGGCATTGGTCGGTGCTGCGTTTACGGTGAACGAAAGGCTGGCGATGAGTGGGAGCAGCAGCGCGGTGAGCAGGTTTTTACGCATGATGAAGACTCCTAGGGTTGGTCGTTTCTGGCAGCCTGTTCCTTGGGCTGCGGGGTTAACCCTAGCGCTGGAGGTGGGGGTGGGACAGGGTTGGGGATGGGGTAATGGTTACCGGATTGGTCGGGGGTGGGCTTAGGGTGGGGGGTGGTTGGAGAGGTGGTTTTGCCTGGGTTGGCCGGGGCGTGCAGGGTTTATGGGCAGGGGGATGGCCGATGGAAAATGGGGCTGACGTGGTGGGGGTCTTGAGTCTGACAAGCGTGTCGGGGTAGTCGCTTGGGGGTTAGGGTGTGTGATGTGGTGCTGAATGCGGGGGTGCTGGGTGCCCTACGGGGTAAGAGCCGCGGAGATGGTGGGCGCGCTTTAGATCTTGGGGCCGCTTTGCGGCCCATCGCGGCGCGAGGCCGCTCCCACAGGTCCGGGTAGGCCTGTGCTTCACGCCGTGTCATCGCCTGCCTAGCACCGCATCTGAAGGCTAACGCCTCCCGGGGTGGGAGCAACTGTCTTGCCCGATTTATTTAAAATCTAGCCCGCCCCCCCAGGGGGCGCGCTTGTCGCGCGGCCACGGGCGAAGCCCGTGCCATCCAGCGCGGTATTGGATTGATGGGCAAGCCCGCTCCTGTATGAGTTACGTCGGCTTCCTGCTCTAGGTCCGCATAGGCTGTGGCAAGACCAGATCAAGCCAAGGCTTGCCCGTCCTTAGCATGGCATTGAGCCGTACGATCG
>NZ_BBIQ01000028.1 GCF_000730565.1 Pseudomonas fulva NBRC 16637 = DSM 17717 | reverse complement strand
TCAAGAGCAAGAGCAAGAGCAAGATCAAGATCAAGATCAAGATCAAGATCAAGATCAAGATCAAGATCAAGATCAAGATCAAGATCAAGATCAAGATCAAGATCAACAGTAAGCCGTTAAACTCTCCTTAGTGGAGCCATCTGGGTACGCGTAATGGTTATATTCGGAACAGTGGTCACGATATCTGCTGGGTATCTAGCAACTTGTAGGAGCGGCCTAGTGCCGCGATGGGCCGCAAAGCGGCCCTAAAAGACTCAAACACGAAATAAGAACTTTTGGATTTACTGCGCGGGTCCCCGCGCCGGTCCAGCGCCCCCTACAAGTCCGCTCCATGCCCGCACCACCGCAACGATTGCCAGCCCTGCACCGGCTTACTTAACCAAGCCCGCAAGAGGACAATGCAACACCAGCTTCGCCCCTCCCAGCCGACTTTCACCGATCTCCAAACCAAACCCATGCAAGTCCACGATCGCCGCCACGATGGACAGACCCAAGCCGAAGCCCGCATGCCGATGCCCCTCGTCGCTGCGATAGAACCGCTTGAGCACCGCAGTACGCTCCTGTTCCGCAATGCCAGGTCCCGTGTCTTCCACAGCCAAGTGCACGCCCGTGTCATCTTGGGAGGCTGCGATCTGTACCTGTCCTCCTTCAGGCGTAAACTTGATAGCGTTGCCCACCAGGTTGGCCAGCGCCTCGAACAACAGCTCGCGGTCGCCATGCAGCGCTGCCAGCTGCCCTGGTTGATGCAAGGTCAATTGGATGCCACCGTCCTCCGCCAATGGCAGGTAGAAATCGTGAAGTTCCACCAACAGGTCATGTGGGTCCAGCTGCGTGAACCCTGCACGACGCTGGCGATCTTCCAATTCGCTGATCCGCAACAGCCCGCGAAAACGGGCCATTAGCGTATCGGTTTCACCAATGGCTTGGTCCAGCGCCTCCGCCTGGGCGGTATCGGCATCGCTTTGCTGGCGTATGCGGTACAGCTGCGCGCGCAGCCGCGTCAGCGGCGTACGCAGGTCGTGGGCGATGTTGTCGCACACACCCTTGACCTCGTGCATCAGGCGCTCGATGCGGTCGAGCATGGCGTTGACGATGGCAGCCAGCATGTCCAACTCATCGCGCCGTGCCGACAGCGGCAAGCGATGGGTCAGGTCGCCCGCCACGATCAGTTCGGCCTGGGCCTGTACCGCACGGATGCGCTTGAGCGGCCTGCGCCTGAGCAGGTACCAACCTGCAAAACCCGGGATCAGCGTCAACGAGATGCCCCACAGCAAGGCGTCGAGGATGATACGTGTGACGACGAACAACGAGCCGTTGTCCCGGAACAACACCAACCAACGGCCATCCTGCACCTTGATCGCCACCGCATCGCAGCTATGGCGCGGCATGTTCGGATCGTCGGCATTCAGGCAGCGCTTGAGCTCGTGAATCTTGCCGTCCAGTGCCAGCTCAGGGGGCAGGGCACGCACACTGCCGCCCAACGGGTTGAGTTGCGCGTCGAACAGGCCATAGGCATCGAAACTGCGTTCTTCGAACGCCTGGCTGGCGATCAGGGCGTCGTCCAGTTGCTTGCCGCTCATGTGCGCGAACAGGTGTTGGCGCTGCAGCATCGAATGCCGGGTGAGTTTGTTCAGGTAGCTGGAAACCTCGAAGTACAGCACCCCCATGAGGATGCTGCTCCAGGCCACGAACAGAAAACTGTAAAGCGCCAGCAGCCGGCTCGTGGACGAACTCCAGCCCTTAGACGGGTTCAGCAATGGCATAACCGGAGCCCCGTACGGTACGGATCAACGGCGACTGGCCAGGCAGGTCGATCTTCTTGCGCAGGCGGCCGATGTGCACGTCAATGAGGTTGGTGCCTGGATCGAAGTGATACCCCCAGACTTCCTCGAAGATCATCATCCGCGTGATGACCTGACCGCTGTGACGCATCAGGTATTCGAGCAGTTTGTACTCGGTGGGGAGCAAATTGAGCGTGTGCTCGCCGCGCCGGGCTTCATGGGTGATGAGGTCCAGCTCCAGGTCGGCCACCTGCAGCTTAGTCTGCGTCATGGGCACACTGTTGCGGCGCAGCAAGACTTCGACGCGCGCTGCCATCTCGTCCGAGGCGAACGGCTTGGTCAAGTAGTCGTCGCCGCCTGCACGCAGGCCCCGCACCCGTTCATCCACGTCCGACAGCGCGCTGATCATCAGAATGGGCGTGGCGATCTTGAGATTGCGTAGGGTGGTGACGATGGTCAGCCCGTCCACCTCCGGCAACATGCGATCAAGGGTGATCAGGTCATAACCGCCGGCGATGGCCTTGGCCAGGCCCTCGCGGCCATTGTCGGCCCAGTCAACGTCCAAGCCATGGCTGTTGAGTTCAGCGACGATTTCCTGACCGGTGACGGCGTCGTCTTCGATGGTGAGTACGCGAGGCATGCGGGTTCCCGGGCATCCAGATGAAAGCCTGATTGTGCCAAAGAACGGCTAGCAGGCGATTTAAGAATAATTCATCTGGCGCCTGTTGCATTGCTTTGCTTGTTTATCGGCTTGCGTGGCACATGGGCAAGCAAGTACGACTCGGCTGTGAGAGGATAGACCGCATCACAGCCAGGACCCGAACACAGCCTGATGAAGACACCCAAGAGAATCGAACCCCTGATTGAGGACGGCCTGGTCGACGAGGTACTGAGGCCGTTGATGAGTGGCAAGGAGGCCGCCGTGTACGTGGTGCGCTGTGGCAACCAGGTACGCTGCGCCAAAGTGTACAAGGAAGCCAACAAGCGCAGCTTCCGCCAGGCGGCCGAGTATCAGGAAGGGCGCAAGGTGCGAAACAGCCGTCAGGCCCGGGCCATGGCCAAGGGTAGCAAGTACGGGCGCAAGGAGGCCGAGGATGCCTGGCAGAACGCCGAGGTGGCCGCGCTCTTTCGGCTGGCCGGGGCAGGCGTCAGGGTACCCAAGCCCTACGACTTCCAGGATGGCGTGCTGCTCATGGAGCTGGTGACCGATGCCGATGGCAATGCTGCGCCCCGGCTGAACGATGTTTACCTCGAGGCGGACCAGGCGCGGGACTATCACCGGTTCGTGATCAGTCAGATCGTACTGATGCTCTGCTCGGGGCTCGTCCATGGCGACCTCTCGGAGTTCAACGTACTGCTGGGCCCGGACGGGCCGGTGATCATCGACTTGCCTCAGGCAGTGGACGCTGCGGCCAACAACCATGCGTTCAGCATGCTGCAGCGCGATGTGTCGAACATGGCGCACTATTTCGGACGCTTTGCACCTGAGTTGAAAGCCACCCGTTATGCGCAGGAAATGTGGGCCCTGTACGAAGCCGGCGAATTGCGTCCCGACAGCCCGCTCACGGGGTTGTTCGCTGAAGATGAGCAGGCAGCGGACGTGGCGGGGATCATGCGCGAAATCGATGCCGCCCGGCTGGACGATGCCCGCCGCCGTGAAGCGCGAGCCGAGGCCGAGCAGGCGCAACCCCAGGCTCAGGAGCCACCGCCGCCCTGGCTGCGCTGACACATCCAACCTGCCGGTGCGGGCGAACGCCATACATCAGGCTGCGCTGGCCAGGTTTTGGCCCGCGCGACGGTCATTGCCTTTGACGCAAGACAATATCTCGTCATTTGGCCTTTCCAGTGTCGCGGCTCGGGCTTAAGGTATACGCCGTTCATCTTTCTGGAGCTGTCATGTCCACTCTTTTCCCGTCCGTCCGTCCCCGCCGTCTGCGCAAGAGTCAAGCGCTGCGCAGCGTTTTTCAGGAGACCGAGTTCCGCCTCGATGATCTGATCTTGCCGATCTTCGTGGAGGAGGGTATCGATGACTTCGTGCCGATCAAGAGCATGCCTGGGGTCAATCGCATCCCCGAGAAGCTGTTGGCGCAGGAGATCGAGCGTTACGCCCGTGCTGGCATTCGTTCGGTGATGACCTTCGGGGTCTCCCACCATCTGGACGCCGTGGGCAGCGACACCTGGAATGAAAACGGCCTGGTCGCGCGCATGTCGCGGATCTGCAAGGATGCGGTGCCAGAAATGGTCGTGATGTCCGATACCTGCTTCTGCGAATATACCAGCCACGGCCACTGTGGCGTGCTGCATGACCACGGCGTGGACAACGACGCCACCTTGGCCAACCTCGGCAAGCAGGCCGTGATTGCCGCCGCGGCAGGTGCTGATTTCATCGCGCCCTCGGCGGCCATGGACGGGCAGGTCCAGGCAATTCGCAGTGCGCTGGACGGCGCAGGCTTCCATGACACGGCGATCATGGCCTACTCCACCAAGTTTGCCTCTTCCTTGTATGGGCCTTTCCGCGAAGCGGGCGGTACGGCGCTCAAGGGCGACCGCAAGAGCTACCAGATGAACCCCATGAATCGCCGCGAAGCGGTGCGCGAATCACTGCTCGACGAGCAGGAGGGCGCCGACGTACTCATGGTCAAGCCGGCGGGTGCCTATCTGGATGTGATTGCCGACATTCGTAACGCCTCGCGCCTGCCATTGGCGGCCTACCAAGTCAGTGGCGAGTACGCCATGATCAAGTTCGGTGGACTGGCTGGTGCCATCGATGAGGGCCGCGTCATGCGCGAGAGCATTGGGGCGATCAAGCGTGCGGGCGCCGACTTGATCCTGACCTACTTTGCCATGGACCTGGCGCTGGAAGGTATTTGAAAACGTGGTCATTGGGGCTGCGCAGCAGCCCCAATGACCCAGCGCCCCAAAAGCTCGCATCCCTCTTTAAGCCTGCGTTTCACAAAAAAACGCTAAGCGCTGAATTATTTAGTGTCCCTTTGTATCTGATCCCTTAGAGCAGTCACCGTCAGGGATAAATAAATGAAATCTCGCAAGAAAAGGGTTCAGCCGATTGGCCTGAAGGACATCACCATCGTCGATGACGCCAAGATGCGCAAGGCCATTACCGCCGCTGCGCTGGGCAATGCGATGGAGTGGTTCGACTTCGGCGTCTATGGCTTCGTCGCCTATGCCCTGGGCAAAGTGTTCTTCCCCAATGCCGACCCCAGCGTTCAAATGATTGCCGCGCTGGCCACTTTCTCCGTGCCGTTCCTGATCCGACCACTGGGTGGTTTGTTCTTCGGCGCGCTCGGCGACCGTTTCGGGCGACAGAAGATTCTCGCCGCCACCATCGTCATCATGTCCTTGAGCACATTCGCCATTGGCCTGATACCGTCCTATGCCAGTATCGGCATATGGGCGCCGATTCTGCTGTTGCTGGCCAAGATGGCCCAGGGCTTCTCGGTAGGGGGGGAGTACACCGGCGCTTCGATTTTCGTGGCCGAGTATGCGCCTGACCGCAAGCGTGGTTTCCTGGGCAGCTGGTTGGACTTCGGCTCCATCGCCGGCTTCGTACTGGGCGCCGGCGTGGTGGTGATGATCTCCACCGTATTGGGTGAGGAGAAATTCCTCGAGTGGGGCTGGCGCCTGCCGTTCTTCCTGGCCTTGCCACTGGGTATGATCGGCTTGTACCTGCGTCATGCGCTGGAGGAAACCCCAGCCTTCCAGCAGCATGTCGACAAACTGGAGCAAGGTGACCGTGAAGGCCTGGCTTCCGGGCCCAAGGTGTCGTTCAAGGAAGTGGCGACCAAGCACTGGCGTAGCCTGATCACCTGCATCGGCGTGGTGATCGCGACGAACGTCACGTACTACATGCTGCTGACGTACATGCCCAGCTACCTGTCCCACAACCTGCATTACAGCGAAGATCACGGTGTACTGATCATCATCGCGATCATGGTGGGCATGCTGTTCGTGCAGCCGATAATCGGCCTTCTGAGTGACAAGTTTGGCCGTCGGCCCTTCATCATTCTGGGCAGCGTCGGCCTGTTTGCGGCGGCGATTCCTGCCTTCATGCTGATCAACAGCGGCGTGCTGGGCTTGATCTTCGCAGGCCTGCTGCTGATGGCCGTGCTGCTCAACTTCTTCATCGGTGTGATGGCTTCGACCCTGCCAGCGATGTTCCCGACGCATATCCGCTACAGCGCCTTGGCCAGTGCTTTCAACATTTCGGTGCTGATTGCAGGCCTAACCCCGACCCTGGCCGCCTGGCTGGTGGAAAGCTCCGGCAACCTGTACATGCCGGCGTACTACCTGATGGTGATTGCCGTGATCGGTTTCATCACCGGCGTGACCATGAAGGAAACGGCCAACAAGCCGTTGCGTGGCGCGGCGCCAGCGGCCTCCGACATCGACGAGGCGCGCGAGCTGCTTCAGGAGCACCACGACAATATCGAGCAGAAAATCGAAGACATCGATACCCAGATTGCTGAACTGGAGGCCAAGCGCAAGCTGCTGGTGCAGCAGCATCCCCGTATCGACTGATCAGCGAGGCATGTAGCCTCGCTGCCAGGCACGAGGAATGAGCAGCGACACCAGGGTCAGCAGGCAGGTCAAGAGGCAACTGCCGACCATAGCCTGAAGACCCAGGTGTTTCTGCAACCAAGCGCCACAGGCTGCCCCCAGTAACATGCCCAGCCACGGCACCAGTTGCACCCGCCAGCCATGACGGCGAGCGCCCAGCATCCAGTGGCCCAGGCCACGACCAAAGCGCGAAAGGGCACCGGTAACGTAGGTCAGGCCAATCGGCAGACCGTTGACCTGTTCAACCACTGCATTGATCATCCCCATCGCCAATGTGGCGGCCAACAAAGGCACTGAAGTATTCGGCGCGGGCATCATCCCCGCAAACCCGAGCAGAACGGCTACCACCAGCAACACTGGCCAAGCACGGCGCCGGCATGAGTGTGCCAGCACCACACCCAGGGTATTGCCGGCCACGAAGCCCAACAGCGCACCTGCCAGGCGCAGTATCATCGGGCCATCGACGTCATTGATGGCGACGGCAAGGCGGGTGGTGTTGCCGCTCATGAACGATACGAAATCGCCCAAGGCCAACAGACCGATGGCATCGGTCATCCCTGCCAGTACCGACAGGCCGGCCACCAGCCCCAACCCTACGCGGCCTCGTAACCTGTGGACACGATGGCGCTTGGAGGTAGGTGTGGCCGTGGTGGCTGGCAGCATGTGCAGTCCTCGGGTCTACCGTTGCTCGCGGGCCAGGGTGTTACGAATGGTGCGCTCCACGACATCGACCAGCACCATGGTGTGGTGATCGACTTCGATATTGAGCAGGTCGCCTTTCTGATAACGGGTGAACGTGGTCTGGCGCAGGGTTTCTGGAATGAGGTTGATGGTGACCACGTTGTCGTCGATGTCGGCGACGGTAAGGCTGCAGCCATTGACGCCAATAAAGCCACGGGCAAAGACGTACTTGGCCCATTCGGGCGGCATGCGGAACTTGATGTATGCACCGGCGTCGGCGATGGAGATGTCGACGATGTCTGCAGTGGTGGCGATGTGGCCAGCCATGAGGTGGCCGCCCACCTCCGCATTCATTTTTGCCGAGCGCTCGATGTTCACCCCTTGGCCGGGCTGCAGGTTTCGCAGGTTGGTGCGTTCCAGCGTTGCCGTCATGGCGTCGAAGCGCACCTGCGTGCCTTCGATTTCGGTGACCGACAGGCAAGTGCCTTCAACGCTGACACTGGCACCGATCTTCAGATCGTCGAGCAGTGCCGGGGTGAGGTCGATGGTGAACTGGTTGTGGCCAGGGTGACGGGCGATATCAAGCAGAGGGCGGACGGCCTGGACGATGCCGGTGTACATTGCGTTGCTCCTGGGCACAGGTAAGTTGACTTGCGCAAACTATGCCCAGGCGCTTGCAAATGCAAGTCACAGCACCTCAGACGTGGCCACTGCTGTTGACGATGCGCAGGCACAGCGCTTCGTAAGGGTCCAGGTTGACCATCAACCGCCCGTCCTCGGTCAAATCGCCTTCGACCGTTTCGTTGATCATGTCCACCACAGGGCCTGGTGTGAAACCGGTCAGTTGCAGTTCTTCACTGATCTCGTCCTGGCTGAAGTTCAGGGCGGTTATCTGGGTGCCGCGCCCTGCAGGCAGTTCGTGAACCATCACCAGCAGGCCAGGTGAAGTCACATCCGGCACCAGCAGTTGCCGGCTGGTGGCGATGCCATACGCCTGGCGAACCGCGAGCAGCTTCTTGACCTTACTGGCGAACGAGTCACTGCGCTCCAGTTGTTCATCAAGGCTGCCGTACAACGCGCGCGCACGCGGCATGCCCCGCACTGAGGTGTGCGCCTCTGGGTCAAGACCTGCCAGGTCGTAACCGCCGCGATGAATCCAGCGAGTGTCGCCGTCGGTCATTCGCTCAGCCACCGCTTCGCCAGGCAAGGGCAGGGCGCCCACCAGGTCCCAGCCGGATATGGCCACCACCCCGGGCTGCATGGCGTTGTACATCACTAGTAGCAAATGCAGCTTCTGTATCGATTCGACCTGCTCGGGGGTGATGTCGTCAAGCTCACGGATTCCCAGGGCGGCGGTGATCAAGCTGGCCGTGGTGCAGGAGATGCCATTGGTGACGAACCGCAGGTTGTAAGGTGCATGTTCGCCGGACAGGCGCTCGTAGATCTCCTCGCGGATATGCTCGCGCAGGATGCTGCCTGGCAAGGTCTGGCCCTTGTACAGGTACATGTCATGCGCATGCAGTGTCCAGAAATGCACCAGCTCGACCGTCAACTCGTCATGGTTTTGCAAGGCATGGATCAGCGAGGCCGGGTCGATGCCGAAGGCGTGCATTTCCTTGAACATCAAGCGCAGGAATTCGGTGTCGCCGGTCAGCAGCGCGTGCTGATAGGCCGGTCGGGTAATGAAGTCGTAGGACAGGTCGGCACCGCCGCTGGACATCTGGGCGATGTCATCGAGGGTGAGGTTCAACTCCTGGAAGCTGAACCCTCCTGCCTTGCGGATCATGCCACCGATCAACTGGTTACCAACCAGCGACAAGGGATGGCTTTCCGACCAGGCGGTGCCGCTGGCCCGGGTTTCGACGCCAAGGAAACCGTTGGCATCCAGACGCAAGCCACGTGCGCCCAGGCAGTCCAGGGCGTGCAGGGCATCGCCGATGATCATCTGCTGCGCCGTGAACGTCGGGTCTAGCCAGTTCAGGGAGGGTTGACCGTCCTTGAAATAATGCAGGTAAACCCAGCGGCGGGTTTTGCCATCCACGCCCGTGATCGGCGCCGTGGCACTCCAGTCAGTCTCTTTGACGCCTGGCTCGAAGAAGATCACCCGTTGCAGCTGGCCGACGATATAGTGGCGGGCCTTGAGCTCGTCGCACTGAGCTGGGAGCAGGTTGACCGAATCGCGGCCCTCGGGCACGTCAGGTAGCAGCCCCCAGTCCTCTTCACGGATTTCGACCATGTGGTAGAGGCCAGGGTAGGGCGCCAGCGCCAGCTCGGCCAGACGGAAGTCGGCGCCTTTGCCAGTGTGCGAAGGGATCAGGTCATCGATGGTCACGGCATTGTGGGCAGCGGCCATGCGGCTCATCTGCACCAGTTCCTGCTCGGTACCGTAAAGCGGGTCGATGTCGAAGCTGATACGGTCGAAGTTGCCGTCTACACTCGGCGTAACCTCGCGTCCGCTGATGCCGCCGGAACGCTTGATCGGCCCGGTGTGCACCCCTTGAATACCAATGTCTGACAGACGCTTCCATAGCGCTTCATGGGCCAAGGCACCCAGCACTGAGCATCCATCCGGCGCGATGATCGCATCGGGGTAGACCGTGAGCCAGACGGAGGCGATTTCTGTCGCACGGCGCGGCTGTGCCTGGGCGTAGGGCTGTTGCCACAGGCGCGCTTGCCCGGAGTACAGGCTGGCCCGCTCCTGGGATGCCTTTAGCATGGAGCGTTCTTCAAGCCATTTGACGTATGACGGGTCGGGTTGGGTCATCTCGCGTCCTCTTTGCGTGTCGGCACCGGCTCAGGTTAAGACGGCAGGGCAAGCGGAACGTTCGGATCAAGACAGGGTTTGTCGCAGACGCTTTGGTTGCTTGCTGGCAGTCAACCTTCCCGGGAGGACTTGTTGATCTGCTTGCCAGCTTGGGCCGCTACTTCCACGGCCTGGCCGTCACGCTGCTTGCCTTGGCGCGCCAGGCCCTCCAGTTGAGGGATGAGCATCCCTTCTGGCAAATGGCGCCAGAACCGGCCAGGCATATGCAAGCGCAAGGCATTCGGATTCAGGCGGGCGGGGTTGAAGGTATGGCGGTAGTAGGTACGCCACAACTCGGCGCCAGGGTCTTCTGCGTGCTGCGCCCATTGCTGCCAGAGCTCCGGGCAGCGGCGTTGATAGTCGAAATGGCGGCCGTCATAGCGGATGCCATCGCGCGGCGTTGCGATCAGCCACCGCAGCCGTCCCAGTCTGTCGGCAAAATGGGGGCTGGCGCTTTGCAGAATGTCGTGAGCAGGTTCGTGAAAAGCGACCAGGTCCAATTGCAAGTGCTCGACCAGCGCTTCAGGTAGCGGCACGAACCGCAAGAACGCATGCAGATGATGGGCTTCACGGCTGACTTGCTTGATGCGTCGATGCAGCTCGCTGCCCAGCCGATCACCGGCCAGCATCGCCGTGCGGTCGCCGTGGGCGACCCGCCACAGCACGTCGTACAACAGGTTCCACCGCTGCTCGCCGTGATAGCGTGCCGCTTCTTCCAGTTGACCGAGCAAGGCCGCTGGCACCTTTGCCCGAAACGGGCCCGTACCCGCCGGCAGCGTGGTGGTGTCCGCCAGCATGTCGGTCATGGGCCCCTGCGACCAGGTGACTTGCGATGGATCGATGCCATGGCTCAGCAAGGACCTGGCTTGCTCACGCCAGATCCCGAACAGGTCATCGCAATCGAGCGCAATCACCCCCACAGCCCCATTTGAACCGGTGCCTGTGGCTCGCGCAGGCGGGCACGCAGCAGGCTGCTGCGTAGGTCGGCCTGGGCTGGGCGGTAATCGCTGGTCACGATAAAGGGCCGCGCCTTGTCGAGCACGCAGCGCAGCTGAATCAGGTCGTCATAGCGGATACGCCGCTCGCGACGCAAGGCGACCAGGCGCTGCACACTGCGCAGGCCTATCCCTGGAATGCGAGCGAGGAGAGCGGGCTCTGCGCGGTTCACATCCAGCGGGAACACTTCGCGATTGGCCAGTGCCCATGCCAGCTTGGGATCGATATCCAACGCCAGGTTGCCGGTCTGGCCCAACAGCTCGCCGGCTTTATAACCGTATCCACGCAAGAGGAAATCGGCCTGGTACAAGCGGTGTTCACGCAGCAGAGGCGGGGCGGCCAGTGGCACGCTGCCCGGGCTGTCGGGGATAGGGCTGAAGGCTGAGTAGTAGACGCGTTTGAGGCCGTACCCCTGGTACAGCGATTCGGCATTGCGCAGCAATGTGCTGTCGTCGGTACTGTCGGCCCCGACAATAACCTGGGTGCTTTGCCCGGCAGGGGTAAAGCGCGGAGCGCGAGGCTCGTTGGCCACCGCTTGCTGCCCCTGATGAATCACGCCCATGGCTTGACGAATGGTCGACGCTTGTTTTTCCGGTGCCAGGCGCTTGAGGCTGTCGTCGGTGGGCAGCTCGATGTTGACGCTCAAGCGATCGGCCAGGCGGCCTGCTTCTTCGATCAACAGCGGATCGGCGTCCGGAATGGTCTTGAGGTGGATATAGCCACGGAAGTTATGTTCTTCGCGCAGCAATCGCGCCACTCTGATCAGCTGCTCCATGGTGTAGTCGGCAGAGCGAATGATGCCCGAGCTCAGGAACAGGCCACTGATGCAGTTGCGCCGGTAGAAGTCCAAGGTCAGGCGTACCACTTCTTCGGGGCTGAACCGTGCGCGAGGCACATTGCTCGAACGTCGGTTGACGCAATACTGGCAGTCGTACAGGCAAAAGTTGGTAAGCAGAATTTTCAGCAGAGACACGCAGCGACCATCGGGTGTATAGCTGTGGCAAATGCCCATGCCGTTGGTAGCGCCCAAACCATTGCCACCATGCGAGCTGCGTTTTGGCGCACCACTACTGGCGCACGATGCATCGTATTTGGCGGCATCGGCAAGAATGCCCAGTTTGGCAATCAGTTGCATGACTCTTACCTGTCGTACTGAGTATTCATACAGTATTGAGGGCCAGGGTCAATTGCAAGGGTTGAACGCCGCGCGGCGGGGTATCCGAGCAAATTCGTGGGTTATCCGATGAATGGTCGGACAGCGGACGGCTGAGGGATTTAAGTGGTTAACAAAGATTCAGTGTGGGCTGATCGATAACGGAAGAGGGCGCCTCAACGGCGCCCTCTGGGGTGAATCAGGCTTCAGCGTCCCACGGACGGTCACCTTTTTCATCCTTCACCCGGGTTGGCAAGCCCATCATGTCCAGCGCCTTGAGGAACGGCTCGGCGGGCAGCTCCTCGACGTTGACCATGCGCTTGGCATCCCACTCGCCGCGGGCGACCAGCAAGGCAGCGGCGACCGGTGGCACGCCCGCAGTGTAGGAAATGCCCTGGCTGTCCGTTTCAGCGTACGCCTCTTCGTGGTCGGCCACGTTGTAGATGAACACTTCACGGGGCTGCCCGTCCTTGGTGCCTTTGACCAGGTCACCGATGCAGGTCTTGCCGGTGTAGCCGGGCGCCAGGGACGCAGGATCAGGCAGCACGGCCTTGACCACTTTAAGCGGTACCACTTCCAGGCCTTCTGCGGTCTTGACTGGCTGCTCGCTGAGCAGGCCCAGGTTTTTCAGGACCGTGAATACATTGATGTAATGCTCGCCGAAACTCATCCAGAATCGGACGTTGGGTACGTTCAGGTTCTTGGAGATGGAGTGCACTTCATCGTGACCGGTGAGGTACAGGTTTTGCGAACCCACCACGGGCAGGTCATCGGTACGCTTGACTTCGAACATGGTGTTGCTGGTCCACTGGCTGTTCTGCCAGCTCCACACCTGCCCGGTGAACTCGCGGAAATTGATTTCCGGGTCGAAGTTGGTGGCAAAGTACTTGCCATGCGAGCCTGCATTGACGTCGAGAATGTCGATCGAATCAATGCGGTCGAAATACTGCTGCTGCGCCAGTTTGGCGTAGCTGTTGACCACACCCGGGTCGAAACCGACGCCGAGAATGGCCGTGATGTTCTTGGCCTGGCACTCTTCGAGGTGTTTCCACTCGTAGTTTCCGTACCATGGCGGGGTTTCACAGATCTTGCCCGGCTCCTCGTGGATAGCGGTATCCAGGTAGGCGACGCCGGTATCGATGCACGCACGCAGCACCGACATGTTCAGGAACGCGGAGCCGACATTGATCACGATTTGCGATTCGGTCTCGCGGATCAATGCTTTGGTTGCCTCGACGTCGAGGGCATTGAGCGAAAAGGCCTGAATGTCGGCGGGTACCTTGAGGCTACCCTTGGCCTTGACGCTGTCGATGATGGCCTGGCATTTGGAGATGTTCCGTGACGCGATGGCAATACGACCCAGTTCGTCGTTATGCTGCGCGCACTTGTGGGCCACCACCTTGGCGACACCTCCTGCACCAATGATAAGAACGTTCTTCTTCAATTTACCTGTTGCTCCTTACAGACGAGGCCTGTCTTACGACAGGCTGGAAACGTAGTCTTCGAAACCGAACTCGCGTACCACCTCGACGCTGCCGTCGAGTTGCTTGACCACGATGGATGGCATCTTCAAACCGTTGAACCAGTTTTTCTTGACCATGGTGTAACCCGCAGCATCCACGAAGGACAGGCGGTCGCCGATCGCCAGCGGGCGTTCGAACTGGTATTCACCGAAAATATCGCCGGCCAGGCAAGACTTGCCGCATACCATGTAGGTGTGCTCGCCGTCGTTGGGCGCCATCTTGGCGTTGAGGCGGTAGATCAGCAGGTCGAGCATGTGCGCTTCGATCGAGCTGTCGACCACGGCCAGGTGCTTACCGTTGTATAGCGTGTCCAGCACAGTCACTTCCAGCGAAGCGCTCTGGGTGATCGCGGCTTCACCTGGCTCCAGGTAGACCTGCACGCCATAGGTCTGCGAGAACGCCTTCAGGCGCGCGCAGAAATCGTCCAGTGCATAGCCTTCCCCGGTGAAGTGGATGCCGCCGCCCAGGCTTACCCATTTCACTTTGTGCAGCAGGTGGCCGAAACGTTCCTCGATACGGGACAGCATCTGATCGAACAAGGCGAAGTCGCCGTTCTCGCAGTTGTTGTGGAACATGAAGCCTGATACCTGATCGATCACGGTCTCGATCTTGGCCGGGTCCCATTCCCCCAGGCGGCTGAACGGGCGCGCCGGGTCGGCCAGCTGATAGTCCGAGCTGCTGACCTGGGGGTTGACGCGCAGACCCCGGACCTTGCCTTCGGACTGCTCGGCGAAGCGTTGCAGCTGGCCGATGGAGTTGAAGATGATCTTGTCGCAGTTCTCGAGCATCTCCTGGACCTCGTCGTCGGCCCACGCCACGCTATAGGCGTGGGTTTCACCGGCGAACTTCTGGCGGCCGAGCTTGAGCTCGTACAGCGAAGACGACGTGGTGCCGTCCATGTACTGCTGCATCAGGTCGAACACCGACCAAGTGGCGAAGCACTTGAGCGCCAGCAGCGCTTTGGCACCCGAGTGTTCGCGCACATAGGCGATCTTCTGCATGTTGCTCAGCAGCTTGGTCTTGTCGATGAGGTAGTACGGCGTATTGATCATTTAGAGGCCCTCGGCAAGGCCGGCCAAAAAAAGGACACGCATTGTGCCTTCACTCGCCGCAGATCGAAAGGGTGCAATTGCATTTCGTCCGGGCAGCGTTGCCGTGACTGAATCTTTTTGCGTTCGGCGTGCTCAGTAGAACAACGACAGATGACACTCTCAATCTTCCCACGCAGGGTGCAAGGAGAAATCGATGAGCAATGCCTTCAAGAAAGGTGACAAGGTGCACTGGAACTCAGAGGCCGGCGTAATACATGGCACCGTCGAGAAAGTGCATACCCAGGATGTCGAATTCATGGGGCGTCAGCGCCATTGCTCAAAGGAGGAGCCACAGTACGAGGTCAAGAGCGACAAGACCGGGCACATGGCCATGCACAAAGAGCAGGCATTGAAGAAGGGCTGAGAACACAGGTTATTGCGTTGGTGCTCAGTTGCCCGTGTGTATCACGGGCTTTTTTATGAGCCGTTTCGTCAGGTGCACTTTGCAGCCGGTGACGCAAGGAGCGGGTTCAGGGCCGCTCCCCGCACCCGCAGGCTGGTTTCATGCCTCGAGCGCTGCCCGCCACGCCTGGATCTGCGCCAAGGTTGCCGTGGCGCCCCCGCACACGACCACCAGTACATTGCGGTAGCTTGCCAGTGCGCTGGCGTCATACCCCACCGCCAAAGCGGCGCCGCAGGCCGGCTCGACCAGCAGACGGTGATCCAGCAAAAAGCGCTCGCACGCCTCCAGGGCCTGCCGGTCACTGACCAGCAGGCTTTGCACGGGATGTTCCTGGGTGCAGAGAAACGCGTGTTCGGCTACCTGTTTCGCGCCCAGCGTGGTGGCAATCGTATCCAGCCGCTCCAACGTCACCAATTCGCCGGCTTCGATGGCGGCATGCAGGGAGGCTGCGCCCTGGGTTTCCACGGCCAGGACCGGCACATCGGCCCAACCATTGCGCTGTAGCCCCTGCACGACGCCGCTCAGCAAACCGCCGCCGCCCACGGAAAGCACGACGGCATCGGGCTTGATGCCGGCTTCTGCCACCTCGTCGACCAGGCTGGCATGGCCTTCCCACAGCAGCGGATCGTCGAACGGGTGAATGAACGCGGCATCGTCGCCCATCAGGCTCAGCGCCAACGCATTGGCCTCCTGCCAGGACTGCCCGTGGACGATGACCTCCGCATCTTCAAGGCGCAGCAATTGCTGGGCGCGCGCGGTGGTGGTCTCGGGCACGACAACGGTCACGGGAAGGCCGAGCTTGCGCCCGACATAGGCGACAGCGAGCCCGGCATTGCCGCCTGACGACGACACGAACCGTTTAGCGCCGCGGCCGTGGTGGAACTCACAGGCGTGGGCGACGCCGCGCAGCTTGAAGGAGCCGCAGGGCTGCAATGCCTCGAGCTTGAGCCAGACTGTGCAATCGGCAGCCAGCGACAGTGGGCGTGATTCGATAAGGGGGGTAGGGATGTGCAAGGTCACTGGGAGGCTCCGCGCAAATGTTCGAGGTAGTTGTAGACGGTGTACCGGGTCACGCCGAGGGCGTTGGCCGCTTTCTCGACGCCGCCCTTGACGATGAACAGCCCGCGTTCCTGCATCACGCGCACCGCTTCGATCTTGGCTTGCCTGGTCATGCGGCCTTGGCCGGTGCCATGCAGGGCCGCCTGGATGATCTCGGTCATCAGCGCCTCCATGTCGGCGGGCTCCGCCGGCGCGGGCGCGCTGCCCATGGGCGCGAAGCTTTGTAAAAAGCCCATGGCAGCCTCCAAGCCCGTGACATCGGTGTTGATGCACAGGCTGGCGAAGGGGTGGCCAGCGCTGTCGCGAAAGATCGCGGTAGCGCTGCGCAGCGTGCGGCCCTTGATGGCGGTCGGGTAGTCGGGCAGTACGACAGGCCCGCAGCCTTGCTGATCAGCCGCGGCCTTGAGCAACGCTTTCAGGCCTTGATCCTGCTCCGGTACAGCCAGGATAGGGCTTCCCACCTGCCGGCCGGAGAGGTGGCCATTGACGATGGCAACGACGGACCGTTCGGGATGGTCCAGGTCGTGAAGCAGGATTTCGGTGTTTTGTGTGACGACGCTGCCCAAGGCCTCAATGGAGGCTTTGAGCACGCTCAAGGTCAAGCGGCGTTCATCTTCGGGTAAGAGGGCCATGCGAACTCTTCGAATCAACAGTTTGTGCATATTTACACATAACGTTGATTTTCGCGAGATGCCTGGCGCTCTGTTGTGCCGTCAGCCCAAGGGCGGGGTGCGGGGTGGAATCATCCGCCGTGAACCGGTGGCTTCGAACGCTGCGGCAAAGCTCAACAGTGCAGTGTCACTGTAGGCCCGCCCCGCGAAGGTCAGGCCTACCGGCATACCGATGTCGCTCATCACGCCCATGGGCACGGTGACCGTGGGCACCCCCAGGTGGCGTATGGCCAGGTTCCCGTTGGCCACCCACACGCCATTGCTCCAGGCAATGTCGGCCGATGCCGGGTTCACATCGGCGTCGGCCGGCCCGACGTCGGCCACGGTGGGGAACAACACGGCATCGAGCCCAAGCGCTTGCATCCAGTCTTCCAGGTCGATCTTGCGAGTCTGTTCAAGGCCACGCAGACCGTCAGGCAGGGTCTCGATCTGATCCCAGGTCTTCAGGCCGCGCTTGGCCATGTTGACGTACTCATCCATGCCGGCGGCCAGATCATCCTCACGGTTGGGCAGGGTGCCAGGGTCGTGTGGGAAAATTCGTGGACCGTCCACATCCGCCAGCCGGTTGAGATTCGGGTCGTCATTGGCGCGCAGGAAGTCGTCGAACGCCCAGCCGGAGAGCTCCCACAGCTCATCGTGCAGGAATGCCTTGCTGACGATGCCCCGGTTGTAGACGGTCGGCGCGCCCGGCCGGTCGCCTTCACAGTTGGAGACCAGCGGGAAGTCGACTTCCACAACCTGGGCACCGGCCTTTTCCAGGGCTTGGCGAGCTTGCTGCCACAGCGTCATGACGCTTGCCCGCGTCTGGATGCGCTGGCCGGTAGGGCCGCCAATGCCCGGTTTTTCCGACGTGCCCGCGTGCTCGTCGGCGTTGATGTACATGCGCGGTACGCCGAATCGCTTGCCTTGCAGGGCGGCGGTGCCTGCTGCCAGGTCCAGGTAGCTGGTCGGGCGGACCTGCGAGGGTTTCGGGATCGAGACCCAGGGCTGCAGCCGCCATAGGTCACCCCGGGTATCGGGATCATCGGCCACGACCACGTCGAGAATTTCCAGCAGGTCATGCATGGTGCGGGCGAACGGCACGACCACATCCATCGTCGGCGTGAGGGGCCAGTTACCCCTGACCGAAATGATCCCGCGTGAGGGGGTGTAGGCGCACAGCCCGTTGTTCGACGCAGGGCCTCGGCCGCTGGACCAGGTTTCCTCGGCCAGGCCGAAGGCGCTGAAGCTCGCAGCTGTCGCGGTACCGGCGCCGTTAGAGGAGCCCGAAGCGAAGGGCGCGGTCAGGTACGCCGCATTGTAGGGGCTCTCGGCGCGACCATAGACGCCGCGCTGCATGCCACCGTTGGCCATGGGCGGCATGTTGGTCTTGCCCAGGCAGATGGCCCCGGCTCCGCGCAGCCGTTCGATGGTGAAGGCGTCGCGCTGGGCTATCAGGTGCTTGAAGGCTGGGCTACCGGACGCTGCGGTCAGGCCTTTTACCAGATAGCTGTCCTTGGCGGTGTAGGGTATGCCGTCCAAGGGCCCAAGCACCTCGCCACGGGCCCGGCGGGCGTCCGAGGCCTCGGCTTCGGCAAGTGCATCGGGATTGCGCACTACCACGGCGTTGAGGGCGGTGTCGGTGCCGGCGCCATCGTAGGCGTCCATGCGGGCCAGGTAGGCCTTGACCAGTTCGACCGCCGTCGTGCGGCCCGCCTCGAGCGCGCTGCGCAACTCGGCGATGGAAACCTCGGTTACCTCGATCATGCGTTCACCAGAAAATGCAGGTTGAGCTAATGCGGTAATGCTGTTCATCTGAGATCGTTGGGACCGCGATGGGCCGCGCAGCGGCCCTAAGTGAACAGCATTAGGCTAATGCGGGGAGTGTACAAGAAGGTTAAAGCGTACGCAGGTGTGCGCAGGAGCAAACGGGTGCGTGCAAGGGGGCATTGAATGGGGGCACCTCATTGACACCTGGGCGGCCCCGCCAGCAGGGCCGCCCGAGGATCAGCAGGCCGTTCAGTCCAGATCCGCTGCCGAATGTCGCTCCGGTACCTGGCTGGCTTCATCACCCCAGGTCCGGTTCACGCGCGTGCCGCGTTGCACGGCGGGACGTGCAGCGATCGCCTGGGCCCAGCGCTGAACGTTGGGGTATTCGTGAACTGCGAGAAACTCTGCAGCGTTGTAGAGGTTGCCCAGCACAAGCTGGCCGTACCATGACCACACCGCTATATCAGCGATGCTGTAATGACCGCCGGCAAGGTAGGTGGTTTGGCCCAAACGGCGGTCGAGCACGTCCAGCTGCCGCTTGGCTTCCATGGTGAAGCGATTGATCGCGTACTCGATTTTTTCCGGCGCATACACGTAGAAATGCCCAAACCCACCACCCAAGTACGGCGCCGCGCCCATTTGCCAGAACAGCCAGTTCAGGGCTTCGGTGCGTTCGGCTGCAGTTTGCGGGAGCAGGGCATCGAACTTCTCGGCCAGGTACAGCAGGATGGACCCCGATTCGAATACCCGCACCGGCGGCTCGACGCTGCGGTCAACCAATGCGGGAATCTTGGAGTTTGGATTGACCTGCACGAAGCCGCTGGAGAACTGGTCACCTTCGCCGATACGGATCAGCCAGGCATCGTATTCAGCGCCGGCATGGCCGAGTTCCAGCAGCTCTTCCAGGGCGATAGTGACCTTGACGCCATTGGGTGTAGCCAGGGAATAAAGCTGCAGCGGTTGCTCGCCCACTGGCAGGTCCTTGTCATGGGTAGGCCCGGCGACCGGCCGGTTGATACTGGCGAAGTGGCCACCAGAGGCCGCTTCGTTGCGCCATACCTTCGGGGGTTGGTAAGCGGGTGTGCTCATGCTCGGCTCTCCACGATTGCGAATGATCGACGACGTCTGATTGACCTGCCTATATGCCACGGGTTCGATGGCGGGCACAAACACAAAACGGATCAGCCCTGGCGTGGCCGATGTTTCATCGGTTTTTCATTTTTGACGCAAGGGCAGCGATTAAGCTCAACCTATCCAGCGGCCATGCGCAGAGCCCCCATGATCCTTCCTCGTTGCTTGCTGGCACTGGCCATGGTCGTTGGCTCGATGGGCGCAGCCAATGCTTCGCCCTGGGTAGCCGGCTTGCATCATATGATGCTGACCGACCCGGTAGACAGCCGACCCATGCAAGCCTTGGCGTTCTATCCTGCCAAGGGGCATGCTCGGGCCAGCCACATCGACGGTTACGCGCTGGAGGTGGCTGAAGAGGTGCCTGTGGCCCAGGGGCGTTTTCCGTTGCTCGTGCTTTCGCATGGCAACACCGGTAGCCCCCTGGCCTTGCACTACCTGGCAACGTCACTGGCCAGGCAAGGGTATGTGGTGGTCGCTGTGGTCCACCCAGGCGACAATGCCCGCGACCCCAGCCGGTTGGGCACCCTGAGCAATCTGTACGGTCGGCCACTGCAAGTCAGCGCCGCCATCACCGCTGCGCGCAGCGATGCGCTGCTTGGGCCTCGGCTGAACGGTGGGAAAGTCGGATTGATCGGTTATTCGGCCGGCGGCGAAACCGCCTTGATCCTGGCCGGCGCGCGCCCTGACCTTGAGCGCCTGCGTGCATATTGCCTCGAGCGACCCGATGATCACGACGCCTGCAAAACCCACGGTGTGTTGATTGCCGACCGCAGCGAACTGTCACCCCAGGCAGATTCCCGCGTCGGGGCGGTGATGCTGATGGCGCCGCTGAGCCTGCTGTTCGGACGCCACGCCTTGGTCGATGTGCACCTACCGGTGCTCATCTACAGTGGCGACAAGGACCAGCTCGTCGCCGTCGATCGCAACGCCCAAGCCCTGGCCCGCAAGTTGCCCGTCACACCTGACTACCGCCTGCTGGCAGGCGCCGGTCATTTCGTGTTCATGGCGCGCTGTGACGCTGAGCAGGCCTTGCGCATGCCGGCGCTGTGCAAGGATGCCGAGGGGGTGGACCGCCGGCACATCCATCGTTCGCTGCAACGCGAGACGGCTGCGTTCTTCGAGCAGACGCTCGAGGCCCCGCAGCCTGAAAAGCGCTCAGTGAATACGCTGAATCAAGCCACCACGCCCTGACTGCGCAGGTATTCGTCGTAAGTGCCGCTGAAGTCCACCACGCCATCGGCTGACAGCTCGATGATGCGGGTCGCAAGCGAGGAGACGAATTCGCGGTCGTGGCTGACGAAGAGCAGGGTGCCTGGGTAGTTTTCCAGCGCCAGGTTCAACGCTTCGATCGATTCCATGTCCAGGTGGTTGGTCGGCTCGTCCATCACCAGCACGTTGGGCTTTTGCAGAATCAGCTTGCCGAACAGCATGCGGCCCTGTTCGCCACCGGAGATGACCTTGACCGACTTGAGGATCTCATCGTTGGAGAACAGCATGCGCCCCAACGTGCCGCGGATCACCTGCTCACCCGATGTCCACTGGCCCATCCAGTCGAACAGGGTCATGTCGTCTTCGAAATCATGGGCGTGGTCCTGGGCGTAGTAGCCCACTTCCGCGCTGTCGGTCCATTTGACTTCGCCCTTGTCCGGGGTCATCTCGCCTACGAGCGTACGCAGCAAGGTGGTCTTGCCGATGCCGTTGGGCCCGATGATCGCGACGCGCTCTCCGGCTTCGACGGTGAAACCGAGGTCCTTGAACAGCACCTTGTCGTCGAAGGCCTTGGCCATTTTCTCGACCGTCACAGCCTGGCGGTGCAGTTTCTTGGTCTGCTCGAAGCGGATGAACGGGCTGACCCGGCTCGACGGCTTGACCTCGGCCAGCTGGATCTTGTCGATCTGCTTGGCCCGCGAGGTGGCTTGCTTGGCCTTGGAGGCGTTGGCCGAGAAGCGGCTGACGAAGGTCTGCAGTTCAGCAATCTGGGCTTTCTTCTTGGCGTTGTCCGACAGCAGCTGCTCGCGGGCCTGGGTGGCGGCGGTCATGTACTCGTCGTAGTTGCCGGGGAACAGGCGCAGCTCACCGTAGTCCAGGTCAGCCATGTGGGTGCACACGCTGTTGAGGAAGTGGCGGTCGTGGGAAATGATCACCATGGTGCTGTTACGCGCGGTGAGCACGGTTTCCAGCCAGCGGATGGTGTTGATGTCCAGGTGGTTGGTCGGCTCGTCGAGCAGCAGTACGTCCGGGTCCGAGAACAGGGCCTGGGCCAGCAGCACACGCAGCTTCCAGCCCGGCGCTACTTCGCTCATTGGGCCGAAATGCTGCTCCAGCGGAATGCCCAGGCCCAGCAGCAATTCGCCTGCGCGCGACTCGGCGGTGTAGCCGTCCATTTCGGCGAACTCGGTTTCCAGCTCGGCGACAGCCATGCCGTCTTCTTCGGACATTTCAGGCAGCGAATAGATACGATCACGCTCGGCCTTGACCTTCCAGAGATGGCCGTGGCCCATGATCACGGTATCGATCACGGTGAATTCTTCGTAGGCGAACTGGTCCTGGCGCAGCTTGCCCAGGCGCGTATTGGGCTCGAGCATCACTTGGCCGCCAGAAGGCTCCAGGTCGCCGCCCAGGATCTTCATGAAGGTCGACTTGCCGCAGCCATTGGCGCCGATCAGGCCATAGCGGTTGCCATTGTTGAATTTGACCGAAACGTTTTCGAACAGCGGCTTGGAGCCGAATTGCATGGTGATGTTTGCTGTGGAGATCAAGTGCTTGTCCTGCGGGGGTTCCAGAGGTGTATTTAGGCCCTCTCGTCAGTTCTGGGCCAATTTTGGGCCATTTCGACTCGGGGCGGCAGCTTCTCCAGCTCCCTCCAGTCCAAGGAGGAGCTGATCCATTTCGCGTAGGTAGAGAGCTACATCTCGACGCTGTAGCCGAGCTGGCTCGCGATGAACGCGGGGTTCATCCCAGACATCAGGCACATGGTTGCGTAGGTGTGGCGGGTGTCGTACTGACGGCGTTCACGGATGTTCAGCGCCTTCAGCGCCGATTTGAAGTGGCGGATTGTAACACTTGGCTCGTTGATCCACAGCCCACCTTTGCTAGGTTGGAACACGAAGGGACTGGTTGGTGCTGACCAGCACTTGGGCTTCGTTTCACTTGAAGATCAGGATTCCCTCAGGTTCCAGTACACGGAAACGCTCGGCAAAGTCTTGGGGGATATCCTCCCGCCATTCACTGGTGAGCACTCTGTACATTGCCCGCATCCAGCGAGCCACGTCGGCCCGGGTCAGATGCGGCGGATCGAACACGACCAAGCGCAAAGCGGCGTCCCCAAGGGCAGACTCCGAAAGTCCATCAGCACATCTGGCTCAACCTTCAGTATCCGGCTGTCGCATCGCTGGTGTTCGTCGTCGCGGATGTCGCCGAACAGGGCGCGCTGGTCTTCCTTGTCGAACCACATCATGCGGCGGGCACTGCATGTGTCGAGCGGTTCAACCGCTGCGCTCATCGCGGCCCCGTGCAAATCAGGTAGGCCATGTACATCAGGGCTAGGGTCATAGAAGGTGTCCTCCGGCATACCGCAGGGCGTCACGATCTTGTCGAAGCTAATCGCGCGCTTTGATCAGGCCTTGATTGCGGTTGAAATGTTGCGGTGCTCCAACTCGAGGGTAATGGCAACGCATATAATGCGTCAGGATCACCTCGCCCGGCTTCTGGCCGAGCCAAACCCGCCTGGAACGGCATCACGCCGGCCGGGCTATGACTCAGGGAAATGAGACCAATGAAGACCGTTATCAAGGCCGGTATCGCTGGCGCGGTGCTGGCAGTAGTGGGCGCAGCCCACGCCGAGCTGCACGGGGAAGAAGCAGAGATTGCAGCACGGGATGCAGCGGTGCGTCAGTACGCGGCGAAGCTTGAGGCCGATTGGCAGCAGTGCTTGAGAAAGCCGGAGACCAAAACCACCCAGGATTCAGCTCATTGCGCATATGAAATGCGGGAGGCGGCCAAGGACGCGGTGGAAGAGAAGTACCAGAAGGCCCTGGCCACCGCAAAGGGGTATGTCGATGAAGGCTCGCTCCCGAAAAATGTACCGGCCATGATGCCCCAGGCGCAGGCAGCGTGGGAGAAGTTCGTAGAGGCAGATTGCGACGTGGTAGGTGCTCTCGTCACTGGGACCGCGAGTTCTACCTATCAGATAGTGTGCGAGTACAAGCACCAGATACAACGTCTCCACGACTTGGACGAATGGTGATTTTGATGGTGTTTGATAGGCGCAGGTCGTCGTAGTCGGGGCAGTCGCTCGATTTCGAAGCTCCGATGATTTCTCCCAAGGATCTCATGGCTTGACTCCAGCGGCCAGGGCCTCAGCCTCCAGTGAGGCGTACGCCACGCCATCCAACGCGCTGCCTCGTGGTATTTGGCGGGGTTCTGCCACTGGCCCACGTCCTTGACGATCTGCCTCAGCAGCCAACCTTCTGCTTCGATCCGGTCGGTCATGTCTAGCCCCAGTAGCCAAGGTCTTCGTCAATAGCATCATGCGGATGCCAGGCGCCGAACGTCTTATGCAGAGAGTCGGCCATCTTCCAACTAGCCCACCCTATGACAGCCTTCAAGAAATCTCGAATTTTCCTCACAACTCATACCTCTCATCAATCCAGCGCCCAGGCGCCAGAGCAGGTGGAGGTTCGGGTTGGGTTTCGTGCTGGGAGAGCTGGCGCTGATTGCTGGCCTGCGGCTGGCTGTCGGAAATGCAGCTGATGCCGCCGAAGTGTCCGCCGTAGAATACGTAGTAGGTAACGCCGCGCTCCTCGTCGTGCACACAATTGCCGCCCCTGTCGATGTTCCCGAATGCCTCGACATGAAAGGTTTGCCCGGCGCTTGCGCCTGTGGCCAACAGCAGGAGGCAGGAGGCGAGGCGGGTCATTCGCTCACCTCATCAACGGGCACCACCGTGCCGCCGTTTGTGCGCTGGGCCTACGGATTTCTTGGCCGCCATATCTCGGCACTGATGCGTAAATACACCATTAAAAATGCGTCAGGCATATATACTAGCCGGACAAGTAATTAAGATAATTCAAATTTCAAGAGAGATAGCCACGTGCGCAAAACACACCTAAGCCTGATCGTAGGCGTTGCTGCCACACTTCTGATTCACGGCGCCCTGAAGAGAAAAGAGGAAAATTACGGGGGATCTTGCGATTCAATTGATGATGGAAGGTACGTGCCTGAGGTAACTGGCAAGGCAGCGGCATCATTGTTTGAGGTTAGGCGACGCCTATACGCAGCTGCAATCGCGGTGTTTATTTCATTCGCTTGGAGTATCGCGTGGTGGTTTGAGGGAGACGCTGCGCAATTTTCACGGTCGGGATCTGTTATAACTGTATTTGCCCTTCTTGGCGAATCGCTTTTGGGCGAGGGTGTGAGCAGACTCAACAGGCAGATGCGAAGATCGCATGGCAGTTACTACACATTGTGGCGCGCTGTTTGCGCCATCGCGGCAGTCTTGGGAACGCTGGTCTGGGGTTACGGTGATCTGTTACATGCCAACCTGATGCCGGAGCCTGTGCCTCAGCCTCAAATTTGCATGCAAACCAATTGAAGCAGAGGCTTCTCTAAGCTGGCTGTTCGCTGGGCACGAGGGGGAACCGAGCCGCTAGTATGGTTTTATGTGGGGCGGGTCAGGCTTTATCGACATAGCGCAGCAGTGAATAGAGAGAAAGGGGGTATAGCGGAGCGTAGTACATTTGTACTCCTATTAGGCTTTCAGCGTATTACCTGCCTTCGCCAGCTCGGCTGTTACACGCTGACGCCAATCCGCGCCGTGCCTAAGGGAGTGCCCGAGAGGCCAGTGAATCACGACGGCCTGCTTGACTTCGGCATTGGGTGCGATCGTGAGCCCCATGATACGTTGAGCCTTGGCGATGTGGTGGCAAGTAAGGTTCGGGCGTCCGAGGATTTCGCGAAGGTCGCTGCTGAGCGCTGGAATGATTGTGGTGTTCCAGTCAGCTAGCTTGGTGTGCAGTTCCAAATTCTCGGCCCGAATACATCAACCCTGGATGTCAGCGTCATCGTGGATCGTCAATGCCAGCTGCAGCTCTGCGATTTCCAGCAGCTGATTGATGTCGGCGCTATCGACATAGGTCCAGCCCAACAATCGGCAGCCCAGCCTGCCTAACTCGCTCAAGGTTATCTATACCTCAAGGTATGGTGTTTCCTAGCATGACTAGATCACAAAGTGTTGCGTACTTGGCTGAGCTGAAAAGACCACCATTGGAGTCGATGAACTTTAGTGATGGTGAGGTCTATCGGTGATCTGCCTGGAAAAATGATACTGATAGTTTCCCCAGTTGCGTTTATATTTACGGTGTTGCAATTAGGTCAGATATCTTGGGTCGAATTTGGTCGAAGACTTCGATCGGTGAAGCACTTTTGAGTACGCAGAAGCTTACGTAAAAGGAATGTGCCTGCAGCGAAGTAAAGAGGATATGGAGGCTAGTTATAATTAAACCCACATGGAGGCGTTTTCACCTCCTTCAAAGAATTCGGTTGGACATGGAAGCGTTCATGTTTTGAGTACGGCAGGTGGTGGCTACTGGCTCAGCGCCATGCTTTGCGGCGATTGGCGATTTTTGATGTAATGCCCGACCATCTCACAGGAAGGAACCTTATGAAGCACACCATGATTGGCGCAATTCTCGTCGCCGTTACTGCGCTGTTGCTGAGCGGCTGCTTTGGCTCAACAGAAGAGCAAAAAGCAAAGGCGCAGCAGGAATCCAGCGACAGGCTATGGGACATCCCACCTCCGAAGACACCAGATAAGGGTTTCAAGCCCTGATGGGGAATTTCTAACGCCGCCTATCCCTAGGCGGCGTTTTTCGTTTGGGTGCTGGCGGGCAGCGCCGCAGGGTTAGGCGGCAGCGCGAACTACGAAGCTCAGGATGGCAGTGGCGTCGTCGTTGAAACACTCGGCCAGGTTTTGATACGTCCGATCCTTCGAGTTTTTCCAGCTTGCTCCAGTCGGAGCTTGGGTTGAGCCAACGGCATAGGTCGATATCAGCATGTAAACGCTGTGACCCAGCTGTTGGGCTATGAATGCGGGACTTAGAACAGAGGCAGTCGGCGTATGGCCTGGCGAACTGGATAGCACGTAAAGCCTGGTCGTTCAGCAGCACACAAGTCCCTTTCTGTCTTCGTTCCTTCCTCTATCTTGCTTAGGGCGACTCTCCTTATGACTTGCTGCATCCTCTTCTGCAGATTGATCACATCCCATCGGCTGGCATGACGTCTATCGGTACATTAGCTACGTCTTTAATCTTACTGCGCTGCGAGAGGGCGAGAGTCGCAAAGAATGCGCCATCTGACTGAAGTGCAGCGCACACGCCGACCTCGTGGGAAGTCATTGCGCGTTGCTCGCTCAAGTTGATCCTCCTTGAGCATCCAAGCCCAAGTCCATGGGCTTTCCAGCAACGGACCGGGGCGGGTCGTTGGGAGACAACGCTACGACGGCATGAGGCCGTACGGTTACGGGTGATGCGTCCAGGGGGATAGGTGGTCATCCTTGGAAGTCTGTGCAGGATTGCCTTAGAGTTTGCGCTTTACTCAAGCCTTCAAAGGAATGACTCCATGGTCACCTGCCATGTTCGTTATGTGATTGATCCCTACCAGCTTCCCGCTTTTGAGGCGTATTCCCGTCACTGGATCGCTCTGGTCGAGCGCATGGGAGGCCAGCACCATGGCTATTTCCTGCCTTCTGAGGGGGCGAGCAATGTCGCCTATTGCCTGTTCAGCTTCGAGAGCCTTGCTGCCTATGAGCAGTATCGACAGCAGGCGGCAGGCGATTCGGCATGTATGGAATTGGTCAAGGAGGCCAGCGACAGGAAATTCATTCTGAGTTACGAGCGAAGCTTCTTGCGCCCAGTGTTCGAGTAGTAAGCAGATTTCCTTGTATCAGCCCAGCTCTGTTCTGGGCTTTTCGCATCTGGGCTGGGCCACGCCGCCTTGTGGTAGATTCCCGGCATCATCAAGGAGGGATCAAATTCGAATCTTGATCGGGGCAATGGGTTTGGCTTTGCTAGCGGGATGCATGGCTCCAACCATGAATGAAGCTCGTCAGGCTGGTCCCTATAAAGTTCTGAGATCGACCAAAACTGACGCCGCGCTGGCGAAGTGTGTCCAGTACGAATGGCAAAATCAGCCGATTTTTGGTGGAACACCTGGCGCCACTCTTCAAGCAGGCCGCGATGTCGGCTATACCGTCTTCACGCAAGTATCAGAGTATTTCGTAGACATCCAGCCAGCACCGAGTGGGTCTGAAGCAAAGTACTACGTGGTGCTGGGGAACTGGATCGCAAAAAAGCGCCTGTCAGCATTGCAAGGCTGTCTGTAGCGGTTCCGTCGAGCGCGCAGATGCCGGGCTGATACGGTCTCGACTTTCAGGAGATAGAAAATATGCGAAACATCATAGTCGGGTCGGGCTTGGCATTGCTGGCGGGGTGTGCGAGCGTTGGCGACACCCGAAGCAATCCGCCACTGCTGGACTTGAAGTCGTCAAGGCCACCCCAGCAGGTTGCCGAGTGCATCCGAGATGCCTGGCAGAACACCACGGTGCTGGGGGTAAGTGTCGGCGGTATCTTGCAGACATCTGGCGACCGCTACGCTGTCTTGGCGCCTGACGCGCAGACGCCTATCCATTTGGTCGATGTGGCATCAGCACCAAGTGGTTCGACTGTCCGTTATCACTTCTATCGCACCTGGCAGTCACCGCTGGAGCGCGTGACAGATGCGGTCAGGTCATGCGCCGGTTGACCTATCCGGGGTGGATAGCTTTTCAATGGTCGCTGACTGCTACCGAGCGCGTGGTGGCCACGCTCAAGGCCACGGTGCCCGCCACTGAGGAGTACAGCATCAATGAATGCTGTGGCGTGCTGCATTCCTTAACCTGAGAACACATAATGCAGCACAGAGGACGCACGACAGGGTGCGGCTCAAGGCACGAAAGGACGGCCAATGACCGAGAAGGAGGAGCTGGAGCTTGAGAAGCTCCAAGCTGAAATTCACAAGCTCACCGCCGAGGCGCGAAAATTGATCGCCGAGGCCAACAAAATGAAGCGCGAGACGCTGTTTTACCCCTTTGTCGCGGTGGGAGGGCTAGTCACCGTCATCGTTACCGCTGCGGCCTTCATTCAAAAGCTCTAGCCTGCCGTCCTGAGAAACAGGCTTGCGCCGAGTGGTCTTGAGCTTTACGCCAATTCGGCCGACACTATCGCCATAGGGTCTAGCAACAGGCGTGACCTGGCATCACAAGCGAGGACGACCATGAGCCATGATCAAGTTATCAAGCAGATGAAAGAGAACCTGGCACAGCTGGGCAGTGAGGTCCGCGAGGGCACGCAGCACCAAGCGCGCAGCATCTTTCTGTCGGCTGCTGCGGGCGCAGTCTTTGCTTTGGCGACGAGCTGGGTAGCGTTCAAGCTCTTTTCCTGATCGGTCGGGGCCGTTACCGGCAAGCCCCACCCGATAGCCTGCTTGGTTTTCTCGAGAGCACCCAGGCCTGTCTGGATCGCGCTTCATTCTGCTCCTGTAAACTCTGCTAGAGTCGCTCCGATATCTCTATCAAGTTGAGATCCGGGTCGCGCACATAAACGGATCGGATAGGTCCCGTGGCGCCGGTGCGTTGAACGGGGCCCTCGATAATTGGCCACTGCTGTGCTTCTAGATGGGCCACGACTTTCTCAAGGCTGATCGAGGCGATGAAGCAGAGGTCCAACGCGCCTGAGACTGGCAAGTGAGCCTTGGGTTCGAATTCGTGGCCACGCACGTGTACGTTGATCTTTTGCTCACCGAAGCGCAAAGCCAAGCGCCCGGCACCGAAAATTTCCAGGTTCATGCCCATGACGCGGGTATAGAAATCCTTGCATGCCTCGACATCGATGGTTGTCAAAACGAGGTGATCCAGATGGTTGATCATTTCACTGCCTCCCTGGGTGAGCAGTTGGTTTTCGATGAAGGTTTCGTAATGGTCAATGAGCGGACCAGTAGCACCCCACGGCTGCAGTGCTAGCCGGGCAAGCTCAGGTGCAGCAAGGGGAACGGGCGGCCCTCACCATCGAGAGGGGAGCGGCCTGTTTGGATAAAACCATAATGCAGATAGAACCCGACCGCTTTCGGATTCTGCTCATTCACATCAACGCTAATTTGGCCGCGTGAACTCCGGGCGTGATCCAGTAGCGCGCGGCCGATGCCTTCACCTCGCCGACTGGGTTCGATAAACAGCATTTCTACGTGGCTTACGTTAAGCCCGATGAACCCAAGCGGGCCGTTTACGGCATCCTCTGCCATCCATAATTCGACAGCCGGCAGGTAGCTATCGCGCAGTTGAGCAAACAACGCCTCGATATCGGCTTCCTGTAGGAAATGGTGAGTGGCACGAACGGCGCGCAGCCAAAGGTCGAGCAACTGCGGATGGTCGGTATTAGTAGCCTGGCGAATGATCATGGCATCATCCTTAACGGGTGATAGCGGAAAAAGAGGGGTGGCAGGGAAGATAGCGAGTCTAAGCGTGGCACATCGGTAGGGTGGCCGAACGAGCAGCGCCTGGAGCGTGGTTTTGACGAGGCCAATTGTAACGTATGGCTCATCCACTGTATTTGACTTGACGTGACCTGATGAAAAATTATCGATATCTGCTCATGGCCACTGTCGTGCTTTCGAGCTGCACTGCGCAACCTGTACGGCCGGTTATGGGTGAGGCTCAGTACAAGGGTTTTGCGCTGTCATCCATTACAGGTGAGCAGTGCGCGCTCACTGGGATGCTGGATGTCGACCTGGCCGCCGCCAATAGTGTGATGCTCGAGGCGCGAGCTGCGGCGTTCGAGTATGACCCAGCAAGGATGGAAATTGAGCGTCGGCAAGCCGCTATCGACCTGCAGCGTGGGCATGGCGTGACTGAGCCTGTCTGTCATGCGCTTGCTTATGAGGTATTGAGAGCGCTGGCGGTGCGCAGGATCGAAGATCAGTCAGCGCTGCAGCACAAGCGCATGACCTTGCAGGCAATGAAGCAGGCGCGCGGTGTTCTTCCCTGACCTACTGATAACCGGGACATAGTAGCTGATGGCCGCAATTTTCCGGCACACGTCAATTCATGCGGATACAAGGCGCGGTGAATCAGAACGACGACAGAGACTGCGATCGTTTGAGTGCAGCACAGGTGGTGATAAACGTGCAGGCCATGCTTAGGCGGTTTCAGAGATGGTTTACACCAGCGCGCAAACGATGGGCGGGGGGGGCATTGATCGTTATCGCGTTGGTGGGTATGGCAATGAATCCCGCGAGCAGGTGGCCTTGGGTGTTGGCGACAGGCGTGATATGGCTGCTCGCGGCCTGGTTACCCAGAAGATGACAGATCGTTAGTCGCAACTGCTGGTGCTTGATCCGCTGTCGCTAGCGTGGCTGTCCCCGATAGGGCGCTATTGCTGACGTGATGGCAGTCGTAGTGTAACCGTCCGGCAACCACATCTTCCCCACACGACTGCTGAAGGCCATGGAGCCCCCTAAGTTTGAGTGGACACCATTTCTGGTCCATCAAGCGGATTTCCTATGCAGCCTCGTTTTCTGGGCTCGTGGAATGGCTAGTTGGTCTGCGATGACTTTGCAGGTTACAACGCCAGCTTCGTACAGGGCTTGTTCGACATTGGCTGTATGGCCCATGTCCGTCGCAAATTCTTTGACCTGTTCGCTTCGAATGTGCCCATCCATAACAATCAGGGGGGAAATCAGATTCGCCCATGGGCCCTCGGTCATTCGAACTGGCTCCTTGCCAGGTCGTTACGCAGCGGTAAACGGGCAGCGGCGATCATGAGCCTGATCCAGTCAGCACGGCTGAATGGACATGATCCATACGCCTACCTGAAAGACGTCCCTAGTCGTCTGCCAACCCAAAGGGTAAGCGAGTTTCCTGATCTGCTTGCGCATACGTGGGCGCCTGAAGCGAGATGAGCCGCTTCCAATTGCGGCTACATATCTGTAAATTCGCATATGCGTAGAATCGAATATAAAGGTTGGTCATGCCCATTCAGCCGCCTATTTTCTTTAAATGCCTTGGTGACGAAACCCGCGCCCGGATCATGCTCATGCTCGCAGCTGAGGGTGAGCTGTGCGTCTGTGAACTGATTTGGGCACTCGACGACAGCCAGCCGAAGATCTCACGCCACCTGGCTCAGCTTCGTACCTGCGGGCTGCTGGAGGACCGTCGGCAGGGCCAATGGGTTTACTACCGTCTTCATCCGGAACTGCCTCTATGGGCACTGGATGTACTTCAGGCGACGCTCGAGGCTAACCGCACTTGGCTCGGTGATGACCAAGGTCGCCTTGCTTCCATGGAAGGTCGCCCGGTACGCCAGGTTTCCTGTTGCTAAGTGTTATTGGAGACCCGAGATGTTGCTGGCAGTGTCTATTTTTCTGGTAACGCTGGTACTGGTGATCTGGCAACCCCGAGGGCTTGGCGTGGGTTGGAGTGCGTCTGCCGGAGCGGTGGTCGCGTTGCTAACTGGCGTTGTTGCGCTCAGTGATATCCCGGTGGTCTGGCACATTGTGTGGAACGCGACGGCGACGTTCATTGCGGTGATCATCATCAGCCTCCTGCTGGATGAGGCAGGCTTTTTCGAGTGGGTAGCGCTTCATGTGGCTCGTTGGGGGAGAGGCAGCGGGGCACGCCTGTTTGCACTAATGGTACTCTTGGGTGCAGCTGTCTCGGCCCTGTTTGCTAATGATGGCGCAGCATTGATTCTGACCCCCATTGTCATCGCAATGCTTACGGCGCTGCGCTTTAGCCCGGCAGCAACCTTGGCTTTCGTGATGGCTGCCGGCTTCATTGCCGACACTGCCAGCTTGCCGCTGGTTGTCTCGAACCTTGTGAACATCGTCTCTGCCGATTTTTTCGACATCGGATTTGGTCAGTACGCCTCGATTATGTGGCCGGTGAATCTGGCCAGTGTCGGGGCGACGCTAGGCATGCTTTGGTTGTTTTATCGAAAAGAGGTACCGCTGGCGTACTCACCCGAAGAACTACCGCGACCAGAAGAGGCCATCAAGGATCGCCATACGTTCATTGCTGGCTGGTGGGTGTTGCTGCATCTGCTAGTCGGTTTGTTCGCCCTTGAGCCCCTAGGCATACCGATCAGTGCTGTCGCCGCTGTATGCGCACTGGTGTTGCTGATAATTGCCGCGAAAGGGCATGTGATCTCGACCCGCAAAGTCATGCTCAACGCACCCTGGCAGGTCGTATTGTTTTCACTTGGCATGTATCTGGTGATCTACGGCCTGAAGAATGCAGGGCTGACAGAAGGACTCGGCTCATTGTTCGGCACCTTCGCCGATCATGGTCTGTGGGTTGCGACACTCGGCACCGGTTTCACGGCTGCGCTGCTGTCATCTGTCATGAACAACATGCCCAGCGTGCTGATTGGTGCCTTGTCGATTCAGGACAGTGGCGCGACGGGGCTCGCCCACGAAGCCATGGTGTACGCCAACATCATCGGCTGCGACCTTGGCCCCAAGATAACCCCCATCGGTAGTCTGGCGACGCTGCTGTGGCTGCATGTCCTGGCTCAGAAAAACATCCGCATCACGTGGGGTTACTACTTCAAGGTTGGCTGCGTAATCACTTTCCCCATTCTGCTGCTGACACTGGCAGCGCTTGCCGTGCGCTTGAGCATCAGCACGTAGGAGTAACTTATGAAGATGCTGTTCATGTGTACGGCCAATAGCTGTCGCAGCGTCCTGTCCGAAGGACTGTTCAACCATGTTGCGCCGGACGGCTTCACGGCCATCAGTTCGGGCAGCCTCCCCAGCGGCAAACTCAATCCCCGTGCGGTGAGCACGCTGCAAGGACTGGGTGTCGACACGTCCGCCCTTTATAGCAAGGGATCAGAAGCGTTCGAGGACTCGCCACCCGATATCGTGATCACTGTGTGCGACAAGGCAAGTAGCGAAGCCTGTCCGGTGTATTTTGGCCCGGCCATCAAGAGCCACTGGGGGCTGCCTGACCCATCGGAAGTGGATGGCAGCGACGAGGCTATTCAGGTCGCATTCGACGCAACGGTTGAACACATCAAAAGGCGGTTCGCAGCGTTATTCGCGTTGGATCTGAAGACACTTCAAGGCGACGACCTGAAGCAGGCTTTGGATCGGATTGGAGCATTGTGATGAACGAGTTCGATATCGACTCTGCCGAGGCCTTTCCTGCCCTCGATCTGTTGCTGATGGATCTGCCCACTGCCGATAAGCTTAACCTGGCTGATGCGTCGAACGTCAAACCACGCATCCTTCTGCTCTATGGATCGACCAGAGAGCGTTCGTTCAGTCGTCTCTTGACGCAAGAGGCCGCTAGACTGCTCCAGTACATGGGCGCCGAGACGGTGATTTTCGATCCGTCAGGTTTGCCCTTGCCGGATGACGCGCCAGTCGAACACCCGAAGGTACAAGAGCTGCGTAATCTGGTGCTGTGGTCAGACGGACAGGTATGGTGTTCCCCCGAGCGTCATGGCGCTATGTCCGGGGTATTCAAAGCGCAGATCGATTGGATTCCTTTGACCCTGGGTGCCGTGCGGCCCACCCAAGGCAAAACACTCGCGGTGATGCAGGTGTGCGGCGGGTCTCAGTCATTCAACGCTGTGAACCAGATGCGTGTGTTAGGTCGATGGATGCGCATGCTGACCATCCCGAATCAGTCGTCCGTGCCGAAGGCGTATCTGGAGTTCGACGATGCTGGCCGAATGAAACCTTCGCCGTATTATGACCGCGTGGTCGATGTGATGGAGGAACTGGTGAAGTTCACGCTGCTGGTTCGTGGCCGTGAGGGCTATTTGGTAGATCGATATTCGGAGCGAAAAGAAAGCGCTGAAGCTCTATCGGCCAGGATAAATCAACGCTCCATCTAGGAATCGCTTGGATGGGATGTCAGCCATTACGCAACTTCAATTGCAACGTGTAATGGCTGGTGCGCTTACGTCGTAGCTTCGTATCGAGCAGGTTGTGGCCAGGCGCGTGGTCTCGTCGTTGTCCATGAAGGGCACGGAGGAGGGAGGGCTGATCTGGCTGGAGTCGGTTGAACGGTTGAGTTCAGCGTGCCCTGGCTTATCTGTGCGCTTGAACAAGCGGGTCAAGAAAGCAGGCATGACTAGTCCTTTCTTAAAAGCCTGTTGAGCAGCCCCTCTTGGTGCACATTGTCGTAGCACCCAGGTTGATTAGGTGGCGTGGCGTCACAGGGGATATTTCGTTGATCCCAGCGACTTCCATAGGGGCTGTTGAAATAATGATTGCACCCCGTAAGCAGGGTCACCACCAGCCCGATCAGTAGACCTTTATTCATTGCACATTCAGCCCTCAAATGTCCCACGTAGTACGGTACTGGCAACTGGCAGGGCAGATTAAAGTCGAATCGGATAGGTCCGTTGACTCAGCGGTAAGTTTCGCCCCTTTACGCAGCCAGCGCGCGTCATCTCCCAACGTTCAACGTTCAACGTTCAACGTTAATAATGCCGCTGATAAACACGCTTTCTACAAGAAGCCGACCAAGCGCATGCTCTCGAATTCTGACACCTAGTGAGATGCCTGATCGGCCACCGCCAAAGCATATTAGCCATTGACCCGCACCGCCAGCAAAGCCCGTTACTTGCGCAACGGCTTGAGCAGGCCTGGCTGCTCTCCGATGTTCATGAACAGATAGTAGTCTCCGCGCTCGCCAAGGAGAATGCGATAGACCTGGGCAGTTCTGTCGGTGCTGGGCGAAGTCAATTTGTCCACGAGCAGTGTGTAAGTAGTGACACCAAGGTGCTCAAGGCCTGTGCAACTTCGGTATGGATTTTCGCTCGCCATTTCTGCATGACGTGCCGGTGCGCCATGACCGTCAGGGCGATCGCCAACAGTGGCAACACCGCAGCTGCGAAGAAGGTCAGTAACGAATTCATGATTGATGCTCGCGGTAGATGTGCAGTGCGTCCAGGCATCGCTAATGGCGCTCTATCGCGACAGCCCAGCATTATGGCACCGACGTTCCCGCTCGTCTGATCGATGAGGTTCGATGCCATATTTCGCTAGTAGCCCAAGCGGCAGGCGGCTAATGTCCCTCTTAGCGGCTATTAGACTAAAGTATTAGGAGGCGCGATGCGGATACGCGGCAGTGTGTTCTGGTCCTGGGCTGACCCTACGTTGCACCATCGCGCGCACGAAGAGACATTAAGCGACAAGACGTCGATTAATGTACAGGTTCGTCTGTCCCGAAAAGGCCTCGTTCAGCTGTTCATAGGTGTCTATGCTCCTGGCGGCGTGCCTGTCTATGAGGAGGCGTTCGACGACCGCCCAAAGGAGTCCATGTCCCGGGCATTGGCCTGGGGCGTCATGAGGGCCCGCGAAGTGGCTTCTTTCAATTCCCAGAGCATCCCCAAGAGCGGTCATGGAACATGATGGCTGCCGATACGTCTGAACTGCTGAGCGCAACAAATGCCCAACGTTTCACACGTTGAGGAGTTTGAACATGACTGAACAGCAACCTGAACCCAAAAAAGATCAGGTACCGGCTCACGCCACCGAGGAGGAAAAAGCGCGACTCAAGGACAAGAACAAGGATGGCATTCCGCCTGGAGTCGCCTGACAGTTTTTACCGGGCATGAACTTCTGAATGCCACCGCTTATCTGATTCAGGCGCCGGGTCATTCGGCTCAGGTCAGTCGTTATTCAAGCGGAAAGTTGCGTATGTTTTCAGAGGACTTCTACGGTATCTACCTTGTTGTGGAGGCGGTGGTGGCTTTCGTCGTGCTGGCGCTCGCTGCTCATTGGAGTCAGGGTACTTGAGGGTGCGAGACGGCACGGGTCAATCCTGTGCCGTATGCAGCTGCATCTCTGGGGATTTATTTCAGCCAACTACCCGCTCAACCCCTGATCATCTCCAGCCGTTCGCGGCCTGCTTCGGTAATCGCGTTCTCGCCCTCGTCACTGATGCGGTACCGTCCCGATGGCAGCTTGTGAATCGAGAACCGCACCAGCCCGCTGCGGGCAAGCGCTTGTCCGGCTTCATAACTCATTGCATTTTCCAGATCGTAAACCTTGATCTCACCAATCTTGAAACGTGAAAACGCAATGAGTGCTGAATCGATGACGTCTTGGCTGACGGAATGAACGTGTTCCATTTGACTTCCCAGTTCGTGAGTGGCGCGGTCCATGGACATAAGCAACGGACCTTGGCAGTTCGTCGAAAGGCGAACGCTACTACGCTTGGTACGAGACGTGTACTGGGTTTGCATCCACGCTGGATGCAAACCCAGCGACATGACCGCGGCACTGGGAGTGCCCGATGCTTTTCCCCACGACAGCTAACTGAATACTGTAGTAGCAGCCAAGCGCGTAGAGGCGTCATGAGCACTTTGCTTTTGACGCACTCAACCGCAATACTTCGCGTATTCAATCGGAGGAAAGTGCGTGGAAACAAGAAGTGCTGTAGCTGAAATGTTCATTGGCATCCCAACACATTTCTGGGTATTGCCCGTGGCAGGCCTGATCGCGTATTACGGCGTCAAATGGTCAGCCAGGCCTACACCACGCGCGCACTGGATCAAAGGGGCAGCCTACTTGCTGCTGATCGCCCTGGCCTTGATCCCGAACGCACTTTACGCGCTCATGCCGCCTGCCCCCGGTCCTGAGCAGCTCATCGACAACCACCCTATGCCCAACTATGCCGGCCGCTTCTACCTGGACCTGTTCTACGTATTCGGCGGCTGGGCGCTGAGCAAGGTGGTCAAGCTCAGGTTTCATTGAGACGATCTTCGGGGGATGGGATTGTACTCAATGCGTCACTTGTTACGCACGGCAGGGCTAAGTGAGCTCTGCATCTTGGTTGCCACCTCCCGCAGGGCTTCGGTTACCTGTGCAAGGGCTTCAATGTGTGCGTTCACGTCGATCTGATCCGGATGAGCACCCCGCGCCTGCATGAAGCGCGCATGGCCGTTCATGGCTTTGCCAAGTTCTTCTAGATGATCTGCGGTTTTGACCAAGTCCGATTTGATGCAGTCAAGTGATTCCATGAACATGTTGACTCGATGGGCGATGCGTTCAACGTTAGCATGTTTGTCAGCCGCTGCGCTTGGCCCGGCTTCCAGCAACGGAAGGGAACGCCTGTGCCCACGCTCTTTCTCCACCTGCCCACGACCCCAATCAGGAGGGTGCTTGATCTTCGGATTGCACCATTAGAACCGATCCCTGAGCGTCAGTACCCAGCAAGGCCGGGCCACTATCAACACGCGTTTCGGCAAGCGCTGTATCAGGGGAGCGAAAGATCTGCTGACGCTGCTCGGGGCTCACGAGGGTTATCAGCTTACCGTTCTGGTAAAACAACCGCGTTTGTTTAGACGACTCGTTCATGGGCTCGGCATCCTTGGCTGAAGGGTTCGCGTGCCGGGATTGGCCTGATGACATTGCCACCCTATACCTGCCCTTGCTACTGGCAGAACTGTCAGGCGACAACCTGCACAGCGCCGCCTACTCTATCAAGCGTTCCGGGTTGAAGAAAAAAGAGGCGATCAGAACTGCGGCGATAACCCCGCTGGCGTCAGCCAGGAACAACGACAATGAGTGACTGTTGCCTACTGTTGCGCCCAGGCCTGTAGCAAAATTCACCCCATGCGGGAATGCTGCGACCATCAGCAGCACGCTGGCCAGCAGGCAAGCGAGCAGCTTCATGTACAACCTGCCGAACGCCAGCCCGTAGGTCCAGAACACCAGGATGCACACCACGGCCAGACCGGTCGATGTTGCAAATTGTGCAAGCACTTCTAGCCACCACACCATGTAGGACTCCAGCGAATCGCCCAATTAAATCAGTCAAGCAGTGCCCACATTTGTGTGGCTGTGCATGATTGCTCATCAGAAACAAGACAGGCTGCATTCGTTCCGCACGCCGGTAAAAAAGGGCAACCGTGATGTTTCCGGAATTCGACGATGGTCCATTCCTCCTTGGCCCTTTCACTTGCTAAAATGCCCGCGACTGATCGAGGCCAAAGAAATGCCTAACTTCCTGTATGTCGTGGCGGCGCTGTGTGTAGCACTCGTGGGCTGCGCCTCACCCGGAAAGCCCACTGCAAGCAAGCTCACATCCAAAACGCCCCAGCAATATGCCGCCTGCGTTATGCCGCAATGGCAGGCCTTGGCACCCAATTCAACGCAGAAATCCATCCCCCATGGCGTACGCATGACGGCGCCTAGTGCGGTGACGACCGATGATGTGCTGGAGGTGATCGAGTCGGGGGAGGGTAGCCGCGCGACATTCTATAAAGGCAGCTTTCTGTCGGGCGACAAGCTGAGGGTGGCGGCACGCGAATGCCTTGAGTGACAGGTGCGTCAGGCGGGTTTGCAGGCGGGCGTGATCGCAGGAAAAAGGGCGGTCCTTCGCCTATTCAAGAGCGTGGTAGTTGCGGCGCGCCGTTCATTGAAGCAGTGCAGGCTTGCGTGCGGTTTTGCGGCGTACTACATTGCATACCCAGCGCTTGCCACACCGGTAAGGCGCGCGGATGAACGTCAGGTCAGCGATCAACCTGGCCCCTTGTGCCTTCAGGGCTTGTGCGAGTTGTGCGAGCGTCTCAGCTTCGATAGTCATGATTCACCTCGTCAGTTTCTTGCAGCGTTCACAAGTGTTGACCGGTGCCGATTCGCAGTAATTCAGTTCCATTACGGTTAGTCGCTTTGTCATAAGCACCCCCCGCAAGCTGCCTTTTAATTTCCGAGTAGCGGTATGCCCAGCCTGTACACCCTCATGCCATCGCTGGTTGGCACGCTGACCCTTGTCTCTCGGGATCAAAGGCTGATCGCCGTGCTGTGGGAGCAGGAGCGGGAAAACAGAGTGCGTCTTGGTCCGTTGCAGCGTGACGATCACTGCCCCGTTCTGATCGAAACCGCACGTCAACTGACCGAATACTTCGCCGGCTCACGTCAGTGTTTCGATCTGGCCCTGGAATTCTCTGGGACGGCGTTTCAGCGTCGAGTGTGGGACGCATTGCTCTGCATACCCTTTGGTGAAACCCGCACGTATGGTCAGATCGCCCAGCAGATCGGCAACCCCAGTGCCGTGCGGGCGGTAGGCGCTGCCAATGGCCGCAATCCGATTTCGATCATTGCGCCCTGTCATCGTGTGATAGGGACTGGCGGTGGGCTCACCGGCTTTGCCGGTGGCCTGGCCGCCAAACAACTGCTATTGGCCCTCGAAGGCCGGCAAACGTTGCCACTGGACTTGCGGCTTCAGCCCAGCCAGTAGGCGCCAACGCACGACAGTGCAGTCAGAAATGTACCTACCATGAGTGAATACTCCCAGCGCACACGGCGCAATCGTGCCTGAACAGCCCGCAGGTATTGACCTGGGGCAGGCGCATCACGGCGATGGCGCATGCCCTCGGCAATGTCAGCCACCTGGCCATCGATTAGCAATCCGATCACGTAGTAGCTTAGCCCGTAGCTCGCCAGTGCCAGTACCAGGTAAATCACGCGGGCGCATCCAGCGGCATCACGCTGGCAGTGCCAGCCTCGGTGTCCAGCAGCAGCAGGCCTTCGCTGTGGGAGTCCAGGCAAGCCAGCAGGCGACCCTCACTGTCCCACGCCGCAGAACCACCGGCCGCCAGGAACTCGCCGGCGGGTCCAACGCAGTTGGCCATCAGCACGGTCAGGCCCAGTTCGCGCGCCACCTGCGGATAATGCATGTGTCCTTCGCTTACGCCTTTTGCCGTCTTGGCCACACTCACCAGATAGATGTCTGCCCCTCGTTCTCGTGCCGATGCAGCATGTGCCATGAACATCGATTCATAGCAGATGGCGGGCGCAATTCGGTGATGCGCCGCCTGAATCAGCGAGGTGCTCACCCCTGCGTTGAAGTAGGGCAGTTCATCTTCGTGCAGACGCTGTTTTGCATAGGCTTGGCGCGGGGCGCCCGGGGTGAAGATCGGCATGCCGATCTGGATGCCGTTCGGGGTTGGCAACGGCAATCCCGCCGCAACGAGGATGCCCAGGCGGTCACTTGCCGCCTGCAGCGGGTCCAGGCGTGCGGAGCCCAAAGGCAGCGCAGCCTGACGGGCAATGGTGGGTTCGTAACCGGTCAACGACAACTCGGGAAAGACGATCACGGCAGCGCCCAGGCTCGCAGCCTGTTCGATGCAGGCCAGATGACGCCCGACGTTGGCCGCCACATCGCCCTTGAATGAACCCAGTTGTGCAGCGCACAGATTCATGACACTTCCTTCCCTGGCACGTGATCGCCGAGCATACTCCCGACCAGCCGCTTGTGCCATGCTGCCCAGGCAAAGGCCTAGAAAGTCTTTGTCTACTTGCAAAGGAATAAGGTCATGCAGCGTTTCCAGCTTGTCGGTGCCAATGTTCAAGGTCGGGATCTGGCCGTTGGAGACATACACGGCCATTTCGACCGGTTGCAGCAAAGCCTGGACGCCGTCGGTTTCAACAAGGAAAAGGATCGGCTATTCAGCGTCGGCGACCTGGTCGATCGCGGGCCCTTTAGTCGGGCAGCCCTGCATTGGCTGGAGCAGCCATGGTTTTATGCGGTCCAGGGCAACCACGAGTCGCTGGCGATCAACCTGGTCCGTGGCGGCCGGCTGGACCTGGCGATGTACCGTGCAGCAGGGGGTGGGTGGTTCATCGATTCGACGGCCGCTGAGCAGCTGCGCTTCGTCGAGCGTTTCGAACAGATGCCGATCGCCTTGCAGGTCGAGTCGGCAAGCGGCCCCATTGGCCTGTTGCATGCCGACAGCCCGTTCGACGACTGGTCCACCCTGCGTACCTGGCTCGAACTGGCCGATGACCCAGACGTGCTTGAAACCTGCCTGTGGTCAAGGCGACGTTTGAAGCAGGCCGATACCACGCCCGTAAAAGGGTTGCGCGCCCTGCTGGTCGGTCATACCACTGTCCAGTCTGTCAGGCAGCTGGGCAATGTGTGGCACCTGGATACCGGGGGATGGACCAGTGGGCATTTCAGCCTGATGGACCTGCGTACACTGATGCTGGTCAACGCCAGGCCAGCGTGATCAGCAAACCGATGCCGAGCAGTAGCAACACGAGGCCTGACAGCCGTTCGAGTAAGGGCAGGGCACTGCTGAATCGCCGCAGCACCCGCGGGTGGCCTATGCTGACAGCGACCAGCAGGTCCCAGGCAAGCACCGCGCAGAACATCCAGATGCCGTACGAAAACAGCCACATAGTAGAGCTGCCCGCTACCAGGCTGGCCAGGCTTGCGTAAAACAACCCATTTTTTGGATTGAGCAGGCCGGACAGCAGGCCCATCTGCAGGTTGCGCCACCAGGTGGGTGCGCTGCTGGCCGAAGTCGGGGACACGCTGGTACTGCCGGCATGACGCAGAAACGCAATACCCAGATAGACCAGGTAAACCGCACCGGCCAGTTGCAACAGCTCGAACAGCGCGCTGCCCTCGTGCAGTATGGACACCCCGGTGAAGGCCAGCACGATGAATACCCCGTTGCCCAGGGCAATGCCCACGCATGCGCCGCTGGCCACGCGCCAGCCACTGGCAATTGCGGTTCGGGCAATCAGGAAGAAATCCGGCCCGGGCGACAACAGCGCCAGGAAGTGGGCAAGGGCAATCAGGATAAATGCTTGCATGGTCGCAGGTGACTCGGCGCTTGAGGTCAGTTGCCTGAGTGTGCGAGTGCAGGCACGCTGCGTATTGAACAATATTGCAGGTGGTGACCGCGCAGCCTTACTTCATAGTCTGAGCCTTGAGGTAATGCCCCGGTGTGATCCCGACATGCGCCTTGAATACCCGCTGAAAATGGCTTTGATCGGCGAACCCCAGGTCGTGGGCGACCTCAACCAGTCGGTGACCCTGCCGGAGCAGTTGACGGCCCCGGTTGATCCTGGCGTTGAGCAAGTAGGCGTGCGGCGTCAGGCCTGTGGCAGCCCGAAACGCGCGAATCAGTTGATAACGACCAAGGCCTGCTTCCCGGGCCAATGACTTCACGGTCAGGCGAGCCGGATCCTGGTCGTGCAGGGTCGTCAGCAAATCCTGCAGCGCTGGGGCTTGAAGGACGGGTGCTGCGGCCAAGGGCGAGAAGGTGTCGAAATCCATGTCGCACAGAAAAGCGATCAGCTCGGCCTCCTTTTGCATCGGGGCCGCCTCGGAAAACAGCACGTCGTTGAGTTGGCAGAATCGGTGGTACGCTTCGGCATCCCGGCTGACACGCGCCGGTTGTTCAGGCGCGCCGCAGGGCAGGCCGGACTCAGTGCGCAGCTCAGCCAGCCAGCGCGCATCCACATGCAGCATCTGGTAGCTCCAGGACTGGTCTGCCTCGGGGTTGCAGGCATGGACCCGGTGCGCGGGGACCGCCACCAGCGTACCGGGGGTGAGCCGCTCGGTCCCGCAACCTGCACCTGTGAACAGGCTGGAACCCGCGTCCACGGCACCGATGGAGAAGGTCGGATGGCTATGGGCTTTGTAGCAGGCCCGGCTGTTGCAGGCCCGGCGGCTCTCGACCTGCGGCAAGCGCGGATCTCGCCACAGGCGGGTATTGGAACGCGGCATCGGAAGGTCCTCGTGATGGCTGACAGCTTAAACAGACGCTGCTGGCCCGTACAGTTGTCGCGCGTGACTGTACCTTGACGCTGCGGCCTGGTACCTGCGATACAGCCCTAAATTCAGAGGATAGAGGGATGGACCTTGCCAGTCTGATGCTTTTCATACCGGCCTGCTTTGCCCTGAACATGGCTCCAGGTCCCAACAACCTGTTGTCGCTGCACAATGCCAGTCGCTATGGGTTGCGCGCCGCTTGCCTTGCAGGGGTAGGGCGCCTGTTTGCTTTCAGCGGCATGATAGGCCTTGCGGCCATGGGCCTGGCCGTGGTCCTGCATACCAGCGAAACCCTGTTTCTGGCGATAAAAGTGGTAGGGGCGGTGTATCTGTTCTATCTGGCGTGGCAACTGTGGCGTGCGCCAGTGGCCGCGGCCGTCGATGCTGGGTACTCGGCGCGCAGTGGGTGGCGCCTGGCGCGTCAGGAGTTCATGGTTGCAGCAGGCAACCCGAAAGCCATCCTGATATTTACAGCCTTTCTGCCACAGTTCGTATCGGTCGCCAGCCCCGTGCCGGTAGGCCAACAGTTCCTGTTACTAGGGGTTTTGTTTCTACTGCTGGAATGGGCAGCCATCGCGCTCTACGCTGCAGTGGGCGCTTATTTGCAGCGATGGTTCTCGCGGCCGCGGCCTCGTAGGTTGTTCAATCGCACCAGTGCCGCGCTGCTGGCAAGCGCAGGGGCAGGGCTGTTGGTCGTTCGGCGTTAGTCAAGGGCAGGGCGCGCGATGGTCGCGCGCCCTGCTTACTTGTCAGAACTGCCAGCGTACGCCCAGGTTGACGCCGCTGGCCTCTTGTTCACGGCTATCCAGATGCGTCGTGTACTGAATCCCGCCGTGCACGCTCAACGAAGTATTGAGTTGCGCTGCAACGCCTGCTTCGGCTTGCAGGGCGGTGTAGCGGTAATCAGTCTTGACCTTGTCCGTCTTGTCGAAGACCAGCGCATCCCTGCCGCCGTCCCCATGCCACAGGTTCACTTGCGCGTAGGGTTGCAGCAGCCGGGCACCGTCGGGCTGGAATCGTCCCTCCAGGCGCAGCCCGATGCGGCCAGTGAGTTCAACCTGCGCGTCATGGTCGATACGCGAGACGCGATCATTTGCGGTATCGAACTTGGTCTTCTGGGCGATGACCTGTGCCTGCGGCTCGATTGCCCAGTGCGATGACAAGGTTACGGGCACGCCGGCTTCCAGCGAAGCGGCCCAGGCGTCCCCGTCCAAGTCCAACTTGTCGCCTCGGTCCGAGCGCGCCCGCCCATCCAAACGGGTGTATTGCAACACGCCATCCAGATAGCCACCTTGCGCACCCACCCAGCTCCAGTACGCACCTGCGCTTTTTCCATCCAGGCGCAAGTCACCGACGCTACGGTTCTCCTGGGCCAACGCGAAGCCCTTGACACCGGCCGTCAGGCGAGACTGGCTGAGGTATACCCCAGCGTGTTGACGGGCACCGCTATCACTCACATGAGCATACACGTCCTGACCAACCTTGAAGCCATACAGGTCGCCATCGAGGCTGGGGCTGACCGTACCACTCCACTGTTGACGGAGTGCGCCGCCGTAGGCCTGACCCCAGGCAGCGGGCAGTGCGCCCTGGCCCTCCAGCAACTGCTGGTCGCCCTGACGCTGATGGAAGGTGCCCAGCCCCTGACGCACCACGATGGCTGCCCCCCTGGGGGCGGCGGCGTAGACCGCGACCTCGGGACGATACAGCGGCAGGCTCTGGTTGCCGGCGATCGGGGCGGGCAAGTCCAGTTGCCCTGGGGCTGGAGCGGCAACCGGCGGGGTAACCGCCGGCTGTTCGGGGGCCGGCTCGGCAGGGACCTCGGGTTCGGGCTCAGCCGGCGGCGTCACCACAGGTGGCGCCACCAGCGTCGAGCGCAGGTACCAGTTGTTCTCGCTGCCAGCGGTAACACCACCTTTGAACAATCGATAGTCGTAGGCACCCGCCGAAAGGGTTTGCGTTTGCACGAAGGCGGTAGCCGTACTGGTGGCACCGTCGCGTGCCTCCACGACCTGAATGCCGTTCTGGGGTGTCGACGCGCCGGCTCCCCCCAGATTGTTGACGATCAGGCCGGTCGTCCCCGTTATGGACCCGGCGCTGACCACCAGGCGATCGGAGGGCGCATTGTCACCGGCCAGCACACTGTTCACGCGCAACAGGCCGTTTTCGCCGACATAGTCGCCTTGGATGGTAAGACGGCCCAGGGCATCGCCACCCTCGGTAAGGTTGAGCGTTCCGGCGTTACTCACCGATGCGCGTTGCCCTGGGCCAAACGCTGTGATCACGCCCTCGCTTGAGGCAAGGACGCTGTTGCTGTCGAGGGTGAGCCTGCCGGTTCCGGTGCCGGCGTCTCCAAGGACCAGGGTGTCGTTGAGCGCCAGCTGACTAAGATTGGTCAACGCCACCGTCTCCCAGTTGAGGTAGCGAGCACCGCCCACCGCGCGGCTATTGTCGAACGTGAGGATATCGTTGCCTTCGCCGCCATCGATTGTGATGATCAGCGTTTCCGGATTAAGCCCGGAGAGCAGCGCAGTGTCGTCGCCCGGCCCGGCATCGACTTTCCCGCCGATCGTCCCGCCGTCCCAGACGAAGCGATCGTTGCCCGTGCTGAGCAGCACGTCCCCTGCGACGCTGCCGCCATGGATCAGGACGCTGTCGTCGCCGCCGCTGACGCTGATATTGCCGCCAATAGTGCCATCGAAGACCTCGATGTAATCGGTGTCGAACGCGGCAATGACATTCCTGTCAACGCTGCCACCGCGCATGATGAAGGTATTCTTGTCCAGGCGCAGGTTGACGTTTCCGATCCTGCCGCCGTCCATTTCGGCGTAGTCGCCGCTGTCGAAGGTGCCCTTGATCCAGCCGCCGGACATGTAGAAGGTGTCCAGCCCGTCACCCTGGTTGACGTTACCCTCGATCACGCCGCCGCTCATGACGAAGTCATCGATGCCGCCACCCTGATTGACGTTGCCGGCGATCGTGCCGGAGGCCATGTCGATACTGTCCCGGCCTGGGCCAAAGGTGACATCGCCCTCGATGGCGCCGGTGCCACCTGCCGGAAACACCAGACGGTTGTCACCCTCGGTATCCACCAGCGAAGGCGCTGACCCGCTGTCGCAGACATACGTGTCGTTACCGGCCCCAGGGGAAAATGTACAAGCTGCCTGAGCGGATGGCAGGGCCGCGCCCAGCAAACTCAGTGAGCCCACAATCAGTCGTACACGCATAGCAAAGCCTCCATTCAAAGCCAGCGCGCAACGTCAATTGCGCGGGGTCAGGCACTTTTTACAGAGGAAGGCTTGGGAGCGACAACTGGCAGAACTGCTAGTTGCTGGGTATTTAGACGGCAGTGTTGAGACTCAGTCGCGGTAGAACGTCTGCACCAGGTGATAGCCGAATTTGCTCTTCACGGGCCCATGCACAACGCGCAGGGGCTTCTTGAAGATGACCTGGTCGATCGCACCGACCATCTGCCCAGGGCGGATCTCTCCAAGATCACCGCCACGCTTGCCCGAGGGGCAGAGGGAGAACTTCCTGGCGAGCACATCGAACGCCTCACCCTTGGCGATGCGCTGCTTGAGCTTTTCGGCTTCGTCAGCAGTCTTGACCAGGATGTGGCGGGCTTGGGCTTTCATGATCTACCTGTGCATGCAGCGAGAGAAAGCAGCCATTATGCCCGACGCACCGCTACCACCGCGAATCGGCATGGCTTATTGCGCCAGCCATCCACCGTCCATGTTCCAGGCCGCACCGCGCACCTGGCTGCCAGCCTCGCTGCATAGAAACAGCACAAGCTCGCCCAGGTGCTCGGGCGCTACGAACGCTTGTGAAGGCTGTTTTTCCGCGAGCAATTCCCGTTCTGCCTGCTGCGGATCGACGCCGGTTGCAGCACGTGCGTCGATCTGCTGCTGCACCAGCGGCGTCAACACCCAGCCTGGGCACAGGGCATTGCAGGTCACGCCGCTCATGGCGGTTTCCAGCCCTACGACCTTGGTCAGGCCAATCACCCCATGCTTGGCGGCGACATATGCGGCCTTGCCGGTGGAGCCGACGAGCCCATGGACCGAGGCGATGTTGATGATGCGGCCCCAGTTGCGGGCGCGCATACCTGGCAGCACCAGGCGAGTGCCGTGGAAGACCGCAGACAGGTTCAAGGCAATGATCTTGTCCCAGCTGTCCACCGGGAAGTGCTCGACAGGTGCCACATGCTGGATCCCGGCATTGTTGACCAGGATATCCACGGCACCGAATGCCTGTTCGGCAAAGTCCAGCATGGCCTCGATCTGCGCGGCATCGGCAAGATCACCGGGGTGATGGCGCACCTGCACCCCTAATTGCTCAAGGCTGGCGATGGCAGGTGAAGGGTCACCAAAACCGTTGAGCACGATGTTGGCCCCCGCTCGCGCCAGCACATGGGCAATGCCCAGGCCAATGCCGCTGGTGGAACCTGTGATCACTGCTGTCTTGCCTTTGAGGGTCATGCAAAGCTCCCTAACAGCGCGCCGGCGCCGACTGGAACGAAGAAAGCCGTTGGGCATCGCCCGGGATGGGCTGAGCGTAGGAGCGGAGCGGCTGATCAAAGGTTCCGCAGGGGCCTTCGCGTGAGGCCAAAGCAGCGGCTTTGCGCCACTCCCTCCTACCGGGCTTGCTTCGCAGGACTTAGTCCTGGCGGCTGGTCACTTCCAGCAGGTGGTAGCCGAACTGAGTCTTGACCGGACCCTGCACGGTGTTGACCGGGGCGCTGAAGACCACGGTATCGAATTCCTTGACCATCTGGCCAGGACCGAACGAGCCCAGGTCACCACCCTGACGGCTGGACGGGCAGGTGGAGTTGGCCTTGGCGATTTCAGCGAAGTCGGCACCCGCTTCGATCTGGGCCTTGAGTTCGTTGCACTTGTCTTCGCTGTTGACCAGGATGTGACGGGCGGTTGCACGTGCCATGGGGTACTGCTCCTTGGGAGGGTAAAGAGGCAAAGCCTAACGCACTTCAACCGGTCGTGTCTCGCAGGGTTCGGCCTGCCGCTCACCCAAAAGGCGTGCCGCACCCTGCAACAAGGTCTCAGTGGTGCTCCAGCCAAGGCAGCCATCGGTGATGGACACGCCGTATTTCAGCGCCCCGTTGCTCAGGGCCTGACAACCCTCGAACAAGTGCCCCTCGATCATCATGCCGACGATCGAGGTGTCGCCGCTCAATCGCTGTTGCAACACCTCGTTGAAAACAGCCGGTTGCCGGGCGGGGTCCTTGCCACTGTTGGCATGGCTGCAATCGACCATGATGCGCGCAGGCAGGCCTGCTTTGGCGAGCCCCTGACGGGCCAGGGCAAGGCTGTGGGCGTCGTAGTTCGGACCTTGATGGCCACCTCGCAGCACCAGGTGAGTATGCGCGTTACCCAGGGTTTCGACGATCGCAGGGTAGCCCTGTGCATCCATGCCGAAATGCCGGTGGGCATGGGCAGCACTGCGCATGGCGTCCGTCGCGATGGCAACGCCGCCATCGGTGCCGTTCTTGAAGCCTACCGGCAGCGCCAGCCCGCTAACCATTTCTCGATGAATCTGTGATTCGGTGGTGCGGGCGCCGATGGCGGCCCAGGCCAGTACATCGTCGAAGTAGCCAGCGGCCATGGGCTGCAGCAATTCGGTCGCAACCGGCAGGCCCCGTTCGATCATGCCCAGCATCAGCCCCCGCGACAGTGCCAGACCTGCATGCATGTCGTCGCTGCCATCGAGGTGAGGGTCGTAAGCCAGGCCCTTCCAGCCCACCGTCGTGCGCGGTTTTTCCACGTAGGCACGCATCACCAGCAGCATGCGTTCGCCGACCTGTCGGCTCAACGCGGCCAGGCGATCGGCATATTCCAGCGCCGCGCGCGGATCATGCAGCGAGCATGGCCCTACGATGACCAGCAGGCGAGGGTCGCGCCCTTCGAGAATGTCGCAAATGGCTTGGCGGTGCGCCTGGACTTGGTGTGCGAGCGAGGCAGACAACGGCATCTGTTGTTTGAGCAGGTGCGGGCTGGGAAGGCGGCGGCTGACAGCGGTATTGGCAGCTTGGGCTTGGGTCAGGGGCAGGGCGAGGCTGGAGGCTTGCATGAGGGTTTTCCTTGGGCGGACGGCAGGCACTATGGCTGCGCAGTCGGCCCTATCGAGGTGTTCGACAGATCGGTGTTTGGCTATTGGCTGAATCAGTGCCACCTGTGCAGAACCGGTCGGAGGCGGCAGGCTGGCCCGAGCGGACGTGGCTAAATCGCCAGGTGGAGGTGCTGGTTACGTAATAGGTGTCGTATTTCATGAATCTGTCCTCTGGATCGTTTGGGTGTAGGCCTGAAAAAACAAAACCCCCGGTCGGGAGGCCGACCGGGGGTTTGAGTATTCTCATGTTCGGCGGCCCCTCGAAGGTGGACGCCGTGTGGGTATCGGCGCCTAGTGGCTAAACCAATACCCGAAGTAATAGGAGGCAGGTGCGTTCACGCACACGGTCACGACCGCTGCCGGGCGCGGGGCGCGGCCAGTGGTAGTAGCGAGTGTGTGGATGGTTGCTTGCATGCTGCTCTCCAGTGAATGAGCCCGAGCTTACTGCACATTGCGCGGGCCATTCAATGGAAAATTGCTATGAGCGTAATCGATCGGATGATTACGCCGGGTGGTCACTGGACCGTAGTCTTAGTGACTGTCTTGATCTTCAGCTTGACCACCAGTGGCGCCTGCGCCTGAGCCAGTGGCTTCGCCGGTGCTGTTGGAGCCGCCCGCAGCACCGTCATGGGCACCTGCGGCCCCGGCGTTGCTGCTGTCATTGTCACGGCTGCTGCCTGGGGTATTCACGCTGCTGCCTTCACCTGCAGTCTTGCCGCCCATCTGGTCGGTTTTCGGGTGCATGTCGGTGTTGGTGGTGTCAGTGGCGGCCTGACTGGTACCGGCCAGGGTGGCCAAGGCGAAAGCAACGGACAGCGAAAGGCTACGGATGCGAATCATGGCGAAGCTCCTGTGCATGGATTCTGTCATTGCTTTGGCATAGTCCTGCACAGGAGGTGCCCAGAGGGCGACGGATGGTCGGTTAGGGCACGCTTGCCTCAACAGGCCTCGCCGTGGTGCGAAGGCTTGGGTTCGGCCGTTTCCATCGGAGGATGCTCCTGCGCGGCATGCATCAGGTCCTCGGTGACCCGCAGTTCGGCGCCAGTAGGCGAGAAGGTGGTGGAGGCCGTGAACGGGGCAGGGTGTTCCGCGGCCGGGCGCTTGCCGCGCCGCCACAGGAAAAAGCCCACCATCAACAGGTTGACCACGGCAAACGCCCAGAAAAGCCCGGCTTCGCCAAACTCGGTCATCACGGGTGATATCGCCATCGGCGCCATCGCCGAGCCCAGCGAGTTGATTAGCAGCAGCCCTTGGATCATGGGCACCAAGGCATCGGATGGGGCACGGTCGGCTGCATGGCTGACCGCCACCGGATACAAGGTGAACACCCCGCCGCCCAGCAGAAACAGCATCGCCGGCAGCAGGAATGCATCCGAAGGCAGGAACACGGTGACCAATGCCAGCGCAGCGCACACTGCCGCCAGGGCAATCAGCACGTCCTGACGGTCCTTGCGGTCCGACCACCGCCCCACCGGGTATTGCAACAGCATGGCCCCGAGGATGACCCAGGCCATCATGTTGCCTACTTCGCCGACGTCCAGCCCGATACGTTGGAGATACAGCGGCAGCAACGTATAGATCCCGGCAATGGCCACGCCCGAACCAAAGCATCCCACCAGCCCCGAGGGTGCCACGCCCAGCAGTTGCCGCGGCTTGAGCGGCTCTACCTGGTCCAGCAGTGGCGAAACCCGTGGCAGGATCACGATCGGCAACACCGACAGGGCGGTCAGCACACCTGCCAGCATGAAAGGCGCGGTCTCGCCCAGGCGGGTGATCTCGCCAAGCCCTGCCTGAGCCAGCACCCCGGCGCCATAGAAGGCGATCATGTACAAGGCCAGCAGGCGACCGCGGATCTTGGCGTCTCCGGCAAGCAACAACCAGCTCTCGATGACCAGGAACACCCCCACGGCCGCCCAGCCATTGATCAGGCGCAGCACCGACCACCAGGTCACGTCATAGAACAGGCCTTGCAGCAGGATGGTGACGCCGATCAGCGAGGCAAAGCTGGTGTAGGCGCGGATATGGCCGATGCGCAGGATGAGCCGATCATTGAAGATGGCCCCCAGGGTCAGACCGATGAAGTAGGTGGACGAGACGATGCCGATGGTGGTGGCAGACTCGCCAGCCTCGCCGAGTCGCAGGGTGGTCAGAGAAGACATGAAGCCGTTGCCCAGGGCAATGATGAACAGCCCGAGCAGCGGCGCCAGCGCCATGGCCAGCAAACGCGCAGACATAGGTACCTCTAGTTGGATAGGCGAAGGTTGGCCTTTTCGAGCGCTCACGCTGGTCGACCCGGGTAGGGTAGAGGCTGCACGGATGCGACCTGGGCAAGACTCAACCGCTTGGCCATGCAGGAAGACGGCCGGGCGGGGAGGGTTGAGCCTATTTCACATGAGCGTTCATGGGGTCAGGCGCGGACTCGGTCTTGGTTGCCGGTTGCCACCGTTCAAGGCGACGGGCGAAAAGGAAGCGCGATTCTACGGGCTTGCAGGGTTTTGCCAAGGGTTGACTGCCTGCGGCGCAATGCCGCAGTCTCGAAAAGACATGCCAATGTCTTTCCCAGGCAAATCGCCCGCAGTCGCAGTCGCAGTCGCGGCTGCTGTTGCTGTTGCTGTTGCTGTTGCTGTTGCTGTGGCTGTGGCTGTGGCTTTTGCTTCTAAGCGCGCGGTAGCCCAGGCGGCGCAGA
>NZ_BBIQ01000029.1 GCF_000730565.1 Pseudomonas fulva NBRC 16637 = DSM 17717 | reverse complement strand
AAGCGGCCTTGCCGGGGCGCTCCTACAGGGAGCGGAGTCAGCGCTACACCGTGCCGTCCCGTGAGGGCGCGGTCGGCCAACCCGCTCAACAGCCATGCTTGCGCCGCAACGGCGCCAGCAGGTCAGCCAGGCCGTTATGGTCGACCTCATGCATCAACGCCAGCAACTCCCCTAGCTCTCCCGTGGGAAAGCCCTTGCGCGCAAACCACGCCAGGTAATCGCCCGGCAGGTCGGCAATGATCCTGCCTTGGTATTTGCCGAACGGCATGCTGCGGGTCACCAGCAGTTCGAGACGTTCCGGGTTGAACATTTTCGTACTCGTCATAAAGACGCCCACCATACTGCAAACTGCACGACCCACCTAAGCGGATCATGCAGAACGCGATGCATAGCAATTTGCCTTTATCTTTTAAGGTAATGATTTACAAGGGTTTATTTTTTTTGGAAAGCTGGCACGAAGGCTGCTCCTGTCTACTCATCAACCCTCAAGGAGTTTGAGTCATGAGCGATACCAACAAAGACGTGATCGATATTCTCAACGACCTGATCGAATACAGCAAAGACGGCCAGAAAGGCTTTCTGAAATCGGCAGAAGACGTCAAGAATCAATACCTCAAAGGCTTCCTGACCGAGCGCGCCACTGGTTGCGGCGAAGCTGTTAAGGAGCTTCAGGACGAGGTCCGTAAATTGGGCGGTGACCCGGAGACGTCCACCAGCTTCACCGGTGACCTGCACCGTGCCTGGATCGAACTTAAGACAGCCTTCACCAGCCATGATGACGAGGCGGTGATGAACGAGACCGAGCGTGGCCAGGACTATGCCCTGAAGGCGTACCGTCAAGCCCGTGAAAAGCTCGTCAAGCTCAACGTCCCTGCCGCAGCAAGCAGCCTGGAACTGGTCGATCGTCAGCTCCAAGGCGTGCAGAAAAATCATGATGAAGTAAAGGAGCTGCGTGACAAGGTCCGCGCTCAGTCCTAAGTGACCGGGCCTTCTACCCGGTTGCGGCCGTTGGCCTTGGCCCGGTAGAGCGCTTCATCCGCCCCACCCAGCATGGCTGCAAGGTCTTGCTGGGTGTGTGCGTTGAGGCTGCCAATACCGATGCTCACCGTGACCGGTTGGGTATCGTCACCAAAAGGTGCGAGTCGTGCGACGCTGCGGCATATTCGTTCCGCCAGCATCCGTGCCCCTTCCACGTCGGTTTCCGGCAGTACCACCTGAAATTCCTCCCCGCCATACCGGGCGGCCAGATCGGCCGGCCGACGGATACAGGCCTCGATGGCCTTGGCCACTTCGCGCAGTACATGGTCACCGCCCGCATGGCCGTGGCGCTGATTGAACGCCTTGAAATGATCCACATCCACCATCAGCACCGTCAGTGGTTGGCGCGTACGCTGTGCACGTGCCCATTCAAGGCGCAGCACTTGGTCCAGGTGCCGACGGTTGGCCAGGCCGGTCAGGCTGTCGGTCGCGGCCAAGGTCGCCAGGCGCTGTTCAGCCTGGAAGCGGCGACGCAGCTCGCGACTGAGCAGCCAGGTCAACCAGATGATGCCCGCACACAGCAGCCCGGTGGCAACGCTGACCAGCAGTGCCGTACGGCGCCATGACGCGAACACCTCGTCGGTGGCATGCACCACCAGCACGATCAGCGGCAAGTCGCCCACGCGGGCAAAGGTATACATGCGCTCGCCGTCATCCCCGGCGGAGGCCGCGACGAAGCTGCCACTCTGCTGCCCGAGTATTCGCTGGAAATTGGGTTTGCCGGCATGCTGGCTACCGACCGATGGATCGGAGGGGCCCATGGGCTGGCGGGCCAGAAGCTGGCCTTCGACGTTGAGCAGGTTCACGCTGCTGTTGGCGCCGATATCCAGGCGTTTGAACAGATCGGTAACGTAGCCAAGGCGCAGCGCGCCAGCCGCGATGCCTGCGAAATCACCGTTCGGGTCGGTGATGCGCCGGCTGAAACTGATGCACCAGTCCAGGTCGCCCAATCGGGCCTTGAACGGCGGCCCCACCAGCAGGGTGGTGTTGGGGTTGTGCAAATGGGTCTGGAACACGCCTGTGTCCCGGAAGTTGGCCTTGCGCGGTACGCTGCTGGTCGAATCGCCTACCACGTCACCGTTGCTGTTCAGCCACAGTACATCCCCACGCTTGCGGTCGGCGAAGGTGTCATCGAACAGCAGCCGCTGGCGCAGGGGGCCGGGTACGGAGGGCAGCTCCTTGCGGCCTACCGCCCAGATCAGCCTTTGCAGGGCCTGATCGTAAAGCTCGACATTGCGCAAAATGTCACTTTCGATCAATTGCACGATGTTGTTGGCCGAGCGTACGGCCGATTGCTCCACGCTTTCACGCTCGCGCATCAGCAAGTAGCTGACGATGGCCACGATGGCGAACACGGCCAGGCAACTGCCCAGCACGAGAGCAAGTTCGGGGTGCGACCGGGAGGGGGGGAGGCGTAACGGTGAGGTAGGCATGGTCGCGACTGCTGGGGGCCATTTGCGGCGGCGACATTCTAGGCAAGTGAAGATTGTCGGACAAGTTCGTCCGACGGAATTACCGTGCGGCAGGGGTTCCCCTGCCGCGCTGATCAGCCAGTGATTGCAGTGACTGTCAGAACACGTTCAAGGGATAGTCGACAATCACGCGCATCTCGTCGTTGTTGCTGTTGCCGTCAATCGAGGCGTAGCCCTGGCCGCCGCGGTGCGTGGCATACCGTACCAGTACCGAGAGGTCTTTGAGGTCGCCTTCCTGGAACACGTACTTGATGTCCAGGTCGCGTTCCCAGTGCTGGGCATCCTTGCCATCGGCCCGGTAGTAATCGTAGTGGCTGTTGCCCTGGGCGGCCTTGGTCAGGTCGGCCTTGCCCCGCGAGTAAGACAGCGATGCGCTCAAGCCGGGCAAGTCGAGGCCGGCGAAGTCGTACCCGTACTGAAGTTTCCAGGACCGCTCGTTCGGCGCGTTGAAGTCCGAATACATGCGCGAGTTGTCCAGGTAGACGCTGTCACCGAGGTTGATGTAGTCGAACGGGGTATCGCCGTTGACCCGCTGATAGGCGGCCGTCACGGTATGGGCGCCCGCATTGAGTGTCAGGTGAAGGCTGTAGGTATTGTTGTCGATGCTGCCCAGCAAGGCCCGGCCTGTGTCTTGCGTGTGATAAAAGTGGGCGCCAGGGTTGAGGCTGACCTGCTCGTTGACCACGTAGGTGTAGTCGAAGTCGGCGTAGTACTGGTTCCAGATATCCTTCAGTTCGGCCGCATACACGCTGGTAGTGATGTTGGGTGTACCGCTCCAGGCTGCGCCCGCCCAGCTCAGGTGCTTGCTCTTGCCGCGCTCATCCAGCGAGCCATAGTAGGTATCGATACGGCGGTGGCCGCTTTGGTTGTAGGGCTTGGTGAAACTGACCTTGCCACCCTCAAGCAGCAGCCCCTCGACGCTGGTGTTGATCAGGCTGATACCCCGGAACGTTTGCGGCAGCATGCGGGTTTCGCCACCGGCGATCACGGGGTTGGTCAAGAACAGGTCGCCGGCCTTGAACTCGGTGTCCAGCGCCTTGAGCTTGAGCGCCGCGCCTGCTGTGGAAAACGAATGCGGGGCAGCGCCCAGTTCGCCGTCGCCTTTCACATGTGTAGGCAGAATGCTGGTGCCTGCATGACCACCGCCACCGTCCAGCTTAACCCCCAGCATGGCGTGCGCGTCGAGACCGAAACCGACGATGCCTGGCGTGTAACCGGATTCGAAGCGCGCCACTGCCCCTTGACCCCATTCCCGCGTATCGCGTGCACCCTGATTGTGGGAGTCGCGGTTGAAATAAGCATTGCGCAGGTGCAGGTTCAACGATGAACCCGCTACAAAACCTTCGGCATTGTCATCGGTGGCCTGGGCCGTGACGGGAATACTTGCACTGAGCGCAATGAAAAGCGGGGTGAAGCGAAACGCGAAAGACACCGGTATTGACTCCTTGATCGGTAGGCGGGGCAGTGCTTGTTGTAGGAGATGGTCATGCTTGCTGCATGACGAATCTGCCAGGGGAAAACCCAGCGCATACGAAAAAAAGCCGCTGATAGGGCAGCGGCTTTTTAGAGGCTAACATATTGAAACAGATGAATCCCATGGCGGATGTTGAACGCGCCGAGGCGTAGGCTCAGCTGTCGGCGTCGGTATCGACAACCGCTTTGGACGCTGTCTGCTGCGAGGCTTTGACCGTCTCGGCATGCTGGGCGGCCACTGTTTCGCGGGCGTCCTGATGGGCCGCTGCGAACTCGGCGTTGCGGGCCACGAATGCGGGCGACTCTTCGGCCATGGCCAGGGGGGACAACAACAGGGACGACAGGACGAACACGCTGGCAATACCCATACTGTTGGACATTTCTAACTACCTTCTTGCGGTGCAAGTGCTAATGAGGACAGGGGTAAAGTTAGTCGTGTGAAGGCAGTTTAAACAGAGCGAAGTTGGATAAGCACTGTTGCGTAAAAGGTAAGTATCGGGGCTGGAATGGCGCAGATTGTCGTTGAAATGCCCGGTTTAGAGCCTTGTAGCGTGACGAAAGACAAGGCGCTCAGTGGGCGGTGTGAACACACCCTGTGAAAGGATCACCGAACCTTGTGAGTCGCGAAGCTGCGTGGCACGGCCACTGCGTAGGCCACTACAGCCGCAGCGGCGCCCCTGACCGGGTAAAACGGGCTGACGGTGTTCAAGCCAACATCACCCGTCCTGCCCCTAGAACCCGATAAAGGCGTAATAAACCGGTGGCTGGTCAGTCACCTGCACCCCAAGTGCCTGTAACTGGGCCTGCAATACAGCGTCTTCGACATGCAGAGCCCAAGACCCCCCTGTGTCCTGAGGATGCTCTGCAAGGGCTGTGGCAAATGCCTGCATGTCAGGCAGGTAGGCCGTGAAGCCGTTGCCCTTGAGCGCGCTGGTGGTCATGCCCAGTGCTTGGCAGACCGCCACCTTGGCCGCAATGTCTTCCCTGTCTGCCTGCCGAGAGGCCTGCACCAGCGCCTGCAACTCGGCATCGACCAGCTGTGTGCCGTGAATCAGCTCAGGCCCCTGTTGCCAGGCCTCGGGTGGGCAATCCTTGCTCTCGGGCCGCAAGGGAATGTGCGGGTTGATTTCAACCGGATAGATCCTGCACACCAGTGGGCGCTGGTCGTAAATGGCGCACAGGTCGTTGTCGTCCAGGTAGCGGCAACGGCCAGGGTTGAAGGCCGCGAAGGTCACCGACACCCGAACCTGGCCGTCGGCACTGGGCACGGCATGAGAGCGCAACAGCACATGTTCGCGTTGCTCAGGGGGCATGCCAGGGCCGTCCACCACGAATGCCTCTATCAGCACTATCACCTGCCCGCCGTCACGGGCCCAGCGCTGCGACTCGGCCAGGGTCAGGGGCACATGGTGGCCGCTGCAGCACTTGCCGCAGCCGGTGCAGGCGAAACGCAGGCTATCGCTCACTTGGTTTGCGGGCTCCATTCACTCACATACGCCCGCTGTTGCTTGCGGTCATACAGGCACAACTCGGTACCGGTTCGCTGCTTCATGTGCTTTTGCGGGTACAGGCCTTCGACCAGCAGGGCGCTCATGCCGGTCTGGTCGTCGAATTCGGCGGGCTTGCTACGGGCATAGGCGTTCTTGAACTGGCTGGCAGCCAGGCAGGCCTTGAGCATTTGCTGGCGGTGCTCGTTCCAGGCCTGGCTGCTGGAAGCCTGGACGAGGCCGCTGAACAGGGCGCAACTGATCAGGATGAGGCTGATACGTTTCATGCGTGGCTTCCTGTTGGTTGCGAAAGGGGGTATGGAAGTATGCCCCAGTCAGTCCGAGGGGCAAACCCGCCGCCGTGTGGGCAGGTCAGCGCTCGGCGAAGACCACCGCCCGCGCCGCCACCACCAGGCAGTCGGTCAACTCCGGGGACGAGAACTTGGTCAAGATGGCATTGGCCCCGGCCTGGGTCGCCTTTTCGCTGCTCATGGCGCTGTCCAGCGAGGTGTGCAGCAGCACATACACGTGCTGGAAATCCGGGCTTTCGCGCAGGCTGCGGGTGAAGGCATAGCCGTCCATCTCGCTCATCTCGATGTCCGAGACGATGACATTGATCTCCTGCGCCGTGCCTTGCAGCTCCAGCAGAATGCCGATGGCGTCCTTGGCACTGCGGGCGGTGCGGCATTCGATCCCCAGGTTGCGCAGGGTATGCACCGACTGTTGCAGGGCGACGTTGCTGTCGTCGACCACCAGGATGTTGGCGGCAGCCAGCAGGCTGGCGTCCTCGACGCTCAGGCCACTGGCGGGCAATTCGACGGGGGGCGGGGCGATGCCGTGAATGACCTTCTCGATGTCGAGCACCTGCACCAGGGTGTTGTCCACGCGGGTGACGCCCGTGATGAACGACTGTTTGCCCGCACCGTACGGCGGCGGTTTGATGTCGGTGCTCAGGCAGTGCACGATGCGGCTGACCGCTTGCACGTGCAGGCCCTGGCGTGAGCGGCTGATCTCGGTGACGATCAAACACCCGCCGTTGGGGTCGGCCAGCGGTTGCTCGCCAATGGCGCGGGACAGGTCGATCACCGACAGCGGATGCCCGCGCAAGGTCGCCACGCCTTTGACATGCGGGTGGGACTCGGGAAGCTTGGTCAGCGCCGGGCACGGAATGATTTCGCTGACCTTGAGCAGGTTGATTGCCATCAGCTTGCCGCTGCGCAGGGTGAACAACAGCAGGGACAACGCGTCCGCGCGGGCATTTTGCTTGGCCATGGTGACCTTCGGTGGGGAACAGGGGATGACAGGTTATCGGCCTGTTCCGTAAAGGCTTTAGGGGCGCTTGCGCTAACGCTCGCGCAAGGCTTCCTTGGCTCGGTTCAGGGGTTTGATGAGGTAGTCGAGTATCGTCTTCTCCCCGGTGCGAATATCCACCGTGGCGATCATCCCTGGCACGATTGCAAACTGCTTGCCGGCCTTGTTCTGCAGGCTGTCCTGTTCGGTGCGAATGAACACCCGGTAATAGTAGATTTCAGGTTTGACCTCGTCTTGCAGAGTATCCGGCGAAATCCCCACCACCTTGCCGTCCAAGCCGCCATACACCGAGTAGTCGTAGGCGCTGATCTTCACTTTGGCGGCCTGATCGGGGTGAATGAAGGCAATGTCCCGTGGCGCGATGCGGGTCTCGATCAGCAGGCGCTCATCCATCGGCACGATCTTCATCACCTGGCCACCTGGCTGCACCACACCGCCCAGGGTGTTGACCTCGATGTCCTTGACGATACCCCGCACCGGCGAGCGCAAGGTCAGGCGCGTCAATGAGTCGCTGCGGCCACGGATTACCTCCGACAGGCTGTCGGCCTCGGCACTGGCCTTGGCCAGTTCCTCCCTGGCCCGCACCAGATACTCCGAGCGTGCCTCGGTGGCCTTGAGCTCCAGTTCCGAGCGCTGGCGGTTCAGGCGGATGACCTCGACGCGGCTGGAAGCGCCCATCTTCGCCAGGTTTTCGGTGATCTTGAGCTCGCTGCGCACCAGCCGCAGCGAGTCCTCGATACCGGCCAGCGTCTGCTCAAGACCACGGCGGCGGGTGGTGTACAGCGCCGTCTCCGCCTCGATCAGCTCGGGCGACTCGCGCAGGCTGGCCGGGAATTTCAACGGCTTGCCCGTGACCTCTGCCTGCAGGCGCGCCTGGCTGGCCTTGGCGGCGCGGTACTTGGCTTCGCTTTCGCCCACGCTTGATGATGTCTTGGTCGGATCGAGCTGGGCCAGGACCTGGCCGCGCTCGACCAGATCTCCTTCGGCCACGCTCATCTGCGCGACGATCCCACCTTCGAACGACTGGATCACCTGCTCACGGGAGCTGGGGATGACCTTGCCCGTGCCGGTGGACACCTCGGTCACCTCGAACCAGGCCGCCCAGGCCAGGAATGCCGCCAGCATCACCGCGCACAGGGTGATCAGGCGCCCAGCCCGAAACACCGCCTGGTCATCCTGACCATCGAGGTAAGAGGCGGGAAGTTCATGGTTGCTCATGCCTGCGCTCCTTGCAGTTTGGCCAACGCGGCGTCGCGTGCGTCGTCGATCACGATACGGCCGCCGTCGAGCACCAGGATGCGGTCCACCCGTTGCAGCACGCTCAACCGGTGGGTGGCGATCACCAAGGTGCGGCCCTGGCAGAAGCGATCCAGGTTATCCAGCAACCGGCGCTCGGTGATGTCATCGAGCGAAGCGGTGGGCTCGTCCAGCAGCAGCACCTGCGGCTGACGCACCAGCAGCCGCGACAGCACCAGGGCCTGGCGCTGCCCACCGGACAGGCCCAGGCCGCCTTCGAGGATCAGGTGATCCATGCCTTTGGGCAGGCGACGCACGAAGTCCAGCGCACCGGTGGCCGACAGCGCCGCCACCAGCTCCTGATCGCTGGCCTGGCCGGCGCCCAGGGTCAGGTTCTCGCGCAGGGTGCCGTGGAACAGCCTGGCGTACTGGGACAGCAAGCCCACGTCACGGCGCAGGTCGGCCGGGTCCAGGTGCGCCATGGCGATACCGTCCAGGCTCACCTCCCCCTGCATCAGGTCCATGCTACCGGCCAGCGCCTGCAGCAAGGTCGACTTGCCAGCGCCGTTGCGGCCGAGCACGGCAATGCGCTCGCCCGGGCGAATGTCCAGCTGCGCGATGTTGAGCACAGGCGGCGCCTCTTCGCTGTAGCGGAAGGTGGCCTGGCGCAAGCGGTATTCACCACGCAGGGCAGGCATGTGCACCCGTGCCTCGCCTTCGGGGTGGTCCACTGGCGACTGCATCAGCTTGTCCAGCCCTTGCAGGGCCACCTTGGCCTGCTGCCAGCGGGTCAGTACATGGGTCAGTTGGGCCAGCGGCGCCATCATGCGCGAGGCCAGCATGGAGGCGGCCACCAGGCTGCCGGTGGTCAGGTCGCCGGCGATCACCATGGGCGCGCCGATCACGATGACCACGGCGAACACGGCCCCTTGCACATTCTGCGTCCAGGCCACCAGCCCGTTGGTGAGGGTGCGCAGGCGCAGGTTGGTGTGGGCGCAGGCGGCGTTGTACTGGTTCCATTGCCGCTCGAAACGCGCTTCGGCTTGCAGGGCCTTGATCTCGTCCAGGCCCTGGATGCTCTCGACCAGCATGGCATTGCGCAACGAGGACTCACGCATCGAGGCATTGGCCAACCGTGCCAGGCGCCGCTGCGCGAGCAAGCCCGGCACCACCATCGCCACCAGGGCCACGATCGGCACGAACACCAGCACGCCGCCGATCAGCCAGAACACGAACAGGAACAGCAGGAAGAAGGGCAGGTCGGCCAGTGCCGTCGCGGTGCTGGAGGTGATCAGGTCGCGGATCGACTCCAGCTCGCGCAACTGCGAAATGAACGAGCCGGTGGACTTGGGCCGCACCGAGTTGCGCAGGCGCAGGGCGTGGCCATAGACCAGGTCGCTGACGCGCAGGTCGGCACGCTTGCCCAACAGGTCGGTGACCTTGAGACGCAGCAGGCGCATGCTGAAGTCGAACACCAACGCCAGCACCACGCCGCCAAACAGCACATACAAGGTCGGCAGTGATTCAGCCGGAATCACGCGGTCGTAGACCTGCATCGAGAACAGCACCCCGGCCAGCGCCAGTACGTTGGCGACCAGTGAGGCGATCATCACTTGCCCGTACGGGCGCAGATCGCGCAGTACGATACGGGCGAACCAGTGCCGGTCGTACGGGGCGGTGTAGTCATCGGTGCGCACATCGCGCAGTGGCCGTGCGGGGCGCAGCAGTGCAACGCGGGTGATCCTGCCTTGCAGCGCATCGCGGGGCAGGCGCGAGGTCAACCCTTGATCGCCTGCGAAGACCACCGCCAGGTCGTCCTCCTGGGTCACCGACTCGACCACCGCCAGTTGGCCGTCATCGAGCTCCAACACCAGCGGCGTGCGCCATTGCCGCAAACCTTTTGCGTCGAAACGCACGAAGCGCAAGGCCAGGCCGGCTTGGCGGGCCATGTGGCGCAGGATTTCGTCCAGGGGCCGGGCATCCTCATCGGCGGCCAGGCGGATGCGCTGGGGTGACACGTCCAGACGATAATGGTGCGCGACCTGCAGCATCACCTCCAGCCAAGGGCCGAGGTCAGCGCGCGCGCTGGTGGCAGGCGCCGGGGCCTGGGCCGGTTCGGGCAGCGTCACATTGACCGGATCGCTCATGGCTGAATCTCCACACCTTGCAGGTTACGCCCCTCGAGGCCGAAGGCCGCCCGCAGGGCGCCCGTGTTGTAGAGGCAGTCCACGTCCAGACGCAGCAGGTCGGAACGGGTGCCGGCCAGTTCGAAGCGCGACTGGTAGATTTCCTGCTCGGCATTGAGCAAGTCGAGCAGGGGGCGCGTGCCCAGGTCCAGGTACTGGCGGCCATAAAGCATTCGCGCTTCCTGGATGCTGTCCTGGCGGGCCTCGAGCGAGTTCAGGCGGCGCCCCAGGCCCGCTGTTTGTGCGGTGGCCTCGGCCAGGCCGCGACGGGCCTGCAGGCGCGCGGCATCCTCGGCCGAATCGGCGGCCGTCAGGGCATAGCCGGCCGCGCGGCTGCGGGCACTGATGGAGCCGCCCTGGTAGATGGGTACCTCCACGTTGAGGTAGATACCGGCCTGGGTACGGTCCAGGCGCGAGTTGTCACGGTTGTAGTCGTTGTCCAGGTAATGGTTGACCTGCGGCTGCAACGACACGGTGGGGTAGGCCTCGGCCTTTGCCTGGGCCAGTTCGGCCTGGCCCTGGGCACGTTGGGCAAGCGCCATCAGTACCGCTGGCAGGCGCTCGTCGCCCTGGCTCGGGCGCTTGCAGGCCTGGGCCAGTTCCCGAGGCGTTCGTTCGTCCAGAGAGACCGGCGTGGCGCGTCCGAGCAAGGCCGCCAGGGTCGAGCGCCAGCGTTCGTACTGGGCGCTGTATTCCTCCAGCACGGCGCGGGCGCTTTGTACCCGCGATTCGGCCTGGACCACGTCAGAGCGGGTGCTGGCGCCCATGTCGCTGCGCTGGCGAGCCATGTTGGCAATGTCGCCCACCCCGCGGATCTGGTCACGGGCAATGCCGATCAGCTGCTCATAGCGGCGCGTTTCGATCCAGGCATAGGCCGTGTCCCGGGCCAGGTCATCGACCACCAGCAAAATATTGGCCTGGGCCCGGGCGGCTGCGGCCTGGGCAGCGCTGACCGCATGATCGACCTTGCCGAAGTCGTACAGCATCTGCTTGAGCGACAGGTTGATGGCCTGGCTGCTGCGGTCACCGCCGTACCCGGTGTCATAGCCGGTACGCAGGCCACCGGAGATCTGCGGGTAATAACCTGCACGGGCGACGTTGATACCTTCGCCTTGCTTGTACAGGTTACCGATGGCCTCGGCGATGCTGGGGTGCCATTGCGCGGCTTGCAACACGGCCTCGGACAGCCCCAAGGCCTGCGCGCCGGCTACCGGCGCCATGCCCACGGCAGGCCTTGCCGGTACCGCTTCAGGCGCGTCCCTGAGCAGGGACGGCCCGATCTGGCGTAATGCGGGGTCTATGTCATCGGCGGCCTGGGCCGCCGGTTGAAAATTCAAGACCAGGAGCCCGAAGGCTCCCAGCAACCACGGTGACAGCGTACTGCTTGGTTTCACAGAGTGTCCTTACTGCTGGTCATCGTCCTTGCCCCCGGGGATGTACCCGGCGGGTTTGCAGCGGCCTCAGACCACATGGATACCGCTTTGCACCCACAAGTGGTGACTCGGATCCTCCTGAGCCGTGTACTGGTTATAGTCGATACCGTCGGCAGTTTGGTTCCCCACCTTGCTCCAGGTGTCGGTCATGTGAACCGAGTCACTGTCATCCCCCTTGATGATCAGCGTGTCGCTGGCGCTGTCGGTAACCGCCACCACGTCGGCCAGGGTCAATGTGAGAGTCACTGCGCTGGTGTCGTTGAGGTCGATGGTGTCGATCTCGTGCACCCGACCGACCAGGTTGCCCAGGTCGATGCTGGCATCACCGCCATTCCAGAGCAGCGTGTCGCTACCGCTTCCCCCGTTGATGCTGGCAAAGCCCTGGTCGCTGATCACCAGGGTATCGTTACCGGCGCCCCCGTCGAGCGTGACCGCGCTACCGGCGCTGGCCACCAGCGTGTCATCGCCATCGGTGCCGGCGATCACCTCACTGGCAGCGACCGTGGCGACACCGGCCAGCGCCGCGCCCTCGTCACCGGTGTCCGCCATGATCGCAGCGGTGGCGGCAAAGCCTGTGACCGGGTCGAGGTTGATGGTGAGCGTGGCGGTGTCGGTAGTGCCGTTGGGGTGGGTCAGCTCGTAAGTGAACACCTCTTGTTGCCCGATCACCGACGAACTGAGGCCGGCATCAAGGGTATAGGCGTAGCTGCCATCGGCCTGCACCACCAAGGTCCCGTAGCTGCCCTGGACGATGGCCCCGTTGTAGCCCGGGATGGTGAAGGTGTTCGCCGCCGTCAGCACGCTCAGCACCGTCAGGGGCGAGCCCAGGTTGTCGGCGCCCGCGCCGTCGGTCAGCAGGTTGCCGGTGACCGGCGTATAGCTGCCTACCACGAACTCATTGAGGTGAGTGGCCGTGGCATTGACCGTGGTGGTCAGCGAGCTGAGTAGTCCAATGCCGCCTGCGGTGACCCGCACGTGGTAGGTGCCGGCGCCCTGGTTCTGGAAGGTGTAGCCCGCTCCCCCGCCCAGCAGAGTGACCAGTGAACCACCGCCGACGGTCTGCACCGTCACGTACTGCCCTGTGGCCGGGTTGAGCTTGAGCAGCTCGAGCGTGGTGCCGTTGAGCAGGGTCAGCAGGTTGGCAGAATTGAGCACTACCTGTACATCAGCGGTGGTGTTGGCTGCCACGGTAGTGGTGTACGTGGCCGAGCGGGTACCGAGCACCGGCAAGGACAGCGGTGAGAACGTGGTGGTGCTGCTGGTTTGCAGGTTCACCAGGCTGATGTTGGTGTTGTCGACGTCATTCACCGCGTCCACTACGGTGGCGGGCGCTGCATAGTTGGTGTTGCTCCACACCTCGGTGGCTTGTGGGCTGTCGATGCGCACGTACAGGTTGGCCGTGTCGGACTTGCCGTTCGGATGCACCAGCTGATAGCTGAACACATCCACCTTGCCGACGCTGCTCGGGCTGCCGTTGGGGGTATAGGTGTAGCTGCCATCGCCCCGTATTACCAGGGTCCCGTACTGGCCCTGCACGGTGGTAGCGCTGCCAGCGGTCACGTAGCTCCCGCCCTTGAGCACTTGCAGCACCGCGTCGCTGTCCGGCCCACGCGCATCGGTCGTGCCGTCGATACCCACATCGGTGACGACGTTGCCGGACGTCGCTGCGCCCGTACCGGTGAACTGGGTCAGGCTGGTGGTATCGACCTGCAACGTGGTGTTGACCGTGGTCAGCAGGCCGATACCGCCGCTGCCCACGGTCAGCCGGTAGTCACCGGCACGCAGCTCGCCGATGTCCACGCGCAGGCCTTGGCCCAGCGGCAGCAATACCAGGTCGAGCAAGCCCTGGCTGTTACCGGTCGCCAGCGTCACCCAGGTGCCGCTGGCATTTTTCACCTGCAAGGTGAAGGTGGCGTTGTCCAGCAGGGCCAGGGCACTGCCCGTGTTGAGCGTCAGCGTTGGATCCGCCGTTGTGCCTGCTCCCACTGTCCAGGTAAAGGTCTTGCTGAAGCCCGCCAGCAGGGTGCTGAACGAGTCCTGGTAGGTACGGCTGCTGACGACGGGCGCAAGGTTGACCACGGCGGTTGCCAGGTTGTCGCTGGCGATGACCGGCGCATCGGCGTCCACATCGGGCGCGGTGACGGTGACGTTGCCCGACACGTTGCCGCGTGGGTCGCTCAGGGTGATCGACAGCAGCTGGCCATTGTCCTGTGGTGGGTTCAAGGCCACGGTGAAGCTGCCGTTAGGCTGCACGGTACCGGTTTGCAGCACCGTGCCGGTTGCGCTGCGCACGGTGACGGTGGCGCCGGGCTCGCCGGTACCGGTCAGGCTGGTGCCGTCGGCATTGACCTGCAGGTTGCCGGCGACCGCTGGCGGGGTGAAGTCCGGCGCGGTCAACGCGGTGGGCGTCGAAACGTTGCCTGCTGCGTCCGTGAGCGTGACCGACAACGCCTGGTTGTCGATCTGCGCGGCCGCCAGGCTGACCACGAACAGGCCGTTGCTGCCGACCGTGGCGGTGCCCAGCACCGTACCGGCGCCGTTGCGCACTTGTACCGTGCTGCCGACCTGGCCCGAGCCGCTGACGGCGGTGCCGGTGGGGTTGATGGTGGCAATCGGCGCGGCAGGCGGCGTGGTATCGGGTGCGAACACACTGGCGCTGCCGGACAGGTTGCCGGCGGCATCGGTCTGGCGCACCACCAGCAGTTGCCCATCGTTCTGCGGCGAGGTCAGGGCGATGGTGAAGGTGCCGTTGGCCTGCACCACACCGGTACCGACCTGGCCACCTGGGCCTTGCACGGTAACGGTAGCGCCTGCTTCGCCGTTGCCGGTCAGCACGGTGCCTGCACCGTTGACCGTCACGTTGGTCGGCGCAGCCGGTGGTTGGAGGTCAGGCGCGGTGAAGGCCGTGCTGCCAGAGGCGTTGCCCGCCCCGTCGGTCTGGCTGACGTTCAGCACCTGGCCATTCAACTGCGGTGCATTGAGGTTGATGCTGAACTCGCCTGCGGCGTTGACCTGCCCGGTGCCCAGCACCGCATTGCCGGCGCTGCGCACGGTCACGGTTGCGCCCGCTTCGCCGGTGCCGGTCAGTACCAGGCCATTGGTCGACAGCGCGGCGATGACAGGGTTTGCAGGCGGGGTGATGTCTGCCGCCACCACGAAGGTCGGCTGCGATTCGCCGCCAACCAAGGCAACGGCCGTGACGGTCAGTTGCTGCCCGTTGAGCTGTGCAGTCGTCAGTTGCAGGCTGAACGTACCGTTCAAGGTGGCGCCGCCGACACCAATCTGATTGCCTGCCGCGTCATATACCCGAATGCCTGTTCCCGAAGGCGCATTGCCCGACAAAGTCAGGCCATCGCTGGCCAGCACGACATTGGTAGGTGGTACAGGAGGGGGTGCCAACGGCGTGACAAAGGTGATGCTGGCAGACGTATTGGCCGCCGCATCGGTCTGGTAGACCACCAGCGACGCCACCGAGCCGGCAGGCGGACTGGTGACGATCTGGAAGGTCCCGGCCTCGCTGACTTCACCGGTACCGATCACCGTCCCGTTTTTGCTGATGGTAACGGTTGCGCCTGGCTCGCCACGGCCCGTGATCACGGTGAAGGTGTTGTCCACCGCCAGGTCTGTGACGGCATCGGGCGGCGAGGTATCCCGGGCCAGCAAGGTGGCCGGGAGTGAGGTGTTGCCTGCTGCGTCGATGGAGACGACGGTCAGAAGCTGGCCGTTGTCCTGGGCTGGATCCAGGGCGATCGTGAAGGCACCGCCCGCCGCCACCTGCACAGTGCCGACTTCGACACCGTCCGGCCCGCGCACGCTGATGGTGGTGCCGGCTTCGGCCGTGCCGGTGAGGGTCTGGCCGGTGGCATCGAGCACCAGGTCGCCCGGCTGCACCGGTGGGGTGAGGTCAGGCGCTTGCAATTGCACCCCCGGCGATGGGTTGCCGGTGGCGTCCTGGGCGATGAGGGTCAGCACTTCACCGTTGATCTGTGCCGGCGTCAGTGCCACCACGAAACGGCCGTCAGCGGCGACGACAACCTGGCCTACCAGATCGCCCTGGCTGTTGAGCACCGTCACGCGCGCCCCGACTTCGGCTGTGCCGACCAATTGGGTGCCGCTGCTGTTGATGGTCGCCACCACTGCTTCAGGGGGCGTGATGTCCAGTGCGGTCAGGGTGCTGACCGGCGAGACGTTCTGGGCAGCATCGGTCAGGGTCACCTGCAAGCGCTCGCCATTGAGCTGCGGGGTTTGCAGGGCGATGGTGAAGGTGCCTGCGGCGCTCACCACACCCGTGCCGATCTGTGTCGTGCCCACGAACACCCGCACGGTGGCGCCCACTTCACCGACGCCACCGAGGGTGTCGCCGGCCGCATTGAGCCGCAACTCGGTCGCCGCTGCTGGCGGCGTCAGGTCTGGCGCCTGCACCGTGACCGCCTCGCTGACGTTGCCGGGTGGGTCGGCCTGCAGCACGGAAAGCACTTGGTTATCGATCTGAGCCGGCGACAGGTCCACACGGAAGCTGCCGTCGGCCAGGACCGTGCCCGTACCCAGCGTCACGCCCGCTGCATCCCTGACGGTTACCGTTGATCCCGACTCACCAAAGCCGGTGACCACGCTGCCATCGGCGTTGATCACTACCTGCGTCAATGGCTCTGGTGGGGTGAAATCAGGCGTTTGCAAGGTGGCGACCGGCGAGACATTACCGGCCGCATCGGCCTGGGTGAAGCTCAGCACTTCGGCGTTGGTGAGCGGCGGGTCGAGGGTCAGCGTGAAGTTGCCGCTGGCATCGACAATGGCGCTGCCGATGTCCTCACCCGCTGCATTGGTGACGGTCACTGCTGCGCCGGCTTCGCCGCGCCCTGTGATGGTGACGCCGTCACTGGAAACCGCCAGCTCTGCCGGTGCGGTTGGCGGCGTGGTATCGGGCGCGGTGATGACGCTGGCGCCCGATTGGTTGCCGGCGGCGTCGGTCAGCAGCACCTGCACCTGTTGCCCGTTGGCCTGAGGCGCAGAGAGGTTGACCTGGAAGGTGCCATCGACACGCACGGTGTCGGTGCCCAGCACACTGCCGTCGGCAGCGATCACCCGCACGGTGACGCCTGGCTCGCCTGTCCCGTTGAGCAGGCTGCCACCGCCAGCGAAGGCCAAGTCCTGTGCAGGTGTTGGCGCGGTGCGGTCTGGCGCGGTAAGGCTGACGCTGTTCGATTCGTTACCGGCCACATCGGCCTGGCTGGCATTGAGCAGCTCGCCGTCCAGTTGTGCCGTGGCCAGCGTGGCGCTGAAGTTGCCAGCGGCATCGACCACGGCGGTGCCGAGTTCGACACCACCTTCGCCAGTGATGGTCACGGTAGCGCCCGGTTCGCCGCGGCCGGTCACGACCAGGCCGTCGCCAGACAGCACCAGGCCGGTGAGCAGCAGCGGCGCCGTGGTATCCGGCGCCTGCAGCGTGGCAGGTAGCGATACCGCGCCGTCGGTGCCAGTAGCGGCGATCAGCAGCACTTCGCCGTTGGCCTGCGGGCTGCCAAGGTTGACCGTGAAACTGCCGTCATTGGCCACCGGGCTGCTGCCCAGGAGTTGCCCATTGGTGCCGTACACGTTGACGGTGGTGCCGCTGGCTGCCGTTCCCGAGACCGACAGGCCGTCGGCGGCCAGGACCAAGTCTGCCGGGGTTGCCGGTGCCAAAGGCCCAGGGGCGTTGATCGATTGGGCAGGCGAGACGTTCTGTGCTGCGTCGGCTTGCACCACGCTCAAGGTTTCACCCACCAGTGCCGCAGGGCTGAGGCTGACGTTGAAGCGACCGTCGGCTGCGACCACTGCTGTGCCCAACAGGCTGCCATCGGCTGCACTGACGCGCACTGTGGCACCGGCCTCACCGCTACCCACCAGGCTTGCGCCGTCGGCGGACACGGCCAGGTTGCTGACGGCGGCTGGCGGCGTGGTGTCCGCTGCGGTATAGGGCGCAGCGGTCGAAACGTTGCCGGCAGCGTCGGTGGCGGTCACCTGCAGGGCCTGCCCGTTGGTTTGGGGCGCGTTGAGGGTTACCTGGAAGGTACCATTGGCGGCGGCGACTGCCGTGCCCAGCACGTTGCCGGCGTTGTCACGCACGGTCACCGTGCTGTTTGCTTCGGCGCTGCCGGTCATCTGCAGGCCCGACGGGGCGAGCAGCAGGTTGACCGGCGCGTCGGGGGCGGTGAAGTCCGGCGCAGTCACGGCAACCGCCACCGATGTGTTGTTGCCCGCATCGGTCTGGGTGACGCTCAGGCGCTGCGCGTTGAGCTGGGCGCTGTTCAGGGTCAGGGTAAAGCTGCCATTGGCCGCGACCAGTCCTGTACCGAGGATAGTGCCGTCGACCCCGCGCACGCTGACGGTGGCGCCTGCTTCGCCCAAGCCGGTCAGGGTCAGGCCGTTGTTGTTAAGCACCACGTTGGTCAGGGCGGCAGGGGGCGTGAGGTCTGGCGTGGTGAGGTTGACGGCGACCGAGGTATTGCCGGCGGCATCGACCTGGGTGACGCCGATGGCCTGGCCATTGGCCTGGGGCGTATCGAACACCACGGTAAAGCGGCCATCCACACCCACCGTCGCGGTTCCCAGCACGGTGCCGGAAGCGTTGCGCACCTGCACGGTGGCGCCGGGTTCACCGCTGCCGGACAGCTGCCGGCCATCGCCGCTCAACTGCGCGTCGATCACTGCCGCTGGCGGTGTGCGGTCTGGGGTCGCGAGGCTGGCCGGCGCCGACACGTTGCCGGCTGCGTCGCTGAGGGTGACCTGCAGCGCGCTGCCGGTGGTCTGGGCACTGGGCAGGGTGATCTGGAACTGGCCACTCTGGTTGACGGTGCCGGTGGCCAGTACCGCGCCGCTGGCATCGCGAATCGTCACCAGCGCCCCGGCTTCACCCTGGCCGCTGACGACCGTGGCTGCGTTGTTCAAGCTCAGGTTGTTGGCAGCCAGAGGCGCCTGCAGATCGGGGGCCTGCAAGGTCGCAGCCAATGACACATTACCGGCCGCGTCCGCCTGGGTCACGATGAGGTTCTGGGCGTTGGCCACTGCCGGGACGAAGTTGACCGTGAACAAGCCATTGCTGCCTACGGTCGCGCTGCCCAGGAAGTTGCCCAAGCTATCGCTGACACGCACGGTAGCGCCCACTTCGCCCTGGCCGGTCAAGGTGCTGCCGATACGGTCGATGGCCACGCCTGTCGGTGCATCAGGCGGCGTGGTGTCTTCGGCAACCACGGTGGCTGGCACCGAGGGTTGGCCGCCTGCCGTGGCTCGCGCGGTGACCTGCAATTTCTGCGCATTGAGCTGGGCATTGAGGAAGAACACGCGGAAGATGCCGTCGGTGCCAACCGTCGCCGTGCCCAATGTGGTACCGGCGGATGTCACGGTAATCAAGGTACCGACGGTGCCCTGGCCGGTCAGGAGGAAGCCGTCTTCGCTGATCGCCAGGTTGCTTGGGGCCGCCACTTCGTTACCGGTCGGGCCCTGCAGCTGCACGTCGGTGGAGGCGTTGCCGGACGGGTCGATCACGACCACGTCGACCGTTTCGCCCGTGCTCAGGGGCGGGTCGACCGGGATCACGAAGGTGCCGTCCGGGCCGGCCGTATCACTGCCGCGCTCGGAGCCATCCGGGTTGCGGATGACCACCGTGCTGCCAGGTTCGGCCGTGCCGCCGACCGTCGTACCATCGGGGCTCACGCTGACATTGGTAGCTGGCAGCGGATCGGTGTTGTCCGGTGCTGTCACGCTGATCGGCACCGATGCATTGCCGGTCGGGTCGGTGACCACGACGGTGACGGTCTCCCCATTGTTTTGCGCGGTGGGCAGCGTCACGCTGAAGCCGCCGTCGGCGTCTACCGGGACAGTGACTTCACCGCCGGCACTGTCGCGTACCGTGACGGTCTGGGCGCCAGGCGCGTTACCGGTCACAGTGGTGCCGTCTTCGCTGACCACCACGCCGGTGGGTTGCGCAGGTGGGGTGATGTCCGGCGCGGTGACCCGTCCTGGCGAGGAGGCGTTGCCGGCGCCGTCGATCAGTACGACATCCAGCACCTGGCCATCGAGCTGCGCAGGTGACACGGGTACGGTGAAATTACCACCCTCAGGCACCACGATACTGCCCAGCACGGCGCCGCCAGCGCCCCGTACTTCCACCGTGGCGCCGGGCTCGCCAACGCCCTGGATGGCAGTGCCGCCCGGGGTGATGACAAGACCCGTAGCGGTTGCCGGTGGTGTGCTGTCGTCAGCCGTGAGCGTGGTTGCAGGCGACAGGTTGCCCTGTGCGTCGATGAGGATCACCGACAGCACTTCGCCATTGGTTTGCGCTGGGGTGAGAGGGACTTCGAAGTTGCCATCTACCCCTACTTCGACGCTGCCCAGCACATTGCCAGCGGCATCGCGCACCTCGACAGTGGTCCCGGCCTCACCTTGACCGCTCAGTACGTTCCCGGCGTCATTGAGCGAGAGGCCAACAGCCGCCAGAGGCGGTGCGAGGTCGGGCGCCGTCACGGTGCCCGCCGGGGACGGGTTGCCGGCAGGGTCGGTCTGTATGATCGACAGGTCCTGGCCACCGAGCTGCGCGGGTACCAGGGTGACGCTGAAATTGCCATCGGCTTGAACCTCGGCAGTGCCCAGCACGATGCCAGCCACACCGGTCACCGTGACTTGTGCGCCAGGCTCGCCCGTGCCGGTCACGAGGGTGCCATCGGCTGATACCAGCAGGGTGCCGGGTAGGGCAGGCGGTTCGTTGTCCGGTGCAGTCAGATCGACGGCTTGGGACAGGTTGCCGGCAGCATCACGCTGTTCGACACTCAGCACTTGGCCATTGGTCTGCGCGGGGTCGAGCGTGACCGAGAAGGCGCCATTGCTGCCTACCTGGGCGAAGCCCAGCACGGCGCCGTTCGGCGCGCGTACGGTCACCGTGGCGCCGGCTTCGCCAGTACCGCTCACCACGCTGCCTGCGCCGTTGATGACCGCATCGGTAACCTGCTGAGGTGGCGTGGTATCCGGCGCCGTGAAGGGTACAGGCCCTGCGCTGTTGCCCAGGTTGTCGGTGGCTTCCACGCTCAAGCTTTCGCCGTTGCGCTGGGCAGCGGACAGGGTGACGTCGAAGCGTCCGTCAGCGCCCACGGTTGCGCTGCCCAACACAGCGCCGCCTGCGTCGCGGACGGTGATGATCGAGCCGACCTGACCCACGCCGGTGAGGTGGATACCCGCCGTGTCGATGGCCAACGCAGAAGGCTGCAGCGGGCCGTCCAGATCAGGCGCCGTGAGGGTGGAGCTGGAGGTGTTGCCGGCGCCATCGCGCACGGTGACTTCCAGGGTCTGGCCATCGGTTTGTGGTGGCGTCAGCTGCACGCTGATAACGCCGTTGGCACCGATTTGAGCCGTGCCGAGCACGTTGCCATCGGCATCGGTGACCTGCACCGTGGCCCCTGCCTCGCCCCGTCCGGTCAATACGCTGCCATTGGTGTTCAACTGCAGATCGGTAGGTTCATTGGGGGCCGTGATGTCGGGAGCGACGATCTGCACGGGCAGCGAGGGGGTGCCGTCGCCGTCGACGGCGACCACATCCAGGGTTTCGCCGTTCGCCTGGGCCGGTGTGAGCCCCACGGTGAAGCTGCCGTCAGGGTTGGCCTGAACGGTGCCGATGACATTGCCCTGGGCATCGCGTACTTCAACCTGAGCGTTGCCCGGTGCGGTGCCACTGACCGAGGTGCCGTCCCCAGCCACCACGATATCGGTCGGGCTGGCCGGTACAGGGGCTTGCGAAACGGTGACGTCTATCACCGTGGAGGTATTGCCAGCTGCGTCGGTCTGCACCAGCGAGATGGCCTGGCCGGCCGCCAGCGGCGCATCGAGGTTGACGACGAAGGTGCCGTTGACCGCGACAGTCCCCGTGCCGATGACCAAGCCCTCATCATTGCGCACCTGTACGGTGGCGCCCGGTTCACCCCTGCCTGCGACGGCGAGGCTTCCCGCACCTGCTTGCACGTTGCTGACCGGCACTGGCGGCGTGATGTCGGGGGCGACATAGCCCAGCGGCACCGAGCTGTTACCCGCAGCGTCGGTCACGGTCACGGACAGGGCCTGACCGTTGGCCTGCGGCGGGTCGAGTGTGAGGTTGAAGGTGCCGCCGGGCTGGGCGATGGCGCTACCGATCAGGGTGCCAGCGGCGTCGCGCACTTCAACGCGCGCGCCGGCCTCGGCAGTACCGCTCAAGGTCACGCCGTTTTCCAGCGCCAGATTGGCAGGCTGCAGCGGCGCCACCTGGTCAGGCGCGGCCAGCGAGCTTGGCGCCGAGACGTTGCCCGCTGCATCGGTAAGGGTGACCTGGAGCGCCGAGCCGTCAATCACCGGCGTCTGCAACTGCACCACGAAGGTGCCGTCGGCTTGTACCGTGCCGCTTGCCAGCAGCTGCCCCTGATCATTGCGCACTTGCACGGTGGTGCCGACTTCGCCGCGCCCGGAAACGGTGGCGCCATTGGCACTGATCACAAGGTCGGTGGCAGGTTGTGGCGGCGTGGTGTCGCCCCCGTTGTCAATCACAGGCGCAGTGACCGAGCCTGGCAACGAGGCATTGCCGGCGGCATCGGTGGCATTGACCTGCAAGACCTCGCCGTCGACCTGTGGCGGATTCAGGGTGATGCTGAAGACACCGGTTGCACCCACCACGGCTGACCCCAGCACAGTGACCCCGTCAGCGGCCAGCACACGCACGGTGCTGCCTGCTTCGGCGCGCCCCGTGACCACGCTGCCGTCGCCATTGACCTGCAACTCGCCGGGGATGGCTGGTGGCGTGATGTCCGGCGCCGTCACCTGCACGGGCAGGGAGGCGTTTGCTGCGCCATCGATGGCCACCACGTCGAGCAGTTCGCCGTTGGCCTGAGCCGGGTTGAGCACCACGGTGAACGTGCCACCGGCACCTACCACCACACTGCCGACTACGTTGCCATTGGCATCACGTACCTGCACCTGGCTGCCTGCCGGGGCCGTGCCGCTGATGCTGGTGCCGTCGTCGGCCACCACCAGACCGCTCGGGCTGGCCGGGGCCGGAACAAGGGGGACGTCGAACAGCAGCGGTTCGGACGCATTGCCGCTGGGGTCGGTCTGCACGAGATTCAGGCGTGCGCCGGGCTGGGCGGGTGGGGTGAGTTCGAGCAGGAAGGTCCCGTTGCCACTCACGGTGCCGCTGCCGATCACAGTGCCGGTCGCATCGCGCACTTCCACGCGCGCGCCCGCTTCGCCTCGACCGGCCACGGTCAAGCCGGCGTTACCCACCACGACATTGCTTACCGCAGCCGGAGGCGTGATGTCCGGTGCTTCGAACTGCAGCGGGGTCGAGGCGTTGCCGGCGGCGTCCACCAGGCGTACATCGAGTGCTTCGCCGTTGGCCTGCGCGGGTGCCAGGGTGAGACTGAAGTTGCCGTTTGCATCCACCAGGCCGGTGCCGATCACGGCCCCACCAGCGGTGCGTACTTGCACCGTTGCGCCAGGCTCGCCACGACCGGTAAGCGTGATGCCGCCTTCAAGGGCAAGCTCGGTTGGCTGGGCGGGCGCCAGCAGGTCGGGGCTGACCACGGTGGCGGGGGTGGAGGCGTTGCCGGCGGCATCGGTGAGCACGACTTGCAGGGTGCTGCCGTCCTTGACCGCAGGGTCCAGGTTGACCTGGAAGGTGCCGTCGGCATTGACGGTTCCGCTGGCCAGCAGATTGCCTTGGCCATCGCGTACCTGCACCGTAGCGCCAGCTTCACCGCGCCCGTTCAGTTGCGCGCCGGCAAGGTTGATGGCCAGGCCCGTGGCAGGTGCAGGCGGGGTGTTGTCCACGGCATCGATATCCGGCGCGGTGACATTACCCCCAGCAGAGGTGTTGCCCGCTGCGTCGGTGGCCGTGACCTGCAAGACCTCGCCGTCGACCTGTGGCGGGTTCAATGTGATGCTGAAGCGGCCAGTGGCGCCGACCACTGCGCTGCCCAATACCGTGGTGCCATCGGCAGCCAGCACACGCACGGTGCTGCCGGGCTCGCCACGTCCGCTGAGCCCCGTGCCGTCGGCATTGATGGCCAGTTCGCTTGGCGTTGCAGGCGCAGTGATGTCCGGGGCGATGATCTGGGTGGGCAGGGAAGAAAGCCCTGCACTGTCGATCGCGACCACATCGAGCAATTCGCCGTTGGCTTGTGCGGGTGCCAGCTCGACGGTGAAGCTGCCGTCAGGGCCTGCGACTGCGCTGCCAAGCAACGCACCGTCCGCCCCGCGCACTTCCACCCGAGTGCCTGCCGGGGCGGTGCCGGTGAGGGTGGTACCGTCTTCGGACAGTGCCAGCTCAGCAGGGCTGGCGGGTGGATTGGTCGCCGGCACCGCGATTGTCACGGGGATAGAAGCATTGCCGCTGGGGTCTACCTGAATCAGCCTCAGTTGCTCACCGGCCTGCGCGGCAGGGTCGAGGTTTACCAGGAATGTGCCGTTGGCGGTGACTACGCCGCGACCTAGCAGATTGCCATCGATGTCACGCACTTCAACTGTGGCACCGGCTTCGCCACGACCACTGAGTGCGGTCCCCCCTTGGCCGACCAGAAGATTGGTCACGGCTTCGGGTGGGGTGATGTCCGGGGCATCGAACTGCAACGGGTCAGACGTGTTGCCAGCTGCGTCTACCAGGCGCACGTCCAGCGCCTGGCCGTTGGCCTGGGCAGGAGAGAGGGTGACCGTGAACAGGCCGTCGTCACCCACGATTGCCGAGCCGATCACGGTACCGGTTGCGGTACGGACCTGCACGATGGCACCCGCTTCACCGCGACCGGTCAGGGTCACGCCGCCAGCCAAGGCCAGGTCGGTTGGCTGCGCCGGGCCAATCAGGTCAGGGGAGGTAACGGTCGCGGGCTGGGACACGTTCCCCGCGGCATCGGTGAGCGTGACCTGCAGGTCGCTGCCGTCCTTGACGGCGGGGTCCAGGTTGACAGTGAAGGTGCCATCGGCGGCCACGGTGCCTGTTGCAATCAGGTCACCGGTCGCATTGCGCACTTGGACGGTAGCTCCGGCTTCACCGCGACCGCTCAACTGAGTACCCGCCACACCCACGACCAGGTTGGAAGCCGCTTCAGGCGGCGTTGTATCGCCACCGCCATCGATATCCGGTGCGGTGACCGAACTGGCCTGGGATGCATTGCCCGCGGCATCGGTGGCAGTGGCTTGCAGCACTTCGCCGTCTACCTGAGCAGGGTTCAAGGTGATGCTGAATACGCCGGTAGCGCCGACGACCGCCGAGCCCAGCTCGGTGCCGTCAGCGGCCAGAATACGCACGGTGCTCCCCGGCTCGGCGCGGCCCGTGACCACGGTGCCGTCGGCGCTCACCGCCAGCTCCGCGGGGGAGGCAGGCGCTGTGATATCGGGGGCGGTGATTTGAGCGGGCAGTGACGACACATCGTCGGCGATGGCCACCACATCCAGCAGTTCGCCATTGGCCTGAGCGGGGTTCAGGTCGATGCTGAAGCTGCCGTCGGCATTGGCGATGGCGCTGCCGATCAACGCGCCGCTGGCATCGCGCACCTCGACGCGCGAGCCCGCCGGAGCAGTACCGGTGAGCACGGTGCCGTCGGCGTTTACCGCCAGGTTGGCAGGGCTTTCCAGGGCTGGCGTCAGGGGCACTTCGTAGTCGACTGCGGGCGAGGCGTTGCCGCTAGGGTCTGTCTGCACCAGACTCAGTTGCTCGCCGGGTTGCACGGCGGGGTCGAGGTTGACCAGGAAGGTGCCGTTGGCGGTAACCACGGTGCTGCCCAGCAAGGTACCGTTCGCATCGCGCACCTCGACCGTCGCACCTGGCTCGCCTCGGCCACCGATCACGTTACCGCCAGGGCCGACCAGCACATTGGTGACCGCCTCTGGCGGGGTGATGTCAGGGGCATCGAACTGCAAGGGTGCCGAGGCATTGCCTGCCGCATCGACCAGGCGTACGTCCAATGCCTGGCCGTTGGCCTGGGCAGGTGAGAGGGTGATGCTGAAGGCGCCGTCTGCGCCCACGGTGCCTGTGCCAATCACGGTGCCGGCAGCATCGCGCACTTGCACGGTAGCGCCTGGCTCACCGCGCCCGGTGAAGGTGACACCATCGGCCAGGGCCAGGTCGGTGGGTTGCGCAGGCCCCACAAGATCTGGAGATGCCACGCTGGCGGCTGGCGAAATGTTGCCTGCCGCGTCGGTCAGGGTGACTTGGAGGCTGCTGCCATCCTTGACGGCGGGGTCCAGGTTGACGGTGAAAGTGCCATCGGCGCCGACAGTGCCCGTGGCGAGCAGGTTGCCTGCCGCGTCGCGCACTTGCACGGTGGTGCCGGCTTCGCCGCGACCGGTCAGTTGGCTGCCTGCCAGTCCGATGACCAAGTTCACGGGCGCGTCTGGCGGGGTGACATCACCGCCACCATCGATGTCCGGTGCTGTGACTGCGCTGGCTTGGGATACGTTGCCCGCAGCATCGGCGGCAGTGGCTTGCAGCACTTCGCCGTCTACTTGGGCAGGGTTCAAGGTAATGCTGAACACGCCGGTGGCGCCGACGACCGCCGAGCCCAACTCGGTGCCGTCAGCGGCCAGAATACGCACGGTGCTGCCCGGCTCCGCGCGGCCGGTGACCACGGTGCCGTCGGCGCTCACCGCCAGCTCTGTGGGGGCGGTGGGCGCCGTGATGTCAGGGGCGGTGACTTGGGCGGGCAGCGATGACACATCGTCGGCGATGGCCACTACATCCAGCAGTTCGCCATTGGCCTGAGCGGGGTTCAGGTCGATGCTGAAGCTGCCGTCGGCATTGGCGATGGCGCTGCCGATCAACACACCGCTGGCATCGCGCACCTCGACGCGCGAGCCCGCCGGAGCAGTACCGCTGAGTACGGTGCCGTCGGCGTTTACCGCCAGGTTGGCAGGGCTTTCCAGGGCTGGCGTCAGGGGCACTTCGTAGTCGACTGCGGGCGAGGCGTTGCCGCTAGGGTCTGTCTGCACCAGGCTCAGTTGCTCGCCGGGTTGCACGGCGGGGTCGAGGTTGACCAGGAAGGTGCCGTTGGCGGTAACCACAGCGCTGCCCAGCAGGGTACCGTTCGCATCGCGCACCTCGACCGTCGCACCCGGCTCGCCTCGGCCACCGATCACGGTGCCGCCCGGGCCAACCAGCACATTGGTGACCGCCTCTGGCGGGGTGATGTCAGGGGCATCGAACTGCAAGGGTGCCGAGGCATTGCCTGCCGCATCGACCAGGCGTACGTCCAGTGCCTGGCCGTTGGCCTGGGCAGGGGAGAGAGTGACGCTGAAGGCGCCGTCTGCGCCCACGGTGCCTGTGCCGATCACGGTGCCGGCAGCATCGCGCACTTGCACGGTAGCGCCTGGCTCACCGCGCCCGGTGAAGGTGACACCATCGGCCAGGGCCAGGTCGGTGGGTTGCTCAGGCCCCACAAGATCTGGAGATGCCACGCTGGCGGCTGGCGAAATGTTGCCTGCCGCGTCGGTCAGGGTGACTTGGAGGCTGCTGCCGGCCTTGACGGCGGGGTCCAGGCTCACGGTGAAGGTGCCATCAGCACCCACGGTGCCCGTGGCGAGCAGGTTGCCTGCCGCGTCGCGCACTCGCACGGTGGTGCCGGCTTCGCCGCGGCCGGTCAGTTGGGTGCCAGCCAGGCCTACCGCCAGATCCACAGGTGCATCCGGCGGCGTGGTGTCACCGCCATCGACCAAGGGCGCGGTGATGTTGGCTGCCGGCGACGTATTGCCTGCCGCGTCGGTGGCGCTCACGGCCAAGGCCTGGCCAGTGGTCTGCGGGGGTTGTAGCGTGATGCTGAACAGGCCGTCAGCGCCCGCGATGGCGGTGCCCAGCAACGCGCCGCCGGGGCCGCGTACCGAAACGGTAGACCCGGGCTCGGCCCGCCCGGTCAGGGTGGCACCCTGGGCATCGACGGCCAGGTTGGTCGGTGCGAGCGGCGCCGTGAGGTCTGGCGCTACGACAGCGCCCGGTGCAGAGACGTTGCCAGCGGCATCGGTAAGGGTAACTTGCAGGTTCTGGCTATCGAGCTGCGCGGGTGTGAGCACCACCTCGAAGGCACCATTGGCCCCCACCACGCCGCTGCCGATCACATTGCCGGCAGCGTCGCGAACATTGACCGTAGTGCCGGGCTCGCCACGGCCCGAAAGGCGCGTGCCATCAGCGGACACAGCGAGCGCCACGGGTGCATCAGGAGGGGTGGTATCGGTGCCATCGACCACTGGAGCGGCAATACCGGCTGCGGCGGACGTGTTGCCCGCCGCATCCTCGGCCGTGACCTGTAAGGCCTGGCCGGCGGTCTGTGCCGGTTGCAGGGTAACGCTGAACAATCCATCCGCCCCTGCCGTGGCCGAGCCCAGCAGCACGCCGTCGGCCCCTCTGACCGACACCGTGGAACCTGGCTCGGCACGGCCGGTGAGCGTTGTACCCTGAGCGTCGATCGCCAGTTCGGTTGGCGCCAGCGGAGCGGTCGCATCCGGTGCGGTCACGGTGCCTGGTGCAGACACATTGCCGGCTGCATCGGTCAAGGTCACTTGCAGGCTTTCGCTGTTGATCTGGGGGGCGTTGAGCGCTACATCGAAGCTGCCATCGGCCCCGACCGTACCGGTACCGAGCAGGTTGCCAGCCGCACCGCGGATGTTCACGATCGCACCCGCTTCACCGCGCCCCGACAGGCGCAGGCCATCCGGGGAAACCAGCAGGTCGATGGGGGTCGCCGGGGCCGTGGTGTCAGGCACTGCACCGCCACCACCGCCGCCGCCGCCACTACCGCCGCCTACCGCCGCCGCGCCGCCGCCCACGCCGAGCAACCCCAGGCCTGCGATGGCCCACGTCGGCATGGCATCGCCCGCCGTACCGATGCCTGCAACCAGTTCGTCCAGAGAAGCCACTTCGTTGAAGGTGAAGCCGGTGAACGCCTGGGCGTCGTATTCGGCTTGCCAGAGGGTACCGTCTTCGCCGACGAACACCATGTCGCTGCCAACGCCAGCCTGATTCACCGCGAAGAAATTGCCGATGGTGACCTTCTCGCCGGACTTGAGCGTGACGATCAAATCCTGCCCGCGTTGGGTGACGGTGGCGACCTGGTCGGGGGCGACGGGCATCTGCACGACGCCTGGGCCATTGAGACTGATATTGCCCCAGGCATTCTGGGTGGCGACGGCGGACTGCTTATCGGCGACGACGATGTTTTCCATGAAGTGCTCCCTGCTGGTCGACTGATCCCCCCCGGCCTGAATGTGGCCGGCATTGCTGCACCAGGTCCTCTGGAACGCGATGCGGCGGCCTCGACCGGTGGGTCGAGGCGTGGGCGTTTAGGAGATATAGCAGCCGTGTTCAGACCAACCAGAGGCTTTCTGGGTTAATCCTTTTGTGAGGCATCCCTAGCGGATACCTAGCCGCCGGGCCAGGCGGCTGAGGTTCGCGCGGTCGAGTTCGAGCGCTCTTGCGGTGGCTGCCCAGTTGCCCTGATGTTGATCCAGGCAGGCTTGGATCAGCTGGCGTTGGTAGATGTCCAGCGCCTGGCGCAGGCCTCCAGCACCCAGGTCGGGTACCGTCGTCTCAGGGGCTGGAGCGGGCTGCGAATGGAGTGAGGTAGGTGGTTGCAGATCCAGATCGGCAGCGGTCAAGGACAAGATCCTGGGGCGTACCGTTTGTCGGCCCAACGCCTTGAGCGCCGAGCGGCCTATCAGATGCTCCAGTTCACGCACGTTGCCCGGCCAGTCGTAGGCCAGGAGTGCAGCTTGAGCGTCCGCGCCCAGTCGTAGGCTGCTCAGGCCCAAGCGTGAGCGATTCTGTTCGAGGAAGTAGCCTGCCAGCAGCAACACGTCGCGTGCGCGTTCCCGCAGAGGAGGGACATGCAACGGATAGACGCTCAGACGGTGGTAGAAATCGGCACGCAAGCGCCCGTTGCGCACCTCGGCGGCCAGATCACGGTTGGTGGCGGCGATCAGGCGCACATCGACGTGGTGTTCGCGGTCTGAACCCAGCCGCTGCAACTGTCCGCTTTGCAACACGCGCAGCAGCTTGGCTTGTACCGCCAGCGGCAACTCGCCCACCTCGTCGAGAAACAAGGTGCCCCCATGGGCCAGTTCGAACTTGCCCCGGCGGTCTGCATGGGCGCCGGTGAAGGCCCCGCGCACGTGGCCGAACAGCTCGCTTTCCACCAGCGTGTCGGGCAGCGCTGCGCAGTTCAGGCTGATCAGCGGCTTGTGGGCCCGGCTGCTCGCCTGGTGCAGGGCCTGGGCCACCAACTCCTTGCCCACCCCGGTCTCGCCGGTGATCAGCACGGTGAGATCGCTGCTGCCCACCAGTCGGATTTCCTCCACCATGCGCTGGTGGGCCGGGCTCTGGCCGATCAGCTCTCGGTCCTGACCACTGGCCTGGCGGTACACCTCCGCCCGCTGATGCTCATTTTCCGCACGCAGGGCCAGGCGTTCGATCCGCTCGGCCACGGTCACCGTCGCAGCGGCCAGGCTGGCAAAGGCTTGCAAGGCGTCGAGCTCCAGGCTCTGGAACTGGCCGGGCGTCAGGGCATCGAGGGTGACCAGCCCCCACGGGCGCTCATCGACCATCAAAGGGCAACCCATGCAGTCGTGAACCTCCAAGTCCACATCCGGCGTATTGACCAGGCCATCGTAAGGGTCTGGCAGCTCGGAGTCGCTGGCAAAGCGGGTAGGGGAGGGGCTGCTCAACAGAATCTGAAAACGTGGATGCTCACTGACCTTGAAGCGACGGCCAAGGGTGTCTGGGCTTAGGCCGTCCACGGCCAAGGGCACCAGCCATTCGCCATCGAGCCGGAGCAAGGCGGCAGCGTCACAGGGCAACAGACTCCGCATGGCTTGCAGTAAACGGCGATAGCGTTCCTGATCAGGCAGGTCGCGAGACAGGTCGCTGACCAGTGGCAGCAAGGCGGTAAGCAGTGGCTTGGCAGTCATAGGGACTCCTGTGGGTCTAATTGACTATACGCCGCCCTGAGTCATTTAGACATGCTGCGGCTTGAAGGCCGCGGATTCGCTGCGCGCTGGACTTGGCACGAATGATGAAAAGACTGAGCATCATTCGAAGCCCCAGGCTCAGGAGTTGCTGCAATGCTCAATGCCGAACAACGTGCGATCATCAAGGCCACCGTTCCATTGCTGGAAACAGGCGGCGAGGCACTGACCACTCATTTTTACCAGATGATGCTCAACGAGTATCCCGAGGTACGCCCACTGTTCAACCAGGCGCATCAGGCCAGCGGTGATCAGCCCCGTGCCTTGGCCAATGGCGTGCTGATGTATGCCCGTCATATCGACCAGCTCGAACAGCTGGGCGGTCTGGTGGGCCAGATCATCAACAAGCATGTGGCGCTGCAGATCCTGCCCGAGCATTACCCGATCGTTGGCCGCTGTTTACTGCGGGCCATCGAGGAAGTGTTGGGCACAGACATTGCCACGGCCGAGGTAATCGATGCCTGGGGCGCAGCCTATGGCCAGTTGGCAGACATACTCATTGGTGCTGAAGAAAACCTTTACAAGCAAAAGGAAGAGGCCGACGGCGGGTGGCGAGGGGCTCGCGAATTCCGACTGGCACGGCGGGTGGAAGAAAGCCTCGAGATCGTCTCCTTCTACTTCGCACCGGTGGACGGCAAGCCGGTGCTCAAGGCTGAACCAGGGCAGTACATCGGCCTGAGGCTGATGATCGATGGTGCAGAGCAACGCCGCAACTATTCGCTCTCCGCCTTGTGCGACGGGCGTGAATATCGGATCAGCGTCAAACGCGAATCCGATGGCAAGGTCTCCAACTACCTGCATGACCACCTGAGGGTAGGTGACACCCTCGAATTGTTCCCGCCAGCCGGTGATTTCACACTGGCCGCCAGTGACAGACCGTTAGTGCTGATCAGTGGGGGCGTGGGCATTACGCCTACCTTGGCCATGCTAGAAGCAGCCTTGCCGACCGGGCGGCCGGTGCACTTCATTCACTGCGCGCGCAATGGACAGGTGCATGCATTTCGCGAGTGGCTCGACACTCAGGCAGCGCGGCATCCGCAGCTCAAGCGTTTCTACTGCTACGCCGAAGCGGATGAAGCAGCCCACGCCGATGCCGTGGGCCTGCTGGACCAGCATCTGCTGGGCGAATGGCTCCCTCGCGAGCGCGATGTGGACGCCTACTTCCTCGGACCGAAGCCCTTCATGGCCGCCGTTAAACGCCAGCTTCTGGCCTTGGGCGTACCCGAGCAACAGACCCGCTACGAGTTCTTCGGGCCGGCCGCAGCGCTGGCGTAAGCGCATTAGCGCCTAGTGACTATATATAAAGAAGCGTAACGGCCAGGCGCAAGGTCGGCCGTCTCTGGGGCTGCAAGGCAGCCCCTTCCTGCGAAGACGAGATCGCCAGGGCGATACGTGTCTGAGCGTTAATCCTGCATTAACCCAGCTGCCATTCACTCCTGCTGAGCGAGAAGCAGGCGGCAACGGCGGCCTGTTCGGTAGCTTCAATTTTCGCTGCCCCTCGTTGAACCGTCCTGCCAATGCCCGGTCTGAGCCACACCCCATTGCCGCCTGGAATATGTATCCATGAAAGGCGGGGCGCCCAGGCAACCGGCGTCTGTGTAGAATTACGCCGGGCTGGCGGAATACGCTGCGACTATCCATCCAAGGAACCGGCAATGAATGATCAAACATCGCGCCTGAATCGGGAACGGCGCTTTCTGGTACTGTTGGGCCTGATCTGCGTTTCGCTGATCGGTGGCGCTCTCTACATGCAGGTAGTGCTGGGCGAGGCGCCATGCCCGTTGTGCATCCTTCAGCGCTATGCGCTCCTGTTCATCGCCGTCTTTGCATTCCTGGCCGCAGCCATGCCCGGGCGACGCAGCCTGACCTTCTTCGAGGCACTGGTGGTGGTCAGCGCCATTGGCGGAATCATTGCAGCCGGCAACCATGTGTATATACTCGCCAACCCCATGGTCAGTTGTGGCATCGATACCCTGCAGCCCATCGTCGATGACTTGCCCTTGGCCAAGCTCTGGCCGCTGGCGTTTCAAGTGGACGGCTTCTGCAGCACGCCTTACCCACCGGTGCTGGGCCTTTCGCTGGCGCAATGGGCATTGATTGCCTTCGTCCTGACGGCGTTGCTGGTGCCACTTGGCATCTACCGCAACCGTCGCCGCCCTTAGACAAAAGTCCCTGAATCCAACAAGGTTTTCAGGCGCTCGATCAAGGTCGGGAAACCCCTGGGAAGTTGATCCAGATCAAGCTGTAGCCCTTGCTGAATGCGGGTTGCAGGGCTATAGCCAGGAGTGCGACAAAGTGTCGCGAAGTTGAATTTATCGGCGTTATTGTTACAGATCCTGTAAAGGACTGTTGCTCAATAAGTCATAGTCAAGGGTTGGCGACCTATCTACAATCGCCCCCAATTTCCGTTCGGCACTGCTTGCAAGTCGCAGGATTGAAGGAAGCCCCAGCGCTCCTTTTTGCTGACTTCGTCAAGTTTCGCCCAACGGCGATACCGGGCGGACCCCCCTCCGCGTTTTCCGCACCAAATGGAATTGGTCTGCTATACAGGCCTTTGCCTACGAAACCAAAAGCACCGCTAACTCGCTTGAAGCCAAGGTCCTGCAGTCGGGCCCAGGCAGGAGCGGGTACGGGCGCGCAATGCCTCACTTGGTTGGACGAAGTGTTGGCTACCAAACACCAATTGCATTGAAGCAAGCTGATCTAGAGGTCGTGAGATGAGTAAAAAGCGTTACCCCAGACTGTTTGGCATATTGCCCTTTTTAGGCATGCTTTTACTCAGTGGGTGCAACTGGACCCTGCTCGACCCGAAGGGACAGGTCGGCATTGAGCAAAAGAACCTGATCCTGATCGCAATCGGCCTGATGCTGCTGGTCGTCGTGCCAGTCATCATCATGACCGTGGTGTTCGCCTGGAAGTATCGCGCTTCCAACAAGGCAGCCACCTACACCCCGGACTGGTCTCACTCGACCAAGATCGAGGCTGCGGTGTGGATCATCCCGATTCTGATCATCATCGTGCTGGGTTACGTGACCTACAAGTCCACCCACAGGCTCGACCCGTACCGTCCTCTGGATTCCGACGTGAAGCCCGTGCAGATCGACGTCGTCGCGCTAGACTGGAAGTGGCTGTTCATCTACCCGGAACAAGGTATCGCCACGGTCAACAAGATCGTCTTCCCGGCCAATACCCCGGTCAACTTCCGCGTCACCTCCGACGCCGTGATGAACTCGTTCTTCATCCCGGGCCTGGGCGGCCAGATCTACGCCATGGCGGGCATGACCACCAAGCTGCACCTGATCGCCAACGAGAACGGCGTGTTTGACGGTATCAGCGCCAACTACAGCGGTGCTGGCTTCACCGGCATGAAATTCAAGGCTACTGCCACGTCCCAGGAAGACTTCGAGAAGTGGGTCGCCGAAGTCAAGCAGTCGCCGAAGAAGCTGGGCAAGGCCGAATACGAAGCCTTGGCCAAACCAAGCGAAAACAACCCAGTCACGCTGTATAGCGAGGCCTCGCCTGACCAGTTCCAGCTGATCGTCGACAAGTACGAAGGCATGAACCGCGGTCGTTCGAGCCACGAAGAAGCTGGCAGCAAAGACCTGGCCACTACCAAGGGTGTGGAATCGAGTATGCAACCAGCTGCCGGTGCAGAGGAGTAAGAGATGTTCGGTAAATTAAGCCTGGAGGCGATACCCTATCACGAGCCGATAGTCATGGTGACACTCGCCATTATCGCGCTCGGTGGTATCGCTGTCGTTGGTGCGGTCACCTACTTCCGCAAGTGGTCCTACTTGTGGACCGAGTGGTTGACGACCGTCGACCACAAGAAAATCGGGGTGATGTACATCATCGTCGCGATGGTCATGCTGCTGCGCGGCTTTGCCGACGCCATCATGATGCGGACCCAGCTGGCTGTTGCCACCGGTGGTTCCGAAGGCTACCTGCCGCCTGAACACTATGACCAGATCTTCACCGCCCACGGTGTGATCATGATCATCTTCATGGCGATGCCATTCTTCACCGGCCTGATGAACCTCGCGGTTCCTCTGCAGATCGGTGCGCGTGACGTGGCCTTCCCGTTCCTGAACTCCCTGAGCTTCTACCTGCTGCTGGCAGGCGTGCTGCTGGTGAACATCTCGCTGGGCGTTGGTGAATTCGCCAAGACCGGTTGGGTTGCCTATCCGCCGCTCGCGGGTATTCAGTACAGTCCGGGCGTGGGTGTCGACTACTACATCTGGGCGCTACAGCTCTCAGGATTGGGTACGACGCTGACAGGCGTGAACTTCCTCGTCACCGTGATGAAGATGCGCGCACCTGGCATGAAGCTGATGGACATGCCCATCTTCACCTGGACCTGCACCTGGGCAAACGTCCTGATCGTGGCTTCGTTCCCGATCCTGACCGCTGCACTGGCACTGCTGACCGTTGACCGTTATCTGGACTTCCACATCTTCACCAACGAGCTTGGTGGGAACCCGATGATGTACGTCAACCTGTTCTGGGCCTGGGGTCACCCTGAGGTATACATTCTGATCCTGCCGGCCTTCGGCGTGTTCTCGGAAGTGACCTCCACCTTCTCCGGCAAGCGCCTGTTCGGCCACCACGCGATGATCTACGCATCGGGTGCGATCGCTGTACTGGGCTTTGCGGTTTGGCTGCACCACTTCTTCACCATGGGTGCCGGCGCCAGCGTCAACACCTTCTTCGGCCTGGCGACGATGCTGATCTCCATTCCGACGGGTGTGAAGCTGTTCAACTGGCTGTTCACCATCTACCAGGGCCGTCTGCGCTTCACTGCGCCGATCCTCTGGACCCTGGGCTTCATGATCACCTTCTCCATCGGTGGCATGACTGGCGTTCTGCTGGCTGTACCGGGTGCTGACTTCGTGCTGCACAACAGCCTGTTCGTGATCGCCCACTTCCACAACGTGATCATCGGTGGTGCGGTATTCGGCTACATCGCCGGCTTCGCCTACTGGTTCCCGAAAGCCTTCGGTTTCACCCTGAACGAGAAGTGGGGCAAAGCTGCCTTCTGGTTCTGGATCTCGGGCTTCTACGTGGCATTCATGCCGCTGTACGCACTGGGCTTCATGGGTATGACCCGTCGTCTGAACCACTCGGACAACCCACTGTGGGAACCCTACCTGTACGTTGCCGTGGTCGGTGCCGTGCTGATCCTGTTCGGTATCGCCTGCCAGCTGATCCAGCTGTTCGTATCGGTTCGCGATCGTCACCAGAACCTGGACGTGACCGGCGACCCATGGGGCGGCCGTACCCTGGAATGGTCGACTTCGTCGCCACCTCCGTTCTACAACTTCGCCCACATGCCTGAGAAGGTTGGCCTGGATGCCTGGCACGAAGCCAAGGAAGCCGGTGTTGCCTACAAGGTGCCGGGCAAGTACGAAGCGATCCACATGCCGAGCAATACCTCTACCGGTTTGTTCATGGGTCTGTTCCTGACCATCTTCGGCTTCGCTTTCATCTGGCACATCTGGTGGCTGGTCGGCGCAAGCCTGGTTGCAACCATCGCTGTCTTCGTTCGCCACGCTGCGCGTGACGACCAGGGCTTCATGGTTCCGGCCGAAGAAGTGGCGCGCATCGAAGGCGAGCGCATGAAAGCGTTGGCCAATGCAGGTGCTCTGCCTGCCGGCGCACGTGTCGAATCGTTTGAGCGGGTGTAATCAATGTCCAGTCAAGTAATGCACGGTGCTCATGGTCACGACCATGGGCACGACGATCACCACCACGACTCGGGCCAGATGACCGTACTGGGCTTCTGGCTGTACCTGATGACCGACTGCATCCTGTTTGCGTCGCTCTTCGCCACCTACGCGGTGCTGTCCGGGAGTTTTGCCGGCGGCCCGTCGGGTCATGACATCTTCGAGCTCAAGTTCGTAGCTGTCGAAACGCTGTTCCTGCTGCTGTCCTCGATCACCTTCGGCTTCGCCATGCTGAAGATGTTCGCCGGTAACAAGGCAGGCGTACTGGGCTGGTTGGCTGTGACCTTCCTGTTCGGTGCGGGCTTCATCGCGATGGAAATCTACGAGTTCCATCACCTGATCGGCGAAGGCTTCGGCCCGAACCGCAGTGGCTTCCTGTCGGGCTTCTTCGCGCTGGTAGGCACCCACGGTCTGCACGTGACGGCTGGTCTGATCTGGATGGCAATCATGATGTACCAGATCAACAAGCACGGCATCACGCCGACCGCCAAGACCCGCATGAGCTGCCTGAGCCTGTTCTGGCACTTCCTGGACGTGGTCTGGATCTGCGTATTCACCGTCGTCTACCTGCTGGGGGTTCTGTAATGGCTAACGCACACGACACTCATCACGAAGGCAGCCACGGCAGCGTCAAGTCGTACATGATCGGTTTCGTCCTGTCGATCATCCTGACCGCGATTCCGTTCGGCCTGGTGATGTACCCAAGCCTGCCGAAGAACCTGACCGTTCTGATCGTTGTGGCCATGGCCGTGATTCAGGTAGTGGTACACCTGGTGTACTTCCTGCACATGGACCGCTCGAAAGAGCAACGCAACAACGTATCGACGTTCCTGTTCACCGCCATGGTGATCGCGCTGCTGGTTGGCCTGTCGCTGTGGATCATGTTCAGCATCCACGTCGAAATGCTGGCCAAGTGAGGTAAGACTGCATGTCCGTTAAGCACTTTATCCAAATCACCAAACCGGGGATCATTTTCGGTAACGTGCTTTCCGTGGCAGGCGGTTTCTTCCTTGCCGCGAAGGGCCATGTGGACTTCGCCCTGCTGCTGGCAGTGGTCGTTGGTACTTCCCTGGTGGTGGCGTCCGGTTGTGCATTCAACAACTGCATCGACCGCGACATCGACCAGAAAATGGAGCGCACCAAGAACCGCGTGATGGTACAGGGTGGCATGTCACTGCCCCTCGCGCTGATCTACGCCACCCTGCTTGGGGTGGCGGGTTTCAGCTTGCTGTACGTGCAGGCCAACCCCTTGTCCGCGTACTGCGCACTGATCGGCTTCGTGGTCTATGTAGGCTTCTATAGCCTGTGGCTCAAGCGTAAATCGGTGCACGGCACCTTGGTCGGCAGCCTGTCCGGTGCCATGCCGCCTGTCATTGGCTACTGCGCTGTCAGCAATAGCTTCGACCTGGCGGCTGTGACCCTGCTGGTGATGTTCAGCCTGTGGCAGATGCCGCACAGCTTTGCCATCGCCATCTTCCGCTTCAAGGACTACAGCGCCGCAAACATTCCGGTATTGCCGGTGGCGCGTGGCATCCTGGCTGCGAAGAAGCAGATCGTGCTGTATGTGCTGGCGTTCGTGCTTGCGACCTTGATGCTCACCCTCGGCGGTTACGCTGGCCTCGGCTACATGGCCGTGGCAGCTGCCATGGGCCTTTACTGGCTGTACATGGCCTGGGGTGGCTACAAGGCCGAAGACGACAGCAAATGGGCGCGCAAAGTGTTCGGCTTTTCCATCCTCACCGTCATGGCCCTGAGCCTGATGATGGGGGTGGACAGCCAGACGGCTGCTGACGTGCTGATGACCTACGCACGCTGAAACCACGCCTGCTTCACGAAAACCCCGGCCTGAGCGCCGGGGTTTTTTATGTCTATTTGGGGCCTGTGGCGGGTGAGCCAGACCCCTCGCTTGGTTTGTAGAGCTTTTTTGGAACAGGCCTACCAGCGATGGTGAGGCGCACCACTGCGCGCTTTGGCGCTACAAAAAATGCCCCTGTTTAGATAATAAAAAACAGCAGATTACCCTTTACAAGACACCTATATCGGCACTATCTTCTGAATCAGGTCGCCGCATGCGGCCAGCGTCGCTCGGACGGTTCCGGGCGCTTACGTTTTTTAGAGGAAACCATGGCCACTCCAGGTTTGCCGCGCCGTTTTGCGCGCATCGATCGTCTCCCGCCCTACGTCTTCAACATCACTGCCGAGCTCAAGATGGCTGCCCGCCGCCGTGGCGAGGACATCATCGACCTGAGCATGGGTAACCCCGATGGCGCCACGCCGCCGCATATCGTCGAGAAGCTGGTGCAGGTCGCTCAGCGCGAGGATACCCACGGCTACTCCACATCCCGCGGCATCCCGCGCCTGCGTCGCGCTATCTCGAACTGGTACAAGGAACGGTACGAGGTCGACATCGACCCCGAAGATGAGGCCATCGTCACCATTGGTTCGAAAGAGGGCCTGGCGCACCTGATGCTGGCCACACTGGACCAAGGCGATACGGTACTGGTACCCAACCCCAGCTACCCGATCCATATATACGGGGCTGTCATCGCCGGGGCCCAGGTGCGTTCTGTCCCGCTTGTGCCGGGCGTGGACTTCTTCAACGAGCTTGAACGGGCCATTCGCGAGTCGATCCCCAAGCCCAAGATGATGATTCTCGGCTTCCCGTCCAACCCGACTGCCCAGTGCGTGGAGCTGGACTTCTTCGAACGCGTGGTGGCATTGGCCAAGCAATATGGCGTGCTGGTGGTCCACGACCTGGCGTATGCCGACATCGTGTACGACGGCTGGAAGGCGCCATCGATCATGCAGGTGCCTGGCGCCAAGGACATTGCGGTGGAGTTCTTCACCTTGTCCAAGAGCTACAACATGGCTGGCTGGCGGATCGGCTTCATGGTCGGCAACCCCGAACTGGTCAATGCCCTGGCGCGCATCAAGAGCTACCACGACTACGGCACGTTCACGCCTTTGCAGGTGGCTGCCATTGCAGCGCTGGAAGGGGATCAGCAGTGCGTACGGGATATTGCCGAGCAGTACCGCCAGCGTCGCAATTTGCTGGTCAAGGGTTTGCACGAGTTGGGCTGGATGGTCGAGAACCCCAAGGCGTCCATGTACGTCTGGGCCAAGATCCCGCCTGAGTACGCACACCTGGGTTCGCTCGAGTTTTCCAAGAAGCTGCTTGCCGAGGCCAAGGTATGTGTCTCGCCAGGCATCGGCTTTGGGGACTATGGTGATGACCATGTGCGCTTTGCCCTGATCGAAAACCAGGACCGGATCCGTCAGGCCATCCGCGGTATCCGCCAGATGTTCCGGGCTGACGGGCTGGCGCGCAAGTAATCCGTGACGCCCTGCCGCTGGCGTTGCCGGCGGCAGGTGCGCTGCGCTCAATGGTGGGGTGGGCTTCCGAATGTGCCTTGCCTCGCTGACTGATTACCTTCGGCACTCATTTCTCGCACGATGATAGTGACATGAGTGTTTTTACCGCCTATTTCTGTGGGACAGGGTCCCATCGCTTCGACGACACCAACACCAACTTCTGGAACGGCGAACTGGTCTCGACCCTGGCAAGCCATGATCAAGGCCGCGAATTTGCCCACTGGGTCGCTGTCGACGGTCCGGGCAGCGGCAATCTCCAGGACGACAGCCTGTTCGTCGATCCCGGCGGCTACTACAACTGGACAGGGCAGTTGTTTGGCCGTGGCTGGGAAGAAAACGTCAGCCATGTGCTGCAGATCATCAAGGGCGAAAGCCGCTGGCAGCGCACCAAGCTAAGCGAAGCCGAGTACAAACGCCTCAAGGATGCCGGCGTCCCTGTGCCAGAGGTGGCTTCGACCGCTTCGTGGTTCTGGAGAACCTATGACTACGGCGATCGCCACCCCACGCCGCAAGAGCTGCAAGAGCGCATCATTCATCTGTTCCGCAAGCCGCGCGTGCCTACCCAGGTCAACCTGGTCGGCTGGAGCCGCGGCGGCATCAGCTGCCACATGCTGGCCAATGCCATGGCCAAGGACCCTGAACTGTGCGATGTCCCGGTCAACATTTTTACCATTGACCCGGTTCCAGGCATTGGCAATGTGCAGCCAGAGCGCGTGATGCTGCCGGGCAATGTGCGCGAGTATGTGGGCTTCTACTCCCGTGACGAACGCTCCAAAGGGTTCGCCTGTGTGGTGCCAGGCGTGCAACCCGGTACCCGGATAAGCGTGTTTCCCATGCCGGGTCGGCACGCGACGTTGGTGGGGAATGCGTCGGTTGACGGTGCGGGCAGCGGCGAAGTGCTCGTCGAGCCGGGTTTGGTGGTCAGGCACTACGCCGAAGTATGCCTGAGGCGCTGGGGTGTCGAATTGGCCAAGTGCCTGAACTTGAGTGACGGACAAGTGATGGCCTATCACAAGGCAATGGCAGACTGTGAGGACCGGTACCAAGCAATGCGTCGTGCGTCCTACACCCTTGTGACCGAAGGTAGCCCTGACGACCGGCTGTTACACCAGGGCACCCGGCAAACGACCTTCAGCCATGTGCGCGGTGATCCCTATCGCCCAGCCGCGGGCCTTGGCCTGAATCAATGCGATGGCGATACCTATAAAGCGCTGCGCTAACTGAAGTCGAGGGGCGAACAGGGTGTCTGGTGAAAGCCAAGCGCCTGCGGTTATTTTTTTCTGCCCCTCTATTCAATCACCCCCGCTTGGACCGAGAATGGCTGCTCGGGCCAGCCCCGATCTCAACCACCTTTCTTCCGTGCAATCATGTCCGAATATAACCCTTGCCTTGACTGCGGCGCTTGCTGCGGGTACTTCCGTGTGTCCTTCTTCTGGGGTGAATGCCAGTCCTCCGGCGGTGTGGTGCCTGACGATCTGGTGGTGCAAGTGAGTCCGTCTCGGGTGGCCATGATTGGCACCGACGCCAAGCCCTGCCGCTGCATTAGCCTGCAGGGCGAGGTGGGGCAGGGTGTGGCCTGCGCCATCTACGCCAACCGTTCCAGTCCCTGCCGCGAGTTCGAGGCGTCGTGGGAAGGGGGCGTACACAACCCACGCTGTGATACCGCCCGGGCTGCCTACGGGCTACCGCCATTGACCCCGCCTGGGGCGAATGAGCCGCATTGGCCCGATGATGGGGCTGAGGTCGCCTAAGCCCGTATCTAAGCGTGCGCGCACGAGCGTCTTGGACCTGAATCGTTGACATGGAAGTCGGTAGGATTCGCCATCTCTGACAGAGTCGCGATGCGAAGCTGAATGCGTTGGCTGTCGACTGTGGCCCGCCGTGCAGTTTTGCACTGCCTGAAGGTCGCGCTTGACGCTAAACTGTCATCTTACCCAGCAATGGACAGGTGAGCCGGCGTGACCCCACCCCGAAGTTTCCCGAGTGATCTGTGTCTCGATAGCCCGCGCCTTTACCTGCGCCCCATGCGCCACGCCGATGCGGCGAAGTGGTTGGCGATCATGGCCGACCCTGAGGTCATGCGGTACTGGCACCACGCGCCCTGGCAGAATCTGGCTGAAGCCCAGAGCGCGCTGGCAGCTGACCGTGAAGCGTACGCCAATAGCGAGCAACTCAAGTTGGGTATGTACCGCCGGGACAACGGCGAACTGATCGGTATGGTTCAACTGTTCAACATCGACGACACCTCCCGGCGAGGTGAGATCGGCTATTGCCTGGCCAGCGCTGTGCAGGGCAGGGGATACATGGATGAAGCGTTGACGTGCTTTATCGACTACATCGCCAATACCCTGCACATGCGCCGCCTGGAAGGCGAGATCGACCCTCGCAACCAGGGCTCGGCGCGTACGTTGGAGCGCCAGGGGTTCGTGCTGGAGGGCACCCTGCGAGCGCGCTGGTGCGTGGGCGGTGAGCTGTCGGACTCGGGTATCTACGGGCTGCTGCTGGAACCTCCGGTGGCGTGAGAGGCTGCGATCACCCAGTTTGGAAGCGGGGGATGACATGGGTTATGGTCATCCCCTGTGCCGACCTTCCAGGTGTCCTTTGCCCGCTTTTTACCTCAGCATTACCCTCCTGTTGTACCTGGTCGCCCTGTGTCTCGATGGCGCCTCGATGAGTGACGGCCACCACATGCCCGCCCTGCAGATGCTGCTGTACGGGCCTTGGGGCATACCATTCGGCCTGCACCAGTGGTTTGCCAACCCGTTGCTCGCCCTGGCCATCCTGGCGCATCGGCGCTTTCGCCGTTTGGCCCTGCTGCTGGGGCTTTGTGCGCTGTATCTGGCAGGGACCAGCCTGGGTATCGACCGCCTGCCTGACAACCAGAGTTATGAGTTCCACGACCTGACGGGCTTGGCGGCAGGCTTCTACGTGTGGGTGGCAGCGATGCTGGTGTTTTGCTTTGGTCAGGGCTGGTACTGTCTGAAAGCGCGCCAAGCCGCTGATATGCCTGGGTGGAATTGGGCGGACGTTACCCTGATTGCAGCATTGGCGGTGATGTTGTATGCCGCCACACAGATGCCGTCGCTGCGCTTCGAGCCGAGCAGGGTGTTGATGCCGCCGGAGCAACCTCAAACGCTTTGACCTTCACGGAGAGTTCGCATGATCAAGCACTATCTGGCTGGGCTGGCATTGGCGTGCTGCACGCCGCTGGCCATGGCCGACGATCCGTCGCCCGCTTATGCCCGCTGTATGGACAATGCCTCCAGTACCCTGGCCATGGGTGAATGCCTCAAGGCCGAGACGCAGGTACAGGACCAGCGTCTGAACGGCGTCTACAAACAGCTGCTGGGTAAACTGCCGGCGGATCAGCAAAAGAGCCTGCGCGATGTGCAGCGCAAGTGGCTGGCTTATCGGGATGCCAACTGCCAGTTTCATCGCACGGCCAGTGGCGGCACCATGGCGCAGCTTGAGGGCGGGACCTGCCTGATGGACATGACCCGAGAGCGGGCGGCGGAGCTTGAGCGCGTATTGGATCCGCAGCGGTGATGGTGGCTTGTGCGGGTGTAGTTGAGGCTATGTTGTAATTGCGTGGGCGTTCTTACGCCCATACGCAAAGTTGGCCACTCGTTACAACTTGGGTAACAGTGCCTTGTCATGATTCTGTAAGTGCATCTTATTTGTCCCTTCTCATTCATACTAATCCGGTTCAGTATTGCAGGCACTCCTGCCTACTCTAAGTAAAACTGCTGTTGCTGTTGTTGCTTCTAAGCGCGCGGTAGTCCAGGCAACACAGATCGCGACTTCAGG
>NZ_BBIQ01000030.1 GCF_000730565.1 Pseudomonas fulva NBRC 16637 = DSM 17717 | reverse complement strand
CCCACAGTGACCGCGTGATGGACAAGTTGCGCGGTTGCCGTGCTTGTGGAGTTTGTGCCGTGGCCGAAGGCGTAGCCTTTGCAGAGGCATGCGTACGCTGCGCTTTGCGTTATAATCCCGCCTTTTAGCCGCCACCCGCCCACCGGGCCGCTGGCGCATCTCTACCGAATGAAGAGGCCTATCCCTTGGCATTGACGATTCTTGGCCTGTCCGGCGCCCTCAGCCATGACCCTTCCGCGGCCCTGTACATCGACGGCAAGCTGATTGCCGCCGCCGAAGAAGAGCGTTTCGTGCGCGACAAGCATGCGAAAAACCGCATGCCCTACGAATCGGCGAAGTTCTGCCTGGAACAAGCCGGCATCAAGCCCGCCGACGTCGATGTCATTGCCATCCCGTTCGCGCCCATCAGCCTGTTCGGCAAGGCGCGCTGGCACTACGCCAAGCGCTACTGGTACGCACCGGACCGCGCCCTCGACGCGATCCTGATGGGCAACCGCCGCTACAAGCGCTACCGCAAGAAGATCGTCTGGTGTCTGGAGCAGCTGGGCTTCGACCCGAAAAAGGTCAAGATCGAGCCCGTGGAACATCACTTGGCTCATGCCTCCAGCGCCTACCACTGCTCGGGCTTCAAGGAAAAGACCGCGATCCTGGGCATCGACGGCAAAGGCGAGTACGCCACCACCTTCTTCGGCTACGGCGAGAACGGCAAGATCCACAAGATCAAGGAGTTCTTCGATCCGGATTCCCTGGGTGGCCTGTACGGCGCTATTACCGAATTCCTCGGTTTCGAAATGCTCGACGGTGAGTTCAAGGTCATGGGCATGGCGCCGTACGGCGATGCCAGCAAATATGACTTCTCGCGCCTGGCCAGTTTCGAAAACGGCGAGTTGGTGATCAACACCGATTACGCCAACGTCATCGGCTTGCGTCGCTACAAGGAAAAAGGCAAGGGCTTCTACTTCTCGCCCAAGCTGATCGAGTGGCTGGGGCCCAAGCGCGAAGGCGACATCGCCGACGAGCCGTACATCCATTACGCAGCCAGCATGCAGGCGCTGTTCGAGAAGATCGCCCTGCAGATGATCGACCACTACCTGGGCGATACCCTGCGCGAAACCGGCAAGCTGGCGTTCGCCGGCGGTTGTGCGCTGAACGTGAAACTCAACCAGAAGATCATTGCCCGTTCCGATGTGAAGGAGCTGTTCGTGCAGCCGGCCTCCGGTGACGCCGGTACGGCAGTGGGCGCGGCAGCCTACGTGTCCCACGCCCGCGGCGTGCCGGTCGAGAAGATGGAGCACGTCTACCTTGGCCCGTCCTACTCCAACGAAGATGTGATCGCGGCCTGTGCTCGTCATCCCAACGCCCCGAAATGGCGCAAGCTCGACGACATGCCGCAGCGCATCGCCAAGATCATGGTCGATGGCAACCCGGTGGCCTGGTTCCAGGGCCGCATGGAGTTCGGCCCGCGTGCCCTGGGTGGTCGCTCGATCATTGGCTGCCCGAGCGTGCCGGGCGTTGCCAACCGCATCAACGAGCAGATCAAGTTCCGTGAGCGCTGGAGACCCTTCTGCCCGTCCATGCTCGATACGGTCGCCCCGCAAATGATCAAGGTCGACCATCCGGCGCCATTCATGACCTTCACCTTCGAAGTGGCTGAAGAGTGGAAAACCCGCGTGCCAGAAGTGGTCCATGAGGACGGCACCTCCCGTGCCCAAGTGCTCAAGCGCGAATACAACCCGCGCTACTACGACATGATGAAGGCGCTCGAAGACCTGACCGGCAATGGCGTCTCGCTGAATACCTCGCTCAATCGCCGGGGCGAACCGATGATCTGCTCGCCGACCGATGCCCTGAACATGTTCTTCGGCTCGGATCTGCAGTACCTGATCATGGAAGACATCCTTGTCGTCAAGGACGGCGCTGCCGCCTATGAACAGCCGCTCTGAACCGCGCATCCTGCAGTTCTGCCATGGCTATGACGGGCCTTTCCTGGATTGTGCCCGTCAATACGCCAGCCTGTTCGAGGGCAGCGGCTACAAGGTTACGACCGTGTTTCTGACCGGCGCAGCCGACCCGCAGGTGGCGGCCGGCTGTGCGTCGGATGAAGTGCTGTTTCTGGAGTTCAGCTCCAAGGCGGTCCGTGGCCTGAAGCTTGGCGCGATTCGGGCGTTGCGCAAGGTCGCGGCCCAGCGCAACTTCGCGTTCTGCATAGCTCACCGCTTCAAGCCGATCTACGTCGCCTTGCTCGGTACCCGGTTACCGGTGATAGGCGTGCACCATGCCTTTGGCGACTATGAGCGCAAAGGCCGGCGCCTGTTCGCCAACCTGTTCAGCAAGCGCTTGAGCCTGCTGGGTGTATCCGACGCAGTGCGCGACGACATGCGCCGCTGCCTGGCGCAGTGGCCCGCCGAGCGCATCCAGACGCTGTACAACCGCATCGACATCGCGGCCCTGCAAGCTGCCCTGGTACCGCGTGCCGAGGCACGCGAAGCCTTGGGGCTGGATGCGCAGGCCTGGGTGGTGGGCAATGTCGGTCGGTTGCACCCGGACAAGGACCAGGCCACCTTGCTGCGCGGCTTTGCCCAGGCATTGCCGGCCTTGCCGGGTGGTGCGCGCCTGGCCATCCTGGGCAAGGGCCGCCTGGAACCCAAACTGAAGGCCCTGGCCCGCGAGCTGGGCGTTGCCGATCAGGTCGACTTCCTGGGGCAGGTGCCCGATGCGCGTCGCTATTTCCAGGCCTTCGACGTGTTCGCCTTGAGTTCCGACCATGAGCCTTTCGGCATGGTCCTGCTCGAAGCCATGGTCGCTGGCGTCCCGGTGCTGGCCACGGCCTGTGGCGGCGCGCGGGAAGTGGTCGAGGGTGTCGGCATGCTGTTCCCACTGGGCGAGGCCAGCCAGCTGGCGCAAGGCCTCGAACGCATGGCTGCGCTGGACGACTCGCAACGCCAGGCGTGCGCCGAGCATATGCTCGAACGCCTGCGCGAGCGTTTCTCGGACCAGGCGGTGCGCGATACCTTCTGGCAACTGCCCCAGGTTCGCGCGTTGGTGGGGGCCTGATGTTCAATCATGTAAAAGCCCTGCGCGAGCGTGGCTGGCAAGTCATTGACGCGCAAACCTATGCCCAGGCCTGGGCGCGTTTCGGCGGCAGTGTCGCCACTCATCCCCTGGTGGTCTCGCAGTTGGCGGACCTGGCGCAGATCCCCGTGCGTTACCTGGCCTGGCACCATGGCGGGGAGCTCAAGGCGGCCATTCCCACCTGGGGGCGCCACCTGGCGCTGTCCAAGGACGTGCTCAAGCGCAGCGGCAAGAAGGCGTTGTTTGACCTGGGCAATGCCGAAATCATCCTGCCGGCGGCGGCCGACGCCGCTGCGCCGCTGCGCCATGGCGCACGCTACCTGTCCGAGCTGAACCAGGGCCGCTTTGTTGGTCTCAAGGCGCAGAAAGAACAGCTGGCGATGGCCCGTGCGCCCGAAGACCTGTCGAAGAAATTCCGTTACAACCAGCGCCGTGAGCTGCGGTTACTGGAAGAAGCCGGTGGCGTGGTGCGGCCGATCAGCGACTTCGATGCCGCTACCATCGCCGCCATGTATTGCGACCTTTTCCAGCGTCGCTGGGGGTTCGCAGCCACCGGCGCCGAGCGCATGGGCGACGTGATCGCGCGGCTGCGGGACCTGCTGATCGGCTCGGTCCTGCTGCTCGAAAACAAGCCTATCGCCATCCAGCTGGTGTACCGCGTCGAGGCGCCTGAGTGGATCAGCGTCGAATACGTCAATGGCGGCGTCGACCCCGAGACCAAGGCGTTCAGCCCCGGCAGCGTGTTGAGTTTCCTCAACACCCAGGCCGCCTGGGAAGACGCCCGCGCGCGCAACAAGCCATTGCGGTTCTCGTTCGGCCGTGCCGACCGCGAGTACAAGGACCGCTGGTGCCACCCCGTGCCGGTGTACCAGGCGTGAGCCGCAAGCAGCAGTTGCTAAAGCGCCACCGGCGCAACAAGCGCCTCGCGCTCCTGGTGGCCCTGGCGGCGTTGATTGCGCTGGGTTTGGTCACCTGGTGGCTGCCGTTGTTGCTGCTGCCGCTGCTGTGGGTGGCCCACGAGGCATGGCTGGCCGATCACCTGTTCTACACCCCGGCCGACGACTACACCTACGCCTTCGATGAGGCCGATGAAGTGGCGGGCGTGAGCTTGAAGGACGGCCGCTTGCAGCTACCTGCATTGCCCGTCGCAGAAGGCGCCACGTGGGTGCTGCAGGTTGAGCTGCGTTGCGCCCTGCTGGGCAGGTTTCTTGACCCCGGCGTGTCCATCGAAGGCGCAGGTGGCGAAGACCTGCAGGTGTTCGAGCGCGGTGTTCGCGGCAAGCGCTACCTCAACCTGACTGGGCTCGACACGGCGCTGCGTCAGGGCCAGATCACCTTGCGCGGGCGCTTCTGCCGGCTGGTGGGCCAGCCGCGCCTGTGGATGTTCCAGCAGCCAGACCTGCGTCGTAAGCGGGTGATGGTCATCGCGCCCCATGCCGATGATGCCGAACTTGCCGCCTACGGCCTGTACAGCCAGGCAGACGAAGCCTGGATCGTGACCCTGACCGCTGGCGAAATCGAGGCCGAGCACTACCAGGCCATGGGCCTGTCATCTGTCGAGGCTGCGCGCCTCAAAGGGCGCTTGCGGGCCTGGGACAGTATCGCGGTGCCTCGCTGGGCAGGCGTTGCGCAAGAGCGCTGCGTGCAGTTGGGCTATTTCTGCCTGCAATTGCCGGCCATGCGGCAGGCACCGACGACCCCCTTCGGCTCGCGTGAAGCGGACATGGCCGACACGCGCCCCTTCCGTACCCTCAACGCGTTGCCTCTGCCCGGCGACGACGGCGTCCCGACTTGGCACAACCTGCTGGCCGATGTGCGCGCGTTGATACAACAGGCGCGTCCGGAAGTGATCGTGATGCCGCACCCGGTGCTCGATCCGCATCCTGACCACGTGGCTGCCCAGCAAGCCCTGCAGGAAGCGTTGCAGGGCCTGCCGTGGCAACCCGAGATCCTGCTGGGCTATGCCAATCACCTGCACGACAACGACCGCTGGCCCATGGGCTACAGCGGTGCAGGCGTGGCCTTGCCGCCGGTCACCCACGCGTTGTCGGTCGGGCAGCCGTGCACCTTGGTGCTGGACCGTCCTCTGCAACTGGACAAGGCCATGGCTCTGGGCATGATGCACGACCTGCAGCCCCGCCCGCCCTTCAAGCGCCGAGTGCGACGGGTGATCCAGCGCTGGCTGGCAGGCCGGCGCAGTTCGCCTTACGGCGAGAACGAATTTTTCCGCAAGGCCGTGCGTCGCCACGAGCTGTTCTGGGTTCTGACGGACCGCCACCAGGGTGTACATCGGGAAAACGTATGAAGCGTTTCAAAGTCCTGCAACTGCAACCGGACTACAACATCAAGCAGCACGATTTCGCCGACCTGGCCGAGCAGATCTTCAAGGCGCTGCCAGCGGATCGGTTCGAAACGACCATGGCCTTTCTCAAGGGCCGGCCTGCGCCTGGCCAACCGGTCAGCCGCGCCGACCATTCGGTGTACTTCGACTTCAGCGACAGTGCGCTCAAGGGCATGCGTCTCAAGGCCTTGTGGCAGCTCTACCGGTACTGCCGGCGCGAACGCTTCGACGTGGTGATCTGCAACCGCTTCAAGCCTGTGAACATGCTGTTGCAGCTCAACCGCTGGTTGAAGATCCCGTTGTGCATCGGCATTTCCCATGGCTTCGGCGAGTACGACCGCGCCTACCGCCGTCGTCAGACCCAGCGCCTGATCGACGGGCATTGGCAGTTCGTAGGCGTGTCGCCGGCAGTCAAGCAGTACCTGCTGGATTGCAGCTGCGGTTTCACCGATGCCAACACCCACGCCATCACCAACGCCATCGACACGGATCAGGCCCAGGCGTTGCAGCTGGACAAGGCCGAGGCCCGTACGCAACTTGGCCTGGCCCAGAACGTTCGCATGGTCGGGGCGCTGGGCCGCCTGGTGCCGGTCAAAGGCCATACCTACCTGATCCAGGCGTTTGCCGCCCTGAAGGACAAGTACCCCACCGCGCAGCTGGCGATCATCGGTGCTGGTCGTGAGCAGGCGCGCCTGCAGGCTGAGATCGATCGCCTGGGGCTGACGGGCAGGGCGCACCTGCTGGGCTTTCGTGACAACGCCCTGCGCTACGTCCGTGCCTTCGACATCTGGGCCATGCCATCGCTAGCCGAAGGCCTTGGCCTTGCCCTGCTCGAAGGCATGAGCGGGCGCTTGCCGGTCATCGCCAGCGACGTGCCGGCCATGTTGCCGCTGATTACCGGCGCGGGCGGCGAGGTGGTCAAGCCCGCGGACGTTGACAGCCTGACCACGGCCCTGGACCGCTACCTGGCGCTGGATGACGCGGCGTTGCATGCCAAGGGCGAGCAGGCCTACCACTACCTCAATCAACACCACGACATCGACGTGTTCCGTGAGCAATACCTGGCGCTGATCGAGTCGGGCTTGGCTGCCAAGGAGCCGAAATGAGTGCGGACCCAACCCTGGTCACGGTGATCATTGCATCGTACAACCATGGCCCTTACATCGAGCAGAGCATTCTCAGCGTATTGAACCAGACCTACCCGCACATCGAGCTGCTGGTGGTGGACGACGGCTCGACCGATGACAGCGTCGAACGTATCGAGCGTCTGCAGGCGCAACATGGCTTCGATTTTCGCGTGCAGCGCAACAAAGGCCTGACCCACACGCTCAACGAGGCCATTGCGCGGGCCAGGGGCACGCTGATCGCGCCGTTCGGGTCCGACGACATCATGATGCCGGATCGCATCGCGATCCAGGTCCAGTACATGGCCGACAAGCCCGAAGTGGGTATCTGCGCTGGCAACATCGAGCTCATCGATTCCCAGGGTGAGCTGTTCCCCGAAGCGCGGCAGCGCCGCGAGGTTCCGTTCAGGCGCCTGGACTTCGAGGACATGTTCCTGGAACGCAAACCCTACCCACCTGCGCCCACGCTGCTGATCCGCCGCGAGGCGCTGGAGAAGGTGGGCGGTTTCGACCCGGATATCCGCCTGGAAGACCTGCTGATCGAACTGAAGGTGACCCATGCCGGGTACTTCATCGATGGCCTGAGCGTGGTCATGGCGCGCTACCGCAAACATGCCAGCAACTCGTACAAGAACCACCGATTCATGATCGACAACATCCTGCGTACCTATGCCAAGTTCAAGGATCACCCGGCCTACGAGCAGGTCAAGTTCAAGGCGCTGAACTCGATGTTCCTCAAGGTGGCCAACCGTGACCGCAAGCTGGCCCGCGAACTGCTGGCGCAGATTCCACTGCGCGCCTATACGCGCAAGACCTGGCGCGGGCTGGGGCGGTTGTTCTTCTCGCCCTTGGAAAAGGGCTGAAGGGCCATGGGCTGGCTATCGCGCTACCGGGAAAAACGGGCCAAGCGGGCGATTCGCAAGCTGCCGGCCATCGAGCGCGGGCAGGCGCGATTTGCCGCGCGTTACCCCCAGTACGCTTTCGGCGTGGGCAGCTATGGCGTGCCCGAGGTGCATGACTGGCAAGAGGGCACGACGCTGCGCATCGGCGCCTATTGCTCGATTGCCGAAGGCGTGCAGATTTTCCTTGGCGGGCATCATCGGGCCGACTGGGTCACCACTTACCCATTCCCGGCCATGCTGCCCGAGGCATCGGTCATAGAGGGCTATGCCTTCAGCCGCGGGGATGTGACCATCGGCAACGACGTGTGGCTGTGCTCCAACTGCACGATCCTGTCGGGGGTGAACATTGGCAGTGGCGCCATCGTGGCCGCTGGGGCCGTGGTGACGCGGGATGTACCCGCTTACGCGGTGGTCGGCGGCAACCCGGCCAGCGTCGTGCGCTGGCGATTCCCGGAAGCGGTACGCGTGCAACTGCTGGCCAGCGCCTGGTGGGACTGGCCACCTGCCGAGATTGCCCACGTGGTGGGCAAGCTGTGCAGCGATGATATCCAGGCGTTTCTCGCCTATGCCGAGCAGCGCGCCTCAGGCCTGGCGGGTCGAACCTGACTTCAGGTTGTCAGGCTTGGTCTGCCGGCGCTGGGCCAGGCGCTTGCCCAGGGCGATCCCCGGCTTTTCCAGTATGAGGAACGTGGCGCTGCTCAAGACCACCAGGACGGTGCAGGCGATGGCGATCACGGCCATGAATGCCCCGTGGTCGTCGTAGGTGAACCCGTAAGAGGGGTAGAGGCGATAGGCGAGCCACCACAGCACCAGCCCATGGAGCAGGTAGAGGCTGTAACTGATTTCACCCAGCCAGCGGGCACTGCGCAGGGCCAGGGCGCCCAGCAGGTCGTTGCCCGAGACGATGATGCAGAACACGAGGCTCAGCAGCAGCAGCGGGAATACCGCGAAGGTCTTGTGCAGCACTGTCATCACCAGCACCAGCAAGCCGATGGCCATCCAGGTGCCGTACCTGCCCTTGGCCCATTGCACCAGCCTCGGGCTGCGTACCCAGTACACCGCCGCAATGCCGCCTGCAAAGCTCATCAGGTATTTCTTCTTCAGCGCATGTTCCCAGCCCACGAGCTTTGCCAGCAGGTACAGGGCGACCACGCAGGCAATGGCCCTCAAGAGCGTACCGCGGTAGACGAACATCAGGCCCAGCAACGGCAAGGCCAGGTAGAAGTAGATTTCGTAGTTCAGGGTCCAGGTCACGTTCGAGATCAGGTTGCCGGTGCCGGCCAACTGGTTGATGTCGGGACGGTGGAACAGCAGCCAGGCTGAAAGCTGTTGTGCCAGCGCGGTCGGCGTATCCAGCAGCTCCCAGCCTTGCAGATAGAACACCGTCACAAGCACCGCAGCCAGCAGGCCGAAATACAGGGGGTACAGGCGCATGACCCGGGAAATGGCAAAGGCCCGCCAATCGAAGGCGCGGCCCTGGCGAACCAGCCTGCTCCAAAACAGAAACCCGGTGATCATGAAGAACAGGGCGACGCTCGCTTGCCCGATCTGGGCAAAGAAGCGCTCCGGTGGCATGTTGATCTGGCCAGTGTGCTGGTAATGCCAGGCAATGGCGGCATGGTGGATGAAGACCCCCAGTGCCAGGTAGCCCCTCAAGCCATCGAGGGTGGCCCAGCGCCCCGCCACCGGCTCCAGATGGCGCGCCACCCAAGGGCTGCGCAGCAGCAGCCCTGCCAGCAATAGGGCCAGGCCGAACACCAGGAAACTGAGCAGCGGCGCGAGGTAGCCCATGTCAGCGATCCGCTCCAGGGGCCAGTTCGAGCTTCTGGCGCAGGGCGTGGCTCATGGTCTGGCTGGCTGCTGCACTGTAGCCCTCCAGCAGGGCCTGGACGTTTTCCTCGAACAGCCACTGCTTGTCTTCGGCGTAGCGCTGCATGTGGCGCAGGTTGCGCTGGCGCAGGTCTGCCGACAGTGGCGAAGGCAGCAGGCGCATGTCGGCAAGGTCGATCAGGCCAAATTCGCCGTTGTCCATCAGCAGTACGTTGCCCAGGTGCAAGGACCGGAAGTAGACGCCTTGCTGGTGCAACTGACCCATGAACCGCCCCAGCCGCTGCACCAGGGCCTTGCGTGCTGCCAGCGAGGGGCAGGCCTGCAGCGCCTGGCGCACTGTCTGGCCTGCCAGGGGGATGTAGCGCACCCCCTGGGTGCCATCGGCGTAGTTCAGCAGTTCCACGACGGGGGGCGTGGGAATGCCTTCGAGTGCCAGTTGCTGGCTGTTTCTGGCAAAGCGGCGCGCGTAGGGGTAGAAGGCGCCGGCGGTGTACCAGGCGCGCGGGCGGAACAACTTCAGGAAGCTGCCATCTTGCAGGAGCAGGACCTTGGGCCCAAGCCCGTCCTCTTCGATGATGCGGGCACCCTCATGCAGCTGCCTGGCCTGCGCCTCGCTCAAGCGAGCGCGGTTGGCCGCCACCAGCCTGCCGCCCCGGCGGGCGATGTTCAGCCCGGCGACCAGTGCCAGCGGAATCCACAGCAGGAACCAGTGCTCCTTGGGCCGCGACAGGATACCGCCGCCCTCGGTCAGGCCCGCACCAATGCCGAACACCAGCAGTGCCGAGGCCATCTGCAGGGCAGGGTGGGTGCGGTACTTCCAGCCGCTGTAAAGCGCGTAGAGGATCATGCCCAGCCACGGCAGCAAGCCCAGGATGCCCACGTAATACAGCACGCCCATGACGAAACTGTGGGGCTCGCTCAGCAGGTAACCCACGCCGACATCGATGGACAAGGGCGCGTCGTAGCCGTGGCCAATCAGCGGGTGCTGGAGGAACAGGTCCCAGGTAATGCGCCAGATATCGAAACGGTACGAGTCGCCGCGCGCCATGATCAACTGCGGGTCCACCACCAGTACTGCGGCGATGAACAGCGGAGCGGCCAGGAACAGGGGGATCGAACGACGGTCCAGGCACAGCAGGGCGATCCAGTTCACCGCCAGGGTCATGGCCACCAGGGGCGTGCGGGAACCGGTGGCCACCACCGCGGCGAACATGACCGCAAAGGCCGCCATGCACAGCGACACGGTCAGCGCCCGCTTGCCGTTGACCGCCATCCACAGCCAGTAGGTCCCGAAGAAACCGTACAAGTGCGAGCTGAGCAGCGGGTTATCCAGAGCGCCTGCGCCGATCAGCCGGCTGCCTGGCGTGTAGGTGAGCATGAACGTGGTCAGGTCCCGCAGCGTGGCCAGCAGCGCCAGTAGCGCAGCCCCCAGGAAAAGGCCCTTGAGCGCCTCGGGCCGGTAACGCAGCATCAGCCCGGTGCCCAGGAACAGCATCAGGGTGTGCAGGGGCCGCTTGATCAGGTTGTCCGCCTGCGCCGCCGAGGGTGACCAGCTCAGGCTGAGGATGGCGTAGCCGGCGAAGGCCACGAACAGCCACAGCAACGGTTCACGAAACAGGGTTTTCAGTTCACGAGGCCGGACACATAGCGCCAGCAGGGTCGGGATGCTGAAAAGGCCGTAGTACAGCTTGTGGTGCAGGCTGCGTTCGGGCAGGAAGAACAGGGCACCGAGCAGCGCCAGCATGCCGGCCGGCAGCAGCCACAGGCACACGAAATCGAAAAAGCGGTTGCCGGCGTTGTGTAGGCTGCTTGGGAACATGGAGAAAGAGGGCCCAGGTCGAAAGAACGGGCAATGTTACCCCAGCTTTGCGCGCATTGCTGCTGGTAAGCGGCGGGGGCCGAGTGGTCCGACGTCGCTGCCAACGTGTGGTAAAGTCAGCACCCCATTTTCAGCATGTTCCGTGATATGACAGACGCCAACGGCTCCCAGAGCCCATCGAGCATGAAGATCTATTTCCGTCTACTTGGCTATGTCCGACCCTACATCGGCGTGTTCCTGCTGAGTATCCTGGGCTTTCTGATCTTTGCTTCGACCCAGCCAATGCTGGGTTACATCCTCAAGTATTTCGTCGACGGCCTGTCCAACCCGGATGCCTCGCTGTTTCCCAACGTCCCGCACCTGCGCGACCTGAACCTGCTGCACACGGTGCCGGCGCTGATCATCATCATCGCCGCCTGGCAAGGCCTGGGTTCGTTCCTGGGCAACTACTTCCTGGCCAAGGTCTCGCTGGGCCTGGTCCATGACCTGCGGGTGCAGCTGTTCAACAACCTGCTGAGCCTGCCCAACCGCTACTTCGACCAGAACAACTCCGGGCACCTGATTTCGCGCATCACCTTCAACGTGACCATGGTCACTGGGGCGGCTACCGACGCCATCAAGGTGGTCATTCGCGAAGGCATGACGGTGGTGTTCCTGTTCGGCTCGCTGCTGTTGATGAACTGGCGCCTGACGCTGGTGATGCTGGCCATCCTGCCGCTGATCGCCTTCATGGTGGGCCGTGCCAGCAAGAAATTCCGCAAACAGAGCAAGAAGATCCAGGTTGCCATGGGCGACGTCACCCACGTGGCGTCCGAGACCATTCAGGGCTACCGCGTGGTGCGCAGCTTCGGCGGCGAGGCCTACGAGCGCCAGCGCTTCCTCAAGGCCAGCCAGAGCAACACCGACAAGCAGCTGCGCATGACCCGTACCAGCGCCATCTACACGCCCCTGCTGCAACTGGTGATCTACGTTGCCATGGCCGTGCTGATGTTCCTGGTGCTGTACCTTCGTGGCGATGCCTCGGCAGGCGACATGGTGGCCTACATCACCCTGGCCGGCCTGCTGCCCAAGCCGATTCGCCAGCTTTCGGAAGTGAGCTCGACCATCCAGAAGGGCGTGGCCGGTGCCGAGAGCATCTTCGAGCAGCTCGACGAGCAGCGAGAAGTGGACACCGGTACCGTCGAGCGCGATGCGGTCAGCGGGCGCCTGGAAGTGCGCAACCTCAGCTTCACCTACCCCGGTACCGATCGCCAGGTGCTGAGCGACATCAACTTCACCGTCGAGCCTGGGCAGATGGTCGCGCTGGTGGGCCGCTCCGGCAGCGGCAAGTCCACCCTGGCCGGCCTGATTCCACGCTTCTACCACCACAGCAGCGGCGAGATACTGCTCGATGGCGTGGAAATCGAAGACTTCAAGTTGCTCAACCTGCGTCGACACATCGCCCAGGTCAACCAGCATGTGACCTTGTTCAGCGACACCATCGCCAACAACATTGCCTACGGTGACCTGGCCGGGGCGCCGCGTGCCGACATCGAAGCGGCGGCTGAGGCAGCCTTCGCCAAGGATTTCGTCGATCAGCTGCCCAAAGGTTTCGATACCCAGATCGGCGAAAACGGGGTGTTGCTCTCCGGTGGCCAGCGCCAACGCCTGGCCATCGCCCGCGCGCTGTTGAAGAACTCGCCACTGCTGATCCTGGACGAAGCGACCTCGGCCCTGGATACCGAGTCCGAGCGGCACATCCAGGCTGCGCTGGACCGCGTGATGCAGGGGCGCACCACGCTGGTGATCGCGCATCGCCTGTCGACCATCGAGAAGGCCGACCAGATCCTGGTCATGGATCAGGGCCGTCTGGTGGAGCGGGGCACCCATGCCGAGCTGCTGGCCGCCAACGGTTACTATGCGCGCCTGCATGCCATGGGCCTGGATGAGCCGGCCAAGGCCGACATCACCTGATCCTACCTGCCAAGGGGCCTCGGTGCCCCTTCTGTTTCGGGGTATTCCTCAGCGCGAACTGGCCCTAAAGCCGCCAGCCTCGCTGTGCTAATATCCCGTCCCTGTTCACTATTGTCATATGGGTTGCCCATGAAGTTGTCCATGCCGCGTTTCGATCAAGCCCCGGTACTGGTGGTCGGCGATGTCATGCTCGACCGCTACTGGCATGGCGGTACGTCGCGTATTTCGCCGGAAGCGCCAGTGCCGGTGGTCAAGGTCGATCAGATCGAGGATCGCCCAGGCGGTGCGGCCAACGTGGCCTTGAACATCGCCGCACTGGGCGCGCCGGCGTCCCTGGTGGGCGTCACCGGGCAGGACGAAGCTGCCGACAGCCTTTCCAACAGCCTGCAGGCGGCAGGCGTGCGTTCGGTCTTCCAGCGCATTGCGCATCAGCCGACCATCGTCAAGCTGCGGGTCATGAGCCGGCACCAGCAGTTGCTGCGCATCGATTTCGAAGAATCCTTCGCCACCGACCCGGTGTCGCTCAGCGCAGAAGTCGACGGTTTGCTCGAAGGCGTCAAGGTCCTGGTGCTGTCGGACTACGGCAAGGGCGCGCTGAAAAACCACCAGGCGCTGATCCAGGCCGCACGGGCCAAGGGCATCCCGGTGCTGGCCGACCCCAAGGGCAAGGATTTCTCCGTCTATCGCGGGGCCAGCCTGATTACCCCCAACCTCAGCGAGTTCGAGAACATCGTTGGGCGTTGTACCGACGAGGCGGAGCTGGTTGCCAAAGGTTTGCAGCTGCTCCAGGAGCTGGACATGGGCGCCTTGCTGGTGACCCGTGGCGAGCACGGTATGACCTTGCTGCGCAATGGTCATCCGCCCCTGCACCTGCCAGCCCGTGCACGTGAAGTGTTCGATGTGACCGGCGCAGGCGATACGGTGATCTCCACCCTTGCCGCCGCCATTGCCGCCGGTGAAGAGCTGCCCCAGGCAGTGGCCCTGGCCAACCTGGCGGCGGGTATTGTCGTCGGCAAGCTTGGTACTGCGGCGATCAGCGCGCCGGAACTGCGCCGCGCCATCCAGCGCGAAGAAGGGTCCGAGCGCGGGGTGCTGGGCCTTGAGCAATTGCTGGTAGCGATCGACGATGCCAGGGCACACAACGAGCGTATCGTGTTCACCAATGGCTGCTTCGACATTCTGCATGCGGGCCACGTGACCTACCTGGAGCAGGCGCGCGCTCAAGGCGATCGCCTGATCGTGGCGGTCAACGACGATGCATCGGTCAGCCGGCTGAAGGGCCCGGGCCGGCCGATCAACAGCGTCGATCGCCGCATGGCCGTGTTGGCAGGCTTGGGCGCAGTGGACTGGGTGATCAGTTTCTCCGAAGGCACCCCAGAAAACCTGCTGAGCCAGGTCAAGCCGGATGTGCTGGTCAAAGGCGGCGACTACGGCATCGACCAAGTGGTTGGCGCCGACATCGTCAACGCCTATGGCGGCACCGTGAAAGTGCTGGGGCTGGTCGAAAACAGCTCCACCACTGCCATCGTCGAGAAGATCCGCAAGCACTGACAGGGCAGGGCTGCGTGGCAGCCCTTGTTGCGGCGGCGCCAGCGGCGGCGCGCTGCATGCCCGCTTCGCTCAGGGCTTGTGCAGCGAGGTACGCGCCCGCTTGAGCAGCGCTCGGGCCTTGGCACCGAACCGTTGCAGGTGGGAGGCTCGGGCAGGCTTGGGTTCAACCAGGCCTTGTTGACGCACCCAATCCTTCCAGCGTATCCGTTCCTCGTTGACCACCCAGCCCTCCTGCCGGGCGAAGCTTTCGGCCAGGTACAACCCCCGTGTGCTGGCCGGCACCAGTTCGTCTTTCTTCAGGGTATACAGCTCGGCCAGGGGTTGGCCGTCCTGTAGCGGCATCAGGTACAGGTCCGGGCGCTTGCGGTTCAGCCGCGCCACCAACTGGTCGCCCTCAAGACGTTCATCCACATGGAACAGGCTGAGCTTCTTGGCCTCCCTGGGCACTTGCAGGCGCATGTCGTAGATCAGTTGCAGCGAAGCGGTCGGCAGGTGCACGTAGGCACGGGGCCGCTCCAGCAGGACCAGGTTGCCGCAGTGGACCGGGCGGGCGGCACCGGACTGCGGGGTCAGTTGAAAATGCGGCGTTTCTCGGTAGTGCAAGGCTGCCGCATAGGGCACAGGTAGCCAGGTGTCGTTGAAGCGGCCGCCCAGCCAGCCCTCTGTGGTTTCCAGCAGGCATTCCTCGGCTACTTCCTGCACGGCGGTGTGCAATGGCAGGTTCAGTTCCTGAGCGGGCACGTAACCTGAGATCAGCTTTAGCACCACGTCGCCGCGGTCTTGGCGCCGTTGACGCACCAGCACCCAGTAGTCGCGGTTCTGCCAGCTCAGCGTCAGGCGCACCGACACACCCAAGTTGGCAAGCTCGACCACGAACCGCTGGGGATCTGCCACCGCCACCGGTTTGCGACGTTGTTGGGTCTGGGCGAAATTGAGGGGCATGCCAGTGCCCTGGTAGAGAAGGCTTTCGGCCGTGGCCTCGACATGCAGCGGCAGCGTCTTGAAGTTGCTCGGGTTCTTGCGTATCAGCGTTCGCGCCACGTTGCTCCTCCTTGCGACGGCTCGCCCGGCGCGTGGCCAGGCAGACTCAATGCTGGCCCAGGATTCGGGCGACGGTGGCCACGTTATGGGCCAGGTGCAACGGGTTGATGGTGCCCACGATAGCACTGCTGACGCCAGGGTGGGCGAAGAGCAGCTCGAAGCTGGCACGGACCGGGTCGACGCCGGGTGCCAGGCAGGCATGGCCGCTGGCCAGGGCCTTTTTGACCAGGATGGCCTTGCCGTGCTGCGCAGCGTAGTCGAGTACCGGGCGCTCTGCCTGTTCGTTCAGGTTGAAGGTGACCATGGCGCAGTCGCCTTGCTCCAAGGCCTTCAAGCCTCCGGCTACAGTCTTGCCTGAAAACCCGAAGCCCAGGATCTTGCCTTCACGCTTGAGCGTGGCCAAGGTCTCATACACCGCCTGCTGCTCGAGGATGGCCAGGTCATTACCGTCGGAGTGCACCAGCACCAGGTCGATGCGGTCGGTTTCCAGCCGGCGCAGGCTGCGCTCCACCGATCGGCGCGTGTGGGCCGCGCTGAAATCGAAACGCGATTGACCGGCGTCGTATTCCTCGCCCACCTTGCTCACCAGCACCCAGGCATCGCGCTGACCCCGCAGCAGCGGGCCAAGGCGCTCTTCACTGCGGCCATAGGCCGGAGCGGTATCTAGCAGGTTGATGCCCAGGTCGCGGGCCTGGCCAAGCAGCAGCCTGGCTTCATCGTCGCCGGGGATGGTGAAGCCTGAAGGGTATTTCACGCCCTGGTCCCGGCCAAGCTTGACCGTGCCCAGCCCCAGGGGCGAAACCTGCAAGCCCGTGCTGCCCAGGGGGCGGTGCAAACCGTGGAGAGTTGGCAAGCTCATGGCAGGAGGGTCTCCCATGCAGGCTGGCCCAGCGGCGGGCGCGGCAAGTCGGTCAGGTCGGCCTGGGCCTGAGGTTGCACGGCGTCGCGTTGCAACTGGCGGATAACCCGGTCGCTGAAGTCAGGTGCCAGGGCCAGCTTGGTAGGCCAGCCCACCAGCAGCCGGTGCTGTGCGGCAAGAAACGCATTGTCCGGGCGCACCAGGCCGGACTGGGCAGGCTCGGCACGGTCCACTCGCAACGTGGCCCAGTGCAACTGGCTTTGATCCACCCAGGGCAGCAGGCTGGCCACTTCTTTCTGCGCGGCGGCGATCTGCGCGGCCGGCTCGCGGGCCACGCCATCGGCTTCGGCCAGTTCGCCGCCCAGGTACCACACCCACTGTCCGTCGGCGGCCGGGTGGGTGGTGACCGTCATCCGCGGCTTGGGGCCTGCGCCCAGGCAATGGGCATAAAGTGGCTTGAGGTTGGCTCCCTTGACCATCACCATGTGCAGGGGGCGGGTTTGCATGGCGGGCTGCTCGAGCCCCAGTGCCTGCAACAGGTCCGCGATGCCGGCGCCCGCGCTGAGCACGATGCGCTGGGCGCGGATGTCACGTCCGTCCACACGCAGGCCCACCAGCTCGCCCTCGTCGCGCAGCGGCTCGATGCGTTCGCCCGCCAGGAGGCTGTCACCGGCCAGTTCGGCCAGGTTGGTCAGCAGGCTGGGCACGTCGATCACCAGTTCGGCCAACCGATAGACCTTGCCCTTGAAGGCACGGTCCTGCAACGCCGCAGGCAATTGGTCGCCTTTGACCTGATCCACCCGGCCGCGCACCGCCTTGCTGGCGAAGAAGCTGGTGAGATTGCCGGCCAGGGTGCCTGGAGACCACAGGTAGTGCGCATCGGACAGCAGGCGCGTATGGCGCAGGTCCAGTTCGCCGTTGCCCGCCAAGGCTTCGCGCCAGCGGCGCGGCATGTCGGCAATCGCCTCCGAGGCGCCGGTCAGCGCCCCATGCAGCGCGTACTTGGTGCCGCCATGGATGATGCCCTGGGACTTGAGCGTCTGTGCGCCGCCTACCGTGGCGCGCTCCACCAGCACTGTCGAATAACCCAGGCGGCGCAAGCGGGCATTGAGCCAGAGGCCTGCGACCCCGGCGCCGACGATCAGCACGTCAGTGGAAATGGCAGATGGCATGGCGATACCTCGAAAACTGGGACAGCTGGCAAGTATACAGGCTCAGGGTCGGATGCACGGGCTGGCGTGCGCCACGCATCCTGACGCTGCTGCCACGGCCCGGCTCAGTGCCCCGTGGTCTTGGAGAACAGCTGAATCACCACCACGCCGCCGACGATCATCGCCATGCCGAGCATCGCCGGGATGTCCAGTTTCTGCCCATAGAGCACCAGTGCCGCCACGCTGATCAGCACGATACCCAGCCCCGACCAGATCGCGTAGGCGATGCCCACCGGGATGCTGCGCACCACCAGCGTCAGCATCCAGAACGCGATGGCGTAGCCAGCCACCATCAGCAACAGAGGCAATGGGGTGCTAAGGCCTTTGACAGCCTTCATGGAGGCGGTGGCGACGACTTCGGCGCAGATGGCAATCGCGAGGTAGGTGTAGGCATTCATGACGGTTCTCCAGTGGATGGGCGCATTCTAGGCCGTACTCGAATGCGGTAAAGTCATTACCTATCTGGTAAGGAGATAGGTGAATGGCCGAGCAATGGAGTCTGGATCAGTTGCGCACGTTCATGCGCGTGGCTGAGCTGCGTTCGTTTTCTGCCGTTGCGCGCGAACAGCACAAGGCTCAATCAGCGGTCAGCAACGCCATCGCCCTGCTCGAAACGGACCTTGGGGTCACCCTGTTCGAACGCAGCAGTGGGCGCCAGCCGAAGCTCACCGCAAACGGCGAAGCACTGCTTGCCGATGCCCGCGAGCTGCTGCGCCAGTGCGAGCGTCTGGATGGGCGGGCCCTGGCGTTGATGCGTGGCCAGGAAGCACTGCTGCGGGTGGCGCAGGATGAGGCGATGCCGTATCAGCCTGTCATCGACAGCCTGGATGAGTTGGCAACCCGTTACCCCTTTCTGGAAGTTCAACTGGCCAGCGGCGCGCAGGGCGACGTTGCACGCAAGCTGGTGGAGCGGCGTGCCGACCTGGGGTTGTTCTTTCACCATGAGCGCGTACCGGCGTCGCTGGAACGGCGGGCCTTGGGTAGCGTGGAAATGGTCACGGTCTGCGCCGTCGGCCACCCCTTGGCGCAGGCCGGCCGGGCGGACCGACAGCAACTGGCACGCCATCGCCAGCTGCTGATCACCCCCCAGCAGAGCGGTTACCCGGGGGGTGAGGCGATCAGCCCACAGGTGTGGCGGGCCGACAGCTTCTATGCCATGGCCGAACTGCTGATGCGCGGGCTGGGCTGGGCCTGGCTGCCGCGGCATGTGGTGCAGTACCCCACCTATCAGGCGCACATGGTGGAGCTGGCCAGCGACTGGCGGCCACCGGCGCTGGTGGTGGAGCTGGCCTGGCGTCGGGACGAGCCATTGGGCCCGGCCGCGCAGTGGCTGGCCGAGCGTTTTGCAGTGCATTTGCGTGCGATCGGGTAAACTTCGCCGCCATGAACAGAACTCTCTACACCTTGCTGTTTCACCTTGCCCTGCCACTGCTTGCACTTCGCCTGTACCTACGCGCGCGCAAGGCGCCGGCCTACGGGCGCCGTATCGGCGAGCGCTTTGCCATCAAGCTGCCGACGATGCGCAAGGGCGGCATATGGGTCCATGCGGTTTCCGTAGGCGAAAGCATCGCAGCTGCCCCCATGGTGCGCGCACTGCTCAAGGCCTACCCTGAGCTGCCGATCACACTGACGTGCATGACGCCCACCGGTTCGGAGCGCATTGGCGCCCTGTTCGCCGATGAGCCGCGGGTCCAGCATTGCTACTTGCCATACGACCTGCCGTGGGCGGCGGGGCGCTTTCTCGACCATGTGCAGCCAAGGCTGGGCGTGATCATGGAAACCGAACTCTGGCCCAATCACATCCATCAATGCGCCAGGCGCGGTATTCCCGTGGCGCTGGCCAATGCGCGCCTGTCCGAACGCTCGGCCCGTGGCTACGGGCGGTTTGCCAGGCTGACCCGGCCCATGCTGGCCGAAATGAGCCTGATTGCCGCGCAGACCGAGGTCGAGGCCCAGCGCTTTCTGGCACTCGGCGCGCGTGCTGCCTGCGTGCAGGTCACCGGCTCGATCAAGTTCGACCTGAAGATCGATGAGCAGCTGGTGCCGCGCGCCCAGGCTTTGCGCCAGCAATGGGCCGCCACTTCGCGCCCGGTGTGGATTGCCGCCAGCACACACGACGGCGAAGATTCCCTGATCCTCCAGGCACACCAGCAGTTGCTGCAGGTGCATGGGGATGCGTTGCTGATCCTGGTGCCCCGGCATCCGGAGCGCTTTGACGCGGTTCATGCCATCTGCAGTCAGCAGTTTGCCACGGTACGTCGCTCTACCGGGCTACCGGTACTTGCCCAGACCCAGGTGCTGCTGGGCGACACCATGGGTGAATTGCTGTTCTTGTATGCCCTGGCCGACATGGCGTTCGTCGGTGGCAGCCTGGTGCCGACCGGCGGGCACAACCCGTTGGAACCGGCAGCCCTGGCGCTACCGGTGCTCATGGGGCCGCACGTGTTCAACTTCCTCGAAATCAGCGCCATGCTGCGCGAGGCGGGTGCGTTGCAGCAGGTCGATGACGCTCAGGGGTTGGCCGGTGCCGTGCAACGGCTGGTCGAATTACCGCAAGATGCCCGGCGCATGGGTGAGGCGGGTAGGGCGGTGATGAGGGCCAACCAAGGGGCGCTGCAGCGCTTGCTGGAGGGGTTGGAAAAGCTGATGCCCTGAGCGCTCACTGTCGGGGCGATGGTTGCGGTTGGCGTGATCAGGGCCGCTTTGCGGCCCATCGCCGGCAAGCCGGCTCCCCCAGATGAGGCTGCCCGTCCTCAGGGCTTACGCTCGAAATTCTTCGCCGCCGCTGCCGCCAGGTCCGGTGGCAGGAAATCCTTGTCCGGGTTGTAGTCGGGTTTCAGGTAGCGCTTGAGGTCCTGCAAGTCTTGCGGGCTCAGCGTGCCGGCCGCCTGTTTCAGGCTCAGGTTGTCGAGGATGTAGGCGTACCGGCTGTTGTTGTAGTCGCGCACCGAGGTGTACAGCTGGCGCTGGGCGTCGAGCACATCGACGATGTTGCGGGTGCCCACCTGGTAGCCGATTTCGGTAGCCTCGAGCGCGCTCTGGTTGGAGATGATCGACTGCTTGCGCGCCTGTACCTGTTCGACGTCGGTGTTCACCGCACGGTGCAGGTTGCGGGTGTTCTCCACCACCTGACGGCGCAGGCTTTCGCGCTGCTGTTCGCTCTGGCTGAGGCGCTGGTAGGCTTCGCGTACCTGTGAACTGGTCAGCCCGCCGCTGTAGATGGGAATGTTCAACTGCAGGCCAACGGTGGTCTGCTCCACGTCGCCCCCATACCGAACACCCAGCGGCGATGGGTTGCTGAAGCCCAGGTTGTCGTTGTCACCCTTCTGGTATTTGGCCACGGCATCTACGGTCGGGGCGTGACCGGCCTTGCGCTGACGCAACGTTTCTTCCGCCGCGGACACCGCGTAGTTGGTCGCCAACAGGTTGAGGTTCTGCCGGCCGGCGGTTTCGACCCAGGCCTTGGCGTCGTTGGGCACGGGCACCTGCACCGGCAGGCTGTGGACCACACCCTGGATAGCGGTGTACTCCCGATTGGTCAGGGTGACCAACGCCTGGAAAGCATCCTGCACCTGACGGTCGGCGATGATGCGGTTGGCGCGGGCCGTGTCATAGCTGGCCTGGGACTGCAACACGTCGGTCTTGTCCGAAAGCCCCACGTCGAAACGTTCGTTGGACTGGTCGAGCTGACGCTTGAGGGCCGCTTCCTCGGCCTTGCTGGCCGCCAGGTTGTCCTGCGCACGCAGCACCGCAAAGTAGCTTTGCGCAGTCTGCAGGATCAGGTTCTGCTCGGTGGCAGACAGCTCCAGCGCGGCCTGTTCGTTGACGGCCTCGGCAGCTTGCAACTGGAACCAGCGGTCAGCGCGGAAGATGGGCTGGGCCAGGGTCGCGCTCCAGGCATTGCCGCTGCGGTTGGATGTGATCGACGGCTCGTCGAGCTTGGTGCGGGTGCTTTGCATCTCGGCACCGGCCGACAGGTTGGGCAGCAAGCCGGCACGGGCCTGGGGCACGATTTCGCGGCGCGCGCCGTAGTCGGCGCGGGCGGCTGCCAGGTCGGCGTTGTTCTCTACCGCTTCCTGGTAAACGCTCACCAGATCGGTTTTCACCGTTGCCGGTACGTCCGCCGCCCAGGCCATCGTATGGGACGCACAAGACACGGCCAGGGCCAGTGAGAGTTTGCGCAGCATAGGGGCAATCCTTGTACGAAATGTAATTACTGAACTGTTGAGTTTTGCTTGATGACGCAGTGTAGTGCCACGCGCTCCGGGCAACAATCACCCTGATGCCGTTGATCATTCCCGGGATTGCTCGCTTGGCTTTGCCGGCAACTCCAGTCTAGACTGCGCATGTTCTTGTCGGGGTGCCTTGAAGCAAAGGCTGAGATCGCATAGGTGCGGATCCCGTTGAACCTGATCAGGTTAGCGCCTGCGTAGGGAACAAGATTGCTCGCCTTCCCGGGGAGCCTCTTGTGCCAGGTCCGGGAAAGCATCGGCTGTTTGCAGCCCATGACACCCCGTCTTTGGCACCGCACCCGTCTAGGAGTGCGTCCGCGTCCTTCAGGTTCACCCCGACATTCCACTGCTAGGAAGCCGTCTGGAGAGCCTGTGATGACCCAACAAGAAAAAGCGATGAACCTCAGCGAATCGGCGCAAGTCGATCAGCAGTCCGTGCAGCCGTTTCCGCGCTCGCGCAAGGTCTATGTCCAGGGCTCGCGTCCGGATATTCGCGTACCGATGCGCGCGATCAGCCTGGCCGACACGCCCACCGATTTCGGGGGCGAGCGTAATGCGCCCGTGCTGGTCTACGACACTTCCGGCCCCTACACCGACCCAGAGGTGTTGATCGACGTGCGCAAGGGCCTGGCCGACGTGCGTTCGGCCTGGATCGATGCACGCGGTGACACCGAGCGCCTGAGCGGCCTGAGCTCCCACTTCGGCCAGCAGCGCCTGAACGACGCCGAGCTGGCCAAGCTGCGCTTCGCCCATGTGCGCAACCCGCGTCGTGCCAAGCCAGGCGCCAATGTGTCGCAGATGCACTACGCCCGCCAGGGCATCATCACCGCCGAGATGGAATACGTGGCCATCCGCGAGAACATGAAGCTGCAGGAGGCCCGGGCGGCAGGCCTGCTCGATACGCAGCATGCCGGTCACAGCTTCGGCGCCAGCATTCCCAAGGAAATCACCCCCGAGTTCGTGCGCGAGGAAGTGGCCCGTGGCCGCGCCATCATTCCGGCCAACATCAACCACACCGAGCTGGAGCCGATGATCATCGGCCGCAACTTCCTGGTGAAGATCAACGGCAACATCGGCAACAGTGCGCTGGGTTCGTCCATCGAAGAAGAGGTGGCCAAGCTCACTTGGGGCATTCGGTGGGGTTCGGACACCGTCATGGACTTGTCCACCGGCAAGCACATCCATGAAACCCGCGAATGGATCATTCGCAACTCCCCCGTGCCCATCGGCACCGTGCCCATCTACCAGGCACTGGAAAAGGTCGGTGGCGTGGCCGAGGACCTGACCTGGGAGCTGTTTCGCGACACGCTGATCGAACAGGCTGAGCAGGGCGTGGATTATTTCACCATCCATGCCGGGGTGCTGCTGCGCTATGTACCGCTGACCGCCAAGCGCGTCACCGGGATCGTCAGCCGGGGTGGTTCGATCATGGCCAAGTGGTGCCTGGCGCATCACCAGGAGAACTTCCTGTACACCCACTTCGATGAAATCTGCGAAATCATGAAGGCCTACGACGTCAGCTTCTCGCTGGGCGATGGCCTGCGCCCGGGCTCGATCGCCGATGCCAACGACGCGGCGCAGTTTGGCGAGCTGGAAACCCTGGGCGAGCTGACCAAGATTGCCTGGAAGCACGATGTGCAGTGCATGATCGAAGGCCCCGGCCATGTGCCGATGCAGTTGATCAAGGAGAACATGGACAAGCAGCTCGAATGCTGTGACGAAGCGCCGTTCTACACCTTGGGCCCGCTGACCACCGACATCGCCCCTGGCTACGACCACATCACTTCCGGCATCGGAGCGGCCATGATCGGCTGGTTCGGCTGCGCCATGCTCTGCTATGTCACGCCCAAGGAACACCTGGGGCTGCCCGACAAGGACGACGTCAAGACCGGCATCATCACCTACAAGATTGCGGCCCATGCAGCCGACCTGGCCAAAGGTCACCCAGGGGCCCAGATTCGCGACAACGCGCTGTCGAAGGCGCGCTTCGAGTTTCGCTGGGAAGACCAGTTCAACCTGGGGCTGGACCCCGACACGGCGCGTGCCTTCCATGATGAGACCTTGCCCAAGGAGTCGGCCAAGGTGGCGCATTTCTGCTCCATGTGCGGGCCGAAGTTCTGCTCCATGAAGATCACCCAGGAGGTGCGTGAATACGCTGCCCGGATCGAAACCGTGGACGTCTCGGTGGAGCAGGGCATGCGCGAGCAGGCCGAGCGCTTCCGCCAGGCCGGCAGCCAGCTGTACCACAAGGTCTGAGGCCTAGCCTTTGGGCCAAGGTGGGCGCCATTCAGGCCGCGAAGCAGGGACCTGGTTAGCGGCCTGCCTTGCGCCCACCCCAACAATCACATTGCCGAGTGCGAGCAAGCATGACCACGTCCAGTCAATTTTCCCCTGATCATCCCATTCCCAACGGCCAGCGCGTATTCGGTGGCCGCGACCTGTTTTCACTGTGGTTTTCCCTAGGCATCGGCCTGATGGTGCTGCAAGTCGGTGCCATGCTGGCGCCGGGCCTTGGCCTGTCCGGGGCCATCCTGGCCATCGTCCTGGGCACCGGGGTCGGTGTGCTGTTGCTGGGTGCTGCCGGTGTGATCGGCAGCGACACCGGTTTGTCCGCCATGGGTACGCTCAAGCTCAGCCTGGGGGCGCAGGGTGCGCGCTTGCCAGCGCTGCTCAACGTATTGCAGCTGATAGGCTGGGGCGCCTTCGAGATCATCGTGATGCGCGATGCCGCCAGCCTGTTGGGTGCGCGAGCCTTCGGTGAGGGCAGCATCTGGCACAGTCCGGTGCTATGGACGCTGTGTTTTGGCGCGCTGGCCACCGTGCTGGCGGTCAGTGGACCGTTGGCTTTCGTGCGCAGGATCCTGCGGGCCTGGGGCATCTGGCTGCTGCTGGGCGCCTGTGTCTGGCTGACCTGGAACCTGTTCGCCAAGGCCGACCTGGCGATGTTGTGGCAGCGCGGCGGGGATGGGTCGATGTCGCTGGCCGTGGGCTTTGACATCGTCATCGCCATGCCCCTGTCCTGGCTGCCGCTGATTGCCGACTATTCGCGTTTTGCCCGCGACGGCAGGCAGGTGTTCGGCAGCACGGTGGTGGGGTATTTCATCGGCAACACCTGGTTGATGAGCCTGGGGGTGGCCTATACCCTGGCCTTCGCGGCGCAAGGCGAAGTCAATGCCCTGCTGCTGGCGCTCGCCGGGGCGGGCATGGGTATTCCGTTGCTACTGATTCTGCTCGACGAATCGGAAAAAGCCTTCGCCGACATTCATTCGGCGGCGGTCTCCGCCGGCGTGCTGGCACGCGTGAAGGTTGAACACCTGGCCCTGGCCATCGGCGTGCTGTGCACCCTGATCGCCCTGTTGGCACCGCTTGCCCAGTACGAAAACTTCCTGCTACTGATCGGCTCGGTGTTCGCCCCACTGTTCGGTGTGGTGCTGACGGACCATTACTGGGTTCGCCGTCGCAGCATTCCAGCCCATGTGGGGGCGCTGCACTGGCCGGCATTGCTGGCATGGGCGGCAGGCGTGGCGGCGTATCACATCATCGCCGCCCAGGCGCCGGACCTGGGCGCGACCCTGCCGGCGTTGGTGCTGGCAGGTGTGTTGTATGGCGTATTGGACTTCAGCCGCGGCCGGGGAACAGTTCGGGCTTGATCACGCCATTGAGGCGTGGGTAGGGAATTTTCAGCTCCACATGGCCCATGGAATACGGCGCGATGGCGTACACCTCGTACTTCACCACCACCGCGCCGTAGGTCAGGGCGATATGCGGCGAGCGCTTGAATGGCCAGGTTTTGATGAACTCGGCATCCTTGTCCATGCCGACACTCATCAGCCAGGCCCGGTGTGATTCCTCCACCGTCTTCCAGAACGTTTCTTCCTGGCCGGGGACCAGCATGTCCTGCAGGGTCAGGACCTTGTCCAGCTTGCGTGAATAGTTGATGAACGCACGACCTGGCATGCCATGGGCGCCACCGGTATCCAAGTAGCTGGACAGCTCGATGATCACCAGCCCGTCATGCTGTTCGCGTACTTTGGCCTGCAGGTAGCTGCTGTTGCGCTTCTCGGCGCTGGCCAGGTAGTGCTGTTCGTAGGCTTGCAGCGTTGTCGGTGCCGCCCCGTGCTGGTTGTCCTCGGTCAGTTGCAGCAGACGCTTTTCGACAATGCCGTCGAGCTTGGGCAACGCCGGGAAATGCACGGTGTCAATATTCACCAACGGGCAATCACGCTCGCTGCAGCCTGGCTTGACGTGTTCCCAGGCTTCGCGCTTGACCTCGAGCGGCGCTCGGTAGTTGGGGGCGAACAGGCTCTGGCATGCGCCCAGCGCCAAGGCCAGCACAGCGATGGATGTCAGTTTGACAAGTGTCATGATGATCCTTGCAAGAACAGGGAAAAGTCGGCCTTTGACCGTCGGCATGGCCTTCAGTTCGCCACTAAGCTAACAGAGACCGGGCCTGCTGTGCCATGTACGCCAACGGTTGTCGCCGGGGGGTGAAACGTGCCAGCGTGCAGAGTAGGATGGCGCGATGCAGCAGCGATGCAACGAGGATTTTCATGTCGGATACGTTGAATTCAGTGCCCCAGGCGGTCGAGATCGTCAAGCGGGACAAGTGCTTCCAGGGCTTTTACAGGCTCGACAAGCTCCACCTTCGCCATGAGCTGTTCGCCGGTGGAATGGGTCGGGAAATCAGCCGTGAGCTGTTCGTGCGCCATGACGCGGTGTGCGTTCTGCCGTACGACCCGCAGCGCGATGAAGTGGTCCTGATCGAGCAGTTTCGTGTGGGTGCCCTGGACAAGGTCGCCAACCCCTGGTTGATCGAGATGGTCGCCGGGCTGATCGACAAGGACGAGCAACCTGAAGAGGTGGCGCACCGCGAGGCCGAGGAAGAGGCCGGCCTGACCTTCAGCGCGCTGTGGCCGATGACGCGCTATTTTCCTTCGCCAGGCGGCAGTGACGAATACGTCCACCTGTTCCTGGGCCGCTGCAGCGCCGAGGGTGCCGGCGGCCTGCACGGGCTGGAGTCCGAAGGCGAGGACATCCGGGTGCGCGTGTGGTCGTTCGAGGATGCCTTGCAGGCGGTACGCGACGGGCGCATCTGTAATGCCGCGACCATCATCGGCTTGCAATGGCTTGCCCTGAACCGCGACGAAGTTCGAGGTATGTGGAAGTGAACCTGTTGCGCGAGCGCTACCGGGTCGACCTGGCCGGGTTGCAGGCCGCCTGCGAGGCCAACTATGCCCGGCTGATGCGCCTGCTCCCGGACATGCGCACCACCCAGAGTTCGCGCAGCATCGGCATGACCCAGGGCGACCAGATGCTGGGCGTGCTGGTGCTCGACGTGGTCCTGGCCTGCCCCTATACCACCACGCTGCGCATACGCCAGGAGCACAGTCTGCCCTGGCTGCCGGTCCCGGTCATGGAGGTGCAGGTGTACCACGATGCCCGCATGGCCGAAGTGGTGAGTGCTGAGCACGCCCGGCGCTTGCGTAGCATCTATCCTTACCCCAACGCCGCCATGCATCAGCCGGACGAGAAAGCCCAGCTGAACCTGTTCCTGGGTGAATGGCTTTCCCACTGCCTGGCCTGCGGCCACGAACTGGTAAGCGCTCGCTGAAAGGAGACGGCCTTGCCGCACTCGAACCCTGCCGGCACCGTTAACGTGGTGCACCTGACCGACGCCCATCTGTTCGCCAGCCCCGAGGGCAGCATGCTGGGCCTCAATACCCGCGACAGCCTGCGCCATGTGGTGCAGCAGGCGTTGCGCGAGCAGCACGACACGCACCTGCTGGTGTGCACGGGGGACCTGTCCCAGGACGCCAGCGTTGCGTCCTACGCAGCCTTTGAGCAATTGACCGCAGGCTTTGCCGCGCCGGCGCGCTGGCTACCGGGCAACCACGACGAAGCGCAGGTGATGGCGCAGGTGGCGCCCGAGTTGGTGCAGCCGGTTACCGACATCGGGGTCTGGCGCATCGTCATGCTCGACACGGCAGTGCCAGGGGCGGCCCATGGTTGGCTGCAGGACGCCCAGCTCAGTGTGCTGGAGGCGGCCTTACGTACGGCAGGGGAGCGCCATTGCCTGGTGTGCCTGCACCATCAACCGGTCGACATCGGCTGCGCATGGATCGCCCCCATCGGCCTGCGCAACGCCGATGCGCTGTTCGCCGTGCTCGATCGTCATCCCCAGGTGCGCGCGCTGTTGTGGGGGCACGTGCATCAGGAATGGGATCAATGGCGCGGCGACCTGCGGCTGCTGGCCACGCCTTCGACCTGCATTCAGTTCGCGCCAGGCAGTGAGGATTTCGAGGTGAGTCAGCAGCATCCTGGCTACCGCTGGATCCGCCTGCATGCTGATGGGACGGTGGACACGGGGGTGCAGCGAGCGCTGGATTTCGAGGTCAAGCTCGATTTCGATAGCCCCGGGTATTGAACCGCGAGGCCGCTCCATTGACCGTGTGGTGCCTGAGCTGACGGGCTCTTGGGCTTGTGGGCCCAACTGTCTGGTGCCGTATCAGCAAGCCAGCGCATTGCCGTGTAGATGCCGGTCAGACGCCCATCCCGCCGCTTACACCAAAGCTGCGAATCCTCTCAGTGACTCTTCACCCTGCCCGTCGGGGAATGTGTTTCAGAAAAACCGGCGCGGCGCCAAAACCTTGCGAACGCGATACACTGCGCGTCCCTGCGCCTGCCTACAGGCGCAACGCTACAGCTTTCGGGGAGCAGCATGTCGGGTTCCATCCTTTATATACACGGCTTCAACAGTTCGCCGTTGTCAGCCAAGGCCAGGCAGCTTCAGGCCGTCATGCAGCACCTCGGGCTGATCGACCGGCTGCGCCTGCCAGCGCTGCATCACCACCCCCGCCAGGCCATCGAGCAGCTTGAAGGCTGCATCGCCGAACTGGACGCGCCGTTGCTGGTGGGCAGCTCACTGGGCGGCTACTATGCCACCTACCTGGCCGAACGCCATGGCCTCAAGGCCTTGCTGATCAACCCCGCCGTAGGGCCGCACCGCCTGTTCGACGGCTATCTGGGTACCCAGCACAACCATCACACAGGCCAGGCGTGGGAGTTGACCCTCGACCACGTCCAGGCGCTGGCCGAGCTGGAGGTCCCGCCTCCTGCGGACCCAAGCCGCTACCAGGTATGGTTGCAGACCGGTGACGAAACCCTGGACTATCGCCATGCCGAGCGGTACTACCGCCACTGCGCGCTGCGTATCCAGGCCGGTGGGGACCACAGTTTTCAAGGCTTCGCCGAGCGCCTGCCGGCCCTGCTGGCCTTCGCCGGTGTTGCCCCGACGCAGTACGCTGCACTCGATTTTTCTGTATTTTGATTTTTTTGCATTCACCAGACTGACGACGAGACCCCATGGCCAATCCCAGCGCTAGCGCCTATAACGCAGACGCCATCGAAGTCCTCTCGGGCCTTGACCCGGTTCGCAAGCGGCCGGGCATGTACACCGACACCAGCCGCCCCAACCATCTGGCCCAGGAAGTCATCGACAACAGCGTCGACGAAGCCCTCGCCGGCCACGCCCGTTCGGTGCAGGTCATCCTGCACGCCGACCATTCGCTGGAAGTCAGCGACGACGGACGCGGCATGCCGGTGGACATCCACCCAGAAGAGGGCGTGTCGGGCGTCGAACTGATCCTCACCAAGCTGCATGCCGGCGGCAAGTTCTCCAACAAGAACTACCAGTTCTCCGGCGGCCTTCACGGCGTCGGCATTTCGGTGGTCAACGCCTTGTCCACGCAGGTGCGCGTGCGCGTAAAGCGTGATGGCAACGAGTACCAGATGACCTTTGCCGATGGCTTCAAGGCAAGCGAGCTGGAAGTGGTCGGCACGGTCGGTAAGCGCAACACCGGCACCAGCGTCTATTTCAGCCCCGACCCCAAGTACTTCGACTCCCCGCGGTTTTCCATCAGCCGGCTCAAGCACGTGCTCAAGGCCAAGGCCGTGCTCTGCCCAGGCCTGCTCGTCAGTTTCGAGGACAAGGCCAGCGGCGAGAAGGTGGAGTGGCATTACGAAGACGGCCTGCGCTCCTACCTCGTGGATTCGGTCAGTGACTTCCAGCGCCTGCCCGACGAGCCGTTCTGCGGCAACCTGGCCGGCAACAAGGAAGCGGTCGATTGGGCCCTGCTGTGGCTGCCCGAAGGGGGCGACAGCATCCAGGAAAGCTACGTCAACCTGATCCCCACGGCCCAGGGCGGCACCCATGTCAACGGCCTTCGCCAGGGCCTGCTGGATGCGATGCGTGAGTTCTGCGAATTCCGCAACCTGCTGCCGCGTGGTGTGAAGCTGGCCCCCGAAGACGTCTGGGAGCGCATCACCTTCGTGCTGTCGATGAAGATGCAGGACCCACAGTTTTCCGGGCAGACCAAGGAGCGCCTTTCCTCGCGTGAAGCCGCCGCCTTCGTTTCAGGCGTGGTCAAGGATGCCTTCAGCCTGTGGCTCAACGCCCACCCGGAGCTGGGCATGCAGTTGGCCGAGTTGGCCATCAGTAACGCCGGGCGCCGCCTGAAAGCCAGCAAGAAGGTCGAGCGCAAGCGCATCACCCAGGGCCCGGCACTGCCGGGCAAGCTGGCCGACTGCGCAGGCCAGGACCCAATGCGCGCCGAGCTGTTCCTGGTCGAGGGCGACTCGGCCGGCGGTTCGGCCAAGCAGGCGCGTGACAAGGAGTTCCAGGCGATCCTGCCGCTGCGCGGCAAGATCCTCAACACCTGGGAAGTGGACGGCGGTGAAGTACTCGCCAGCCAGGAAGTGCACAACATCGCCGTCGCCATCGGCGTAGACCCAGGTGCCACCGACCTGGCCCAGCTTCGCTATGGCAAGGTGTGCATCCTGGCCGACGCCGACTCCGACGGCCTGCACATCGCCACCTTGCTGTGCGCGCTGTTCGTGCAGCATTTCCGGGCACTGGTCGAAGCCGGTCACGTGTATGTGGCCATGCCGCCGCTGTACCGCATCGACCTGGGCAAGGAAATCTACTATGCCCTGGATGAAGCCGAACGAGACGGCATTCTCGACCGCCTGGTGGCAGAGAAAAAACGCGGCAAGCCGCAGGTCACCCGCTTCAAGGGCCTGGGCGAGATGAACCCGCCCCAGTTGCGCGAAACCACCATGGACCCCAACACCCGGCGCCTGGTCCAGCTCACCCTGGACGACGTGCAGACCACGTGCGAGCTGATGGACAAGCTGCTGGCCAAGAAGCGTGCAGGTGATCGCAAGGCCTGGCTGGAAACCAAGGGCAACCTGGCCGAGGTCATGGTTTGATTCGTTGGCTCCTGGCGGCTTGCCTGCCGCTGGTGGCCTTGCCGACCTTGGCAGACACCTGGCCTGAACTCGAACTGATGGGCGAGCACCCCGTCGATGGCATGCGTGCCGGTAACCTGTCGGGCCTTGCGCAATGCCGCGGCAGCTTGTGGGGTGTCTCGGACCGCGACGACGACCGTATTTACCGTTTCGAGCTCAAGGACGGTGCATGGCAGGCGCAGGCAGTGGCCTTTGACCCCCCACCGGTGCCGGAAAGCGGCTTGCCATGGGGGCTGAAGATGCGGACCTGGCTGGCGTCGTGGCTGCGCGGTGGCGACCTTGACTTCGAGGGCATCACCTGTGACCAGGCCGGCAACCTGTACCTGGTCAGCGAGGCGCATGCCGCCGTGCTGCAACTGCCTGTTTCGGGCACGCCAGACTGGCTGAAGATCGATTCGGCCATGGTGCGCCAGGCGCGCGCCAGCGGCATGCTGCTGAACTTCAATGCGCTGTTCGAGGGTGTGGCCGTCAACCCTGCTGGCGATCGCCTGTGGCTGGCCGGCGAGCGTGAGCGCCGCGGGCTGGTGGCCATCGAGCGCCAACAGTCGGTGTGGGCCTGCGGGCCCCGCTGCGTCCTGTTCAGCGAAGCCGGTGTAGAGATGCAACCGCCGCAGATACCCGATGCGCGGCCGGTTTCACGGGACTTCGCCGACCTGGCCTGGTTCGACGGCAAACTGTTCACGCTCGAGCGCAATGCCTATCGCATCTGTCGCCGCGATGCCGACAGCGGCCAGGTCGAGCGCTGCTGGTCATTTGCGGCCGACGCGTTGACCGAGCCGCGCCGCTATGACCAGCTGTTCGGTGTGGCCGAGGCGCTGGTGGTCGACGCCGAGGGGGCGTGGATCGGCCTGGACAACAATGAAGGCGCGCGTGCCGATGGCGAGCGCCGACCGATCGTCTGGCGCTTTGCGGCCCCTGCCGGCGGCTGGAGCGCCAAGCCGTGAGTCAGGCACCGGGCAGACGGGCGGGCAGGGTGCTGATGATCCTGGCCTGGGCGGCGGCGCTGTTTCTGGCTACGCGCTTCTTCGGGCAGTGGGAAGACCGCCAGCGCAATCCCAATGCGCAGGTCCAATCCTCCCACGGGCAAGGGTTCGTCGAGGTGCGCCTGCTGGGCAATGGCCAGGGCCACTTCGTGGCCGATGGCGCCATCAATGGCCAGGTGGTGCATTTCATGCTCGACACCGGTGCCACCGATGTCGCCATACCCGAATCCCTGGCCGACGGACTTGCGCTCAGACATGGCAGCCCGGTAACCGTCAGCACGGCCAACGGTCGCACGCAAGGCTATCGCACCCGGCTGGACAGCCTGCAATTGGGCGATATCCACCTGCGCGACATCCGCGCGATCGTGGTGCCGGGCCTGGATGGCACCACCGTGCTGTTGGGCATGAGCGCCTTGAAACAACTTGAATTTACCCAGCGCGGCGGCACCATGCTGCTGCGCCAGAACCTGAAATGACGAGGCTCGCATGAGCGAACTACAAGACAGTCTGGACGGCGTCGAACGCCGCTCGTTGGCTGACTTCACCGAACACGCCTACCTCAACTACTCCATGTACGTGATCATGGACCGGGCCCTGCCGCATATCGGCGATGGCCTCAAGCCAGTGCAGCGGCGCATTGTCTACGCCATGAGCGAGTTGGGCCTGGACGCCGATGCCAAGCACAAGAAGTCGGCGCGTACCGTGGGCGATGTGCTCGGCAAGTTCCACCCTCACGGGGACTCGGCCTGCTACGAAGCCATGGTGCTGATGGCGCAGCCCTTCAGCTACCGCTACACATTGGTGGACGGCCAGGGCAACTGGGGCGCGCCGGACGATCCCAAGTCGTTTGCCGCCATGCGCTATACCGAAGCACGGCTGTCGCGTTATGCCGAGGTGCTGCTTGACGAAGTCGGCCAAGGTACCGTGGATTGGGTGCCCAACTTCGACGGCACCTTGCAGGAACCGGCGGTGTTGCCTGCGCGCCTGCCCAACATTCTGCTCAACGGCACCACCGGTATCGCCGTGGGCATGGCCACCGATGTGCCACCGCACAACCTGCGTGAGGTGGCCAGTGCCTGCGTGCGTTTGCTCGACGAGCCAAAGGCCACCATCGAGCAGTTGTGCGAGCACATTCAAGGGCCCGATTACCCGACCGAGGCAGAGATCGTCACGCCTCGGGCCGATATCCTCAAGATGTATGAAAGCGGGCGCGGTTCGATTCGCATGCGTGCAGTGTACCGGGTCGAGGATGGCGATATCGTCGTCACGGCGTTGCCGCACCAGGTGTCCGGCGCCAAGGTACTGGAGCAGATTGCCGCACAGATGCAGGCCAAGAAGCTGCCGATGGTCGCTGACCTGCGCGATGAGTCCGATCACGAAAACCCGTGCCGCATCGTCATCATCCCGCGCTCCAATCGCGTGGATGCCGACGAGCTGATGCAGCACCTGTTCGCTACCACCGACCTTGAAAGCAGCTACCGGGTCAACGTCAACATCATCGGCCTGGACGGTCGTCCGCAGCTGAAGAACCTGCGGGCGCTGCTGCTGGAATGGCTGGAGTTCCGTACCGGCACCGTCCGGCGCCGCTTGCAGCATCGTCTGGACAAGGTGGAAAAACGCCTGCACTTGCTGGATGGTTTGCTCACTGCCTTCCTCAATCTGGACGAAGTGATTCATATCATCCGCACCGAGGAGCACCCTAAGCAGGCGCTGATCGCCCGCTTCGACCTCACCGAGATCCAGGCCGATTACATCCTGGAAACCCGCCTGCGCCAGCTCGCCCGGCTGGAAGAAATGAAGATCCGTGGCGAGCAGGACGAGCTGCTCAAAGAGCAGGCCAAGCTGCAGGCGCTGCTGGGCAGCGAGGCGAAGCTGCGCAAGTTGGTGCGCAGCGAATTGCTCAAGGATGCTCAAACCTATGGCGACGACCGACGCTCGCCGATCGTCGCGCGGGCAGAAGCCAAGGCGCTCTCCGAAAACGAGCTGATGCCGACCGAGCCCGTCACGGTGGTGCTGTCGGAAAAAGGCTGGGTGCGGTGTGCCAAGGGCCATGACATCGATGCCACGGGCCTGTCGTACAAGGCCGGGGATGGGTTCAAGGCCGCAGCCGCGGGGCGCTCGAACCAATTTGCCGTGCTCATCGATTCCACCGGCCGAAGCTACTCGGTGGCTGCCCACAGCCTGCCGTCAGCCCGTGGCCAGGGCGAGCCCCTGACCGGGCGCCTGACGCCACCACCGGGCGCCACCTTCGAGTGCGTGCTGCTGCCCGAAGACGATGCGCTGTACGTGGTGGCCTCCGATGCCGGCTACGGGTTCGTGGTCAAAGGTGAAGACCTGCAGGCCAAGAACAAGGCTGGCAAAGGGCTGCTCAGCTTGCCCAACGGCGCCAAGGTGATGACGCCGCGACCGGTGCTCAACCGGGAGCAGGACTGGCTGGCAGCCGTGACCACCGAAGGCCGTCTGTTGGTGTTCAAGGTCAGTGATTTGCCGCAGTTGGGCAAGGGCAAGGGCAACAAGATCATCGGCGTGCCCGGTGACCGGGTCGCCAGCCGGGAAGAGTATGTCACCGACCTGGCCGTGGTAGCCGAAGGGGCTACGCTGGTGCTGCAAGCCGGCAAGCGGACCCTGTCACTCAAGGGCGATGACCTGGAGCACTACAAGGGCGAACGCGGCAGGCGCGGCAGCAAGCTGCCACGTGGCTTCCAGCGGGTCGATGGGCTGCAGGTCGAATTGCCCGCCTGACCGTCAGACAGGCCCGCAATGGCGATTTCGCCGCCGTTGCGGGCAGAAATGCTGGAGTCGAGCACTCATTTCGCGGATGATATGCCCCCTGCGGTGCCGGCGTAGCCGTGTGCCCGTTTGAATCCATACGTATCACTGCGGCATGCCTGAAGGCAGCCGCCTGGATGGGATGATGAAATTTCTGCGCCTTCCCTTTGCGCTGTTGATGACGGGTCTATTGGGCCTTGGCGGGTGCACCATGCACCAGCCGGTTGCCTTGTACCAGCTCGACAGCGGTGATCCTGGCCAGCCGTCGCAACACGCGGGCATGGCCGTCGTGCTCGGCCCGGTTTCGGTGGCCGACTACCTGCAACGTGAGACGTTCCTGCAACGCCAGGCCGACGGCAGCCTCAGCGCCGCCACCGACGGGCGCTGGGCGGGCAGCCTGTCCTCGGACATCGACCAATTGCTGGTGCGGCAGCTGGCCTGGCGTCTGGATAGCCAGCGCGTGGTGCTGGCGCCGGCGACGGCAGGTTTCAGCCCGGACGTGCAAGTGCTGCTGTCGATCACGCGGCTGGACTCTGGCAAGAACCAACCCGCGGTTCTGGATGCACAATGGCGTGTGCTCGACCGCCGTGGCCAGGTGCGCGACAACCGCATCGTGCATTTGGAGCAGAAGCATGAAGGTAGCGAGGCCTCGCAGGTACAGGCGCAAGGTCAATTGCTGCAGAAGCTGGCCGAGCAACTGAGCACTGCGGTGAAGCCGTTGGCAAACCAGCCGGCCATTGCCGAAGCCGCACCCAAGAAGCCTGCAGCGCCTGTGCAGGTCAAGAAGCAGCCCGAGAAATCCAAAATCCCGATGGCCTCGCCGATTCGTACCGACATGGAAGTGTATCGGTTCTAACCGAAGGCCAGGCATGAAGAAGCCCGCCTCAAGGCGTAATGCTGTTCATTTAGGGCCGCTCCGCGACCCATCGCGGCACAAGGCCGCTT
>NZ_BBIQ01000031.1 GCF_000730565.1 Pseudomonas fulva NBRC 16637 = DSM 17717 | reverse complement strand
GATCAAAAGCAAAAGCAAGAGCAAGAGCAAGAGCAAGAGCAAGAGCAAGAGCAAGAGCAAGAGCAAGAGCAAGAGCAAGAGCAAGAGCAAGATCGGGATGGGCGTGTTGATCTTGAATTTGAAGTTTCGTTGCGCTCAGTGGTTGCTGCCTCGTAATTGATTATTACAGTGAGGCTTATAAATGGCATGTATATGAAGCGCCCTTTGTAGGAGCGGGCTTGTCCCGCGATGGAGTGCGAAGCGCTCCCTCATCGCCATCCAGGTAGCACGGCATTATAGTTTCTAAGGTTACCGCTGCCTTGCAGTAAACATGTTCCCGAATCTACCCGCGCTGCTCAAACTCGCGCCTAGGCCTTCAGACGCAAGCACCGGCCGGCGGATTGTAAGCAGCGAATGCCAACGCCACCCCATTTTGCTGTTGCTCAAGGCGACGCTGCGCCTTAGACTGCCGCCCCTTGTTGAAGAGTGCCGACTGGCGCTTGAAAAAATTCCGCTGCCGATGCCTAGGCGTCGGCGGCAAACGAATCGCCTAAATGCACCTATTTTCATAGAGAAATCGATGACCAAGGAACAGTTGCTGGCCATGCCGGCCGATGACTACATGAATGCTGAACAGCTGAGCTTCTTCACTCAGCTGCTACAAGCAATGAAAGTCGAGACCCATGAACGCATCGAGCTGAGCCGTGCCACCATCGAAGGCCTGGATACCCCCTCGGATCCTGCCGATGTAGCATCGGTCGAAGAAGAGCGTAGCTGGCTGGTGAATGCCATCGATCGCGATCAGCGCCTGCTTCCCCAACTGGAGATGGCGCTGGACCGTATCGCCGACGAGAGCTTCGGCTGGTGCGACGACAGCGGTGAACCGATCGGTCTCAAGCGTTTGCTGATCAGCCCAACCACCAAATACTGCATCGAAGCACAAGAGCGCCACGAGCAGCTTGATCGCCATCAGCGTCAGGCCTGAGCCGCTCAGGTTGCCAAGCCCCATGGAGCGATTCGTGGGGCTTTTTGCATTTCAGGCATCAAACCGCAACGCCCGATGCAATTCGCCTGGAGCAGTTGCGCAGTAACCGGCAAGCCTGTTAAAACATGGCGTCTCTCTAGGATTTCACTGTTTTCGGATATCCCGCCGATGATAGTGTGTGAGCCGCCATCAGGCTCCAAGGTCATGCACCCATCCGGAATCGCATTTTCATGGGCATGCAATGTCAGACGTTACGCCGGCAGCGCTTGGGCATGGCCCAAGGGTATGTAAGCGACAACAACGCCGGCCGTTAGAGTAAAAAATCCTGCACGCTGCATCGTCAGCGGGCACAGACATGTCGCCCAGCGTTTTATTAATCTCATTGCCTATCGATTTGAAATGGCCGTGCTTCGCGAGCTCCTGCGAGGGCGGGTTGTAAACGGTTGAGGATTACTTCATTGGCAGTCAGCACTCTTGATACACACGCGTTGTTCGCCCTTGGCGATTTGCGCGGGAAACTGGCCCAGTTGTTCCAGGGTCGATTCGTCTATGTCACCGAGCAAAACCCCGAAGGCCTCTACATGGCCGAGATCGACACGGAAAGTGCGCTGGTGGTCGACGACAAGCAGCGCCTTGAATTGAAAGTCGGCGATCATTTTCGTGCCGCTGTGCTGCCCAGCCGCGAAGGCGGCAAGCTGGAAATGCGCTTTCGCGATATCAAGCTCAATGTGTATGGGATAGGCGACTACGCGTTCGTATCGGTCCCGGAAGGCGAGGGGGTCGTACTGCGTGAAGGCCATGGCGTGATGCTGGTGTTTGCCGCCGAGCAGCAAATTCAGGAAGGGCTCGGCAAGCTATTGAAAGCCGTAACCGGCAAGGTTGCTAAATGGCGCAAGGGTGAGCTGACGACGTTCAAGGCAAGCGAGTGACGCTGCCAGAACAAGCGCCTGGATCACGGGAACGCTATCACCTTGAGCACCAGGCGCGCGCCATGGCCGAGGCGCAGCGGCTGCTCGCAGCCCGTGAAGCGATGCGCGGGCGATGGTTGGATTGGGTAGCTGCCCAATTGTATACCCAAGGCCCGCCTCATTACGTCGCCATGGTCAGACGCGCACTGCAGCAGTTGAGTGAGCAACCAGGCTAACTGCGGTCAATTGCCACGGTCCAGACCGCTGCTGACCTCCTCGGGTACCGGCTCTTTGGCCTGACGCTTGCGAAACAGCCCGGCGCGCGCCAGTAACAACGTAGTCACGGGCACCGTGATCGACAGCAGCACGGGAATCAGCCACGCGTGCAGCACCAATGACTCTTTCAGCCATGAAAAGTAGATGATCGAGCCAAGCGCGACGCACCAGGCCCCGATGGTCGAGGCCAGCGCTGGGGGGTGCATGCGTTGGAAATAGTCTTTCAGGCGCAGCAGGCCAATTGCACCGATCAGTGCGAAAAGGCTGCCAGCTACCAGCAGTATGGCTGTGATCATTTCAAGCCAGAACGGCAGATTGAGTGCCTCGGTCATTCGATCACCTCACCACGCAGCAGGAACTTGGCCAAGGCGAAGGAGCCAACGAAGCCGAACAATGCAATGAGCAAGGCCCCTTCGAAATAGGTGTCACTGGCATACCTGATGCCCAGTACCAGCATGGTCAGCATTGCCAGAATGTACAGGTAATCCAGGGCCAGAACCCTGTCCTGCGCAGAAGGGCCTCGGAATAGCCGAAGCAGGGTAAGGCACATAGCCAGCGCAAAGATGAACAAGCTGGCGAGAACAGCGTTGGCGAGCAGTCCACTCATTGAAAGATCTCCATCAAGGGACGTTCGTAGACTTCCTTGAAATGCTGGATGAATGCCGCTTCATCATCCAGATCGAATACGTGCAGCAGTAGCACGCTACGGTCCAGGGCCAGTTCCGACCAGATGGTTCCAGGGATCACCGTCGTGATCATGGACAGCGCCGCAAGCCCATGGGGCTCGCGCAGATCCAGGGGAATGTGGACGAAGCCTGAGCGAGGCGGTCGCCTTCCAGCACCCAGAACGCCGCGAGCGACCTGCAGGTTGGACAGGATGACGTCCACCCCAACCCGGCCGATCAGCTTGACGATGACCCAGGGCCGTCGGACGTGGGCATGCTGCGGCCGTAATGGCGCCATCAGCAGCGGAGCCAGTGTCCCCAACACAGCGGCCAGGATGAGGTTACCCGGACTCAGCGAAAGGTTGAGCAACAGCCACAGGCCGAACAGGCATGCCGATAGCAGGGGGGCAGGAAAGAGTCGGCTCATGGCTGCACCTGAACGTCGAGCGAGGTGGGGCCAGGTTTCGGCTGCGCCGCCATGACTGCATCGATATAGGCATCTGGCGCCTGAAGGCTGGCGGCGGTGTCGAGGCTATAACGCAGCAGCGGCTCGGCCTTGAAGCTGAGCAGCATGCACAGGCCCAGCAATATCACGATCGGAAGGCATTCGAAACGCCTGAGCACCGGAGAGGGCCGCTCTTCGGGTTTCCAGAAACGTTGAATGCCGACGCGTCCGAAAGCGATCAGCGATGCCATTCCCGACAAGACCAGCAAGGCCACAAGGCCCCAGCCAGCGGCGCCCAGTGTGTATGGGCTCGGAACCCCCAGACCGTTGGGGTTGAACAGGGCACTGATCAAGTTGAGCTTGGCAACGAAGCCTGAAAGCGGTGGCATGCCGATGATCAGCAGCGCGCAAGCGATGAAGCTCAAGCCCAGAAATGCCATGGTCCATGGAATGACCTGCCCGATGACGGCTTTCTGATTGTCATCGAGGTTGATGCCTTTTGGGGGGTGAAGCGATTCCAGCAAGGCCGGCATGGCGTCTTCTTCCTCGTCCAATGGCAACTCATTGGCAGACCGCGAGCGCTCGATGAGTTCGGCCAGAAGGAACAAGGCGCACAAGGCCAGGGTAGAATTCACCAAGTAGAACAGCGCTGCTCCGGTCAACGCCAATTGTGAGAAGCCCACCGCCCCCAACAAGGTCCCAGCCGATACCAGAATACTCAACGCCGCCATGCGTTCCAGGCGCTGCGCTGCCAGGATCGACACCGCCGCCATGGCCAGGGTCGCCAGGCCTCCGTAAACCAGCCAATCCCCGCCGAAGTGGGCCGATGCCCCCGCTTGCCCGGAGAACAGCAACGTCCATACCCGCAGCACGGCATACAGCCCTACCTTGGTCATGATCGCAAAGAGTGCAGCCACTGGCGCGCTGGCAGACGCATAGGCTGGGACGAGCCAGAAGTTCAAGGGCCAGATGCCTGCTTTGACCAGAAACGCCATGGCGAGGATCGCTGCGCCTGCATGCAGCAAGCCGCGGTCGGCCTCGGGTACGAGCGGAATCTTCAGGGCCAGGTCCGCAAGGCTCAATGTACCCGTCACGCCATACAGCATTGCCGCGCCAATCAGGAACAACGACGACGCGAAAAGGTTGACGGCGATGTAATGCAAGCCGGCCCGCACGCGTGCGCGGCCGGACCCGTGCAGCAGAAGACCGTATGAAGCTGCCAGCAGCACTTCGAAGAACACGAACAGGTTGAACAGGTCTGCCGTCAGGAATGCGCCGTACAGCCCCATCAGCTGGATCTGGAACAGCGCATGAAAACTTGCACCGGCGCCATCCCAGCGTGCCCGTGCGAACAGCAGGGCGCTTAGCCCGATGACGCCGGTCAGGGTCAGCATCAGCGCCGACAGGTGGTCTAATACCAGCACGATGCCGAACGGGGCTGGCCAGTTGCCCGGCAGGTAGACGCCGATCGATTCTGCCTGGCCCTGGGTACGCACCCAGAGCAGCAGGCTGACGGCGATGCCAAGACCGGCGAAGGTCGACAGCAGGTTCAGCCGTGCCTTGATCAATCGATGCTTTTCGCCCAGCAGCAACATGACTGCCGCTGTAATCAACGGCAGCAGGATAGGGGCAACGATCAGTTGGCTCATGCCGCTCATTCCTCACGCTCCTGGCCATCTACGTGGTCGGTGCCGGTCAGGCCGCGCGATGCCAGCAGCACCACGAGGAACAGGGCGGTCATGGCGAAGCTGATGACGATTGCCGTGAGTACCAGGGCCTGTGGCAGCGGATCGGTGTAGTGCAACAGGTCCTGGGTCACGCCTTCCTTGATGATGGGCTCCTTGCCGATGAACAGGCTGCCCATGCTGAAGATGAAAAGGTTGACCCCATAGGAAAGCAGGCACAAGCCCATGATCACCTGATAGGTGCGCGGGCGTAGCACCAACCAGACCCCGGAGGCGGCAAGCACGCCAATGGCCACTGCGATCACTTCTTCCATCAGGCGGCTCCTGCTTTACGGGTCTTGCCTGGACTGGCCGGGCGATAGGCACGTACCGACTGGTGGGCCAGGGCCGTGAGTATCAAAAGGGTCGAGCCGACGACCACGGTGAACACACCGACGTCGAAGAACAATGCGCTTGCCAGATGGATGTCTCCGAGCAGAGGAAGGTGCAGGTGCGCCGTATGGGTGGTCAGGAACGGGTAGCCGAACACGATGGCGCCGCCACCGGTCAAGGTTGCGCAGAGCAGGCCGGTGCCCATCCAGCGCAAGGGCCGCAGGCGCATCTGCGCTTCTACCCACTGGGTGCCTGCGACCATGTATTGCAGGATGAACGCCACCGAAGTCACCAACCCGGCGACGAAGCCGCCGCCTGGCTGATTGTGACCACGCATGAACAGGTACATCGACACCAGCAGCGCGATTGGCAGCAACAGGCGCACCAGTACAGCGGGCACCATCATGAAGCCCAGTGCGGTATCGGCAGCGTGGCGCGGGTTGATCAGGTCGGTGACGACATCTGGTGCCAACTGGCGCTGCTGGGTCGGCAATTGCATGCTTTCCTTGGGTGGGCGGAAGCGACGCAGAAGCGCGAAAACCGTCAACCCCACCGCGACCAGCACGGTGATTTCGCCCAGGGTATCGAAGCCGCGGAAATCCACCAGCATCACATTGACCACATTGGTACCACCACCTTGTGGCAGCGCGCGGCTCAAGTAGAACGATGAGATGTCATTGGGCGTAGGGCGGGTGAGCATGGCGTAGGACAGCACGGCCATCCCTGCGCCAACCAACACCGCCAGTAGCAGGTCGCGCAAGCGACGCACGCGGGCGCGGTCGAACCTGCCGGGCAGAGGCGACACACCTTCGATACGACGTGGAAGCCAACGCAGACCAAGAAGGATCAGGACAGTGGTCACCACTTCGACGACCAACTGGGTCAGGGCCAGATCAGGCGCGGAGAACCACACAAAGGTGATACAGGTCATCAAGCCGCACACACTGACCATGGTCAGGGCCGCCAGACGGTGGTACTTGGCTTGGTACGCCGCACCGATCGCACAGGCAATGGCGATCACCCAGAGTGCGACGAATACCCCTGACCCCGGGATCTTGGGCCGTTCGCCCCAGGTAAGGCCACTGTAAAGCATGGGTGTCAGGCCGGCGAGGAAGGCGGCTACCACCAGCATGAACAGCTGCGCCTGCAGGCGCCGGCTGGTAAGCAGGTGCTCGATGCGCCGCGCCATCAGCATCAGCTGCACCTGGCCGTACTCAAACAGGCGTTTGCCGTCGAATCGGCCCATCACGGGAGGGCAGGGGAAGCGGCCCCGTCGCAGTTGCTTGCGCAACAGCAGGTACAGAACCACGCCGCCACTCATGGCCACAAGGCTCATGATCAAAGGCGCATTCCAGCCGTGCCAGATGGCCAGGCTGTACTCGGGTAGCGTACCCCCTACCACCGGCAGTGCCGCAGCGGCCAGCAACGGGCCTACGGACTGGGCGGGGAAAATGCCGACCACCAGGCATGTCAGCACCAGCAGCTCGACCGGCGCGCGCATCCAGCGCGGGGGTTCGTGTGGCGTATGCGGCAGGTCTTGGGCGGTGGGCCCGAAGAACACATCGACCGTGAAGCGCAGCGCGTAGGCCACGCTGAAAGTGCCGGCCAGGGTGGCGATCACCGGAAGCATGGCTTCGACCCAGGCGCTGGAAGTGATGAACACGGTTTCGGCGAAGAACATTTCCTTGGACAGGAAGCCGTTCATCAGCGGCACCCCCGCCATGGAGGCGCTGGCGACCATGGCCAGGGTGGCTGTGTAGGGAACCAGCCGGACCAGGCCGCTCAGGCGCCGGATGTCACGCGTACCACTTTCGTGGTCGATGATGCCAGCGGCCATGAACAACGACGCCTTGAAGGTTGCATGGTTGAGAATGTGGAAGACCGCCGCGACGGCGGCCAGCGAGCTGTTCAGGCCCAGCAAGAGCGTGATGAGGCCCAGATGGCTGATGGTCGAGTAGGCCAGGAGGCCTTTGAGGTCATTCTGGAACATCGCTGCAAAAGCACCGAGCAGCAGCGTCAGCGCACCAGCACCCCCGACGATCCAGAACCATTCGTCGGTACCCGACAGCACTGGCCACAGGCGCGCCAGCAAAAATACGCCGGCCTTGACCATGGTTGCCGAATGCAAGTACGCCGACACCGGCGTGGGTGCTGCCATGGCATGCGGTAGCCAGAAATGGAAGGGAAATTGCGCGCTTTTGCTCAGGGCGCCGATCAGGATCAGGGGCAACAGCACTGGGTAAAGCGCATGCTGGCGTATGGTGTCACCTGCAGCCAGGACCTTGTCCAGGTCATAGCTGCCCACCACATGGCCGAGCAGCAGCGCCCCCACCAGCAGGCACAAGCCTCCGGCTCCGGTAACCATCAGCGCCATGTAGGCGCCACGGCGCGCGTCGGCCCGATGATGCCAGTAGCCGATCAAGAGGAAGGAGAAGAGGCTGGTGAGCTCCCAGAAAAACACCAGTTGTAAAAGGTTGCCCGACAGCACCAGCCCCAGCATTGCGCCCATGAATGCAAGGAAAAACGCAAAAAATCGCGGCACCGGGTCCTGTGGCGACATGTAGTAGCGCGCGTACAGAGACACCAACGTACCGATGCCCAGCACCAGCAGTGAGAACAGCCAGGCAAAGCCGTCCATGCGCAGAACGAAGTTGAGCCCGAGGCTGGGCAGCCACAGGAATTCTTCACGGATGACACCGCCATGGGCCACCTGTGGATAGAGAAGTGCTACCTGGACGGTGCCGACCAAGGCCACGAGCCCGGCGAGTATGGACTCGGCGTTACGTGCGTTGTGCGGCAGCGCGGCTGCCAGCAAACTGCCCACGAACGGCAGAAGCAATAGCACTATCAAAGACATAGAGTTCTATTCTGAGAGGTTTTCCAAGGATCATACGTGCCGGACGGGTCATCGACCAACACACAACCTGTCGCAGAATCATACAAAAGGGCTGTGACAGGCTGTTTTTTTATAACAGTTTTTTACAAAGGACAGTCGGACCTTTAGAGACCGGTCTTGAGTTGACGTTCATTCTGTGCAAGTTCGGTATCGGCAGGTTCTGGCCTGCGGCGTACTCGCAACTCGCTGATGACCACGGCGATGACGATCAGCAGGCCGCCCAACAGTGCCAATCCCGGCAGGCGTTCTCCCGCTATCCGTCCGACCAGGCCGGCCCAGACTGGCTCACCGGCGTAGATCAGCGTAGCCCGTGTGGGTGATACCGATTTTTGTGCCCAATTCATCGCCACTTGGATCACCGCGCTCATCAGGCCCAAGCCAATCGCACTGCTCAGCAAAAGCCAGGAGAAGTCGGGTACCGATTCCTGGGTAGGCAGCATCATCATGAATGCCAGCACCGAGGCCGTTGCCAGTTGCACCACGGTAACGCGGCGAACGTCAACGCGCCCGGCAAAGCGACTGATCAGAATGATTTCGCCCGCGATGGCGATGGCGCTGACCAGTGTAACCAGCTCGCCTTCGCTCATGTGCAGGCTACCGGCCTGCGGGCCGGCCAGCAGCATCAGCCCAACGAAAGCCAGGCCGATCCCAAGGCTGGGCATCAGGCCCGGGCGCCGGCCCAGTATCAGCCATTGCAGCAGGGGTACGAAGGGCACGTAAAGCGCCGTGATGAACGCCGACTGGCTGCTGCTGATCGTCTGCAGGCCCATGGTTTGCAAGCCGTAGCCCAACATAATCAACACGCCAATCGACAGGCCTGCCTTGAGTTCGACAAGGGTCAACCCTGGCAAGGCGCGCGCCGAGACCATGCCGACGAACAGGGCGGCCGCGGCGAAGCGCAGACCCACGAAGAACATGGGGCCGCTGACGGCCATCACGTTGTGTACCAGCAGGAAGGTACCGCCCCAAAGCATGGTGATGAACACCAGCACCCACTCGGCTTTGCTGAGACGGAACGTAAGGGTGGGGCGTTGCGGGCGTGACTGATTCATGCGGTTGCAGGCTCGTAGGACAGGGCGCACAATCGGCGCAAAGTGGGCAGTATACTGCGCAACAACTAAGGATGAGCAATATAGTGCACAACGACGCTTCGCATCGCGCTTCGGTGCTGCAACACGTGAGCTTGAACGTTCGCAGTCTGCGTAACGCTGCTGGCATCAGCCAGGCAACCTTGGCCGAGCGGTCAGGTGTGAGTCGTCGCATGCTGGTGGCGATTGAGGTGGGCGAAAAAAATGTCAGCCTAACCACGCTCGACCTCATCGCCGAGGCACTCGGGGTGGCGTTCAGTACATTGATCCAGGCGCCTGACCAGCGTAACCCTGGTCGTATCGAAGAGTTGGCCTGGGCGGGTGAACATCCGCAAAGCCGGGCCATCCTGCTGGCAAGCAGCATGGCCCGTCGTGAAGTCGAGCTGTGGGAATGGACGCTGGCGGTCGGCGAGCACTATCGCAGCGAGGCGGATGCCGAAGGCTGGAGCGAGCAGATCTACGTGGTCGAAGGTGTACTGACGCTGATCATCGAGGGTGTCGAGCACCGACTCGAGCAGGGCCGCTTTCACGTATTCGCCAGCAATTGCCGTTACGCCTATCGCAACGATGGCGCGACGGCAGTGAAGTTCGTGCGCAACGTTGTAATCTGAGGGCCGTACTGGCCGAAAGCCGCTCAGGTGCGACCGGCAGTCTCTTCGAGCAGTGCATCAGTGCTGCGCACCGAGGCATAGGCGAACGCCAGGGCCGCCATCGATGCGTCATGCACCTGTGCAGCAGGTACCCATTTCCCGTTGAACTCCAGGGCCAGGGTGGCGCAGGCATCATGGGCGACCGTGACGACATACCCGAGGTCGGCTGCTGCGCGCACCGCCGCATCGATGCACATGTGGCTCATGCTGCCCACGACGGTCAGCGACTTGATACCCTGGCGTTCGAGCGTCGGCGCAAGATCGGTCGAGAGAAAAGCGTTGACCTTGTGCTTGAGAATCACAGCCTCTCCAGGTAACGGGTGAACACGCGGGTGAATGGCTGCGCCCGAAGAGCCTGGGGCAAAGAAGGGAGCGTCGGCGCTGTCGAACTCGTGGCGTACGTGCACGACGAAGTCTTTCGCATCGCGCGCAGCCTGGAGCAGGCGGGCCGCATTTTCAGCGGCGCGCTCGGCGCCCTCCAGTGGCCACCTTCCGCCTGGGAAATAGTCGTTCTGGATATCGATGATGATCAGTGCATGGGTGCTCATGTTGCCTCCAAGGGCAGTGGTTTTGGCGGTTGCTTAGTTATAGGCTGTCGCGCGATAGGCGTGAATCGGCGCGAAAGACACTATGCGGGGCAAAACTGACATGGCTCGTTTTCTGGAGATTGGCCTGCTTCGCTATCCCGATGCACAAGAGGCAGCGATCCACGGCCTGCAAGACCTGTTCGCCGTGGCTAACCGCATGGCTGACACCTTGGGTGCGGCCCAGGCGCCTCGTGTACGTATCAGCGTATGGCGTGTGGGTGCGGAGGGGGAGCTGCTGGCTGAGCCCCCACTAGGGGATGCCAGTGATGCTCGACTGCGTGTTCTGATCATCCCGCCAAGCCTGCATGCCATTCCCGACGACGCCTGCTTGGTTCGCCATCGTTCGGCTTTGTGCCGATTGCATCAGGAGGGCACCGTACTGGCCTGCGTGTGCATCGGGGTATTCTTCATTGCGGCCTGTGGTCTGCTGGATGGACGCACTGCATGCGCTCACCGCAATCATGTGCAGATACTCGAGGCGCGTTACCCGCACACCAGGGCCGAGGTTCAACAGGCGTTGCTCGATGACGGCGATATCGTCAGCTCCGCTGGCCTGATGGCATGGACCACTTTGGGCCTGTGCCTGGTGCAACGATTTATGGGCAATACCGTTGCAGCCGACACCGCGAACTTCCTGGCAGTAGAACCGGTACCTGACGCTTTGCCCGGTACTCGCCTCAACCCGTTGCTCGATCATGGCGATGAAGCCGTCCTGAAGGTTCAGCACTGGTTACAAGCTACAGGCGCACGCACGGCGGACCTCGCAGCGATGGCGGCGCGCGCCTGCCTGGAACCACGCACGTTCTTGAGGCGGTTTCGCTTGGCCACAGCGTTGCGCCCTACCGAATACTGTCAGCAGATAAGGGTGTGCCGGGCAGCACGTCTGCTGGAGTTCACGCGCAGTACAGTCGACCAGATCGCCTGGGATGTGGGTTATCGGGACCCGGGGGCGTTTCGCAAGGTCTTTCAGCGCGCTACAGGTGTCACCCCCAGTGCGTTTCGGCGGCAGGTGGTGGCACCACAGCCTGGAGGGCAGGTTGAAATGGACAGCGAACCTCTTGACCTCGAGATTGGTTGAGGTTTTAACCTTCCGGGCATTGCGATGTGTATCCCTTGTCAGGAGGTTGTTGATGTCAGGAAGTGTCCCTGCCATCTGGTACACCCAGATGATCGAATATCGGGTCGCCGTCGTCTTTCAGCAGGCATTGGCCCAGGCACTGGTGCTGCGCAGTGAGTCATTGGCAGCAGGCTGTGAAGACCTGCGGGCGGTCAGTGTCCAGGCCAGCGAAGATGGCTGCCGTGTGTTGCAGTCGCTGCAGTGGACCAACCGGGAGGCCAGTGAGGCGGCCATCGAGCAAGTGCTGGACGGGTCGTTTCTGAGCATGCTCCAGCAGTATCATGCCAGCGCCGTGAACTTCACTGCCTTCACGGCGCTGCGGAGTCTGGCTCGCCATCCTGACGGAGCGTTGTACTGCCAGATGGTGTGAGCTTCATGCGTACCAGGGCGCGTAGTGGGGATAGCGGTCCAGGCGAGCACCAATGACCATTTCGCTGATCCATGCCGCCAGCAGTGCGCTGTAGGCCTTCTGGCTTTCTTCGGTGGACAGGCCGTGGTCGGCGCCGTCGACGATCCGGTGGGTGAGCGAGTGGGCACTGCTGAAGGCTGAGCGGTAACTCATCAGCGTGCTGTGGGGTACGTAATCATCGTGCTCGGACTCCACCAGCAGAACATCGCCGCCAAACCCGGCGCAAGCAGCCAGTGCGCGGTTGTCAGATGGCGCCAGGGGGCGACGGCGATAGTCATTGAGCCGTTGTCGGTCCAGGGACTGCTTGGGCGTATTCCACTCCTCGTCCCAGTACATGGCCGGTACCCGCAGGGCCAGCCAGCGGACCGGGCGCATTGATGTCAACAAGGTGGCCAGGTAGCCGCCGTAGCTGCTGCCGATCACGGCGATGGCGTTGGCGTCCACGGTGGGGTGACTGACCAGCCGGTCGTAGGCCGTCAGCAGGTCCTGCAGATTCTGCTCTCGCGTCACTGTCAGACGCTGACTTTGGGTTTTTTCATGGCCACGAAGATCGAAGGTCATGCAGACGCAGCCAAGTCCTGTGATGTGCCGCGCCCTGGCAAGATCGCGTTGCTGGCTACCGCCCCAGCCGTGGACGAACAGGATGCCGGGGATTTTGCTGCCGGGGCTGACCAGGGTCGCGCAGATGGTATCCCCGTTCACCGGCAACTCGATCGTCTCACTCTGAATGGCCAACGTGTCGGAGCTGCGCGTATTTGGTGAGTTGTCCGAGTTCACTGTCATTTCCTTGATAAAAGAGAGTAGCGTGCGCGGGTAGCGCGGGCGTGCCAAACACTTCGTGGGTGCTAGCGCGCACTCGATTGACCAGGCCGTTGGCAGCGAATGCCTGCAGGGCGAGCAATTCGGCGCTGCTGGCACCGCCCATCCGCCAGGATTGCTCCAGCACGCCACTGCGGATCTGACCTTTGGTGTCGGTGCCGCGGGCAATGTCATAATTGCGGCGTGAGGCGATGAAGCCAGGTAAGTGTCGTTCGGCAGCCTGGTCATAAGCCATTGCCTGCTCGATCGCCAGGCGAACGCTGTCTTCCAAGGGCTCGCCCAGCAGAGACGCAAAGCCTCCTCGTACGAAGGTCAGGTCAGAGCCGCCGTACACCCCGATACCTTGGTGATCCTGGGTCAGTTGTTGTGTGCCGTAATAGCTGCACACCAATCCTGCAACCCGTACCTGGCCGACGCTGAACGTCTCGACGTTGTTCAGGTTCTGCTCCAGCACCAGGCCCCAGGTCATGAGTTCTTCGTCATCCACTGAACAGAGCAGGGGTTCGAATTCCTCAAGCGTAGAAAACACCACTTGCCCTCGACCCGCGCATGCGCGCACGGGTTTGAGTCGTGCGGGCCCCTCCACCAAAAGTAGTTGAGCCGCGCGCCGTGCGGTGGCCTTGTCAAACACGGTGTAGCCCTTGAGCAGCGCCTCGCACGCCTGCCGCGCAAATGCTTCAGGCCAATCAGGCTTCGGTGGAGCACCTGGCGGCAGAGGATGCGAAATGGCTTTGGTGGCCATGAAGGGGTGGGCGACGGCACCGCCGAAAAAGTCGGCCTCGCTCTCTATGCCAAGGGCTGTCAGATGGGCCGGGTCAACCAACGGTTGTGTGAGCATGTAGTAATAGGAGGCGTGCGCTTCTGGCGGTCCGTTCAGGTCAACCACGGGGCAACCCAGCAGCTGTGCGAAGCCTTCCGATAGCTTGCGGTAGACGGCGTGCTCGTGATCGGGGGTATGGGGGCGAGTGTCGAGTATCACGACGCCTTGTTTGTGCTGACAGGCATTGGGCATGGCGATCCGCCTTGCAGGGAGACTGTACTGCCTATGAATCCGGGACCTTGGTTAAGTTCAGCATGGCAGGATCGGCGGTACAGTCCGGCGTAGGACCTTTCCCAGAGGCGTGTAGCCCAGCAATTGCTGATTGCAGTACGCGGGTAGCTATTCCATCATCAATTGCTCAGGCATAACCGATGTCGCCACAGAAAAGGGCATGATCGTGCACACCACTCCCCAACAGACCACGGCCCAGCGTCTTGCCGCGATGCGTGCGACCATGGCCGCAGAAGAGCTTGATGCCCTGCTGGTTCCATCGGCCGACCCTCATCTTTCCGAGTATCTGCCAGGGTATTGGCAAGGTCGCCAATGGCTGTCGGGCTTCACCGGTTCGGTTGGCACCCTGATCATCACCCAGCAGTTTGCCGGGCTATGGGTCGATAGCCGCTATTGGGAGCAGGCTGAGCGAGAGCTGGCAGGTAGCGGCATCGAATTGATGAAATTGTCACCCGGGCAGCCGGGCGCGCTGGACTGGTTGGCTGAACAGGTTCAACCACAAGGTTGCGCCGGTGTGGATGGTCGTGCGATGGCCTTGGCTTCGGCGCGCCAATTGCGAGAGCGCCTTGGCCAACGAGGCGCAAGGCTGGTGACTGACCAGGATCTGCTGGGCCGCGTCTGGAGCGACCGGCCGGCGCTACCGTCCAGCCCGGTGTACTCACATCTTGCGCCATACGCGGTGGTGGGCCGTGCGCAGAAGCTGGCACGGGTGCGGCAGGCGATGCAGGCTAAAGGCGCGGACAGTCATTTCATCGCCACCTTGGATGACATTGCCTGGTTGTTCAACTTGCGCGGCAGTGATGTGTCCTACAATCCGGTGTTTCTGGCGTTTGCCCTGATCGATGCGCAGCGTGCGCAGCTTTTCATCGCCTCGGTAAAAGTCGATGAGCCCCTTCGTCAGGCGCTGCGCCAGGATGGCATCGAAGTACGAGACTACAGCGAGGCCGCCCGCGCGCTTGGTCAACTGTCACCTGGAAATCGCTTGTTGGTGGACCCGGCGCGGGTGACGTGCGGATTGCTTGAGCCGCTTGCAGAAGGCGTAGTGCTCGTGGAAGGCCCGAATCCCAGCACCCTGAGCAAGGCGTGCAAGGCTGAGGGCGAGCTTGAGCATGTTCGTCGGGCGATGGAACAGGACGGCGCCGCCTTGTGTGAGTTTTTCGCCTGGTTTGAAGAAGCGCGAGGGAGCCAGGTGGTGACCGAGCTGACCGTCGATGAGCAACTCACTGCGGCGCGCGCCCGGCGGCCGGGCTTCGTCTCACTGAGTTTCTCGACCATTGCGGCGTTCAATGCCAATGGTGCGATGCCCCACTACCGGGCCACCGATCAGTCACACGCGGTGATCGAGGGCGACGGCCTGCTGCTCATCGACTCAGGCGGCCAATACCTCGGTGGGACGACGGATATCACGCGTATGGTCCCCATCGGGCAACCGAGCGATTTGCAGAAGCTCGACTGTACCCGTGTGCTCAAGGGCATGATTGCGCTGTCGCGGGCGACCTTCCCGCGTGGCGTGTTGTCGCCCATGCTTGATGCCATAGCCCGTGCGCCAATCTGGGCCGACCAGGTCGATTACGGCCACGGCACAGGCCATGGCGTGGGCTATTTCCTCAATGTTCATGAAGGGCCCCAGGTGATCGCCTATCTGGCAGCGCCCACGCCCCAGACCGCCATGCAGGAAGGCATGATCAGCTCAATCGAGCCTGGCACCTACCGGCCTGGGCAATGGGGGGTACGTATTGAAAACCTGGTAGCCGCGCGAAGCGTCGGGCGCAGTGCATTCGGTGAATTTCTCGATTTCGAGACGTTGACGCTGTGCCCCATCGATACGCGTTGTCTGTTGTTGGAGCGGCTGACTGAGCAAGAGGTTTGCTGGCTCAATGCGTACCACTCCACGGTGCGAGAGCGATTGGCTCCGCTCCTGGAAGGAAAGGCGCTGGCCTGGCTGCTGTCACGTACCGTGGCAATTTAGTGGATGAGGGCAGCCAACAGGCTGCCCCGGTCATTTGCAAATGACGATCATGCTGCGGCTGGTGTAGCCGGCAGGGTTGATGCCGAATAGATAATCGCCGTCCTCTTCGTCGCTGTCGCCTGAGCGGGCGACGACGCGGTACCCGCGGGTGGTGCAGGCGCTCGCGGCCTTGCTGTAGCAGTTGTCCCATGAAGAAGACAGGCCAGAGCAATTGATATGCAGGCCTTTCTTGCCCCGTTTGACCTCGGTCTTAGCCGTGGCGGCACATCCAGCAATAGCCAAGATGGCCAGGATGAGCAAAATACGTTTCATTCCTGTCCTTAAATGCAGGACGGATCAGCTGGCTGGGTCCGTCGTTTTCGCTCGGGTTCGTCCTGAAGAGTACAGCGTCCCTATTCGACTGCGCTGGGACAGCTTAATCAGCGAGCGGTGACGCCACAACACCCACGCAGCCTCCGATGAAAGTTTTTCCCTGTCAATCCGCAACTATCGCGGGTCCTGTGCCATGGCGCATGGACAGAGTCGTGCCTACGGAGGCCGCGATGATTGCGCCGATGGCGAGCCATTGCGTAAATGACAGCACTTCGCCCAGGAACAGCAGCCCGGACAAGGCGCCGAAGGCAGGCTCGATGCTCATCAGGGTGCCGAAGGTGCGCGCGGGCATGCGCGTGAGCGCAACCATTTCCAGGCTATAGGGAAGGGCGGTAGACAATACCGCCACAGCGATCGCCATGGGGATGACCGCGGGCGTCAGCAGCAGGCTACCGGCATGCACGATGCCAATCGGTGCGATGAACAGTGCTGCGACCAGCACCCCCAGCGCTGCGCTTTGCACGCCATGTTCAGCACCAGCCCGTTGGCCGAAGACTATATAGAGTGCCCAGCACGCCCCCGCGCCGATTGCGTAGCACGCGCCCAGTGGGTCCAGCGCCTCTCCGCCATGGCCTGCGGGCAGCAACATCAGTAGACCGAAAATGGCCAGCGCGATCCAGATGAAGTCGATCGCGCGGCGTGAGGCAAATATTGCCACTGCCAGTGGTCCGGTGAACTCGAGGGCCACCGCGATGCCAATCGGCACCGTCTGCAAGGACATATAGAAGAGGAAATTCATGCCGCCGAGCGCCAAGCCATAGATCACGACGTTGCGCAGGGTGCGAGTATTGAAGCGCGCCCGCCATGGCCTTAAGAGTGCAATCATGATCAGGCTGGCGAAAATCAGGCGCAGTGAGGTCGTGCCTTGTGCGCCAATGAGCGGGAACATGCTTTTGGCGATTGAAGCGCCGGTCTGAATCGATGCCATGGCGATGAGCAGCAGGCCTATTGGGAATAGCACCGAAGCCAGGCTGCGAGGCGGTTTTGTCATGAGGGCGAATTACCTGAGGGTGTTTTTTGCGCACTATAGTGCGCAATGGTGAGAGAGACAGCAACAGCGCGTTAGGCGTTCCCCTGAAATGACATCCGGAGAAGATTAATGCTTGACGCTGAGAAATTAGTGTCTATAATTCGCCCCACTCCAGCGCAGTCGGGCATCAAGTTGACGCGCTGGACGACTGCAAGCC
>NZ_BBIQ01000032.1 GCF_000730565.1 Pseudomonas fulva NBRC 16637 = DSM 17717 | reverse complement strand
GACGCCGCCTTCGGTGGCCGAAGGAGTGGCGGTCAACGTTGCAGTGGTGACATCGATGGTATCTGTAATTTCAGTAACCAACGGCCCTTGCGGTGGGGTTACTGTAATGCCACTGCCCCCGCTGGTACCGGTGACCGTTGTAGAAATCTGCCCACCATCAATGTAGGGCGTGTCATTCGGCGGGATCACGACATTGACACTGCCAGTGGTCTGCCCGGCCGGAATGACGATCACAGAGCCGTTGGCCAGCGTGATGACAAGGTCGCTGCCCGGTGCCTGGCCAACCGTAGCGGTATAGACAATGACGCCACCCGCTTCGCTGATCGATGGCGTGGCCCCGACCACAAGGGTGGTGGCAACCGTAGTGCCAGTTGTCGGCGCGGTGACTCGGTTGTCAGCGGTGGTTTGCGTTCCAGCCACTTCCACGGGGGCGGCCGCCGCTGCAAAACCAAGGCCTTCGGTAGGGAAGCCTATCGTGGGATCAACGCTGCCGGCCGTTTCTTCCAGCATGACGAAACTGTGGCCGCCACCTGCTGCACCGCCGCCCGCAGCAGTCGGACCGGCAGCCGTGGCTTCAAGATCGGTGGTCGGGTCAGCGCCTGCGGCGATCGCCTGTTGCAATTCTTCGACAGACGGCGCCGCCTGGGCAGCGGCCTGGCCCAAATCGGTACTGCTGTCAGGCGCGTCTGCGCTCCACTGGGTATCACGACCAAGGTCGAGCAATCGGCCATCTGCCAACTCCAGCGTCACCGCGCCACCCGGGCCGGTAAGGACCTGCTCACCCGCTAGAAGTCGATCGCCTTCTATGAGCACACGCCGGATGCCTTCAGGGGATACCGCGATAACCTGGCCGACAATACTTTTGACGATGGCTACAACGCTGCTCATTGGACTCTCCGTGTGACCCGCTGGGGTACTTCTGTGCCAGAGCGGCATCCGCAGCCACCTGAACAGGAATTATGTCGATGATCTCTTGACGCTTGATTGCGTCAATATTCCGTCTATGACGAAATGTAATTAGACTTATGCCAAACTATTGACCTTATATCGGCCATCCTAAACAATCACCAAGGTAATGTCACATTGATATTTTTACCTTAGCCAAGGGCCAATCAACAGCAAATGCGTTGCGTCATTAAAACAGCGCAATGGCACGGAGCACGCGGGCCCAGGTGATGACAGCAGCCATAAATCACATGCCTTTCAACCGTTCGTCGGGCTCAATAGGACCAACAGCGTCAATAGAAGGTCAATTTTGTTTATTGACGCCACATTTCCAAGACTCGTAAGCATAAACCTTGCCGATTACATGCCCGAGACGCCACTTGATGTTGCCAATTTTCAGGCTGCTTCACCGTAGAATGAACGACGACCGAATGCGCTAATCGTCTAAACAGGCCTTATAACGCGCCTGCGATTATCGGCCAGAGTCGACAACGGAAGTGGATTTACCTGGATGAATTTTACCTAACACGGGTCGCACCAACGCCAGCAAACCAGCGCCTGATAAATGACATTGAGCTAGGCTGTAACGGCAGGCCTGACACATGTCGTTTCTCTGCGCCTATCCCAGCATCCTGAAGCCTGGATTGCAGCGTGATTCAGAAATGAAACGTTTGTCTGCTGATCAGCGTCATGTAGTAAAGAGACCGATACAGTTGTTTACTCACCACCTAATTCAAGGCGACCATTGGCGACACACTGCATCGCTCGCTGCATGCCTACCGAGCGCCGACATGCATTGCCCCACTGAATGCCTGGGTTTGCTGCCATCGAATGATCGGCGGCCAGCTCATCCCCACCCACCACAAGGATGAAGAGAGCGCCGCGTGGAATCAGAAGTCAGTCGAGTCCAGCTCAACCATGACCCACGTAGTCAGCACGACGATCCTTTGCTGGATAGTCTGCTGAGCTTGTGTGTACTGCACCAGAAACCTGCCAGCCGGGTCATGCTTACCACGGGTCTGCCTTTACCCGCACAGCGCCTGAGCCCCGAGCTGCTGCCCCGTGCGGCGGCCAGGGCCGGCCTGCAGGGCCGTCTGTTGCAGCGCAAGCTGGAGCAGATTCCAAGCATTGCCATGCCCGCGATCCTGTTGCTAAAAGGCGGACGCAGTGCCGTGTTGCTCGGGTGGGAAAACGAAGACACTGCACGGCTGTTACTGAGCGAAAGCGATGGCGGCGAAGTTCAGGTCAGCCGTGAGACGCTTCAGGATGACTACAGCGGGCGAGTGTTCTTCGCGCAGCCGCAGCACAAATTCGACGTCAACCATGGCAACCTGATCCCCCGAGCCAAATCCTGGTTCCGAGATACGCTGCTGCGCAGCAAGTGGCTGTACATCGATGCCATCGCCGCGAGCCTTGTGATCAACCTGATCGCCCTGGCCGCGCCACTGTTCGTCATGAACGTGTATGACCGGGTCGTTCCCAACCAGGCGACCTCGACCCTCTGGGTGCTGGCGGTCGGTATCGCGGGCGCCTATATCTTCGACCTGATCCTCAAGGGCCTGCGCGGATTATGTCTGGACCTTGCAGGGAAAAAGACCGACCTGATCATTTCGGCGACACTGTTCGAACGTATCGTGGGCATGTCGATGAAGTATCGACCGGCCCGGGTAGGCAGCTTTGCCCAGAACATTCACGAGTTCCAAGGCCTTCGTGACTTCCTGGCGTCGTTGACGCTGACTAGCCTGATCGACTTGCCGTTCACGGTGCTGATCCTGATCGTCATCGCGATCATTGGCGGACACTTGGTGTGGATCCCGATCATCGCCTTCCCACTGGCCTTGGGCATCGGCTATGCACTGCAGCGGCCGCTGATGGCGACCATGGAGCGGACCATGGCGCTGGCCTCGGAGCGCCAGTCGAGCCTGATCGAGACCCTGGCAGGGCTGGACGCAGTGAAGGTCAACAACGCCGAGAGCGAGCGGCAGTACATGTGGGAACAGACGCTCGGTACCCTCAGCCGGCTGGAATTGCGCGTCAAGGTACTGTCGAGCCTGGCCATGAACATCACTCTGCTCATTCAGCAGTTGGCAGGGGTGGCGATGATCTGCGTGGGTGTGTACCTGATCATCGACGGCAACTTGAGCATGGGCGGCCTGGTGGCGTGCTACATGCTCAGCGGCCGCGCCCTTGGGCCCTTGGGGCAGCTCAATGGCCTGTTGGCTCGCTACCAGCAAGCCAAGGTGACCATGGTGTCCACCGACCACATGATGGAGCTGCCACAAGAGCGCAACTTCGAAGAGCGCCCGCTCAGCCGTAGGGTATTGCAGGGCAGCGTGGAATTCCGCGGCGTGGATTTCACTTACCCCAACCAGCAGAACATGGCGCTGAAGAACATCAACCTGACCATCCGCCCTGGCGAGAAGGTAGGGATCATCGGGCGCAGCGGGTCGGGCAAGAGTTCACTGGCCAAGCTGATCGTTGGCCTGTACGAGGCCGATGGCGGCTCATTGCTGGTCGACGGCGTGGATATCCGCCAGATCGACGTCAGCGAACTGCGCCACAACATTGGTTATGTGCCCCAGGACATTCAGCTGTTGGCGGGCACGCTGCGGGACAATCTGGTCAGCGGGGCCCGCTACATCGATGACGAAATGATCTTGCAGGCGGCTGAGCTTGCAGGCGTGCATGAGTTCGCGCGACTGCACCCGGACGGCTACGAGCTGCAGGTCGGCGAACGTGGTCAGAACCTATCCGGCGGGCAGCGGCAGAACGTGGCCCTGGGCCGTGCATTGCTGTTGAACCCACAGATCCTGCTGCTCGACGAACCCACCAGCGCCATGGACAACACCGGCGAAGAACGCCTGAAGCAGCGTTTGCAGGCCGTGGTGGAAAGCAAGACGGTACTGTTGGTGACTCACCGTGCATCGCTGCTGTCACTCGTGGACCGCCTGATCGTGATCGATCGCGGGCAGATCGTTGCCGATGGCCCGAAAGCGGCCGTCATGGATGCGTTGAAGAAGGGGCAGATCAGTGTCGCATAAGCTGGATTTCGGGCAACTCAAGGAAGGCCTGCGGCGTTACTTCAAGGGCAGCGATTCGTTGGGCGGTCAGCCGCTGCCCGAGGTCAACAAGGCCCTTATCGAGGACGCGCCGCGCGTGGTGCGCCTGACGATCTGGGGCGTCATCCTGTTCTTCGTGTTCCTGATCGTGTGGGCCAGCTTTGCGCCTATTGATGAGGTGACGCGTGGTGAAGGCAAGGCCATCCCGTCATCCAAGGTGCAGAAAATCCAGAACCTGGAAGGCGGCATCGTGGCGGAAATCTTTGCCAAGGAAGGCGAGATCGTCGAGGTGGGGCAGCCTCTGCTGCGCCTGGATGAGACCCGCTTCGCGTCCAACGTGGGGGAAACGGAAGCCGATCGGCTGTCCATGGCCCTGCGGGTTCAGCGCCTGAGTGCAGAGGTCGACGGCAAGCCGTTAGAGATCGACGAAGAATTGCGCAAGGCCGCACCTAGCCAAGCGGCCAGCGAAGAATCGTTGTACCAGAGTCGGCGCCAGCAGCTTCAGGACGAAATTGGCGGACTGCAACAGCAACTGGTCCAGCGCCAGCAGGAACTGCGCGAGTACAGCTCCAAGCGCGGGCAGTACGCCAACAGCCTTGAGCTGCTGCGTAAAGAAATCAGCATGTCGGAGCCTTTGGTCGCGACGGGTGCTATTTCCCAAGTGGAGGTGCTGCGCTTGCGTCGTGCCGAGGTTGAGAACCGTGGTCAGCTTGACTCCACGTCGCTGGCCATCCCCCGTGCCGAAGCGGCCGTTCGAGAAGTGCAGAGCAAGATCGAAGAGACCCGCGGCAAGTTCCGAAGCGAGGCACTCACCCAGCTGAACGAAGCCCGGACCGAACTGAACAAGGCGACCGCTACCAGCAAGGCGCTGGATGACCGCGTTCACCGCACCATGGTGACCTCGCCTGTGCGGGGTATCGTCAAGCAGTTGCTGGTCAACACCATCGGCGGCGTGATTCAGCCAGGCAGCGACATCATCGAGGTCGTCCCGCTGGACGACACGCTGGTCATCGAGGCCAAGATCCTGCCGAAGGACATTGCCTTCCTGCACCCAGGCCAGGAAGCCACGGTCAAGTTCACCGCGTACGACTACACCATCTACGGGGGACTCAAGGCCAAGCTTGAGCAGATCGGCGCCGATACCATCACCGACGAAGACAAGAAGACCACGTACTACCTGATTAAGCTGCGTACCGATCGCAGTCATCTGGGCACCGATGAAAAGCCGCTGCTGATCATTCCCGGGATGGTGGCAACGGTCGATATCATGACCGGCAAGAAGACCATCATGAGCTACCTGCTCAAGCCCATCATGAAGGCCCGCTCCGAGGCCTTGCGCGAACGCTGAGGGTGTGCCCGCACGGCCTTGCGTGCGGGCCCTCATTTCTGCAGGTCAGCGCTTATCGTGCGCCCAAGGGGCAGGCTCACCCACCAACTGCCCCTGAATGCCTCCTACACCCATTTCGCAGAGCACTGCGCGCTCACCTTCGGTTTCCACGCGCTCGGCCACCAGAGGCAGATCGATGCTGTGCGCGGCACGCTGGATCGCCTCGATGAACAAGCGTTTGTGCTGTTCATGGTCGATGTTACGGATGTAGCTGCCATCAATCTTCAGGTAAGCCAACCCAAGGTGGGACAGGTTACCGATCATGCTGAAACGTCCGCCAAAGCGTTGCAGTGCCAGGCCGAAGCCAAGGCTGTGCAGCCTTCGAGTCAATTTCTCCAACGCCGGCTGGTCAGGTAGCTGCTCTTCACCGATTTCGAACACCAGACGCGGCCCGAGGGCGACGTTCTGGCTGAGCAGTTCGAAAATGCGTTGCAGCGCCTGGGCGTCCGCCAAGGTAGCGGCGGAAAGGTTCAGCGCCAGCACCTGGTCGTGGCCACGCATGTGCGCCAGCACCTTCTGCAGCACCAGAAGGTCCAGCCTTGGCATCCAGCCAAAGCGCTCGAGCCAAGGAAGGAATCGACCGGCTGGAAGCGCCTCGCCTTGTCGATCCTTCAGGCGGGATATCACCTTGTGGTGCAGCACCTGCTGGGCGGTTGCACAATCGACCACCGGCTGGAAAAACAGCTCGAAGTGACCGTTGCTGAAGGCCTGGTCGAGGCGCTCATGCCAGTCGTGCTGGCTGTCGGCAGCCACGGCAGCGACGCCTTGCTCCAGGCAGACCCAACCCGGGGTTGGCTGGTTCTCCGCGCGTGCCAGGGCCTCATCAGCCAGTTTGAGCAACGCTGGAGGCGCGTCGCCCGGGCTGAAGGGGGCCAAGCCGATGCAGGCCACCGGTTGAATATCGGTGGCCCCCGTCTCATGCAGGCTCTGCAGCGTAGCCTCAAGCGCCTGGGCCAGCTGTATGGCTTCTTCATGCACCATGCCAGGTGCCAGCACGGCGAATTCACCACCCCGGCTGCGGGAAATCAGGTCGTTGGTTTCCGGGAAGCTTGCGCAGGCGCGGCGCAATTGCTCACCGACGGCTTGCAGCAACTGATCCGTGCGTTGGCCACCCAGACGCGCGTTGAGGCCCGCCAGGCCTTGAACCCGAAGTAACAACAGGTAGCCTGCCCGTGCTTCCTCAAGGTTGCTGACCCGAGCATTGAGCTGCATTTCGAAATAGCGACGGTTGGACAGACCGGTCAAGGTGTCTTGATAGGACTCGGCGCGTAACCGCTCGCTGCGCTCGGCCTGCTCGGTGAACAGTGCCTTGAGCTTTTCGACCATCTGGTTCATGGCCTGGACGACGCGCCTGAGCTCGGGTGTGCGGGGCAGTTCAGGCAGGCTCAGGAATTCACGCCTGGCGATGGCATGGGACTGTTCGACCATGTAGTCCAGCGGCTTGAGCTGCCGGCGCAGCAGCAACGCCCCCAGAATGGCGCTGGCGGCACCACAGAGCAGTAGCCAGCCCAGGCTGCCCAACGCGCTTTGCCAGAGCTTGGCAATGGCGAACATGGGGTGACTGATGACCTCGACGCGTGCCGCCTGCTGCCAGCCACGGCTGACCAACGCATCGCCACCGGCAGCTTCCAGACCGATCAGGTGAACGAACCAACGGGGTATGCCCCCAGGGTCTGGTTCGGCATGGCGCTCGACGAGCACCGTATTGGAAGCCAGGTCCACCACTTTGATACTGGCGTAGTAGCCACTGTCGAAGATCGAACTCACCATCAGCTCGACCATGGCAGGGTCATCGATATTGGGCGTAAGCGACAGGGCCAGCGCAGTGGCTGCATCCTGTGCATGCGAGCGGAGCTGGTTGACATACTGGCTTCGCGAACTCTCCAGGCTGACCATGAAACTGCCGGTGAACGCCACTACCAGGAACAGGCAAATAGCCAACAGCAATTGTTTGAACAGTGACATCTGTGCTCCTTCAGTAAACCGGCTCGGCCGGGAAGCCTTCGGCCTGCATTTTTTTCAATAGGTCCTGCCAGCGCGACAAGCGCTTGGTGTCGCCGACTTTCTTGTTGCCACCGGCGCCTGTCAGCCATAGGCCTTCACCGTTGAAGGCATAGACGGGCAACAGGTCGGGGCGCTGGCTGGCCGGCTTGATCGCGTCCATCAGGCTGTCGAGCACCAACGGCTGCGTCTGGGGCGTTGAATAATAGGTCAGTACCATGTGTGCCCGGTTCTGTCGCAAGGCCTTGACGTAGGTGATCCGCAGTTTCTCGCTGGGGATGCCCATGCGCCTGAGGCTGAAGTACTTGGCGATAGCGTAATCCTCGCAATCGCCAGCCCCTTTTATCAGTGCTTGGACCGGTGTTGCCCAGTAATCGACCTCGTGCCACAGATCGATATCCTCGACGTAGCGCAATTGTTGGTTAAAGAACCGGTTGACCACCTGCAGACGCTCAAGCTCAGTCCCCTGCTTCTGGGTGGCCATGAGGTTCTGCCACGCATCGATTCGCGCTTTGCCCTCCCCCAATGGCCCGTACAGCGCTTGAGACTGGCGACTGATCTGGGCGAAATCCCAGTCGGCATGCAAACCGCCCAGCAGCAGGCCACCCAGCAGCGCAGCCAGGGCAACTCGGTGCAGCACGGTTTTGAGCATCGGGGTGATCGCCACTGCCAAGCACTGTCCAGGCCAGTCGAAAGAAGCGATGGTGCGGCCTGACACCGCAAAAGACAATGGCACATCGCGATCATCGGCCTCTGTGTCGGAGTACGCCGGATCAACGCTTGCCGCGCGGGTCATGTCACTTCCTTTGCAGAGCAACTTCATCCACCATAGCCGCGCCCTGGGGCATGCCCCCAGTAGAGGCCAGCATTTGACACGTCATACCGCTATAACCGTGTCATTGGATCCAACTTTGGTAATCGTTTAAGGCAGGCGTTGCGTGGGCAACAAAATCAAACTGAGCAGCGTGTTGAACAGTGAACAGTTGCTGCCACATCTGGCCCGCGGCGTTATTGAAGAACGCGTGCGCAGTGCCATTCTCGAGGGTCGTTTGCCACCCGGAACGGCAATCAGGCAACAGGAGTTGGCGACACTTTATGGCGTCAGCCGTATGCCCGTGCGTGAGGCGCTGCGTCAACTGGAAGCGCAGTCACTGTTGAACGTGGAGCTTCACAAGGGCGCAGTCGTTGCGCCGCTGATAGGCGAGGATGCGGCAGATGCCTACGACTTGCGTGTTCTGCTCGAAAGCGAGGCGTTGCGTCAATCCATTCCGCTTCTGACGGCGCAAGACATCGCCAAGGCCCGCAGTTGCATCCAGCAATTGGAAAACGAAACACGACATGCCGAGATCGCTCGTCTTAATCGTGAGCTTCACATGGTGCTTTATAGCAAGGCAGCGAACCATAAACTGCTGCGCCTGATCGATAACGAATTGATGCAAGAGGAGCGGTTTCTACGCTTTCATCTTTCGTCGATGGGCCTGGGCAAGCTCACCCAAGACGATCACACGGCCTTGGTCGATGCCGCCAGTGCCAAACGTGTCAGCGATGCAATTGCGGTATTGGAGCAGCACCTCAACAGCGCAGCCGTGACCATTCGAAGGTACTTGGACAGCCAGCGCTCGCACTGAATGGCTTGGGGACCGACAGGTAGGTTGCAAAATCTCGCGCCGGGCGAAACAATGAGACTAATTATCATTTAAGCCCTGATAGCTGTGTCTCATGCCTAGCAACGATCTCGTGCAAAACCTCTACAGTGCTCATCATGGCTGGCTGCATACATGGCTGCGCCACAGGCTTGGCAATGCGGCCGACGCTGCTGACGTGGCCCAGGATACCTTCATGCGGCTGTTGCAACGCCGCGAGCATCTGCAGATACAACAGCCCAGGGCGTTTCTGCGCACGGTGGCGCGCGGGTTGATCATCGACCACTGGCGTCGAGAGGAACTGCACAAAGCCTATCTGGAAGCGCTGGCGCTGGTGCCGGAGGCTAACACGCCCGATGTGGAGACCCGCGAGCTGCTGCTGGAGTTGCTTGAACGCATTGCCAAGATGCTCGATGGCCTAAAGCCAAAGGTTCGCACTGCTTTCCTGCTAGCCCAATGCGAGGGCCTGCGGCATCAGGAAATTGCACAGCAGATGGGCGTATCGGTGAGAACGGTGGAGCGCTACATTGCTGACGCGCTTTATCACTGCTACCTGCTGCGCTACGAAGCGTAATGATACCGGTTATGCCTAGCCCTCATCCCGACGCCAAGACGGTCAGACAAGCCATCCAGTGGATGCTGAAACTTCGCCACAGTGGTGAGGATCCGGCTTTGAACGAGCGTCTTGCGCAGTGGCGCTCAGAGGCTGCGACCCACGAGCTGGCCTGGCAACGCGTGCTGCATTTGGAACAGGACCTGGACCTGCGCCACGTGCCCGCTGCGGGGGTTGCGCTGCAGACACTGGAGGCCAGTCATCGGCGCCTTGAGCGGCGACAGGCGTTGAAGCTGCTGGGCACCGTTGCCGTGTTCGGATCGGCAGCATGGCTGAGCAAGGACTTGAGTGTGGTACAGGCCTGGTCATCCGACTACGCGACAGCCACGGGTGAGCGCAGAGACGTGACCTTACCCGACGGCTCTCGGCTACAACTCAATACCCGAAGTGCCGTGGACGTGGCCTTCAACAGGCAGCAATTGTCGATCGACCTCAAGCGGGGTGAGGTCATGCTGGACTGTCGACAGGCAGCTCCTGGACAACCTCCAGTCACTCTGCGCACGAATACCGCAGCATTGCAAACCGTCGGGGGGCGCTTCGTGGGGCGTATCGAAGACGATTGCCTACGGGTGGTCGTCAGTGAGGGGCGAATATTCACTCGCAGCCAGAGCACCGGCCTGATCCAATGGCTCGAGCCAGGTGGAGAATGGCGCGTCACCGCCAGCGGTGCCGAGCAGGTGACGCCTTCAGGGATGGACGCGATGGCCTGGACCGAAGGCCTCATCGTGGGCAAGAACATGTTGCTCAGGGATTTCCTGACGCAGATCAGCCGATACCGCCGCGGTTATCTCACCTGCAGCGATGACATTGCTGAGCTCCGTTTGTCCGGGGTATTCCGCCTCCAGAATCCAGAACATCTCCTGCAATTGCTGCCCACCACGCTTCCCGTTCAAGTCCGTCATTTAACGCGATGGTGGGTGCGCGTGGAAGCGCTGGGTCGTGCCTAGACTTTGGTGAACAAAGCCTGCTCCTAATGTGTCGGGTTTTGGCCGCGTATCCGGCTAGATCAGTGAGAAGAATCTCCTGCACATTTTACGGACCCTTTCATGTCAACCAACCCGGTAAAACTGTACGCCTTTGGCGCGAATGATTTTCGACCTGTCTTGCACTCAGATTTGCTAAGCAATGCCATCCGCGCTGCCTTGCTGGGTACGGCACTTGGATTGGCCATGGTGCCTGGCATCACACTCGCCGCTGATGCCTCACTGGTCAGCTCGACTTATGCAATTGCGCCTGGGCCCCTGGATGAAGTGCTCAATCAATTTGCTCGTCAGGCGGGCATCACGCTTTCCAGTACGCCGGCACTCACGCAAGGCTTGCAGTCCAGAGGCCTTCACGGACAGTACTCGGCTGAGCAGGCGTTAGGGGTGCTGTTGGCAGGAAGCGGCTTGACGGCGTTGGATCAAGGAAACCGGACCTTCATCGTACAGGCTCAGCCAGCGGAAGCTGCGCTGGCGTTACCCGATACGGACATTCGAGGTTTCACCCTGGGCAATGCCTTGGGGAGCATGGAGGGTTATAACGCCACCCACAGCCAGGTCGCTACTAAAAGCAGCTTGGCACTGGTAGAGACATCCCAATCGGTTTCGGTGGTAACCCGGCAACAGATCGACGACCAAGGTTCTCAAACCGTCGCCCAGGCCATGCGCTATACCCCAGGGGTGATGACCAGCCCCTATGGCGCGACGCACCGGTATGACTACGTGGCCATGCGAGGTTTCAATGACGGGTCGGTGGATAACATCTACGTAGACGGCCTCAAGTCCATGGGGGACAACGGCACCTACAGCACGATGCAGGTCGACCCCTATTTCCTGGAACGGATCGATGTCTTGAAAGGGCCTTCTTCGGTCCTTTATGGCCGTAGCTCACCGGGTGGATTGGTCGCACTGACCACCAAAAAGCCCGTGTTCACCGCTTTCCATCAAGTTCAAGCGTCGGTTGGTACCCAAGGTCAGCGCGGGCTGGGCTTCGATACCAGCGGCCCGTTGGATGCAGACAAGCGTATTGCCTATCGCCTGACCGGTTTGGCAGACGCTTCGGATACTCAGTTCGATCACAACAAGGAAGAACGTTACGCCATCGCTCCGTCGCTTAGCATCGACTTCAGCGAAGACACATCGCTGACCCTGCAGGCCTACTTGCAGCGTGATCCAAACGGGGGGTATCACGGCGGTAATCCTGCAGACGGGATGCTGAGCAAGCGTAATGGGGTACGCCTGTCGGATCACTTCTTCGAAGGGGAGCCGGGCATCGACAATTACGAGCGCACCCAGCAGTCGTTCAGTTACCAGTTCGAGCATCGCTTCAACGATGTATTTACCGCGCGGCAGAACTTCCGCTACCAGGACTCGGACGTATCGATGGACCAGGTGTACTCGGCAGGTTGGGCAGATGCCGACAGTACCGTCCTCAACCGAGCTTACACCGGGGGTGATGAGCGGCTACACTCCTACATCATCGACAACATGGTCCAGGCTGAATTCTTCACCGGCATTGCCAAGCACACCCTGCTGCTGGGCACGGATTACCAGCGTCGCAAAGCCGATGTTTCGTGGCGTTATGGCACTGTAGATCCGCTGGATGCGGCTAACCCGCAGTATGGTAATGGCAACCTGCAGGTGCTCGGTGAAAACCGATACCAACGCCGGTTGCAACAGACGGGTGTCTATCTGCAGGATCTGGTGGAGCTGGATCAATGGCGCTTCTCACTGGGCCTGCGCCAGGATTGGGTCAAGGTATCCGAGGAAAATCGTGATACCAATACCAGGGTCAGTGACAAGCGTTCCAACTTCACGACTCGCGCTGGGGTGCTCTATCTCTTCGAGAATGGCCTGGCGCCGTATGTGAGCTACTCCGAGTCCTTCAACCCGAATACCGTATCCGATCAAGACGGAAAACCGCTTGCTCCTACCGAGGGCACTCAGTGGGAAGCCGGTATCAAGTATCAGCCACCTGGTAGCGACAACCTGTACACCGCCTCTGTGTTCCGTATCGAGCAGGAGAACCTGGCCTCCAAGCAACCGGATGAAGACTTCTACAGGCCTGTCGGTCAAGTGCGCTCGCAAGGGTTGGAGTTGGAAGCGCATGTGCAGGTCACTGATAACTTGAAACTGCTGGGTGGCTATACCTACACCGACATCGAGTACTCGAAATCGATGCCTAGCCTTGTATCCAGCGGTCTAGACAACAAAGGCAATTCGCCTACCCAAGCCCCGGAGCAAATGGTCTCGCTGTGGGCCGACTACAACTTCCGGCAAGGCGCGCTCGACGGGCTTAGGTTGGGCGGCGGCGTGAGGTATGTGGGGCATAGCTGGGCAGATGCAGAGAACAGCCGCAAGGTGCCTTCCTACACGTTGGTTGATGCCTCGTTGGGCTACGACATGGGTAAGCTGGGTCTGAAGGGCTTGGATGTTCGTCTGAATGCCAACAACCTGACCAATCAGCGATACATCACCTCGTGCGCCAGTTTGAATTACTGCTACATGGGCGAAGAGCGTAATGTGAGCGCCACAGTGAGCTACCAGTTCTAAAGCGCACAGCGGGACAACCGCTTATCAGAAGCTAGTCATTAGGGGTGTTTAAACCCCCCAAAAGAAAAAGCCCCTGTCTGCAGCGCAGACAGGGGCTTTTTTGTTTGAATCTTGACGATGACCTACTCTCACATGGGGAAACCCCACACTACCATCGGCGATGCATCGTTTCACTCTGAGTTCGGGATGGGATCAGGTGGTTCCAATGCTCTATGGTCGTCAAGAAATTCTGTGTGCTGGCCCGTCATCGACGTGCCTGCGAATCTCTGTAGTTCCTACTT
>NZ_BBIQ01000033.1 GCF_000730565.1 Pseudomonas fulva NBRC 16637 = DSM 17717 | reverse complement strand
CCATGCCGAAACATCGCTTGTGTAGAACTGGCGTCCCCTAGGGGACTCGAACCCCTGTTACCGCCGTGAAAGGGCGGTGTCCTAGGCCACTAGACGAAGGGGACGAACCTTCTTACCTTCAAGAACGTGCTGCTAGTGCCCGTTCTACGTGTCAGCCATTGGCTGACAACAGGAATTTGGTGGAGCTAAGCGGGATCGAACCGCTGACCTCCTGCATGCCATGCAGGCGCTCTCCCAGCTGAGCTATAGCCCCACAGAGTCACGCTGAACCGATACGCTGGCTGGGTGCCTGGCGTTTCGTTTATGTTCATCGCTGTGGACGGGGCGCATATTAAGATCCAGGTGCAGGCCTGTCAAACTAAATCTTCAAAAAAACCAAAAGTTTTTTCACAGATAACAATCACTTACCGCCCTGCCCCGCAATATCGGTTTATCGGGCGGGCCAGACCAGCCTGCAACGCTGGATCCACTGCACACGGCAGCGGCCGACCGTCGTGGGAACGACGGCCTGCCCGCCTGCCTCATCTCAAGCGATGGTAGCCAGCTGCTTTTCCCATTCCTTGTTTTCTTTCTTGGAAACACCGCCCAGCAAATCCAAGGCCTGACGCAGACGATAGCGGGTCAGGTCAGGGCCGAGGATTTCCATGGCATCGAGCACCGACACCGAGCTTGCCTGCCCGGTGATGGCGGCGAACATCAAGGGCATGGCGTCACGCAGCTTCAGTTCCAATGCATCGACCACGCTCTGAATGCAACCGGTGATGCGCTCTTTTTCCCACTGACGCAGGCTCTCAAGCTTCCACAGGATCAACTGCAGGACCTGGCGCACCTGATCGGCCGACAATTTCTTGCTTTCGAACAGCTTGGCGTCAAGCTTCAGTGCGCCTTCGAAGAAGAACCCGCCCAAAGGCACCACCTGGCTGAACGTTTCAACCCGGCCCTGCACATGCGGCGCGATTTTCATCATGTAGTCGCTGTTGAACGCCCATTTCTGCAGGCGCTGGGCAAAGGCTTCCACAGGGAGCTCACGCAGCCATTGGCCGTTGAGCCAGGAGAGCTTCTCGATGTCGAAGATCGGCCCGCCCAGCGAAACGCGGGACAGGTCGAAGTGCTCGACCATTTCGGCCAGCGAGAACTTCTCGCGCTCATCTGGCATGGACCAGCCCATCCGGCCCAGGTAGTTGAGCATGGCTTCGGGCATGAAGCCCATGCGCTCGTAGAACGTCACCGACGTCGGGTTCTTGCGTTTGGAAAGCTTGGACTTGTCCGGGTTGCGCAGCAGGGGCATGTAGCACAGCTTGGGTTGTTCCCAACCGAAGTACTCGTACAACTTGATCAACTTGGGCGCCGACGGCAACCACTCTTCACCGCGCAGTACGTGGGTGATGCCCATCAGGTGATCGTCGACCACGTTGGCCAGGAAGTACGTGGGCAGGCCATCGTTTTTCATCAACACCTGCATGTCCATGCGATCCCACGGGATCTCCACGTCACCGCGCAATATGTCCGGCACCACGCACACGCCCTCGGCGGGCACTTTCATGCGGATTACATGGGGCTCGCCTGCGTCCAGCCGGCGTTGCACTTCGTCGGCACTCAGCAGCAACGCTCGCCCATCGTAACGAGGCGTCTCGCCGCGGGCCTGCTGTTCGGCGCGCATCTGCTCCAGCTCCTCGGCGGTGCAGAAGCAATAGAACGCATGGCCGGCGTCGACCAGCTGCTTGGCGTACTGGGCATAGATTTCACCACGCTCACTCTGCCGATACGGACCATGTGGGCCACCCACGTCCGGGCCCTCGTTCCATTCGATGCCCAGCCAACGCAACGCATCGAAGATCTGCTGCTCGGACTCGCGCGTGGAGCGCAGCTGATCGGTGTCCTCGATGCGCAGGATGAACTCGCCGCCGTGCTGTTTGGCGAAGCAGTAGTTGAACAGGGCGATGTAGGCGGTGCCGACATGGGGGTCGCCGGTAGGCGATGGCGCGATACGCGTGCGTACGGTGGTCATGGGAGTCTCGAACGAAAGATGAAACAAAGCCTCGATGTTAGCAGGTGGCAGGCACCGGGCTCCAGCGATGCGGTGAACCTGAGCTGGCCCCCCATGATGCCGAGCCCACGGTAGGCCATACCGTGGGTGGCTTGGGTGCAGCGCGGTCTCGCCTGATCGATGCGCTGTGAATGCCGACCGCCAGGCATCAACTTGCGATCAGGCGATCTCGCAACTGGGTGATCTCGTCACGCAACTGGGCGGCGGCTTCGAATTCCAGGTCACGGGCGTATTGCATCATCTTGTCTTCGAGCTGCTTGATGCGTTTGGTGATTTCGCCTGGGGTGCGCAACTCGGCCTCGTAACGCGCGCTCTCCTCTGCCGCCTTGGCCATCCCCTTGCGTTTCTTGCTGCGAGCGCCCGGGACGGTCGCACCTTCAAGGATATCGGTGATGTCCTTGACCACGCTTTTGGGCACGATACCGTGCGCTTCGTTGAAGGCGATCTGCTTTTCTCGACGTCGCTCGGTCTCGTCAATGGCCCGCTGCATCGAACCGGTTATGGCGTCGGCATATAGAATCGCCCGACCATTGAGGTTACGCGCAGCCCGGCCAATCGTCTGGATCAGCGAACGCTCGGAGCGCAGGAAGCCTTCCTTGTCCGCATCGAGGATGGCGACCAGCGAAACCTCGGGCATGTCCAGGCCTTCGCGCAACAGGTTGATGCCGACCAGGACATCGAACGTGCCCAGGCGCAAGTCGCGGATGATCTCGACCCGCTCCACGGTGTCGATGTCAGAGTGCAGGTATCGCACCCGTACATCATGGTCTGCCAGGTAATCGGTCAAGTCCTCGGACATGCGCTTGGTCAAGGTGGTGGCCAGCACCCGCTCGCCCAGGGCCACGCGCTTGCGGATCTCCGAGAGCAGGTCATCTACCTGGGTCAGCGCAGGGCGTATTTCGATCTGCGGGTCGACCAGGCCAGTGGGACGCACCACCTGCTCGACGACGCGCCCAGCATGCGCCTCTTCATAAGGGCCGGGCGTGGCGGACACGAAGATGGTCTGCGGGCTGACGCTCTCCCATTCGTCGAAGCGCATGGGGCGGTTGTCCAGCGCCGACGGTAGACGAAACCCGTACTCCACCAGCGTTTCCTTGCGTGAGCGGTCCCCTTTGTACATGGCGCCCACCTGGGGAACGCTGACGTGCGACTCATCGATGACCAGCAGTGCGTCGGCGGGCAGATAGTCATACAGCGTAGGTGGGGGCGCACCGGCAGGACGACCGGACAAGTAGCGAGAGTAGTTTTCGATACCGTTGCAGTAACCCAGCTCCATGATCATTTCCAGGTCAAAGCGGGTACGCTGCTCAAGACGCTGAGCCTCCACGAGCTTGTTGGCCTTGTGCAGGTACTCAAGCCGGTCGGCCAACTCTTCCTTGATACCCTCAACCGCCTGAAGCAGCGTTTCTCGCGGCGTCACGTAGTGGCTCTTGGGGTAGAACGTGAACCTTGGCAACTTGCGCAGGATTTCGCCTGTCAGCGGATCGAACGCGGCAATGTTTTCCACCTCGTCGTCGAACAGCTCGACGCGTATGGCTTCAAGGTCCGATTCGGCCGGGTAGATGTCGATGACATCCCCACGCACTCGGAAGGTGGCACGGGCGAAATCCATTTCATTGCGGGTGTACTGCAAGTCGGCCAGTCGGCGTAGCAACGCGCGCTGGTCGAGCTTGTCGCCACGGTCGATGTGCAACACCATCTTGAGGTAGGTTTCAGGACTGCCCAGGCCATAGATGCAGGACACGGTGGTGACGATGATCGCATCGCGCCGCTCGAGCAGCGCCTTGGTCGCCGAAAGGCGCATCTGCTCGATATGGTCGTTGATCGAGGCATCCTTCTCGATGAAGGTGTCCGATGAGGGCACATAGGCTTCGGGTTGATAGTAGTCGTAGTAGGAAACGAAGTACTCCACCGCATTGTTGGGGAAGAATGCCTTGAACTCGCCGTACAACTGCGCCGCCAGCGTCTTGTTCGGTGCCAGGACCAACGTGGGGCGCTGCACCTGCTGGATGACGTTGGCGATGCTGAAGGTCTTGCCAGAGCCGGTCACCCCCAGCAGAGTCTGGTGCGCCAACCCCGCCTCGATGCCCTCGACCATTTGCCGAATGGCCTCTGGTTGATCGCCTGCTGGCTGGAACCGGGTAACGAGCTGGAACTCGGACATGTCGAACCTCGCGGTGCTGCACTGTAAATTTAGCCAGTAGTCTATACCCAAATGGGCACGCCGGGGGACGCTTTGAAGGCCCAACGGTGACCCCGTGTTACGGTGGACAGGGCAAAGGCCGCAAGGGTCGAAAATTTTTTGCGCAAATAGTCGTAAAAGCGGCGTCGCAGTGTCGCCGTGACCGTACCGGATCACTATACTGACTCCCCGTTTGTGCCCCGCTTCAGTGCATTCGGCTGGAGCGGATACCTCCCCTTACACTCCTATCCGAGCCAAGGTAACAATGAGCCTGTTTTCCGCTGTCGAGCTGGCACCCCGCGACCCCATCCTGGGCCTCAACGAAGCATTCAATGCCGACCCACGCACCGACAAGGTGAACCTGGGGGTGGGCGTCTACTGCAATGAGGAAGGCCGCATTCCGCTGCTGCGGGCTGTGATCGAAGCCGAGACCCAGCGTGCCGCCCAGCATGCCTCGCGTGGCTACCTGCCGATCGACGGCATCGCGACCTATGACCAAGCGGTGCAGAAACTGCTGTTCGGTGCCCAGTCCCCGTTGCTGTCCGATGGCCGGGTTGTGACTGTCCAGGCAGTGGGCGGTACGGGCGCACTGAAGATCGGCGCCGACTTCCTCAAGCGTGTATCCCCCGAGGCCGTGGTAGCCATCAGCGACCCGAGCTGGGAAAACCACCGTGCGCTGTTCGAATCAGCGGGCTTCCCGGTTCATACCTATCGGTACTATGACGCCCCGACCAACGGCGTCAATCGGGCAGGCATGCTCGAAGACCTCGAGGCGTTGCCCGCAGGCTCCATCGTCGTGTTGCATGCCTGCTGCCATAACCCGACCGGGGTGGACCTGGACCTGGAAGACTGGAAGAACGTCCTGCAAGTGGTCAAGACCAAAGGTCATGTGCCCTTCCTGGACATGGCCTACCAGGGCTTTGGAGACGGCATCGACGAGGACGCCTTTGCCGTACGCCTGTTTGCCGAGTCGGGCCTTGAGTTCTTCGTCTCCAGCTCGTTCTCCAAATCGTTCTCCTTGTACGGTGAGCGCGTGGGCGCCCTGTCGATCGTGACGGCCTCCAAAGACGAAAGCACGCGCGTGCTGTCCCAGGTCAAGCGGGTTATTCGTACCACCTACTCCAACCCCCCCACCCATGGCGCCACCATCGTGGCGACGGTGCTCAACAGCGCAGAGCTGCGGCAGATGTGGGAAACCGAGCTGGCAGAAATGCGCGAGCGCATTCATGGCATGCGCAAGCAGATGGTCGAGTTGCTGGCTCATTACGGTGCCAAGCGCGACTTCAGCTTCGTGGGTCGCCAGGTCGGCATGTTCTCCTACTCGGGCCTGACCGTGGAGCAAGTGGCTCGGCTGAAGAACGAGTTCGGCATCTACGCGCTGGACACTGGCCGCATAGCCGTGGCTGCGCTGAACCAGAACAATATCCACGTCGTGACCAAAGCCATCGTTGAAGTGCTGTAACTGATTGATTTCGCAGGGGTGACTTGACTTACCCCTGCTGTTGAGTAAGATACGTGCACATTCCGCGATAGCTCAGTCGGTAGAGCAAATGACTGTTAATCATTGGGTCCCTGGTTCGAGTCCAGGTCGCGGAGCCAGATAATCAAGATCCTTCACAGGGTTTTGAAAATAATCCAAAAACGCCGCTTTGAGGGATGTTGTCAAACAGACATACCCAAAGCGGCTTTTTTGTGCCCGCTGTGGATATGCCCGTGTCTTTTGCCCAGGTCAGTGCTCATCGCATGATCCGCATGGCATGGGTGCCGTTCAGGCGCTCCATGAGGCGTAGGCCAAATGCACGCCTCCCGCGCATCGACTCATCTCGTCAGCACATACTGCAACCCATGATGCTCCAGCAGGGTACGTATCTCTCGCAGGCTTGCTAGCCGTCGCTCACTGACCCATGGCCACTCGGGCCGCTGGATATAAAAACGTTCACCTTCCTGGACGATGGGCGTGTACACCAACCCACCCGTGCGGCTGCGATGCACCAACTGCAACTGGCCATCGGTGCTCTCGAACGTGAATGCACCGTTATGCTTGAGCATGGCCGCCACTTCCTCACCGACCGGCTTCGCCGCTTTAATCGGTACTTGCAGGCGAAGATCGCTTTTGACCCGGCGTACCTCCATGACGTAATCAATGGCCGCCAGCCCAGGGTCGGCACCGATACCGCCGGGCATACCTACCTCAATGTCCTCGACGCGCAAACTGATTGCGCCCTGAAGTTCGCTTACGCCGCGCACGCCTTCAAAGTCGCTGGCGTGGCTATTTCCCACCAGCGCAACCCACCGGCTTGGGCCTCGGACCGCCTGGTCCGCCTCGATGATTTCATGGGCGTAGAAGTTCATCATTTGCTGCCTGATCACCGCCGATGGCGGGTTGTCCCAGGCCTGGCGGTAGCTGGCCATGCAGTCGATGGACTGGATACGGATGCCGGACTTCTGCGCCGCAATCAGCACGTTGCGAAACGAGTAGCGGCCTGCCAGATCGACCCCATGACCTTCATCCAGATTATTCACATAGGTGCTCAACCGGGCGGGCATCTTGCCCGAGCATTTGAACACATCAAGGTCGGCCTGATGAAAGTCGGTCATGAAATGCTCCAGGTAGAGCACCTTGATCTTTTCGCGCTTGAGCAGAGGCATGTTGTCTATCAGAAACTGCTTGCTGCCCAGCCCTGAATGGCTTTCACCGATGACCAGCCCTTCACTGTTCTGGTAGAGGCTGCGGATGATCAGCTTGGCACTGGCGTCACGAGGCATAGCCGTTATTGCGGGCCGCGCGGGCGGTATGACATTTTCAAGATAGGCAACGGCGTCGGTGGCAAGTGCGTCGCGGCTGGCACGGAATGCCTGGTAGCTCGCTTCTACCTGAGCATCGGAGCTGCTCATGATTCCACTTAGCGCGCGTTCATCTACCGGGGCATTGGCGGCATGCTCAAGCAGAGGACGGGTTTCATGCGGAATCTCGTAGGGCATTTCGGGCAGGGCCTGCACAGCAGCTGCGTTGCTTGGCCGCCCCCAGGCCCCAAGCAACTTGCGTGGCAATCCGCCACCCTGCAAGCCTGAGCGCTATAGAGGTTGCCACTGGCCGTCCGCTGTCATATGGATGGGCACGTTGCGATAGAACGAGTACGGATTCTGCGGGTCGATGACCACCCAGCCGCCCATCTGCTGCACATAACGGACCTCGAAGGGTTGCTGGTCAATCAGCGCATAGAACTTGCCATCCTGCAGATAGATACCCTCCTGCCCGCCACTCCCAGACTGGGCGCTGAGGATGATGTTGGTTTCAAAAGGTGCCAGCAGGTCTTCATGGCCAACCGGGCGGAACGGCTCAGGGACCCAGGCTTCAATTTCGGCGGGTGTCGCCGGGGCCGCCTCTTCTTGCTCAACGGCCAGGGTGCTGCCCTCAGGCACCTGTGGATCAATCAGCGTTTCCTCGGCGCCTGCACCTACGGCACCGGCTAGCATGGCGGCGTTGAACAAGGTGTCGATGGCCGCCAAGATCGCGCCGGTCACACCGGCCTGCCGCTCGCTCGTGGTATGACCGTTGACAGCCTGGTCGATGTTCAGCCCCATATCGGCAAGCCCTGCGCCGATCACAGCCAGTGCGATCGGCCAGTCGACAGCTGCCATGGGCCCTGCTACTTGGCCGAACGCCTTGAGATAGCCGATCCACAGCTGTTTGCGCAGGTCCGCGTTGCTGCGCAGGGCGAACTGTGCGTCGTCGGTCATGCGCTGGCGCGCGGCGTCGCGCAGGTGACTGAACGCATCGCCCGGCAGGGTGGCATCGAGCTGATTGAGGCACTCGTGATCATCACCGCCCCAATTGAAGAACAGTAGATCGATCAGGTGATTGAGGCCAAGGCGATCATCTTTTTGGGCACGGCTGGACAACGGAAAGTGCGCCACGAAGCGCGCCCGGTTTTCGGCTTCGTTGGTATTGTTCAACACCCACCAGTAGAGGTCCTTACGCGTTGGGAAAAGATGCAGTGCGTCCGTTTCACCTGGGGTGTACAGCAGTTGCGAACCATCCTCCAGCACAATGCGCAGAAAGTCGCTCGCAATGTGCCCGCCAATGTCGAAGGTACACACGCGATAACCCGCGGCCGGCGGTACAACCGCCTGAAGTTGCTCCAACGTGGGTGATGCAATATCAAGACCTGTCAGCGCAGTGGCGACGCGGCGAACATGCTGGTCCAGCGCCGTGCTGCTGTCGGCCGCGCAAATTTCGATCACCTTGGCGAGGAAGTTGACTTTCGCCAGTACACGATAGTGCTCAGCATGTTCTTGCCAAAACGCCTGAAGCCGATGGTGAAATTGGGTACTGAAGTCGATTTGCCAGAAATCCTCGAGCACAGCCTGGGGCTCCAGACGGATCTCATTGTGCTCGTCATAAAAACCGGGGCCAGGGCCATTACTGTAAAAGCCGGTCAGGTAACTGAGCAGGTCGCTGTTATCCTGGTCATGGACGTCGAAACGGTGCATGACCAACTGCGGCAGTGTGAAGGATTGGACAGGCGGGTCCAGGTGCTGCCACCCACTGAAGGTGCGAGGGCTGCTCTGGGCGGTTTCGAAACGGTTGAGGTAGACCTGGTCAGGGTCAAGGTGTGACAAGTTGTGTTTGCTCAACAACCCAACAGCTGTGTCGCGGGCCAACTGGCGCATATCAGGACAGGCTGCTACAAGTGGAGCAGCGATGGCGCGTAGCTGGGATTCGACGGGTGGGGTCAGAATCTGCAGGCCCATGGCGAGGTTCCTCACGGTGTAAAGCCGTGAGGTTGAGCCATTACCGTGCGTTTTGAGCGCTAGTTATCAACCACCTTCCACACGGTCTTCATGCCCCAGTGAAGTGCGGTGAAGCGTGACTCAGGGATAATCCACCTGCCCTATGGGATAGAACTCACCCCGGCTCCACACGCCCAACCATTGCTGATCTGCGATTTGCCGCGCAACGGCCAACTCGACCAGCTGATAGAAGACATTACGGTGAATCAACGCCTCAAGATTGCTGCGCATCAGCACATAAGGCGAAGGCGCCTGGGTGACGGGGTCAGTCACCACCCGCAGCGGATGGTCAGGCCCTGCCTCGACCTGATCATCCACATTGTTGGTGAAGCGTAACACCTGCTGCTCCCCCTCCCCCGTCACTTCCAGGGCCACGGCAACGAACGGTGCATCGTCGACTTTGATGCCGACCTTCTCGACTGGCGTTACCAGAAAGTAATCATCACCGTCGCGGCGGATGATCGAAGAAAAGAGCTTCACCATCGGCTTGCGGCCGATAGGCGTGCCCAAGTAATACCACGTTCCGTCCCGTGCGATACGCATGTCGATGTTGCCGCAGAAATCGGGATTCCAGAGGTGCACAGGCGGCAAGCCCTTGGACGTTGGAAGCTGTGTCAGCAGGTCATTGGCCTTGCCCGTCTCATTCATCGCAGTGCCTCATCGACTCATGCCAAGAAGGCTACGAGCGTACTCGCGCATGGGCGCAGCAAGCAAATCCCTGGGCGTCTGGTCGTGGAACGTCAACAAACCGCCACGGCTTTTGATACGGACCGTGTCTATCAGGTAGCGGGTACTGGTTTCGATGAGCATCATCTGTACCACGCCGCTATCCCAACCCAGTCGGTCCACGGCCTGTTCGTCGTACCACTCGTCCCCATTGCCAATGCGGTCATCGGTACGAGCGAAACGGGTATAGAGCACGTAATCGGCCCCAAATGAGCGTGCCTGCGCAATGGCCTCTTCCAGGCCCAGCGGTGCCTCGGCACGGCGTAGCATCGGGAAATACTCAACGAAGCTTTTGAAGGCCTCTTCGGCCACCGCATTCTGCTGCGGGACCGGGCCTTTACCGGGCGGCACGAATGCACCTTGCCCAATGAAGATAAAGGAATCGGGCTGCAGTCGGATCGACAGCGTACGACGGGTATCGCTGTGATCCAGCAGGCCGGCATCGCTCATGTGGTAGCGAACACCTTCCCCCATATCACTTACTTTCATGCACCCGCCCAACGCCGCAAGCGTCAGCACCAAGACCAGGCTCCGCATCATTCCTCCAAGGGCCGGCGTCAAAAAAGCCGGCGAATGGCTGACGAATGCAGCTTTTGCGCCAGTTTTGGGTTGGCCACACGCTTGGGCCGGTGCTGACTCAGCTGGCTGGGTCGGGGTCGCGCTTGCGTTTGTTGCCCATGCGTACGCCGATGTCCATCAGGAACTGGAAGAAGCCTTCTTGATCTTCCAGCACATTGCTCCAGAACGGGGAGTGATAGAGCGCTACCGCCCCATGGACCAATGCCCAGGCGGCACAATAGTGGAAATAAGGGGGTACATCTTCAAGCTTGCCCTCACTGATGCGGCCTTTGATCAGTTGCGTGAGGCGGTCGAAGTTGGAGGCGCGAATGCTATGCAGTTGCTCGACCATTTCCGGCACTTGGTTACCCTTGACTACCTTCTCTTCCAGACGATCGAAGAGCCTGTAGCGTTGCGGGTCGCGCATGCGAAATTCGAAGTAGGCACGAGACAGGGCTTCCTTGTCGCGGTCTACATCGGCCGAATGCAGAAGCTCATTGAGGTCGCGCTCGTAGTCGAGCATCAGGCGCAAGTAGATCTCTGCCTTGGACTTGAAATGCTTGTAGATCGTGCCTTTGCCGATACCCACGGCGTCGGCGATCATTTCGACGGTGACGCTGTCCTCGCCTTGCTCGAGGAACAGCTTGAGTGCGGTGTCTAGGATTTCCTGTTCGCGACGGCGAAACTCACGGACCTTACGAGGTTCTTTCTGCATGGGAAGGACTGGCTGACGATCGAAGCGGATTATTATGCCTAACTTGCGCGAAATTGCACGGATCATCCGTGGTCACCTCTGTTTTCGGTGGTGTGCGGGTGATCCTGATCGTTGGCAGCCTGGCCTGGAGTATTCCAAATCTGTTTAAAAAACGATCAATTTTGCCTGGCATTGTGCGTAGCCTGGGCAATACTCAAGGGGTCGGCGCGGCGCATCCCCCCGAGTGACGCGGCGATAAAGGTACTCAGGGACCGCGTACCTTTGTTCTACTCCTAATGGTCTTAACCCGGATTCCCCCCCAGAAGCCGGGTTTTTTTTGAGGGGGGGTTGGGCGGCTAGCGTAAAGCAGATCCCCGCGACCCCCACGCTACCGTTCAGCTCTTGCTCTTGCTCTTGCTCTTGCTCTTGCTCTTGCTCTTGCTCTTGCTCTTGCTCTTGATCTTGATCTTGATCTTGATCTTGATCTTGATC
>NZ_BBIQ01000034.1 GCF_000730565.1 Pseudomonas fulva NBRC 16637 = DSM 17717 | reverse complement strand
AACGACACCCTGCCCGCCCTCGCCCCACAGCAACTGCCGTTCCACACCCAGAGCGTGACCCAGAAGCAGGACGGCATCACCCAGTGGAGCACCGGCTCGCAGTTGCTCAGCGGCAAGCTCAACTGGCGCAGCGTCGACTACCTGGCCCACAGCCAGCCGCGGGAAAGTGTGATGCCAGCCTTGCAGGCCGCCTCTGCCCCTGCCGCGCTGGAGCGTTACGAATACCAGGGCCAGTACAACTGGCAGAAACAGGAGCGCGGCGACTGGCTCAGCCGCGTGCAGATCGAACAGCACGAATCCCAGGCCCGCCGCGTGCACGGTCAGGGCGGCGTGCGCCAACTCGAAGCCGGTCGCTGGTTCGAGCTGACCCAGCACCCGCTGTACGAGCGCAAGGCCGCCGAGGCCCGGCAGTTTCTGCTGATCGAGGTGCAGTTTTTTGCCGAAAGCAACCTGCCCATGGCCCAGCAGCGCCGTGATGCCCCCGGCAGCCTGGCACCGCTGTTCAAGACCGTGCGTCCGGCGCCGGACGATTCGCTGCTTGGCTCGGTATTGAGCGAAGCCTCCTACGGTTTCTTCACCAGCCACTTCGAAGGCCAACTGCGTAGCGCGCCCTACCGCAGCCCGTTCGAGCACGGCAAGCCCACCTCGCCTGGCCCGCAGACCGCCGTGGTGGTCTCGCCCAGCGGCCATGAGCTGTTCACCGACAGCCTCAACCGCGTCTGCGTACGCTTCCACTGGGACCGCCTCAGCCAGCAAGGTGAACTGAGTTCGTGCTGGCTGCGCATGCTGCAACCGAGCAGCGGTCCTGACTGGGGTAGCGTGCATGTGCCACGCGCTGGTGAAGAGGTGGTGGTCACCTTCCTCGACAACGACATCGACCGCCCGCTGATCATGGGCCAAGTGTACGGCGGCCATAAACCGGCCTGGCACTCCAGCGGTTTGATGAGCGGCTACAAGAGCAAGGAAATCGGCGGCGGCGGCTTCAACCAGTGGGTGATGGACGACTCCACCGGTCAGGTGCGCACCCAGCTGCACAGCAGCCACGGCCATACCCAGCTCAACCTCGGCTACCTGATCGACCAGCGCGGCAACCACCGCGGCGCCCTGCGCGGCACCGGCTTCGAGCTGCGCACCGACGCCTACGGCGCCCTACGCGCCCAGCAGGGTCTGTACCTGAGCACTTGGAAGCGCAGCAACGCCCAGGGCGCGCAGCTTGATATCAGCGAAGCCCAGCAGCAGCTGCAGAACAGCGAGCAACGCCTCAAAACCCTGTCCGATACCGCCAAGCAGCACAACGCCGACGCCCTGCAAGCCGGCCTGGACAGCCTGACCCAGCTCAACGCCGATGCCGACGTCACTTATGGCAACGACAACAGCAGCCCGAGCCAAGGCCCGAGCGAACAGCAACGCAACGGCGGCGACACCGCGTGGGCCATCCGCAGCGGCGGACGCGGCAAGACCCCGGGCTACCAGAAGCCACTGCTGATCGCCTCCTCCCCGGCCGATATCGCCACCGCCACCCCGCAGAACACCCACTTGCACAGCGGCAAGCACCTGACTGTGAGTACCGGTGAAGACGTCAGCATCGCCAGCGGCAAGTCATTGCTGGCAAGCGTGGTGCAGAGCATCAGCCTGTTTGCGCAGAACGCCGGGGCCAAGTTGTTTGCGGCCAAGGGCAAGGTGGAATTGCAGGCGCAGAACGACGAGATGCTGTTGACCTCGTTGCAGAACATGAAACTTAGCTCGACGGCGGCCGGGATCGAGATCGCCGCCAAGGACGGGATTCTGCTGACCAGTGGTGGCGGTTACATTCGTATCAAGGGCGGCAACATCGAAATCCATGCGCCGGGAACCATCGATGTCAAAGGGGCAAAAAAGGTCTTCAGCGGCGGCACCAGCCTGTCGCACAGCTTCAATGAAATGCCCAAGACCGACTTTGCCGACCCGTATGTGATCAAGAAGCTCAGCACCGGGGAGCCTGCGCCGGGGGTGAAGGTTGAGGTGACCCGGGCTGATGGCAGCGTGATGCAGTATGTCTCGGATGCGGCTGGGAAGATTCCGGTGCAGCAGAGTCAGATTGCTGAGTTACTGAATATCCGGGTGCTGGATTAAATTTCACGAAATAACGCGCCGCCGGTATAAGGATTGGAAAATGATTAACCCATTAAAACTAATAACCATATTAAACGCTGACGGCAGCAGAACAGCTAGCACTACGCTTAGCGAGTCCTCTGAGCAGCGAGAAAAAGTCGTTGCAGTAAAGACTAACAAAGTAGTCCCAGTGGTTTTCATTCCAGGAATTATGGGAACCAATCTTTGGAATGCCAGGACGAAGAAAGTAGCATGGATAGCTCCCAATACGGACACCGTTCCAGCAAAATTTGCTGCTATCGGTTCTTTTGTGTCAGCTCTCTTTAGTTCCGCAAAAGACAGACAAAACGATCTTGATGGCCGAAAAGGAATGATTACGGTCCACCAAGACGGCCCAATTCGTACAGAAGACTTACGGGAACCCTTGAGTAAAGAAGAACTCAAAAAGCGCGGATGGGGTGGCATTATGCGTTCGGCATATCATCCAATCATGATTTCTATCCAAAATGAAATGAACACAGTCATGCTTGACCAAGTACTGCAGGGATGGTGGAAAGATCATAGCGATCTGCAGCCCGCAGACTGGGGTGACTGGAACAATAACCCCCCCTTGTCTGCCATCGAAAATTCAGCAGAATTAAAGCACGCAGCAGATATAACTTATGAAGTCTGGGCAGGCGGCTACAACTGGCTCCAATCTAACAAAGACTCCGCAAAGGATATAATGGATTTAATTGACAACAAAATACTACCCAATTATCCCACAGCAGAAAACGTTATAATCGTAACTCATTCAATGGGCGGCTTAGTTGCTCGAGCGATGGTAGGCGCATATCGCTACGAGAAAATTTACGGAATCATACATGGAGCGATGCCTGCAACAGGCGCCCCTGCCGCGTATCGTAGAATTAGAGCGGGATTTGAAGGTGAGGGGATCGAGGGCTTCGTAACGCGACAGATTCTGGGGCCTACAGCCAAAGAAACTGTTGCCGTTTTAGCATATTCGAGAGGTGGACTAGAACTCCTTCCTGCTGCAAACTATAACGATGGTAAGAAATGGTTATTTGCTAGAAAAAAGAAAAGCAAATATCTGGCCAGTAGCAACCAGAACGAAAAAGACTTTATTATGCTCCCATCAGCAGGTGATCCTTACGAAGAAATATATAAATCACAAAAATGGTGGGGATTGATCCCAAAAGAGTCTGAAGCTCTCATTGACCCAAACGAGTTTCAAGATGATGATGAAGAAATCACATTCGGCACCCCTCAGGGCAAAAGAGCGATTTTTGAAGAAAATATTAACAACACGAAAATATTTCACGACTCAATAAAAACAGCCTATCACCCGTTCACATACGTTCACTACTCAGCCGAAGCAGAGGAGGAAAAACTTATAACATGGGGTGACATAGTATGGGAGTCAGATTGGGTGGGCTGGGAGGATCCTCAAACACTGAGCATTACGAGTGACGACTATACCGGAAATATTGAGCTTGGTGCTGGTCGTAAATTTACCTTCGGCCCTAAACTTACCCCCGGCGACGGCACCGTTCCAGTTTCCTCATCCGCAAGTTCAAGAGCTTTCCCAAATGTGAGAGCAGCATTCGCTCACGGAAAAAACTCAATGGAACACCCAAATGCTTGTAGAACTGGCGCCTATAACCGAACTGCTGGCTACGAGCACCAGAATGCCTATAACGATCCGGACGGACGGACGCTATACGCCACGTTATATAGCATAGTGAGGCTCTCCACCCATGTTGAACTTTGATATTTACCAAAACTTAACGCGCACATTAAAAGTCTTTAGCGTTGTCGCAATGTTTTTCTCATCCACTGCCGAGAGCGGGGAACTAGGCATGAACAGTCAATCAAATACATTTTACTTTGGCCGCTACTCTATCTCGGCCCCTACAGATGGGTCAGGCATCTGGACGTCATATAAAATAATCCAGAAAGACCTGCAGTTCATAAGCAAAAATGGAAAGCGAGATATCAATATAAAAGTTGACGAATCCATTGCTGAAATCAATACACTTCATAAAGCGGGATACAAAGCATTTGACCAGAAAATTCCGCTAGATGGCGGAGGCATTATTGTAGTATCCAAATCAACAAATTATGATTTTGACATATACTATCTAACCTCCAGCAATACTCTCTATCGCCAAACTGTAGAATCTATTTCAATAGATGCTTTCGATAAAGCCGTAGGGCTTGCGAAAGACTTAAATTCAATGATTCATTACCGCCATCCAAATTCAAATCCTCCCGAAGGTACTTTCGCTATAGATGCGGGTTATCTGACCCTTCCTTCCGATAAGTATCCTGAGCAAGTTTCAATAGGCCTACCCATTTCCACAACACCAGGGATTCATGTCATTTTCGACACGCAGGTAATACGAAAGCCCGAACCTGGATTGATCGAACGTTACGAGCAGCGCACTGCAGGCCGTGTAACTCCAATGCTTCAAAAAATTCTTACAAGCTCCAAAATTTTGAGAAAAACGAAAAGAAAAGTTGCGGGAATAACATTCGAAGAACTTTTGCTAAAGACCAGAGCTAACGATCGAAACTTCTATTCATTTCGCATAGAGTATCCGGGCACACCAAAATCGAGCAGAGAACCCTATACAGTTCTCGAAATGAGCACTCTGGACGAGGGCGAGACTTTCAATAGTGACGAGGATGCCCTCAAGTTCTGGGACACCTTGGTAGACAGCGTGAAACGAATATAAGCTACGTTGTTATGAACCTGACTTTCGGCACCCCACTTTCGCAAACCGGTCGCCTGCTGCAACTGACCACCCCGTTGGGTGCCGACCAACTGCAGGCCCTGCGCGCCCATGGCGTCGAACGCGTCGGCCGCACCACATGGAGAGATATTGTTTGGAGGTCTAGCTGGATAGGCTGGGGCGACATTAATGAGTTTAAAATAACTAAAAATGATAGCACGGGAACCATTGAACTCGACGCTGGATATAAAGTCACCTTTGCGCCAAAGTACTCCCCCGGGGATGGTACAGTCCCCTTATGTTCATCAGCGAGCTCCAGAGACTTCCCAACCACCCGGGCGGCTTTTGCACACGGAAATAATAGCACACTAAATCCAACAGCTTGAAGGCAGGGAATCTACAACAATTCGACTGGCTATGAGCATCAAAGCTCATATAACGACAAAAAAGGTCGCACTTTATTTGCCACACTCTACAGTGTCGTACGAGTATCCCAACATGTCAATCTTTAGAAGCCGAAACAACCACCAACACTTCCGGCAAGTAATATTGATTATTGCCCTTGCATTGATTTATTGCGTAGCCGCTGGAGCCGAAAACATGCCAACCGAGAAAAAAAGTTTTTACTTTGGGCGCTACTCTTTTGCCGTTCCTACCGACGGAAACGATATATGGTCCTCATATGACGTGGTGAAGAAAAGAATCGAGTTCATCAGCAAAAATGGCAGGCACGACCTCCCTAAAAGCACTGCAGAAATAATCGCGACAATAACTCGCAAGCATAATGCTGGTTACACCGACGCATACGATCATACACTTCCGCTTGACGGCGGAGGCGCAATTGTAATATTTAAAGGTCACAAGTACAGTTTTTATATTTATTACTTAACCAAAAACAATACACTCTATCGTCAAATAGTCGAATCCATACCGTTCAGTGCTTTTGACAAAGCGGTCGCAAGAGCAAAAGAACTGAACAGCCTCATCCACTATCGGAATCCCGCAGAGCGCCCACCCAACAACACCTTTGCGTTAGAGGCCGGGTACATGAATTTGCAGATTAACAAATTCGATGAAAAAGTTTCAATTGGATTACCTGTATCGTCGATACCCGGAATTCACTTGACTTTCGATACGCAAGTTATTGGAAAACCAGAGCCGGGACTTCTATCGAGGTTTGAAGAGAGGTCCGCGGGTGCTTTACCTCTTCTAAAAAATCTCCTAACACGCTCTAGCGTCATCAGGAAAGGCAAAAGAAATGTTGCTGGGTTGAATTTTGAAGAACTTTTGATAAAGTCCAAGGCTGAAGGGAAAAACGTCTATGCATTCCGACTGGAATTCCCGGGCACACCTGAACTCAGCCTGGAACCTTATACAGTTCTTGAACTTAGCACAGTCGATAGCGGCCCAGGTTTTGAGAGCGACGAACAAGCCATCAAATTTTGGGATGAGCTAGTAGAGAGCTTAAAGCGGATCTAATTCGGCAAAAGAGCTGCGGCGTGTAGGTTAATGTATTCCTTTTCGCATCCCGCAGCGCTACCACTGAACTCAAACGCATGGCCCAGGAACGCGCCCAAACCGAAGCACGCCTGAAAAAAATGGGCATCGCCATCGATGAGGACTACCAGGACCCGCCTATCAAGGCCCTGGAATAACCACCCGATCAGCCCCCACTCAGGAGACCTCTTGTCATGGACCTGACCTTCGGCACCCCGCTTTCGCAAAGCGGCCGTCTGCTGCAACTGACCACCCCGTTAGGGGCCGATCAGCTGCAAGCCTTGCGCGCCTACGGCGTCGAGCGCGTCGGCCGCACCCCGCGCTACACCCTCGATGTGTTGGTGCAGGACACCGAGTACGACCCGGAAAAACTCATCGGTCAGCCCGTCAGCCTCGCCCTGCTCTGCGACGATGGCAGCCAGGCTCAACGCCATGGCCTGGTCGAGAGCGTGCGTTACCTGGGCAGCGACGGCGGCCTGCACGACTGGCAGCTGGTGTTCGCGCCCTGGTTCAGCCTGCTCGAATACCGTAGCGACTGCCGCATCTGGCAGGACAAGACCCTGCCCACCATCTTCGAGTCGGTGTTCAGTCAGTACGAACAAGCCAAGGGCAACTACCGCCTCGACCTGCGCCGCGAGTACGCACCGCTGTCCTACGTCACCCAGTTCAACGAGACCGATGCCAACTTCGTCCAGCGCTGGTGCGAGCTCGAAGGCATTTTCTTGTACGTCGAGCACAAGGCCGACAGCCACTGCATCGTCTTCACCGACAGCGTCGATACCCTGCCCGCCCTGGCTCCGCAACAAGTCCCGTTCCACACCCAGAGCGTGACCCAGAAGCAGGACGGCATCACCCAGTGGAGCAGCGGTTCGCAGCTGCTCAGCGGCAAGCTCAACTGGCGCAGTGTCGATTACCTCGCTCACAGCCAGCCGCGTGAAAGTGTGATGCCAGCCTTGCAGGCCGCCTCTGCCCCTGCCGCGCTGGAGCGTTACGAATACCAGGGCCAGTACAACTGGCAGAAACAGGAGCGCGGCGACTGGCTCAGCCGCGTGCAGATCGAGCAGCACGAATCCCGGGCCCGCCGCGTGCACGGCCAAGCCGGGGTACGCCAGTTGCAGGCCGGCCGCTGGTTCGAGCTGACCCAGCACCCGCTGTACGAGCGCAAGGCCGTCGAGGCCCGGCAGTTCCTGCTGATCGAGGTGCAGTTCTTTGCCGAAAGCAACCTGCCCATGGCCCAGCAGTGCCGTGATGCCCCCGGCAGTCTGGCACCGCTGTTCAAGACCGTGCGTCCGGCGCCGGACGATTCGGTACTCGGCTCGGCCCTGAGCGAAGCATCCTACGGCTTCTTCACCAGCCACTTCGAAGGCCAGCTACACAGTGCGCCGTACCGCAGCCCCTTCGAGCACACCAAGCCCACCAGCCCTGGCCCGCAGACCGCCGTGGTGGTCTCGCCGAGCGGCCATGAACTGTTCACCGACAGCCTCAACCGCGTCTGCGTAGGCTTCCACTGGGACCGTCTCAGCCAAGACGGTGAACTGAGTTCGTGCTGGCTGCGCATGCTGCAACCAAGCAGCGGCCCGGACTGGGGTAGCGTGCACGTGCCACGCGCTGGTGAAGAGGTGGTGGTCACCTTCCTCGACAACGACATCGACCGCCCGCTGATCATGGGCCAGGTGTACGGCGGCCATAAACCGGCCTGGCACTCCAGCGGTTTGATGAGCGGCTACAAGAGCAAGGAAATCGGCGGCGGCGGCTTCAACCAGTGGGTGATGGACGACTCCACCGGTCAGGTACGCACCCAATTGCACAGCAGCCACGGCCATACCCAGCTCAATCTCGGCTACCTGATCGACCAGCGCGGCAACCACCGCGGCGCCCTGCGCGGCACCGGCTTCGAGCTGCGCACCGACGCCTACGGCGCCCTGCGCGCCCAGCAGGGCCTGTACCTCAGCACCTGGAAGCGCAGCAACGCCCAGGGCGCGCAGCTTGATACCAGCGAAGCCCAGCAGCAGTTGCAGAACAGCGAGCAGCGGATCAAAACCCTCTCCGACACGGCCAAGCAACACAACGCCGACGCTCTCCAAGCCGGCCTCGACAGCCTCACCCAGCTCAACGCCGATGCCGACGTCACTTATGGCAACGACAACAGCAGCCCGAGCCAAGGGCGGCGACACCGCGTGGGCCATCCGCAGCGGCGGACGCGGCAAGACCCCGGGCTACCAGAAGCCACTGCTGATCGCCTCCTCCCCGGCCGATATCGCCACCGCCACGCCACAGAACACCCACCTACACAGCGGCAAGCACCTCACCGTGGGCACCGGCGAGGATGTCAGCATTGCCAGCGGCAAGTCATTGCTGGCAAGCGTGGTGCAAAGCATCAGCCTGTTTGCGCAGAACGCCGGGGCCAAGTTGTTTGCCGCCCAGGGCAAGGTCGAATTGGAAGCGCAAAGTGATGCCATGGAACTGACTGCGCTGCAAAACATGAAGCTCACGTCGCTGGAGCAGTTGATCGAGATGTCGGCACAGAAAGAAATTCTGCTTACGAGCGGGGGAGCCTATATCCGCATCAAAGGCAGCAATATCGAGGTGCATGCGCCGGGAACCATCGACATCAAGGGAGCGAAGAAAACGCTGGATGGACCGGCCAGCATGGAGCACTCGTTCAAAGAGCTTCCAAACGGTCCTGACTCGGGCATGTATGACGAGCAGAACAAATTTATGACCAATTTCGGCGTTCCACTGGAAAACGTAGCTGTCGAGTTCGACATTCCTGGCAAAGGCAAGCGGGTTTACTTCACTGATCAGGAAGGTATGACACCGCGCCTTTTCAGCGACACACCCGACACAGCCAAAATGCGACTTGTACCCGATGAACTCGTGGTACCGGCAGGGGCTGACAAATATGTGCCGAGAAAAAAACAATGAACCAAAATTTCAAATTCAATGAGCAAACTTGCTCTACAAACCGCCCCAACCTCCATTACAACGAACTATGGACCCTCGACCAGCAAGAAGCGGTACGGCGGCTATCGGTGAAAACCCGCATCGAATTCAAAGACACTGCACGCTATGAATTAATCAAAGACTTCAGCACGAGAGCAGAACGCATCGCCGGCAATTACGCGCGAATTTATCTTGAACTTGAAAAAAATGGCAAACCCGAACTAAAAGGCCGATTCTATTGGACTGGGCTTGCTGCGTTCGCAAGCAAGCAAGTCATGTGTGCACTGGACTACTCAAGCAATAGCAGATGGCGCTGGACTGTGGCAGCCGCGCCTTTTTTTGACATCACCATGATGCACTTGGGGGAAGGAAACTTCTGGCTGTTCCAGGATATTTTTGTATGGCACTGGTTTTACATAAACTACCCTCACGAATTCAACAACGCCGTCCCGGAACGAAATTGGAATAGCTATATTTGCGAATTCAAAGATACATTCCAAAAGCTTCCTTGGGCTGCTGACGCACTGCCCAAGGTGAATTTTCTAGCAAAAACCCCGCCACTTGAAGAAGGCTTTGCACTCATTCAGCAAGTTGAACGCGTAAAAGATTTGCGATCGCGCAGGGATCTCCAATTAGCATCATTGATGAAAATCGCTGACCACGAGCAGCTTTGGATTCTGCAGCCGCTCATTTACGAGAACTGGGACTTCCAGTTGCTTCTGGATGGGCAGGCAAAGATGGAAGTTAAGTTAGGTGTGCCTCGCAGATTGGCAGCATTCAGCACGCAGTGTGAAACCGGAAACCCAGAGCTTGATGTAACCATGACCAAAGGCGATCTATATAACGACAAAGACAGGATGAAATTCATCACAAAAATTGCCGACAAATACCACAAACTTATGACCACAGACCAGAAATCAATGGAAGAAGTAATTGGCACGATAGCCACCTGGTGGGATCATGCGTAAAATAATTTGCGCCATCATCTTCATCACGCTGGCCGCCTGCGGAGACTCGAATATGAACGAAGAAAAACCAGTCATCAGATCCGATCTGAATGGCACCATTGAAAATATGTTATCGAGCTCCACTGCCTCTTTTGACAAAGACTGCAATTCCAGCTTGTGTTTTTATGACTTTGACATTCCCGCAGAAAGCACTAACAAAGCGACAGCGTTCCTCACATCGAGCGAAAGCTCACTGGTTTTTAACGATGTTATAAGCGCAGTATTCATTACGCACAACGGCAGCATGATTACCGACACCAACATTATTCTGGGGGGCGTGACTGAGAACGCCAAGCACACCGAGGCCGCTATTTATTTTTATGAAACACTAGATAAAATGAAATCCGCAGGATGGCAGCGCTACATTTTCCCTGGCGAAGCGAGAATATCAGGAGCTGAAGCCAAAAGATTTGATCGGTTTGATGAAGTGCTAGGCGTACCTACCGTCACGGGCCCATGGAAAGACCCTGCGTTGAAATTAGACCAAACGGATTGGCTGGCCATGCCAACGATTAACAGCTGGTATCTCTATAACAATGGCAATTATTTGCAGCTTCGTGTGCAACGCAAAAACAGCCTGCAAGCACCACAAGACCGCGGCACCTATTTATTTTCGCTTAATTTCCAAACAGAAGCCGAATTCTATAAAAGCTTCGTCGAAAGTGACGACCGTGAACGATGGACCACCCTCCTCCCCGCCGAACTCAAACGCATGGCCCAGGAACGCGCCCAAACCGAGGCACGCCTGAAAAAAATGGGCATCGCCATCGATGAGGACTACCAGGACCCGCCCATCAAGGCCCTGGAATAACCACCCGATCAGCCCCCACTCAGGAGACACTGTGTCATGGACCTGACCTTCGGCACTCCGCTTTCGCAAAGCGGCCGTTTGCTGCAACTGACCACCCCGTTAGGGGCCGATCAGCTGCAAGCCTTGCGCGCCTACGGCGTCGAGCGCATTGGCCGCACCCCGCGCTACACCCTCGATGTGCTGGTGCAGGACACCGAGTACGACCCGGAAAAACTCATCGGCCAGCCCGT
>NZ_BBIQ01000035.1 GCF_000730565.1 Pseudomonas fulva NBRC 16637 = DSM 17717 | reverse complement strand
GGTGGTCCAGGCGACCGAGGTATTCCAGCACGCCGTCGGCGCGGTAACGCACCAGGTCGCCCGTGCGGTACAAGCGCTCGCCATTACCCACAGGACTTGCCACGAAGCGCTCGGCGGTCAGCGCCGGGCGGCGGTGATACCCACGGGCCAGGCCCACGCCGCCTAGGTACAGCTCACCGGCCACCCCCGGCACGACCGGCTGCAGGGCCGCGTCCAGTACATAAGTGTGCAGGTTGGCAATGGGGCGCCCGATGGGCACGCTGTCGCTGCCCTCCTCCACGCAAGTCCAGTGGGTGACGTCGATGGCGGCTTCGGTCGGGCCGTACAAGTTGTACAGGCGGGCCTTGGGCAGGCGTGCGAACACCTGGCTCTGGGCATCGAGCGCCAGTGCCTCGCCGCTGCAGAGAATGCGCCGCAGGCTGTGGCACCCGTCCAGGTCCGGCGATTGCAGGAACACCTGCAGCATCGACGGCACGAAGTGCAACGTGCTGATGCCATGCTGCTCGATCAGGGCCACCAGTTGCGCCGGGTCGCGGTGCGCGCCGGGTTCGGCCACCACCAGTTGAGCGCCGGTCATCAACGGCCAGAAGAACTCCCACACCGACACGTCGAAGCTGAACGGCGTCTTCTGCAGCACCCGGTCGGCGGCGGTCAGTTCATAGGCCTGTTGCATCCAGTACAGGCGGTTGGCCAGGGCGACGTGGCGGTTGCCGGCACCCTTGGGCTTGCCAGTGGAGCCGGAGGTGTAGATCACGTAGGCCAGGTGCTCCGGCACCAGGTCGACCTGCGGGTTCGGTACGTCAACCGGGTCCGCCTGCGGGGCCAGCAGTTCGAGCGTCGCCAGCCCTTCGGGCACCGGCAGGCGCAAGCCTGGTGCATGCAGCAGCAAGGCCATGCGGCTGTCCTCGATCATGTAGGCCAGGCGTTCCTCGGGGTAGTCCGGGTCCAGCGGCAGGTAGGCGCCACCGGCCTTGAGGATGGCCAGCAGGCCGATGACCAGCTCCAGCGAACGCTCGGCGGCGATGCCTACCAGCACGTCCGGGCCAACGCCGCGATCGATCAACTGCCAGGCCAGGCCATTGGCGGCGTTGTTGAGTTGGCGATAGGTGAGTTGACGTGCGCCGAACACCACGGCGGTCGCCTCGGGGCTGCGCTGGGCCTGCTGCTCGATCAGGCGGTGGACGCAGTATTGCTCGGGGTAACGCTGAGCAGTCTGGTTCCAGGTGCGCAGGCCGTGCTGTTCACTGGCAGCGAGCATCGGTAGCTCGCCAATGGCCTGTGCAGGGCAGGCAACCATGCCGCGCAGCAGGGTCTGCCAGTGACCGGCCATACGCTCGAGGGTGGCGGCTTCGAACAGGTCGGCGGCGTACACCAGGGCCACGGAAATGCCCTGCGGCGTTTCCAAGGTTTCAAGGGACAACTCGAACTGCGCGCCGCCGCCATCGAGCAGCAGTTCGCGAGCCTGCAAACCTGGCAGGCTGGTGCCGGTCGCGGTGGCGCCGACAGTGCTGAGGTGGTTGTACATCACCTGGAACAGCGGGTTGTGATTCAGCGCACGCTGGGGGTTGAGCACTTCCACCAGGCGGTCGAAGGGCAGGTCTTGGTTGGCCTGGGCCGACAACGTCACCTCCTTGACCGTCTGCAGCCAATGGCCCGCCGATTGCTCAGGCTGCGGGCACAAGCGCATGACCAGGGTGTTGACGAAAAAGCCCACCACCGCCTCCAGCTCCTGGCTGTTGCGGTTGTTCACTGGCACCCCGATGCGCACGTCCGGCTGGCCGCTGTAGCGTTGCAACAGCAAGGCGAAGGTACCCAGGAACAGTTGGAACAAGGTGACGCCCTGGGCCTGGGCCAACTCGCGTACTTGACGCTCCAGGTCCTGCGGCAGGCGCAGGTCAAGGCGCCCGCCACGGTCGCTGAGCTGCGCCGTGCGCGGGTGATCGGTCGGCAGCGACAGCACCACCGGTTCACCACCCAGGCGTTCGACCCAATAGGCCTGCTGGCGCTGCATCTCGCCTTGGTCCAGCCACTGGCGCTGCCAGTGGGCGTAGTCGGCGTACTGCACCACCAGCGGTTGCAGAGCGGACGTATGGCCGGCACTGAAGGCGCTGTAGAGGTCGACGAATTCGTGCACCAACAGGCTCATGGACCAGCCGTCGGAGGTGATGTGGTGCAGCGTGAGCACCAGCACCCATTCATCAATCGCGCGCTCGATCACCTTGACCCGCATCAGGGGGCCTTGGTGCAGGTCGAACAGGCGCGTGATTTCGGCGCGCACCGCAAGCTCCAGCTGGGGTTGGCTGGCATCGGGCAAGGCCATCCATTGCAGGTCCACCGCCCCGGCCGGCTGCACCTGCTGGTAAAGCTGGCCATCCTCCTGGACGAACGTGGTGCGCAAGGCTTCGTGCCGTGCCAGCAAGGTGTCCATCGCCCGCTGCAAGGCCTGGCGATCAAGCTGGCCCTGCAGCCGCACGGCCAGCGGGGTGTGATAGGCGGTGCTCTGGGGCTGCAAGGTCCAGTACAGCCATTGGCGCTGCTGGGCGAACGACGCCGGCAGGCGCTCGCTGCGCGGCAGTGCCGCAATGGCCGCCTGTTCGCGGTAGCGCTCGCAGTGCTCCAGCGCCTGGGCCAGTTCACCCAGGTTGGCCGTGTCGAACATGGCCCGCAGCGGCAGGTCGAGCCCCAGTTGGCGGCGCACACGCGAGACGATCTGCACGGCCAGTAACGAGTGGCCGCCCAGGCTGAAGAAGTTGTCGCCAAGGCCGACTGCCGGCACTTTGAGCACCTGTTCCCAGATGCCCGCCAGGGCACGTTGGCGCTCAGTTACCGGCGGCACATGGGCATCGGCGGCACGCGCCTGGGTCGGCTGAGGCAGCGCGCGGGCGTCGAGCTTGCCGTTGGCGGTCAGGGGCATGACGGCCAGGGCCTGATAGGTGCTGGGCAGCATGTAGTCAGGCAGACGCGCTTGCAGCCACGCCTCCAGCTGCGCTTGCGCGTCAGTGTCCGCGTAGACCACATAGGCCACCAGTTGCGCATGGGCGGCTTCGCCCACCAGCAGCACGGCCGCGTCGCGCACCTGGGGCGCTGCACGCAGGGCCAGCAGCACTTCATCCAGGTCGATGCGGTAGCCGCGCAGCTTGACCTGGCGATCGACACGGCCAAGGAACGCCAGCTCGCCCGAGGGCAGGCGACGCACCCGGTCACCTGTGCGATACAGGCGCGCACCCGGTGCACCGAAGGGGTCAGGCACGAAGCGCTCGGCGGTCATGCCTGGACGGTTCTGGTACCCACGGGCAAGACCAGCGCCACCGATGTACAACTCACCGTGGCTGCCCGGCGCCTGCAGTTGCAGGCCGGCATCGAGCACCTGGGTGCGGGTGTTGGGCAATGGCCGGCCCAGCACGATGGGGCTGTCTGCCGCGCTGAGGTTCTGGGTCAGTACGCCGACGGTGGTTTCGGTCGGGCCGTAGTGGTTGATGATGTCGCAGCGGCCCAAGGCGCGCAGGCGTTCGATCAGTGCAGGCGAACAGGCCTCGCCACCGAGCACCAGGCAGCGAGCAGGCAGCACCTGTTGCGGTTGATCGGCGCCCAGCAGCGCCTCCAGGTGCGACGGCACGATTTTCAGCACGTCGATGCCATGGCCTTGCATGTAGGCGCCGAAGCGCTGCGGGTCGAGGGCCACGTCCTGCTCGATGATGTGCAGCGACCGCCCGGAGCACAATGCGCCGAACAGCACGGTATGCCCCAGGTCCGCAGCCAGGGTGGAGACCACCGCCATGTTGCTTGCGCCCTGCAGCGGCAAGGTCTGGAAAATGCCTTGCAGGTAGTTGCCCAGGGCGCCGTGGCTGACGGCCACACCCTTGGCGGTGCCGGTGGAACCGGAGGTGTAGATGACGTAGGCCAGCTCGCCAGCGTGGACGGGGCGCTGCGTGCCCTGCGCACTCATTTCAGGGCGGGCGGGGTCGAGCAGCAGGGTCGTCACCCCGGCGATGTGCGGCAGGCTGGCTTGCAACGCCTGCTGGGTCAGCAGCACACCGACCCGGCTGTCTTCGATCATGTAGGCCAGCCGCTGGGCAGGGAATGCCGGGTCCAGCGGTACATAAGCTGCCCCGGCCTTCCACACGGCCAGCAGGCCGATCACCATTTCCAACGAGCGCCCGGCGGCCAGGCCAACGCACACCTGAGCACCGACGCCCAGCTCGACCAGTTGCAGGGCCAGCGCGTTGGCGCGGGCGTCCAGCTCGGCGTAGCTCAGGCATTGGCCGGCGAATGTCAGCGCCAAGGCATCGGGAACGCGCTGCACCTGGGCCTCGAACATCGCCAGTGCCGACGGCGCTGCTGGTGCCTGCGGGCCCGTGGCCTGCTGCTGCAAAAGTGCCCTCTGGTGCGCATCGAGCAAAGGCAGTTGGTCCAGTGGCTGGTCGGCATCCTCGCTCATCGCTTGCAGCAGTTGCAGCCAGTGCCCGGCCATGCGGGCGATGGTGGCCGGTTCGAACAGCTCGCTGGCATAGGTCAACGAGGCATGCAGACGACCGCCGCGCTCGAAGGTGGTCAGGGTCAGGTCGAAGGGCGTGGGGCGGCTGCTCGCCTCCAGTGGGCGCAGCTCCAACCCCTCGCCCACCGTCATTACCTCGATATCGGCAACGTTGGGCAAGTGGTTGTACATCACTTGGAACAGCGGGTTATGGCTGAGGCTGCGGTCAAGGTCCAGGGCCTCGACCAGCTGTTCGAAGGGCAGGTCCTGGTGCGCCTGGGCACCGGCGGTGGTCTGTTTTACGGCGGCCAGCAGGCTGGCGACCGACTGATGCCCGTGCAGGCAGGTGCGCAGCACTTGGGTGTTGACGAACAAACCGATCAAGCCTTCGACCTCGGCCCGGTTGCGGTTGGCCACGGGCACGCCGATGCGCAGATCGGTCTGGCCGGTGTGGCGGTACAGCAGCACATTGAATGCCGCCAGCAGAACCATGAACAAGGTCACGTTGTGCTGGCGCGCCAAGGCCCGCAGTTGATCAGCCAGGGCCGGGTCGATGACCAGCTCGTGACGTTGGCCGCGCTGGCTGGCCACCGCCGGGCGTGGAAAATCGGTGGCCAGCTCCAGCAACGGCTGCTCATCGCCCAACTGCTCGCGCCAGTAGCCCAACTGCCGCGCCTGCTCACCGGCTTCCAGCCACTTGCGTTGCCACAGCGCATAGTCCATGTACTGGACAGGCAAGGCCGGTAGCGCTGGTTCAAGGCCTGCGGCAAAGGCCTGGTAAGCCTGGACGAACTCGTCGATGAGCACGTTCATCGACCAGCCGTCGGACACGATGTGGTGCAGGGTCAGCAGCAGCACGTGCTCCTGCGCCCCAAGCCGCAGCAAGGTGACGCGCATCAAGGGGCCGACGGCCAGATCGAAGGGTTGCTGCGCCTCGTGTTCGGCCAGCTCGCGCACACCGCGCGCTTGGGCATCGGCGTCCAGGTCAACCAGGCTGTGCTTGGCCACGTGCATCGGGTACTTGGCCGCTACCTGCCGAGCCTGGCCGTCTTCGCCTTCGGCGAATACCGTGCGCAGGCTCTGGTGGCGTGCTACCAGGCAAGCAAAGGCCTGCTCCAGCGCCGCCTCGTCCAGAGGCCCGCTCAAGCGCACGGCGCTGGGCAGGTTATAGGCACCGCTGCGCGGGTCCAGCTGCCAGAGAAACCACATGCGCTGCTGGGCATAGGACAGTGCATCACGGTCCGGGACCTGCACGTCGGCGGCGATGGGGAATTGGGAAAAGTCGATGCCTTCGGCGCGCAGGCCATCCAGAAACAGATGACGCTTGTCCACTGGCAGCTCTATGAAACGGCGGGCAAGCTTGAGGGACTTATCGGCATTCATCTGCGACCTTCCATACAGTTGGGTATCGAGCGTTGGCTCGGCTATCCCTACGGGACGTAGGACGACGCAAGAAAATTAGCCGCGCAGCTTAGGCGCTGGCGCCACGCATGCCGGTAAGGCGCCGGTTAAATCGGTGCGCGTATCGCTCGTTAACCCTGCACAACGAAAGATCGACAGGGGTTGACCGTGGACCTTCAGAGCATTCTCAGCAGGCTGTTCGCCAATGCCCATGGCGTGGGCATCGAGGGCGTCTACCAGTTCGTCTTCGCCCATGACCGGGCATTCTGGTCGGAGGTGCGCGAGCAGAGCCGCACCGGTGCGGGTCGCCACGCAGCGCCGGACGTCACCATCGAAGTGGCCGAGCGCGACTTTCTCGGGATCATGGGCGGCACGGCCAATGTCGAGGAACTGTTCGCCAGTGCGCGGCTGAAGATCACCGGCAACATGGGCCTGGCCACGCTGCTGCCGCAGATCATCAACAGCGCGCGGCAAGGCACGTCGGCCAGCAAGGTGGCCATGAACCAACGCTATCCCACGCCCGCGCGCATCAGCGAACGGATATCGGCAGCGCAGCCTGTGCTGCGTGAGGTGCCCCGCCTGCCACGGGCGCACCTGTCAGCCGAGCGTTTTGCCCGGGAGTTCCTGCCCCAGGGCATGCCGGTGGTGATGAGCGATGCCCTGCACGACTGGCCGCTGTTCAGCATGGGGCGTGAGGCATCCCTCGCGCACTTTGCCGAGCTGCAAGGCATCACCCGCCACGGCGATTACGTGAAAAAAACCTTCTCCACCGACCGCGACTTTCGCGCTACCTCCATGGCCGACTTCATTGCCTCGCTCGATACCCCGGCCAAACCGGGTGAAACCCCGGCCTACATGGGCAACAACATCGTCCCGGAAAAGCTCCTGGCGCTGATCCGCTTCCCCGACTATTTCGAACGCTCGCGCTACATCGCGCCACGCATCTGGATCGGGCCCAAAGGGACGCTCACACCCTTGCACCGGGACGACACCGACAACCTGTTCGCTCAAGTCTGGGGGCAGAAGTCGTTCATTCTTGCTGCCCCGCATCACCGTCCGGCGCTGGGCACTTGGTCGACCAGCCCCAAGGGTGGCCTGGACGGCTGCGACTTCAACCCCGATGCCGCCGACTACCAGCGTTTCCCGGCCGCCCGCGATGTGCCGTTCCTGCGCGTGGTGCTGCAAGCCGGCGACCTGCTGTTTTTGCCCGAGGGTTGGTTCCACCAGGTGGAGTCGGTGTCCACGTCGCTGTCGGTCAACTTCTGGGTGAACGCCGGTCGCGGTTGGTGATGTGCGTTTAATTTGCCTGGGCGTCAGCTCGTTTCTCAGCAAAGACGTCTGCACGAGAACGCCCCATGCCCAGCCCCGCCCGCATGACCCAAACCCTCCAGCAAGGCCTGCGCCGTCTGATTGGCGGCGCCACACGCCAGGCCCAGCCCTACCGCCTGTTCGACCTGGTGCTCAGCCGTCGCCTGACCCTTACCCCTTCGCTCACCCGGCTGGTGTTCACCGGCCCGGACGTGGCGCAGATGACGACCCTGGCCCCAGACCAGCGGGTGAAGCTGTTCTTCCCCGCGCCCGATGGCTCCGTTGCGCAACTGCCTGCCGACCAGCACTGGAAGGCCGCCCACAGCGCGCTCGCTGCCGAGCAGCGCCCACCCATGCGTACCTACACCCTGCGCGCACTGCGCCCAGAGGCCTTGGAGGTGGACGTGGATTTCGTCCTGCACGGCGTCAACGGCCCTGCCTCAGCCTGGGCTACCCAGGCGCAGCCGGGTGATCGCCTGCAGATGCTGGCACCTAATCTGGCCTATACGGGAGACCCTGGTGGGTACGAGTGGAAGCCGCCGCAAGGGGTACGTAACGTGCTGCTGGTCGGGGATGAAACGGCGCTGCCAGCGATTGCCGGCATCCTCGAAGCCTTGGCCGTGACGCAACCGGACCTGGCGGTGCAGGCGTTCATCGAGGTGCCATTGCAGGCCGATTGCCTGGATGTGCGGCGTGGCAGCGGCGTCGAGTTGCACTGGCTGCCACGCGATCTGCTGAACTGCGAGCACGGCCAGGCCATGCTGCATGCCGTGCATGAACTGGCCCGCCTGCCCCAGGGGCATGCCGTGCCCAGGGCCAGGCTGGAGGATATCGATATCGACAAGCGCATCCTGTGGGAGCAGGCCAGTACCGCCTGCAGCGCGTTCCACGCCTGGGTGGCGGGCGAGTCGGCCACGGTCATGGCCATCCGTCGTCATTTGATCAAGGAGCGCGGGTTACCGCGCCAATGGCTGACCCTGATGGGCTACTGGCGTGCAGGCAGAACTTTGGACTGAAGGGGTATAGCCGGGGGCACGCGGCCCCCGGCTGGGCTCAGACCGCCGCGGCCACGGCAGCAGCGAAACGCTGCGCGACCTCGTCGACCTGTTCGTCGCTGATGATCAAAGGCGGCAGGAAACGCACCACGGCCCCGTGGCGGCCACCGAGTTCCAGGATCAGGCCTCGCTTGAGGCACTCGCGCTGTACGCGCGGGGCCAGTTCGCGGTTGGCCGGCGGGTGCCCCTGGGCGTCCGCCGTGCCGTGCGGATCGACCAGTTCCACGCCCAGCATCAACCCCCGGCCACGGATATCCCCCAACTGCGGATAGTCCGCCTGCAGGCGTTGCAAGTGCCCGCGCAGGCGCTGCCCCATGGCCTCGGCATGGTCCGCCAGGCGGTGCTCGACCAGGTATTCGAGCACGGCAGACCCTGCGGCCATGGCCATCTGGTTGCCGCGGAAGGTGCCGGCATGGGCGCCCGGCTTCCAGGTGTCGAGCCAGTCGCGGTACACCACCACGGCCAGGGGCAGGCTGCCACCGATGGCTTTGGACAAGGTGACTACGTCTGGGACGATACCGGCGTGTTCGAAGGCGAACATACGCCCGGTACGGGCGAAGCCGCTCTGGATTTCATCGACGATCAGCGCGACGCCCGCCTGCTCGGTGATGCGCCTTACGCCCTTGAGCCACTCGATGTCGGCGGGTATCACGCCGCCTTCGCCCTGCACCACTTCCAGAATCACCGCTGCTGGCAGCGGCACCCCGCTTTCGGGGTCGAGCAGCAGGTTTTCCAGGTAGTGCAGGTTGGCCTTCACGCCCGCCTCGCCGCCCAGGCCGAATGGGCAGCGATAGTCGTAGGGGTACGGCATGAACTGCACACCGCTGCCCAGCAATGCGCCCAGGGGTTGCTTGGGACCCAGGCTCCCCATCAGGCTGAGTGCCCCTTGGCTCATGCCGTGGTAGGCGCCCTGGAAGGTCAGGACCGTGCTGCGTCCGGTGGCGCTGCGCACCAGCTTGAGCGCCGCTTCCACCGCATCGGTACCGGTCGGGCCACAGAACTGCACCTTGGCTTCACGGCGCAGTGCTTCGGGCAGTACGGCGAACAGGTCCTGGACGAAGCGGTCCTTGACCGGGGTGGTCAGGTCCAGGGTGTGCAGGGGGAGTTCATCGGCCAGCACGCGCTGGATGGCTTCGACCACCACGGGGTGGTTATGGCCCAGCGCCAGCGTACCGGCCCCGGCCAGGCAGTCGATGAACTGGCGGCCTTCGACGTCCTCGACATAGATGCCACGGGCTCGTTTGAGGGCCAGCGGGATACGGCGGGGGTAGCTACGGGCATTGGATTCCTGTTGCTGCTGGCGGTGCAGCAGCGGGGAGTCGGTGAATTCGTACAGGGGATGCGGGGTGGTGGCCGGTGGGATCTGAGCAAGGCTGGTAGCGGTGGACATGGTGAATCCTCGCAAGCAAGCGAATGGGCGGTAGTCGCTTGAGAGACGCTTGGCCGGGGGGAGGATTTAGGGGGGCTTGCTCTTGCTCTTGCTCTTGCTCTGGCTCTTGCTCTGGCTCTGGCTCTGGCTCTGGCTCTGGCTCTGGCTCTGGCTCTGGCTCTGGCTCTGGCTCTGGCTCTGGCTCTTGATCTTGATCTTGATCTTGATCTTGATCTTGATCTTGATCTTGATCTTGATCTTGATCTTGATCTTGATCTTGATCTTGATCTTGA
>NZ_BBIQ01000036.1 GCF_000730565.1 Pseudomonas fulva NBRC 16637 = DSM 17717 | reverse complement strand
GCAGATAGGGGTTTTGCGAAATGAATCTTGACGATGACCTACTCTCACATGGGGAAACCCCACACTACCATCGGCGATGCATCGTTTCACTACTGAGTTCGGGATGGGATCAGGTGGTTCCAATGCTCTATGGTCGTCAAGAAATTCTGTAGCCAGAATGTCCTGTTGGACAGCCCAGCGAATTCGGATATGTGATGTTTGTGATGCGTTGCGAACTTTCGGTTCATGTCATCTTCACCACCGCAATCTGCAGAAGCAAATTGCTTGGGTGTTATATGGTCAAGCCTCACGGGCAATTAGTATTGGTTAGCTCAACGCCTCACAGCGCTTACACACCCAACCTATCAACGTCGTAGTCTTCGACGGCCCTTTAGGGGATTCAAGATCCCAGTGAGATCTCATCTTGAGGCAAGTTTCCCGCTTAGATGCTTTCAGCGGTTATCTCTTCCGAACATAGCTACCCGGCAATGCCACTGGCGTGACAACCGGAACACCAGAGGTTCGTCCACTCCGGTCCTCTCGTACTAGGAGCAGCCCCTCTCAAATCTCAAACGTCCACGGCAGATAGGGACCGAACTGTCTCACGACGTTCTAAACCCAGCTCGCGTACCACTTTAAATGGCGAACAGCCATACCCTTGGGACCGGCTTCAGCCCCAGGATGTGATGAGCCGACATCGAGGTGCCAAACACCGCCGTCGATATGAACTCTTGGGCGGTATCAGCCTGTTATCCCCGGAGTACCTTTTATCCGTTGAGCGATGGCCCTTCCATACAGAACCACCGGATCACTAAGACCTACTTTCGTACCTGCTCGACGTGTGTGTCTCGCAGTCAAGCGCGCTTTTGCCTTTATACTCTACGACCGATTTCCGACCGGTCTGAGCGCACCTTCGTACTCCTCCGTTACTCTTTGGGAGGAGACCGCCCCAGTCAAACTACCCACCATACACTGTCCTCGATCCGGATAACGGACCTGAGTTAGAACCTCAAAGTTGCCAGGGTGGTATTTCAAGGATGGCTCCATGAGAACTGGCGTCCCCACTTCAAAGCCTCCCACCTATCCTACACAAGCAAATTCAAAGTCCAGTGCAAAGCTATAGTAAAGGTTCACGGGGTCTTTCCGTCTAGCCGCGGATACACTGCATCTTCACAGCGATTTCAATTTCACTGAGTCTCGGGTGGAGACAGCGCCGCCATCGTTACGCCATTCGTGCAGGTCGGAACTTACCCGACAAGGAATTTCGCTACCTTAGGACCGTTATAGTTACGGCCGCCGTTTACCGGGGCTTCGATCAAGAGCTTCGCTTGCGCTAACCCCATCAATTAACCTTCCGGCACCGGGCAGGCGTCACACCCTATACGTCCACTTTCGTGTTTGCAGAGTGCTGTGTTTTTAATAAACAGTCGCAGCGGCCTGGTATCTTCGACCAGCAAAAGCTTACGGGGCAAGCCCTTCACCTTCGCCGGCGCACCTTCTCCCGAAGTTACGGTGCCATTTTGCCTAGTTCCTTCACCCGAGTTCTCTCAAGCGCCTTGGTATTCTCTACCTAACCACCTGTGTCGGTTTGGGGTACGGTTCCCAGTTATCTGAAGCTTAGGAGCTTTTCTTGGAAGCATGGTATCAACCACTTCATCGCCTAAAGGCAACTCGTCATCAGCTCTCGGCCTTGAAATCCCGGATTTGCCTAAGATTTCAGCCTACCACCTTAAACCTGGACAACCAACGCCAGGCTGGCCTAACCTTCTCCGTCCCTCCATCGCAATAACTGGAAGTACAGGAATATTAACCTGTTTTCCATCGACTACGCTTTTCAGCCTCGCCTTAGGGACCGACTAACCCTGCGTCGATTAACGTTGCGCAGGAAACCTTGGTCTTTCGGCGTGCGAGTTTTTCACTCGCATTGTCGTTACTCATGTCAGCATTCGCACTTCTGATACCTCCAGCAAGCTTCTCAACTCACCTTCACAGGCTTACAGAACGCTCCTCTACCGCATCATCATAAGATGATACCCGTAGCTTCGGTGCATGGTTTGAGCCCCGTTACATCTTCCGCGCAGGCCGACTCGACTAGTGAGCTATTACGCTTTCTTTAAAGGGTGGCTGCTTCTAAGCCAACCTCCTAGCTGTCTAAGCCTTCCCACATCGTTTCCCACTTAACCATGACTTTGGGACCTTAGCTGACGGTCTGGGTTGTTTCCCTTTTCACGACGGACGTTAGCACCCGCCGTGTGTCTCCCATGCTCGGCACTTGTAGGTATTCGGAGTTTGCATCGGTTTGGTAAGTCGGGATGACCCCCTAGCCGAAACAGTGCTCTACCCCCTACAGTGATACATGAGGCGCTACCTAAATAGCTTTCGAGGAGAACCAGCTATCTCCGAGCTTGATTAGCCTTTCACTCCGATCCACAGGTCATCCGCTAACTTTTCAACGGTAGTCGGTTCGGTCCTCCAGTCAGTGTTACCTAACCTTCAACCTGCCCATGGATAGATCGCCCGGTTTCGGGTCTATACCCAGCGACTAAACGCCCTATTAAGACTCGCTTTCGCTACGCCTCCCCTATTCGGTTAAGCTCGCCACTGAATATAAGTCGCTGACCCATTATACAAAAGGTACGCAGTCACCTAACAAAGTAGGCTCCCACTGCTTGTACGCATACGGTTTCAGGTTCTATTTCACTCCCCTCTCCGGGGTTCTTTTCGCCTTTCCCTCACGGTACTGGTTCACTATCGGTCAGTCAGTAGTATTTAGCCTTGGAGGATGGTCCCCCCATATTCAGACAAAGTTTCTCGTGCTCCGTCCTACTCGATTTCATTGATAAGAGATTTTCGTGTACGGGGCTATCACCCACTATGGCCGCACTTTCCAGAGCGTTCCACTAATCTCAAACCAACTTAAGGGCTGGTCCCCGTTCGCTCGCCACTACTAAGGGAATCTCGGTTGATTTCTTTTCCTCAGGGTACTTAGATGTTTCAGTTCCCCTGGTTCGCCTCTTGCACCTATGTATTCAGTACAAGATAACCAGCTTATGCTGGCTGGGTTCCCCCATTCAGAGATCTCTGGATCACAGTCTGTTTGCCGACTCCCCAAAGCTTTTCGCAGGCTACCACGTCTTTCATCGCCTCTGACTGCCAAGGCATCCACCGTATGCGCTTCTTCACTTGACCATATAACCCCAAGCAATCTGGTTATACTGTGAAGACGACATTCGCCGAAAATTCGCACGTCGCTCTTACGAGCAGAACTCACAAATTTTACCTTAGCCTGAATTCCAGCAGTGAAACTGGTCTTCAGTCTATTTCTATCACATATCCGAATTTTTAAAGAACGGTCTGACAAAAGTCAGAAATCAACATTCACACCGGAATGTTCATTTCTGTATTCTGAACAGTGCTGCAAACCTGAAGGATTGGTGGAGCCAAGCGGGATCGAACCGCTGACCTCCTGCGTGCAAGGCAGGCGCTCTCCCAGCTGAGCTATGGCCCCGTATTCTACGGCTGAACCAAGTAATGGTAGGTCTGGGCAGATTTGAACTGCCGACCTCACCCTTATCAGGGGTGCGCTCTAACCAACTGAGCTACAGACCTATAACAGGGTCGCGTTACAGCATCGTCTTTTACAATGAATCAAGCAATTCGTGTGGGAGCTCATCAGCAGGCTGATGTCGTCGATTAAGGAGGTGATCCAGCCGCAGGTTCCCCTACGGCTACCTTGTTACGACTTCACCCCAGTCATGAATCACACCGTGGTAACCGTCCCCCCGAAGGTTAGACTAGCTACTTCTGGTGCAACCCACTCCCATGGTGTGACGGGCGGTGTGTACAAGGCCCGGGAACGTATTCACCGCGACATTCTGATTCGCGATTACTAGCGATTCCGACTTCACGCAGTCGAGTTGCAGACTGCGATCCGGACTACGATCGGTTTTGTGAGATTAGCTCCACCTCGCGGCTTGGCAACCCTCTGTACCGACCATTGTAGCACGTGTGTAGCCCAGGCCGTAAGGGCCATGATGACTTGACGTCATCCCCACCTTCCTCCGGTTTGTCACCGGCAGTCTCCTTAGAGTGCCCACCATAACGTGCTGGTAACTAAGGACAAGGGTTGCGCTCGTTACGGGACTTAACCCAACATCTCACGACACGAGCTGACGACAGCCATGCAGCACCTGTGTCAGAGTTCCCGAAGGCACCAATCCATCTCTGGAAAGTTCTCTGCATGTCAAGGCCTGGTAAGGTTCTTCGCGTTGCTTCGAATTAAACCACATGCTCCACCGCTTGTGCGGGCCCCCGTCAATTCATTTGAGTTTTAACCTTGCGGCCGTACTCCCCAGGCGGTCAACTTAATGCGTTAGCTGCGCCACTAAAATCTCAAGGATTCCAACGGCTAGTTGACATCGTTTACGGCGTGGACTACCAGGGTATCTAATCCTGTTTGCTCCCCACGCTTTCGCACCTCAGTGTCAGTATCAGTCCAGGTGGTCGCCTTCGCCACTGGTGTTCCTTCCTATATCTACGCATTTCACCGCTACACAGGAAATTCCACCACCCTCTACCGTACTCTAGCTTGCCAGTTTTGGATGCAGTTCCCAGGTTGAGCCCGGGGCTTTCACATCCAACTTAACAAACCACCTACGCGCGCTTTACGCCCAGTAATTCCGATTAACGCTTGCACCCTCTGTATTACCGCGGCTGCTGGCACAGAGTTAGCCGGTGCTTATTCTGTCGGTAACGTCAAAATTGCAGAGTATTAATCTACAACCCTTCCTCCCAACTTAAAGTGCTTTACAATCCGAAGACCTTCTTCACACACGCGGCATGGCTGGATCAGGCTTTCGCCCATTGTCCAATATTCCCCACTGCTGCCTCCCGTAGGAGTCTGGACCGTGTCTCAGTTCCAGTGTGACTGATCATCCTCTCAGACCAGTTACGGATCGTCGCCTTGGTGAGCCATTACCTCACCAACAAGCTAATCCGACCTAGGCTCATCTGATAGCGCAAGGCCCGAAGGTCCCCTGCTTTCTCCCGTAGGACGTATGCGGTATTAGCGTTCCTTTCGAAACGTTGTCCCCCACTACCAGGCAGATTCCTAGGCATTACTCACCCGTCCGCCGCTGAATCCAGGAGCAAGCTCCTGTCATCCGCTCGACTTGCATGTGTTAGGCCTGCCGCCAGCGTTCAATCTGAGCCATGATCAAACTCTTCAGTTCAATACTGCTTGGGTTTTTAAGAAACCCTAAACTTGGCTCAGCAATCTCAAATGACTATGTGATTTCTCGCATGGTCACTTGTGATGCTGATAATCTTTCTGACTATCAGTCCGTACTCACAAGCACCCACACGAATTGCTTGATTCGATTTGTTAAAGAGCGTTTGGCTA
>NZ_BBIQ01000037.1 GCF_000730565.1 Pseudomonas fulva NBRC 16637 = DSM 17717 | reverse complement strand
TGGTTCACCTGGGAAGGTGACACGCTCGCTACGGAGTGTCGTGATCGGGAGGAACGGGGTGGCTGTACGACCCATTACGTTTTCGAACCGGGCACATTCGTTCCAGTTGCGCAGGCGGTAATCAACTCCACCCTTGACCTGTTGCCGCAACCCGCATACGGCGATCACTACAACATTAATCGCGATCCGGTGTGGCTACACAAACCAAATCCAACATCTGTAGATACATTCGCGTGGTACCAGTGTGATCAGTTAGGCACTCCTATGGAGATTACTGATGCAAGCGGAAAAATTGAGTGGTGCGGCACTTATAAAACCTGGGGTCAGGCCATACAAGAAAACACAGAAAAGGCTAAAAAAACCGGCATTGGCAACTCCCTACGATTTCAAGGACAATACTATGACATTGAAACAAACCTCCATTACAACCGATATAGATACTACGACTGTCTAACCGGACGTTTTATATCGAAAGACCCAATAGGATTTCATGGCGGATTGAATTTATACCTATACGCCTCAAACCCAACCATGTGGACTGACCCACTGGGGCTGGCAAAATCCTCAACTAGCGGCCATAGTTCACATGCAAAAACTGGTCAAGTCTTCCACAACGACATGAATAGATTCCCCTATCCGCCTGGCTATGAAAGGGAACGTAAAATCGGAAGTGCCGGTAGAGCGGATGCATTGTACGCGGCAGAATGCAGCATAATTGAGAGAAAATGCACGTGCAGCACACGAACAATTAGGCGAGGAGAAGCCCAACTCCGCCGATACTGCGACGAGATGAAAAACAGAACAGGCAAAGATCACGAAGGGATATTAGACATACTAGACCCAAAGACCGGTATCAGAACACTCAGGACGGTGATAGAAAAACCATGAAAAGAGAATCAATTAAAACTATATTTAAACGCGCCGCAACTAAATTTGAATTTAGCGGAGACGATAGTACATTTTTCTTAAAAATGAATGATAAATACTTAATTGTAAATCTTCAAAAATCATCCAGCGGGAAGAGTTTCTATATAAATTGCGGAATAAGCTTCATCGAATTACTCTGTGACGAGGAGCTCCAACACTCTCCCACAACAACTTTCGAAAACAAAGCCAATCGTTTCCCTGCTCATGTAGATTTTCGTGTGGAGAGCATACCACACACAACTATCAAGCAAGATCAAATTGACTCAGCCTCAACAAATCAGAACACTCAAGAAATAGAGAAAATATTGCAGGCCGCCCTGCAATCAGTGATTTCTTTTACTCAACAACACGGATCTCGCGAGGAAATCCGACGCCTAAGTCAAGCCGAAAAATTCAACGCAATAATAAACAAAGAAGTCTAAGGATGCTTTATTGTGAATAATCTAGTGAGAGTTTATGACAGCACCAGCCATGGTGGAGTCGTAAAAGAAGGGATCCCACATACTATCCTCAATGGTAGACCTGCAGCGGGCAAAGGCAGCATGGTTTTTTGCCCTCTATGTAAGGGTGAGTTTCCAATCATCGAAGGCAGCTCCACTTACCGAGTCAACGGCGTGCCCGTTGCCCTCGACGGCATGAAAACCGCCTGCGGCGCCAGCTTGATCGCCAGCGCCTCACACGGGAGCGTTCATCGTTGAAACCATGAAACCGAGATGAGTCGGCAAGCAACAGGCATCAATCACCACGCCTGTTGTCGCCGCTCTCAACACAAATACAGTCCTAATCAGTCCGTACGCCGGTTCATCTCCGAGCGTGGGCTACTGCAATGCCATATACCTGTTACTTTCAAAAATACGGCCACTTTTCAGCTCCCAATGGGATGCTCGGACCGCACGATTGGCAAGGGGTAGGCTTATCGGATTGATTTGACTTAATAGTCACTGTGCCAGTTGTCGCAGTAACTACGGCTTTGTCCGAATCCATATACCTTCTTAATTTAGAGAAATTGCCTACACCTATTTCAGCCCACTTTGCAGCGACCTGGAATGGATTCCCCGCTACGGTCTTGCGTGCACTTTATTGCCGCGCGCCCCAGTACGCACCGGGCACATTCGTTCCAGTTGCGCAGGCGGTAATCAACTCGACGCTCGACTTGTTACCGCAACCCACCTACGGCGATCAGTACGACATTGATCGGGACCCGGTGTGGCAGCACAAGCGGACCGCAACGCCGGTAAACACGTTTGCCTGGTATCAGTGCGACCAGCTCGGCACTCCCATGGAAATCTCCGACGAAAATGGCCAGATCGTTTGGACTGGCATCTATGACGCTTGGGGGTTAGTCAAACTGCCGGATGGAGCTGGGAAACCTCAGCGGGCCAAAGCCCGCAATCCGCTTAGATTTCAGGGACAGTATTTTGACACTGAAACTCTACTCCATTATAACCGCCATCGATACTACGACCCTTGGACTGGTCGATTCATTTCGAAAGACCCAATAGGTTATTCTGGTGGCCTTAACCTATACTTCTTTGCACCCAACACTATTCAATGGCTGGATCCGCTGGGCCTTGCACGCATCAAGAACTCAGTAGAGGGAGACCGCCGCCACAAAACAGTCAATGAAAGATTGAGAAATCAATACCCAGACGCAACTATACAGTGTGAATGCTACCTACGCGACTCAGCAGGAAACTCTGTATTTGATACAACAGACACAAATACCAGGCGCCGTATTGATACCGTAGTTATCGAGGATGGCAAAGCTCAGACGCACGAAGTCACAAGCCTTACCGCCAAGAAAGTAGCTCAGGCTGCTAAAGAAAGAATGATAATTGAAAACGGTGGAACATTCATACGAGATCGTACAACAAAAGACCTAGTACCAATCACAGGCCCGTCAATCATTATTAGAGAACCTTGAAAATGAAATCAGACCCGCTCATCTGGGCAACCATAGAATCAGAAATTCAACGATATAAAATTCTTGACAACGAAAACAACTTAGTCCCAGACGAGACAAATCAAAAAATCGTAAAACGAATACTAACCGCCCTTCGATTATTCTTTCAATATAACAACCTGCTCAATATAAACATAATTAACCAAAGTGGAGAAATAATAGATGGGGAACTTAGAATGAGCCATTTCACCAGAGAAGGAATGGAATTACAAAAATCGAAAGTGCCGAACTGGCTTGAGTCAAAGGGGGCGAAGAAGAATCCTCCTGACATGTCGATTCTAAGCAAGCAACTAGAGACGATCAGATCGTCCAGATAATCGTAACCTGAAGGAACGCAGATGAAAGCCATTATTCGCCAAAGGGACAGTACCACTCATAATGGGACCGTAATCGGATCCATAGCACATACCCACCTTAATGGAAAACCCATAGCTGGTAAGATGGCATTCACGAATGCGGGGATGGATGACCCAGCTAAAATCTCATTTTCGAAAGTCGACCCAGAGACAGGAACCATTGTAGAGTTCAAAGGACCTGGAGGAAGCAAAGTTGCTTACGACGCTCCCCACGCTGACATGGACCCCAAAAACGGCCACGACAAGCCTCACGTCGGCTGGCAAACTGCAGGGAAAAGAAATAAATGCGGATGTGGGGACAGGGGCAATATAACATATTCTGGCCCTCAGCACCCACACCGACCTGACCAGAAGTGAGAACCCAATGACAGATACAGATTTCACATTACCTGAAGAGTTACTCAAGGCTTTTGAAGATCAGGGAATATCATATGAAGAGCCAACAAGAAAGATAGAAATCCTGTCGGAAATACAAGCAAAATTCATTATAGGGAATCCGCGAGCCTGGTGGATATCACTTTCCACCGCACCAACAGTTCGAACCTTCCATGACAACACTGGACACCTGCATCTGTGTAAGTTAGCTCCGGACCACTCTGGAGACATTTGGTTTATTATCGATGAAGACAACGAAGAGAAACTAATTTTCAGCGCCCCACTCAACAAAATACCATCAGTACTCGAAAATTGTAGATTCTTTGAATACTATATAGTGGACAAGGATTTGAAATGGATCATTGCAGAAAACGACCACGGCGACCTCTTACTTAGCCAAGCGGATTCTACACAACCCCTAATTACCCCCTAAAGGCCTGCCATATAGATCTTTAACAACCGAGTATTTGTCACCAGGTCTCCGCGGAGTGTACCTCTAACTCACTCCGCCAAGACCTCGACCTTACGGTTGATTTTATGGCGTTCATCAAGGCTCGAGCCTGCAAGCAGAAGGCGTACGACACCTTCGGGCAACTGACGAAGCTGATCGATGCCGCGGGCTATCTCAGCAGCCTGGTGTATCCCGACAAGACCCGAGACCGTTTTGAGTACGACGCCGAAGGTCGTCTGCTCACCTACGTCGATGCCCTGCACCGTCGCACCACCTGGAGCTACAACGAAGCCGGGCTGATCCAACAGCGCCTAAACCCCGATGCTTCCACCCTGTATTACCACTGGGACAAGCTCGGTCAGTTGGTACGCCTGCGCAACGAGAACAACAGCGAGGCCAGCTTAAA
>NZ_BBIQ01000038.1 GCF_000730565.1 Pseudomonas fulva NBRC 16637 = DSM 17717 | reverse complement strand
GCCGATGAGTTTTTCCGGGTCGTACTCGGTGTCCTGCACCAGCACATCGAGGGTGTAGCGCGGGATGCGGCCAATGCGCTCGACGCCGTGGGCGCGCAAGGCTTGCAGCTGATCGGCCCCTAACGGGGTGGTCAGTTGCAGCAGACGGCCGCTTTGCGAAAGCGGGGTGCCGAAGGTCAGGTCCATGACAAGAGGTCTCCTGAGTGGGGGCTGATCGGGTGGTTATTCCAGGGCCTTGATAGGCGGGTCCTGGTAGTCCTCATCGATGGCGATGCCCATTTTTTTCAGGCGTGCTTCGGTTTGGGCGCGTTCCTGGGCCATGCGTTTGAGTTCGGCGGGGAGGAGTTTTTTCCAGTCTTCGCGGTCGTCGCTAGCAAGAAAATCTTTGTAAAATTCTGGCTCTGAACGAACATCCAATGTGAACAGATAGGAGCCTTTATCGGCCGGCGCATCTGTACTGTTTTCTCGCTGCATACTCAAGGTCAGGTAAACGCCATCTTTGTAAAAGTACCAATCATTGAACATGGGTAGCGCCAACCATTCTTGCACGCTCAATTTCAATGAAGGGTCGCGCCAAGGGCCTGTACCCACTGGCTTGCCATTGATTTCATCGACGCTCTCAAATTTCTTGGCTTCATGCCCAGATATTCTGGCTTCATTTGGCATGATGTAACGCGCCCAGCCCTTATCGAGTAGTGATTCTACCAGCGTGTAGAAATATGTCATTGCTTGAGCGTGCGGAGAGTTTGGTGTGACCCCGCCCAGTGTAATATTGGCATCATTAATTATGTCACTTTCATAGGTGCCAAGTGTTACAGCGACTGCATCGTGAAAGCTCAGGCTGGTGGCAGTGTTGGAGTTCATGAAAATGGTTGCGCGTTGATTACCGCTAAAAGACAGCGAATATTTGTAAAGACAAATGCCAAGCATGCAGTCTTTATCGAATTTTATCGAAGATTTTGCTTGGGCGGTTTCAATATCGCCATTGATGTGGAATTGTATTGTGAGCTTCTCGCTGCTCATTTCATCGCCTCCGCAAGCTGTTAGAAACAAAAAAGACGCCAGGGCCATCCATTTAAACATTATCACTCCAGCCGGCTATCGTTTGAAGGTTTTCAAGCATATATTTGCTTTTGGCTTTCATTAGTCTGTGGTAGTTTTTGGCGATGTCGGTGATGAATTTCATTCTGTCATTGGCGTCATGCAGTTTGCCTTCTGTCATGACAGAGTCGTACTCTTCGTCATTGGTTTCACATGCCGTGCTCATCGCCGCTAGGCGCCGTGGAACTCCGAAGTGTCCTTCCATCAGTGCTTGGCTGTTCAGAAGCGCTTTGAAGTCTTTGCTTTCATATATCAAGGGTTGCAAAATCATTAATTGCTCATGGTTGGCAATCGCCATAAGCGAGGCGAGTTGCCGGCGTTGTCGCAACTCGCCTTCTGGGTAGCGTTCAACTTGTGAAATAAAATCAAAGCCTTGTTCCAAATAGTCTGTTTTTTTAAGGTTGTTGATTTTTTGTAGCGCCTCGTTGAGCCAGGGCAGTTCCTTAAAGGCAGACTTGAAGCAGTCGGTGTAATTTTCCCAGTTGCGGTCATTTATGCACTTTTTGAATTGCTCTGGGTGGTTGATGTAGAACCAGTGCCAAACAAAAATATCTTGAAATAGCCAAAAGTTTCCTTTGCCTAAGTAAAGCTTTGTGATTTCAAAAGGTGGTACAGCGGGCGGTAGATAGCGCCACTTGCTGCTGCTGGCGTAGTCCAGCGCACACATGACCTGCTTGCTGGCAAATGCCGCAAGGCCGGTCCAATAGAATCGCCCCTTCAGATTGGGCTTGCCGTTGTTCTCTTGTTCTAAGTAAATCTTGGCGTAATTCGCAGCAATTCTCTCGGCTCGGACGCTGAAGTTTTTTACCACTTCATAGCTTGCTGTGCTTTTGAAGGCTATGCGAGTTTTGACTGAGAGTCGCCGTATTGCCTCTTGTTGACCAATTGTCCATAACTCTTTACAGCCCGGATTGAGGTCATTCACAGAGCAAGCGTTATCGTTAAACTTGAAATCTTGCTTCATCGCTTTGTTCTCGGTACGAATGTATCCGCGTCCTGGGGCACCACGAATTCATCAGGCACAAGTCTCACCTTGGCGGTGCTTTCGTTGTCGCTGAAGAAGCGTGGGGTGGTGCCTTCCCGGTCGGTGAAATAGACCCTTTTTCCGCCGTCAGCTGATTCGACTTCAACGGCGACGTTTTCTAGCGGAACGCCGAAGCTAGTGATCAATCGATTCTGTTCGTCATACATGCCAGAGGCAGGACCGGTGGGTAGCTCCTTGAACGAGTGCTCCATACTGGCCGGCCCATCCAGCGTCTTTTTCGCGCCCTTGATGTCGATGGTCCCCGGCGCATGCACCTCGATATTGCTACCCTTGATGCGGATATAAGCACCACCGCTGGTAAGCAGAATTTCTTTCTGTGCCGACATCTCGATCAACTGTTCCAGCGACGTGAGCTTAATGTTTTGCAGCGCAGTCAGTTCCATGGCATCACTTTGCGCTTCCAATTCGACCTTGCCCTTGGCTGCAAACAATTTGGCCCCGGCGTTCTGCGCAAACAGGCTGATGCTTTGCACCACGCTTGCCAGCAATGACTTGCCGCTGGCGATGCTGACATCTTCGCCGGTACTCACCGTCAGATGCTTGCCGCTGTGCAGGTGGGTGTTCTGTGGCGTGGCGGTGGCGATATCGGCCGGGGAGGAGGCGATCAGCAGTGGCTTCTGGTACCCCGGGGTCTTGCCGCGTCCGCCGCTGCGGATGGCCCACGCGGTGTCGCCGCCGTTGCGTTGCTGTTCGCTTGGGCCTTGGCTCGGGCTGCTGTTGTCGTTGCCATAAATGACGTCGGTATCGGCGTTGAGTTGGGTCAGGCTGTCGAGGCCCGCTTGCAGAGCATCGGCGTTGTGCTGCTTGGCGGTATCGGACAGGGTTTTGAGGCGTTGCTCGCTGTTCTGCAGTTGTTGCTGGGCTTCGCTGACGTCGAGCTGGGCGCCCTGGGCGTTGCTGCGTTTCCAGGTGCTGAGGTACAGGCCCTGCTGGGCGCGCAGGGCGCCA
>NZ_BBIQ01000039.1 GCF_000730565.1 Pseudomonas fulva NBRC 16637 = DSM 17717 | reverse complement strand
GCCAGGTCGACCTGCGGGTTCGGTACGTCAACCGGGTCCGCCTGCGGGGCCAGCAGTTCGAGCGTCGCCAGCCCTTCGGGCACCGGCAGGCGCAAGCCTGGTGCATGCAGCAGCAAGGCCATGCGGCTGTCCTCGATCATGTAGGCCAGGCGTTCCTCGGGGTAGTCCGGGTCCAGCGGCAGGTAGGCGCCACCGGCCTTGAGGATGGCCAGCAGGCCGATGACCAGCTCCAGCGACCGCTCGGCGGCGATGCCTACCAGCACGTCCGGGCCAACACCGCGATCGATCAACTGCCAGGCCAGGCCATTGGCGGCGTTGTTGAGTTGGCGATAGGTGAGTTGACGCGCGCCGAACACCACGGCGGCCGCCTCGGGGCTGCGCTGGGCTTGCTGCTCGATCAGGCGGTGGACGCAGTGCTCATCGGGGTAACGCTGAGCGGTCTGGTTCCAGGTGCGCGCAGTGTCCAGCTGCCGTGCGTCCATCAGGGGCAGCTCGGCCACTCGTGCCCCAGGGCTGGCAAGCATGCCGCGCAGCAGGGTTTGCCAATGGCTGGCCATGCGCTCAAGCGTGCTGGTTTCGAACAGGTCGGTGGCAAAGGTCCAGGTCGCCCCCAGGCCGTCGGGTGTCTCGAAGGTGTCCAGGGCCAGGTCGAACTGGGCACTGTGGTGTTCGCCGCTCAGGGTCTGGACATCGAGCTGCGGCACCTTGAAGCCGTCACCCAGCTGCTGGTCGAGCAGGTTGCGGTGGGTGAACATCACCTGGAACAGCGGGTTGTGGCTCAGGCTGCGTGCCGGCTGCAGGGCTTCGACCAGCTGCTCGAACGGCAGGTCCTGATGCTGCTGGGCGCCCAGCGCGGCCTGGCGCACTTGTTCCAACAGCGCCTCTACGGTCAGCTGCCCATCGAAGCGCCCACGCAAGACCTGGGTATTGACGAAGAAGCCGATCAGACGCTCGGTCTCCAGGCGATGGCGGTTAGCGACGGGCACGCCGACACGGATGTCGTCCTGGCCGCTGTAGCGCTGCAACAGTGCTTGGAACGAGGCTAGCAGCAGCATGAACAGCGTGACGTTGTGCTGCTGCGCCAGCTGTTGCAGGCCCGTGGTCAGCTGCGTGTCCAAGGTCAGCCCCAGGCGGGCACCGCGGTAGCTCTGCACGGCAGGACGCGGGTGATCGGTGGGCAACTCCAGCACCACCGGCTCATCGCCCAGCTGCTCACGCCAGTACATCAGCTGACGCTCGCGTTCACCGGCTGCCAGCCAGTCGCGCTGCCAGTGGGCGTAGTCCAGGTACTGGACGGGCAGCGGCGCAAGGTTCGGTTGCGCGCCGCTTGTCAGGCTGGCATAGCTCTGCATCCATTCATCGACCATCACCTGCATCGACCAGCCATCGGAAACGATGTGGTGCTGAACCAAGGTCAGCACGTGGTCCTGTGCCCCCAGTTTCAACACACCGATGCGCAGCAACGGCCCATTGACCAAGTCGAAAGGCTGGGCGGTCTGGGCCTGGATAAAGGCCTGGATCAGTGTGCCCTCCTCGTCTTCGCCCGCAACGGATTGCACCGGCACAGGCAAACGCCAGTGGGCGTGGATGACCGGACGAACCTGGGCCTGCTCCTGGATGAAGGTGGTGCGCAGGCTTTCGTGGCGCTGCACCAGCAGGTTGAAGCTGTCTTCCAGCGCTTGCAGGTCCAGCTCGCCACGCAGGCGCAGGGCCATGGGGATGTGATAGGCGCTGCTGTGCGGCTCCAGCTGCCACAAGAACCACTGCCGCTCCTGGGCGAACGACAGCTGCAGCGGCTGGTTGCGGTCCACGGGGGCGATCGGTGCGGCGCGGTGGCCTTGCAGAGCGCTCACGGCCTGGGTAAAGGCGTGCAGGGTGCTGTGTTCGAACAGCAGCGCCAGCGGCACCTCCAGGTCCAGTTCCTGGGCAACGCGCGAAATCACCTGGGTGGCGAGCAGCGAGTGCCCGCCCAAGTCGAAGAAGTGATCGGCCATGCCTACCTGGTCCAGGTGCAACACCTGGCTCCAGATGGCTGCAACGGTGCACTCGAGCTCAGTGCTCGGTGCCTGGAAGGCCTGCCGGGTTTGTTCCAGATCAGGCGCAGGCAAGGCCTTGCGGTCCAGCTTGCCGTTGGGGCTCAAGGGCATCGCTGCCAGCCAGACCAGGTGCGAAGGCACCATGTAGGCCGGCAAGGCCTCGGCCAATCGGGCCTTGAGCTGGGCTTGCCAGGCTGCTAGATCAGCAGGCGGGTATGGGTCGGCCACGTAGCCGACCAGGTGCTGACCTTGGGCATCCTCTCGGGCCACGACCACGGTTTCACCCGCACCGGCCACTTCCAGCAGGCGCGCCTCGATCTCACCCAGCTCGATGCGCTGGCCACGGATCTTCACTT
>NZ_BBIQ01000040.1 GCF_000730565.1 Pseudomonas fulva NBRC 16637 = DSM 17717 | reverse complement strand
CGTGTCGGTGACGTTGACCGAAGCCGGGCCGCCAATGACCAGGTTCTCGAAGGTGGCGTTCGGCACTTCTGCCTTGACGATGCCAACCTCGATCTTGCCCTCGTCCTTGAAGACGTCATCGCCTTGCGCAGCAGCCGTGTAGGTCTTGGTCATCTCGCCAGCCTTGAACACAACGGTGGCGTTGTTGCTCAGGGTAACGGTCAGGTCCTTGTCCAGTGCGCGGTTCAGGCTCAGGGTGAAGGTCGGCGCAGTGGCTTCGTTCACCGACACCTGATTGGCGACGATATTGACCTGCACCAGGTCGCCCTGGCCGGTAGGTTCGTCGTGCACGGTCGTGGTAACCGGCGACTTGTCCGCCACCAGGTTTTCAAATTGCTTGGCGCCTGCGACCGTGATGTCGGTAATCGACTTGGTGACCGCAGGCTGGCCGCCGACGTACACGTCATCTGGCGCATTGATGGTGACGGTGCCAGTAGCAGAGCCGGCGGCGATGAATACCTGGGTGCCACCGGTCAAGGTGACGGTCACGCCACCGTGGCCAGTGACCGGCAGGTCGCTGTCTTCGCTGATCAAGGTTACGGTGTAGGTGATCTTCCCGCCTTCGACGACCGAGGTGTTATCCACAGCCAGCACCGCAGTGACTTTGCTGATGGTGTCGGTGACATCGACCGATGCAGGCGCGCCCAGCACCAGATTCTCGAAGGTAGCATTCGGCACTTCGGCCTTGACGATACCGATCTGGATCTTGCCTTCGTCCTTGAAGACGTCATCGCCCTGGGCAGGTGCGACATAGGACTTGCTGGTCTCGCCGGCCTTGAACACAACAGTGGCGTTGTTGCTCAGGGTGACCGTGAGGTCCTTGTCCAGCACGCGGTTCAGGGTCAGCGTGAACAGGGGTGGCGTGGCTTCGTTGACCGAGACCTGGTTGGCCACGATGTTCACCAGTACCAAGTCACCCTGGTTGTCATTGCCTGGCGTACCCGAACCTGGCTCGTCGGTGACTGCGGTGCTGACCGGGGTCTTGTCCAGGGTGAGCTGTTCGAACTTCCAGACATCCGGGCCGCTGACCGCCGCGATCGATTTGACGACCGGGTCGTTGGCGCCGATGTAGACGTTGTCAGGTGCGGCGACGGTGACCGAGCCGGTCGTGCCGTTGGCCGGGATGGTGATGGTGGTTTTGCCATCGTCCAGGGTGAAGGTCAGCGCGCCATGCTTGTCAATTGGCAAGCCGTCCTTGTTGGTCAGGGTCACGGTGTAGGTGATCTGACCACCTTCGGTAACCGAGTCGGTCGCAGTCAGCTTGGCTACAACTTCGTCGATGGTATCGGTGACTTTGACCGATGCATCGTTGCCCAACTGCAGGTCCTCGAACGTACGACCACCCGCGTCGGCTGCCGACTTGATGCCCAGGCTGATCT
>NZ_BBIQ01000041.1 GCF_000730565.1 Pseudomonas fulva NBRC 16637 = DSM 17717 | reverse complement strand
TTAGCGTGACCATCGACAGCGCCACGGGCGGTAACTTCGAAAAACTGACCGCAAGCCCCACGCCAGCTTCCACGGTCATCAACGACAGTATCGACACCGTCACTGTCAGCATCGCCAGTAACGGCAATGTGACCGAAGATCAGCAGCCGTCCTTTACGGTCAAAGTCAGTCAAGCCTTGGACCGTCCGCTTACTGTCACCCTGTCCAATGGTGACAAAGTCACCATCGAGGCTGGAAAAACCGAGGTCGAGTACAAGCTCGCCGCACAAGGCGACGATGTCATCAAGGATCCAAGCTCGGTCACGCTAGGTGTGACCGACGCTAGCGTCCCGGGTGCCACGTTCGAAAACCTCGTCATCGGTGGCCCGGCAACAGTCGAAATTTCCGACACCATCAGCGAAGTCATCGCAACCCTTACAGCGGACAAGGCGACTGTTACAGAGGGCGGGCAAGTTACCTACACCGTAACCCTGAGCAACGCTCAAGGCTTGCCTGTCACTCAACATGGGGCACTGACGTTCACGCTGACTGACGGGACCAAAGTCACTATTCCAGCCAACAGCATCTCTGGCAGCACCACCATTGCCGTTGGCGATGATGTGTACATGGGTGGCCAGCCTGCTCTGGCGAACAAGCTGGAGTCGGTTTCAGGTGGGGATAACTTCGAGAAGCTGACGCTGGGCAATGAGGTTGTAACCACTACAGTAACTGACGAGCCGGGCTCGGGTACTCCTGGCACTGGCAACCAAGGTGACCTTGTCCAGGTCACTATCACCGCCGACCAAGCCTCCGTCGCCGAAAACGTCAAACCAACGTTTACCGTCCAGATCAACAAAGCCCTGGCCAACGACTTGGTCGTGACCCTGAGCAACAACGCTCAAGTCACCATCAAGGCTGGTCAGACCTCCGTGTCTTACGAGCACGCGGCACAAGGTGACGACGTTTATAAAGATTCGGGCGAAATCAGCGTGGGCATCAAGTCGGCAGCCGACGCGGGCGGCCGCACCTTCGAAAACCTGCAGCTGGGCAACGATGCCTCGGTCAAGGTCACCGACACCATCGATGAAGTTGTAGCCAAGCTGACCGCGACCACTTCGGTTGCCGAGGGCGGCGAGATCACCTACACCGTGACGCTGACCAATAAAGATGGTCTGCCGATCAACAACCACGCAGAGCTGTACTTCCAT
>NZ_BBIQ01000042.1 GCF_000730565.1 Pseudomonas fulva NBRC 16637 = DSM 17717 | reverse complement strand
CGAGATCACCTACACCGTAACGCTGACCAACAAAGATGGTCTGCCGATCAACAACCACGCAGAGCTGTACTTCCATCTCAAAGATGGCACTACCGTGGTGGTGCCTGCCAACAGCACCGTAGGTTCGGCCACCGCTACCGCGCCGGACAACGTTTATGTGGGCACGAACCCTGCTGTCGTGAACTCGATCGAGTCGGTCAGCGGCGCGGATGCTTGGAAGTTCGAACAACTGACGCTGGATAAAACCCAAGTCAGCACCGAAGTTACCGACGAGCCAGGTTCTGGAACCCCGGGTACGGGTAACCAAGGCGATTTGGTACTGGTCACCATTACGGCTGACCAAACCTTCGTAGCCGAGAACGTCAAGCCGACCTTCACCGTGCAGATCAATAAGGCCCTGGCCAACGACTTGGTCGTGACCCTCAGCAACAACGAGAAGATCACCATCAAGGCCGGCCAAACCAGCGCCCAGTACACCCACGCAGCGCAGGGCGACGACGTCTACAAGGACTCTGGCGAAATCAGCCTGGGCATCAAGTCGGCAGCCGATGCTGGCGGTCGTACCTTCGAAAACCTGCAGCTGGGCAACGATGCATCGGTCAAAGTCACCGATACCATCGATGAAGTTGTGGCGAAGCTGACTGCGACCGATTCGGTCACCGAAGGCGGTCAGATCACCTACACCGTGACCCTGACCAACAAAGATGGCCTGCCAATCGACAAGCATGGTGCGCTGACCTTCACGCTGGACGATGGCAAGACCGTCATCACTATCCCGGCCAATGGTACGACCGGTTCGGTAACCATTACCGCGCCTGACAATGACTACGTCGGTGCCAACGATCCAGTCGTCAAATCGATTGCAACCGTCACTGGCGCAGATGTAGGCAAGTTCGAGCAGCTGACGCTCGACAAAACGCCCGTCACCACTCAGGTTACCGATGAGCCTGGCTCGGGAGTTCCTGGTACTGGCAACCAAGGCGACCAAGTGCTGGTT
>NZ_BBIQ01000043.1 GCF_000730565.1 Pseudomonas fulva NBRC 16637 = DSM 17717 | reverse complement strand
CCGCAAACAACTTGGCCCCGGCGTTCTGCGCAAACAGGCTGATGCTTTGCACCACGCTTGCCAGCAATGACTTGCCGCTGGCAATGCTGACATCCTCGCCGGTGCCCACGGTGAGGTGCTTGCCGCTGTGTAGGTGGGTGTTCTGTGGCGTGGCGGTGGCGATATCGGCCGGGGAGGAGGCGATCAGCAGTGGCTTCTGGTAGCCCGGGGTCTTGCCGCGTCCGCCGCTGCGGATGGCCCACGCGGTGTCGCCGCCCTTGGCTCGGGCTGCTGTTGTCGTTGCCATAAGTGACGTCGGCATCGGCGTTGAGCTGGGTCAGGCTGTCCAGGCCGGCTTGCAGGGCGTCGGCGTTGTGCTGCTTGGCGGTATCGGACAGGGTTTTGAGGCGTTGCTCGCTGTTCTGCAGCTGCTGCTGGGCTTCGCTGATATCAAGCTGCGCGCCCTGGGCGTTGCTGCGCTTCCAAGTGCTCAGGTACAGACCCTGCTGGGCGCGTAGGGCGCCGTAGGCGTCGGTGCGCAGCTCGAAGCCGGTGCCGCGCAGGGCGCCGCGGTGGTTGCCGCGCTGGTCGATCAGGTAGCCGAGGTTGAGCTGGGTATGGCCGTGGCTG
>NZ_BBIQ01000044.1 GCF_000730565.1 Pseudomonas fulva NBRC 16637 = DSM 17717 | reverse complement strand
GTCGATACCCTGCCCGCCCTGGCTCCGCAACAAGTCCCGTTCCACACCCAGAGCGTGACCCAGAAGCAGGACGGCATCACCCAGTGGAGCAGCGGTTCGCAGCTGCTCAGCGGCAAGCTCAACTGGCGCAGTGTCGATTACCTCGCTCACACCCAGCCGCGTGAAAGCGTGATGCCGGCTCTGCAGGCCGCCTCCGCGCCGGCGGCTCTGGAGCGTTACGCGTACCAGGGCCAGTACAACTGGCAGAAACAGGAGCGCGGCGACTGGCTCAGCCGCGTGCAGATCGAGCAGCACGAATCCCGGGCCCGCCGCGTGCACGGCCAAGCCGGGGTACGCCAGTTGCAGGCCGGCCGCTGGTTCGAGCTGACCCAGCACCCGCTGTACGAGCGCAAGGCCGCCGAGGCCCGGCAGTTTCTGCTGATCGAGGTGCAGTTTTTTGCCGAAAGCAACCTGCCCATGGCCCAGCAGCGCCGTGATGCCCCCGGCAGTCTGGCACCGCTGTTCAAGACCGTGCGTCCGGCGCCGGACCATTCGCTGCTTGGCTCGGTATTGAGCGAAGCCTCCTACGGTTTCTTCACCAGCCACTTCGAAGGCCAGCTACACAGTGCGCCGTACCGCAGCCCGTTCGAGCACGCCAAACCTTCCAGCCCCGGCCCGCAGACCGCCGTAGTCGTTTCGCCCAGCGGCCATGAACTGTTCACCGACAATCTCAACCGCGTCTGTGTGCGTTTCCACTGGGACCGCCTCAGCCAAGACGGCGAGTTGAGCTCCTGCTGGCTACGCATGCTGCAACCAAGCAGCGGCTCC
>NZ_BBIQ01000045.1 GCF_000730565.1 Pseudomonas fulva NBRC 16637 = DSM 17717 | reverse complement strand
AGGCGATCGATTTGACGACCGGATCGTTAGCACCGACATAGTCGTTGTCAGGCGCGGTCACAGTGACCGAACCAGTTGTGCCGTTGGCTGGGATGGTGATGGTGGTCTTGCCATCGTCCAACGTGAAGGTCAGCGCGCCGTGTTTGTCGATTGGCAGGCCGTCTTTGTTGGTCAGGGTCACGGTGTAAGTGATCTGACCGCCCTCGGTAACCGAGTCGGTCGCAGTCAGTTTGGCCACAACTTCGTCAACGGTGTCGGTGACCTTCACCGAGGCATCGTTACCCAGCTGCAGATTTTCGAAAGTGCGGCCACCCGCGTCGACCGCCGACTTGATGCCCAGGCTGATCTCGCCGGAGTCTTTGTAGACGTCGTCGCCTTGAGCTGCGTGAGTGTACTGGGCGCTGGTTTCGCCGGCTTTGATAGTGACCTTCTCGTTGTTGCTCAGGGTCACGACCAGATCGTTGGCCAGGGCTTTGTTGATTTGAACGGTGAACGTTGGTTTGACGTTTTCGGCTACCGAAGTTTGATCCGCTGTAATGGTAACCAGCACTTGGTCGCCTTGGTTGCCAGTGCCTGGCGTACCCGAACCTGGCTCGTCGGTAACTTCGGTGCTGACTGGGGTCTTG
>NZ_BBIQ01000046.1 GCF_000730565.1 Pseudomonas fulva NBRC 16637 = DSM 17717 | reverse complement strand
GATGCCGAAGTACTGGCCCACTACGCTGAGGTCATTCCAGACCAGCCCACCCTGCGGATCAGCCCGGAGCGTGCGCTGTTGCGAGAATTGCTGCAGCAACGTGATCGGCTGGTTCAGCAGCGTGATGACGACCGCAGGCGCCTGAAACAGGCGCAGTTCAGCGCGGTGTCCGACTTTCTGAAAGCCAACCTTCAGCACTTCAAGTCGCAGATCAAGCTGATTGAGCAAGCGATCAGCCAGCAAACGGAAGCCCTGAAAGATGAACGGGTTACTCAGCTGGTCCAGGTCAAAGGCATTGGGCTGGTAACGGCGGGCAAGCTGATAACACTTCTGCCAGAACTGGGGCGTGTAGAGTCCAAAGAAATAGCCTCGTTGGTCGGGGTGGCGCCTTTTAACCACGACAGCGGAAAATCCGTGGGCAAACGCTCTATCTCGGGCGGGCGGTTTGAGGCCAGGCGATCGTTGTATATGTCATGCCTTGTGGCGATAAAGTACAACCCAGCACTCAAGGCTCGTTATGAGGCGCTGCGCGGACGCGGAAAAGTTGCCAAGGTCGCCCTCGTAGCCTGTATGCGGGTAT